>NZ_JBLXAH010000003.1:0-412982 GCF_048266065.1 Arthrobacter sp.
AGCCGCACCCTATGGACCCTTGCTATTGCGTCGGCGTTTTAAAGTTCGGGCTCAGCATTATTGACCCACGCACCTAGGCCATGGGCGCCGAACCGGGCCAGGTCGACGACTACCTGCGCGCGAACGTGGTCGATGAACCGCGGGCCTACGCCGATGGCCGCGCCGCAGCGCACGCAGCCGGTCTGCCGCAGATCGAGGTCAGCGCCGGACAGGGGAAGCTGCTGAAGCTGCTGGTGGTCCTCTCGGGAGCCCGCCGGGTGCTGGAAATCGGCACGCTCGGTGGTTACAGCACCAGCTGGCTCGCCGACGGCGTTGGCCCCGACGGGCACGTCACCACCTGCGAATTCGAGCAGCGCCACGCCGACGTCGCCCGCAGCAACCTCGACGCCGCCGGCCTGGGGGACCGGGTGGACATCCGGCTCGGCGCGGCCCGCGACACCCTGGCCGCCCTGCGCCGGGAGGACGCAGAACCCTTCGACCTGGTGTTCATCGATGCCGACAAGGAGAACAATCCCCACTACGTGCTCGAATCGCTGGAACTGACCCGCTCCGGGTCGATCATCATCGTGGACAACGTCGTGCGTTCCGGGTCCGTGCTGCACCCCGGGGACGCCTCCACCGACGAGGGCCGGGCCACCAACGGGACCCGCGAGGTCCTGGACATCCTCGGTTCCGACCCCCGCCTGGAGGCCACCGCCCTGCAGACCACCGGTTCCAAGGGCTGGGACGGGTTCGCGCTCGCCGTCGTGCGCTGAGCGAACCGGCCCCACACCCCAGTACGCTGGTGGGGTGAGCACCACCGACTACACCGTCCGCCAGGCCACCGTCGAGGACATCGACGCCACCCTGGCCATGAAACTGGCCGCCTGGCGCGAAGCCTACGGCGACCAGCGCCCGGAGTCCTTTTTCGCGCTGCAGGAATCACGCCACGAACGCCAGGTCGACTGGTGGACCCGCGGCCTCGCCGCCGGCGCCGAACTCTGGATCGCCACCGCACCTGACGGGAGGATCGTCGGCTGTGCCGGCGGCGCGCCCGTCCTGGACGAGGACGCCACCACCGGAGCCTCCGTGGAGCTGCAGATGCTCTACGTCCTCGCGGAGGCCTACGGCACCGGCCTGGGGGAGCGGCTGATGCGCGCGGCCATTGGCAACCTCCCGGCGGCCCTGTGGGTGCTCGAACACAACCCCCGCGCCCAGGCGTTCTACCGCAAGCACGGCTTCGACTTCGACGGCACCCGCGAGCTGCTGGCCGACGAGTGGGAGGGCCTGTACGAGCTGCGCATGGTCCGGCCGGGCCCCCGTGGCTAAATCCCGCTCCCGCAAATCCCCGGTGGCCGCCCCGGCCGCCGAGGCAGGACCGGTGGCCGGGGACTACCCGATCGACACCGGCACCGCCACGCTCGAACGCGACCCCTATGACGACGACGGCTGGATCCTCAAGGTCAACGGCGTCCCCTCATCGCATGTGGACCTCGCCGACCCGCGCCGCCTGGACTTCGAGTACATGCGCTGGATGGCCGCCCTGGTCACCGCGCGCTTTCCCCCCGGGCGCGACGGCGCTGCCGGGCATCTGCGCGCCCTGCACCTGGGCGGGGGAGCCTGTTCCATGGCCCGCTGGGCCACGGCCACCTACCCCGATGCGCGCCAGGTCGTCGTCGAACTCGACGGCAGGTTGGCCGAACTGGTCAGGGGCTGGTTCGACCTGCCGCGCGCACCGCTGCTGCGCCTGCGGACCGGGGAGGCCGGGGCCGTCCTGCGCTCCCTGACCGATGACACCCGGGACCTGGTCATCCGCGACGTGTTCGCCGGTGACAAGACCCCCGTAGACCTGACCACCGTCGGGTTCACCCGGGAGGCGGCCCGCGTGCTGGCCGGGGATGGGTTGTACATCGTGAACTGCGGGGACACCCCGAAACTGGAAACGGCACGCCGGGAGGCTGCCACCATCGGCACCGTTTTCGCCCACACTGCCATCGTCGCGGACCCGGCGATGCTCAAGGGCAGGCGCTACGGGAACATGGTCATCGCCGGCTCGAACGCCCCCATCCCGGCGGGGCCGGGCATGCTGCGTGAATTGCTCGGCGGTGCGGTGCCCGCCCAACATTGGGATGACGCCCGGGTGCGCTCGTTCGCCGGGACGGCAGCGGTGATCGAGGACGGGCCGGCGACGGCTCAGCAGGCCTGAAAGATGCCCGTGAGCACATACTCGCGGTAGAGGTCCAGCACCCGTGCGGCCGCACGGCTCATCGGTTGGGGAGGGGCATCGAGCGGGTGGAAGCCCAGCTCGGCGACTTCGGATTCCTCGGCGCGCAGGGACCCGGTGGCACGGGGCCAAACGAAACACAGGGCGAACGCGTGCACCCGGTCACCGTTGGGGTATTCCAATTCGTGGTCGTTGGGATCCGACAAGGACGCGAATGCGATGAGTTCCACCGGATCGGCCCGCAGTCCTGTTTCCTCGGCCAGCTCGGCCACCGCCACCGCCCGGAAATCCTGGCCCGGTTCGGCCCCTCCGCCCGGGAACTCCCAGTCCCCGGTGTCGGCGCGACGTTGGAAGAGGGCCCGTCCGGCGTCGTCCAGGGCGATGACCTGGGCGCCGGGCAACAGCAGCAGTTGCGGCCCCACGAGTTGGCGTAGCCGCCACAGATACGACCCGACATGTCCCATGCGGCCACTGTAGTTGCGGGGCCCCGCCGGGCGGGATTACATCCCGACGGCCTGCTCGATGATCCCGATGCCGAAGAACAGCACGAACGCCGCGGCAACGACCCACATCAACGGGTGGATCTCCCTGGCCCGGCCCTGGACGCTGCGCACGAAGACGTAGGCGACGAAGCCGGCGCCGATGCCGTTGGCGATCGAGTAGGTGAACGGCATGAGGATGAACGTCAGGAACGCGGGCAGGGCGACGCCCCAGTCGGCCCAGTCGATCCGGGTGATCTGGGTGATCATCATGAAGCCCACGACCACCAGCGCCGGGGCGACGGCCTCGAACGGGACCAGGTGGATCAGCGGGGTGAGGAACATGGCGGCGATGAACAGCAGGCCGGTGACGATGGAGGCCAACCCGGTGCGTGCACCCTCGCCGATGCCCGCCCCGGATTCGACGTAGATCTGGCTGGAGGAGGACGACGCCCCGCCACCGGCGATGGCACCGAGTGAGTCGACCAGCAGGACCCGGTCGACGTCGTAGATGTTCCCGTCCTCATCGACGTTGCCCGCTTCGTTGGCCAGCCCGACCATGGTTCCCATGGCGTCGAAGAAGATGGACAGGAGGATCACGAACGCCAGCAGCAGGGCCGACGTCGTGCCCAGGTGCTGGAAGGGGCCCACCACGTTGGCCTGGCCGATCAGGGACAGGTCGGGTGCGGCCCAATCGGGCATCGAGGGGACCACCAGGGACCAGCCCTGGGGGTGCGGTCCGGCGCCGTCGAAGGAGGGGCCGATGTGGAAGACGGCCTCGAGGATGTTGGCCAGCACCGAGGCGACGACGATGCCGATGAGGATGGCGCCCTTGACCTTGCGGATCACCAGGCCCATGGTCAGCAGCAGGCCGACGACGAAGACCAGGGTCGGCCAGCCGATGAGTTCTCCATCGAAGCCGAGGCCCACGGGAACGGTGGTCCCTGCGGCGTCGGGGATCCGGCGGACGAACCCGGCGTTGACCAGTCCGATCAGGGCGATGAACATGCCGATGCCCACCACGATCGCGGTCTTCAGGCTCGGCGGCACGGCGTTGAACACCGCGGTCCGGAAACCGGTGAGGACCAGCACCAGCATCGTCACACCCGAGATGACCACCAGGCCCATGACGTCGGGCCATGTCAGGCCCGGGTTGGTGGCGACGGTGACGGCGACGAACGCGTTCACGCCCAGCCCGGTGGCCATGGCGAACGGGTGCTTCGCCCAGGCCCCCATGAGGATGGTCAGCAGGCCGGCGACCAGCGCCGTCGCGGCGGCCACGCGGGCGGCCCCGAGTTCGGCGCCGGTGGAGTCGGCACCGGAGAGGATCAGCGGGTTGAGCACCACGATGTAGCTCATCGCGAAGAAGGTGGCCAGGCCGCCACGGATCTCCCGGGAGTAGGTCGACCCCCGTTCGGTGATCTTGAAGTAGCGGTCGAGGGTGCCGAGCCCGTTTTTAGCCATGGGCAGAATCCTAGTGGGCGCCGGTGGGTTCAAACGAGCCGGAAGTGGGTAGTGTGAGGAACAAGACCACCACGGTGGGATCTAGCCGGAAGACACCACGACCCGACTGCCAAGGAGTGACCGTCATGAGCGAAGGAAACGTTTCCCCGGAGGCCGCGATGACGGCGGACGGCATCGTCGTCGGCGTCGACGGCTCGGACCCGGCGCTGTGTGCCCTGGACTGGGCCGCTGCCGAGGCACGACGGCGGGATGTCCCGTTGAACATCGTCACCTCCTACACGATCCCTGTTTTCGCCGCGTCCAGCATGGATGCCGGCTACGCGACCTTGGACGACCAGGTCATCCGCGATGGCGCCCAGGAGGTCCTCGACGCCGCGAAGGCCAGGATCGGTGACATCGGCGTGGACGTGCGCCTGCGCATCGAATCCGGTGATCCGTCGGGCGTGCTGATGGAGCTCAGCGAGGAAGCCGAGTTGGTGGTGGTCGGCACCCGCGGCCGCGGGGGATTTGTCGGCCGGCTGCTCGGATCGGTCAGCAGCGCCCTCCCCGCGCATGCCAAGTGCCCCACCGTCGTCGTGCCCCTGTGCGTCTCCAAACGGAAGCCGGATGATCCGGTGCTGCGTGACGTGATCGTCGTGGGCGTGGATGGTTCGGACCGGGCGCGGCGCGCCGTGCTGGTGGCCGCCGAGCAGGCGGCGGCGCGTGGCATCCCGCTGCGTGTGGTGTGTGCGCTGCCCCCGGTCAGCGGGTCGCTGGCCTGGATGCCGGCCACCGTCGACCAGGAGGCGTTGACCATCGATGTCCGCCGCCAGCTCTCCGTGGGTGCCCGCTGGCTGGCCAGCCACTTCCCCGACCTGGTCATCGAGACCGAGGTCATCGAGGGGGCGCCCATCGAGGTCCTCATCGAGGAATCGGCCAAGGCGACCCTGATGGTCACGGGGTCGCGGGGGCGCGGGGGGTTCGCCGGAATGCTGCTCGGCTCCACGTCCCAGGGCGTCCTGCACCACTCCAAGGGGCCGGTGCTCGTGGTGCCGGATTCCCCGGACCCGCGGTTGGATGACCGCGCGGACTTCGACACCGACGACGAAGGCTGAGCCGGACTGCCGGAGAAGCACGCCGACGAAAATGCCCCCATCCAGTGGATGGGGGCATTTCAGTGGGTGGGGGTGCTGCTGCCTAGTAGCGGACCCCGTACGAGTACATGTTGTTGACCCAGCTCAGCGGCGTGGTCGAGATGCCGACGCTGGGGTTGCGGGCGTGCACGACCTGGCCGTTGCCCAGGTAGATGGCCACGTGGTAGAACGACGATCCGCCGTTGCTGGTGGAGAAGACCAGGTCCCCGCGTTTCAGCTGGCTGACTCGAACCTTGGTCCCGCCGGCGAAGTACTGGCTGGTCGAGGTGCGCGGCAGGGAGATGCCGCTTTGCGCGAAGGCGGCTCGGACGAAGCTGGAGCAGTCGTAGGCGTCGGGGCCGTTGCCGCCGTAGACGTAGTAGTTGCTGTCATCCGCTGCGGTCTTCAGCGCCCAGGCGATGGCCGATTCCTTGGAGGATCCGGAAGAGGCCCGGGCGGCTTCCTCGGCCGCCTTCTTGCGGGCGGCCTCCTCGGCACGTTCCTGAGCCGCCTCGGCGGCCGCCTTTGCGTCTGCCTCTGCCTTTGCAGCTGCCTTCGCGTCCGCCTCTTCCTTTGCGGCTTTCCGGCGTGCCTCGTCGTTGGCCTTGGCTTCCTCCGCAGCTTGGCGCTGGGCAGCAGCCTTGGCTTCGGCCTTGCGCTGTGCGGCGGCTTGTTCGGCTGCCTTGGAGGCGGCAGACGTATCGGAGGTGATGGGCTTCGGGGTGGAAGCGGCCACGGGCCTGGGGTCGGCAGCGGGCTTGGACGTCCGGGCCGGGGAGTTGGTTGCCACGGTTGCCGGGCGGCTATTCGTGGTCTTCGGCTTGCTGGCCGGGCTCAACGAGGTCGAGGTCGGCACCGCGTCGGGCACTGCCTGCGGGGCCGCGGCTACCGCAACGGTCTCCGCCGGCTTCTGGGCTGCGGGTTCGGCCGGCGTGGCAGCGAGCTCGGCCTTGAGGCGATCCTCGCGCTGCTGGTTTTCCAGCGCGGCGACACGCTTGGCTTCCTCGGCCCGCTTGGTGTCCTGCAGGTAGGCCAGCTGGCCGATGAGTTCGTCGCGGAGCTTCTTCTGCTCGTCAACCCGCGTGGCGTAGGCGGAGCGGGTCCGCTCGGCGGCCGCCAGGGCGCTTTCGTTGGCGTCGGCGGCGTCGGCTGCCGCCGCCTCGGCGTCGGCCGCGTAGTTCTGCCACTCGGCCCACAGGGACGCGGCCTGCTGGGCGGTCGTCAGCGTGGCTGAGCGGTTGGCAGCCAGCGTCTGCATGGTGGCTGCCTTGTAGAGGACGTCGTTGTGCTCGGAGGCATTGAGCATGGAGCTGACGCCGGGGTTGATGCCGCCGTTGCGGTAGAGATCCCCGGCGAGCTGTCCGACCTGCTTCTTCACGGCGTCGTAGTATGCGGTGGCCTTGGCGGCCTCGGCGCGGGCCGTCTGGGCCGCGGCATTGCGCTCGGCCAGGACTCCGGAGGTGGTTTCGTAGGCGTCCTGGTCGTTCATGGCCGAAGCCTCTGCCGTGGCGAGGTCGTCGTTCGAGTCGAGGATGAGTCCCTCGAGGGAGGCCACCATGGACTTCAGGGCTGCCGGGTCCTTCTTTGCGGCGGTCACATCGGCGCGGGTCGGCAGGGTCCGCTGGGCGGGGGCCGCGGCCGGGAAAACTGTGCCGAACGTGGAAGTACCGATGGTCGAGTCAATGGTTGTCGGCGCGCCGATTGCCGCGGTACCCGAGACCAGCGTCCCGCCGATCAAGGCGAGTGTGCACGTCGCGACGCCTAGAAGTTGCCCCTTGGCCATACTGAGTCCTCACTGCGAATGATGAACCGATCCGCATCATTCAGTGCCGGTGGGACCGGCGCAGAGGATCACGGTTCAGTTACTGCTTCACATGAGAATAGGCGACTTAATGTAACAGTGGCAACACGAGTCACATCTTCATCATAAATAACATCCGTGTCATTTCGGTGATTTCGGGGCGGCGTTGCGTGTGTTGACCTGCGGTTCGTGGCGGCGTGCGGTGCGACGGCAGCCGGCGGCCATGTTGCGGAACGGTGACGGTCAGCCCCAGCCCAGCCGGTGCAGCGTCTCGTCGTCGATGCCGAAATGATGCGCGATCTCGTGGACGACAGTGATCTGCACCTCGGCGATCACCTCCTCGCGCGAGGAACAGGCGGCCAGGGTGTCTTCCTGGAAGATGGTGATGCGATCCGGCAAGGCGCCGGCACCCCAGCCGTCGTCCCGTTCGGTCAGGGGCACTCCGTCGTACAGTCCCAGCAGCGAGGTGGATGGATCTTCGCCCGGCTGCGGCTGGTAGCGGTCCTCGATGAAGACCGCGACGTTGTCCATCATGTCGAGGAGCTGCCGGGGAATGTTCTCGAGCGCGTCGGAGACGCAGGATTCGAACTCGTCGTCGGTCATGCTGTAGGCCATGTCATGGACTCTATCCGCCGGTTTTCCCCGGTCCGGGCGGCACTTCCCGCGCGGTTTTGCAGACACGACACGGTGCCTTATAGTTGATGAGGTCGCTGCGGGACGCTTGTGTTCGGCAGCCGTCCGGCCCCCATCGTCTAGCGGCCTAGGACACCGCCCTTTCACGGCGGCGGCACGGGTTCGAATCCCGTTGGGGGTACTGCAAGTCCTGATTTCGCCGGAGCGAATATCTCTGGTAAAGTTTAGGACTTGTGAAGCGAGGGTAAAACCTTGTGAACTAGGCCCTGTAGCGCAGCTGGTTAGCGCGCCGCCCTGTCACGGCGGAGGTCGCGGGTTCAAGTCCCGTCAGGGTCGCTTTGGTTTTCCGTTGAACGGAAGATCACGGTGATCATCCTAGATGATGCCAGGCTCTGTAGCTCAGTTGGTAGAGCGTTCGACTGAAAATCGAAAGGTCACCGGATCGACGCCGGTCGGAGCCACCAGCTAGAACCCCTCGGTAACCCCGGGGGGTTTTCTGTTTCCGGGAAGAGGTCCCGTGGCGGGCCGGTATTTTCCGATCAGCCAGTGGCGTCGGCCCGGCCCGGGCGCGCCGCGTCCCGTCGGCACCCCTTTGCCGGACCCGTATCCGGAACCTGCCCCACGTGATGCGCCGTCGGACCGCCTCTTGACGTCACCTTAATACGGCCGTCTTCTCATCAAACAAAGAATACAGTCGTATTCCATGGAGGGGACAGCATGTCCACGACACATCAGGGCCTCCAACGAACCAAACCAGGCGGATGGATCGTTCGCCATCGCTGGATCGCGGCGATGGTCTTCGCCCTGGTCCCTGTCTTCTGCACGGCGGCGGCATCCGCCGCATCACAGCTGATGCATGCCGACGAGACGACCGCCGCCCTGATGATTGCCGGTGGTGCAGCAGTGTCCGCCGGTGTGGGGGTGACCGTGATGATGATGTTGCCGTCCGGCCTTCGGCGGCCGGGGTTCGGCGCTCCTCGTCGTGGCCGGGCAGCGTTGTGGTTCGTGCCGTTGCTGGTCACTGTCATGGTCGTATTTGCCACGCAGGGAATGAAGGCATCCGGCCCACCGCTCATCGCCTACGGGGTCCTGGCGATGTCCGTTGCCGTCAACGAAGAGGTGTGGTTCCGGGGCGCCATCCTGACAGTGCTGAGGGGTGGCGGGATACGCGCCGCCATCATCGGAAGCTCGGCCTTGTTCGCCGTCTTGCACCTGGCGAACCTCGCCGGTGGCGAGGATCTTCCGGCCGGCCTGCTCCAACTGGCCTTCGCCGCCCTCTTTGGCATTGCGGCCGCAGAAGTGACGGTCTTGAGCGGGAGCCTGTGGCCAGCCATCATGTGGCATGCGGCCTGGGACTTCGCCAATTACGCCGGGGGCAATTCCACGACGACCCTGGCCCTGACCGGAATAGGCATCGCCTGTTGCCTCATCCTGGCATACGCCCTCGTGATGTGGGCCGCGGCAACGACGTCTGAGCGGAAGCAGCCCCTGACTGCCCAGTGCGCAGATCGCATACCCTCATTGACATGGAACTCACCCGACGTCAGACGGAACTCGCCGACGCCGCGTTGCGCATCATCGCCCGCACGGGAATGGCCGACCTGTCGTTCCGGAACGTGGCCACCGAAGCGAACTGCTCCCTCGGCTCGGTCCAGAAGGCCTTCCCCTCGAAGAAGCTCATGCTCACCGCCATGTTCGCGCGATTGCGCGAGAGCGCAGCGTCGCTTCCGCAGGGCGATCCCGGCAGGCCGGACCTCCACAACTGGCTCGTTGCGCTCATCGTGGGGATCCTTCCCCTCGACGAGCAGCGTCTGGCGGCCCAACGCCAGGCCGACGCCTTCGCGCAGGCAGCTCTTGCCGATCCCGAGATCGCTGCCGCGATCGCCGGAAGCGACAGGCAGGTTCGCCACCTCCTGGCTTCGCTCATCGCACGCGCCCGTGCTGAGGGCGAGGTACCGGAGCACGTCGACGCGGAAACCACCGCGTGGGCGGTGCTGGCCCTCGCCCAGGGCCTGGCCGCGCAACTGCTCTATGGCCCGGAAGCCGAAGCGGATGTACGGGAACGACTCGACATTGCCGTCGCCGCGCTCCTTGGTTGACCTTGGTTGACGAAACGGAATCGGCAGCCCTTCCGTGCCGTGTGTGTGCCCGGTGGATGCCCCCGCCGAGGGCGGTAGGGTGGTGACAGGACAGCGCTCCCAAGGAAAGGCCGCCACCATGGACCAGTCTGGGCACACCCCCGTGCAACCCGCCACGCCGGCGACGGGAACCACGTCGATCTCCGATGCGGCAGTGGCCAAGGTCGCTGCAACCGCCGCACGATCGGTGCCAGGAGTGCAGTTCCTGGGCGTTGGCTCCGGCCGCGCGTTGGGCGCACTGCGCGGAGCCGTCGGGGCCGGTGATGGATCCTCGGGGGTCACCGCCGAAGTCGGACAACGTGAAGTCGCAGTCGACATCACACTCACTGCGGTCTACGGAATGCCCCTGCAGGAGATCGCCGAGGGCGTGCGGGCTGCCGTGTACACGGCGGTCGAGAGCCTCACCGGGTTGTCGGTCATCGAGGTCAATGTGGAGATCGGCGACGTCCATGTTCCCGGTCCGGGTCCCGCCCCCGCCGGATCAGCACCCGGTCTGCCCAGCCCCCCGGCGCATGCGCCAGGTACCCCACCCCCCGGAAACCCCGGGGCCACCACCGACATCGCGGAGCAACCATGAACCCGACACTCCTTGGATTGGCCATCGCCGCCGTGCTGGGCTGGGCGGCACTCTCCTACGGGTTCGGCGGCTTCGTGCTCATGGCCGTCTTCCTCGCCATCGGCGCCTGCGTGGGCCGCATCGTCGACGGCCGCCTGGATCTGCGGACCGTTCGTGATGCCCTCACCGGTCGGCGTTCCTCGTCGTGAACTCAACGGACCACGGACCCGGGCCCCGCGCCCTGGCCGGACACACCCGCGTGAGCACCCAGGCGCTGACCAGCTGCGCCCGGATCATTGCCGCGGAGGTCTTCGAGGTGCAGCCCGGCGAAATCAAAGTTGCCATGAATGACGAATACGGTGCCCTCGCGCTCGGGCTGAGCCTGCCGCTGCCCATCTCCCCGCTGCTCTATGGCCGATCCGAAGCCCTCGAGCCCTCGGGTTCGGTCCTGGCCCGGGCTCGCGAGGCCCGCTCCGAGGTACGGGATCGTTTCATCACGCTGACGGGATCACATATCAGCCGCGTCGACGTCCGGGTCACCGGCGTGGTGCTGCGTCGGAGGAGGATGGCATGAACGACGACGAACGCCGCAAGCTCCAATCGCACGAACTGCACAGCGCCCGGTCCACGGCCTCCATCATCGCCGCAGTCCTGGTGACCGCCATTTGCCTGTACTTCATGTTCGAAGCCGCCATGAAATCGCTGGGCCAGGACGTCTGGATCCGGTCGCCGGGCCAATGGGGGCAGTGGCTGACCGGGCTGCCTGACACGGCCAACCCGCTGGTCCTGGCCGCCGGCTCCCTGGTCCTGCTGGCGCTGGGGCTGTTCTTCCTGCTCCATGGAATCCTGCCGGGTCGACGTGCCCGGCATGCCATCACCAACTCCCGGGCCATCGTCGTCGTTGATGACGGCGTGCTGGCATCCACGCTGGCCCGACGTGCCCGCACCGAGGCGGGCGTGACTCCCGAGCAGGTGGTGGTGATCATCAGCCGAAACCATGTCGATGTCCAGCTGCGTCCGACGTCCGGCATCGGCATCGATGCCGCAGCGGTCCATGCGGCCATCGAGGACGAGTTGCTGGCCAACCAGATCGAACCGGTGCCCGCCGTCCGGGTGCACGTGGCGGAAACGGGGGTGGTGGGGCAATGAACAAGACCCCTCGCATCACCAACCGGATCGTGTTGACGCTTCTGGGCCTGATCTTGACGGGGCTGGGAGTGCACGGCCTGCTCCTGGCAGCCGTGCCCGCCTACGCCCAGGGGTGGCGCGGATTCGCGGACCAGATCGGAACAGGGTTCACCGACCTGCTGGCGGCGACCACCTTGGAGGGACAACGGGATTCCTGGCTGTGGATCGTCATCTCGGTGGTGATGATCGCCCTGATCCTGTTGATGATCTGGTGGGTTGCCGTCCAGGGGCAGGGCAAGACCGGAATCTTCGTCCGGGAGTTCCGCGAGGAGACGACGCGTGGCATCGTCGAGCTGTCGGCGGCCGTCCCCGAACAGGCCTTCAAGGCCGCCCTGGCCGGGCGGCCGGACCTCGTCACGGTATCGGTGACCTCATGGACCTCACCGCACAGCGCTGCCGGCTTGAGGATCAAGGTCCAACCCCGCCTGGGCGCCGCCCCCTATCGCATCGCCGAGGACCTGGCGGAACTCGTGGTGGACATGGATGGGATCCTGGGCGCCGGTGGCCCCGTGGTCATCCACCTGGCAACCGGCGCCCGGACCCGCATGTCACGCGCGGAGCGCGTGCGCTGACTACGCGCGGGGCAGAAGCCAGAGCGCGGCATCGGGGACCAGGAAACCGTCCTCGGTGACCGCGTCGGGCCGGCTGGCCACGGCAACCTCCAGGTCCGCCGGCACTTCCACCGGCTGGGCCCCGAGGTTGGCCAGGACCTGCAGGGCACCGTTGGCGTAGGAGAGCACGCCATCCGCCGGGCGGTTCTGCCGTGACCATTCCAGCCGTCCCCGGCCGAGTTCGCGGTCTGCGCGCACGGCCAACAGCAGGCGGTAGAGCTCGAAGGCCGACCCCTCGACTCCCACCTGCTGGTCGGCAGCGTACCGGGCATAGGAGTCGGGCTGTGGCAGCCAGGGTTCGGAGCCCGAGGAAGCCGGGGCATCGCCGTCGTCCACTGCCCGGGAGAAGCCGAACCCGGGGGATTCGGCGGCCCACGGCAGGGGGATCCGGCAGCCGTCGCGCCCGCGTTCGACACCGCCGGTGCGGAAGAAGCTCGGGTCCTGGCGGCATTCGTCGGGCAGCGTGGTGTGCTCCGGCAGGGTCAGCTCGTCACCCTGGTAGACATACGCCGACCCGGGCAGGGCGAGCATGACCATGGCGGCCGCGCGTCCCCTGACGCGTCCGAGGTCCTCGTCGGGCTGTTCGTCCTGGGCCGCGATGCCCTTGGGGAAGGTCGTCGGGTCCGAGAGGCCGAAGCGCGTGCAATGCCGCACGGTGTCGTGATTGGACAGCACCCAGGTCGGGGGAGCGCCGACGACCGCGGCAGCGGCCAGGGTCTCGGTGACGTTCTCCACGATGTTCTGTGCGTTCCAACCGGCCAGCAGGAAGCCGAAGTTGAAGGCCTGCTGCATCTCCCCGGCCCGGACGTAGCGGAAGATCCGCTCCATGGGCTCGACCCACGCCTCGGCAACCATCATCCGGTCGCCGTCGTATTCGGCCAGCACGGCGTTCCACTCCTCGTAGATCGCGTGCACGCCCTCCTGGTCGAAGTAGGGCGGGGTGTCGTGGACCGTCGGCTGTTCGGTGCCCTGGACCATGCTGACCTTCTCGGACCAGTCGGGAAGGCCCTCGGCTTTGACCATGCCGTGGGCAACATCGACACGGAAGCCATCGACGCCGCGATCGAGCCAGAAGCGCAGGATGTCGCGCATTTCGGCGTGGACCTCGTCATTGTCCCAATTCAGGTCGGGCTGCTTGACGTCGAAGAGGTGGAGGTACCACTGGCCCGGGGTCCCGTCGGGATTGACCGTGCGCGTCCAGGCGGGGCCGCCGAAGAGCGACTGCCAGTTGTTCGGCTCCTGGTCCCCGTTGGGGCCCTGGCCGTCGCGGAAGATGTAGCGGTCGCGTTCGGGCGAGCCGGGCGCGGCGGCCAGGGCCGCCTGGAACCACACGTGTTCGTCGGACGTGTGGTTAGGGACGAGGTCAACGATGATTCGCGTGCCCTGGGCGTGGGCCCGGGTGAGCAGGTCATCGAAGTCGGACAAGGTCCCGAACAGGGGATCAACCTGGCGGTAATCGGCGACGTCGTAGCCGGCGTCGGCCTGTGGTGACTTGTAGAAGGGCGACAGCCAGACGGCATCGACCCCCAGGTCCTTCAGATAGCCCAGCTTGGAGGCGACGCCACGCAGATCGCCCATGCCATCGGCGTCCGCATCCGCGAAGGAACGGGGGTACACCTGGTAGATGACCGCATCCTGCCACCAGGGGATGTGCTGGGCGTGCTTGGGCATGGGGACTCCTGGGGTGGGTCGGGAGAGCGGGCTAACCGTCGTCTCGGCGGAACGGATCGCCACCAGCCTAGTGCAAGCGCTTCCACTGGGAGCGCCCGTGGCTGGATCCTACGGGAGTGTCACGTCGCGCTGGAAGACCAGGGCTTGGATGCGATCCTCCAGCTGGTCGAAGACGTAGGTCGATGCCGTGGGCACCAACATGATGGACCCGCTGTCCCGTTGGGCCAGCCGTTGCTGGCCGCGTCGACCGGCGGTGAGGTAGGTCAAGGGTTCCAGATCGCCAGTGGGGCATCCACCCTCCAGGCTCCAGAGCATCCATTTCTCGTTCCAGGCATCCCGCAGGACATCATTGGCGCCATCCGGCACAGACGTGCCGCCGTTCATCTGGGCCTCGACGGCCGACATCGGGATTTCCACTGGTTGGATGTCGAAGTTCCACGCAGGAGCCAGGCCGACCCACTTGGACATGAGCGTCGAGAGGTCCAGCAACGGGACTACCCGGATGTTGACGTGTTCCGGCGTTGGCTGTTCGGCGAACTCCGGATTGCCGACCGCGTGGTATCCGGGCTGGGTGATGACCAGGGCCATCTGTTCCGAGGACCAGCACTGGAACAACACCTCGCGACTGCCGATGAGTCCGGAAAGGCGGAATGAGGCCTCGGCCTCGTCCATGACGGCAACCAGCAGCTGGCCGCCGTCCGTGAGTTCGTTGCCCGTCACCAGTTCAGCGTCGCGCAGCTCATCGAGCTGTGACCTCTGGAGTTTCTGCTGTAGACGACCAGGCCGGTACCCGCCCACCATCTTCATCAGGAGTTCCACGGCTCCCTCGTGGACCCAGGCCCCCTCGTAGGTTGAGGGCTGACGGGCTCCGATGCGGGCAAGGTCGGGCAGCGGGGCGCCCAGGGCAGACTGCGCGATCGGGTCGACGCCGTCAAAGAATGTGAAGTCCTGCTGGGTCATGACGCACCTTCCGTCGTCGTGGTTACGGACCGGGCCATGGTTTCCAGCGTGTCGGCGAACACCGGCCACTGGGCTGTCGTCGTCGTCCCGGTGACCTGGACTGCCAGCCCGGAGTCGATGAACAGCCATTCTCCCGAGCGCAGGGTTGCCCCGGTCTGGGGTGATTCGTGCGTGTAGGCGATCGACCGGCCCCATTGCCGCACGTCCACGTCGTCGACGCGCTGATAGGTCTCCGTGTCATTGCCCTTCCGGTCCCAAACACGTACGTCGAAGAGGTACGGCTTCTGAAGGGTGGAGGTCAGGCCGGTCACCGCACGATCGAGGAAACCGTCGATGGTTCCGTCGAACGGGTTCACCGTCACGATGAGATTCGGGGCAAACGTGCCCTCGGGACCCCTGACGAAGGCGAAGAGTTCGATTTCGTCGCGGATGGACTCTGTTTGCCAGGCCTCTTCAAGGACCAGGGAAGCACGTCCCGTCCGACCGGCAGTCTTGGCTTCCATATTCGTGGCTCCTACCTTGTGGGGGTGGGTTATTCCTCGTCCTGCGCGCAGTAAGCACGGCAGGCTTGGATGTTTTTTTCCAGTCGGCGGCGGCGTTTTCCCTCGGGAAGGCGCCGGACCGCTTCAAGATCTTCATCCGTGAAGGGCATGATGTTGCGTTTGCCTCCGGCGTTGCGCCAGGCGCGGTACCACTTGGGGCCGAGGCTCTTGGGCCACCAGAAGATTCCGACGATGGCCCCGGCCCAAGGGATCCAGAAGGGGCCATTCCACATGAACTTCCGGGCTGCCTCCCACCCGAGCGCCTCGAAGACCAAGGCTGGCATGACCACGACCAGTGCAAGGCCCATGCAGAGAAGGATGAATGGCCAGGTATTGGTGAGCGATGCCTGCCACGGCAGATACGCTGGTGCGTTCACCCAGGATCTCCAGCTCCCGCGGAGTGCGCGGTAGGCGGGGTAGATGAGGCACCAGGCAAGTACGCCAAGGAGCGGAATCCCAATGATGATGGCGTCGTTGTAGAGCCAGGCGCTGCCGGCGGCCGTCATCATGCGGGAACGCCCGGCGTGGGCATCGTGGATCGAATTACCATGGCGTCAGCTTATCGAACACCTTTTTGCCGACCTTCTTGGCTGCTTCGCCCGGGTTGTGGTAGGCGTCCTTCACCGCATCAACGGTGTTGCCGATGCCTTGTTTCACGTTGTCGACGGCTTGGCCAATGTGTTTCCCTGCCTCGTCCAGGGCCCCATTCATGCCGCCTTCCCGGATGTCATTGATGAATCCGCCGACGGCGCCGCCGACCTTCCCGCCGATCCACTCGCCGGCAATTCCGCCCGCGAATCCGCCGATGGCGGCACCAACACCGGGAATGGGAATGATGGCCTGGCCAATGACGGCGCCTGCCGAGCGACCGACCACACCGCCCGCGATCTTTCCGGCCGTCTCTGCGGTGCCGACGATGGCGGCGTCCTTGACGGCTTCTGCCTTGTGCTGTCCTGGGGTCCAATCGGGGTGTTCTTGCAGGCTGGCGTTGTATCCCTTCGAGAACTCGTCCTTGTAGGTCATGCCGGCGTCCAGCACGCCGAGCGCCGGACCGCCGAATTTCATCACCTTGGACTTCTCGAGTTTCTCGGCGAGCTTGTCCGCCTTCTGCAAGGCGCCCAGGGACTTGTTGCCGGCCTTGGACAAGGTCTTCGTCACCGCGCCGGGGATTCCCTTTTTGGTCCACTTCGGCAATTCGAACTTGGGTAGCCCGATCATGAAGGCGGCGCGGCCCCCGACGTTGTCCACGCCACTGATGAAACTGAACTTCTTGGGATCGTTGTTGTCGACGATCTTGTCGAAGTATTTCCCCAGTATCGGGTTATTGGCGAAGGGCTTTGACGTATTGGTGAGTTTTCCCTTGGGGGCCTCACCCAGGACCGGATCGGCAATGAAGTCTGGGACCTTGCCGCGCAAAAAGGCCGCAGGAGTAGCTGAACTCTTCATGGAACCCTTGAAGGTCCACCGTCCGCCGCGCTTGCTGATGGAACCGGCCTTCTTCAGGTAGTCGCGGCTATTGCCCCAGGTCTTCTTCGTCTGTGCCAGGAACTGTTGTGTCGTGGAACCTTCCCAGTTGGGATTGAGGGCCTGGTTTGCACTTTCAATGGAGTTGACGCACGTGTCAACGTAACCGCGGTAGTCCGAAGCTGCTTGCTGCAGGCGAATGATGATGTCGGTTCTGTTCGACTCGGTGCGGTAGGTGGTGTTTTCGTCCACGTCTTCTTCCACCATGGGCTTCACTGGAAGTTTGTTGAATGCGACGACCTCCGCCTTGAGGTCGGTCCACGTGGTCTGGAACCCCCGGACACTCTCCGCGAACGTGGTCAGTGCCCCTGCCATTTCCGTGATCCCGGTTTGCAGCATGTCGGCGTAGGGGGCGACATTGTTTTCCAGGCCGGCGAGGACCGTCCCACTATTGGGGAACGTCATCTGCCCTGAAATGGGGCTCCACTGTTTGGACGTGTTGTCGTATGTGGTCGTAATGGTCTTGGCGTTCTTGCCGAAGGCCTTTGCGTCTGAAGTGAGGGTATCGGGATCGGGCAGCTTGGTGGGGAAATCGAAGGGGAGTTCGATGTCGTATTCGACGGTCACCAGGTGTACCTCCCGTTCGTGGTTTGGCCGGGATGCTTCGGGTCGGCCGGTGCCTGCGCGGTGACGGGAGGCTCCGCGGTTCGTGAAGACGAGCTGTAATCGGGTACGTCATCCGACCGGCGTACCTCTGTGGCGATGGCACGCTCGGTGACGCCGTCAGCCTTTTTGCCCATATCCAAATCGGCCTTGTCGTAGATGTTGATGACGCTGTCGGTATTGTCGAAGAGCTGCCGTCCGGCCAGCACCATCGTCACCGCCATGGGGCGCAGGAAGTTGTCGTAGGCATCATCCAAGGCCGAGTTGATGTCGGCTTCCAAGGCGGTGGTCGCCATGGTTTCCCCGGTGGTCTTGAGAGTGGTTTCGATGCCATCGAGGTCGTCGAGTTGCCCGCGGGCATTTTTTACCGTCAGACGCGCGGCGGCAACGTCAATCTTGTATGTGGTCATCATCCACCTCCTCGATATAAGAGGCTAGGCGACATCAGTGCGCACCGCGATGGGGAGAACTCCCCATGTCAACAGGGCTCGCGGGGATGAAAGGCGTCAGTTGGCGCGGGCGAGCTGCCGGACCTTCAACCACCGCGATGTCAGCCGGCGGTATGCCGCCGCGGCGCCGAGCATATCCTGTTCGGCGAGGGATTCGATGCCGAGTCTGAGGTCCTGCGCTGAATCGTCGGGCCAGACACGGTCGGCAATCGGGCCATAGTCCAATTCGACGATCGCGTCCTCGTGGAACAGGCCGAGCCACTCGCCGAGCGAGGTGAGATCGTCCAGGATATCCAGCTCCGGAGCGTGGATGGCCAACGACGCCACGGCGAACCGCGCCCGCTCCAGCACCTGGACCGCCGGTGCGCTGAGGCGAACGGTCAACAGTGTGGTCCCGTCCTCCTCGATCTCGCAATGGTCCTCTTCGGTGAGGAGGACGAACCAGCCCAGCGGGATCCCCCAGGTGGCGGTGCGGGTGTGGAGGGCAGCCACTGCTTCCGCGAAGGCCTCATGTCCGATGCGCGCTGCGTTGGCTTCCCGCGCCGCCTCGGGCACGAGGAGCTCCAGGAGGGCGGGCCGCATGCTGGAATCCAGTTGTTCGGCGGCCAGGATGGACCGGGTGGGCAGCTGGTCCGGGCAATAGTAGGGGGCTGTCAGGCCGTCGGCGCCCGGATAGTGCAGTTCGCGGTACCGCTCGGCCTGTTCGTGGGGGAAGGGATCCGGCAGGCCGCGGGTCAGGCGCTCCAGGGCCTCGTTGGCGGAACGTTCCTCGAATTCCGTTCGTCCGATGCCGCGCTGCGCGGCAATGGCCAGCTGCGCCGCGTCGTCGTACGCGCGAAGCGGTTCGAAGACGCGCAGATACGACGTCGGTGGCAACCGGCGGCGTGCGCTCATCCCCGGTGTTGTCATCTAGTGGAGCTCCACGACCACGGGGGCGTGGTCGGAGGCGCCCTTGCCCTTGCGCTCCTCGCGGTCGATCCACGCGGTTTCCACGCGTTCGGCCAGCGCGGGGGAGGCCAGGGTGAAGTCGATGCGCATGCCCTCCTTCTTGGGGAACCGCAATTGTGTGTAGTCCCAGTAGGTGTAGACGCCGGGTCCGGGGGTATGCGGGCGGACGACGTCGGCGAATCCGGCGTCGACGAAGTCGTTGAACGACTTTCTCTCGGGGGCGGAGACGTGGGTCAGCTCGTTGTCGATGAAGAAGTCGATATCCCAGACGTCCTCGTCGCGCGGGGCGATGTTCCAGTCGCCCATCAGCGCGATCTGTGAGGTGGGATCATCGGCGAGCCAACCGGCGGCATTTTCACGCAGCTGGTCCAGCCACTGGAGCTTGTAGGGCATGTGCTCGTCCTGCAGGCCGCGTCCGTTGGGCACGTACAGGCTCCAGATGCGCACTCCTGCGCAGGTGGCGCCGATGGCCCGGGCCTCCTGGACGGGATCCTTGCCGCCCTTGCCGAAAGCCGGTTGTCCGGCGAAGGTGCGTTCGACCTCCTCGAGTCCCACGCGGGAGGCGATGGCGACGCCGTTCCACTGGCTGAAGCCGAAGTGGGCGACCTCGTAGTCGTTGTTCTCGAAGAGTTCCCAGGGGAAGTTCTCGTCCTTGCACTTGGTCTCCTGGATGGCCAGGACGTCGACGTCGGTGCGGCGCAGCCAGCCTTCCACGCGGTCCGCGCGGGCTCGGAGGGAGTTCACATTCCACGTAGCAATCTTCACGCCTCCAACCTATCAACTTGCCGGTGGGTGGTGGCCATGCCTTGACGCGGGAGCGGCGAGGTGTTGTAGTTAGTTACATGAGTAATGAACCAATGAAGGTCGGTGATGATCGTGGATGACTCGAAGCCGATCTTCATCCAACTGGCCGAGGAGATCGAGGGGCGCATCCTCGACGGCACCTATCCGGAGGAAATGCAGGTTCCCTCGACGAACGAATTCGCGGCGTTCATGCGCATCAATCCGGCAACCGCCGGAAAAGGGCTGAATCGGCTGGCGGATGCCGGGGTCCTCTACAAACGAAGGGGTATAGGGATGTTTGTTGCCACCGGCGCACGCGCCACACTCATGGCTACACGGCGTGAGGCCTTCGGAGAGCAGTATGTGACCCCGTTGCTGCATGAGGCCGACCGCCTCGGCATCGACGCCGACGAACTCATCGCGATGATCGCCCAACGGGCCGTCGTCGCCGGACAAGCTTGAGGCAGGACACCATGAATCTGGCCATTGAAACCCGGTCGCTGAGCAAGAAGTACGGCCACACGACCGTGCTCGACGAACTCACCATCGGCATTGAAAAGAACACGATTTGCGGCCTGCTGGGACGCAACGGAGCCGGCAAGACGACGTTGATGTCGATCCTGGCGGGGCAGGAGTTGAAGACCTCGGGGCAGGCGCGGGTTCTCGGGAGCGAACCGTTCGAGAACGCGCAGGTCCTTGCGCGGCTCAGTTTCGCCCGGGAGAACCAGAAGTACCCGGAGGAGTTCAAGGTCACCCACGTGTTGCGGGCCGCGAACTGGTTCCACGCCGGCTGGGATGCCGACTTCGCCCGACGACTGGTGGGCGAATTCCGGCTGCCGCTGAAAACACCGATCAAGAAGCTTTCGCGTGGACAGCTCTCCGCGGTGGCCATCGTGGTGGGGCTCGCTTCCCGGGCTCCGGTGACCTTCTTCGACGAGCCCTACCTGGGATTGGATGCTACGGCCCGGGGCATCTTCTACGACCTGCTGCTCGAGGACTACATGGAGCATCCACGCACCATTCTCATGTCGACGCACCTGATCGACGAAGCAGCGAACCTCTTGGAGCACGTCATCGTGCTCCAGGATGGGCGCAAGGTGCTGGATTCCCCGGTCGAGGAGGCCACGCGTTCTGCCTTCACGCTGTCCGGGACGGCGAAGGCCGTCGAGACAGCGGTGGCTGGCCGGCACATCCTGCGCAGCCAGGCACTGGGCGGGTTGCGCTCGGTCACCATCGCCGGAACCCCCGACGAGGCGATGCGCTCCGCCGCGGCGACGGCGGGCCTGGAGGTCGGCCCGGTGTCGCTCCAGGAACTCGTGGCAGCCTATGGGCTGCTCGAGGGCGGGGAAGCGTCACTCGCCGCCGCGCACTCCCACGCACAGACCACGTTCGAGGCCGAGGAGGCCATCCGATGAGCACGAACCAGCTGTCCCAGGCACCTTCCGTCGACCGGAAGGAACACCAGGCGGCCGGGCCCCTGGTGAAGGTCGTCCGCCTGCACTTTGCCGATCCCATGCGCCTGCTCGGGGTGCCGTTGACGATCTTCGCCTCGACCACAGCTGTCTGCGTGGTGGTGATGCTCCTCATCCGGGCCTTCGTCCCGGGCGATTCCGCCGAGTTCAGCGAGGGCTTCCGCTACAACCAGGCGCCCCTGTGGTGCTTCGCAGGGTACTTTGTCAGCGTCGGTGCCTTCGCCTATGCCCGGACGATGCCGTTCGCGATGGGCATGGGTGCGACCCGTCGCCAGTACTGGGCCGGAACTGCCATTGCACTGGTCGTCGAGTCGGTGTACATCGGGGCGTCCATGACCATCTTCCTGGCACTCGAGAAGGTGACCGGGCACTGGTTCTCGGGCACCCATATGTTCGACGTGTACGTCATGGGTAACGGCAGTTTCCGGGACATCTTCCTCATGGGCTTCGGGATCAGCATGTTCACCCTCTTTGCCGGAACGATGTTCGCCTCGGTGTTCGTGCGGTGGAACCAGAAAGGGGTCCTGCTGGTGGTCTTCGGGATCGTCGCCGTCGCACTCCTGCTGGCCTGGGTGCTGCTCAGCCTAGGGGTGGACGTGGTGTCGTTCTTCAGCGTCGACATCGTCGCCAGGATCGCCGTCGGCATGATCGTGCTCGGATTGCTGAGCGCTGCGGGCAGCTGGCTGGTGTTGCGCCGGGCTCCGGTGGGCCGGTGACCACCGGGTCCCACGGCGCCGACGCCCGGCACGTGCCGGCCCGTCGGCGTGGTGCACCGGCGCCGCAGCTCCCTAGAAATTCCTAGGGTGTCCGAGTAGCTTGGAGTTCGGGTGGCCTGGACCGTGACCGCATTGCCGGTTCCGGGTCCGTGACCTGCTGCCCGGAAGGACACTCCATGAACGACGCCCCCACCGAACCCGAGGTCCAGTTCGAGGTCCGCGGAACACTGGGCACCATTACCCTGAACCGCCCCCGTGCCGTCAATGCCCTCACCCACGGCATGGTCGAGGCCATGTATGCCCAACTCAGGCAGTGGCAGGACGACGACACGGTGGTCAGCGTCCTGCTGAGGGGTGCGGGGGACCGCGGATTATGCGCGGGCGGCGACATCGTCGCCATCTACCGGGACATCCCCACCGGGGGTGCAGCCACTGCCGCCTTTTGGCGGACGGAATACCGGCTCAACGCCCTGATCGCCAACTATCCGAAACCCTATGTCGCCCTCATGGACGGACTGGTCCTCGGCGGCGGGGTCGGCGTCTCGGCCCACGGCAGCCATCGCATCGTCACCGAGCGCACCCGGACCGGAATGCCGGAGACGACCATCGGCTTCGTCCCAGACGTGGGAGGGCTCTACTTGTTGTCCCGGGCCCCGGGGGAATCCGGGACCTACGCCGCCCTGACCAGCGCACACCTTGATGCTGCTGATGCGCTGCACCTGGGTTTGGCCGACACGTATGTCGAGTCCGCGTCGCTGCCGTCGCTGACGGACGAGCTGGAACGGGCGGCGACACCTGCTGATGTCGAAGCCGCCATCGGCGCAGCCGGTCTCCCGGCCCCGGCCTCGGTCCTCGCCGAACAGAGCGGTGCCATGGGCAAGGACTACGCCGGGGAGTCCATTGAGAGGATTCTCGGGCGGCTGCGCACACGCGGGGGACCGGCGGCGGAAGCCGCGGACACCATCGCCGCCAAATCGCCCACCGCGGTGAAGACCACCCTGGTGGCACTCCGCCGGGCCGCCGGGCTGGACAGCCTGGAAGAAGCACTCGACCAGGATTACCGGGTGGGGGTGCGCATGCTTGCCTCCCACGACTTCCTGGAGGGCATCCGCGCCCAGGTCATCGACAAGGACCGCCGACCCCGCTGGAGCCCCGCGACCCTGGGCCAGATCAGTCCAGAGATGATCCGCGACTACTTCGGGCTGCTGGCGCCCGACGAACACGGCGGCGAACTCGCGCTGGCCGATGATGTGAAGGAGCGTGCCTGATGGAATCCGCAACCATTGCCTTCCTTGGGTTGGGCCACATGGGGTTGCCCATGGCGAAGAACCTGGTCGCGGCCGGCTATGACGTGCGTGCCTTCGACGTGGTCCAGGCAGCGGTCGACGCTGCCAGCGATGCAGGAATCCCCACCGCGGTGTCCGCGCTTGAGGCGATCCGTGGTGCGTCGGTGGTGCTCACCATGTTCCCCGGAGGACAGCAGCTGCTGGACGCCTACCGTGGAGTGGACGGGCCGGGCCTGCTCTCATCCGCGGGGCCCGACACCTTGTTCCTGGATTGCTCCACCATCAACGTCGATGACGCCCGCGAGGCGGCCCGGTTGGCACTGGAGGCCGGGCACCGCAGCATCGATGCTCCGGTGTCGGGAGGAGTCGTCGGGGCCGAAGCCGGAACCCTGACGTTCATGATCGGGGCCCTGGCCGCCGACCTGGAGTCGGTGCGGCCGCTGCTGGAGGTCATGGGCGGCAAGCTCGTCCACTGCGGCGAACATGGCGCCGGCCAGGCGGCGAAGGTGTGCAACAACATGATCCTGGGCGTGAGCATGATCGCCGCTTCCGAGGCCTTCGTGCTGGGGGAGAAGCTCGGATTGACCCACCAGGCGTTGTACGACGTGGTGTCCACGGCGTCGGGCCAATGCTGGGCGGTGACCACCAACTGTCCCGTTCCGGGGCCCGTGCCGGCCAGCCCCGCGAACCGGGACTACCAGCCGGGCTTTGCCGGCGCGCTGATGGCCAAGGACCTGGGGCTGGCCGTCAACGCGATTCAGAGCACCGGAGTTGCCGCCGAATTGGGTCCCCTGGCCGCGCGGATCTATGAGCGCTTCCGCGACGAGGGAGGCGCCGGTCGGGACTTCTCCGGGATCATCACCGATATCCGCGACCGCTCCGAAGGTGCGGACTGAGCGGGACCCCGTTCCCTGCGGATCAGCCAGGGGCCTCGGAGGAGAAGTCGCCGGCCCGCTGCCGGAAGCGGCCCAGGATCCCGATCAGTGCTTCCACGTCCTCGGCCGGGAACCCGGACTCCGCGAACACCGCTGCGTTCAGTTCCGTTGTCGACTGACCGGCCACCTCGCGGCCCCGATCGGTCAACGAGACCAAGGTGGTCCGCCCGTCGGTCGGGTGCGGGCTGCGTTGGACGAAGCCGGCCGCTTCAAGCCGGTCCACGGCATTCGTGACCGAGGTCGGGTGGACCTGCAACAAGGCGCTGACCTTGACCATCGGCAGTGACCCCGTGCGGGAAAACCCCAGCAGCGCGAGCAATTCGTAACGCGCAAAGGTCAGCCCGAACGGCTTCACGACGGCCTCGCACCGCTGCAACAGGATCTGCTGGGCCCGCATGACGGCGGTGATCGCCGCCATGGGCGCCGCTTCGGCCCTCCACCCCTGCTCCTCCCAATTCCGCTGGGCCGCGGCGATCGGGTCAAAGGGCAGCGGTGCGCTCATCCGCGTCCCTTGAGGCGGGGGAAGTCGGTGTCGGCATACTCGGTTCCGTGGCCCGCCAGCGGGGCACCTTCGACGTGGCGGGCCTCCTCGTTCCGGCGCAGTTCGACCCGGCGGATCTTCCCGGAGATCGTCTTGGGCAGATCCGCGAACTCGAGGCGCCGGATGCGTTTGAAGGCCGGCAGGTGCTCGCGGCAGTAGCCAAGGATCTCCTCGGCGGTCGCCGCATCGGCGGCGTGGCCGGCGGCCAGGACGACATAGGCCTTGGGGACGTTCAGCTTCATGGCGTCGGGGGAGGGGACGACGGCCGCCTCCGCCACGGCAGGATGCTCGATGAGCACCGACTCCAATTCGAAGGGGCTCAACCGGTAGTCGCTGGACTTGAACACGTCATCGTCCCGGCCGACGTACGTGATGATGCCGCGCTCGTCCCGCTCGGCAACGTCACCGGTATGGTAGTAGCCGCCGCGGAAGGCCGCTGCCGTCTTGTCCGGATCGCCATAGTACGACTTCATCAGTCCCAGCGGCCGCGGGTCCAGGCGCAGGCAGATCTCCCCGAGGTCGCCTTCCTCGCCGGAGACCGGGTCAACGAGGACGACGTCGTATCCGGGCAGGGGCAGGCCCATGGCACCGATCTTCACGGGCTGCCCCGGCGTATTGGCGATCTGCACCGTGGTCTCCGTCTGGCCGAAGCCGTCCCGGATCTGCTGGCCCCAGGCCCGCTGGACCTGGTCGATGACCTCGGCATTGAGTGGTTCGCCGGCCGAGACGACCTTGGTGGGAGGGGTTTTCAGCCGGGTCAGGTCGGCCTGGATGAGCAGTCGCCAGACGGTGGGCGGGGCGCAGAAGCTGGTGACCTTTTCCGCGGCCATCTGGTCCATCAGGGCGGCCGGGTCGAATCGTTCGTAGTTGTAGATGAAGACGGTGGCTTCGGCGATCCACGGGGTGAACACGTTGGACCAGGCATGTTTGGCCCATCCCGGTGAGGCGACGTTCAGGTGCACGTCGCCGGGTCCGAGCCCGATCCAGTACATGGTCGAGAGGTGGCCGACCGGGTAGGACGTGTGGGTGTGCTCGACCAGCTTGGCCTTCGAGGTGGTCCCCGAGGTGAAATACAGCAGCAGCGTCTCGTCCCCGCGGGTGGGCCCGTCCGGGACGAAGTCCGTGGACGAGGCGGCGGAATCCGCGTAGGAGAGCACCGGCGTCGTGCCCTGGGCCAAGGGGGAGGGCACGTCCCCGACGGCGATGCAGCGGTAGTCCCCGGGCACGTCGGCGAACTTGGCCAGGTCCGCGGTTCCGGCGATGGCCCAGGAGGCCCCGCCGCGTTCGACCCGGTCCGTGAGGTCGGCGGCGCCCATCTGGGTGGTGGTGGGGATCATGACGATGCCCAGCTTGATGGCGGCGAGCATGATCTCCCACAACTCGACCTGGTTGCCGAGCATGAGGATGGCCTTGTCGCCCCGGGAGAAGCCGGACTCGCGCATCCAGTTGGCGACCTGGTTGGAGCGGGCGGAGAGTTCGGCCCAGGTGCGTCGGGTGGAGGAGCCGTCCTGCTCGACGATGACCAGTGCCGGGCTGTTGGCGCGTTCGGCGGTGGCGGCCACCGCGTCGAACCAGTCCAAGCCGAAGTTGAATTCCTCGAACGCGGGCCAGCTGAATTCGGCGCGGGCCCGGGCGTGGTCCCCGCTCAGGGAGACGAGGTGGTCGCGGGCGGCACGGAAGTCGTCGGTGACTGACATTTTTCACCTTTCAACGGGGTCGCCGGGCCGGACTCGGCGAGGCGCTTCCCCGAATATACGTGGACATCCAAGCGTTTGGAAGGGGCCCGCGGCCCGTGACGTCACCGTTCCGCGGGGCGCCACCAATCGTCCAGCGGCGTCACCGGGGTGGCCCGCTTGTGGCGGCTGCGCAGGTACCGTGCCTCGATGGCCTCGGCCACCGGGACCGCTACGGTGCGGCCCTCGAGGTAGTCGTCGATGTCGTCGTAGGACAAACCGAGCTCGTCCTCGTCGGTGCGCAGCGGCGTGCCATCGAGCAGGTCGGCCGTGGGAGGTTTGGACCACAGGCGCTCCGGGGCACCCAGATGGCGCAGGAGCTGGCGGTTCTGGCGCTTGTCCAGACCGTAGAGCGGCAGCAGGTCGGCTCCGCCGTCGCCGAACTTGGTGAAGAATCCGGTCACCGATTCGGCGGCGTGGTCCGTGCCGATCACCAGGTGGTTGCGCTCGCCGGCGAGGGCGTATTGGGCCGTCATGCGCAGGCGGGCCTTCGCGTTGCCCTTGTTGAAGTCGCCGATCGGCCCCCCGGTGCTCTGCTCGAACCCCGCAGCCAGGGCATCGACGGCGGGCTTGATGTCGAAGGCCCGCGTCGTCTTCGAGGCGATGAAGTCCAGGGCGGCTGCCGCGTCGTCCTCATCGGCCTGGACGCCGTAGGGCAGGCGCACCGCCACGAAATCCACGTCCTGGCCCTCGGCGGCGGCTTCGTCGACGGCCAGCTGGGCCAGACGGCCCGCCAGGGTCGAGTCCAGGCCGCCGGAGATCCCCAGGACGAACCCGTCGGTGCCGGTCACCGCGAGGTAGTCGCGCAGGAACCGCACGCGTCGAGCCACCTCCGCCCGGGCGTCGATGGTCGGCTTCACGCCCATGTCCTTGATGATGTGTGCCTGCAGATCGCGCATGACCCACAGCCTATCGCCCTCCCGCCGCGGCGCGTTGGGAGGGCGATGGGGTGCAACGGGGCCCGGATGGTGAATAGTAGGGGGCAGGAATCAGGAACCACCCTGCGTGAGGAAGCGGTCATGGAACCCATCCATCCGGAGCACCCTGCTGCGGACCGAGTACTTGTCCACCTCAGCGACACCCACCTGCGTGGTGGCGGTGCACTGCTGGCCGGGACGCTGGACAGCATCGAGCGGCTGCGATCGCTGGTGGCCCGGCTGGAGGCCTCCGGGGAACGGCCCGACGCGCTGGTGGTCACCGGGGACCTGGCCGACAAGGGCGAACCGGACGCCTATGCCACGTTGCGCTCGATCATCGAGCCGGCGGCGGAGCGCCTGCACACCCGGGTCATCTGGGCTGCGGGAAACCACGATGACCGGTCCACCCTGCGCACCGAGCTGCTGGGCGAGCCGGCGGGCACCGAGCCGTTGGACCATACGAGCTGGATTGGCGGGTTGCGCCTGATCACCCTGGACACCACGGTGCCCGGCAGCCATCACGGCCGGCTCGATCCGGGCCAACTGGAATGGCTGCGCGGGGAACTGGCCACCCCGGCACCTGACGGAACCATCCTGGTGATGCACCATCCGCCGATCGCCAGCGTCCAACCGCTGGCCATCCTGGTGGAGTTGCGGGGGCAGGCCGCCCTCGCCGAGGTGGTGCGCGATACCGACGTGCGCGCCATCCTGGCCGGGCACCTGCACTATTCCACGTTCGGCATGTTCGCCGGCATCCCCGTCTCGGTCGCCTCCGCCACCTGCTACACGCAGGATCTCGCCGCGTCGGTGGACACCGAGACCGGAATCCACGCCACCCGGGGGCGCGACGCCGCCCAGGCCTACAACCTGGTCCACATCCTGCCCGAGACGGTGGTGCATTCGGTGGTCCCGGCCGCGGGCGGGCAGAGCGTCGGGGAGGTCGTGGAACCGGGTGAGGTCGCCGGGATCCTGCGCAGCCACGGCATCGATCCCGCTGCGGTCACCCGGTCGTGGGGCCGGGCTCCGGGTTCTCCCACGGGGCGGCGATCGGGAAGTAGCCCTGCAGGAACGCGGTGACGACCTCCTGCCGTTCGCGGGCGGGAACTTCGGGGAAGCTGCCGTCATTGAGGCAGAAGAAGTCCTGATTGCGCTTCTTCAGGAGCTTGCGCAACGCGTCCAGCCCGGAATACATGGTGGTGTCCACGTACTTGACCTTGGCCTTCTCCTTGGTCACCGCCCGGCCCGTGAGCAGGGCGTAGTAGTGGTAGAGGGAATTGGTGACCGAGATGTTGTCCTTGGCGCGGAAACGGCTCGCAGCGGTCGCCGCGAACTCGTCGGGGAAGACCTCCTCCAGTTCCCACAGCACGCTGCGGCGCAGCGGGGCGGCAGTATGTTCGAGGTGCCGGGTGGTGATCCGCCCGAACCGGTCGTTGAGCAGCCTGCGGTTCACCCGGGCGGAGTTCTCGAACCCGGAACGGTCCAGATGGTTGTCGCCGAGGCCGATGCGGGTGCCGGCCTCGATGAACTTGGTGATCCCGCCGGGGGAGAAGAACATGTCGGGGCCCAGGGGGCGGCCGAAGAACATGTCATCGTTCGAATAGAGGAAGTGCTCGGACAACCCGTCGATGTGCTGCAGTTGTGATTCAACGGCCTGGGAGTTGAAGGTCGGCAGCACCGACGGATCACGGAAATGCTCCGTGGCCCGCACGATGCTGATGCGGGGGTGCTCCGCGTTGAGCCAGGCCGGGACGGGCGAATCCGTGGCGATGTAGATGTGGCGCACCCACGGGGCGAACATGTAGACACTGCGCAGCGCGAATTTCAGTTCGTCGATCTGCCGGTAGCGGGCCTCGGCGTCATCGCCCTCGCCGACCACGACGCCCTCCATGAACGAGGCCCGGTGGCGCTGGTGTTCGATGTCGTTTCCGTCGACCCAGGAGAACACCAGGTCGATCGGGAACGAGATGTCCATGGCATGTTCGGCGAACATGTTCTCGATGGTCGGCCACTCGCGGCCGAACCGGTGCACCGTCCCGCGGATCGCCTCACCCGCCGGCAGCGTCGCCCGGGTCAACGAGTTCTCCATCGGCAAATGGACCTGCCCCTGCTCCGTCCACTGCCAGAGTTCGACCTGCACACCGGTGGAGGCCCCGAAGGCCAGGCCGCCTGCAGGTTCGACGCGCGGACGGTAGAGCCGGAACATGCGGGCCTTGGAGCTCTTCGCCAGTTTCCCGTCAGCGACCAGCAGCGCCTTGTCCTTGCGGGTATCGACGGTGAGCGAATAGAAGGGTTCGTCCTGGCAGGCGGCAACCAGGGCCCGGCGCAGCGCCTTGCGGTCCGTCCAGGACACCGCGATCACCGGCCGGGCGTCGTTGCCGCGCACCAGCAGGTAGGACACGTTCGCTGCGTCGAGGGCGTCCCGGATGAACAGCAGGTCGGTCACCATCGCCTCGTGGGGGGTGATCGAGGTGTTCACCAGCGCGTAGCGCCCCCTGGCGCGCACGATGTCGGTGCGCTCCTGGAACCGGGCCATCGCCGCCGGGGAGGTGACTTCCCGGACCGGGGAGGCGGCGCCGTCGTCCTCTGGAGTTCCGTGGAAGACCTCATCGGGGTGCGGGGCGGTGCGGGTCGCCTCGAGCGGATCGGTGGACTGGTCGGGACCGGTCATGCCCGTTCCGTGCCGGACCAGCCCAGGTTGGTGGCCATGCGCTGCAGGGTGGCGATGGTGGTCTGGTACTGCTCGGGGGTGACACCGGCGCTGGAGCGTTCGCGCATGCCCTCGACGATTTCCGTGAGCCGTTCCAGGCTGGTGCGGCCGCGCTCCGTGAGCTCATAGGTTTCGCCGTCGCGGGCGACCCAACCGGACTCCAACAGTTCCGTCAGGTGTTCGGCCGGGGAGGCCGGTTCGCCTTCGGGGGAGACCTCGTCGAAGAAGGGGGCGAGGGACTCGATGAGTTCGTCCGAGGTGTGGGGATGGGCCCCCAGCAGATTGAGGAGTTGCCATTGCCGGCGCGTGACGCCGTGCTCCTCCAACGAGGCGGCGAACTGCTCGGAAATGAGCGAGTCCACCAGCTTGAGCCAGTATCCGATCGGTCGCTGAGCGTTCATGCCTTCACCCTAGCTGGCGACCGCTGCCCTGTCTCGCCATCCGCGGTCACGCAGGGTGGGGCCGGGCCACCTAGAATATAGGCCATGACCTCGAACAACGACGCCCGCACCCGCCTGCTCGAACTCATCCAGGAACTCGCCGTGGTCCGCGGCAAGGTCACGTTGTCCTCCGGCAAGGAAGCCGACTACTACGTGGACCTGCGCCGGATCACCCTGCACCATGAGGCCGCCCCGCTGGTCGGCTCGGTCATGCTGGATCTGCTGGACGACGCCGGCATCGAGTTCACCAACGCCGGTGGGCTGACCATGGGGGCGGACCCGGTCGGGACCGCGCTGATGCACGCGGCGGGACAGGCGGGCCGTGAGGTCGACGCGTTCGTGGTCCGCAAGGCACAGAAGTCCTACGGCATGGGCCGCCAGGTGGAGGGGCCGGACGTGTCGGGACGCAACGTCGTGGTTCTGGAGGACACCTCCACCACCGGCGGTTCCGCGCTGGCTGCGGTGGAAGGCGTCCGCAAGGCCGGCGGCAACGTTGTGGCCGTGGCCGTGATCGTGGACCGCGACACCGGCTCGAAGGAACGCATCGAGGCCGAGGCCGGGGTCCCGTACCTCTTCGCCTTCGGCAAGGACGAACTGGGTCTCTAGGACCGCTGCGGACCCGACGGCTCGGTGGGGCCCGCCGCTTCGGCTTCGGGATCCGGCTGCGGATCGGCATGGTCGGTGGTGAAGCCGGCGGGGTTCGCCGCCCGGATGACCGTTTGCTGCACCAGCGGGATCCGCACGCCTGCGGCATCGAGGTCGACCTTCAGCCGGGCCCGCATGGCCCGGGCGACGGCCCACTGCTGCAGCGGTGTGGTGCGGAAGACCAGGCGGATCGTCATGGACTCCCCGCTCAGGTCCTGCACGCCCCAGATTTCCGGGTCGTCCAGGATCTCGTGGGACCACTGCGGGTCCTTTTGCAGTTTCCGCGCGGAAGCCAGGATCATGTTGCTGACCTCGTCGACGTCCGAATCGTAGGGGACGGGAACGTCCAGGACGGCGCGGGCCCACCCCTGGGAGAAGTTGCCCACGCGCAGGATCTCGCCGTTGCGCACGTGCCACAGGGTTCCATCGACGTCCCTGACCTGGGTGATCCGCAGCCCGACGGCCTCGACCGTCCCCGCGGCTTCGCCCAGGTCCACGTAGTCGCCGATGCCGAACTGGTCCTCGGCCACCAGGAAGATCCCCGAGAGGTAGTCCTTGACCAGGGCCTGGGCGCCGAAGCCGAGGGCGACGCCGACGATGCCCGCGCTGGCCAGGATCGGACCCATGTTGATGCCGATCTGCGACAGGACGGTCAACAGCACGACGGCGGTGATCACGATCGTGGTGACCGAACGAAGCACCGACCCGACGGTTTGGGCCCGCTGCGTGCGCCGCGCGACGGCGATGGGCGACTCCTGCACCAGCCAACGCCGACCCGCCTTGTCGGACTTCCTGCGCTCCTTGGACAACGCTGCCGCCTCGCCGGCGGCGATATGCTCCGTGGTCCGGCGGATGACCCGCCGGACGATGTAGTTCAGCACCACCGCGATGACGATGATGAGCACGATCTTCAGGGGGCGGTCCAGCCAGAAGGACCAGTCCAGGAAGGGGGAGGCGTCCTTGAGCGTTGGCAGCGAATCAGGCAATGGCATGGTTCGAGGCTAGGGCGATGCGCCGACACGAGGCAAGCCGGAGGTCCACAAGCCGGGACTGGGGTGGCGGTGCCCCGGAACCGGCCGGGGTCTCGACCGGTTCCGGGGCAGCCGCGGGGGCTGGTTCAGTACGTCAGGCCGTACCCGAACGGGTAGAGGGCCCCATCGGTGGTTTCCCTGTAGCCGGGCAGGTCGCTGTACTGTTCGTCGATGGCCCTGGAGGTGCCGGCCAAGGCGAACGGCATCCGGCCCTGCGGGGAGACCTTGCCGGAGAGGACGTCGAACAAGGCGGTATCGCTCATGCCGAAGCCGGCAATGACCGCTCCGGCATCGCGCAGGCCGCTGGCCTGGTCCATGACGAAGGGCTGGCGGAAGTAGACGTGGAGCACCACCTTCCGAGGGTCGTCCACCTCGCGCATGACCTGTTGGATGGTGTCCAGTGAGGGGCTGACATCCCAGGACTCCGAAGCCGCCATGCCCGTGAAGTCCAGGGTGCCGGCTTCCCAGGGCAGGGCCCCGCCATACGGGAGCCCGTCATCGGTGCACTCATCCGCCCCTTGGGCCACGCAGGCGTCGGCGGCACCGAAGGGGCTCTTGCCGTCCAGGCCCTTCACGCCGTCCAGGGTGACCGGATTGGTGTGCTCCGGGTTCATGCCGGACGTCGGCCCGTCGCTGGTATAGGTGCTGGTGTTCTTGTTGTTCACCGTGACGTTGATGACCGCATAATCGCTGTCCTGGGCGCTCGGCCGATCCGCAGGATCCTTGGTGTTGCCGTTGACCACGTCGTAGCCGTAACCGGCAACTGTCTTCTCGTCCGCGTCGCCGAGGAGGTAGACGGAGGCCCCCGGTTTCAGCGGAAGGACCTTTGAGCCGTCGTCGGTCTTCTTGTTCTCCAACAGGACTGCCGATTTGCGTTGCAGATCCAGTCCGGTTTCGCGGTGCGCCTTGCTGCCGACGGTCCGGGCAGCCGTTTCCGGGTCGACGTAGGGGTTCTCGAACAGGCCCAGCCGGAACATGGGGGTCGTCAACCTCACGGCTGCCGTGGTGACGCGCTCCTCGCTGATGAGGCCGTTGGCGACCAGGTCGGTGATCGTCTTCACGTCGTGGAACCCCGAGAGGGTGTCCGTGCCGCCGTTGACGGCTGCGGCCACGCGTTCGGGGACGCTCTTGTCCTCCAGTCCCCAGGCGCGGTCAGTGACGATGCCGGTATCCGAGTTGACGTAGCCGGCGAAGCCGAGCTTGCCGCGCAGCAGGTCATTGACGATCTGCCCGGAGAAGGCCATGCCGGTCTGGTCGTAGGCCACCCCGTCATAGGTGAGCTGCACCGGGGCACCGTAGTACGGCATGATGGCCGACACGCCTGCGTCGATGGCGGCCTCGAAGGGCTTGAGATGTTCGCCGAAGGCACCGCCGGGGTATACCTGCGTCTTCCCGAACGAGCAGTGGGCGTCGAGCCCCATCTCCTGGGGCCCGCCTCCGGGGAAGTGCTTCATGGTCAGCGCCACGGCCGAGTCCGGCGACAGTGAGACACCGGCGTCGTCCACCGGGCCCTGCAGGGTCCCCACGAGGGAGGACATGATGTTGGCATCCAGCGCCGCATCCTCGGTGAAGGTCTCATGCACGCGGTACCAGCGCGGCTCGGTGGACAGGTCGGCCATGTAGCCGTACATGCCACGGAGGCCCACGGACTTCCACTCCTCGCCCATGACCTGGGCGAAGTCCTCGACGACCGACATGTCGCCCGTCGTGGGATCCTCGCCGGTCCGGAGGGCCTGTTGACCCAGGGCCGCCGCGGCGATGCCGGCCTCCTTGGGGAAGGCGGTGAAGGCCCCGGCGGACTCGTTGATGCCGGCCCGGGCATTGGGGTCGATGTGGTTGCGTGCGTTGGACTTGTAGAGGACCGGAATGCCCAGCCGGGTCGCCTCTGCGAGCTCCTGGACCGAGTTCATGTAGCCGGCCGCCTCGTCGGGGGTGAGCGAGGTCTTGGCCTGGAATCCGCCGTCGGCTTCGCCGCAGACTGCCTCGTCTGCACTTGTGATGGTGTTGCGGAAGATGAACCGGCGCATCTGCTGGTCCTGGATGTAGCCGCCCGCCGAAGGATCAAGGGTCCCCCGCTGGCGCGTTTCCTGATCGCAGGAGGCGTTGAGCGTGTCGATGAGCATCAGGCCCGCCTTCTCCTCCAGCGTCATCTGAGACACCAGGTCCTCCGCCCGCTGTTCGGCCGGAAACCGCCAGTCCTCATAGGGGTCCAGCTGTCCATTGCCATTGAGGTCCTTGAACGTGCGCCCCTTGATCTTCAGGGTGTCCTTGGAGCGGGCGTCGATTCGTGGTGGCTTGCCGTGGTTGCCCTCGTCATGCCGGGCGGCGGATGCGCCGGGGGAAGGGTCCGCCGCCGCGGGCATCGCCATGCCGGCGGGCACAGCCAGGATGAGGACGAAGGGGACGGCAAGGGCGGCGGCCGTCCGGCGGCTGCGCGCTGTGGGCGGGGACTTTCGTGTCATGGGGTCCTCCAAGGGGGATCGGTGCGGGTGGGTCGATGGGCCGATGTGGCTGCCCATCCACCCGAACCCACTGTGACCCGAAGCACCTTTCCCATGCCCGTGGTTGCCGTTAGTTTCACTGGAAGGGTGGAGGGGGTCCGACATGGGCAAACCCCCGCAGGCTGGGCCTGCGGGGGTTTGCTGATGGCGTTGTGCTGGTCTGCCGGTTACGGCCCGCTCAGCCCCAGCACACTCGGGAGCCACATCGAGAGCTGGGGGATGAACGCCACGATGAAGAGCATGACGATCAGCGCAACGAAGAACGGCACCAGCGACTTGATCACCGGCTCCACCCGGAGCTTGGCGATCTTTGCGCCGACGAAGAGCACGTTGCCGACCGGCGGGGTGATGGTGCCCAGGCAGAGGTTGAACGTGACCATGATGCCGAAGTGGATCGGATCCACGCCGAACTCCGTGACGATGGGCAGGAAGATCGGCACGAAGATCAGGATGGCCGGCGTCGGATCCATGAACGTGCCGACGATCAGCAGGATGATCATGATGAGCACCAGGATGATCGACGGGTTGCTGGTCAAACCCAGCAGTGCGCTGGAGATCGCCGCGGGGATGCCGGAGAAGGCCATGACCCACGCCATGATCGTCGAGACACCCACCAGGAGCATCACGATCGAGGTGGTGCGGGTGGCGTCCAGGACGATGGCGGGCAAGTCCTTGACCTTCACGGCGCGGTAGGCGAATCCGAGGACCAGGCAGTAGACGACGGCGATGGCCGCGGACTCCGTCGGGGTGAAGATGCCGGCCAGGATGCCGCCGATCACCACGACGATCATGAGGATGGAGGGCACTGCCCGCCACAGGGTGAGCAGTGCCAGCTTCAGCGGCACCCGCTCCGTGACGCCGACACCTGGGTGGCGGCGGACATACAACCAGACAATGAACATGCAGGCCACCGCCCAGAGGATGCCCGGGATGTAGCCGGCCACGAACAGCGTCGCGATCGAGGTGCTCGAGACCAGCGAGTACACGATGAGGGTGTTGCTCGGCGGGATCAGCATGCCCGAGGGGGCGGAGGCGACGTTGACGGCCGCGGAGAAGTTCCGGTCGTACCCTTCCTTGGCCTGCCGCGGCCCGATCACGCCGCCAACCGCTGCGGCCGAGGCCACTGCGGCGCCGGAGACCGAACCGAAGAGCGCGTTGGCCACGACGTTGGTCTGGGCCAGCGAACCGGGCATGCGCCCGACCAGGACCTTGGCGGCGTCGATCAGCCGGCCGGCGATGCCGCCGTTGTTCATCAGCACACCGGCCAGGATGAAGAACGGGATCGCCAGCAGGGCGAACGAATTCACCCCGGTGAACATGCGTTGGGCGGCGACGAACGAGGCCTTCTCCATGCCGATGACCGCGGCCACCGCGACAAAGGCGGAGAAGCCGACTGCCACGGCGATCGGCACGCGGGCCAGCAACAGGACGGCGATGCCGACCACCAGGACTATTCCTGCAACAAGTGCTGCATCCATGTCAGACCGCCTCCCTGATCTCTTCGTCGGCACTGGGCAGGCCGCGGCCGTGGAAGGCCTCGACGATGTGGAAGATCGAGTAGAACGTCATGACCAGACCGGAGATGGGCAGCGCCAGGTACATGGTGCCGATGTTCACCGGGAGTCCGGAGACCTTCTGCGACCACGTCAGGTCAACGCCGCGCAACCCGCCCCAGACAAGGATCAACACGGCGAACGCGAGGATGACGACGTTGACGGCGATCTCCATGCCGCGGGTGCCGTTGATGCGGACCAGCCGGGTGAGGAAGTCGACGGCGATGTGCTCCTTCTCGGAGAACACCCAGGCCGATCCGAACAAGGCGAGCCAGACGAAGAGGTACTGGGCCACCGAAGTGGTCCACGTGGCGGGGGACTGGACGACCTGGCGGCTGAAGACCTGCCACACGACGACCAGGACGAGGGCGACGAACAGGACGATGCACAGCCAGCGCAGCGCCACGTCGAGCGAATTCTTGACGGCGGTCACTGGTTGGCCTCCTGGATGGCGTCGTAGAGTTCGCGGTCGGCGGGGCTCTTCAGCGACCCGTTGACCACGGGGGCGAGCGCCTTGTCGAAGGCGGCCTTGTCGACGTCGTTGAATTTGGTGCCCGAGTCCTCGGCCTGCTGGATGGCCCGGGCGGTGTCCTTCTTCCACAACGTAGTGTGTTCGGTCATGGTCTTGGACCATTCCGCGTCGAAGATCTTGCGGTCTTCCGGCGTCATCCCGTTGTAGGTCTCGGAGTTGATGAGCATGTAGTCGAGGCCGACCAGGTGGCGGGTGCGTGCCACATATTTGGCCACCTCGTTGTGGTGCTGGGTGACGTAGGAGATCTCGTTGTTCTCGGCGCCGTCGAGCACACCGGACTGCAGGGCGGTGTAGACCTCGCCATAGGACATCGGGGTGGCGGAGCCGCCCATGGCGTTGACCATCTTGATGTGCACGTCGGATTCCTGGACCCGGATCTTCATGCCGTGCAGGTCGGCGGGCTTCTTGATGGGGCCGGTGGCCGTGTAGAGGTTCCTGTCGCCCTGGGTCAGGCCGCCCAGGACCGTGAGGTGCTTGGAGGCCTCGAGCGAGGTGAACAGGTCACCGACGATCGACTTGTCCTTGATGACCGACATCTGGTGGTCGATGCTCTTGAAGGTGGTCGGCAGGTTCAGCACGCCGAAGTGGGGATTGAGGTTCTCCAGCTGCGTTCCCGACGCGACGGCCATGTCCACTGAGCCGTCGCTGACGAGCTGGATTACTTCCTGCTGCGCCCCGAGGGTCTCGTTCGGATAGACCTTCACATCCCAGCGGCCATCCATGGCGGCCTTGAGTCGTTCACCGAATTCGGTGAGGGCGATATAGGACGGGTGCGTTTCGGACTGGTTGAGCGAAAGGACCAACGTCTTGCCGGTCTCCGCCTTGCCCGACACGCCTGAACTGCACGCGGTCGTGGCCAGCAGCAAGGCCAGCCCAACGGCGCACAGACGCAGGAAGCGCATCTTCATTCGGATCACTACTTTCTGGCCGGGGGACGCCTGGCGTCCACCCCCGCGAACTGGCCGCGGTGGACCGGCCTCATCGACGGTACTTAAGCATGATGTCCGCCACATGGGCGGGAAAGCGACTAGTTGCCATCAGTTGCCGTCGGGTTCACGAAGCGGGGCACATGGAGCAAGATAGGTGCATGGCCCCCACCCCGGATTCCCCGAAACCGGCGACAATCTATGATGTTGCGCGTCAGGCGGGGGTCTCCGCATCCACGGTTTCCCGTGCCTTTGCCCGTCCCGGACGGGTCAGCTTCGCCACCGCCGAGAAGATCCGTGCCGTTGCCGCGGAGCTCGGATACCGCTCCGTTGACGTCCGGCGGACCATGGCGGAGGGACGGCAACGGCACGGCACCATTGCGTTGGTCATCGCTGACATCTCCAATCCCGTGTTCTTCGACATGATCCGCGGCGCCGAAGAAGAAGCGGCCAAGAACGGCTACACGATGCTCCTGGCGCACACGCGCGAGTCAGGGATCGTCGAACGGGAGGCCATCGAACGCGCCATGGGGATTGTGGACGGCATCGTGCTCAGCAGTTCCCGGATGTCCGACGCCGCCATTCGCGCCATGGCCAAGCAAAAGCCCACGCTGGTGATGAACCGCGGCGTCAGCGGGGTCGCGAGCGTCGTCACCGACAACGCCCGGGGCATGCGCCGCGTCGTGGAACACCTGGGCGAGCTGGGACATCGCGAGATCGCCTACCTCGCGGGCCCCGAGGCCTCATGGGCGCACGGGATGCGTTGGCGCAGCCTGAAGGAGGGGGCGCTGGAGCTGGGCCTGCGCGTCAACCTCGTGGAGTGTCCCGAACCGACGCGCGATGGGGGCGGGGCCGTGGCGGAGCAGGTCCTGGACAGCGGGGTGACCGCGGTGGTGGGCTACAACGACCAGCTGGCCGTGGGGTTCATGCGCCGCGCCCAGGCGAGTGGCTACGACGTCCCCGGGGATGTCAGCGTCATCGGATTCGACAACTCGGTGGTGGCCGAACTCGCACACCCCGGACTCACCACGGTGGCTGCTCCCTTGCACGCGCTGGGCTCCGCCGCGGTCCGCAACCTGCTCGTCATCTCCCAGGGCGGGATCCAGATCCCGGCCCGGCCCGTGGTGCTCCCGACACGGCTGGTGGTTCGCGCCTCGACGGGCCAGCCCCGGGTGTGAGGCAACACATGGCAACTTGTTGCCATGCGGGGGCGCGGATCCGACGATGGAACTATGCCTTCTTCCATTGCCAACCACCCCGACCGGTTGTTCCCGGCAGATCCCGGCGTGCGGGACGTCGCCCGCCGCCTCCATGGCGTGGTGGAGTCGCTGCCCATCATTTCCCCGCACGGTCATGTGGACGCCGCCATCATCGCCGATGACGTGCCCTTCCCCGACCCCACGGCCATGCTGATCAGTCCCGACCATTACGTCACGCGGCTGATGCACGCCGCCGGGGTCCCGCTGGAAAACCAGCGCGTGGGCGGCTGCACCGGAGCCTCTGCGCGTGAGACCTGGCGGACGTTCTGCCGGAATTGGCCCCTGTACGACGGCACGGCCTCGGGATATTGGCTACGCCAGGAATTCGTCGACGTCTTCGGGATCGACGACCTGGACATCCGCGAGGAGACCGCCGATGCGGTCTACGATGCGCTGCAGCAGAAGATCGATGAACCCGGTTTCCGCCCCCGCGCACTGATGGACCAGTTCGGCATCGAGGTCATGGCCACCACCGATGACCCGCTGGCGGATCTGGCAGCCCACGACGCGTTGGCCGCCGATTCCACGTTCGCCCCCCGCGTGCTGCCGACCTTCCGCCCCGACGCCTACACGAAATTCTGGGTGGACGGTTTTGCCGCCAACGCGGACCGGCTGATCCAGGCCGCCGGCGACGGGGCCACCGGTTACGACGGCTACCTCACCGCACTGGCCAGCCGCCGCCGGTACTTTGCCGAGCATGGAGCCGTGTCCTCCGACCACGGAACACACAACGCCAACACGCTCAAGCTCGGCCACGACGAGGCCGCCGCGCTCTTCGCCAAGGGGCTGGCCGGAACGGCCACGTTCGCCGAGGGCCTCGCCTTCGAGGCCCACATGATGTACCAGCAGGCCGCCATGGCACTGGACGACGGACTGGTCATGACCATGCATGCCGGCGTGCACCGCAACACGCACCCGGGCACCCTGGAACGCTTCGGCCCCGACACCGGACACGACATCCCCTTCGCCGTCGACTTCTCCACGGGCCTGCAACCGCTGCTGGCCGATTTCGGCACCGCCGAGGGGTTCCACTTCATCCCGTTCACCATTGACGAGACGGTCTTCTCCCGGGAAATCGCCCCGCTGGCCGGGTTCTTCCCCGCGGTGTTCGTCGGAGCCCCCTGGTGGTTTCTCGACGCCCCGGACGCGATGCTCCGCTTCCGTTCGGCGGTCACCGAAACCACCGGTTTCTCCCGGTCCTCCGGTTTCATCGACGACACCCGCGCGTTCTGCTCCATCCCCGCACGGCACGATGCCTCCCGGCGTACCGAGGCCGCCTTCCTGGCCCGCCTGGTCGCCGAACACCGGCTCACCGAGGAGCGTGCCGCAGAGGTCATCGTCGATCTGGTCGACGGTTCACCACGACGGGCGTTCAAGCTGTGAGCGCCACGGAAACGGCCACGCGTCCGCTCAACGCCACCACCTACGACGTCGGCAACCGCCCGAAGGTGCGCATCGTCCACCTGGGCCTGGGCGCCTTCCACCGGGCGCACCAGGCCTGGTATACGGAACGGGCCGGCGACGGGTGGGGCATTGCCGCCTTCACCGGACGCAGCCCGGAAGCGGCACGGCAGCTGGCCGGACAGCACGGGCTCTACACGCTGGTCGAACGAGCCGCCGACGGTGACCGCCACGAGGTCATCGGTGCCGAGGTCGAGGCCCACGACGGTGCCGACCTGCAGGCCCTCGCCACCCTGATGGCCCACCCGGACATCGCCATCGTCACCCTGACGGTCACCGAGGCCGGCTACCGGCTGGCTCCCGGTGCTGCGGGCGCGTCCCCCCGGCTGAACACCGACGACGAACTCGTGGCCACGGACATCTCTGCCTTGCGTGCCCACTACGAGGGGTCGAATTTCACGTTGGGCACCGGTGGCCTGGACGGGCGGATCGTGCGCACCAGTGCCGGCCGCCTCCTGGTCGGCCTGGCAGCACGCCGCGCCGCCGACGGCTGGCCCATCGCCATCGTCTCCTGCGACAACCTCCCCGGCAACGGGGCTGCGGCCCGCACCTCGGTGCTGGACCTGGCCGAACTGGTCGACCCGCTGCTCGCGGCGTGGATCGACGCGAACGTTTCGTTTGTGGACAGCTCCATCGACCGGATCACCCCGCGCACCACCGACGCCGACCGCGACGCCGTGCGCGAGGCCACCGGGTACGACGACGTGGCCCCCGTGGTCACCGAGCCCTTCACCTCCTGGGTGCTCGCCGGCGACTTCCCCGCGGGCCGTCCCGCCTGGGAAGCCGCCGGGGCCGTTTTCGTCGAGGACCTCGAACCGTATGAACGGCGCAAGCTGTGGCTGCTCAACGGCTCGCACTCGCTCATGGCCTACGCGGGGGCACTGCGCGGGCACGCCACCGTCTCCGAGGCCCTGGCCGACGAGCGGGTCGCCGGGTGGATCGAGGAGTTCTGGGACGCGGCGGCCCACCACCTGCAGGACCCGCAGCTGGATATCCCCGCCTACCGGGCGGCACTGCGTGAACGCTTCGCCAACCCGCGGATCGCCCACCACCTGGCCCAGATCGGCATGGACGGGTCGCTGAAGCTGGCCGCCCGTGCAGTCCCCGTCTACCGCGCCGAGCGGGACGATGACCGCGACGGGAGCGCGGCACTGCGCCTGCTGGCCGCCTGGATGGACCGCATCGACGCCCAGCTGACCGCCGGGGAGGACATCCACGATCCCGCCGCGACGGCCATCGCCGACGCGGCCGAATCCACCGGCACCGAGCAGACGGCGGCGTTGCTGGCCATCGTCGACGCCTCCCTGGCCTCCGAGCAGGACACCGTCTCCGCAGTCCACGCCCTCCGCGGCACCTTCACCGGCTGACCACCTTCCCCGAAAGGACCCCATCCCATGAAGATCACCAAGGCCGAGGTCTTCGTGACCAGCCCGTCACGCAACTTCGTCACCCTGCGCGTCGAAACCGACGAGGGCTTCGTCGGCATCGGCGACGCCACCGTCAACGGCCGTGAACTCGCCGTCGCCAGCTACCTGAAGGACCATGTCGCCCAGCTGCTCATCGGCAAGGACCCGCATCGCATCGAGGACACCTGGCAGTTCCTCTACCGTTCCTCCTACTGGCGTCGCGGGCCGATCACCATGGCGGCCATCGCCGCAGTGGACATGGCCCTGTGGGACATCAAGGGCAAGGTCGCGAACCTGCCGGTCTACCAGCTGCTGGGCGGAGCCTCCCGCCGCGGCCTGCGCGCCTATGGCCACGCCTCCGGCACCGACACCGAGCAGCTCTTCGACTCGATCCGCGAGCACCTGGAACTGGGCTACAAGTCCATCCGCGTGCAGACCGCCATCCCGGGCATCAAGGCCGTATACGGCGTGGCGGCCCAGGCCCAGTCCTCGGGGGAACGCTATGACTACGAGCCGGCCGGCCGCGGCGCCTTCCCGCAGGAAGAGGACTGGGACACCCGCGCCTACCTGCGCCACCTGCCCACCGTCTTCGAGGCGGTCCGCAACGAATTCGGCCCCGAGATCCCGCTGCTGCACGACGGCCACCACCGCATGACCCCCATCCAGGCCGCCAAACTGGGCAAGTCGCTCGAACCCTACGACCTCTTCTGGCTCGAGGACTGCACCCCAGCGGAGAACCAGGAGGGGTTGCGCCTGGTCCGCCAGCACACCACCACCCCGCTGGCCATCGGCGAGATCTTCAACACCGTGTGGGACTTCCAGCAGATCATCAAGGAACAGCTCATCGACTACGTGCGCGCCGCCTCGACGCACTTCGGTGGCATCTCGCCGCTGAAGAAGGTCATGGACTACGCCGCCCAGTACCAGATCAAGTCGGGCTTCCACGGCCCCACCGACATCTCCCCGATCGGCTTCGCGGCCCAGCTGCACGTCGGCCTGGCGATCCACAACTACGGCATCCAGGAGTACATGCAGCACTCCGACGCCACCAACGAGGTCTTCCACCAGTCGATGACCTTCACCGACGGCTACCTGCACCCGGGCGACGCGCCGGGCATCGGCGTCGAATTCGATGTCGAGGCCGCCGCCAAGTTCCCCTACCAGCAGGCCTACCTGCCCTACAACCGTCTGATCGACGGCACGGTCCACGACTGGTGAGCGCCGTCATGGGCGAAGCAGCAGGACAGGGAACGACGCCGGTGCCCGGGGACCGCGTGGTCGTCATGGGTGTCTCGGGGTGCGGAAAGAGCACTGTCGGGGCCCTGCTGGCCACCGAACTCGACGGCACGTTCGTCGACGGCGACGCCCTGCACCCGCAGGCGAACATCGAGAAGATGAGTGCCGGGATCGCGCTGGACGACGAGGACCGTGAACCGTGGTTGCGGCAAATCGGCGTCCAGCTCGGCCAGGCTGCGGCCGCCGGCCGGACCCTGGTCATCGGCTGCTCAGCGCTCAAGCGCTCCTACCGTGACCTGATCCGCGCCGCCGCGCCGGACACCCGGTTCGTGCACCTGCACGGCACCGAGGAGCTGCTGCGCGAACGCATGCAGGTCAGGCCGGGCCACTTCATGCCCGCCAGCCTGCTCGATTCCCAGCTGGCGACCCTTGAGAAGCTCGCCCCCGACGAGGCAGGGCGCATGTTCGACATCGCCGACAGCCCGGCACAGCTGGCCTCCGACGCGGCGGCCTGGTTGGGTTCCTAGATCTGGTCCAGCAGTTCGGCCACCGACGGGTAGACGGCGTCGGGACGGAACGGGAAGCGCTCGATGTCTGCCGGCTGGGTGATGCCCGTGTGGACCAGGACCGTGTAGAGGCCCGCTTCCATGCCCGCGACGATGTCGGTGTCCATCCGGTCACCGATCATCGCCGTGGTCTCCGAGTGGGCCTCGATGCGGTTCAGGGCGGAGCGGAACATCATCGGGTTGGGTTTGCCCACGACGTAGGGCTGGCGGTTCACCGCGGCGCTGATCAGGGCGGCCACCGATCCCGTGGCCGGCAGCAGGCCCTCGGGTGAGGGGCCGGTGGCGTCCGGGTTCGTGGTGATGAACCGTGCTCCGTTGGAGATCAGCCGGATCGCCTGGGTGATGGCCTCGAACGAATAGGTGCGGGTTTCTCCGAGCACCACGAAATCCGGGTCCCGGTCCGTGAGGATGAAACCGGCGTCGTGCAGGGCAGTGGTCAGGCCGGCCTCGCCGATGACGAACGCCTTGCCACCGGGCGCCTGGCGCCGCAGGAACTCGGCCGTGGCCATGGCAGAGGTCCAGATGTTCTCCTCCGGGATGACCAGCCCGGAGGACTCCAGACGCGAGCAGAGGTCGCGCGGGGTGTAGATCGAGTTGTTGGTCAGCACCAGGAAGCGCTTGGAGGTAGCCACCCAGCGCTCGATCATCTCGGCGGCCCCCGGGATGGCGCGCTCCTCGTGCACCAGCACGCCGTCCATGTCGGTGAGCCAGCATTCGATGTCTGCGGGGGTGCGTTCGTCGTGTTTCATCTCAGCCTCTTCTGCCGGGTGGCTCTGCTTGGTCCTGGGTTCACGCTATCGCGGTCCTACAACCATTTGTTGTGCTTGAACACCACATACAATCCGACGCTCAGCCCCAGCATGAGGACCAGCGCCGCCGGGTAGCCCCACGGGAAGGCGAGTTCGGGCATGTTCTCGAAGTTCATCCCGTAGACGCTGCCGATCAGGCTGGGGGCGAAGAGGATCGCGGCCCAGGAGGAGATCTTCTTCATCTGTTCGTTCTGGGCGACGCCGGCCTCGGCGGCCTGCTGGGAGACGAGCGTCGAGCTCAGCGACAGCGCGTTGGCCAACAGCGAACGGAAGGAGGCGATGCGCTCCGAGACGCGGATGGCGTGGTCCTGGACGTCGACCATCCGGTGGTCCAGTTCCAGGATCCCCTCGTCGGTGGTGCCCCGGCGGGCCGCCCGCTCGATGCCCTCGATCGGTTGCCCGTCGCCGAGGTCCCGGCGCAGCACTGTCAGGATCCGCTCCAGGGGCAACGTCGCGCGTTGCAGCTCGATGACCTCCCGGGAGAGCTCGTAGATGCGCCGGGAGACATCCGGATTGCCGGAGAAGAGCTGGTCGTCGATCTCATCGATGTCATTGGAGAGCCCGTCGACGACCGGCTCGTATTCGTCGACGACCTGGTCGACGACCGCATACAAGACGGCCCGCGGCCCCAGGGCCAGCAGGTCGGGTTCCTCCTGCTCCATCCGGTGCCTGACCTTGGCCAGGTCGGGGGATTCGGCGTGCCTGACGGTGACGACGAAGTCCTCGCCGATGTAGACGTGCAGTTCCCCGAACTCGACCTTTTCGACGTCGTCCAGGTAGCGGGCCGGACGCAACACCAGCAGCGAGTGGTCGCCGTAGTGGTCCAGCTTGGCGCGCTGGTGGCCCTTCAGCGTGTCCTCGACGGCCAGGGCATGGAGCCCCAGCTCGTCGGCGACCGCCTGCAACTCCTCTTCGCTGGGCCGGTAGAGACCCAGCCACGCCATGCCGGAGTGCTCGCGCATCCGCTGCACCGTGTGCCCCAGCTCGGCCGGGTCCTGGACCCGCTGACCGTTGACGTAGATCCCGTTATCGATAATCGCCATGACCACCTCCAGCGCACTAGTCTGCCACCGTGGCGGCCGGATCTCAGCGGGTTGCCGTGCCCAGCTCGTCGTGGCGTGCGTGGACAGCTGCCACCTGGGCCCGGATCGCCTCGACGTCCTTGGCCTGGTCGCGGTACTTCTGGTCCATCGCCTCGATGCCCCGTTCCTCCTCCAGCAGCAGCTGGTAGATCCGTTCGCGTTCGGCCGGATCGTCGGTGTAGCCGAGGTCCAGGTAGCTTTCCGCGTGGCGGCGGGCGTTGTTGATTGCCGTTTGCGCCTTGCCCGCCTTGGACACCAGCGAGGCGACCACCGTGAGGACCAGGATGCCGATGATCACCGACAGGGAAAAGCCGGTGGTGATCTCCAGGACGTCGACGTGTTCGCCGTTGTTGATGAACGGCAGGTTGTTCTCGTGCAGCGCATGCAGGAACAGCTTGACGCCGATGAAGGCCAGGATGGCGGCTAGGCCGATCGACAGGTAGATCAACCGGTCCAGGAGCCCGTCGAGCAGGAAGTACAGCTGGCGCAGGCCCATCAGCGAGAAGGCGGTGGCGGTGAAGACGATGTAGACGTTCTGGGTCAGCCCGTAGATCGCGGGGATCGAATCGAGGGCGAACAGGATGTCGGTTCCGCCGATCGCGACCATGACCAGCAGCATGGGCGTCAGCGCCTTCTTGCCGTTGACCACGGTCAGGAGCTTGTCGCCGTCGTAGTCGTCGGAGGTGTGCATGAAGCGCCGGGCGAGCCGGATGATGACGTTGTTCGCCTGGTCGTCCTCGTGGCCGCCGGGCTTGAGCAGGTTCCCGGCGGTGAGCAGCAGGATCAGCCCGAAGATGTAGAAGATCCACGACCACGTGTTGATCAGCGCTGCACCGGCGAAGATGAAGCCGGTGCGCGCGATGAGGGCGAAGACGATGCCGAAGAGCAGCACCTTCTGCTGGTCCTCGCGGGGGACCTTGAAGCTGGCCATGATGACCAGGAACACGAAGAGGTTGTCCACCGACAGGGCCTTCTCCGTGATGTAGCCGGCGAAGTACTCACCGCCCATCGTCCCCCCGCCGAACACCAGCACCGCGATGCCGAAGACGACGGCGATGCCGACATAGATGGAGGACCAGATCGCGGCTTCCCTCAGCTGCGGCACATGGGCCTTGCGGATGTGGAAGAAGTAGTCGAAGGCCAGCAGGCCGAGGATGACGACGATGGTCAGAAGCCAGATCCACAGGGGAACGGTCACGGAGGGTCCTTTGCATGATGCTGTCGGGCCGCGAGTCTCTCCGCCGGCGTCACCTCGACGCCGTCCGCCTCGGCCGGCGGGGTTGCGGAACCCTGCGTGTTGACGACCTCGGCGCGGGGGGATACTCCCTCACGATGTCCCCATCTTACCGGAACGGGCGGCGGCTCCGCGAGCGGACTACGCTGGCACGGTGGACGAACCAGCATCCCGGCCCGAGGCCGCACCTTCCGACCCCTCCCTTCCCGACGCCGCGGTGCCCGAGGTCGGCCTGGGCCCCTGGGAGGGTCCCTGGCCCGACGGCGGGCACTGGGATCCGGTGCTGCTGCGCGACGGGGACCGCCGCAACGTCGCCGACAAGTACCGCTACTGGCTGCATGAGGCGATCGTCGCCGATCTGGACACCCGCCGCCACGACTTCCACATCGCCATCGAGAACTGGCAGCACGACATGAACATCGGCACCGTCGTGCGCACCGCCAACGCGTTCCTGGCCAAGGAGGTCCACATCATCGGACGACGCCGGTGGAACCGCCGCGGGGCGATGGTCACCGACCGCTACCAGCACGTACGCCACCACCCGACCGTCGCCGACTTCACCGCCTGGGCGACGGGGGAGGGGCTGGAGATCATCGGGATCGACATCTTCCCCGACTCCGAGCAGCTGGAGACCTATGACCTGCCGCGCAACTGTGTGCTGGTGTTCGGCCAGGAAGGCCCCGGGCTGAGCGACGAGGTGCATGCCGCGGCGAAGACCACGTTGAGCATCGAGCAGTTCGGCTCCACCCGTTCCATCAACGCAGCGTCCGCCGCGGCCATCGCCATGCACGCCTGGATCCGCCGGCACGTCTTCTCCCAGCCGGTGGGCTGACCTACTGCGTGGCGTAGACCTGCACGATGGCAGGACGCGGGGCCCTGACCTCGCCGGGCGCCGGGCGTGCCTCGGAGGGCACGTAGTCCGGGAAGTACGAGTGGATCTCGGTGAACGAGCCTTCCTCGCCCGGGTGCTGGACGGCCACGAAGACCATCGACTCGTCGTCGTGGATGACCGGCCCACAGGTTTCGGCGTCACGCGGTACCGACAGGAACTGCTCGACCTTGCCGCGGTTCCTGCCGTCCACGGTGACCCTGAACAAGCCATCGTTGTAGCCGATGCCGTCCGGGGCGCCATCGGTGGAGATCCACAGGTTGCCCTCGCTGTCGAAGGCGACGTTGTCCGGGCAGGAGATCGGGGAGACCTGGTCGGCCGGGAAGCCGCTGAAGTAGGTCGCGTCGCCCTGTGCCGCATCGCCACAGAGCATCAGCAGGTCCCAGTTGAAGCGGGTGGAGGTGTGGTCCCCGCGACGCTCGGTGATCTCCACGATGTGCCCGTCGCGGTTTTCGGTGCGTGGGTTGGCCTCGTCGGCCTTTGCGTTGGAGCCGACGCCGCGGTTGGAGTTGTTGGTGCAGGCCACGTAGATCTTGCCGGACTTCAGGCTCGGCTCCACATCCTCGCAACGGTCCATCTTCGTGGCGCCGACCTCGTCGGCGGCCAGGCGGGTGAAGACGAGGACCTGCTCGACGCTCATCCCCTTCACGCGTGACTTGCCGTCTTCCACCAGGGGGATCCACTGGCCGGAGCCGTCGAACTTCCCGTCGGATGGCACGTCTCCCGAACCGTCGATCTCGGCCTCCGATGTACCGCTGAAGCGGGCCACGAACAGGTCACCCTCGGTCAGCAGGGTCAGGTTGTGGCGGCGGTCGTTCTTGCGGTACTTGCGCTTGGAAACGAACTTGTAGAGGTAGTCGAACCGCTCGTCATCGCCCATGTAGGCCACCACGTGCCCGTTGTCGGCGACGATGACATTCGCGCCCTCGTGCTTGAAGCGGCCCAGGCTGGTGTGCTTGACAGGCGTGGAGTTCGGGTTTTCCGGATCGATCTCCACGATGTAGCCGAAACGGTGCGGCTCGTTGGCGAAGTCCTCGCTGCGGGCGTCAAAGCGCGGGTCCTCGAGCTCCCAGCCCATGGCCGTCGCCTTGTTCTCCAAGCCGTAGCGCTTGTCCTCGGCCGAGGTGCCCGCCGTGCGGAAGAACCCGTTGAAGTTCTCCTCGCCGGAGAGGATCGTGCCCCACGGGGTGGTGCCACCGGAGCAGTTGCCCAGCGTGCCCTCGACGAAGCGGGCGCGGCGATCACGCTTGGTCTTGAGCAGGTCCGAGCCCATGGCCGGGCCGGTCAGTTCGAACTCGGTGTCCAGCGTGATCCTGCGGTTCTTGTGGGCGCCGCGGACGTAGTCCCAGGGCTGGCCGCGGTCCTTGCGCTTCAGCTCCACGACACTCAGCCCGACCGCGTTGCGGAAGATGTTGCGGCGCTGGCGTTCCTCCGCGGCGTTGGCCGGTGCGGCGGGGAACATGATCTCCGGGTTCACGTACTCGTGGTTGCACACGAGGACGCCCTTCTTGCCGTTCTTGGACCGGATGATGTCGGTGTAGTCGTTGTTGTAGCCGAATTGCTGGGCCTGGGCCTTGGGCGTCTGGTTCTCGAAGTCGAACTCCGGGGACCGGTTGAACAGGGGGTCGCCCCAACGTAGCAACGGTGCCCATTCGAAGCCCTCGGGGACGTCGAAGACGTCGATCTTGGCGTCGACCGGCTTGATGGCGTCGAAGGCCAGCTTGCCGGGCTGGTGCTTCTTGGCCGCGACGCCTGCGGCTGCTGCGGGATCAGCGCCACCGACGACGACGACCGCGGCGGCCAGGGCGCCGGCGGCGCCCACGCCGAGTGCGGAACGGCGGGAGAATTCCGCCGAGGCGATGTCGCGGAAGTAGCTGTTCGACGAGGTGTTGCAGACGGCCTTGGAGCAGGCGTTGTCGCACTTCAGCGCGCAGGTCACGGGGCTGCGCTTGCCGCGCGTATGTCCGAGCATGGGCAGGAATGTCTGGGTATCGGCGTTCACGAGGGGCCTTCCATCGACGGTGCAGGATCGGGACCACCCTGTCAGGCCCGGCTGAATCCCCGGGGCCGCGCAGTTGAACGCCCCGTGAACTGCAGGAATTCGCACCGGGTCTTCCGCGCGGAGGATTCCTGGCATACCCTGTGATGCGGATCACTTGTTACTCGTTGGTAATAACTGGATCGCGTCGAGACATCCCCCGTGGACGTCGGATCGCGACCCCCTCGCAAAGGAGCGAACATGACCCCTGCCCACCCCGCCGCGGCCCGCAAGCGACTTCGCCTGGCCCTGTCCTGCCTCGCCGCGTCCACGCTGTTGCTCTCCGGCACCGGAATGGCTGTCGCCGCGCCGGCCGGAACATCCGGCGCCGACCCATCGTCCATCGAGACCTCGGATGCAGCATCCGGCGGAGACGTGAGGCGGCAGGATGCCCTCGAACAGTTGGCCCAAACGGTAGATACGGACTTCTACACCCCACCGGCGACACTCCCCACGGCCAACGGCTCACCCGTGCGCAGCGAGTCCGCTGACTTCTTCCTCGATCCCATCAAGCTCATCCGTCCGGCGGCCACTGCAACGCGCATCATGTACAAGTCCACCGACGCGAACGACCAGCCGATGGCCGTCACCGGCACCGTCCTGGTCCCGCGCAAGGAGTGGAGCGGCATGGGCCCCCGCCCGGTCATCGGGTACGCGGTCGGCACCCAGGGCGTGGCGGACAAATGTGCCCCGTCCCGGCAGATGGGCGTCGGCCAGGAGTATGAGGGCCCAATGATCTCCGCGCTGCTGGACGCCGGCTATGCGCTGGCCATCACCGATTACGAGGGGTTGGGGACACCCGGCAAGCACACCTACATGGGGCGCGCCTCCCAGGGGCATGCGGTGATCGACTCGGTGCGCGCCCTCCAGCGGCTCGGGCTCCCGGGCATCGGGGCCCGGAACCCCGTCGCCTTCGTGGGGTACTCCCAGGGCGGCGGCGCCAGCGCGGCGGCAGCCGAGCTTGCTCCCCGGTATGCGCCGGGGCTCAATCTCAAGGGCGCCTACGCCGGGGCTGTTCCGGCGGACCTCGTCTCCGTGGCCAGGAACCTGGACCGCAGCCTCTACACCGCGTTCCTGATGTACGCGGTCTCCGGCCTCGGCGCGACCGCCGACCTGGATCCGACCGGGTACCTCAACGCCGCGGGGATCGAAGAGCTCGAAGGCGCCGAAGGCGACTGCACCATCGAGGCGCTGGGCAAGCACGCCTTCCTCGACACGAGGAACCTCACGCGTTCCGGCGAACCCCTGGAAACCGTCATGGCCGCAGGTGCGTTCAAGGCGGCCATTGCCGACCAGGAAATCGGAAACGGACGCAAGCCGGAGGTCCCGGTGCTGCTGTCCCACAGCCTGCTCGATGACGTCATCCCCTACAAGACAGGACGCGACCTGGCCAAGCGCTGGTGCGCCCAAGGCGCCAACGTCTCGTGGAACACGACGGCCGGCCCGACGCATATCGGTGGCTATGTCGCTGCGATGCCCGCGGCCATGATCTTCCTGAAGCAACGGTTCGAGGGGAAGCGCCAGCTCTCCAGCTGCTGGCGGATCTAAGGGCGTAATCTGCGGGTGTGGCGCTGATCGCATATCGGTAGGATGGGCCGTAGCCAACGATGTCTACTCCCTGCCCAACTCATGAAGGAGTCAGCATGCCTCTTGCAACCCCCGAGAAGTACAACGCCATGATCGACGCGGCGAAGGCGGACGGCTACGCCTTCCCCGCGGTGAACGTGACGTCCTCGCAAACCCTGAACGCCGCCATCCGCGGCTTCGCCGAGGCAGAGTCCGACGGCATCATCCAGGTTTCGACCGGAGGCGCGGCCTATTGGTCGGGTTCGTCCGTCAAGGACATGGTGGTCGGCTCGCTGGGCTTCGCCGCCTTCGCGAAGGAAGTGGCGAAGAGCTACGGCGTGAACATCGCCCTGCACACCGACCACTGTCCAGCGGACAAGCTCCAGGGCTTCGTGCTGCCGCTGCTGGCAGCCTCCGAGGCCGAGGTGAAGGCCGGGCGCGACCCGATCTTCAACTCCCACATGTGGGACGGATCTGCCGAAACCCTGGAGGAGAACCTGCGGATCGCCGCCGAACTGCTGCCCCGCTCGGCCGCGGCCAAGCAGATCCTCGAGGTGGAGATCGGGACCGTTGGCGGTGAAGAGGACGGCGTGGAAAACGCCATCAACGACAAGCTCTACACCACGGTGGAGGACGCCCTGGCGACCATCGACGCGCTCGGCGCCGGCGAGAACGGGCGCTACATCACGGCGCTGACCTTCGGCAACGTGCATGGCGTCTACAAGCCCGGCGGAGTGAAGCTGCGTCCGGAAATCCTCAAGGACATCCAGGCCGAGGTGGGTTCGAAGCTGGGCAAGGACAAGCCCTTCGACCTCGTCTTCCATGGAGGGTCCGGTTCGTCCGAGCAGGAAATTGCCGACGCCGTCTCCTATGGCGTGATCAAGATGAACATCGACACCGACACGCAGTACGCCTTCACCCGTCCGGTGGCCGGACACATGCTCGCCAACTACGACGGCGTGCTGAAGATCGACGGCGAAGTGGGGAACAAGAAGACCTACGATCCGCGCGTCTGGGGGGCTTCCGCAGAGACCGGCATGGCGGCCCGCGTCGTCGAAGCCGCCCAGCGCCTGGGCTCGGCCGGACGGAGCCTGAAGTAACGATGAGCGACGAACTCGGACGCAATCTCCTCGGCATTCCCGAGACCCTGCTGACCCCTGACGAAGAGGTCGACGCACGGCTTGCCGCCGGTGACGAACCGGTCGATGTCGTGGCCCGGTTCCCGGCCTCGTCGCTGGCCTGGTCGCTGCTGGCCGACGAGGCGTACGACGACGGCCGCACGGTGGAGTCCTACGCGTATGCACGCGTGGGCTACCACCGCGGACTGGACGCCCTGCGCCACGCTGGTTGGCGCGGCCAGGGTCCGGTCCCGTATTCGCACGAACCCAACCGTGGCTTCCTGCGTTCGCTGTACGCGCTGCAGCGGGCCGCCGCTGCCATCGGCGAGGCCACCGAGGTTGATCGCATCGGCAAGTTCCTTCATGATTCCGACCCGACGGCAGCTGAACAGATCGCCGCAGGAAAATAGTTCTCGCGGTTCACGCCGTAGGCGTGGATGGGGCACGTGACGATGCCGCGATGGGGAGAACTCCCCATCGCGGCATCGTCACGTCCACCGTATGGTGGTATTCGCAGAATGACATTGAAGGTGAAAGGAGAGTGGGGAAATGGCACTGGAGGCCTGGAAAGTGGACGTCGCGGCAGCGACGTTGATCGTCGGCAACGCGCAAGATGATGTCGACCGTCTCAAAGACCAGGAAACCGCCCTGACCACGTCCTTTTCGGAAGCTGCCACAGCCTGCGACCACATCGAGATTGGCGACGCGCTCAATGGGCTGCTCGGTGAATTCCTGGGCCCATTGCTGGAAGCGGGGAAAAACGCCGGCAACTCCATTTGCGGCAACGCGCTCGCGTCGATCGATGCCTACAGCGACGCCAACGGGAAAATGGCCGATAAGGCAGAGAGCGCCATCTACTCCGTTCCCACTCCCCCCAAGTCGAAGGTGGACGCCGGATGACTGTCAGCACAGCAAGCCTGCCCGAAAAGCTGCCGGACACCGGGGCCATCGATACCGCGGCCGCCGCAGTCCGCAAGGTCGGGACCGATAGCCACGAAATCCGCAAGGATGTCCAGAGCGACTGGTCCGGTCTCCCTGGCGTCTTCGAGTCGCCCCACCAGGCATTGGTCTACTCGGCGGTGAAGACGGTGATGAAGCCCTACACCGATGCCGTCAAGACTCTCACCAACGACACTGCTACGGCCCTGGAGGGCTTTTCCTCGGATATCTCAGGGCTCAAGCAGCGCTACGACGATGTGAAGAAGCAGGCGTCGGCACACAATGCGCTGGAGGGCGACGACCGTCCCGATGACTATGGGACGAAGAACGCCGACATCCAGGCCGAGATCAATGCGGTGAGCCGGCTCTACGACGACGCCGTCAAGGAATGCGCGGACAAGATCTCCAAGCTCAATCCCCTCTATGGCGATGGTGCCAAAACGGCAGGAAAGGCCTACGGGGCCGTCTCGACCTACGCATTGCCTGCGCTCAAGGCGCTCGGCCTGACTGCTGATTCGCTCGAATTCCGAAACGGCCAGCTCATTTTCAAGTACAACTCCGACGCCAACGACTTCAAGAAGACGGGTTTGCCGAAGAAGTTTTCCATCAAGGAAGGAACCCTGAAAAAGCTCGGCGTACCCAATTCGTATGTTGAGCGTCTGGTCGACAGCCAGAAGCCCTCGGGTGACCGCGTCTCCAAGAACGCCGGCAAGAACATGCTGCACAACCTTGATCCCAAGAGCCCCCTGGGGGCCCTCGTGGCCAAGTACCCGTGGCTGAAGAACAGCAAATTCAGTGTCCATGGCCAGAAGGTCGATCTCAAGGTCCAGCTGACCCGCGGATCGGGATCGCACCGGGGCGGCCCGCATGCCCGCACTGGACCGGTGAAATTGCCGAAGGCACTCGACAAGGTCAATAAGTTCGCGAATGGCCCGGCCGGAAAATTGCTCACCGTGGTCGGAGCCGGCACCACCTTCGCCGGAACCTACACCGAGGGCTACAACGAGAGCCTGATCCGCAATCCCGATATGTCCCCGGGCGAGCATCGAGCGGAGGCTGCCAAGGACGCGGCCATCGTGACAGGTGCCGAACAAGTCGGTAGCGTGGTTGGCACTGCCGTTGGGCGGGGCGCGGGCGCTGCCATCGGGCAGGCCATCATCCCGATTCCCGGCGTGGGCGCGGCTGTTGGTGGATTCCTCGGCGGCCTGGCCGGAGGGTACGTCGGAGGTGTCGTGGGTAATGCCATTGGATCCACCATCAACGACATCCGCCATGGCGATATCGGGTCGGTCGGTGAGGCCGTCGGTAGCACCCTTAAGGACATCGGTAGTTCACTCAACCCATTCGACTAGTCAAGGAGCGAAGCAAACCAGCGCATGGAAGACATTCTTCTCCTGGCACTCATCATTGGCCTGCCGGCTCTGGCGCTCCTGTGTGCCTTCGGGGCTGCCTGGGCCGGACGATGGCGCACCTGGGCGGTCAAGGAGCCCGGACCGTTCATCTTCACGAAGCGGAACTATGCCCCGATGCAACTGGGTATTGCGGGGCTGGCCCTCCTCTGCATCTGTCCTGCCATCCTCGCGAGTCTGGATCGCTGGGAGCACGCCGAGACGCTGTGGACGGTGCTGATCGTCGTCTTCGTTCCGATCGGCATCGGCATGCGCTGGTGGTGGCCGACCGCTGTGACTCCGAAGTGGCACAAGGACTGGGTACGCCGCGGTGGAACCGATGAGACGCCCCTCTGGGGGCCACATGAAACGGTTCCAGCACGCGCCGCACGGAAGGGATGGAAGTGATGGACATGGATACCGCCGTGAGGCACGAGGGATTCCAGGGAGTACTTTCCTTTGAACTACCGGCACCCTGGTCAGCGGAGAAAGTGCGCCCGGAAGTCGAACTCTTCGGCAGCATGCCTCCCATCGAGGGCGATTTCACCCCCAATGTCGTGGTCACCGCGAACCCCTTTGCCGGCACCCTGCGCGACTTCAGCCGTCGTGCCGTCTCGGGGATCGTCGCCTCCCTGAAGGAGGGGCGCATCGTGGACGTCGATGAATGGGCCTACCGGACCGAGCCGCCGAACGGGGAAGGCCACATCCCCGTGGACGAACGGGGTCTGCCACTGGTCCGGCATGCTGGTCGGATGGTGGAATACACCCATCGGGCACCGGTGGGACGAACCGTCAGCGGCGTGGACTACCTGGTGTTGATTGATGGGTGGGCGGTCCAGATCAGCACCACCACCGCTCTGCAGACCCGGCAGCTCTTCGAGGAGGAGTTCGTCGCCATCGCCAGGTCGGTGACGGCATTGCGCTCGGCCGCGGAAGCTGGAGTGTCCGTGGGCGAGGACGGCAGCGTGGTTCAGCCCGCTGGCGATGGAATCGACCAAGTTGCCAGCAGAGCCCGCGGCGAGGAATCGGAGGACTACTCGTTTTACCAAGCCGCCGGATCGTGGATTGGCGAGGGAACCTGGATGTCGGGCGCCGCGATTGCCCGCATGGGCGAGTTGGAGGACTCGGTCCTTGGCCGACTCTCGACCGGCCGCGGCGACCCCGTGCTCGACGAGCTGAGGGACCTCGGTGTGTTGGAGGGTGGCCGCCTGAGCGAGATCGGCGACGTCATGGCCACTGCCCTGAACAACGCGCCCACACGATTGCGCCTGACTGGACGTTTCCTCGATGCCGAGACCACTTTCCAGGCGTTCGCGATCGGGGACCTGGCGCTCGTGGCAGCAGAGCAGGGCTACGGTCCGCGCGTACTCAACCAACCGTGGAACGCTGATGACCCGACGCTGTTCAATGTGCAGTTGATCCCTTTGAGTGAACTCTCCTCGTCCGCCTCGCGGTGGGCCGGCGCAGGACCCGCGTGGAACATCCACGTGGCACCCTTCCTCTTGGAACCGGGCCAGCTGGAGGCGAGGTTTGCGGGTGAGGCGCCGCTGCCGGCGGGCGCAAACGAGGTCATGGAACAAGTCTGGAACCAGCCGTGGTTCGTTTGGCAGATTGAGGCCGAGGGAGAAGCCGGGGCCATTGAGCCCATCACGTACGTCAATACGGGAATCCGTGGAAACTACCGCGTGGGACTCATGGAGGACCCGCAATCGGGGACGGATAAGCCGGCACTGTGGACTACCGACAGTTCCTATGTCCTGCGCCAGCTCGAAGACGTCATCCAGGCGGCCGCCTTTGGCCGGGAGGTCCAGTGGACCTGATCTGCGGCGGACAGCAGCGAACCGCATAGAATCGATGCGCACCCGCAACGAAAAGGAACGCATTGGCCAAGCTCTACTTCCGCTACGGCGCCATGAACTCCGGCAAGTCCACCGGACTGCTGCAGGCCGCCTTCAACTACGAGGAACGCGGCCAACGCGTGCTGTTGGCCAAGCCCGACGTAGACACCAAAGGTGATGACCAGGTCGTCTCCCGCCTGGGCATGGCCCGCACGGTCGACATCATGATCCCCGCCGGGGCCTCCGTGGCCGAGCTGTTCAACGCCCACGCCGCCGGCGACGATCCCGATGCGCTGCTGGAGCATGTCGACCAGCAGCCGGTCGCCTGCCTGCTGGTCGATGAGGCCCAGTTCCTCTCCACCGGGCAGGTCGATGACCTGTTCCGCATTGCAGTCCAGCAGAACGTTCCAGTGCTGGCCTACGGAATCCGCACCGATTTCAGGACCCGCATGTTTCCCGGTGCGCACCGCCTGATGGAACTGGCACACACGCTCGAGGAGCTCAAGACGATTTGCCGGTGTGGGCGCAAGGCCATCTTCAACACCCGGCGGATCGGGGACGAGGTCGTCTTCGATGGCGACCAGGTCGCCATCGACGGCCAGGACGTCTGGTACGAATCGCTGTGCGGGTCCTGCTACCTGGAGGCATCCGGGGGGCGGCTCGGCGCGTAGCGCACCCGCCCGCCCTCGCCCCGGGTCTGGGGCACCGTCGTCGTCTTCACTTTGGCCGGTCCGCGGCGGATGATGAACCCATGGGCACCGATACGAACCCCCCGCGGGACACCGCCTATGCGGCCAGCGAGCTGATCCACCTGCCACGGTCCCGGGTGTGGGCCCTGCTGACCGACTTCACGGCGGCACCCCTGTGGCTCGCCGGTGTCACCGAGATGCATGCCGACGGGCCGTTGGCTGCCGGCGTTGAGGTGGACGTGCACGTCGGAAGCCGGGTGCGCACCCACTCGGTGTCCCGCTTCATGCCCGAGCGCGAGCTCTGCATCTCCGCCGGGGACGGCGACGTCCACACGACGTACACCTACCGGCTGGAGGACAGCGCCGATGACACGCGCCTGGACCTGGCAGTGGGCGTCGTTGTGTCCCCGGAACTCACCGCCGAGGCGGAGGGGATCCGCGCCTCGGTGGCCACCGATGAGGACGGGCACCTGGCACGATTCCGCCGGTACGCCGAGCTCGCGCCCTGAGCGGTCCTGCCCCGTCCCTCCACCGTGAGCGCGCCCTACTGGCCGGCGATGTCCCGGAAATAGGTTTCATGGAGGTCATCGAGCGTGGGGGCCCAATTGACCTCTGTGTCATGCAGATGGGTTGCCGCCGCCACGGCGAAATCGGGCAGGGCCAGCTGGTTCGGATCCGGGATGGAGGCCTTCGCCCCGGGGCCGGCGCTGACCAGGAAGGCACTGCCGATCTTGCCGTCCTGGGAACAGGACCAGGCCCCGCGCAGGGTGGCCTTGACGTCCCCGCCGGGCCCCCGGGACACGACCACGTCATCGACCTCGGTCGAGATGCCGGCGGCGTCCTGCTCCCGACCGGGTGCGCACATGTCGCTGCCGAGCAGGCCGGTCTCGTCCATGGCCTTGCTGGTGTCGTTCGCGAGGTAGAACCGCTTGACGGCCACCGCCGGTGCGGTTCCGGGGTCTCCCGCCGCGGAAAACACGCATCCCGCCTCGTGCCGTTGGCCGCCGAGGACCACCGAGTCCACCTGCGGCAGGTGCGTGGCGACGGCGTCGAGCATGGTCTGGTCCAGCAGCGTGTCCAGGCAGGCGGTGGACGCCGGATCGGTGTCGACGACGGACTGGCGGGCCCGTTTCATCCACGCCTCGTTCGCAGCACCCGGAACGATGGCCTCTTCGCCGGCAGCGGCCCCGCGTGTCCCGGGAGTGCCGGAGGGCGAAGCCGCCGACGATGCGGCCCCGGAGGGGAGCGCCGGTGATGATCCGGTTGCCGGCGCGGTGCCCGCTGCCGGGCTGCCGGAACGGGAGGACGTCGCGGGTGTGGCGTCGGCGGTGTCCGAGGTGCCGGACCCGGTCCCGGAGCTGCAGGCAGCCAGGGAGAGTGCACCGAGGGCGGCCAGCGCCAGCAGGCGGGGCAGGGTGGAAGATGGCGGGAGCGGGCGGCGCATGCGGGTTCCTTGGAGGCTGGAGGTGGCACGCCGGCGGCGTGGGGAGATCGGTCGGGCGGTTTCCACCGCAGGTGGGGTGGCCGGGGGAGGGCCCGGGGCCCGCACCATGGTTGAACCTACGGACGCCGGGTCGCGTCCACAATCACCCCCGCCGCATCGTTATGGATTCGGGATACGCGACGGTGCGGACGACTGCTACCTTGAAGCTGGTCCACCGGGGGAGGAACGGGTGGCGCCGCGCGAACATCGCACCATCCGGGGGTCCATCGTGAAGCTTGCCCATCGACTCTCCGCCGCGACGGCGGCCCTGGCGCTGGTCGCCGGGCTCGGCCTGGGGACGGCTCCGGCACGGGCCGTGTCCCTCCCCGCGGCGGCGGTGGCGACCACCAACCAGGCCGGCAGGTCCCTGCCGGGCCAGGCGCCGGCGTCGTTCCCCGTCGTGTCCACCGCCCGGACGGCGGCGCCCCGTCCTCCGCGCAACCCGCGCAAGATCGACGTGCTGGTGAACAAGTCCCATCCCCTCATCCCCGGGAACTTCACCCCGCGGCTGGTCAGGGTGCCGGGCACGTCGTTCCGCCTGCAGGCGCCGGCGGCCTCCGCCTACCGGAAGATGGTCGTCGCGGCCCGCAGGGACGGGGTGCGGATCCGGCTGAATTCCGCCTACCGGTCCCATGCCACGCAGCGGTCGCTGATGGTCACCTACACCCGCGCGTATGGCGCGGCGTACGCCCGCAGCGTGGTCGCACCCGCCGGCACCTCCGAACACCAGACCGGGCTGGCCGTCGACGTGGGCGCCCCGCAGGGCTGGATGGCCCGGCATGCCGCGACCTACGGCTTCATCCTGCGCTACCCGAAGGGCCAGGAAAGAACCACGGGGTACCGGTACGAGCCGTGGCACTACCGCTACCTCGGCCAGGCTGCCGCCCGGCGCTACACCGCCAGCAAGGCCCGCACGCTGGAGGCGTACTACCGCGCGACGTCCCGTCCGGCGGCCCGGAAGCCGGCGACGGGGACCTCCGCCCCGGCCGCCGGCCACTCGACGCGCAGGACCACCGCCAACCTGAACCTGCGCAGCGGGGCGGGGACCCGGTACCGGGTCCTGGCCACGGTCCGGCGCGGGAGTGCGGTCCGGCTCACCGGCCAGCGCTCGGGTCCCTGGTACCAGGTGAAGCACGGAAGCCGGACCGGCTGGATGTCCTCCCGCTACCTGCGCTAACGGGGGAGTGCGCCGTCCAGGATGACCTCCAGGCCCCAGGCGAACGCCTCGGCCCCCAGGGGCGGGCCGCCGGGAGCCGAGGGGTCCGGAGCCGCGGCCGCGAGCCGGGTCCTCTCCTGCTCGGCGGCGACCGACCCGAGGATGTGGTTCAGGACCAGATGCTGCGCCCAGGCCGCGTGGGCGGGTTCGATCCCCGCGGTTTCGAGCAGGTCGCGCAATCCGGTGAGGGGAGCCAACGCCGCAGGCTGCAGCGACTGGGCCAATTGGACCACCTCGGCACTGTCGGGCACCGGCACCAGGGCCGAGCGGATGGCCGTGGCCAAGGCGGCCACGCCGGCGCGCGCTGCGTCCGGGCCGGTGCCGGCCGGAGCGCCGGGCGGGATGTCACCGAGGAGCTGGGCTGCCACGTCGACCAGGAGTTCCTGCTTGTTCTTCACGTGCCAATAGAGGGCGCCGACCTGCACGTCGAGCTCGCGCGCCAGCCGGCGCATCGACAGGTCGGCCAGCCCGAAGTCGCGCAGCACCGACACGGCCGTTCCCACCACGTGTTCCCGAGTCAGCGCCATGCGCCTCAGTCTAGGCGAGCCCGGAGACGGCAGTTGCCGCCGCGTGGTGTAGCGTGGACACCACGTATTGAACACTGTTCAGGAGGTGGGGCCATGACCGGGACACTGCACGCCGACGGCGTCCGTGAACCACTCGATGCCGTCGACGTCGCCCGCAGGGTCGCCGAGGGGCACACGCTCGATGCCCGCGACGCGCTGGCCGTGCTGCGCACCCCCGACGAGGCCACCCTGGCACTCGTGGCGGCGGCCGGTGTGCTGCGCCGGCGGTACTTCGGCAACGCGGTCAAGGTCAACTACCTGGTCAACCTGAAGTCAGGCCTGTGCCCGGAGGACTGCACCTACTGCTCCCAGCGGCTGGGCTCGGCCGCGCAGATCCTGAAGTACACCTGGCTGCCAGCCCAGGAGGCATTCGAGCAGGCGGCCCGCGGCATCCGGGGCGGCGCCTCGCGGGTCTGCCTGGTCGCCAGCGGTACGGGGCCCACCGACCGGGACGTGGGCCGCGTCTCCGCCATGGTCGAGCAGATCAAGGAGGGCTACCCCGAGGTGGAGGTCTGTGCCTGCCTGGGGATCCTGAAGGAAGGGCAGGCCGAGCGGTTGCGTGGCTGCGGGGTCGACGCCTACAACCACAACCTGAACACCGCCGAATCCAACTACCAGGAGATCTGCACCACCCACGACTATGCGGACCGTGTCGCCACCGTCGAACAGGCCAAGGCGGCAGGCCTCTCGCCCTGCTCCGGACTGATCGTCGGCCTGGGGGAGAGCGACGAGCAACTGGTCGAGGCGGTCTTCGCGCTGCGGGAGCTGGGGAGCGACTCGATCCCGGTGAACTTCCTCATGCCCTTCGAGGGGACCCCGTTGGCCGGGACGTGGGAACTGACGCCGTTGCACTGCCTGCGGATCCTGGCCCTGGTCCGGCTCGCCTGCCCGGATAAGGAGCTGCGACTGGCCGGCGGGCGCGAAATGCACCTGCGCTCCCTGCAGGCGACCGCGCTGGAGGTGGCGAACTCGCTGTTCCTCGGCGACTACCTCACCTCCGAGGGGCAGGCGGCCGAGGCGGACCTGGCCATGATCGCCGACGCCGGGTTCACCGTCCTGGGGCACGACGGCGGTGCTTCCGCCGCCAGCCCGGAGGTCCGCAGGCGCGGGGCGGGAACCCGCGCCGCGCCGAATGCGTAGCCCCCGCATACTGCACCCGGAAAGCGTCGCGGGATTGTCAGTTCTGTGGAAAAAGTCGCATGTTGCCGGGCACTTGGGTAAACTCGATGCGTAAGAGCCCCTTTCACTCTTACGCTTCCGCCCGGTTTCGGGGCGGGGTACGGAGGTCAGGGGCGTTCTTGTGTCCGGCACCGCCGGAACCCGGCGCAAGCCGGCCGCTGACCCACGCAAGGGGGAGGATCCCATGCCAGCAATCGTGATCGTCGGAGCCCAATGGGGCGACGAAGGAAAGGGCAAGGCCACCGATCTGCTCGGAGGCCGCGTCGACTACGTGGTCAAGCCCAACGGCGGCAACAACGCCGGGCACACCGTCGTCGTCGGCGGCGAGAAGTACGAGCTCAAGCTCCTTCCCGCCGGCATCCTGTCCCCGAACGCGACCCCCGTCATCGGCAATGGCTGCGTGGTGAACCTGGAGGCCCTGTTCGAGGAGATCGACGGCCTGGAAGCCCGCGGCGCCGACACGTCCAAGCTGCGCATCTCAGCCAACGCCCACCTGGTGGCCCCCTACCACCAGACCATGGACAAGGTCACCGAACGCTTCCTGGGCAAGCGGGCCATCGGCACCACCGGGCGGGGCATCGGCCCGGCCTACATGGACAAGATCGGGCGCCTGGGCATCCGCGTGCAGGACGTCTTCGACGAGTCCATCCTGCGCCAGAAGGTCGAGGGCGCGCTCCGGCAGAAGAACGAGCTGCTGGTCAAGGTCTACAACCGCCGCTCCGTCGAGGTCGAGGAGATCGTCGAGTACTTCCTGGGTTTCGTGGACCGGCTGCGCCCGCTGGTCGTGGACTCGGTCCACCTGCTGAACCAGGCGCTGGACGAGGGCAAGGTCGTGCTCATGGAGGGCGGCCAGGCCACGTTCCTGGACGTGGACCACGGCACCTACCCGTTTGTCACCTCCTCCAACCCGACCGCCGGCGGTGCCTCGGTCGGATCGGGCATCGGCCCGACCCGCATCACCCGGTCCGTGGGCATCATCAAGGCCTACACGACCCGCGTCGGTGCCGGCCCGTTCCCCACCGAGCTCTTCGACGACATGGGCGAGTACCTGCAGAAGACCGGCGGCGAATTCGGCGTCAACACCGGCCGGCCGCGTCGTTGCGGCTGGTACGACGCGGTTCTGGCCCGCCACGCCTCGCGCGTGAACGGCTTCACCGACTACTTCGTGACCAAGCTCGACGTGCTCACCAACATCGAGAAGATCCCGGTCTGCGTGGCCTACGACGTCGACGGGGTCCGCCACGACGAAATGCCGATGACGCAGACCGACTTCCACCACGCGAAGCCGATCTTCGAGTACTTCGACGGCTGGACCGAGGACATCTCCACGGCCCGCAGCATGGAGGACCTGCCGGAGAACGCCAGGAACTACATCCTGGCGCTGGAGAAGATCTCGGGAACCCGGATCTCGGCGATCGGCGTCGGCCCGGACCGTGACCAGACCATCGTGCGGCACGACCTCATCGAGGGAACCGCCTAGAAGGCTGCCCCCGCCGTCCCGGATGCCGCCCCGACCCCGGTCGAGGCGGCATCCGCCGGTTAACGCTTGTCCGGGCGGCCCACGTGCTCGAGGCGTGTGACGAACCCGTCGGGCCGGATGACGACGACGGTCCCGTCGGGCAATCCGCGACGCGGCGATGCCCCGAAACGGTGCAGCGGCATCACCAGCCCTGCAGCGGTACGCGCTCCGGCCTCGGCGGCCCGCGGGCCATAGGCATGGACCTGCCAGGAGGCCGAGGCCAGCGGGGCATGGTTGTCCTCGCCCGGGTTCGTCGCGCCGATCCAGGGCAGCCGACGTCCCAGGACGTGGCCGCGGCTGCGGCGCCGGGCGAGGCCCCGCAGGGACTCCGCATGGCGGCGGGCGCTCTCGGTCATCCAGTAGTGGATCCGCACCTGCGACACGTAGCCGAACATCCTGCGCCCCATCGGTCCCCGCGGCACCACGCGCGCCAGCACGGGCCAGACCAGGGGCATGAGGCGCTCGCGGATGAAGCGGGCCCGCGGAGCCGAGGACGTGACGGCAGCGAAGAGGCGGTCGGTGGTGGCGACCAGATGTGCCGCCACGGGCAAGCGTTCGGCGGCGTAGCGATCGAGGTAGTCGGCCGGCATGCGCCCGGCCAGCACATCGGCGAGCTTGCAGGCGAGGTTGTGCGCATCCTGCAATCCGGTGTTCATCCCCTGGGCTCCGACCGGGGAGTGGACATGTCCGGCATCCCCGGCCAGGAAGACCCTGCCGACCTGGAAGGCCTCGGCGACCCGGTGGTGGACGCGGTAGGTGGCAAACCAGCCGGAACTGTCGTAGGTGACATCGAAATCCCGCTCCAGGGCCGCACGTGCCCGCCCCTCGTCGACGGTCACCTGGTCATCACCGGTGCCCAGGGTGCCCGGTCCGGCGCCGGGTACATCGCGCAGGATGCCCAGCAGACGGACCCGCTTCCGGGTGCCGGCGGCGGACATGGGGAAGGTGAGCAGGAAATCGTCCCCGGCGAGCCGGACGTTGATGCCCGATCCCGTCCCCGCGACGCCCTGGGCATCCACGACGTAGAAGACCTTGGCGTTGGTGGACCCGCCGAAGCCGATACCCAGCTGGGTCCGGGTGGGGGACGAGGCCCCATCGGCGGCAATGACGTACCGGGCGGAGACGACGGTGGTGGTGCCGTCCGGTTGCGCGGTCTCGACCCGCACCCGATCACCGGCCTGCTCGATCGATGTCATCCACGTGTTCCACAGGACCGGCCGGCCGACCGCCTCCAGACGGTCCGCCAGGATCCGTTCGTTGGCGTGTTGTTCCAGGATGTGGATCCCCGGGTAGGGGGTCAGGCCTGCTCCGATCGCGCCCAGCGGCACGGCGACCCAGGCGTGGCGTCCCACTCCGGGACGCAGCTCGGTGGCCGGGACCGCTTGGGCCAGCACCTGGTCGACCACGCCGAGCTGGGCATAGATCTCCATGGTCCGTGCCTGCACCCCCAGGGCCCGTGATTCCCGCGTTGGGCCGTCCTTGCCGTCGATGGCCACGGCATCCACGCCGAGGCGTTGCAGCCAATTCGCCGCCATGAGTCCCGTGGGTCCGGCACCGATGACGCAGACATCCACCTCGCGCTGGTTGCTCTCCATGGCGTCAGGCTACGCCCCGACGGTGCTCCCGTCATCGGTGGGCCGTACCTGCTTTTCGGGGGCCGCGTCGGCGGCCTCGATGGCCCGGGCCACGGAGGCCACCCGCAGGGAGGCCACCAGCCCCAGGGCCAGGAACGCGGCCGAGGCGAACACGGCCCACTGGACACCCGTGGAGAATCCCGCGGTGAGGGCCGCGCGCAGGGGGGAACCGGCGTCGTACCCGGCAATCAAGCCGCCGGCGGAGTCGCTCAGACGCTGCGCCAGTTCCGTGGCGGTGCCCGATCCGGTGCCGGCATCCTGCAGCGCCGAGGTGGTTCCGATGGTGGTGCCGATGGCCAGGACCGTGCCCGCGATGGCGGAGCCCAGGCCGGAACCGAGTTGGCGCACGGTGCTCTGGGTGGCCGAGCCCTGGCCGGAGGCCGAGGTGGGGATGTCGCGCAGGACGGTTCCGGTCAGCTGGGCCGACGCGAGGCCCAGCCCCAGGCCGTAGACGACCAGCAGCGGGACCAGCAGGCCAATGGCCAGGTGGTTGGTGGTGAACAGGCCCAGGGTGAGCACGGCGGCAACCTCGAGGACCAGGCCCAGGATGACTACGCGTTCGGCGCCCATCCTGGCGGCCAGGCGCCGGGCGCTGGAGCCGGAGCCGAAGGCGCCCAGGGCCATGGCGGCCAGGATCAGGCCGGCGCCCAGGGTGCCGGTGCCGAGCACGTTCACCAGGAAGAGCGGCAGCACCAGCAGCAGCCCGAATTCGCCGACGGCGATGGCCGAGGCCGCGGTGTTGCCCCAGGAGAACGTGCCGATGCGGAACAGGTTCAAGTCCAGCAACGCGGCCCGGCCGGCGGCACCGCGGCGGGCCTCCCACCAGATGAAGGCGGCCAGCAGGACCAGGGCGGCCACCGCGAGGCCGACGACGGGGGAGCTGCCCTGAGGCCAGGTCCAGGACCCGATGGCCAGGGGTTGGCGCGGGGTCCACCAGCCCAGCGTCGGGCCCTCGATGAGGGCGAAGACCAGCAGGCCGAAACCTGCGGCGCTGAGCAGCAGGCCGGGGAGGTCGACGCCGGGGACCGCGGGGGTTTCATTGGTTTCGGGGACGAAGAGCCAGGTGCCGATGAGCACCAGGATGCCGAGCGGGAGGTTCACCAGGAAGATCCACCGCCAGTCGATGCTGGAGGTCAGCCAGCCGCCCAGCAGCGGGCCGACGGCCGCCATGCCGGAGATGACAGCACCCCAGACGCCGAAGGCCGCCGCCCGGTCCCGGCCGCGGAAGGTCGCGTTGACGCTGGACAGGGTCGAGGGCAGCACCGCAGCGCCGCCGACCCCCTGCAGGGCACGCCCGGCGATCAACGCCGACGAGGAGTCCGCAGCGGCGGCGAACAGGCTGCCCAGCACAAAGAGGAAGACGCCGATGACGAAGAGCTTGCGCCGTCCGACCCGGTCCCCGAGACGTCCCGCGGTGAGCAGGAGGGCGGCCAGGACGACGGAGTAGAGGCTGTTGACCCACTGGGCGTCGCCCAGGTCCATGCCGAGGTCCTTGATGATCGTCGGCAGCGAGACACCGACGATGGTCCCGTCGAGGACGATCATCGACAGGCCGGCGGCCAGAACGGCCAGGGCGGCCCACTTGTTGGGAGCGGGTTTCTTCATGGCCTAAACGTTACGCATTGGTAGCCGGGTGCGACATCAACCAATCGGTCGATCGTGGGTACGCTGGGGTGACCGCAGCGGAAGGCAAAGACGATGAAAATCAGTGTTGGACAGCTCTCGCCCAGCGGGGTGCTGGAGGAGAACCTGCAGGTGGTCCGCCGGATCGTGGCACGGGCCAAGGATTCCGGGGCCGAGCTGGTGCTCTTCCCCGAGGAGACCATGTTCACGGTCCGCAAGATCGACGGGCCGCTGTCCCCCGTGGTGGATCGGGACTGGAGCACGTTCGTCCAGCAGGTCTCCCTGCTGGCCGCCGAGTTCGGGATCGCCATCGTCGCCGGCGGCTACGAGCCGAGCGGGGAGCCCCAGCCCTACAACACGCTGGTGGTCGTGGACGGAACCGGCAGGATCCTGGGCACCTATCGCAAGATCCACCTCTATGACGCGTTCTCCTACCAGGAGTCCACCCGCATCAAATCCGGTGACGTGGCCGCGGTGCCCGTCTTCGAGATCGGCGGCCTGAAGGTGGGGATCATGACTTGCTATGACATCCGCTTCCCCGAAATGGCCCGCCGCCTCGCCGTGGCCGGTGCCGATGTGGTCCTCGTGGCTGCCGCCTGGTTCAAGGGCGACTTCAAGATCGACCACTGGGAAACGCTGCTCAAGGCGCGGGCCGTGGAGAACACGGTCTGGGTGGCCGCCGCGGGCACCAGCTCGACGAACACCGTGGGGCACTCGGCCATCCTGGACCCCATGGGCATTCCGGTGGATTTCCTGGACGACGAGACCGAGGCGCTGGTGACCGTCGATGTCACCCGCCGCAGGATCGACGAGGTCCGCGAATTCCTGCCGGTGCTCGCCAATCGGCGGATCGGCACAGACGTCAGCGCCTGAGCGCCGCCTCGCGGGCGTTGGCCTCTGCATGTTCCTCCCACTGGTCGGAGGCGGGGATGGCCAACAGCCGGCGGCTGGCAAAGGCCAGGATGACGGCGACGGCGCAGATGCCCGCGCACAGGGCCAACACGCCTGACCAGCCCCAGGCCGCGTAGCCGAACCCGGCGACCAGCGGGGCCAACGGGATGGCCCCCATGGCCAGCAGGTCCAGCGCGCTGTTGGCCCGGCCCAGCAGATGGGTGGGCACCGCGACCGTGAAGTAGCCCAGCAACGAGGCGTTGATGGCCGGTGCGGCGAACATGCTGGCCCCCAACACGGCGCACGCTGCGGGGATCGAGTGCACGAACGGCAACGCGGCCACCGCTGCGGTGCACACCGCCAAGCCCACGGCGCCGAGCCACCCGGTGGACACCCGCCGCACCAGGGGCGGGGCCAGCAGGGCCCCGGCGAGCATCCCTGCCCCGACCGAGGCGGTGGCCAGGCCGATGGTGGCCGGGGATTCGCCCCGTTGCTGCAGGCCGAAGACGACGGCGGTGATGGAGGCATTCATGCCCAGGTTCACGATGGTGGAGATGGCCATGACGCCGCGCAGTTCAGGCCGGTGCAACAGCCAGGAGAAGCCCTCCCACGCCTCGCGCAGATATCCGGTGCGGCCGGATACTGACGATTCCCCGTCGTGGTCTGGGGCGTCGCGCAACGGGCGCAGATCGGCACGGATGCGCAGGACCGAGAACAGGCCCATCAGGTTCAGGACCGCGGTGGCCGCGAACGGCACCGCGTGGCCCAGGACCATCAGGACGCCGCCGACGGGACCGCCGGCGAGGCTGACGACGGCGTCGCGGCCCTGGTTGGCTGCCATGGCCGATCCGACGGCGCGGGGCTCGACGACGGATTTCAAGGCGGCGTTCGGGACCCCGTCGAACAGGCCGCTGCGCACGTTCATCAGCAGGTTCAACACGGTCAGCAGCCAGAAGCCCAGCAGCCCGGCCAGTTGGAAGGCGGCCAGCGCGCTCGCCACGGCCACTCCGGTGGCGGTGCCCAGCAGGATGAGCCGGCGGCGGTCATGCCGGTCGGCCAGGACACCGCCCGGAAGGGTGGCCACGACGCGGCCGACCTGGCCAATGGCGGCGATGATCCCGGCCTGGGCTGGGTCGCCGGTGACGTAGAGGGCCAGCAGCGGGACGGCGAAGTTGTGCAGGGCGCGTCCGAGTCCCGTGGACGTGTCCGTGGCCAGCCACCACCGGTAGTCCCGGTTGCGCCACAAGGCCGGGGGACGGCTGGGGGCCGGCGTCGCCGGCGTCGCCGGGGCCGCCGGGGCCGCCGGGGCCGACGCGGCGGAGGGTGCGGCTGCCGGTTCGGGGTGAAGGGGTTCCATGCGACGAGCGTAGATCCGCACGACAAGTTGCGCAATAGTAGTTGCGCAACTTTCGTTGTGGGTTTGTAGACTGGCCGCATGGATCCTGACAACCAGCCGCCGCGCGCCTCGGACCTCGAGTCACGGGTCATGACCTCGCCGATGCTCAAGGCCATGTCCCATCCGCTGCGGCGGCGGATCGTGTCCGTGCTCGGCGCGCAGGACTACGCCCGCGCCACGGACCTTGCCCGGCAACTCGGGGTCGCCGCGAACACCCTGAGCTTCCACCTCCGCACCCTCGCCGACGCCGGCTTCGTCGAGGAGGCGCCGGAACATGCGCGCGACCGGCGGGACCGGGTATGGAGGGGCGTGAACCAGTCCTACAAGGTCGGCTCGCCCGAGGAACCCGTCGGGCCGGACGACGAGGCGCCGTTGGCGGCCTACCTGCACCAGATGACGATGGACCAGCAGGAGATGGTCGCGAAGGTGCTGGCCTGGGCGCCGAACTATGCCACGGGACGCGAGGCCGATGCCAAGGGCGAACTGAGCATCGGTACGCTGCGGCTGACCCAGGACGAGGCGACGGCCGTCTTCGCCGAGGTCTGCGCGGTGCTGGACCGTGCACGCTCGCTGCACCACGAGCCGTCGCCCTCCGACGAGGCCGACGGGGTGCGCGCCTGGGACTACACGTTCATGGCGGGCCGTGAGGACCTGTAGGGACCGCGGCCGCGAAGTGGACCGGCGGCGCCATTGACGCCCATTAGCCTGACGGATAGCGTTCTGGGCCACGGATGCCGGGTCCGCCGGCACCGGGATCATGCATTCCGGAGGTCGAGATCGTGCAACAAGCAGCCGCCTCGGTCAGTGGGCCCGTTGACCCGTCCCGCGAGCCCGGCACGGGGAGGCTGGCTCTCGTCGGCGTCGTGTTGCTGCTCTCCGGGGTGGCGGGGGCCGTGGCCGAGATCCCGCAGTGGGGCGCGTGCCTCGACGCGCTCTACGGTCCCGCCTGTGTTGCCGGCCAGGAGCACCATCTATACGGCTCGGTGCTGCCGGGCCCTGAGTGGATCGGCGAGCCGTGGGCAGTCCTGCTCCACGGAGCGGCCCTGCTGGGCATCGCCGCCGCCGTCGCCCTGGTGACCGCGGGGAGGCTGGGCCGGGTGTGGCGGGCCCAGGTGGTCTACCCCACGGCGTGCGTCGGCCTGTTGACGTTGATCCCCGGAGTCACGGGCTGGCCATCAACGTGGCGGTGGAGTGGGCCTGGATCATGGTAGTCCCCCTGGTGTTCCTGCTGGCCTGCCTGTGGTCGGGCCCCGGGGGTTCGCGCCCCGCGTCCCGATGGATTCTGGTGCTGCTGGCCCTGTTGGCCCTGACCTCGACGCTGCCGCAGGTGTTCATCGGCATTGCCATCACCGGCCACCATGACACACCACCGGGCTATGGCCTGGTCCAGGCATTACCGGTGGCGGCACTGGGCATCGCAGCGCTCGCCGGGGCAGCGGGGCGCCGGCTGCCCCGGGTTCACAGCGTCCAGTGGGAGCGCCGGGTTTCCGCCGGAAAGGCTCGGCCAAAACGACGGAAACCCGGACACGAGCGGCGTTGGCACCGTTGAGAAGGTGACGGGCCGCCGGTGTGCGCCGCCTGGACGGTACGTTCACGGCAGCTCGGGAGGACCCGAGAAGCGTGAGACAGTCAGTCGACGATCGCCGCCACTGCCTCGATCTCCACGAGCTGGTCGTCATAGCCCAATACCGTGACGCCTAGCAACGTACTGGGCACGTCGTGGTCGCCGAAGGCGTCGCGGACGACCTCCCACGCTGCGACCAGGTCCGACCGCTGCGTGGAGGCGACGAGGACACGGGTGCTGATGACGTCGTGCAGTCCTGCGCCGGCCGCCTCGAGGGCACCGGACAACGTGTCGAGGCAGGCGGCCGCTTGCCCGGCATGATCACCGACGGCCAGCGTGGCCCCCGCCGCGTCGAGCGGGCAGGCGCCGGCCAGGAAGACCAGCCGGGCCTGCGGCGGGGCCGTGGCGGCGTAGGCGTAGTCGACGGCGTCTGACAGGCCCGGGGCCCGGATGAGTTGGACGGCTGAAGGCATGGAACCAGTATGTCCGGTCCGGCCGGGCGCACCAACGGCCCGCCACCGGAAAGGGGGTGACGGGCCGCCGTCGTGCGGTGAAGCCGATGCCCTAGGCGAGCACCTGCCGCTTGGAGGAGACCACGCCGGTGTTGAAGCCGGCCAGGTGAAGCCCGCCGTGGAAGCGCGCGTGCTCGATCTTCACGCAGCGGTCCATGATCGCGTGCATGCCGTACGACTCGGCCAGCTGTGCCGCTTCCTCGTTCCAGATGCCCAGCTGCAGCCACACGGTCTTCGCACCTGCTTGGTGGGCCTCCTCGACGATCCCGGGGGTGTCCTCCGCCTTGCGGAACACCTCGACCAGGTCCGGGACCTCGGGCAGGTCGGCCAGCGACGGGTAGACCGGGTGACCCAGGATCGTGGCGCCCTTGTCGGCGAGGACCGGGTTCACGAAGTAGACCCGGTAGCGCGTCGAGGACAGCAGGTACGTCGCCACGAAGTAGGAGGCGCGGGCGGCCTTGTCGGAGGCGCCGACGATCGCGATGGACTGTGTTGCGCGCAGGATGTTCAGGCGTTCGGGGGCGGACGGGCCGACCCAGTTGCGTTCTGCGGTTGCGGCACTCATTGGGCGGCTCCGATCTGCTCGCCGGCACCTGCCGGGACCGCACAGGCCGCACCGTCCTTGGCCGAGGCGTCGGAGGGGGTGGCGGAGGCCTGCTGGGAGGCGGTCAGCGCCTGGTCCAGGTCCCAGACGATGTCCTCGACATCCTCCAGGCCGACGGAGAGCCGGATCAGGTCCTCCGGCACGCCGGCTGCGGCCAGCTGGTCCGCGGACAGCTGCTGGTGCGTGGTCGAGCCCGGGTGCAGGACCAGGGTGCGGGCATCGCCGATGTTGGCCAGGTGGCTGGCCAGCTGCAGCGCCTCGATGAACCGTCCACCGGCCTCGCGGCCTCCCGCAACACCGAAGCTGAAGACCGAGCCGACGCCGTCGGGCAGCAGCTCCTTCGCCCGCTCGTGCTGCGGGTGGGAGGGCAGTGCCGCATAGTTCACGTACGTCACGCGCGGGTCGGCTTCGAGCCATTCGGCGACGCGCTGGGCATTGGCCAGGTGGGCGTCCATGCGCTGCGGGAGCGTCTCGACGCCCTGCAGCAGCTGGAAGGCCGACTGGGCGGAGAGCGAGGGCCCGATGTCGCGCAGCTGCTCGGAGCGCAGCTTGGTGAGGAACCCGTACTCGCCGAAGTTCCCCCACCAGGACACATTGCCGTAGGAGGGGACCGGTTCGGTCATGGTCGGGAACTTCCCATTGCCCCAATTGAACCGCCCGGATTCGACGACGACGCCGCCCAGGGTGGTGCCGTGGCCGCCGAGGAACTTGGTGGCCGAGTGGATGACGATGTCGGCCCCGTGCTCGATCGGGCGCAGGATGTAGGGCGGGGTGAGTGTGGAGTCCACGATCAGCGGGATGCCGGCCTCGTGGGCGACGGCGGCCAGGCCCTTCAGGTCGGCCAGGTCGCCGGAGGGGTTGGCCACGATCTCGGTGTAGAGTGCCTTGGTCTCCGGGCGGATCTCGGCGGCGAAGTCGGCCGCCTCGTTGCTGTCCACGAACGTGGTCTCGACCCCGAAGCGGCGCAGCGTCACGTCCAACTGGGTGATGGTGCCGCCGTAGAGCTTGGAGGAGGCCACGATGTGGTCCCCGGCCTGCGTCAGCGCCGCGAAGGTGATGAATTCGGCGGCCATGCCGGAGGCGGTGGCCACCGCGCCGATCCCGCCCTCCAGCGAGGCGATGCGCTCCTCGAACGCGGCGACCGTGGGGTTGCCGATCCGCGAGTAGATGTTGCCGTACTTCTGCAGGGCGAACAGGTTGGCGGCGTCGTCGGTGTCCTTGAACACGAACGAAGTCGACTGGTAGATCGGCACGGCACGGGCGCCATGCTCGGCATCGGGGGTGCCCCCGGCGTGCAGGGCGCGCGTACGGAATCCGAACTGGTGATCCGACATCTAGGCGTTGGCTCCTTCGAGGTTGGTTTCCGGCTGCTGCCGATCCCGGCCATGGTGCGGTCCGCCGGGGGAACCGTGCAGCGGTTCACGCTGCGCTCCATCGTCTCTGGCGTTAGCACCGCGCCGGTGGGTTCCGGTGGTTGCTGCGGCGTCAACAAGCCAGATCTCTCGGCCGCTCGGGATGGTTCCCTCCATGGTCGCAAACCCTGGGCCGGCATCAAAGAATGTTGCGCAGCGTGGCAGCCGGGGGCGCCCCCCGTAGGCTGGAGGCATGGGAACACGCATCGCACTGGTCCGCCACGGGGAGACCGACTGGAACGCCGAAGGACGCCTCCAGGGCCAAACCGACATCCCCCTGAACGGCGCTGGCCGCGATCAGGCAGAGACGGCGGCGCGGGAGCTGGAACGCTTGGGGCACGACGGCGGCGCCTGGGATCTGCTGGTCTCCTCGCCCCTGGGGCGGGCCGTGGAAACGGCATCCATCATCGGCGACCGCCTCGGACTGCACGCCATCGCGCCGGTGGAGGGGCTGCAGGAACGCCACTACGGCGCGGGCGAGGGCCGGGTGGTCGCGGGCATGGACCGTGCAACCCTGGACGCCTTGCTGGCCACCGCCGAGCCGGAGGCCGAGGTGGTGGACCGGGCGGTTCAGGCACTGCGCGGGATCGTCTGCGCGCACCCCGGGACGAAGATGATCGTCGTCGCCCACGGCACCCTGATCCGGCTCCTGGTCGGCTCGCTGCGGGGCGTGGTCCACCCGCGGGTGCTCAACGGCGAGGTCGTCGAAGTCGACGCCGACCTGCTGGCGGCCCCGGTTCCCGCGGGTGCCCCGGGCTGAGGCCCCTCGCCTACGCCCCGGCCAACAGCAGGCTTTCGCCGACCTCGGCCCGGCGGTAGAACACTTCGCGACCGGCGCGGAGCGGCACGGCCAGCCCGCCCTCGGACATGACCTTCAGATGGGTGCTGACCGTCGCCGGGGCGAGATCGAGTGCACAGGAGAGCTGCGTCGTCGTCATCGGGACATCGAGTTGGGCGAGGATCTGCGCCCGCGTCTTCCCGAGCAGCTTGGCCAGCGGTGCGTCGGGGCAGGACGGCGCCGATTCCCAGAGCCGGCCCACACCACGCGGGGCGTAGGTCAGGGTCGGGACGAACGGGGCGACGTTGAGCACCAGGGTTTCGGGCCAGATGAACGCGTTGGGGACCAGGATCAGACCCGAGCCGGGGTCTGGCGGGATGTCGGCGTCGCAGTCGCGCACGATGTCCAGTCCGGTGGCCGTGGGGATCACGCTGGGGTGCAGGGATTTCAGGACCTCGTGGATCCCGTGCTGGGAGATCTGCGCCAGGCGCCAGTCGATGTCGGCGAGTTGCAGGGACCGCAACCGAGGCCACCAGTCCCGGATGGCCAGCGCCCAGTACCAGCGCAGGGCGTCAACGATCAGGGCGATGCCCGCCGCCAGGTCCTGCAGCAGCAGGTCCACCGTCCGCACGTGGCGCGGCGTGGGCTCGAACCGGCGGAGGTACTCGAGGTTGTCCCGCCAGATGTCGGGGTCGACGTTGGCCACGTCGGCCAGCGAGGCCTCGAAGTCGCCGTGGCGGGACGGCGTGGGGGTCAGCGCATCGGCCAGGTACGCCTGCGGGCGCACGAGGGTCGCCAGGATGTCCACGTGGCGTGCCCTGTCCGGGTCCGCTGAGTCGGACAGGGCCTGGCGGGTGGCCTGGACCCAGGGGCGGTGGATGGCCGGTTGGCGTTGCAGGGTGCGGATGCTGGCCACGGTTTCCCAGAGCGGCGAGGACTCGAACCTGATGCGGGTCAGGTCCTCCGGGGTCAGCGTGATGTGCATGGAATCAGCGTAGGGGCGCCCGGGCCAACCCGCGAGGGTTCGGCGTGGGCCGAATCGTGGCGGGGGCGGGAGCGGTGCGCGGACGCTGGTTCCATGACCACGAACCGCGCTTTCCTTCCCTTGACCGCCACCACCGATTCGGGCGCCCGCCGCCCGGCCCGCGCGAACCCGCTGCTGCGGGTGCTCCGGGCCATCGGCGGTTTCTACAGGGTGAATTGGCAGCGCGCCGCCGCCCAGGAATACGAGTACGTGCGGCTCCGCGACGACGCGGTCCGGAAGTACACAGCAGCGTCCGGCGGCCGGATGTGACCGGCGACCGGCCCCGGCCTACGCCGGGGAGCAGATCCGCTGCAGTTCCGGGATGCAGGGTTCGTTCTGCAGGCTGGTCGTATCTCCCAGCGCCGTTCCCTCGAACAGCTGGGTCAGCAGCCGGCGCATGATCTTCCCCGACCGGGTCTTGGGCACGTCCGGGACGAACACGATGTCGCGGGGCTTGGCGATCGGGCCGATCTGCGTGGCGACGTGCGCGCGCAGTTCCGCTGCAGCGGCCAGCTGTTCGGGACTGGACCCGGCGGCGGTGCCGGCGCCGATGAGCGAGTGGTCGTGGGGGACCACGAACGCGGTGGCAGCATGGCCGGTCTTCGCATCGGTGGTCGGGCAGACCCCCGCCTCGACCACCGCGGGGTGGGAGACCAGCGCCGATTCGATCTCGATGGTGGAGAGCAGGTGTCCGGAGACGTTCAGCGCGTCGTCGGTGCGGCCCAGGATCCAGGCGTCCCCGTCGTCGTCGTACTTGGCGCCGTCGCCGGCGAGGAACCAGCCCCGGGCCGCGTACTTCTCCCAGTAGCTGGTGAAGTAGCGTTCCGGGTTGCCCCACACGGTGCGGGCCATGGCCGGGCCGGTGGAGGTGAGCACGATGTTTCCCTGGACTTGTGCCGGGACCCGGGCTCCGTCGTCGTCCACGATGGCGGTGGAGACCCCGGGCAGGGCGCGCGTGCCGCAGCCGGGTTTGAAAACGGTGTCGGAGGGGCGGGGGGAGAGGATGGTGGCCCCGGTTTCGGACTGCCACCAGGTGTCCACCATCGGGATGCCGGAGTCCGGTTCGCCGGGGACCAGCGAGTCGCGGCCGACTTGGGTGCGCAGCCAGCGCCAGGCCTCCGGGTTGACCGCTTCGCCGACCGTGCCGGCCAGGCGGATGGAGGAGAAGTCGTGGTCGGCGGGGATGCCGTCGGGGAACCAGCCCATGAGCGAGCGGACCAGGGTGGGGGCGGTGTAGTAGCTGGTCACCGAGTAGCGTTCGATGATCTCGAAGTGCCGGCCCGGGTGCGGGGCGTTGGGCACGCCCTCGTAGATGACCTGGGTGACGCCGTTGGAGAGCGGGCCGTAGATCTCGTAGGTGTGGGCGGTGACCCAGGCCAGGTCGGCGGTGCACCAGTGGACGTCGTGGCGGCGGCGGGCCGGGTCGGGGTGGGAGAAGAGGAATTCGTGGCTGAAGGATGCCTGGGTGAGGTAGCCGCCGGTGGTGTGCACCAGGCCCTTGGGCTGGCCGGTGGTGCCCGAGGTGTACATGATGAACAGCGGGTGCTCGGCGTCGAACGCCTCGGCGGTGTGCGTGCGCGGCTGGGTCTCGACCGCCTCGTGCCACCACAGGTCCCGGCCGGCGGTCCAGGCGATGTCGCTGCCGGTGCGGCGGATGACCAACACGTGTTCGATCGCGTTGTCCCCGGCCACCGCTGCGTCGGCGTTGTCCTTGACCGGGACCGCTGTACCGCGGCGATACTGCCCGTCGGTGGTGACCAGCAGCTTGGCTCCGGTGTCCTCCACACGGAACCGCAGGGCCTCGGCGGAGAAACCACCGAAGACCAGTGAATGCACCGCACCGATGCGGGCGCACGCCAGGGTGATGACCACTGTCTCCACCAACACCGGCAGGTAGATGACCACCCGGTCGCCGGCGCCGATGCCCAGTGCGGTCAGGGCGTTGGCTGCCTGGGAGACCAGGCCGGTCAGCTCCGCATAGGTGATGGTGCGGCGGTCCCCGGGTTCGCCCTCGAAATGCAGGGCCACCTTGTCCCCGCGGCCGGCGGCGACGTGGCGGTCGGCGCAGTTCACCGCGGCGTTCAGCGTCCCGCCCTCGAACCAGCGCAGCTCGGGGCCCCTGCGGGCCTGCGGGTCCACGCCGGTGGAGGAATGGACGGTGTGCCAGGGGTCGACCCAGTCGAGCCGGGCCGCGGCGGCGGCCCAGAAGTCAAGGCGTTCGGCCTCGGTGGCGAACACCGCGTCGGGGTCGACGGCGGACGCGTCCAGGGGGACGGTGGTGGATGCAGGGGCAGTGCTCATGAAATCAGCTCCATCGGTCATGGCAGAAGCACCTGTGCCGGATACCGCAACACCTGGGGTGCTGCGCTGCCCGGCGTGGTTGCTGCGGCGTCACGGAGCCACGTCTCTCGGCCGCTCGGGATGGGTTCCCCTCCACTGAATCCCAGCGGGCGGGGTCCGGGCAACTTCTGCGACGCGTTGCGAAATATTTCATCCGGGGTGTTGCGGGGATCCGGCCGCTGAACAAATGGCACGAAAAACCCCGAAATCACCGCCATCGTTCGATGTCGGGTGGTGGTCCGGCGGGGGTGCTCCCGGGGTGGGGCGGGGCGTCATGTGGGGGACGGCGGTTGTCGCGGGGGGACTTCGTATGGCCCAATGGAGGCAGTAACCATCCAGAGCGGCCGAGAGATCTGGCTCGATGACGCCGCAGCAACCCCTTCCCGTTCACCCGGGAGGAAGGTGCTCACGCCGGAACCGATGGAGTGATTGCCAATGTCCGCTGTGCCGATCGACGAGGTGGCCCCCCGTCACCTGATCAAGCTGACCCCCGGCGTGCCCGCCGACTCCCGCTACGACGAACTCGCAGCAATCTTCCGTCCCGTGTTCGCGCGCATCGCCGAGGGCGCAGCGGAGCGCGATGCCGGGCGGATCCTGCCCATCGAACAGGTCGGCTGGCTGAACCAGGTCCGGTTCGGCGCCCTGCGCGTCCCGCGCGCAGCCGGCGGGTACGGCGCCTCCCTGGTGGACTCCTTCCGCCTGCTGATCGAACTCGGGGAGGCCGACTCGCAGATCGCCCAGCTGTTGCGTTCGCACATCGGCTTCGTCGAATCGGTGCTGCTGCTCGAGGACGAGTCGGTGAAGGCCCGCTGGTTTGCCCGCTTCGCCACGGGCCAGATCGTCGGCAACGCCTACACCGAACGCAGTGGCAACGACCTGGGGAAGCTGAACACCGTCGTCGAGCCGACCGGCACCGGATGGCTGCTCACCGGGCAGAAGTACTACTGCACCGGAACGATCTTCGCCGACTGGGTCGCGGTCACCGCATCGGCGTCCGGAGTTCCCGGCCGGCACATCGCCGTGGTCTCCACCCGGCATTCTGCGGTGCGGATCCATGACGACTGGGACGGCTTCGGCCAGCAGCTCACCGGCACCGGTTCCACGACCTTTGAGCGGGTCCCGGTCGACACCCTGCTGGATCCTGCGGTCCTGGAAGTGCATCCGGAGTCGGCCATCTTCCAGCTGGTCCTGCTCGCCGTCCAGGCGGGCATCGCCCGCGCCGTGCTCGCCGACGCGCGGGCCCACACCCAGCTGAGGACCCGCGCCTTCAGCACCGGGACCGGGGTGGCCTCACGCCGTGAGCCCCAGGTACTGCAGGTCATCGGGGAGATCTCCGCGACGACCTTCGCCGTGGATGCGATCGTGCTGGCTGCCACCGCCGAACTCGAGGAGGCGATCGGCCAACCGGGCCTGAGCGCCGCCGAGCAGTATGCGATCTGCGAGCTCGCTGCCAACCGCGCGCAGTCCGCCGTGCAGCCGCTGGTCCTGCAGGCCGCCACCGCGCTTTTCGACGGCCTCGGCGCCTCATCGACTTCCACCCGCTGCAACCTCGACCGCCACTGGCGCAATGCGCGCACCGTGGCCACGCACAACCCCGCCATGTACAAGTCCCGCATCGTCGGCGACTACGAGGTCAACGCCACGGCCCCGCGCAAGCTCAGCGCCGTCGGCGACCTCAGGACCACCGAAGGAGAACAATGAGCACCACACCGGCACGACGCCACGTCCGCCTCAACGCATTCGACATGAACTGCGTGGTCCACCAGTCGCCCGGCCTCTGGCGCCACCCACAGGACCAGGCCTGGCGCTACAAGGAGCTCGGCTACTGGACCGGACTGGCCAAGACCCTGGAAAAGGGCCTCTTCGACGGCCTGTTCATCGCCGACGTGCTGGGCACCTACGACGTCTACGGCTCCACCAATTCCGTGCCGCTCTCCGCCGGCGCGCAGGTCCCGGTCAACGACCCCTTCCTGCTGGTCTCGGCCATGGCCTCCGTCACCGAGCACCTGGGCTTCGGCGTCACCGCCGGCACCGCCTACGAGCACCCCTACCCGTTCGCCCGCCGCCTGGCCACCCTGGACCACCTGACCAACGGGCGCATCGGCTGGAACGTCGTCACCGGCTACCTGCCCTCCGCCGCCCGCAACATGGGCCAGGAAGACCAGATGGAACACGACGAGCGCTATGACCACGCCGATGAATACCTCGAGGTCGTCTACAAGCTGCTCGAGGGCTCCTGGGAGGACGACGCCGTCCTCCGCGACCGTGAGTCCGGCGTCTACACCGACCCGTCCAAGGTCCACGAGATCGGCCACCAGGGCAAGTACTTCAAGGTGCCGGGCATTGCCATCACCGAACCCTCGGTGCAGCGCACCCCGGTCATCTACCAGGCAGGCGCCTCCAAGCGCGGGCTGGAATTCGCCGGGGAGAACGCCGAATCGGTCTTCGTGAACTGCCCCACCAAGGAACTGCTCGTGGAATCGGTGCAGAAGATCCGCGCCAATGCCGTGGCCGCCGGACGCGATGCCCACGACGTCAGGATCTACACCATGCAGACCATCATCACCGGGGCCACCAGCGAGGAGGCGCAGGCCAAGTACGAGGACTACGCCTCCTACACCGACCTGGACGGCGCCCTGGCACTGCTCTCCGGCTGGACCGGCATCGACATGTCCCAGTACGACCTCGATGACGTGATCGGGGAGGACGTGCAGTCCAACGCCATCCAGTCCTCGGTCGAGACGTTCAAGAAGGCCTCCGGCGACAACGGCAAGCCCTGGACCATCCGCCAGCTCGCCGAATGGATCGGCGTCGGCGGATTCGGCCCGGTCACGGTCGGCAGCGGCGCGGAAGTCGCGGCCAAGCTCGTCGAATGGGTCCAGGACACCGACGTCGACGGGTTCAACCTGGCCTACGCCATCACCCCGGGCACGTTCGAGGACGTCGTGGAACATGTCATCCCCGAACTGCAGGCCCTGGGCGCCTACCCCACCGAATACGAGCCCGGCACCCTGCGCCAGAAGCTCTTCGGGGCCGGCGACCGGGTGAAGGACACCCACCGCGCCGCAGGCTACCGCCTGGCCACCGCCGAGCTGCCCACCAGCTAGGGAACCGCACCACCACCATCCAGAGCGGCTGAGAGACCTGGCTCGTTGACGCCGCAGCAACCACCCCCCGAGGGCTGGTGCTCCTGCCAGGACCGATGGAGAGGCCTTTCTTCGTCCCCGTCCGCCCGGAACCGGCGGACGGGGGTGCGGGCGGGCTCTTCCCCGGCATGACCCGAGGAGGACCAGACATGACCACAAGCAGCACCACTTCAACCCCACAACCACCGCACATGCGATCCCGCGTCGCCGTTGCCAGCCTGGTGGGCACCACCATCGAGGGCTACGACTTCGTCCTCTACGGCCTGGCCGCGGCCACCGTGTTCGGCCCGCTGTTCTTCGCCCCCGCCGACCCGCTGATCGGCACCATGGCGGCCTTCGCCACCTACGCGGTCGGCTTCATCGCCCGCCCCATCGGTGGCGTGCTCGGCGGCCACTTCGGGGACCGGATCGGGCGCAAGACAGTCCTGGTCGCCTCCCTGCTGCTCACCGGCCTGGCCACCACGGCCATCGGCCTGCTGCCCACCCACGACACCGCCGGCTGGATTGCCCCGGCACTGCTGCTGGCCCTGCGCGTGCTGCAGGGGATCGGTTACGGCGCCGAATGGGCCGGAGCCGCCCTGATGACCGTCGAACATGCTGCCCCCGGCAAGCGCGGGTTCACCAGCAGCGCCACCCAGATCGGCCCCAGCGCCGGCATGCTGCTGGCCACCGGCGTCCTGCTCGCCCTCGAATCGTCCATGCCCGAGGACGCCTACCTGGCCTGGGGTTGGCGCTTGCCGTTCCTGGCCAGCATCCTGCTGGTCGTCGTCGGGTTGGTGGTGCGCCTGAAGATCCAGGACAGTGCCTCGTTCAAGCGCATCGTGGACACCGGCGCCGTCGCGCGCCGCCCCGTGTTGGAATCGCTGCGCACCCACCCCCGCCAGGTCGCCCTGACCACCGGGCTGCGGCTGGCCCAGAACGCGTTCTACTACGTCTACACCGTCTTCATCCTCACCTACCTCGCCCAGGGTGGCACCAGCCGTGAAACCGGTTTGCAGGCCATCCTCATCGCCTCGGCCCTCGGCCTGGTTTCCGTCCCCTTCTGGGGCTGGGTATCGGACCGGCTCGGCCGCCGCCGCACCTACCTCTTCGGCGGGATCTTCAGCATCCTGGTGGCCCTCATTGCCTTCCCGCTGCTGGACACCGGGAACTTCGTGCTCATCGTCTTCACCGTGGTGCTGGGCATGAACATCGGGCACGACGCCATGTACGGACCGCAGGCGGCGTTCTTCTCCGAACTCTTCGACACCCGGGTGCGCTTCAGCGGAGTCTCGCTGGGCTACCAGATCGGTTCGGTCCTCGGCGGCGGCCTGGCCCCGCTGGTCGCCACCGCCCTGCTGGCAGCCGGGGGTGGCAGCCCCTTCTGGGTGATCGCCTACTTCGTCGGCGTCGGGGCCATCACCCTGGTCACCACACTGCTCGCCCCGGAAACCGGGGCGCGTGACCTGGATGCACGGCACGACGCCGATGCCTCCTCCCAGCCCGAGCCCGCCACCATCAGTTAGGACCCATCATGAGTGAAACCACCACGGCACCGGCATCGCCGGCCACCGCAGCCCCGGACGGATCCGAGGCACGCTATGCAGCCCTCGCGGACCGTTTCCGCCCCGTCTTCGAGCGCATCGCCGAGGGAACCGTCACCCGCGAACAGGACCACGTGCTGCCCTTCGAGCAGATCGGCTGGCTCAAGGACTCGGGATTCACCACGCTGCGCGTCCCGGCCGAACACGGTGGTGACCCCGTCACCCACGAACACCTCTTCCGGCTGCTCATCGAGCTGGCCGAGGCCGACTCGAACGTCTCGCACCTGCTGCGCTCGCATTTCGCCTTCGTCGAAACCATCGCGCTGCAACCGCGCCCCTTCCGCGACACCTGGTTCCCCCGCGTGCTGGCCGGGGAGATCTTCGGCAATGCGGCCACCGAACGCGGCGGCAACGCGCTGGGGACCACCGCGACGCGGCTGTCGAAGCACGACGGCGGATGGATCCTCAACGGGGCGAAGTACTACACGACCGGCAGCATCTTCGCCGACTGGGTCGTCGTCATGGCCAGCACCGAGGGAATCGAGGGACGCCAGTACGCCGTCGTGCGGGCAGACGCCGCCGGCGTGGTCATCCACGACGACTGGGACGGGTTCGGCCAACCCCTGACCGGCACCGGAACGGCGCTCTTTCAGAACGTGCCAGTCGAGGAATCCAACATCATCCACCGCAAGGTCACCAGCACCCTGGAACCTGCCTTCTTCCAACTCGTCCTGCTCGCCGTGCTGGCCGGCATCGGCCGGGCAGCCCTGCGGGACGCCTCGGCCCTGGTGTCCGCCCGGACCCGTACCTTCAACACAGGATCCGGCGGGCTGTTCCGCGACGACGCGCAGATCCAGGAACATGTCGGCACCCTGGCCTCGAAGGTCTACGCCGCCGAGGCCATCGTCGCCGCAGCGGCCCGCGACCTGGATGCCGCCGTCGACCCGGCGCTCGGACTGGACGAGGAGGCCGCCTTCCTGCGCGCCGAACTCGGGGTGGAAAAGGCCCACGTGGCCGTTCCGCCGCTCATCCTGGAAGCCACGACTGCCCTCTTCGACGTCACCGGCGCCTCGGCGACCAGCCGGGGCAAGTCGCTGGACCGGCATTGGCGTAACGCCCGCACGGTCGCCACGCACAACCCGGCGATCTTCAAGGCCCGCGCCGTAGGCGAATTCCACGTCAACGGAACCATCCCCACCGGCCTGAACAGCATCGGCGAGGCCACCACCACCGAGAAGGGGAACGCACCCGCATGAGCACCACCGAACGCCCCCGCCTGCTGCTGAGCGCCTTTTTGATGAACACGCCCAGCCACATCCTCGGCGGCCAATGGCGCCACCCCGAGGCCCAACAGCACCGCTTCAACGACCTGGCCCTGTGGGTGGACCTGGCCCGGGAACTGGAAGCGGCCAAGTTCGACGCCATGTTCTTCGCGGACGTCGTGGGCCTCTATGGAAACCACGAGGGCGGCTGGGCGTCCCTGGTCGACAAGGGGCTGCAGATCCCCTCGAACGATCCACTGGTGTTGGCCTCGGCACTGGCCGCGACGACCTCGCAGATCGGGTTGGCGTTGACCAGCTCCGTCGTCCAGTCCGAGCCGTTCCAGATGGCCCGCCAGTTCTCCACGCTGGACCACCTCTCCGGTGGCAGGGTCGCCTGGAACATCGTGACCAGCGTCCTGGAGAACGCGCACCGGAACTTCGGCGCGAAGGGGCTCGCCGCCCACGAGGACCGCTACGACTGGGCCGACGAATATGTCTCCGCCGTCTACAAGCTCTGGGAGGGGTCCTGGGAGGACGGCGCACTGCTGGCCGACAAGCAGGCCGGCCGCTTCGCCGATCCGGCGCTGATCAACAAGATCCACCACGAAGGCACCCGCTACTCCATCGAGGGCCCGCATCTGAGCTCCCCGAGCCCGCAACGCACCCCGTTCCTCTTCCAGGCCGGCAGTTCGCCGCGCGGCAAGGCCTTCGCCGCGGCCCACGCCGAGGCGACGTTCCTGTTCGCCCCGCACACCGACTACGTGCGCAAGCAGGCCGCGGCCATCAGGAACCTCGAGGCGCAGGCCGGCAGGGCTCCCGGGGACGTGAAGATCTTCGCCGGGTTGTCCTTCGTCGTGGGCAGCACCGAGGCCGAGGTCAAGCGCAAGGAAGCCGAGTACGACGAGTACCTGGACCTGGACGCGATCATCGCCCACATCGGTGGCGGCATCGGTGTCGATCTGGGGGGATTGGACCACGACACACCGCTGGGCGAGGTGGAAACCGAAGGCGCGCGCGGCGTCCTCGAGGCGGCCATCGCCTCGGTTCCCGGGGGCAAGCCGACCATTGGGGACCTGGCCCGTTACCGGGCCAAGGCCCAGCAGATTTCCGGCACCCCCGAACAGATCGCCGACGAGCTCGAACGGTGGCAGGACGCGGGGATCAATGGGGTGAACATCATCAACCAGGTGCTCCCCGGTTCCTACACGGACTTCATCGAAGGGGCCTTGCCGGAATTGCGCGCCCGCGGCCTGGCCCAGACCGAATACGCCCCCGGCACCCTGCGCGAAAAGGTCTTCGGCCGATCCGCGCGGCTGGAGGACACGCATCCGGCGGCCGCCTACCGGGGGGCCTTCACCCAACACGCGGCCACCGCCACGCAGTCGGTGCCGGCCACGGCGGTGTGACCCGACGGGCTGACCTGCCGGGCCTCGGCTTGTACTGTGGACGCATGACGGAACCAGCAGCCCAGCACGAGCCGTCCGAGGCCGAACTCGCCGGAGTCCCGGAGGCCCAGATCCCCGAGGTCGAGATCCCGGCACCGGAGATCGCCGACGTCGAGATCCCTGCGGCACCGGGGGAGGACCCCGGTGCCGGAGGCAGCGACCTGCCGGAGGGCCTCTTCGGGGATTCCACGCGTCCCGGGGAGATCCCCGAACCCGTCGTCCCCGAGGTCGAGGGCCCGCCGTTGGGAACCACCGACCCCCAGCTGCGCACCGGAGACCCGGCCAGCGGGACCACCGAACCGGTCCTGAACGTCGGGGACCCCGTGCTGGCCGAACCGGTCCTGCGCGAACCAGTGCTCGGCGGTGCCGGAACCGATGGCCCGGCGTTGGGCCTGCACCACATCAACGACCGGGACACCATCCGGCGCCTGCTTACCACCCCGGGCCGCTGGGCCATCGTCGGGCTCTCCAACAACCCGCGGCGGGCCGCCGTCGGCGTGGCCCGCATCATCCGTGATGAGCTCGGCATGGACATCGTCCCGGTCTCGCTCAAGGGCGACACGGTGCACGGCGAACGCGGCTACACCCGGTTGGACCAGATCCCGGGCAGCATCGACGTCGTGGACTGCTTCGTGAATTCCACCAAGGTCGGGGCCATCGTGGACCAGGCCATCGAGATCGGCGCGAAGGCCGTCTGGCTGCAGGTCGGCGTGATCGACGAGGAAGCGGCGGCGCGGGCCAAGGCGGCAGGGCTCGACGTGGTGATGGATGCCTGCCCGGCGATCGAACGCCGCAACGTCATCCTCGAATAGCCCGGCCTAGTCCATCTGGTCGTAGCGGGCGCGCAGGAACAGGAAGATCCCATACGCCATGAGCCCCACGGCCATGGCGGTCAACGCCGCGGGGCCCGCCGGCTGGTCCCGGACCGCCTTCAGCGCGCCGTCGACACCGGTGGCATCCTGCGGATCGTGCTGCACCGTGGCGACGATGAACAACAGGCCCACCGCGGCCAGGACCAGGCCCTTGGCGATGTAGCCGACGGTCCCGAAGCCATTGACGAGCCACCGCATTCCCTGGTTCTCCTGCGGGCGCAGGACCTTCTGGAAGCTGCGGGAGACGCCCCGGTAGACGAAGTAGCCGCCGATGCCGATGACCACCAACCCGGCCAACACCAGCGCCACACTGCCTGGCCCGGAGGACATCAGCGTGCTGGAAACAGTGCTGCTTTGCTTCGAGGAACCGTGGCTGCTGCCCACTGCGTAGCGGATGAACGTCGAACCGATCACCCCGAAGACGACGGCGGTGCCCGCCTGCTTGATCCGGTAGAACGCCCCGTCTTCTCCCGGGAAGAGGGCCTGGGCCACGCACCACAGGCCCAGCAGCAGGCAACCCAGGGCACAGATCCAGATCAGGACCCCGCCACCCGGTTGCTTCGCCAGGGTGCTGATGGCGCCGGACTGGCTGGCTTCGCCTCCGGAAGCGCGCCCCACGTTGATGGCCAGGAAACCCATGGTCAGGTGCAGGACCCCGTTGGCGGCATACCCTGCGCGGGCCACCCGCTCGAACCTTTGGCTATGCGCCGCCTGGCGGGCACCATCAACTGCTTCTTCCGTCGTTCCCATGAGCACAGCATAAGGAGTTTTCGTGCCCGGATCCGCATCCACCGGCGTCGTGCCCGGAGGCGTGTATCAGTGCCCGGTCCGTGCTGCCCGGCGACGCAGCGCCAACGGCAGGGTGGCCAGCGAGAGCGCCGCGGCGACCAGTAGTGCGGTGGGGAAGGAGAACCCGGCGGCGAGCAGTCCGACCAGGACCGATCCGAGTCCAGTGCCGGCGTCGAACCCGATGTTCCACACGGCGCTGGCCGTCCCGTAGTCGCGGCGGTCCACTGCGGAGAGGGAGAGCAGCAGTGTCAGGTTCTGCAGCCCGCCGTAGGCGATCCCGACCAGGGCCATCGCCGCCAGCAGAAGCAGGACCCGGGTGGCGTCGGCATCGCGGATCGCGGCAGCGGCCAGCCCCAGTCCGATGACCGTGCACAGCACCAGCGGCCAGAGGAAGCGGTGCGCGCCGTACCGGTCGGCCAGTGCGCCGACCTTCCACCGGCTCAGGGCCGCAGCCGCCGTGAGCAGGACCAGGCCGCCGGACGTGGCGGCCGGAACCGAGCTGAATTGCGGGGCAAACGTGATCAGCGCGCCGCCGGCCAGGGTGACGCCGAGCAACAGCAGCATGGGGCGCAGCAGCCCGGCGGGGACCAACCGGCGACGCCGCCCGGTGGGTTCGGCACCCGCCGGGGTGGAGGCCGCCACAAGGGAACTGGCATGGCGGTCCGCCTGCAGGGCGTGGGCCAGGCGCCCGGTGGCGAGGATGCCGAGCAGCGGCAAGGTGCCCAGGGCGAAGACGGTCCAGAATCCGAAGGTCTCGGCCAGCCAGGGGCTCGCGGGCAGGACCACCAGCTGGGGGACGGCGATGGCAGCACCATAGGCGCCGATGGCGGCGCCGTGGCGGACGGGCGGCACCAGCAGGGCGACCGCCGCCGACCCCGTGACGGTGAGGATGCCGAAGCCGACACCGCGCACAATGGACCAGGCCAGGATCCATCCCAGCTGGTCCGAGACCAGCAGCAGCAGGCTGGGTGCGCCGAGCAGGAACAGCCCGGCGCCGAGCACGCGCGTGGTCCCGAAACGTTCCAGCAGGCGCGGCACCAGCCCCTGGGTGAGGACGGTGGCGAGCAGCAGTGCCCCGTTGACCAGTCCTGATCCCGCGGCATCTGCGCCTCCGCGCACCGCCCACAGCGGGGCGACGGACAACAGGGCGGCATATCCGGAAAACCCGGCGGCGGTGAGCAGGAGCAGGGCCGGCATTCCCGGCGCGCTCCAGACGGTATCGCGACGGGGCGGGACGGATCGGCTCACGCTGCCCCACCCTAGCAAGCCCGGCGGGCGGCTGGACCCCCTCTCTCCGCCGCGCTCATATGAGAACCATGAATTGCTCATATGTTATGCTCGCAGTGTTAGCCACATCACGATCGGAGCCTGCCATGACGCGTCTGAACGCCGCGAACCTGTCATCCCTCAACGACACGGTCGCCGTGCCCGGATACGACCTGGCGCAACGACGCATCGGAATCGTGCACTTCGGGGTTGGTGGATTCCACCGCGCCCACCAGGCCATGTACCTGGACCGGCTGATGAACGCGGGCAAGGATCTGGACTGGGCGATCTGCGGGGTCGGGCTGATGCCGCACGACCAGCGCATGCGCGACGCGCTCGCCGACCAGGACGGGCTCTACACGCTGGTGGACAAGGCCCCCGACGGCAGCCGCAACGCCCGCGTCATCGGCTCCATTGCCCGCTACCTCTACGCCCCGGACGACCCCGAGGCCGTGCTGGCCCAACTCGTCGACCCTGACGTGCGCATAGTCTCGCTCACCGTCACCGAGGGCGGTTACAACTACAACGCCGCCACCGGCGAATTCAACGCCTCCACCCCCGCGGTTGCCGCCGACCTGGCAGACGGGGCCGTCCCGGCCACCACGTTCGGGTTCGTGACCGAGGCGCTGCGTCGACGCCGGGAGGCGGGTACCGTACCGTTCACGATCATGAGCTGCGACAACATCCAGGGCAACGGACACCTCGCGGCCCGCGTCTTCTCCGCCTTCGCCACGCTGAAGGACCCGGAACTGGGCGCCTGGATGATCAAAAACGTCCCGTTCCCCAACTGCATGGTGGACCGCATCACCCCCGTCACCACCGACGCCGACCGCGCCGCCATCGCCGGCGAATACGGGGTCCAGGACGCCTGGCCGGTCGTCTGCGAGGACTTTGTCCAATGGGTCCTGGAGGACAAGTTCCCCACGGGCCGCCCCGACTGGGGGTCCGTGGGGGTCCAGCTCGTCGACGATGTGGAGCCCTACGAGCTGATGAAACTGCGGCTGCTCAACTGCAGCCATCAGGGCATCGCCTACCTCGGGTACCTCGCCGGCTACCGCTTCGCCCACGAGGCCTGCGGCGACCCGCTCTTCATCGACTTCCTGCTCGCCTACATGGAGCGCGAGGCCACCCCCACGCTCAGGCCGGTCCCCGGCATCGACCTGGACGCCTATCGGCACCAGCTCATCGAACGCTTCGCCAACGAACAGATCCAGGACACTCTCGCCCGCCTGGCCGCCGAGTCCTCCGACAGGATCCCCACCTGGCTGGTCCCGGTCATCCGTGCCAATCTGTCCGACGGCGGATCGGTGCGGTTGAGCGCCGCGATCGTCGCCTCGTGGGCGCGCTATGCCCGCGGCACCGACGAAGCCGGTGCGCCCATCGCGGTCGTGGACCGGCTCCGCGACCGCGTCATGGCGGCCGCCGCAGCACAGGATGAGGACCCGTTGGCCTTCCTGCGCGATCCCGAACTCTTCGGAGACCTCGCCGAACGTGGGGAATTCACGAAGCCCTATCTGGAGGGGCTGGCCATCCTGGACGACGACGGAGCGCTGACTTTGCTGCGCACGCTCCGCGAGGACGGCTGGCAGTAGGCGCGACTGGTTCTTCCGCTACCGTGCCGGGATGGCCTGCTGGAGTCAGGGCCCAAGAAGCGTTGATGTCGATGGCCGAAATCCGAACTCCTCCGCGGGGCGCGCCGTTGAGCTCCCCTTGACGCGCGTGGCCCACAGTTTCACCTGTACCGGGGCCGTCGATTCCGTCGCTGCCATGAAGGCTTCGGCAAGAGCCCGCCCTTCCGATAGATGACGTTCCAAATCCTCCTCGGAATGCCATCCCTCGTCATCGGCGCGCGATGCCAGGAAGCGACTATTCCATGCCGTCATGTCCACCAGGAGTTGCGTATTGATATCGTCGGGCAAGTCCTGTGCCGTGGCCCGGCCTTCCAAATCGCCTGTCGAGTCAATCACTTGAATAGGCAGACCCGACGTCCAGGTTTCAGTGACGATGTAATATCCGACGGAGTTGGTTTCCACGTTGATGCTCCCTTGGCTGCGTTCCGAATTATCCATGGCACTGTTGCCTATTGGACGGATAGGCAGTGATGACCTTTCTGTTGTTCATGGAGATGATCACGGTTGGATTGAACTTCACCACTGTCGTGCCTCGGTGGAGCTCTATGGGCGTCGAGAAGCAGAGCTTGCCTTGCCCCCCATTGGCAATCGTCCCGGGGTGGCTAAGTGCCTCCTTGACCGCAAACCCCATGAGGTCGTCCCACGTACCTGTTCCAGCTACGCGGTCAAGCTTGTATTGCCACTGGTCGGCGTGCTGTCTTTTAATACGGATCCATCCGTCTTCTGCTGTCTCACACTTCAGGGCTACTGTTCCGCCCGTAAAGCTTCCGAACGCTTTGGCGGTGTAGTTCTTGACCGTATGGTTGGAATTCTTGCGAACATTACAGTTGAATACATCGACCGGGTCTAAAAGTAGCGGCGTCAAGGTGCTGAGTTCTGCGACATCTGCATCGCTCGTCGTCCGGCCGTCTCCTTTTGGCAACCTGAGAGTTTCCCCCGTAGGCCCGACGATGTAAGTTGTCGGGCTCGTTACGGTCGAGGTGGGGATTTCGGACGCCTGAGCACCGGAAACTCCGATGCAAAGCGCCAAGGCTGCAGTAGCACTAGCTAATAATGGTGACCTGGTTTTCATTTTCGTTGAACAATCCCTTTTTGGGTTTTGGGCTTTGTGCATTTTCAGTCGAGCGTATTACACCCCCTGCGACCGCTCGCGTTGCGCCGAATATGCGACCCATGGCTTGTGCGCCTAGCAAGCCATGATGACGTCGTGATCCGACTAAAGGTGGGCGGCTCTTGTCGTGCTGGACGACGGCCGATCGCTGGCTTTGCTGCGCATTCGTCGTGAGGACGGCTGGCAATAGGTGTGGTCAAGGTCCGCAGTTCTCCCGGTTTATCGGGCAGCCGTTCCCCTTGCCGCGAGCGGGACGGCCCCAGATGACCACGAGCGCCGTGGCGATCGGGCCAAGGAGCAATCCCAGCAGGAACCAGATCCACCGGCGTCGTCCCTTGGTTTCGGCCAGCCCGGCGGTGACGATGGCCAGCACAAGCCACCAGCCGCTGTTCTCCGTCACGTTCGAGGTGTCCATGTCAGGGGTTTCCTTTCATCGGGCCACCGTGGTGGCTGTGGTTAGACGCCGTAGAGGCGCGTCCGCTCGGCGGCGTACAGCTGGCGGGACTGCGTTCCCCACGCCTCGCCCGAGGGGCTGAGCCGCGTTTCAATGTGTCGTTCGAAGGCCGGCAGCTCGCCTGTGGCCGCCCAGGCGGCTTGCCGCGCGGCACCCAGGGCCACGTATTCCCCGGCCGCCAGGACGTCGACCTCGATGCCCAGCAGATCGGGCGCCACCGCCCGCAGTGACTTCGACCTGGCGCCGCCGCCGATCAGCAGGGCGCGCTGCGCCGGAACCGAGACCTCCGAGAGGGCCCGGGCGGCGTCGGCGAGGGAATTCATCACGGAGAGCACCGAAGCCCGGGCCATGTTCTCACGGGTCAGCGATGCCCGGCTGATGCCGGTCAGGCTCCCCGTGGCGTCGGGCAGGTTGGGGGTGCGTTCGCCGTCGAAGTACGGCATCAGGTTCAACCCTCCGGCCAGCGGATCCCCGGCGGAGGCGAGCTGGTCGAATTCGGGGAGCTCGACGCCGAGCAGTTCTGCGGTCGATGCCATGACGCGGGCGGAGTTGATGACGGCCAAAAGGGGCAGGTATCCGCCGGTGGCGTCGGCGAATCCGGCCACCGCTCCCGTGGGGTCGGCGGTGGGCCGATCGGGAACCGAGGCGAACACGGTTCCGGAGGTGCCAATCGACACGGCGATCTCCCCGGCCCGCATCCCCAGGCCCAAAGCTGCAGCGGCATTGTCGCCGGCGCCGGCGGATACGGGAGGCTCGCCCGCGCCGAAGGAAGCCAGCAGCTTCCCACCGGACGTGCCGGGCTCGATGACCTCGGGAAGTTCGGGGAGCCTGCCGAAGTATTCGTGGAGCACCGCCTCGTGGTATCCGACCTCCGGGTGGAAGTAAGCGGTGCCACTGGCGTCCGAGCGGTCGGTGAACCAGCGGCCGGTCAGCACGTGGTTGAGGTAGTCATGCGGAAGCACCACCCGGTGCACCCGTGCCGCGGCGTCCGGTTCATGCCGGGCCAACCAGGCCAGCTTGGTGAGCGTGAAGGAGGCGACCGGAACTGAACCGACCTCGTGGGCCCAAAAGGCGGCGCCGTGGTCCTGGACCATCGCAGCGGCCTCGGGGGCGCTGCGGGTGTCGTTCCAGAGCAGGGCGTCGTAGACCGGCTCGCCGTCGGAATCCAACGCCACCATGCCGTGTTGCTGGGCGGCGAGTCCAACTCCGATGACGGTTCCCGCCGACCCGGGGTCAGCCTGCTTCCAGGCGCTCCGCAGGGCGTCGGCCCAGATGCGCGGATCAATGCTGGTGCCATCCGGGTGGGGCACCTTGGCCGATCGCAGTTCCGCACCGGTGACGGCGTCGAGCACCAGGACCTTGCAGGATTGCGTGGAGGAATCGATGCCGACGACGACGCGCTTCACGCGGTGGCCCCGTCCGTCGCCGGGTTTTCGTCAGCCAGTCCCAGTTCGGCACCCAGATGCCTGGCCAGTTCGGAGCCGATGACCAGATGATTCGCGATTCCGGCGGTAACGGCAGCACGCACGCCGGCAACACCATCCTCGCTCGGCGCCACGAGGACTACTTGCGGGGTGGAGATGAGTTGCTGCAAGGTCACCGCGATGACGCAGTCATCCAGGCCGCCATCGGCTGCGGCCCCGTCGGCGGCCAACAGGCGTCCGGAGCATTCTGCGATGGCGCCCGCAGCGGTCGCCGCCTTCCGTTGGGCGGGGGAGACCCGCTCGTACACCGTGGACTTTCCCGGCACCCAGTCGCCGAGGGAGACGACGGCGACGTCGAGGTCATCGGCGGCGTGCAGCGCGTCGGAGATCTCCGGTTGCCGCCGCAGGCTGGCCGCAGTGTCTGCCGATTCGACGATCAGTGGCGCGGGCAGCGGCCAGGTACGGCCTCCGGCCACCTGGCCCAGGCGGTGGATCAGTGAACCCGAACCGCCGCCTCCCGTCACGGAGATGGAGCCGGCCAATTGGACCACGTCGCAAGTGGGCAGGTCGGGAAGGTACCCGGCCATGGATTGCAGGGTGCGGGACCAGGAAACTCCGAGTCGGCTGCCGTCGGTGACGACGTCGGCCACGATTCCGGCTGCGGTGCGTGCCAGCTGGTCACGTGCGTCCCCCGCCCCCGGGGCGATGGTCACCGACTCGATGCCCAGGGCCGCCGCCAATCGCGCTCCGCTGGCCGGGTTCGCTGCCGGGCGGCGGATCGTGATCGTCACGATCCCCTCGCGGCGCGCCTCATCGAGGTAGCGGGCCACTTGGAAGCGCGAGATGCCGTGGCTCTTGGCGATCTCCACCTTGGACTCGTTGTCGAGGTAGTACTCGCTGGCGATCTGGGCCAGCATCTCCTCGTGCCGTTCTGGCATGTGGCCTACCCCGTCTCCCGTCGACACCGCGACGCATTGGACTCATGTGAGTTGCATGTCTTGCTCAAATGATCTTATATGACTAGAGTCACATAACAAATGAGCACTTGAACACCATCATATGAGCGAGTAGGCGTCGCTCGGGCGAGGAGCAAGCTATGGCGATTCGGGACCTGTCCCTCAGCCGCCGGGGATTCATCGGAGCCGGAGTCGGCGCCATGGCGGCCGCCGGGCTCAGCGCCTGTTCGGGGCAAGCCACCGCCGGCGGGAAGTCCAGCCTGGTCGTGGCCATCGTCTCCAACCCGCAGATGACCGATGCGATTTCGTTGATGAAGGACTTCCGCTCCAAGCATCCGAACATCGACGTCCGCTTCGTCTCCCTGCCGGAGAACGAGGCCCGCGCGAAGATCACCGCATCGGTCGCCACACAAGGTGGGGAATTCGACGTCGTGATGATCTCCAACTACGAGACGCCGATGTGGGCCGAGAACGGGTGGATCACCGATCTGAACCCGTTCATGCAGCAGACCAAGGGCTATGACTCCCAGGACTTCATCCCCACCATCCGCGAGGCACTGACCCACAACGGCGGCCAGTATTCGGTCCCGTTCTACGGCGAATCCTCCTTCGTGGTCTACCGCGAGGACCTGTTCGAGAAGGCCGGGCTCCACATGCCCGAGCAGCCCACCTGGGAGCAGATCCGCGGCTTCGCGAAGGAACTGCACAACCCCGACGAGGACTTCGCCGGGATCTGCCTGCGCGGCCTGGCCGGCTGGGGCGAGGTCATGGCCCCGCTGGATACGGTCATCAACACCTACGGGGGCCGCTGGTTCGACGAGGGCTGGAACGCCACCCTCAATACCCCGGAGGTCCACGACGCCGTGGCCGGGTACGTCGACCTGGTACGCACCTACGGCCAGCCCGGCGCCGCGACCTCGGGCTACGGCGACTGCATCACCCGGTTCTCCCAGGGCAACGCTGCCATGTGGTACGACGCGACGGCCATGGTCTCCTCCATCGAGGACCCGAAATCGTCGCAGGTCACCGGCAAGACCAACTACGCGCTGGCCCCCGTGAAGGAAACCGAATCCGCCGGCTGGCTGTACACGTGGGCGCTGGCGATTCCGGAGACCAGCAAGAACAAGCAGGCCGCCTGGGACTTCATCGCCTGGATGACCAACAAGGACTACATGAAGCTCGTCGGCAATTCCCTCGGCTGGGAGCGCCTGCCACCGGGTAGCCGCAAGTCCACCTACGAGATCCCCGAGTATGCCAAGGTCGCGAAGGACTATGCCGATCCGACCCTGAAGGCCATGGGCAACGCGACCCAGGCCAAATCCATGGTCAATCCCGTTCCCTACACCGGGCTGCAGTTCGTGGGCATCCCCGAGTTCCAGGACCTGGGCACCCGGGTGGCCCAGCAGATCTCCGCGGCCATTGCCGGCAGCCAAAGCGTGGAGGATGCGCTGCGGCAATCGCAGGACTTCGCGGCCACCGTGGCCCGGACCTACCAGAAGAAGGGCTAGGCCATGAGCACGATGACCGAAACGCGCAGGCGCGGGGCCGTGGGCTCCGGCCCGGACGAGGTGGAACTGCGCCGGGCCAAACGCCGGGACGGGTGGAGCCGCCGGCTTCCCCTGCTGCCGGCACTGATCTTCACCATCGTGGTGACGCAGCTGCCGTTCCTGCTGACCATCTGGTATTCGCTGCGCTCCTGGAACCTGTTGCGCCCCGACGGCAACATCTTCGTGGGCCTGCAGAACTTCGTGGACATCTTCACCGATTCCACGTTCCGGGTGGCCGCACTGAACTCGATCCTGATCACCCTGGGTTGTGTCGTCGTCGCACTGGTGCTGGGTACCGTCTTCGCGGTCCTGCTGGACCGGGAGTTCCTGGGCCGGGGCATCGTGCGGACGCTGCTGATCACCCCGTTCCTGATCATGCCGGTCGCCTCCTCGATGTTGTGGAGCGTCTCGATGCTCAACCCCAGCTACGGGATGGTCAACTGGGTCATCGGACTGGTCGGCATCGACCCGATCGACTTCACCTCCTCCGCGCCGCTGCTGTCGGTGATCATCGCGCTGGTGTGGCAGTGGACGCCGTTCATGATGCTGCTGATCCTGGCCGGGCTGCAGGCCCAGTCCAAGGACGTGCTCGAGGCTGCCTCGCTCGACGGGGCCGGCTGGTGGAAGACCTTCACCCTGGTCACCCTGCCGGCGCTGCGCCGCTACATGGAACTGGCGGTCCTGCTCGGTTCCATCTACGTGGTGAACACCTTCGACCAGATCTACCTGATGACCGCCGGCGGTCCCGGTACCGCCAGCGCCAACCTCCCCTTCTACATCTACCAGCGCGCGTTCCTGGGCTTCGACATCGGCCAGGCCGCCGCCATGGGCGTCATCGTGGTCATCGCGACCATCATCATCGCCACCTTCGCGCTGCGCTTGATCTTCCGCAGCTTCGACGACAAGGAGCAGGCATGAGCACCACGACCCTCGACCCCCAACGAGCAGGGACGACGACGGGGCGCGGCGACATCGTGAAGCCCCGCCGCAAGGGGATCATCAGCGGCAGCGTCCTGACGACCGTCACGTGGATCGCGGCACTGGTCTTCTTCGCCCCGATCGCCTGGATGGTGATGACGTCCTTCAAGCAGGAGAACGTCGCAGCCTCCAACCCGCCGGCCTTCTTCTTCGAGCCGACCCTGGACCAGTACAAGGCGGTCATCGCCTCCGATGCCGGCCCGTACTTCCTGAACTCGCTCATCGCCACCGGCGTCTCGACGCTGCTGGTCATCGTGTTGGCCATCCCTGCGTCCTACGCGTTGAGCATCCGTCCGGTGAAGAAGACCTCCGATGTGCTGTTCTTCTTCATCTCCACCAAGATGCTCCCGGTCGTCGCGGTCATCATGCCGATCTACGTCATCTCCGGCCAGCTGCGCGCCCTGGACAGCATCTGGACGCTGGTCGTCCTCTACACGGCCATGAACCTGCCGATTGCCGTGTGGATGATGCGCTCGTTCTTCCAGGAGGTCCCCGGGGAGGTGCTCGAAGCCGCCTCCATGGACGGCGCCGGACTGATCAAGACGCTGCGCTCGGTGCTCATCCCCATGGTCACCCCGGGCATCGCCGCGACGGCACTGATTTGCGTGATCTTCTCCTGGAACGAGTTCTTCTTCGCCCTGAACCTCACCGCAGCCAAGGCAGCCACGGTCCCGGTGTTCCTGATGTCGCAGATGACCAGCGAGGGCCTGTTCCTCGCCCAGCTCTCCGCCGCCTCGGTGTTGGCCTCCCTGCCGGTGGTCCTCGCCGGCTGGCTGGCGCAGAAGCAGCTGGTCCGCGGCCTGTCCATGGGCGCCGTCAAGTAGACCGCCGACCCCTGCAGCAGGACCAGGGACGACGTCGGCGCCCCCTTCGGGTGCCGGCGTCGCCGCGCGTAGGATGCCGGGTATGGACCACGAATCGTTCCGCTCTGCGTGCCTGGAATTGGCCGGTGCCTTCGAGGACCACCCCTTCGGCCCGGATGCCACCGTCATGAAGGTTGCCGGTCGTCCCGGTGGCCCGGCGAAGATGTTCGCCCTGCTCTGGGACGGGTCCGACCCGGCCCGGGCCAACCTGAAATGCGAACCCGACCTCGCCGACCAGCTCCGGGCCATCCATCCGGAGATCACCCCGGGCTACCACATGAGCAAGAAGCACTGGAACACGGTGGTCTGCTCCGGATCCGTCGACGACGCGATGGCGCGTGACCTGATCGAGGACTCCTATGACCTGGTCGTCGAATCACTGCCCAAGGCCGACCGCGAACGCCTCGGGTGGAAGGGCCTGGCCCGGGGATAGGCTGGATCCATGATTTTCATCGTCGTGAAATACAAGGTCAAGCCCGAATTCGTCGATTCCTTCATCGAGCTCACCCGGTCGTTCACCGAGGCCACCCGTGCGGAGGAGGGCAACCTCTGGTTCGAATGGTCGCGCAGCGTCGAGGCCGACAACGAGTTCGTCCTGGTCGAGGCGTTCAAGGACGGCTCAGGCGAAGCCCACGTGTCCAGCGACCACTTCGCCGCCGGCCTCGAGGCCATGCGCCCGACCCTGGCCGAAACCCCGCAGATCGTCAGCCGCCAGGTCGACGGCGAAGGCTGGGACCGGATGGGCGAGCTCCAGGTCGACGCCTAGTTCGCCTCGCCGGTCGTGACGGCCACGCTGCTCGCGACCGGCGTCCCGTGTTCGACCGTGCGGGACACCGTGCAGTACTTGTCGTGGGATAGAGCCACCAGGCGCTCGACCATGCTGGCGGCCTTCCGGCCGTCGGCATCGTCGTTGAAGGCAAGGTCGAACGCGAGCTTCAGGTTGTCCATGCGGTTGGCACCGTGCTCCTCGACGATTTTGTCGCCGGATGCGGTGACGGCGAACTTCGTCGGCTCGGCGCTCCGCGAGGTGGCGATGTCGACGTCGATGGACGAGCAGCCGGCGATCGCGGCCAACAGCAGTTCGACGGGGGAGAGGAGCCCTTCGCCCTGTCCGAATTCGATCTCGGCTCCGGCGGCATTGCGGGCCGTGTATTGGCCGGTGGACGTCCGGGACAGTTCGATGGAACGCAGGCTGGGGTACTCGTTTTCGCTCATGTGCCCATGATGCCACCGCACGTCCTGGCTCGGCGGACAACGAACGGAATCCATTGCGCCGAAGATTTCCGGGCGCTGTCGGCGTTAGGTGGAGCATGGGACTTTCTGCGGCGTAGGGAGGTGAGCAGGGTGCTCAGGCTCCTACGGCTGGTCCAGTGCACAACAGGGACTCTTCACCGAAGGTGCCACTAACCCAGGGGCCGGTTATTCGGTTTCAATGAGCCTGCGAATAATGGCAGTGGTCTCGTCTAATCCGTAGAGCTTGTCGAGTGCTCCAAGGATTTCGAGTGCCTCGAGCCGTGGGTGGTTGCGGCCCGAACGAAGGGACATCGCCTGAACAGCCGCAAGAGCGAGATCGGGACGCATGGCTGCAGTTTTGAATGCGAATTCTTGTGGGCTGACGATCTGGATGCCGGCAGGGATCAACTTGTCGGGGAAATCGCGGAAGTTATCGGTGACGATGCTCCCGGCACCACCAACGAGTGCTGCGGCCAGGACATGCTCGTCGTCGGGGTCGGGAAGGCCATAAGTCCCCTCCAGACCTTCCCAGCCCGTGACGATGGAGTCGGAGAAGCTGCTGCGCATCTGTGCGGACAGATGTTTGGCTTTTCCCTTGGCGGTTCCCTGACTGTCGCCGCGTTCGACGCGCTTGATCTCTTCGTTGACTTCGACTTCGAGGAGGATTGCTTCGCTGAAGATAAAGCGATAGGCGCCCTCGAAGGCCAGGGACAGGAGGAAATCCCGCTGGGTGCTTGGCCAGAGTACGCAGCTGTCTAGGAGTGCGGTGAACATGCGCCCGCTCGTTCCACCGTTAAGCGGTTCGGCGACGGCGCGCGGCTTCTTTGCGTGCCTTCTTCATTCGTTCGGTCACGGCTTGGGGAGACTCATCGTCGATGGGTCCAAGCCTTGACAGCCCCTCGTATTGTTGCGCTTTTCGGGTCTCCTTGAAGGAGACTACGTCCTCAAGCCTGACCCTTCGGTGGGTGTTCGGCTTCTCAAAGGGGATCCTGCCGTCGTCGAGGAGCCTTACAAGAGTAGGGCGCGTGACGCCGAGAAGTTCAGCTGCCTGTTGGGTGGTGAGCGTCATGGAACTTGGTGTGATCGTGACAGCCAGGCCTTTGCTCATGGCATCGACCGCCTTAACGAGAATTTCGTAGATTTCGTGTGGGAGTTGGACTTGGTCGCCCGGCTCGGAACCAGAGAGGAAGAACTGCGGTGTTGGTCGCGACCCGCTCTTCGCGGCATGCGCTTCCAGGAAGTCGAGGATTTCCCCGGTTTCCGGGTTTTTGGGCGCGAAAAACGTTTCTTTGATGGCAGCGCTCGTACGCATGGGTCTCGCTTCGTTATGTGCACACATTTCGTTTTTTTCGTTTTATTCAGGATAGGGCTTGCGGAACATTTGATCCAGCCCCCAAGCGCAATGGTTGAGTGGCCAGCACACGGCTGCCCAGTGATGTTCCACGATCAGCGTTCGGACGGCAGGCTTCCGCTTCGCGAATCACGCGCGCTGATGGGCGGAAAGTTGTCCCGCCGCGACAGGGCCCGTCGCGGTACCACTGCCTCTGCAACCAGGCCACGGTTCACCGGCTATGTGCCCGGCGTACGTTTTATCGCGTGCCTCGTGTCAAATGTGTGGCATACCATCCCGACGTGATCAAAGAGGTGGGGGGCACCTGCGACACAATGGCCCCATGACCTCCAACGCATCGACTCCCGCGCCGGCCGACGGTTCCCTGAAGCGCAGCATCACTTTGGGCCAGCTGGTCTTCTTCGGTCTGGTCTTCATTGGGCCGGCCGCCGCGGTGGGGATCTTCGGCACCCTGGACGCCAAATCCGGGGGAGCAGTGGCCACGGTCTACGTCGTTGCCACCCTGGTCATGGCGTTCACCGCCTCCAGCTACATGCGGATGTCACGCGAGATCCCCCGCGCCGGATCGGTCTTCGCGTACGCGGGGGCGGGCATCGGGCCGCGGGCCGGATATGTGTCCGGGTGGATGATCCTGCTGGACTACCTGCTGATCCCGTCGGTGGCATACATGTTCACCGGCATCGCCCTGAACTCGCTGTTCCCCGCCGTCCCCATCTGGGTGTTCGTTGCCGTCGCAGTGATGGTGACCACCGCCCTGAACCTGGCCGGGGTGAGGGTGGCTTCCAAGGTGATCACCGCCGTCGTGCTCCTGGAAGTCGCCGTCCTGCTGGTGGTGCTGGTGTGCGGGGTCTACGTGCTGGCCACGCAGGGCGCCGAGCGGCCGTGGCTGAGCCCGTTCACCGGCATCGGCGGGTTCTCGCTCGCCGCGGTGATGGCCGCGGTCTCCGTCGCGGTCCTGTCCTACCTGGGGTTCGACGCGCTGGCCACCTTCGCCGAGGAGACCAAGGGCACCGTGCGGCTCGTCGGCCGGGCGACCATGATCTGCCTCGTCACCGCCGGCGTGCTCTTCGTCGCCCAGACCTACGTGGGGGCGCTGCTCTCCACGACGACGCCCGCCGAGCTGGCCGCCGACCCGTCGCTGGAGGGGGCCGCCTACTACACGGCGGTGCAGGAGGGGATCGGCGAGTGGCTGCATTGGCTGCTGGCGCTGTCCAAGGCAGCCGGGGCCGCGTTTGCCGCGATGGTCGGCCAGGGGGCAGGGAGCCGCATCATCATGGACATGGCCCGTGAACGGCGTTTGCCGCACTCGTTGGCGCGCGTCTCCGAGCGCACCGGCGTCCCGGCGCGCAGCATCCTGATCACCGCCGCCGGCAACGTCGTCATCGCCGTGTGGGCCGCCACCCGGGACGACGGGCTGGACATCCTGTCCTCGATCGTCAACGTCGGGGCGCTGACCGCGTTCATCCTGCTGCACGTCTCGGTGATCGGCTACTACCTGGTCAGGCAGAAGGCGGCGGTGCGGGGGACATGGTTCCTGCATGGGGCCATCCCGGCTGTGGGTGCCCTCCTGCTGGTGGCCGTGCTGGCCTCGGCGACCCAGCTGGCGCTGCTGATCGGGGTCGTGTGGTTCGCGATCGGGCTGGTGGTCGCCCTGGTCTCCCACCGCGGACGGACCCGCAGCTAACCCGGCGGTAGGCTCGGGATCATGGACGTCATCGCACCGCTGCGGGACCGGCTCCGCCTCACTTTCGCCGGGCAAACCGAGGGCGTTCCCGCCTGGGAGGATGCCCTGGACCAGGGCGAGGACGCCGGCTACTTCCCCGCCGATTCGGCAGTGTGGCGGGTCCATGGCGGCATGACCCCGATCGCCGCCGGCATCCGCGCATTGCTGCTCCAGGCACTGCACCCCGGGGCGCTGGCCGGGGTGGCCGAGCATTCGAACTACCGCGAGGACCCACTGGGCCGACTGGCTGGAACCATCCGCTGGATCTTCACGCTCACCTACGGCGACACCACGGCGGCCGACGCGGCCTGCGCCCACATCCGCCGGCTCCACGTGCCGGTCACCGGAAACTACACCGACGCCCACGGGGAGCAGCGGCGCTATTCCGCCAACGACCCCGGCCTTTCCGAGTGGGTCCACATCGCCTTCACTGACGCGTTCCTGCGCTCCCACGAGATCTTCCGCGGTCCCGTTCCCGCCCGGCTGGGTGGCGCCGATGCCTACGTGGAACAGTGGGCCACCGCCGGGAAGCTGATGGGCGTCATCGACCCACCCCGCACCGAGGCCGCACTGCGGGCACGGATGCGGGAGTACGACGACGGTGGGCACCTGTCCGGCGGGCCCCGCGTGGACGAGGTGGTCTCCTTCCTCAGGAACCCGCCCCTGGACCCGTTGCTGATGCCCGGATACCGGTTGTTGTTCGCCGCCGTCGTCGACTCCCTGCCGGGCAGGTACCGCGAACTGCTGGGCCTGCGCGCCCCCGCGGTCCCGTTGCCCGGTGGGCGGTCGCTGCGGATTCCGGCGCGACGGGGTGGGCAACTGACGTTGGCCATCGCCGGCCTGGCCTTGGAGCGACAGCTGCCCAGCGAATTGGCGGCCCTGCGCAGATTGGCCCGGATCGGCCAGCCCGCCGATCTCACCTACGCCGAACATGGATTCACCGCACTCGGGCGCGCCCCGGCCGGCTACCGGACGGTGCGCGAACGCACGCGGGTCGGGACCGGGGAGGAAGCGTTCATGCGGCTGGCCAACGGCAGCCTGGACTGGGAACTGCACCGGGGTTCCGGACTGCGGGTGGCGGCTGGGACCCCGCGAGCGGCGCCCGGTGTCCGCGTCGTCTCCGGTATGGGCGTGGGGCCGGCCAGGATCCCGGCGCCGTGCCGCGTGCTGTGGACCCGGGAACCCGACGGCTCCGGTCCGCGGCGTGCCGGTTTCGGATATGGCACCTTGAAGGGACACCCGGTCAGTGGAGAGGAATCCTTCAGTGCCGTGTTGGAGGCCGATGGATCGGTGTGGTTCGAGGTCCTCGCCTACTCCCGCCCGGCGAACGTGGTGATGCGGGCCGCGGCACCCGTGACCGAGCGGACCCAGGCACTCATCACGCGCGGCTACGTTTCAGCGGCCACCCGCCTGGCGACGGGCTGAAGCAGCCGCCGCAGGTCGGGCTTTCGCCGGTCGACCGACGACGATAGCGTGGGTGGATGGAGTCCCGCCCCAGCGCACCCCCTACCGGCACCGGGGTACCCGCTCCTTTCGCCGGGGGCCCGGACCGCGATGCCCTGCGGCGGCCGCGTCGCTATTGGGTCAGGTTGGGCGCCCTGCTCGCCGTCTTGGGACTCATCCCGTTGGCCGGCAATCTGCTGCCGCCCGTGGCAACGTTCATCGCCGTCCCGCTCCTCTTGATGGCGATCGTGATCACGGCCGCGCACCAGCAGCCACGTGCCGTCAGGTCACTGAAGCTGACCGGCATCATGTGGGTGCCCTACGTGGGCGGGGTCGTGCTCGTTGCTGTGCTGGCAGGTGTGGGAGCGGCCCTGTATTCCGCCCACGCCGGGTGGGCGATACCGGTCGCCACCGCCGCCGTGCTGTTTACCGTGTGTGCCCTGGGTGGCCCCGCGATGGACGACTTCTGGGGCCGACACGTCAGGAAACCATGAGCCAGAACCCGAAGAAAGGCCACGCATGACGCATCGCCTGGATACCAGCCACGCTTCGGGCGCCTCGGGCGCACGCTTGCGGAGGGCAGGCATCAGCGGTTTGGCCGTGGCGCTCTGGTACGCGACGCCCGACTATCTCCGCGGGAGGCGCTCGCGGGCCGTGGCCAAGACCGCTATTCTCAGCGGCGCGGCGGCCGCCTTCGCTTGGGCGCCGGCAAGCCCCTCGGCACCGCCGGTTCCCGACGATGCCGCGTTGGGTGACACTCCACGTGAGCCGGGCGCACCGGCACCAGCCGGCACCGGCGGTAGGCGGTGGACGGCAAATCCCCGCGTGGTGATCGTCGTGGGCGGGGCACTTCTCCTGGCCGGTATCGGCCTCAACATCGCCACGGAGAAATGGATCCACCGCTTCGGTGACCGGTTGGTCCGGAAGGGAACATTGCTCCCGCACACCGCGATCGGCCTGGTCGCTGGAAGCCTGACAGTTCTGGCAGGTCTTGACGAGTTGCCGGGCCGGCAGGGGATCGACAGTGTCGATAGCAGGGCCTGACGTGGACGTCGAGGTGAAGGCCATGGCCCTGAACGTGGTGATCCCCGAGGACCTGCGCTGGACTGACGTTCGGCGCGGTGTGGAGTTCGAGCTGCAGTCGATCACCGTCCGCCTGCTCCCCGATGGCGGGCTCGCGGCCAAGGCCTACGGCAAGCCCGTCGATGGCGGCAGGGGCACCTACGTCTCTTTTCCCGTGCGTGATGCACCCGGTATCCGCGAACTCATTGATGCGGCGGCACGCCGTGGTGGCGACCTGTGGGCACACCACCGCGGTTGGGGAGCTTGACGGCCCGACAGGGATCCAAGCGATGGTTAATTGCCGGTTCTCCAAATTTGCCCCAAATCAAAATTTGGATTTGGGGCAAATTTGGATTTACGGCTAGCGCAAGCAATTCGAGCCCTGTAGATTTGTCCCAAATCAATCAAGGTGTTTGGAGTTGGAAGGGGACGATAGTGAAGCTACCCATGCCTGCCCCCAAATATGAAGATCTTCTCGGCAAGATCGCCCGGGAAGACCCCCAACATCTGAACAAGATCCTGCTGGCCCAGGTCGGCGATGATCCGTATCTGCACTGGGATAGTTTGCGCTACAAGAGCCCGCCAGAGGGGCTGACCCTTGAAGACTGGTGGCTGGCGTTGAAGCTTCGAAGAACCCGCCAGGGGCGCACGGTCGAACTATTCCAGAAGGACGGCCGTCGGTTCTGGTTTTCAATGACTGATCGTTTGCTGCGTATGAGCGAGGACATTGCACGCAGGGCCGGCGCCAATTTCGCCAGCAATGATCAGGTCCTTAAGGGGCAGACCCGGGAAAGCTATATCGTTCGGTCGCTGGTGGAAGAAGCAGTGACGTCCAGCCAACTCGAGGGGGCATCGACATCTCGTCGCGACGCAGTCGAAATGCTGGAATCCGGGAGGGACCCTCGCGACAAGTCCGAAATGATGATCGTCAACAACTACCTGGCGATGCAAAGGATAAAGGACGCACCAGGTGAATCCCTGACTCCAGCACTGGTGTTGGAGTTGCATCGAATCCTGACGGACGGCACCTTGGACGATCCGGGTGAGGCAGGTCGGCTCGAAACGCCTGATCATGAGCGCGTTGCCGTGTGGGATAACGAAGTCTGCGTCCACCAGCCACCAAGAGCTGAGGAGTTGCCCGAGAGACTTCAACAGCTGTGCGATTTCGCCAACGGCGGAGCAAGCGACGGGGCGTACATGCCCCCGGTGGTACGAGCCGTCATTCTTCATTTCATGACCGGATACGACCACTACTTCGTTGATGGGAATGGCCGAACAGCACGGGTGCTTTTTTATTGGTCGATGCTTCGGGGGCAATATTGGCTCAGCGAGTACGTCACGATATCCCGCATCCTGCGCAATGCCCCTTCCAGGTATGGCGCGACTTATCTCTACACAGAGGATGATGACGGTGATCTGACGTACTTCATCCACTACCAGCTGGAGACCTTCTTGAGGGCTCTCGATGATCTCGAAAAATACATCAGCGCCAAGAGCCAGGAGGCGGCCGCGGTAAGGGCCGCACTGGCGGGTGCCGGAAATGAACTGGGATTCCGCCAAGTGGACATGCTGGAGAAATTTTCGCGGGGGGAACTGGAATCAATTACCGCACAGGCGTTTGCGCATCGCTATAGGGTGACGGACCAGACGGCGAGGAATGATCTCGATGCACTCGTGGCCAGGGGTTATCTCACGAAGGTTCGTTTGGGTAAGGCTTTTATTTGGAAGCCGACTGAGAGCCTCGCCAAGAAGCTGGTTAACGGGTAGTTTCTGGTTCGCCAAATTTACCCCAAATCAAAATTTGGACTTGGAGCAAATGTGGGATTGACGATGGACATGGCAGTGGCCCGGCGGATGTCCGCCGGGCCACTGGCCATGAAGCTGAAGCCGATCAGAAGTACTTCGGCAGGGTCCCCTCGTGGGCCTCGCGCAGTTCGGCGATGCTCGCGGTGAACTGGCCCTGGATCTCCAGGGAATCGGAGGACGCATCGACGATGCCCAGGCGGACCACGGGGAAGCCGCGGGCGCTGGTCATGTCGTTGAAGCGGACCTCCTCGGAGCGCGGCACCGCCACGACGGCGCGGGCCTGCGATTCGGAGAACAGTGCGGTGAACGTATCCACGCCGTCCCGCTCGCACAGGTCATCCAGCGCCACGCGGGCGCCGACGCCGTAGCGCAGCGACATCTCCACCAGGCCGGCCGCGAGGCCGCCCTCGGAGAGGTCGTGGGCCGAGTCGATCATCCCGTCCCGTGAGGCGTTGATGAGCAGGTCGCCCAGCAGCTTCTCCGCCGCCAGGTCCACCTTCGGCGGCAGCCCGCCCAGGTGGCCGCGCAGGTTGGCGAACTCGGAGCCATCGAGCTCATCCGCCGTCGTACCCAGCAGGTACAGGGCCTGGCCGTCGGCGCTGGAGTGCCAGCCCGAGGGGGTGCGGCGGGCGACGTCGTCGAACTTGCCGAGCACCGCGACCACCGGGGAGGGGTGGATCGGGGTGGTGCCGGTCTGGTTGTAGAGCGAGACGTTGCCGCCGGTGACCGGGATGCCGAGCTCCATGCAGGCGTCGGAGAGGCCGCGGATGGCCTCGGCCAGCTGCCACATGACGTCCGGGTCCTCGGGGGAGCCGAAGTTCAGGCAGTCGGAGACGGCCATCGGGATGGCGCCGGTGGTGGCCACGTTGCGGAACGCCTCGGCCAGGGCCAGCTGGGCGCCGTGGTACGGGTCCAGGTAGGTGTAGCGGCCGTTGGCGTCGGTGGCCAGGGCGACGCCGAGACCGGTCTGCTCGTCGACGCGGATCACTCCGGCGTCATCGGGGGTGGCCAGTGCGGTGTTGCCGCCGACGTAGCGGTCGTACTGGTTGGTGATCCAGGACTTGTCGCACATGTTCGGGGAGGCGACCAGTTCCAGCACCGCCGCCTTGAGCTCCTCGCCCAGCGCGGGCAGGTTGACGCCGGCGGGGGAGGCCTTGAACGTGTCGGCCTGCAGGGCGTCCTGCCAGTCGGGGCGGGAGTAGGGGCGGTCGTAGACCGGGCCGTCGTGGGCGACGGTGCGCGGATCGACGTCGACGATGACCTCGCCGTCCCAGGTGATGACCAGGCGGCCGGAGTCGGTGACCTCGCCGAGCCAGGAGTACTCCACGGCCCACTTGTCCATGACGGCCTCGAACGCCTCGACGTTCTCCGGGGAGACGACGGCCATCATGCGTTCCTGCGACTCGGACATCAGGATCTCGCCCGGGGTCAGGGTCGGGTCGCGCAGCAGCACGCTGGTCAGTTCCACCTGCATGCCGCCGTCGCCGTTGGACGCCAGCTCGCTCGTGGCGCAGGAGATGCCCGCGGCGCCGAGGTCCTGGATGCCCTCGACGAGCGAACCCTTGAACAGTTCCAGGCAGCACTCGATGAGCACCTTCTCGGCGAACGGGTCGCCGACCTGGACCGCGGGGCGCTTGGAGGGCTTGGTCGCGTCGAACGACTCGGAGGCCAGCACCGAGGCGCCGCCGATGCCGTCGCCGCCGGTGCGCGCACCGAACAGGACCACCTTGTTGCCCTTGCCGGAGGCGTTGGCCAGGCGGATGTCCTCGTGGCGCATGACGCCCACGGCCAGCGCGTTGACCAGCGGGTTGCCCTGGTACACCGGGTCGAACACCATTTCGCCGCCGATGTTCGGCAGGCCCAGCGAGTTGCCGTAGGCCCCGATGCCGGCGACCGCGCCGTGCATGACGCGTGCGGTGTCCGGGTGGTCGATGGCGCCGAAGCGCAGCGGGTCCATCACGGCGACGGGACGGGCGCCCATGGAGATGATGTCGCGCACGATCCCGCCGATGCCGGTCGCCGCGCCCTGGAAGGGTTCGACGAAGGACGGGGAGTTGTGGGATTCGATCTTGAAGGTCACGGCCCAGCCGTCGCCGAGGTTGGTGACGCCGGCGTTCTCGCCGATGCCCACCAGCATGTCCTTCTTCATCTCCTCGGTGACCTTCTCGCCGAACTGGCGCAGGTGGTTCTTGGAGGACTTGTAGGAGCAGTGCTCGGACCACATGACCGAGTACATGGCCAGCTCGGCGGCGGTGGGGCGCCGCCCGAGGACCTTCACGACGTCGTCGTACTCATTCTGCTTCAGGCCGAGTTCGGCCCAGGGCAGCTCGGTGTCCGGGGTGGCTGCTGCCTTCTCGACGGTGTCGATGTTGAACTGCTGGCTCATTTGGTGCCTCCCACCAGGGTGCTCAGGACGGAGGCGAAGAAGCCCAGGCCGTCGGTGCCGGTGTGGGTGCCGGCGTCGGTGGTCGGGCCGTAGCCGGCCTCGACCGCATGTTCGGGGTGGGGCATGAGCCCGACGACGTTGCCCGCGGCGTTGGTGATGCCGGCGATGTCGCGGCGCGAGCCGTTGGGGTTCCAGCCGACGTAGCGGAACGCGACGCGGCCCTCGGCCTCGAGTCCGTCGAGCGTCTTCTCGTCGGCGACGTACTGGCCGTCCTGGTTCTTCAGCACGACGGTGATCTCCTGGCCGATCCCGTACTGGTTGGTCCAGGCGGTCTCGTTGTTCTCCACGCGCAGCACCTGGTCGCGGCAGATGAACTTCAGGTGGTCGTTTTTGATCATCGAGCCGGGCAGCAGGTGCGCCTCGGTGAGGATCTGGAAGCCGTTGCAGATGCCCAGCACGGGCAGTTTCGCGTCCGAGTTCGCTGCGTCGACGATGCGGGACATCATCGGGGCGAAGCGGGCGATGGCGCCGGCGCGCAGGTAGTCGCCGTAGGAGAACCCGCCGGGGATGACCACCGCGTCGACGTCGGCCAGCGAGTCGTCGGCGTGCCACAGGGACACGGCCTCGGCGCCGGCCAGGCGCACTGCGCGGGCGGCGTCGCGGTCATCCAGCGTGCCGGGGAAGGAGACGACGCCGATGCGGGCGCCACTGAGAGCTGTGTCCGGCGTGCTGTAGTCGCCGATCAGGGGAAGTTCGTTGCTCATGCCTCGGCGACGACCTCGACGTTGACGACGTCCTCGATCACCGGGTTGGACAGCAGGGTCTCGGCCGCGGTGCGGGCCTGCGCCAGGATCTCCTCGGTCACCTCGCCCTCGACGCTCAGTTCGAAGCGCTTGCCCTGCCGGACGCCGGAAAAGGCGTCGAAGCCCAAGCGGGGAAGTGCGCCGACGATGGCCTTGCCCTGGGGGTCAAGGATCTCTGGCTTGGGCATGACGTCAACAACGATGCGGGGCATCCGGGGGTCTCCTGTGCGCGAGGGGTGGTGGGAACGCCTGCGGAGGTGCCGTCTCACGCCGGGATGGAGGCGCTCCGCGAGCTTGCCCTGCCAGTCTACCGGGTTTGCCCGGGCGCCACCCCCGTCGTGACGCACCCCACCGGCACCTGTCCCGGGCCGCCACGCGCGCCTACGCTGGGTGCATGACACAGCAACGGCAAACCCCCGGAACCGGGGCCGCCTCGAAGTCGGTCCTGCCCGTCGTCCTGGGCCTCGGCATGGCCTTCGGGATGGTCCGCATGGTGGTGCGCAAGCGCCGCGATGACCGGGCAGCGGCACCCCTCGCCGCACCCGCCACCCGCCACCACCGGCACCACCGGACCGACGGGGAATGAGTGCCGGTTCCGCTTCCGACCAGGCCTTTCCGGGGTACGACGACGGTGCACGCTGCCCCTGTCTCTCGGGTGGGCTTTTCGGGGACTGCTGCGGGAAGGTGCACGCCGATCGCGCCGCCGGCGGGCCGGGGGCGGTGACCGCCGAGGCGCTGATGCGTTCGCGCTACAGCGCCCACTCCGTCGGGAACGTCGACTACCTGCTGGCCAGCTGGCACCCCTCCACCCGGCCGGCCACCCTCGAACTGGACCCCGGCATGGCCTGGCGCCGACTGGACATTCTGGACACGGTGGCCGGCGGCCCCTTCGACGACACCGGAATCGTCGAATTCGCGGCCCATTACCGGATCGACGGCGAACGCGGGGTCCAGCGCGAACGCAGCAGCTTCGTCCGCGAAGCCGGCCGCTGGTACTACGTCGACGCGCTGTAGCGGTTCCGCGCCGTCCCCCGGTCCACCAGCCGTCAGGTCAGTTGCAGACCGTCGGCGACCACCCGGCCGGCGTGGACCACTGTGCGGTCCGGCAACCGGTCCATGACCGCTGCGGTCACCGTGTCGCCCGAGACCAGCACCAGGTCACCGGCGTCGCCGTCGGCCAGACCCGGCCGGTCGGCAACCGAGGACACCCGCGGCACCTGGGCGGACATGATGGACGCGCCGCCACGCGTGGCAATCGCCACGCAGTGCTCGATGAGCTCGTCGGCACGGAACTGGTGGGTGAAGGCCAGCTGCCACGTCCGGTCCAGCATGTCGGCATTTCCGTAGGGGGACCAGAAATCACGCTGGCCGTCCTCGCCCAAGCCGACGCGGACCCCTGCCTGCACCAGGTCCACGAGGGGGAGGCCACGTTGTTGCGCGGGGGCGACCGTGGCCATGGAGACGTCCAGTTCCGCGAATTCCTCCACCAGCCGCCGGGTCGTCGCCTCGTTGACGCCGCCCAGGTCGTAGGAGTGGGACATGGTCAGTTGGCCGTGCATGCCCAGGGCCCTGACGCGTTCCAGGATCAGATCGGTGGAGAACACGCCGAGATGGCCGGGCTCATGGAGGTGGACGTCGACCGGCACCTGGAACTCCTCGGCGAGGGAGAACAAGGCGTCGAGGTGGCCCTTGGGATCCCGATCCAGGGTGCAGGGGTCGATGCCGCCCACCCAGTCGGCGCCCTCGTCCAGGGCCTGCCGCATCAGCGGTATCGTGCCGGCTTCCCGGAGCAGGCCGGCTTGGGGGAAGGCGATGATCTGCACGTCGCATCGATCCCGGTGGGCCTGCGCCGCCGCCTGGACCGCGTGGAACCTCTCGAGCCCGCAATCCACGTCGATCTGCGCGTAGCTGCGCACCCGGGTGACACCACGTTCGATCATCAGTCCCAGGGTCCTGGTGGCGCGCTCCTCGGCACTTTCCGGGTCGTTGCGCCAGTTCTTGCGGTCGTTCATGACCATGGGCCATACCCCTGGGGCTCCGCTGTGCGGCCGGAAGGGCAGTCCGAGCCGCGTCGAGTCGAGGTGCACGTGGACGTCCGAGAAGGACGGGAGCGCCAGCCGGCCACCGCCGTCGAGCACCGGCGTACCAGGGGCGGGTGTTCCGGTCCGGGAGACCGCCCCGTCCGTGATGAGCAGGTCGGTTGCGGGACCGCCCCAGGGGCGGACGTTTTTCACGAGGAGATCAGGCATGTGTGGTGGTCCTAGGTGGTGGGGACTCTGGTGTCGTCGTCTAACCGTCGAGGGTGACGGTGCGCAGGTCCAGGCGCCGCAGGACACGGTCCACTGCTTCCGGGTCAACGCCCGGCTCGCGTCGCATTTTCAGGACCTCGCGCCGTGCGGCGTCCAGTGCCTCGCGCTGGATGCCGTCCATGGTGGCCAGGGTCTTCTTGACCTTGAGCATCTTGTCCGGGTCGTCCTCGAAGTCGCGTTCCAGCAATTCGTGCAAGCTGGACATGCGCCGCGCCAACGCCTTCTGGCGTTCGGGAGGCAGGGACTTCGTGGCCACCGAGCGGCGCATCGTCTCCAGGGCCACCCGTTGGGCACGGCGGGCCAGTTCGCGTTCCTTGCGCTCCTCGGCGGTGTGGTTGTTCGGCAACTTGAGGTGGCGCATCAGCGCCGGCAGCGTCAGCCCGGGACCCACCAGGGTCACCAGCAGGACGGCGCAGGCGCAGGAGATGATGAAGTTGCGGCCGGGGAGTGGTTCCCCGGAGTTCATCGTCGTGGGCAGGGCGAGCGCGAGGGCCAGGGTGGCCAGCCCGCGCATGCCGCACCAGGTGAGCACCAGGACTTCCTTCAGCGACCCCGGAACGCTGTTGTGTTCGGTGCCGCCGATCTTGTAGATCCCCATCATCCACAGGAAGCGCACGATGAGCACCGCGGCACACACGGCGATGATGCCCGGGACGAAGTCCAGGATGCCGGCACCCTCGTCCTCGAACACGTAGCGCATCTCGATCCCGACGAGGCCGAACGCGACGCCGGTGGTCAGCAGTTCCACGACGTCCCAAAAGGCCCGGCGGGTGATGCGTTCCTCCGAGTCCTGGGGCCGTGCCCGGCGGCCGAGTTCCAGTGCGGTGACCACGACGGCGACCACCCCTGAGCAGTGGATCTCCTCGGCGAGGAGGTAGACGGCGAAGGGGGCGACCAGGGTCGCGGCGGACCGGGCCACCATGTTGGGGACGAAGCGGTTCAGCGTGCCGACGATCCAGGCCATGGCCAAGCCGAGCACGACGGCGCCGGCGGCACCGAGCAGGAAACGCGGGACGAGATCCCAACCCACGTTTCCGCCACTGGTTGCCGCGGAAACGGCGGCCTGGAAGATCACGATCGCGATCGCGTCGTTGAACAGGCCCTCGGTCTGCAGGACGGTGATCAGGCGCCGTGGCATCTTGACGCGTCCGGCGACCGATTCAACGGCCACGGGGTCCGGCGGGGCGACCACGGCCCCGAGCGCGATGACCGCGGGAATCCCGATGCCGGGGACGATGAGCCACGTGACTCCGGCGACGATCCCGACGGTGACGGCCACCAGCAGGACGGCCAGCAGGACCAGGGAGCGCCAGCGGTTGCGGAAGACGGCCCACGAGGAACGCTGCGCCACAGCAAAGAGCAGTGGAGGCAGGAAGAGCGGGAGGATCATCTCCGGGTTGATGTGGATCTCCGGGATGAACGGCAGGTAGGCGACCCCGGCGGAAAAGATCAACATCAGCACGGGATAGGGCAGCCGGATGCGCTCGCCGATGCCTGCAACGATGACGGTGCCGAACAGCAGGCCGACGACCAGGATCATGAATTCCATGGGTGGGGTTCCTCCTGCCATATTCTTTCATGCCCTGCGGTGTTGCCGGACGAAACGTGACGCAGCCAGTACCCCGTGCGAAGAACGGCCATGCCGGGGGCTCAAGCGCGGGAGCGCTCCGAGCGGTGCCGCCGTACCGCCGCGCGGTTGGCGCACTGGACGGAGCAGTAGCGTTGCCGTCCATTGCGCGTGGTGTCCACGATGACTGCCTCGCAGGGGGCGGACTGGCAGCGCCCCAGCCGGTGCATGCCGCGCGTGGTCAGATGCAGTGCGGTGCCGACGCTGATGACTGCGCGGAGCGCATCGGGCAGGGATTGGCCGGTGTCGCGGTAGTGCAGGTGCCATCCCTCGTCGTCGTGGTCCGAGAGGCGTGGATAGGCCGCGGCCTGCTCCATCTGCGCGTTCAGCAGCGTTGCCCGTTCCTGCCCGGCCGCCGCGTCGACGACCAGTAGCCAATCGTCGATCATCCCGCGGGTGCGGGCATGATCCTCTTGGGCTTCGGGAAACGCCATGGTCATGCCGAAGGTGCGCATCCGGTCATCGATGCCGTCGCGGTCCGCCGGCCAGTCGTTGGCCAGCGATGCGGCCAGCAGGACCGCATATTCGCCGTAAGGGTTGAGATGCATAAGGGCATTACATCATGGTGGTTCCATGAGTGCACGAGCGATGCGGGAACAACAGGATGCGGTGGACGCGGGAGACCGGCACGAGCATGGGTGGGCCGTGGAATCGAGGCATACGACGTCGTCCGGCCTGCTCGTCTATGTCAGGTGTGGCGGGTGCGGGGCGCGGCGGGTCGATCACCAGGACCATCCGCACGCCGTGCCCGTTGCCCTGAGCCGGGAGGTTGCCCCGGCCGGCCGACCCGGATCGGATGCGCGAAGGGCGCCGGAACACCTGGTGTCCCGGCGCCCTTGAGTGGGTGCTGTTATGCCGCTACTTCACCGTGAGCACCGGGCAGGGGGCGTCGAGGATCAGCTGCTGGGCCACCGAGCCCAGGAACAGCTTCATCATCGGGGAGCGGCGGCGCACCGAGATGGCCACCAGTTCGGCGCCCGTGGATTCAATCAGCCCGAGGAGCTGGTCCACTGGTTCGGCACCGGCCCGGTAGACCCGGTATTCGATGCCGGCTTCGGCGAGCTGGGCGCCGATGGCGTCGGCTTCGGCCCGCTCGGCCTGCCCCGGCGTGGCCGCCGCATCGGAGTGGTAGCTGACCACGTGCAGGGAGGCCGGCGTGGACTTCGAGCCGCGGTACACCGATTCGCGCACTGCTTCCTCGAGCACTGCCTGGCCGGAGTTCCCCGGCAGGCAGGCCACGACGATGGCGGCACCGGCGGCGTCGACGTCGGCAGACTCCGCGACCACGAACTCGCGCGGCGGGACATGGGTGGTGGTGCTGTAGAAATCCGTCATGGTGTTCCTCTCGGTGGGGGTTCTAGCCGATGGCGATGGCGCCGACGATGACGCCGACGGCGAGCATGACCAGTGCCACGACCAGGGCCCGCCACAGGACCTTCTTGTGGTGGTCGCCCAGGTCCACGCCGGCCAGCGAGACCAGCAGCAGGATCGCCGGGACCAGCGGGGACTGCATGTGCACCGGCTGGCCGGTGATGGAGGCCCGGGCCATGTCCACCGCCGGGATGCCGAAGTGGGCGCCGGCCTCGGTCAACACCGGCAGGATGCCGAAGTAGAACGCGTCGTTGCTCATGAAGAACGTCGCCGGGATGCTGATCAAGCCGGTGATGACTGCCATGTAGGGGCCCATGCTGGCGGGGATCACGTCGACCAGCCAGGACGACATGGCGTCGACCATGCCGGTGCCGGAGAGCACGCCGGTGAGCACTGCCGCGGCCAGGACCATCGAGACGACGGCGATGACCGAGGAGGAGTGCGAGGCGACCATCTTGGCCTGGTCGGAGATCTTCGGGAAGTTCACCACCAGGGCGATGGCTCCACCGACCATGAACAGGTACGGCAGCGGGACGACGTCCACGACGAGCAGCACCATGATCGCCACGGTCAACGCCAGGTTGAACCAGAAGAGCTTCGGGCGCAGGGTCGGGCGGTTCGGGTCCAGCGCAGTGTCCGAGAGGCCACCGGCCACGGTCTCCTCGGAGGCCACGGCGCGTTCGAGCAGTGCCAGCTTGCCGCCGTCGTTCTGCGGGGCAGCGCCGCCACCGGCGGGGGATCCGCCACGGCGTGTTGAGCCTGAGGCTCCGCGGCCCCAGCGTTCGGGGTCGGCGATGGCCAGGCGACGGCGTTCGGAGCGGCCGAGCATCACGGCGAAGAGGAAGACGACGACGAGTCCGATGCCCAGCGAGGGAAGCATGGGCACGAAGATGTCCGAGGCGTCGACCTTCAGGGCTGCGGCGGCGCGGGCCGTCGGGCCACCCCACGGGACGATGTTCAGCGTGCCGTTGGTCAGGCCGGCCACACAGGTCAGCACCACCGGGCTCAGGCCCAGGCGCTGGTAGACCGGCAGCAGGGCCGCGGTGACCACGATGAAGGTGGTTGACCCGTCGCCGTCCAGCGAGATGAGCGCGGTGAGGACCATGGTGCCCACGACGACCTTGGCCGGATCGTGCCCGGCGACCTTCACGATGAGGGTGACGAGCTTGTCGAACAGGCCGACGTCGATCATCAGGCCGAAGTAGATGATGGCGAACATCAGCAGGGCTGCGGTGGAGGACATGTCCTTCACGGCGTCCATCACCATGTCGCCGATCCCCAGGCCGGCGCCGGCGAAGAGGCCGAAGGCGGTGGGGACGATGATCAGCGCCAGCAGGGGCGTCAGGCGTTTGGTCATGATGAGCGCCATGAACGTGGCGACCATCAGGAACCCGAGTATGACAAGCATGGATTCTCCTCAGCGGTGAGGTTCCGGGTCTTCCGAAATCTGCGGACGTGGTGCGGCGCACCACGATGTGTTGCAGGCCACGCTACGGATGTGACGCGGGGAACGTCCGTTTGTGCTTATTGCCCGTGGATCTGCCCATTGGGCTAATAATGCCCATTGTGCTCACCGTGCTCCTACACTGGGGAGGTGAGCACCGAACGAGCCGTGGCCGGCACCTTCACCGCACGCATGATGGCCCTGGTTTTCGCCGTCGTGGCGGGGATCGTCCTGTTGTCCGTCGGTGCCATCGCGTTCCTGACCGTCCAGCGCGTGAACGACCAGGCCGAACAACAGGCCCTGGGCATCGGGCGGACCCTCGCCGCGGATACGTCCCTGCGCCACGAGGTCGCAGGTTTCGACGGGCAGCGCTCCCCCGATCCGAAGGCCCTGGCCACCGGGCCCATCCAGCACGACGCCGAGGCGGTCCGGGCGCGCAGCGGCGCCCTGTTCGTCGTGGTCACCAACGACCAGGGGATCCGGCTCTCCCACCCCAATCCCCAGGAGCTGGGTCGGCGGGTGAGCACCGAGCCGCAGGCCCTGGGTGGACGCGAATTCGTCGCCCGCGAACACGGGACCCTCGGCGAATCGGTCAGGGCCAAGGTGCCGGTCTTCAACGATGCGGGCACCGTGATCGGTGAGGTGAGCATCGGCGTTGCGGTTTCCACCGTGGCGGGCCAGGTGCGCCAGGCAGTCGTCTCGGTCCTGCTGGTCGGGGTGGCCGCCCTGGTCCTGGGCGGTGTCGCCGCCGCCACGCTGGTCCGCTGGCTGCGCCGGGTCACCCTGGGGCTGGAGCCGGAGGAGATGGCCCAGCTGGTGCGCGACCAGGAGGCGGTGCTCTACGGTGTCGATGACGGGGTGATCGGCATCGGCCCCGACGGCAGGATCAGTGTGCGCAACAAGTCGGCCCGGCAGATGCTGGCCCTGCCACGGCGCACCGATGACGGGGACATCGTCGGCCTGCCCTACGCCGATGCAGCACTGCCGGCCCGGCTGGTCGGTGCGGTGGACGCCGTGCGCGCCGGCGAAGCCGGTTCCGGGGCGCCGGTGCGGCTCGAACTCCCGGAACGGGTGGTGCGCGCCCGGGTCCACGAGGTCGTCCGCGACGGGTCCAGCCTGGGCCAGGTGGTCATGTTGCGCGACCTGACCACGCTGGAGGAACTGGGCAGCCGGCTCAATGCCGTCGAGACGATGGCCGGGGCGCTGCGCGCCCAACGGCATGAGTTCGCCAACCGCCTGCACACCATCTCCGGGCTGCTGGCCCACGGTGAAACCGAACGGGCCAGCAGCTACGTCGGGGAGATCATCGAGTCCGGTCCGGTGCGCGAACCGGTCGCCAACATCGCGGCGGTCACCGACCCCTACCTGCGGGCGTTCCTCGGGGCCAAGGGCGTCCAGGCCCACGAGCGCGGTGTTGCCCTGCGGGTCGGGGAGGCCAGCGCACTGTTCGGCACGCTCGCCGAAGCCCAGGACGTCACCGCCATCCTGGGCAACCTCGTCGACAACGCGCTGGAGGCTGCGGTCACGGCACCTCCGGGGCCCCGCTGGGTCGAGGTGGACCTGCTCAGTGAGGGAACCACCTTGCACCTGGCAGTCGCCGACTCCGGAACCGGGGTGGTCCCGGACCTGGACGTCTTCGCCGAGGGGGCCACCACCCGGGCCCGGGACGACGCCGAGGCCCACGGCCACGGGGTCGGCCTCGGCCTGGCCCGGCGGCTGGCCCGGCTGGTGGGCGGTGACCTGTGGATCGCCGACCCCGGCGGCGACGACTCCGGTGCTGTCTTCGCGGCACGGCTGCCCGGAGTGCTGGAGGACAACGCCGCCCACCCGCCCACCGAACACGGAAGGCCAAGACCATGACCACTGCAGGGAAGAACCTCAGGGTGCTGATCGTGGACGATGATTTCCACGTCGCCACCCTGCACGCCGGCTACGTGGACGCCGTCCCCGGTTTCACCGCCCTGCCCCCCGTGCACGACGCGCGGATGGTGCCCAAAGCCGTCGCCGAACAGCGGCCGGACCTGCTGCTGCTGGACGTCTACCTTCCCCAGGGATCGGGACTGGACCTGCTCCAGGTCCTGGACGTCGATGCCTTCGTCCTCAGTGCCGCCGCCGAGGCGCCCACGGTGGCCACCGCGTTCCGCCGGGGCGCGTTGGCCTATCTCCTCAAGCCCTTCGACCCCAAGGTGCTGACCGCCAAATTGCGCGGCTATGCCAGGTACCGCCGCCAGCTGGACTCCGGGGAGTACCTGGACCAGGGCGGGATCGACCGCAGCCAGCGTGCCCTGCTCGTGGCCGAGGAACCGGCGGCCGCCTCCTCCGGTGCCGCCACCGAATCGGCGGTCCTCGCCGCCGTCGCCGAGGCAGGGGAGGCCACCGTGATGCAGGTGGCCCAGGCCGTGGGCATCTCCCGGGCCACCGCCCAGCGGTACCTGGCGCAATTGGCCCAGGCCGGATCGCTGCGCCTGGAACTGCGGTATGGCAGCCGCGGCCGCCCCGAGCACCGCTACTCCGCGAACGGCTGAAACAGCCGGTCAGCTATTGGGCGCCGCTGGAGGTGCCGCGGCCCAGCAGTGCCTCGGCCGACTTCCACGCGGAGATCTTGCAGCCGTTGTCCAGCGAGAAGGCCCGTTGGACCGACGTGCCGTTCAGTTTCCCCTCCACGATGGCCGTCTGCGGGCCCGCCGTCTGCTGCGTGCACTGGCCCTCGGTCTTCGCCGAGGTGGTCAACAGGGTCTTGCCCTCACCGCTGAGGAACGTGCACGCCTGCTTGGCTTGCGGGTGGTTGCCGCCCTGTCCGGGTGCTCCGTTGACGCACACCAGCCGGTACCGTTCGGCGACATCGGTGCCGTTGGAGGTCAGGATGATGGCGAGATCGGCATCGGCCCCCGTGGCCGGCCCGGCCGCTGGATCGGAAACCTGGGACGGCGTCGCCGGTGCGCTCGTGGCCCCGGAGGGGGCGGGGGAGCCGTCGCCGGACCCCGTCGTTCCCGCAGCGCAGCCGACGAGTGCCACCAGTGCCAGGGCCGCGCCCGCCAACAGCGGCATGGTCCGTTTCCCGTAGTCCCTGATCGTTTCCATCTGGATGGTGCACCCCCGGTGCTGGTCGGTGGGGACGAGCCCCCTGATGCTCTGAATCTTCCACTTTTCCCCCGCGGAGTCCATGGTTGCCGCGACGGGCCGGGGTGTGGGCGGGCCACGCCTCAGTCGTGGGCGTCGGCCCCGAGCAGGTCCTCCGCCACGGCCAGCAGACGCGCACGCAGCACCTGGGAGCGCTCGGCGAAGTCCTTCTGCCGCGCCACGTACTCGGCCTTTCCTTCGGCCGTCTCGATCCGGATCGGCGTGTAGCCCCAGTCGCCCAGATCGTAGGGCGAGGCCCTCATGTCCATGGTCCGGATGTCCCAGGCGAGTTCGAACGTCGCCAGCAGCAGTTCCCCCGGCACCGCCGCCGAGAGCTTGTAGGCCCACTTGTACAGGTCCATGTTCGCGTGCAGGCACCCCGGTTGGTCCAGTGCCGACTGGGTCTCGCGGGTCGGCTGCACCTCGTTCAGCGGCACGGCCTGCGGAGTGTAGAAGCGGAAGGCATCGATGTGGGTGCAGCGGATCCGGTGGGATTCGACCACCGCGTCGGTCCCGGCTGCCCCCAGCCGCAACGGCAGGTAGTCGTGCCGCACCCCGTTGTCCTCCGACTTGTAGGCCATCGCCCATTCGTGCAGCCCGAAGCAGGAGAACCGGCCGGGGTTCGCGGCGGCTCCGGCCAGGATCGAATGCGCGAACTGCACGGTCCGACGCCGTTCGGCCATGAAGGCCACCGGGTCGAACGTGACACCGGCGCCCAGGCGGCGGTGGTGTTTCCAGGCCGCGCGTTCGGCGGCCGCCTCGCCGAGGAGCACGACGCCGGTGCCCGGGTTCCAGCGGCGGAGCCGGCCCGGTTTCTCGGTGTAGTAGGTGAACAGGAAGTCCTCCACCGGATGCCTGCGGCCGGTGGAACGGCGTTCGAGGAAGGGGGCCGCAAAACGCTCCACCCGGGTGCGGTGCTCCGTGGCGCGGGGCAGCCACGTGTCCTCAGGAAGGTGGAGCAGGGCGGCGGGCATCCTTCCATTGTCGGGTGTGACCGAGTTCGCCGCCAATTTTAGTTGGGGCACAAAATAATTGGGTAGAATGGGTGCAGTGGATCCGGGTTTTCCGGGTCCTCGCGAGCCGGGCCCGGACGTGGGCCCCGACCCCCGAATGGACGGCCATGAGCCACAAGCCACTGCCCATCGTCAAGGACAAGACCGGCCTGAGCTTCGGTTACCGGCTGACCTGGTGGCTGCAGTTCCTCGGCTTCTTCGTCATGGGACCGGCCGACCAGCTGCCACACATGGACCCGAAGGAGAAGCTCAAGCGCGAGCGGGCCGTTCGCGTGTTGCGGGCCCATGAGGCGCGCGGGACCGAGGCCCCCGCCGAAGTGCGGCTGACGGCCGCCGCCTTCTGAGCGGCCCCGCCTCCGGCTAGTGCAACCGGTCGGTGGCGGCAACCAACTTGGACATGGTCGCGTGCAACTCGACCAGCTCACCGCGCGAGAGACCCAGGCGCTCCATCATCTGGCCCGGGACCTTTTCCGCCTCGGCGCGCAGTGCCCGTCCCCGATCGGTCAGGGTGATGCGCAGGGTGCGCCCGTCGCTGCCATTGCGCTGGCGTTCGATGTAGCCCAGGGACTCGAGGCGTTTGGCCAGCGGCGAGAGGGTTCCCGGATCCAGCCGCAGGAGTCGGCAGACCTCGGTCAGTGACAGCGGGGACTGTTCCCAGAGGGCCAGCATCACCAGGTACTGCGGATGCGTCAGGTGCAGCGGTTCCAGCACGGGGCGGTAGGCGGCGATCACCGATCGCGAGGCGACGGCCAGGGCGAAGCAGACCTGTCCCTCCAAAGCCAGCGGATCCTGGGTCTCCATGGCCTGGCACTGCCCTTCGTCGTCCGTCCCGCCCGGGCTCCCTGGCGGGCGGGTGGTCCATCCAGTCTAATATCGTTACCGCGCACCGGCGCCCCGGGCATCTTCAGGTTGTAGGATTGTCTGCATCCGGACAATGCCAAACCCAGTGAGGATCATCCCATGGCCGCCTCGAGCCTCGAGCCGCTTCAACAGGAGTCCACTCCCTCGATCATCGCGCGCAAGATCCGCACCGCGATCGGCAACGGTGAGTTCCCGCCGGGGGCACAGCTGGGTGAAGCGGATCTGGCAGGTCGGCTCGGAGTCAGCCGGGGCCCCCTGCGTGAGGCCATGCAGCGTTTGACCCAGGAAGGGCTGCTCATCAGCATCCGCAACCGCGGGCTGTTCGTCGCCGAGCCCACACCGGCTGACATCGCCGACATCTATCTCACCCGCACCGCCGTCGAGCGCGGTGCCGCCTTGAAGATCATCGAAGTCGAGCACACCCATCGCGAAGCCGGAACCGAGCTGATGCAGATCGTAGAGCAGATGGCGGCACTCGGTGCCGGCTTCGACCCGGCCGAACTGAGCCGGGTCGACATCTCCTTCCACGAGGCGATGGTCCGGCTGGCCCACAGCCAGCGGCTGACCCGTGTCCACCGGACCCTGGTCACCGAAACCCGGATGTGCCTGGCCGCCCTGGAACAGGCAGAGTACTCACTTCAGGACCGGGTCGCCGAGCATCGCCGGATTGCCCAGTCCATCCTCGACGCCGATGTCCCCGCGTTGCACCGGGCCCTCGCCGACCACATGGACAGCGCCATCGCCCAACTGCTCGAACCCATCACCGGAACGGTGCAGGCATCCAACGCAGCATCCTGAGCCGCCGGCCGGACGGCACGAAGGGGGGCATGCGCCGGATGGCGCATGCCCCCCTTCGTGGTGTTTTTGGACCGGCTAGGCCGACATGGCCTTGCCGGCCTCGGCCTTGCCGCGGTTGATCGAGACCCACTTGGAAGACGGCCAACCGGTGGACCCGGGCTCGCCCGGCAATGTCTCGCCGCGCAAGGAGGACTGGGCCGTTTCCCGCATGCACAGGATGGACACGAAGCCGATGACGCCGGCGATGGCCATGTACCAGCCGGGAACCAGCACATTTCCCGTGGTTTCGATCAGCTGGTTGGTCAGCGTCTGCGACGGGCCGGCGAAGAAGGCAGTCGAGAAGTTGTAGCCGATCGCGAACCCGGTGTACCGCACCGCCGTGGGGAACAGCGCCGGAAGCGTCGAGGAGACCGAGGAGACCAGGATGACCAGCAGGATGCCCAGGACGGCCAGGCCGACGAATTGCAGGAAGAGGTTGTCCACGCCCAGGAGCATCAGCGCGGGGACGGAGAGCACCGCATAGCCCAGGGCGGCGGTGACCAGCAGCGTCTTGCGCCCGATCTTGTCGGAGAGCGAACCCATGAAGGGGATGACCAGGAGCATGACGGCCATGATGGCCACCAGCATCCAGTTGCCCTGGGCCGTGCTGTGGCCCAGCTGGCTGCTCATGTAGGTGGGCATGTATCCGAGGATCAGGTAGAAGGCGACGTTGAGCAGGACCACGAAGCCCATGAGGACCAGGATCTGGCGCCAGTGGTCGCGGATGGTGTCCCGGATGGGGGTCTTGGTCGTCTCGTTCTCCCCGGTCGCCTCGGAGAACACCTTGGGTTCGCCCAGCCGGGTCCTGATGTACAGGGCGGTCATGCCCAGCGGGATGGTCAGCAGGAACGGCAGGCGCCACCAGCCGGCGGCCATCCCGTCATCGCCGACCACGGTGATCAGCACCGTGCAGACGATGGCGGCGAGGATGAAGCCCACGGTGGTGCCGAATTCGAGGAAGGAACCCAGGAAGCCACGCCGCTGGTCCGGTGCGCTTTCGGCCATGTACACGGCGGCGCCACCGTATTCGCCACCCGCGGAGAAGCCCTGCACCAGCCGGCACAGCAGCAGCAGTGCCGGGGCCAGGATGCCGACGCTGCTGATGGTCGGCAACAACCCGATGGCGCCGGTCGCGGCGGTCATCATGGTCACGGTCAGCACCATGACCTTCTGGCGCCCAAACCGGTCGCCCAGCGGGCCCAAGACCAGTCCACCGAGCGGCCTGACCAGGAAGGACAACGCCAGGGTGGCCAGGGTCAGGGTGACGCCGAGTCCGCCGTCGCCCTCCTCGGAGCCGAAGAAGTTCGTGGCCATGAAGACCGTCAGGTAGCCATAGACGCCGTAGTCGAACCATTCGACGGCATTGCCCAGGGCCGACCCCAGGATGGAGCGGCGCAGGTTGCCCTTCGCCTCCGCGCTTTGTGGTTCGGCCCCGGGGGCGTTGGGGTCCTCCACTGCTGTCTGGCCGCTGGAGCCGGCCGGGTTTTCGGTCATGAGCGTTCGCCTTCCGGAGGGGGATCGAGGCGGTCGGCACGGGATGCGCCGGCGTCGGAGCCCATCAGTGTGGTGACCAGCATGGCATAGGCCCTGGTCGCGGCCTGTATTTCCGACAGGCGCACCGATTCGTTGGGTTGGTGTGCCTGGTCGTTCAGTTCGCCCGGTCCGAGCACGATGGTGGGAATGCCGAAATCGCGGGAAATGAAGCCCCCATCGCAGGACGCGGTCCATCCCGTCACCCGGGTCTCCACGCCCGCTGCGGCCAGGGATTGCGTGGCCGCGATGACCAAGGGGTGGTCGGCGTCGGTGCGGAATCCCGGCATTTCCATGGTCGTCGTGGCGGAAACCGATATGCCGTCCGCGGTGATATCCGCAGCATGGATCCGTTCCATCAGCTCCCCCCGGATCCGTTCGGTGTCCTCGCCGGGCATGAGCCGGCGGTCCAGCCACAGGTGGGCCTCGGGGGCAACCATGGAGGTCCCCCGCCCGCCCGAGATCATGCCGGTGTTCCAGGTGGCATGGCCAAGGAGGGGATCGGCGTCGGCGGCCAGCCTCTGCTGGTCCTCGGTGATGAGGTTGCAGATGCGCACCGCGGCATCGATCGCGTTGCGGCCGTCACTGGGCCGTCCGGAGTGTGCGGCCCGGCCCGTCACCTCGATTTCCAGGTAGGAGTCGCCGCGGCAGGCGATGACCGTCTCCAGATCGGTTGGCTCGGCGACGATGCACGCACCATAGGCGTGGTCCAGCCCGTCGGCGACGACGGCACGGATCCCAGCGCCGGTCTCCTCCTCGTCGACCGTGCACGCCAGGGTGACCGGCCCGGAGAGGCTGGTCCCAGCGTCGCGCAGCGCCGACATGGCGGTCAGCACAGCGGCCAGGCCGCCCTTCATGTCGGTGGCGCCGCGGCCGAAGATCCGGCCGTCGGCCACGTGGGCGTCGAACGGTTCGCGGTCCCAGCCCTCCCCGACGGGGACGACGTCGGAATGCCCCAGGAAGAGCACCCCCTCACCGTCCCCTCCGGGCAGGGTGATGAAGACATTGGGCCGGCCCGGTTCGACCTCGCGGACGGTGGCCTCCAGGCCCCGGTGCCGCGCGGCGTCGACCAGAACATCGGCAGTTGCCTGCTCGGTGCCGCCGGGGTTCTCCCCGCCGGCGTTGACCAGGGCAATCGTCAGGGCCGTCAGTTCGTCGAGGTCGATCGGGGCGATGGTGGCCCCGGCGGCCGTGGCTTCCATTCAGCCACGTCCCGGTGCCGGACCGGATGCCACGGTGGTGGCCGTGGCCTGTCGTGTTTCGGCCAGTGCCGCGTCCAGCGCAGTGGCCAGGCGCTGCACCCCGACGTCGGTGCGTTCGGGGCCGGTGGAGGCGAAGCACAGCCGCAGTGCCGAGGCGAACCGGCCGCCTGCCGACAGGGCGGGCCCGGGAATGAAGGCGACCCCTTCGGCCAGGGCGATCTCGAACAGCCGGCGGGTGTCCACCGCGGCGTCCTCGCCGGTGAGCGTGACCCAGAGGAAGAACCCGCCATCCGGGTGGGTGGTCCTGATCCTGCCCGACAGGTGCTTCTCCAGGCTCGCGAGCATGGAGTCGCGGCGGTTGCGGTATTCGGTGCGCAGTCCCGCCAGGTGCTCGTCCAGGATGCCGCGGCGCAGGTACTCGGCGACGACGTGCTGGGCGGGGACGTTGGTGCAGGTGTCCATGGCCTGCTTGGCGTTGATGATCAGCTGGCGCAGCGACGGGTCGGCGTCGATCCAGCCCACCCGCAGGCCCGGGGCCAGGATCTTGGAGAAGGTCCGGACCGAGAAGACCAGCGGGTCGTTGCCGCTGAGCTGGCGGAACCCGGGAAGGTCCTCGCCGGCGAAACGGAGCAGGCCGTACGGGTCGTCGTCGATGATGACCGATCCCCAGCGGCGGGCCAGGGCAATGATCCGTTCGCGGCGCTCGGCGGACAGCGTAGTGCCGGAAGGGTTCTGGAAGTTCGGGATCGTGTAGATCGCCTTGGGTGTGCGGCCGGCCTCGGCCACGAGGCGTTCGAGCTCGTCGACGTCCATCCCGTCCTCGTCCATGGGCACCTCGAGCAGGTCCGCCCCGTAGCTCAACGCCGTGGCCGAGCCGTTGGTGTAGGTCGGGGATTCCACGATGACCAGGTCCCCCGGGTCCACGAACAACTTGCAGGCGATATCCAGTCCCTGCATCCCGCCGGAGGTGATGCTGATCCGCTCGGCGGACGTCGGCTCCGCGGTGGTCTCCAGGTAGTCGACCAATGCCGAGATCAGCCGTGGCTCACCCTCGGTGGCGCCGTAGGTGAACGAGGAGGAATCGTGCACGGTGGCGGCGATGTCGGTGAAGTCCTGCACGGGGACGAACTCGTCGGCCGGGGCGCCCATGGCGAAACGGATGATGTCGTGTTTCTGGGCAGCGAGCAGCGAAGTGCTGGAGTCGATGACGGAGCCCACGAGGTTTGCGGCGCGGCCGGCAAGCGGCAGGTTCAGGGTGGTCATGGTGTCTCCTTCGGTGGTTCGGGGGTCGGGTCGTTGGCGAGGGCATCCAGCGGCGAGACCGTCGGGCGGGCCGGGTCGCTGTCTGCCGTCTCGGCGTTGCGCGCGACGATGCTGATGGATCCGGTCATCGTCGATTCGGTGGGTGTGGTGAAGCCGAAGCGCGGCGTGGCCGGCCGCCGCGGCTCGTCGACCGGCTGGGCCTCGGCGGGGGCACCCGGGGAGAGGTGGACGGCCCGTTCGCCGGGATTGCCCAGCAGCGAACCCGGTGCCGATCCGCCATCGCCGACGTGGATCAGGCCACGCGGGTAGGAGGTGAAGGTCTCGACCCCGGTGTCGGTGACCCGGATGGCCTCGGAGACCTCGTAGCCGTATCCCTCCATCCACATGCCGCACATCAGGTGGAAGGTCATGTTCTCGGTGAGGATCGTCTGGTCCTCGCTGCGCAGCGAGATGGTCCGCTCGCCCCAGTCCGGCGGGTAGCCGACACCGATCGAGTAGCCGATGCGCGATGCCTTTTCATAGCCGTACTCGAAGAGGGTCCGGTTGAAGACCTGGGAGAGCTCCTGGACGGGTGCGCCGGGCCGTACAGTTTCCAGGACGGCGGCCAGGGCGTGGTCGGTGGCCTGGGCCAGGTGGGCCAGCTGCGGGGTCGGTTTTCCCGGGATGAAGGTCCGGGCCATGGGCACGTGGTAGCGGTGGTGGGCGCCGGCCAGCTCGACGACCATCGCCTGGTCGGCCTTGAGCGCCTCGTCGTTCCAGGTCAGGTGCGGGGTATCGGCCGATTCACCGGTGGGCAGCATCGGCACGATCGCCGTGTAGTCGCCGCCGTATTCCTCGGTGCCCTTGATCTGGGCCTGGCTGATGGCCGCCGCGACGTCGCATTGGCGGGTTCCCACGGCAATGGCTTCCTGCGCGGCGCGCATGGCCCGGTCGGTGACCACGGCGGCCTTGCGCATCAACTGGATCTCGGCCGGCGACTTGATCGCCCGCACCCAGTTGACCAGTTCGAAGCAGTCCACCAGCGTCCATTCCGGCAGGGCGTTGACCAGGGAACGGTAGCCCTTGGGCGAGAAGAAATGGGCGTCCATTTCCAGCCCCACGCACCCCTTGGTGGCGGGGGCGATGAGATAGCGGGCGCGCAGGGCGTAGGCGACCCAGTCGAAGGGGTGCAGGTGCGGGCGGTGCACGTAGCGTTCCGGATAGCCGACGATGTTCTCCTGCGGCAGCCAGGTGGTGCGGAAGGCGCCGTTGGCGTCCATCTCGCGGGTGAACAGGATCATGTCCCCCTCGAGGGGGACGAAGACCATCTGGGGGGTGTAGAACGACCAGGCGTTGTACCCGGTCAGGTAGTAGATGTTCGCTGGATCGGTGACGATCAGCGCGCTGAGGCCCTGCTCCTGCATGCGCACCCGTGCCGCGGCCAATCGTGCGGCGTACTCTTCGGTGGTGAAGAGCAGTGGTGCGACGCCCTCTTGTTCCATTCAGACTCCTCGAAACCTCGTTGGTAGATTGTTGACAATACTAGGTTGTGGTCCGGCTCACTGACAAGAGCCGGCGGCTCAGGCGCGCGGCATGGCCATGTACTTGGTCTCCAGGAACTCCTCGATGCCCACCCGGCCGCCCTCGCGTCCGAGCCCGGAGGCCTTGATGCCGCCAAAGGGGGCAGCGGGATTGGAGACGATGCCGGTGTTCAACCCGACCATCCCGACCTCCAGCGCATCGCCGACCCGGAAGGCGCGGTCCAGGTCCCGGGTGAACAGGTAGCCGGCCAGCCCCCAGGGGGTGTCGTTGGCCATCGCCACGACCTGCTCCTCGGTATCGAACGGGATCAGCGGTGCCACCGGGCCGAAGATCTCCTCGGTCATCAGGTGCGCCGAGGGATCCACATCGGTGAGCACCGTGGGGGAGTAGAAGTAGCCCCTGCCCTCGGGCCGGGAGCCACCGATGACCACGCGGGCACCCTTGGCCACTGCGTCGTCGACGAGTTCGCCGACCTTCACCAGTGCCTTCTCCTCGACCAGCGGGCCCACCTCGGTGCCGTCGACGGCGCCATCGCCCACGGTCAGGGCACCGAGCCGTGCGGCGAGCTTCTCGGCGAAGGCATCGGCCACGGAGGACTGGACGAAGATCCGGTTCGCCGCGGTGCAGGCCTCGCCCATGTTGCGCATCTTCGCGGCAAACGCGCCCTCGACGGCGCGGTCCAGGTCGGCGTCCTCGAAGACGATCAGCGGGGCGTTGCCGCCGAGCTCCATCGAGGAGCGCATCACGTGCTGCGCCGCCTGTTCGAGCAGCCGCACGCCCACGCCCGTGGAACCGGTGAAGCTGATCTTGCGGGCGATCCCCGATTCCATCCACGGGGTCACCACGGAGGAGGCGCTCTTGGTGCACACCACGTTCAGCACGCCCGCCGGCAGGCCGGCCTCGATGAGGATGTCCACCAGGGCCAGCGAGGACAGCGGGGTCAAGTTGGCCGGCTTGAAAACCATCGTGCAGCCGGCGGCGATGGCCGGGCCGATCTTGCGGGTGCCCATGGCCAGCGGGAAGTTCCAGGGGGTGATCAGCACGCAGGGGCCCACGGGTTCCTTGCTGACCATGATCCGGTTCTTGCCGTCGCCGGTGAGGGTCTGGTCCCCGCCGATGCGCACAGCCTCCTCGGAGAACCAGCGGAAGAACTCGGCGGCGTAGGCGACCTCGCCGCGCGCCTCGGCCAGCGGCTTGCCCATCTCGGAGGTCATGACCAGGGCCAGTTCCTCCTGGCGGGCCATGATCAGGTCGTAGGCACGGCGCAGGATCTCGCTGCGTTCGCGGGGTGCGGTCCTGGCCCAGTCCTTCTGGGCGGCCCCGGCGGCCTCGATGGCCCGCCGGGCGTCCTCGGCGTTGCCGTTGGCGACCGTGGCGATGACCTCCTCGGTCGCCGGATTCACCACATCGAAGCGCTCGCCGGAACTGGACTCGACCCAGGCGCCGTCGATGTACAAGCCGGTGCTGATCGCCTCGACGGCCGCGCGTGCCGCGGTGGACGGGGTGGAGGTCTGCGTGGTCATGGGTGCTCCTTCGGGTTGCTGGTGGAATGCTGGTGGTTCGTGGCGGCGGCGGGGCCAGGATCGAGCAGTTCGGCCAGGTGCAGGCCGCGCCGTCCGCCGTCGAGTTGTTGGACCTGCATCGTGCAGGAGAAGCCGTCGGCAAGCACCGGGGTGGTGCCGTTGCCGGTGCGCATGGCCGGGGCGAGCGCCTGTTCGGCGACCTTCATGCTGGTCTCGTAGTGGTTGGCCTCGAAGCCGAAGTTCCCGGCGACGCCGCAGCAGCCGGTCGCCTCGATGACTTCCGGTACCCCCAGTGCGGCCAGGGCCTTGCGCTGTGTCGCGGCACCGAACACCGAATACTCGTGGCAATGCGACTGCAAGACGACGGAATCGGGCACCTCGGCTGCCGGGGACGGGGTCCAGCCTCCGGCCGCCAGGGTGGCGATGTGCGAGGCAAAGCTGCGCACCCGTGCGGCGACGCGGCGGGCCGCATCGGTGTGCACGAGTTCGGGCAGGTCCTTCGCCAGGGCGGCGGCGCAGCTGGGTTCGACCACCACGATCGGGCGGTCACTGCCGTCATCGAGCGTCTCGGCGGCATGGGCCAGCAGTTTGCGGGCCGTGCCCAGCTGCCCGGTGGAGATGTAGGTCAACCCGCAACAGGCATCGGCCGAACACGTCACCGGTTCCCCGGTGCCGGCCAGCACGCGCGCCGTGGCTCCCGCAACGTCCGGGCGGAAGCCCTTCGTGAACGTGTCCACGAAGAGCACCGCCCCGGTGGGCGCAGCGTCAGTGGGCGCAGTGCCGGAGGAGGCATCGCCGTCGTACCCGGTGGCGACGACGCGCGGTACCGTGCCGCTGCGCGCCGACAGGGTCCGGGGCGGGCCGGTGCGCCCCCGGGGGTCGGCGGCCAGGGCGGCGTCGACCTCGCGGCGCCAGGCGGCGGCCGGGGCGAAGCGGGGCAGTGCCCGACGGGTGGTCAATCCGCCGGCCGCGGCGACCAGCTTGCCCAGTGGCGAGCCCATCACCGCGTTGACCAGCGGGGTGATCCGGCCGGTGAGCTTGAGCCAGCGGGGCAGCCAGCCCAGGGAGAAGTGCGAGAGCGGGCGCATCCGGCCCTGGTAGTAGTGCGAGAAGAACTCGGACTTGTAGGTGGCCATGTCCACGCCGGTCGGGCAGTCTGAGGCACACGCCTTGCAGGACAGGCACAGGTCCAGCACCTCGCGGACGGCCTCGGACTTCCAGCCCTCCTCGACGGTGGCCGCGTTGCGGACCATGTCCTGCAGCACGCGGGCGCGGCCCCGGGTGGAGTCCTTCTCGTCCCCGGTGGCCCGGTAGCTGGGGCACATCACCCCGCCGGCGTCGGACCTGCATTTGCCGACCCCGATGCAGCCCTGGACGGCGTGGACGAACGGGTCCACCCCGTGCACGGTTTCCGGGCCGGAGGCGGGGGAGAGGTCGAAGCTGGTGCGCCACTGGCGGTCTGGCACCCCGTCCAGCAGCAGGTGCTCGTCGAACGCGTCGGGGCTGGTCATGACCCCGGGGTTCAGCAGCCCCGACGGATCCCAGATCGCGCGGAAGGACTCGAAGGCCGCCAACATCTGCGGTGAGTACATCAGCGGCAGGAATTCCGAGCGGGCGCGGCCGTCCCCGTGTTCGCCGGAGAGCGATCCGCCATGGGAGACGACCAGCCGTGCGGCGTCGGCGGTGAACTCGCGGAACACCGCCCGGCCCGCGGCGCTGCGCAGGTCGTAGGTGATGCGCACATGCATGCACCCTGCCCCGAAGTGCCCGTACATCACACCGTGCAGGCCGTGCTCGGTGAGCAGGTCGCGGAAGTCGGCCAGGTAGTCGGCCAGGCGTTCGGGGGCGACGGCTGAATCCTCCCAGCCGGGCCAGGACTCCCCGCCGGTGTGCAGCCGGGAGGACAACCCGGCGCCGTCCTCGCGCACCCGCCACAGCGAGGCGCGCTCGGTCGCGTCGGGGACGACCCGGCCATCGACCATCCGCCCGATGGAGCGCAGCCGGGCCAGCAACTCGTCGGCCTGGGCCTGGACGTCGGCCGGGTTGGCCCCGTCCAGGTCGATGTACAGCCAGGCCTTCCCGTCGGGCAGCCCGGTGACCGAGTCCTCGCCGCGGCGGGCCCTCATGGTCGCGACGATGGCGTCGTCGATCCCCTCGACAGCTGCGGGGGAGAAGCCCAGGATGGTCTCGATGTCACGGGCCGCCTCGACCACGTCCGGGTAGCCGACGCACACCAGCAGCGCGCTCGCCGGCTTGTGCACCAGCGCCATGCGGGCGCGCACGACGACGGCGCAGGTCCCCTCGGACCCGCCGAGGGCCCGGGCGATGTTGAAGCCCTTTTCGGGCAGCAGGTGTTCCAGGTGGTAGCCGGAGACTTGGCGCTGGATCTGGCCCAGGTCGGTGCGGAACCCGGCCAGGTTGTCCTGCACCAGCCTCTCCATCGAGGAGGTGAGTTCGGCGGCCCGGCGCACCGCACCGGCGTCGTGCGGATCGGTGGCGCGGATCCCGGTGGCGGTGGCGGTCAGCGCGGTGCCGTCGGAGGTGATGAGGTCGAATTCGATGACGTGGTCGCTGGTGCGGCCATAGCGCACCGAATGGTTGCCGCAGGCGTCGTTGCCGAGGGCCCCGCCGACGGTGGCGCGGGTCTTCGAGGACGGATCGGGGGCGAACGTGAGCCGGCCGGCGGTGCGGGCCTCGATCTCGCGGGAGAGCGTGGCCAGCACCATGCCGGGTTCGACGTCGACCCAGAGGCCGTCCTCGTCCAGGGCGTGGATGGCGTTCATGTGGTGGGAGAAATCCAGGACCACCCCGGGACCGACGGCGTTGCCGGCCATCGAGGTGCCGCCGCCCCGGCCGGTCACCGGGGTGCCGGTGGCGTGGCAGGCGCGCAGGGTGGCCGCCACGTCCGCCGGGGTGCGCGGGAACACGACGCCGAGCGGTCGGACCCGGTAGTTGGAGGCATCGTAGGAGTACTCCGCCCGGCGGTGTTCGGAGACATCGATTTCGATGCCCGCCGCGTCGAGGCGCCCGGCCAGGGTGTCGGGGGTGGCCGGGGCTGCTGTCTGGGTCATCTGCTGCTTTCCGGCGCTAGGCCTTGGCGAGGGTGCGTTCGGACACCGCGGAGACCGCGGCCTCGAAGCGGTCCAGGCCGAGCGTGATCTCGTCCGCGGTGACCACGAGCGCGGGGATCAGGCGCACGACGTTGCCCTGCGGGCCGCAGGTCAACGTCAGCAACCCGTGGCCGGTGGTCTCCTGCTGGATGGCCGCCGCCGTGGCGGCGTCGGGCTTGCCGTCGGAGGTGCTGAACTCGATGCCCTGCATCAGGCCCCAGCCGCGGACGTCCCCGATGGAGGGGAAACGGGACTGGATGTCCTTCAGGCCGGCCTGCAACTGGTCCCCGCGCACGCGGGAGTTCTCCACGAGGCCCTCGTCGTCGACGACGGCCAGGGTGGCCACGCCGGCCGCGGCGGAGACGGCGTTGCCGCCATAGGTCCCGCCCTGCGAACCGGGCCAGCCCTTGGACATCAACTCGGTGGAGGCCGCGATGGCGGAGATCGGGAAGCCGGAGGCGATGCCCTTGGCGGTGATGAGGATGTCGGGCGTGGCGGTGGAGTGCTGGTGGCCCCAGAACCTGCCGGTGCGGCCGACGCCTGCCTGGACCTCGTCGATGATCAGCAGGATGTCGTGGGCGGTGGCGCGTTCGCGCAGTCCCTCGAGGAAGCGGGGAGGGGTGGGCAGGTAGCCGCCGTCGCCCAGGGCCGGCTCGATGAGGAAGGCCGCTGTGTCGTTCGGTGCCGTGCGGGTGGTGAGCAGGTAGTCCAGTTCCTGCAGGGCGAAGTCGATGGCGGTGTCCTCGTCCCAGCCGTAGCGGTAGGCGTAGGGGAAGGCTGACATGTGCACGCCGGCCATCAGCGGGGAGAAGCCGGCGGAGAACCGGGTGCCGGCGGTGGTCAGGGAGGCTGCGGCGACGGTGCGGCCGTGGAACCCGCCCTGGAAGACCACGATGTTCGGCCGGCCGGTGGCCATGCGGGCCAGCCGGATGGATGCCTCGACGGCCTCGGAGCCGGAGTTGGCGTAGAAGACGGAGTCGAGTCCGGCGGGCAGCTTTTCGCCGAGCTTGTCGGTCAGTTCCAGCAGCGGCTGGTGCATGACAGTGGTGTTCTGGGCGTGGATGATCTTGCCGCACTGCTCCTGCGCGGCGGCGACGACGCGTGGGTGGCAGTGGCCGGTGCTGGTCACCCCGATGCCGGTGGTGAAATCCAGGTATTCGGCCCCATCGGTGCCGTAGATCCAGGATCCGAGGGCGTGGTCGACCACTACGGGGGTCGCTTGCTTCAACAGGGGGCTCAAAGTCGTCATGTGTTCATCGTGGAGGCCCGATCGGTAGATTGTCAACAATCTTTCGTGACGGTAGCGTGGATGACGTGGAACACACCGATACCCAGCGCCCGCGCCTGGCCCTGCTCACCGCCCCCGGGGTCCCCGACCCCCATAACCTGGACGCCATCCGCGAACGGGCCGACGTCGTCCTCACCCACGCCGACACCCTGGCCGACTCCCTCGCCGGGGCCGATGCCGTCCTGCTGTGGGACTTCTTCTCCTCGGCGCTCAGCGATGCCTGGCATGCGGCCGACTCGCTGCAGTGGGTGCACGTGGCCGCCGCCGGTGTGGATGCCATGCTCTTCGACGGGTTGCGCCAGTCCCCGGTGGTGCTCACCAACGCCCATGGGACGTTCTCCCAGCCCATTGCCGAGTTCGTGCTGGCCTCGATCCTGGCCCACGACAAGCAGCTGCACCGCAGCGAGTCGTTGCAGCGCCAGGGCATCTGGAAGCACCGGGAACTGACCCGTACCGGCGGCTCGCGGGCGATTGTGGTCGGCACCGGCGACATCGGGAGGGCGACAGCCCGGCTGCTGCGGGCCGTCGGCATCCAGGTCCAGGGTGCCGGACGCACGCCCCGGGACTCCGACCCGGATTTCGGCAGCGTGTTCGCCAGCGACGAGCTCGCCGCCCGGGTGGCGGACGCCGACCATGTGGTGTTGGCGGCGCCGCTGACCGAGGCCACCCGGGGGATCCTGGATGCCAAGGTCCTGGCCGCGATGAAACCCAGCGCGCACCTGGTCAACATCGGCCGCGGTTCCCTCGTCGACGAACCGGCCCTCATCGACGCACTGCGGGACGGCCAGATCGCCGCCGCATCTCTCGATGTGGTCGCCGTCGAACCCATGCCCGCCGAGCATCCGTTCTGGCAGATGGAGAACGTGCACGTCTCGGCCCACATGAGCGGCGACGTCCATGGCTGGAGGGACGAGCTCGCCGACCAGTTCCTGGCCAACCTCGACGCCTACATCGCCGGCACACCGCTGAACAACGTGGTGGACAAGGACCGCGGCTACGTCAGTTCCGCGCCCACATCCTGACCGTCGGACACCCGGAGCGTCAGACCTCGGGATCATCCATGATCGCGCGGACTTCCTGGGCGCAGCGGCAGGAGGCCGCGATCTTTGCCGCCCACTGCAGCGCCTCGGCATGGGAATCCACCTCGATGATGGAGAAGCCGCCGATGTGCCGGGGGATCTGCGTGTCGTCCACCGACCCATCGGTGCCCACGATGCTGACATCGTGACTGTCCACACCTCCCCCGAAGATCCAGACACCGGCCTTCTGGGCCTGCCGGACCACGGCATGCGAGGCGGCCGCGACGGCGGGCAGGTCTTCCCTCGGGAACCTCATGTCCCCGTCATTGAACGAGATCAGGTACCTCGTCATGGACTTGCCTCCCTCTTCCGGCGGCACTGGCTGCCGGCACGTGGTCGCTTCGGACTGCTAGGAGTCTAACCCCGCACGCCGTCCGGGCCCAGAGGCAACGAAGGCCCCCTCCGGCGCATACCGGAGGGAGCCTTCGGGGGAGAAGTGGTTCCTAGCGGCCGGTGCCGCCGTGGACCTGGGCCTCGATGTCGGAATCGAGTTCGAAGGCACCGTGGACCGCGCGCACCGCGGTGTCCAGCAGCTCGGCGTCGGTGACGATCGAGATGCGGATCTCCGAGGTGGAGATCATGTCGACGTTCACCCCCGCCTGGTGCAGCGCCTCGAAGAACCGGAAGGAGACCCCCGGGTTCGAGCGCATGCCGGCACCGATGAGCGAAAGCTTGCCGACCTTGTCGTTGTAGGAGATCTTCTCGAACCCGATCTCGGCCTGGGAGGCCTCGAGGGCGGCGATGGCGTCCTTGCCCTCGATGATCGGCAGCGTGAAGGAGATATCGGTCTTGCCGGTCTCGGCCTTCGAGATGTTCTGCACGATCATGTCGATGTTCACGTTCGCGCCGGCGATGACGCCGAAGATCTGCGCGGCCGAGCCCGGGACGTCGGGAACGCCGATCACGGTGACCTTGGCCTCGGAACGGTCGTGGGCAACGCCGGAGATGATGGGCTGTTCCATGGGTTCTCCCTCTTGGATCTTGATGTTGTCGTCGGGGCTGGGCAGCACCCAGGTCCCCTCGTGGTCGGTGAAGGACGAGCGCACATGCAGCGGCACGCCGAAACGGCGGGCATACTCGACGCAGCGCAGGTGCAGGATCTTGGCGCCCGAGGCCGCCATTTCCAGCATCTCCTCGCTGGAGATCATGTCGATCTTCTGGGCGGTGTGCACGATCCGCGGGTCGGCCGTGTACACGCCGTCGACGTCGGTGTAGATCTCGCAGACGTCGGCACCCAGGGCCGCTGCCAGCGCGACGGCGGTGGTGTCGGAGCCGCCGCGGCCCATGGTGGTGATGTTGTTCGACTCCCGGCTCATGCCCTGGAATCCCGCGACGATGGAGATGTAGCCGCGGTCGATCGCCTGGCGCACCCGGTGGGGGGATACGTCGATGATGCGCGCCTTGCCGTGCACCGCGTCGGTGATCATGCCGGCCTGCGAGCCGGTGAAGGAGACGGCCTGGCCGCCATTGGAATCGATGGCCATGGCCAGCAGGGCCATGGAGATGCGTTCGCCCGCGGACAACAACATGTCCATTTCACGGGCTGGGGGCGCGTCGGTGAGCTGCCCCGCGAGATCGAGCAGCTCATCGGTGGTGTCGCCCATGGCCGAAACCACTGCGACGACGTCGTTCCCGGCCGCCTTGGTGGCGAGGATCCGGGCCGCGACGCGTTTGATGCCTTCGGCATCCGAGACCGACGAACCGCCGAACTTCTGGACAATCAGGCTCATGCGTTTTGCACACTCCACTGGGTTGAGGACAGGACGGCCCACCGCCAACCCGGCTGGGCACATGCTTAACCACTATAACGAGGCCGCCGCGCGCCGCCCCGGTCGCGTGACTGCCACCGGTCATAATGCGCGCCCGGCACCCATCATCCCGGGGGATGATTCGCGCCCGCACGGTGCTGCATAGGATGGGCGCCAAGAACCCTGCGCATCGGCCGCCGGGACGCGGAAGGCGGGGGAACATGGGAGCCAGGACACCACGGCACGACGGCGGGGCGCCGGGGACGGTGCCCACGGAACCGCTGGGGGTGGTTGCCACCTCGCTGGCCCGGTCCTTCGGGACGGTGCAGGCGGTCCAGGCCATCGACTTCACCGCCCGGCCCGGGGAGGTCACCGCGCTGATCGGACCCAACGGATCGGGCAAGACGACCCTGCTGCTGATGCTCGCCTCGCTGCTGGCCCCCGATGCCGGGGGCATCAGGATCTGCGGCATCGACCCGGTCGCCGACCCCCGCGCGGCCCGGGCGCAACTGGGCTGGATGCCGGACACGCTCGGCGTCTGGGAGGAACTCACGGCCCACGAGATCCTGGCGATGATGGGCCGGCTCTACGGGGCATCGAAGGCCGCCGCCGCGGCACGGGCCGACGAACTGCTCGAACTCGTGATGCTCCGGGAGTTTGCCGCCCGCCCGGCCCGGGTGCTCTCCCGCGGACAACAGCAGCGCCTCTCGCTGGCCCGGGCCCTGGTCAACGACCCCCAGGTCCTGCTGCTCGACGAGCCCGCCTCCGGCCTGGATCCGGGTGCGCGGATCGAACTGCGCAACCTGCTGCGCGGTCTGGCGGACCGGGGCCGGACCGTGGTGGTCAGCTCCCACGTGTTGGCCGAACTCGACGAGATGGCCGACCGCGCCGTCTTCATAGCCGGGGGACGCAGCGTGCGCGAATTGACGGTCGACGACGCCGGGGCCCGGCAGCGCAGATATTCCATCCAGTCCACCGACCCGGCAGCCCTGGCGACCGAGCTCTCCGCCGCCGGCGTTCAGACGGTGGCGGCCGACGGATACCGCCGCAAGCCCACGGTGGTGCGGCTGGATTCGGAGGCAGCGGCGGCAGCGCTGTTGCGCCGCCTGGTGCTGGCCGGGGTGCCGGTCACCGCCTTTGGGCCCAGCTCAGGTGCGCTGGAGGAGTCATATGTGAGCAGTCTTGAACCGGCCGAAGCCGACGGCGAAGGGGAGACCCGATGAGCACGACGGCCCCCACCAGGACCACCCTGGGATTCTTCGCCGGGATCGGCACGGTCTTCCGGATGGAGACACGTCAACGCCTGCGGACCCGTGGCTGGTACATCCTGCTGGCTGTCTGGTTCGTGGTCATCGGCCTGGTGGCGGCCCTGGCTGCCTTTGCCACGGGCGCCGCGTCCGGCATCGGCCAGATGATGTTCGAGCTGGTCATCGCGTTCGTGCTGTTCTTCGGCCTGCTGGTCGCCCCGGCCCTGTCGGCCAACACCGTCAGTGGTGACCGCTCCGCCGGGACGTTGGCCATCCTGCAGAACACGCTGCTGACCCCGGGGCAGATCCTCGCCGGAAAATGGCTGGCCGCCTGGGTCTCCTCGCTGGCGTTCCTGGTGGTTTCGGTGCCGATGATCGTCTGGGCCATGACCTATGGCGACGTGTATCTTCCGGCAGTCCCCGTCTTCCTGCTGATGACGGCCGTCGAATTCGGCATCGTCTGCGCCATCGGTGTCGGCGTCTCCGCCAGGGCCGGCCGGCCCCTCTTCGCCGTCGTGTCCACCTATCTGCTGGTCGCCTTGCTCTCCCTGGGGACTGCCATCGCCTACGGGCTGTCCTTCCAGCTGGTGGAGGAGCAGGTCACGGTCTCCGCGCAGATCTGGCCCGATGATCCCTGGTCCAAGGTGCAGTACAACGACGCCGGTGAGGCAGTCGATGCCCAGGGGAAGGTCATCGAGGACCAGGAGGCCTACCTGGAGGGGATCCAACGGGAGCAGGAATCCTACACGATCGACCCGGAGGCCTACGTGTGCGGTCCGGACACCTACGAGTCGAGCATCTTCCACACCGAACGGATCACGTGGCTGCTGGCCGCCAACCCGTTCGTCGTCCTGGCGGATGCGGTGCCGGCCCGGGCCTCGACCGGGTTCCCTGCGGAGTCCGGCATCATGCACTCGCTGAGCGAGGGGGTCCGCGCGTCGCAGGCCGGCGTGCCCGGACGCGCTCCGTGCCTGGACGGCAGGAAGCAGGAGCCGGCAGCAGCAGCCGGGCAGGCCGCGGGGAGCAATCCGCTGTGGCCGCTGGGCCTGGTGGCGCAGGTCGCGGTTGCGGCGGTGCTGGTGCTGCTGGGCCGCCAGCGGTTGTCGACCCCCACCCGGAAGTTGCCGCGGGGGACCCGGATCGCCTGAGTGCCCTCCGGGGTTCCCTCCTGCGGGGCAGCCGGGGAGGGAAAACGCGTGGGCCGCCACCTCCCCCCAGGGGCGGCCCACGCGCGTCTAATGGGTGCCGATCGTTCCGTCGGCGTCGCCGAGCACGGCGTGCAGGAAGTCCTGGGTGCGCTGGTGTCTGGGGTTGCTGAACATGACGTCTGGCGCGGCTTCCTCCACGATCTTGCCGCCGTCGAACATCAGGACCCGGTTCGAGACGTCGCGGGCGAACTGCATCTCGTGCGTGACGATGAGCATCGTGATGTCGGTGGTGTCGGCGATGTTGCGCAGAATGGCCAGCACATCCCCGACGATTTCCGGGTCCAGGGCGCTGGTGACCTCATCGAGCAGGAGGATCTCCGGGTCCATGGCCAGGGCACGGGCGATGGCCACGCGCTGCTGTTGCCCACCGGACAACGACGAGGGATTGGCGTCGGCCTTGTCGGAGAGCCCGACCTTTTCCAGCAACTGCCGGGCCTTGGCGCTGGCATCGGCCTTCGACTGTCCCAATACGTGGACCGGGGCCTCGATGATGTTCTCCAGCACCGTCATGTTCGGGAAGAGGTTGAACTGCTGGAAGACCATGCCGATCCGCTGGCGGATCCGCTTCTGGTCCTTCTTGCTGCGCTCGACCCGTTTGCCGCCCCGCTCTTCGTGGGTCAGGGGTTCGCCGCCGACGAAGATGTACCCGTCGGTCGCTTCCTCCAGGGTCATGACCAGACGCAGGATGGTGGTCTTGCCGGACCCGGAGGGGCCGATGAGGGTCACCCTGTCGCCCTTCTCGACGCTGAAGTTCAGGTCGTGGAGCACCACGTTGTCCCCAAACGCCTTTTCGACATCCCGGAACTCGATCACGGGAGCGGTGGCACTGCCCCCGCGGGTGGCCGGGGCTGTTGATGACTCAGGTGTTGTAGGCAAGGCGCTTTTCCAATCTGCCAATGAGAAGTGAGGTGGGGTAGCTGGCCAACAGGAAGATGACGCCCACCAGGGTCAGTGGCTCGATGTACCGGTAGGTGTTGCCGCCGTAGATCAGGCCGGCGTTGACGAGTTCGACGACGCCGATGACCAGCAGGAACGGGGTGTCCTTGAACATCGAGATGGCGTAGTTGCCCAGGGCGGGGATGGTGGCACGTAGTGCCTGTGGGATGATCACCGCGGTCCAGGTCCGCCGCGTCGACATGGACAGGGCGGTGGTGGCCTCCCACTGCCCGCGGGGCACGGAGTCGATGCCTGCCCGGTAGACCTCGGACATGTAGGTGGAGTAGTGGATCCCGAAGACGATGACACCGACGGTGATGGCGTCCAGGGACAGGAAGGCGTAGTAGGCGAACAGCAGCTGGATGATGATCGGGGTCATCCGGATGATGTTGGCGATCCACTTGACCACCTCGGCGACCGGTCGCGGCGACAGGCGCATTGCCATGGCGATGACCAGGCCCAGGATGGAGGCGATGACGGTGCCGAGTGCCGTGACCACCAGGGTCACCTTCAGGAATTGCAGCAACAGCGTCGGCAGGACATCTGCTGCCGTGCTCCAGTCCCAGTCGAGGCCGGCGGCGGGGATCCCGATCATTGGATTCCTCCTGCCCGGGTGGTGGCAACGGGCGCGGGCGACAGCATCTGCCGCAGGGAGGTCCCCTGGCCCAGCTTGTGTTTGGCCTGGCGCTCGAGCAGGTTCATGGCCAGGGTGAGCACCAACGCGAAGAGGAAGTACCCCAGCATGCCCACGATGCCGTAGGTGAACAGCGTGCCGGAGACGCGTTTGACCTGGTCGAGCTGGAAGGTGAAGTCAGCCAGCGTGATGTATCCGACGATGGCGGTGCCCTTCATCAGGTGGATCAACAGGCTGGATAGCGAGGGGATCATCAGGGCCCAGGCCTGGGGGAAGATGATCCGGCGCATGCGCTGGACGGTTCCCAGGCTGAGCGCCGTGGTGGCTTCCCACTGTCCGCTCGGCACCGATTGGATGGATCCGCGGACGACCTCGGCGGCATAGGCGCCATAGTTCAGGCCCAGCGCCAGGACCCCTGCGACCATGGGGTGCAGGTCGATGCCCAGCAGCGGCAGGACGAAGAAGAACCAGAAGATCTGGACCACCAGTGATGTGCCGCGGAAGAACTCGATGATGACACGGGCGGGGATGCGGAAGGCCTTGGCGGGGCTGGCTGCGGCCAGGCCGAGGATGACGGCCAGGATGAAGGCGGCGATGGCACCCAAGATGGTCAGTTCCACGGTGACGCGGAGGCCGTCGAGCAGGCGGGGCATGGCCTCGCCGATGGCGGCGAATTTATCGTCCACGGAGGATGGACTCCTTCTCGTGCAGGAGGGACGGGGCAGCGAAGGTGCGACCGGCCACCAGGACCGGCCGCACCAGCGACGGGGCTACTTCGAGCCGGGGGCACCCTTGCAGAGTTCGGCGGTCGTCATGTCCTTCGGCGGAAGGTTCTCCGCGGTGAACCCGAACTCGCCCACGACGTCGAGGTAGGACTCCTCGGACGCGGTCACCTTGGCCAGGCCCTCGTTGTAGGCCTCGCGCAGTTCGTCATCGCCCTTGGCGAAGACCGTGGAACCGGCACCGAGCTGCTTGACGCCGTCGATCTCCTGGACGAAGCCGTCACCGACGGAGACGTTGGCATCCGGGTTGTCCTTGGCCATGGTGGTCAGCGAGATGGCCGTCATGGCGAAGGCGTCGGCGCGGCCGTTGTCGACGGTGTCCATCCCGGTCTGGGCGTCGGGGACCGACTGGACCTTCAGGCCCAGGGACTTCGCGTAGCCGGCTTCGATGCCACCGGCGAGCACTGCGAGCTTGATGTCCTCGCCGCCATCCTCCTTGGCCTTGACCGAGTCAAGATCGGTCAGGCCCTTGGGGTTGCCCTTCTGGGTCATCAGGGCAGTGGTGTACATGATCTCCGGATCGGCGAAGTCCGCCTCCGCGCAGCGATCGGGCAGGATCGACATGCCCGCGCTCACGGCGTCGAAGCGGCCGGCCTTCAGGCCCGGGATCAGGGAGTTCCAGTCGACGAGCTTGGTTTCGACGTTGTCGATGCCCATGCCGCCGAAGATCTTCTTGGCCAGTGCGATCGTGGCGCCGGTGGCCTCGCCCTTCTCCTCATAGGAGTACGGCACCTCACCGGCGATGGCCACGGTGATGGTCCCCTTGTCCTTGAGCGCCTGCAGGTGGCCCTCTCCGGCCTGCACCGAACCGGAGCCGCCCGCGGCTTCGCCTTCGGTGGTCGTGGTGCCTCCGCAACCGCTGAGGGCGAGCGAAAGCGAGGCAAGGACGGCGCCGGAAGCCAACAGCGACCGGCGGCGGAAAGTGCGGATCATGATGTACCCCTTTTCAGGTGACGGGTTCCGGATCGACCGCGCCTCCCCCCAGGGTGGCGCGGCCATCATCGGGTAAACCCGACCGGATGGTGCAGAGTGGTGTAAATCACGCTAGTCATGAAAAGGTCAATTGACAATCTGACGTTCCAGACATCGGATTGTCGACAACTTCGTTTCGCGTGTTTCCCCTGGCCCGGATTGGCGGGGTTTATCGATGGATTGGGGGGTGTCGTCACGCCGCAATCTCCCCGGCGTCGCATCGTCACGATTAAGTTACGATCGATCAGCAACGGACCCGGAACGTCGTTGACGACGCACGATTCGTTTTCATCCGCCCCGAGAATGGAGCCCCCATGCCCACGGCCCACCAGGCGCCGGCCCCGAGCATGGGCCGCGTCCTGCGCTCCTCGACGATCGACCTGATCACCGTCCAATTGCGCGACGCGATCTACGAGGGCCTCATCCTGCCAGGCGCCCAGCTCCAGGAGGCGGTTGTCGCCCAGGAACTCGGCGTCAGCCGCGGATCGTTGCGCGAATCGGCCCAGCGATTGGTCCAGGATGGCCTCCTGGTGGCCCGCCAAGGGCAGGGCCTGCGCGTGGCCACAGTGGGCGTCGAGGACCTGGAACCGTTGTATGCCACCCGGTTGATCGTCGAAGGTGCCGCGCTCCGCAGCCTGGCGGGCCTGCCGACCGTCCGCGAACGTCGACGACGGCTGGCCCAGGCGTTCGGCTTGCTGGAGCGGCTGCACGGGCTGGCGCACCAGGCGGCGGCTTCGGAGTCCCCCCGATCGATCGGCAATACCGACCTGGAACTGCATTTTGAGATGGTCCGGGCGGCGGGCAACCTGCGGCTGTGCCGCTACATGTCCACGCTGGTCATGGAAACCAGGCTGGCCAGCCTGGGCCATCCCCGGGGCTACATCGTGCGCACCGACGTCCATGCGGTGCACCGCGAGCGCCTGGACCTCGTCGTCGCAGGTGACGGGGAGGCGGCAGTGGCCCAGCTCCAGGCGCACTTCGCCGATACCGTGGACCGGCTGACCGGCAGGTCGCCCGGACCGGTCGCGACGGCGATCGTCGACATCACCGAGGGTGACCAGCAGTGGGGGCCGATCGGTTCCTGACCCGCGACGGGGACCGCACGGGGTGACCGGCGTGGCCCGGGGCCCTAGTCTAGAGCCCATGTCCACTGCCCAGGAAGTCCTCGCCCGCTACCTCCAGAACCAACGCGATGCCCTGCTGTGGAAGCTGGAGGGACTGGACGAATATGATCTGCGCCGCCCGATGACGGCTACCGGCACGAATCTGCTGGGGCTGGTCAAGCACGTGGCCACGATGGAGTACGGCTATTTTGGCGAATGCCTCGGTCGGCCCGCGCCGGAGCCGATGCCGTGGATCGACGACGACGCCGAGGACAACGCAGACATGTTTGCCACCGCGGACCAGAGTGCGGAATGGATCCTAGGCTTCTACCGGCGCGCCACCGCCCATGCCGATGCCACGATCGCCGAGCTGGACCTGGAGGCGGAGGCATTCGTCCCCTGGTGGGGGCCCGAACGTGGCCACACGAACCTGCAGCGCCTGCTGGTCCACATGATTGCCGAGACGGCACGCCATGCCGGGCATGCCGACGTCGTGCGTGAAGCCCTCGACGGTTCGGCGGGACTCTCCAGTGCCCACGGCAACCTCCCGGCGGGGGACGGCGCCTGGTGGGAGGGGTACCGCGCACGCCTGCAGGGGATCGCCGAACGGTTCAGGAGCTGAGGAGCCGGCCGGAGCGGTCAGGACATGACGCGGCGGCCCTCGAAGGCCCGCCCCAGGGTGACCTCGTCGGCGTATTCGAGGTCCCCGCCGACCGGCAAACCCGAAGCGAGCCGGGAGATCTTGATGCCGATGGTCGAGAGCATGCGGGCCAGGTAGGTGGCCGTCGCCTCGCCCTCCAGGTTCGGGTCGGTGGCGATGATGACCTCGGTGATCTTGTCGTCGTGCAGACGCCCCAGCAGTTCGCGGATGTGCAGCTGGTCGGGGCCGACACCGGCAATGGGGTTGATGGACCCGCCGAGCACGTGGTACTTGCCGCGGAACGAGCGCGTCCGTTCCACCGCCATGACGTCCTTGGACTCCTCGACCACGCAGAGCACCGTCTCGTCCCGGCGCGGGTCACGGCAGATGTTGCACGTCTCCGCCTCGGTGACGTTGAAGCAGACGGAGCAGAACTTCACCTTGTCCTTGACCGCCCGGATGGCATCGGCGAGCCGGTTCATGTCCTCGGGATCGGCCTCCAGGACGTGGAAGGCGATCCGCTGGGCGGACTTGGGCCCGATGCCGGGCAGCCGACCGAACTCGTCGATCAGCTCTTGGACTGCACCTTCGTACACGAAACCTCACACTGCGTTCTCGGATGACGGCCCCGCGGGTGAACCTAGATGACCGGGGTGCCGTCGTGGTTGCGCTCCTCGATCAGGCGGCCATTGAGCAGGCGTTCGATCGCCGATCGGCCGACCACCCCGGATTCCTCGATGGAGATGTCATCGTCGCTGGGAATGTCCTCAACGTACGTCGATTCTACGTCCGCCGGACCCCGGCGCGGTGCTGCCCCGCCGCCGGGCGGGCCCGCGGTGCCGGCACCCCCCGTGCCGGACTCCTTGGCCTGTGCCTGGTTCAGCAGTTGCTGGTACCGGCTCATCGGCTTGCCGGGAGCCGGTTGCGGTGCCTCCCGCGTTGGGGTTGCCGGGGACGGGATGGACGACGACGGTGCCACGGCTCCCGGTGCAGGGGCCGCCGTCTGGCCCGGTGCCGGGGCTGCGGGTGCTGCAGCGGCGGGTGCCCCGGGGGCCGGTGCCGCGGGGGTGCCAGCCGGAGCCGGTGCTGCCGGACGTTCCGGCGAGGGGGCAACGCGCCGATTCGTCCCGGTGGGTTCCACGGGTGCCGGACCCGCGGGGCGTTGCCACGTCTCCCCGTTCGGGTCGGTGCCACCGCGCGTGGGTGGCTCGGCCGGCGGTCCGGAGGGAGCCGAGGCGGTCGCGGGCGCGTCCCACGGGGCGACCGGGACGTTGTCGCTGCCCCAGTCGTACCCGCCGTCGTCTTCGGGCTCGGGGCCGAAATCGGTGGGACCCTCGGCCGGTGCCGGTGCCGGTTCTGCCGTAGTGCGGTTGGACGGTGCCGAGGGCGTGGTGGAGCGTCGTTGGCGCAGGGCAGCGGCCGGTCCCGTGGCCGGGGGGCCACCGGTTCCGGGGTGCTGGGTTCCCGTCCCGGGAACCGGGGCGGCAGCCGCTGAAGGTCCACGGGACGTGGAAGGTGCCGGGGCCGCGGCTGCCTGCTGTGCCGGCGGGGCGGTCGGCGCCTGGTCGGGGGAGGGGGCCGTGGGCCGGGCATCCGCCACCGGGGCGGCCGTCGGGCGTACGGGTTCGGCTTCGGCGCGCGGCGGCGCTACCGGACCGCGGGACGCCGGCGCTGGCCGGCGCTCAGCTTTTGGGCCCGAACCACCCGCCGGAGCGGAACCCCCGGCGGTGATGACGATCTCCGGAGTGAGCCCCAAGACCTTGGTGATGCTGCGCTGGAGCAGCTCGATGTTGTCCTGCTTGGCGGAGAAGGCCTTCATGGGGCCGGGGTTGGCGAACGCCACCGTCAGCGTCCGGCCGTCGTAGCCAGCCAATGAGGCATGGGGCTGGATCGTCAGCCAGACGAACTTCTTCTCCTCACGCAGGGCGTCCATGATCTCCGGCCACGCCCGGCGGAACATCTCCACGGTGCCCGCGGCACCCGAGGTGGAGGCGGGCGGTGCATCGGCTGGGGACGTTTTCCCGGCCGGGACGGGTGCCGTGCCGGGGGCATCGGTTGTTGGCGGTTGTTCCCGGGCCGCAGTGCTGCGGATGTCCGGGGCGGGGCCCGCCGCCGGAATCGGGGCAGATGCCGGGGCCGGCACGTCGGATGCCGGCGCGTCGGAGGCCGGGGCTCCGGCGGCGTCGACGGGCCCCCAGGTTCCACCCCAGTCGGGCGATGGTTCGGCGGATGCTTCGGGGGCCGCGCTCCGGGGGGCTGCCGGTGCGGGTGCCGCCTCCGGGGCCGGCGAACCGGCAGTCGGTGCGTCCGGGGACGTGGCCGCCGGGCCGTCCGAGGTCCAGCGTTCGTCCCCGGTGCCCGGCGTGGTGGGCTCGTCGCGTGCCTCGCCGTCGACTGCGTCGGGTGATTCGCCGGTGGCTTCACCGGTGGGGGAACCGGCCGGCAGCTCTGCTGCGGGAGCCGCTGCTGCGGCCGGCTGGTCCTTGCCGCGGGCGGCCCGCAGAGCCTCGCGGACCGCGGCGGCGCCCTGGGGACCGGCAGCGGACTCGAAGCCGGCGGCGGCCGGTGAGGCCCCGCCGTCGTGCACTGGCTGTGGGGTGCCGGCGGGCTGTCCCGCGGGGACCTCGGGGACGTCGCCGGCGTAGCTGAGGCGGCGCTCGATCCGGTCCACCCGGGCGTTGATGCCGCGTTCGGTGGTGTCCGAGGCGGGCAGCAGCAGCCGGGCGCAGAGCAGTTCCAGGTGCAGGCGCGGGCTGGTGGCGCCGGTCATTTCGGTCAGCGCCTGGTTGGTGACGTCGGCGCTGCGGCTGAGTTCGGCGTGGCCGAGCAGCGAGGCCTGCTGGTTCATGCGGTGCAGTTGGTCCTCGGGCAGGCCGCGGATGACCTGGGCGGCGGACTCGGGCATGGCCTTGACGATGATTAGGTCGCGGAAGCGCTCGAGCAGGTCCTCCACGAACCGGCGCGGATCGTGGCCTGTCTGGATGACCCGGTCGACGGCGGAGAAGACGGTGGCCGCGTCCTGGGCGGCCATGGCGTCGACGACGTCGTCCAGCAGGGAGGCGTGGGTGTAGCCGAGCAGCGAGACGGCGAGCTCGTAGTCCAGCCCGTCGGGGCCGGCGCCGGCCATGAGCTGGTCCAGCACGGAGAGCGAGTCGCGCACCGATCCGCCGCCGGCGCGGATGACCAGGGACAGCACGCCGGGGGCGACCTGCACGTTTTCCTGGGTGCAGAGTCGTTCGAGGTAGGCCATCAGGGGTTCGGGCGGCACGAGCCGGAACGGGTAATGGTGGGTGCGCGAGCGGATGGTGCCGATGACCTTGTCCGGCTCCGTCGTGGCGAAGATGAACTTGATGTGCTCCGGCGGCTCCTCGACGATCTTCAGCAGGGCGTTGAACCCGGCCGAGGTCACCATGTGGGCCTCGTCGATGATGAAGATCTTGTAGCGGTCGCGGACCGGGGCGAAGGTGGCGCGTTCGCGCAGGTCGCGGGCGTCGTCGACGCCGCCGTGGGAGGCCGCGTCGATCTCGATGACGTCGAGGGATCCCGATCCGCCGGTCGCCAGTTCGCGGCAGCTGTCGCATTCCCCGCAGGGGGTCGCCGTGGGGCCCTGGGCGCAGTTCAGGCAGCGCGCCAGGATCCTGGCGGAGGTGGTCTTGCCGCAGCCGCGCGGGCCGGAGAAGAGGTAGGCGTGGTTGACCCGGTTCTTCGACAGGGCCGCCATCAACGGCGTGGTGACATGCTCCTGCCCGATCACGTCCGCGAAGGTGTCCGGACGATAGCGACGGTAAAGGGCTGTACTCACGCCCTGAAGCCTATCCGGTCCGCGGGGCTCATTGCATCCCTCCGGTGGGCGCGGGGAACCCGGTGAAGACCCAGGGTTCGCGGGGCAGTAGTGCCGGGTCGAAGGCCTCCAGTGCCTCGGCCAACGAGCCGCCCGGGAGGCCGACCGACTCCAACAGCACGGAGCGCACCCGCAGGGCGCCGACACCGTCGTCGCGCAGCTGGGCGAGGGTGACTGACCCGTCGCGCTTGGCCAGCCGTCGCCCCTCCGCGTTGAGCACCAGAGGGACGTGCGCGTACTGCGGGACCGCCGAGTCGGGGCCGGCGGCCGGAACGGCGCCCAGGCCCGCCAGCACGGTGGCCAGATGGGCCTGCCGCGGGGTGGAGGGCAGCAGGTCATCGCCGCGGACCACCTGGTCGATCCCCTGCAGGGCATCGTCGACCACGACTGCGAGGTTGTAGGCAGGGACGCCGTCGTTGCGGACCACGACAAAGTCATCGACCACGCCCGTGTAGTCGCCCTGCAGGACATCGGTGACGGTGAACCGGTCGATGTCGGTGCGCAGGCGCAGCGCGGCGGGGCGCTCGGCCCGCCGCGTCGAGCGTTCGGTTTCCGTGAGGTTCCTGCAGGTCCCCGGGTAGGCGCCGGGTGCCGCATGCGGTGCCGACGGGGCTTCGGCGATGTCGCGGCGGGTGCAGAAGCACTCATAGAGCAGCCCCGCCTCCTGCAGGGCGGCGATCGCTGCGCCGAAGCCGTCTGCGCGCTCGGTCTGGCGGACCACCGGGCCGTCCCAGTCCAGGCCGATGGCCCGCAGATCGGCCAGCTGGACCGCTTCGGCTCCGGCGCGGGCGCGGTCCAGGTCCTCGACACGGAGCAGGAAGCTGCGGTGTGTGCTGCGGGCGAAGAGCCAGGCCAACAGGGCGGTGCGCAGATTGCCCAGATGCAGTTCCCCGGACGGGCTGGGGGCGTAGCGTCCGGCGCCCATGGCGGCCTCCTGGCAGGTGGTGGTCGTAGGTGTCCCGGCAGTGTCCGGGAGCCGTCCCAGATTACGCCACGGGGCCGGGTCCCGATGGGGTGACGGGGGCTTGTGGGCGGCACGGTGCGCATGGCAGGATCTGCGCGGAAAGGTGTGTGGGATATGGAACGCGTGACAGGGATCGGCGGATTCTTCTTCCGCGCCGAGGACCCCGAGGCACTAGCCGACTGGTACGCATCGATGCTCGGCGTCGATCGCGTTCCGCTCTACATGGAGGACCAGCCGTGGACGCAGGAGGGTGGGGTGACGGCGTTTGCCCCCATGGGGCGCGAAACGACCATGCTGGGGGATGCCTCCCGGTCCTGGTCGATCAACTTCAGGGTCCGTGACCTCACGGCGATGGTTGCCCAGCTGCGGTCCGCCGGCGTCGAGGTAGAGGTCGACCCGGAAGCGTATGCGATGGGCCGTTTCGCCAGCCTGGCTGATCCCGAGGGAAACGTCGTCCAGCTCTGGGAGCCTGCCGTCAGGGAAAAGTAAAGACCCCTCATGCACCTGCCAGAGCCCACCTACCCTTGCTACCTTCCGGTCCTGGGGGAGTTCGGCGGGATGACACCACATGAGGGGCCGACAAATAGTGTACCTGAAATCGGGGTGTGCCCGGTCCGCAGCTACTTCTTCGCGGAGCGCTCGTCCTTCACCCCGTCGGCGATGGTCTGGGACTCGGGGGAGTAGGCGTAGAGCTTTCCGTCCTCGACGGAGACCCACCACTTGCCGCACAGATGGGTCGCATTTTCCTGCTGGTCCCGCGGCCACCAATCGGCTTCCAGGAGCGGGGTCGTGTATTGCTGTGCCGCCTCATCGGCCGCTTCCGAGCGGCTGGCGCCCTCGGCCACGAGACCACGTTCGATCTCGGAGGCGGTCGGCTTCCCGGGGGTTTTCAACGCCTTGCAGGTCCCGGGTGCCTTGTTCGTGGCCACGTCCATGACGAGGAGGCGTTCATTGCCGGTGGTGCGCTGTTCCTCCTTGATGTTCGTGGCGTCCTCCGGGGTCCAGGAGGGAAGGACCTTCTGGGCGTTGGAGTCCTGCAGGTCCTTGAAGTCGTATCCCTGGGTCTTGTCGTATTCGGATCCGGTGGGCAGGGAGAGCGCGCTGCATCCGGTGGCGCCCAGCAGGACGGCGCCGAGTCCGACGGTGGCGGCAATCGTTCGGGTGCGGGAAGTCAGTGTGGTGTTCATGGATCCAACGCTACGGAGCGCCGCGCGGTGGCACATCGGACCGGGGCCCCATCCGAACCAGTCGTCATCACCCCCTGGCATGACCGGGTGGTGCTGCCAGGGGATGAGGGGGTCCTGCTCCGATTCGGCCTGTGGGGAAATGTCCGGTAAGCTGGAGCCTGCTCTTTTGGGCAATCTGGAGGATTCGCCTAGCGGCCTATGGCGCACGCCTGGAACGCGTGTTGGGTTCACGCCCTCGGGGGTTCAAATCCCCCATCCTCCGCGGATACAAAAGCGGCTCTGACAAGCAACGATGTCGGAGCCGCTTTTGTTGTTCCGACACGCACCCCTGTCTGCTTTCGCACTTCGTGCCTAGCATGGGCAGTGGGTCCGTTGCCGGCCCGGTGGCGGACCGCCTGCCGGAGGGGAGCCCACCATGTCCACGCCATCCACCCAGACCCCAGCCCGCAATGTCGCGCAGCAGTTGATCGCCGCGCATCTGGTGGAAGGGGAAATGACGCCCGGCACCGAAGTGGGCATCTCCATCGACCAGACGCTGACGCAGGACGCCACGGGCACCATGGTCATGCTCGAACTCGAGGCCATGGGTCTCGAACGGGTGAAGACGGAACTCTCAGCCCAGTACGTCGACCACAACCTGCTGCAGACCGATGAGAAGAACCCCGAGGACCATCTGTTCCTGCAATCGGCAGCCCAGCGGTTCGGCCTCTGGTACTCCAAGGCCGGCAACGGGGTGTCCCACCCGGTCCACCAATCGCGGTTCGGCAAACCCGGGGCCACCATGGTCGGCTCCGACTCCCATACCTGCGCCGCCGGGGCCATCGGCATGCTCGCCGTCGGGGTTGGCGGTCTGGAAGTGGCCATGGCCATGGCCGGCGAGCCGTTGTATGTCACCATGCCGGAGATCTGGGGCATCGAACTCACCGGCACATTGCCGGACTGGGTTTCGGCCAAGGACGTCATCCTCGAGATGCTCCGCCGCCACGGGGTGAAGGGCGGCGTGGGCCGGATCATCGAATACCACGGTCCGGGACTGGAGGGCCTGACGGCCATGGACCGCCACGTCATCGCGAACATGGGCGCCGAACTGGGCGCCACCACCACCGTCTTCCCCGCGGACGCGGCCGTCCGGGACTTCCTCGAGGCCGTCGGGCGTGCGGATGACTTCACCGAGCTGGTCGCCGATGCGGGGGCAACCTACGATGTCACCGACTCCATCGACCTCTCGGCCCTGGAGCCGCTCATCGCCAAGCCGTCATCGCCGGGCAACGTGGTGACCGTGGCCGAAGCCGCGGGTGAGGACGTCTTCCAGGTGGTGGTCGGCTCCTCCGCGAACCCCGGTCTGCGCGACTTCGCCGTCTTCGCCGAGATCCTCTCCGGGCGCCAAGCCCACCCGCAGGTCTCCGTCGACGTGAACCCCACCTCGCGCGAGGTCCTGGCTGACCTCATCGCGGGCGGCTGGCTCACCCAGCTGGTTGGTTCCGGCGCCCGCATCCACCAGTCGGGCTGCATGGGCTGCATCGGCATGGGCCAGGCTCCGGCGATGGGGCGGAACAGCCTGCGCACCATGCCCCGGAACTTCCCCGGACGCTCCGGAACCGAGGAGGACGCCGTCTGGTTGTGTTCACCGGAGACGGCTGCCGCCGCGGCCCTGACCGGGAAGATCACCGACCCGCGTGAGCTCGGCCGTGACCTGGGCCTGGACTACCCCCACCCCGACCTGCCGGGGAAGTTCAGCCAGAACACCGACATGCTCCAACCCCCGCTGGACCCGCAGGAGGCGTCCTCCGTAGACCTGGTGAAGGGATCCAATATCTCCTCCCTGCCCGACTTCGACGCCGTTGCCGACGACCTCGACCTGCCGATCCTGCTGCAGATGGATGACAACGTCTCAACCGACGAGATCATGCCGGCGGGCTCGCGCGTGCTGCCCTTCCGCAGCAACATCCCGAAGATCGCCGAATTCAGCTTCACCCGCATCGACGCCGACTATCCCGCGCATGCGAAGGAAGCCGAGGGCGGACACGCCGTCGTTGCCGGCGAGAACTATGGCCAGGGCTCCTCCCGCGAACACGCGGTCATTGCCCCGCGCTACCTGGGGCTGCGGGTCGTGGTCGCCAAGTCCTTCGCGCGCATCCACTGGCAGAACCTGGCCAATTTCGGCATCCTCGCCCTGGAATTCACCGACCCGGCTGATTACGACGACGGGGCCGCCGGTGCCCGGCTCGTCATCAAGGGACTGCACGGCCAGCTCGCGGCAGGTCGGGAGATCACCGCCACGTTGGGCGGCGAGGAGGTCACGTTGCGGCACAATCTCTCCGATCGCCAGGTGAAGATGGTCCTGGCCGGCGGCCGGATCCCCGCCGCTGCCGCCTCCTAGGAGGGGTGGCGGGTCCCCGCTCTGCACCCCTAGAGTGTGACCCAAGCCACCTCCGGAACGTCAGTTCGGGGAGGGGACGCTGTGCGGAAGGAACACCACCATGACCCCACCAGCCTCGTCCGCGGGACGGGAGCACACCATCGGCTCCGTCCTGCGTCGGTCCGTCTCACGCAATGAGGGTGCCATCGCCATCCGCTTCGAGGACCGGGAATGGACCTATGCGCAGCTGGAGCAGGCGGTCCACCGGGTGGCACGGCGGCTGCTGGATCACGGCCTTCCCGCGGGGGCGCGCATTGCCGCGTACGGCGCGAATTCGGATGCCTATGCCATCTTGTACCTGGCCTGCGCCGAGGCCGGAATGGTCCACGTCCCGGTGAACTTCGCCCTCAAGGGCGACGAACTTGCCTACATCCTCGAGGACTCCGACGCCCGACTCGTCGTGGTCGATCCGGCGCTGGCTCCACTGCTCGACCAGATCCGCAGTGAGGGTCGGGCCAGCGGAACCCGGGATGTCTGGTCGATGCTTCCCGCAGATGGAGGCGGGCAGCCATCGGTGCTGGAGTCCGCGCTGGACACCTCCGCTGAGCCGGCCCCGGTCGACGCCCCCGTCACGGGAGGGGACCTGCTCCAATTGCTGTACACCTCAGGCACCACCTCGGCCCCGAAGGGTGCCATGATGACCCATGCGGCGCTGGTCGCCGAGTACGTCTCCAGCGTCATCGCCTTGGACTTCACGGCGGAGGACCGTCCCCTCGTGGCGATGCCGCTCTACCACTCGGCGGCGATGCACGTGTTCCTGCTGCCCTACCTGTCGCTGGGTGCCACCGTGCGGCTGATTGCCCGTCCGGACATCACAGAGATCCTGCGCCTGGTGGAGGAGGAGCATATCGGCTCGTTGTTCCTCGCGCCCACCGTCTGGGTTCCGCTGAGCAACCATCCGGACATGGACAGCCGGGATCTCTCCTCGCTGGCCAAGGCCCAGTACGGGGCCTCCATCATGCCGGTGACGGTGCTGCAGCGGTTGCGCTCGCGCTACCCATCGATCGGCTTCTACAACTGCTTCGGCCAGTCCGAACTCGGTCCGCTGTGCACGGTGCTGCGGCCCGAAGAGCATGAGGCCCGCCCCGCCTCCTGCGGCCTGCCGGTCTACAACGTCGAAGCGCGCGTGGTCACCGCCGACGGCACCATCGCCGCAGCCGGTGAACCCGGGGAGATCCAGTACCGTTCACCGCAATTGATGTCCGGCTATTGGAACAAGCCGGATGCCACCGCCGAGGCCTTTTCCGACGGATGGTTCCGTTCCGGGGACCAGGTCACCCGTGACGCGCAGGGCTACATCCAGGTCGTTGACCGGATCAAGGACGTCATCAACACCGGGGGCATCCTCGTGGCCCCGCGTGAAGTGGAGGACTGCATCTACGAGATCCCCGGCGTCGCCGAGGTGGCTGTCGTGGGAGTCGCCGACGAACGCTGGATCGAAGCCGTCACCGCAGTCGTCGTCCTCAAGGAGGGGGCCTCGCTCACCGCCGAAGGGGTGCGGGCGCACGTCAAGTCCCGGATCGCCGACTACAAGGTCCCCAAACGGGTGGACTTCGTTGCCGAGCTGCCGCGCAACCAATCGGGAAAGCTGCTCAAACGCGAACTGCGGGCCGAGCGAAGTACCGGACAGCGGTGAGCCTGCCGCCGAACGAAAACCCGCCGGCGATCCGCACCGAGCGGCGCCCCGGCGTGGTGCGGATCGTCCCGGACCGTTCAGGGGGCGGCAACGCCCTGACCGAGCGGATGGCCGTCGAGGTGCTTCAGGCACTGCGCGAGGCAGAAGCCGATCCCACGGTGCACGTGTTGACGCTGACCGGAAGTGGACGCTTCTTCTGTGGGGGCGGGGATGTCGCGGACATGGCCAGCTGCCCGCAGGATCGCCGGCCGGCCTTCATCGCCTCGCTGGCCAACGCCGCGCACGAGCTGGCCTGGGCCCTGGTCACGAGCCGGCTGCTGGTGATTGCCGGTGTCAACGGATCCGCTGCCGGTGCCGGGCTGGGGCTGATCCTCAATGCCGACTGGGTGCTGGTGGCCGAGGAGGCTTCCCTGTTGGCCGCCTACTCGAATCTGGGGCTGTCACCGGATACCGGGGTGTCCTACCTGCTGCCCCGCCTGGTCGGGCACCAACGGGCCGTCGACTTGACCCTGGGACGACGCCGGCTCTCCGGCAATGAGGCGGTGGAGTGGGGACTGGCCAATGCCTCGGCCCCGGCACAGGTCTTCGCGGCCGAGCTGGCCGTGGCGGAAGATGGCTTCCTCCAGGGTGCCGTCCAGGCCCTGGCACCCACCAAGCAGCTGCTCCGCGCCGGAACGCTGGAGGGGTACCGCGAGCACTTGCGCGCCGAAGCCGAGAGCATCTCCATGCTGTCCGGACACCCTGATTCGGTGCGGCGCGTGGACCGGTTCGCCGGCCGCTGAACGACGGACGGCATGGTCCCGCGTGGCTAGACTGGCCGTGTCCGCGTCCCGGCACCGGAAGGCCACCATGAGCACTGCTGATTCACCCCTGGACGATATTGCGCTCACCTTCAACGACGGGACCGCGACCACGTTCGGTGGGGCCTTCGGTGGACAGGTCGTGCTGGTCGTCAACGTTGCCTCCAAATGCGGTTTCACCCCGCAGTACCAGGGGCTGGAGGAGCTCTACACGGCCCATCGCGAACAGGGACTGGCCGTCCTCGGCGTCCCGTGCAACCAGTTCAAGGGCCAGGAGCCGGGGACGGACGCGGACATCGAGCAGTTCTGCCAGGTCAACTACGGGGTGACCTTTCCGCTGACCCGCAAGGCCGAGGTCAATGGGCCAGGGGCACACCCCCTCTACCGCGAACTGACCACCTACCCCTCGGGCACCGTCGAAGACGTCTCGTGGAATTTCGAGAAATTCCTCGTTGGCCGGGACGGGCAGGTCCTGGGGCGGTTCGCATCCAACGCGGAGCCGCTCTCCAAGGAACTGGTCGACGCGGTGCGCGCCGCGCTCTAGCCGGCGCCGTAGAGCCTGACGATCCCCCGGATGGCGGTCTCGTAGGTGGCATCCCAGGTGGCCTCCAGGCCCGGGACGCCGACCTGGGCCAGCTCCAGGCTGACCAGTCCGTGGACCTGTCCCCAGATGGCCGCGGCGACCAGATGCGCCGGCTCCTTCGGGCCGGCTTGTCCCAGCAACGTGGCCACCGTGGTGTGCAGTGGCCCGATCGACGACGCGGCGATGTCTTCCGCGGGCCGGCAATCGAAGCCCGCGGCCGCCGCCCCGCCGAACATGAGGCCATACAGGGCGCGGTGCCCCAGCGCCCACTGCCGGTAGGCGCGACCCAGGGCTGCCAGCCCGCCGCTGGCGGCCCGGCGTTGGGAATCGCCGAAGGAGATGAAGGCCTCCTCGATCACCGCGGTGAGCAGCTCTGCCTTCCCGCCGAAGAGTGAATAGATGGCGCTGGTCGACGTCCCCGCCGCGGCCGCCACATCACGCAACACCAGGGCGGAGGGGCCGCGCTCGCAGATCTGCTCGGTGGCCGTGGACACCAGTCGGGCGCGCAGTGCCGCATCGTGGATCACAGGTCTTGCCATGGGCCCCATTGTTCCATAACATCGTTCCATAACGATGTTACGCAACGAATCGAGGGCAGTGGTCATGGCGGCAGCGGTGGAAACGGGGAGGTATACGGCAGTTCCCGACCGGGAAACGGTGACGGTGTTCCTGATCGGGATGCGTGCCAACCGGTGGTGGAAGGTCCTGCCCGTCGTCCGCACTGCGGCCGCGATGCCCAGGATGTTGCGTCATCTGGCGGGGGATCCCGAGGCAGGCCTGCTCGGCTACCACCAATGGCTGGGGCGGACGACCATCCTGCTCAGTTATTGGAAGAGCCCGGACCATCTGCAACGCTTCGCCGCCGACACGGATGCCCCGCATCTGGGTGCCTGGCGCCAGTTCACGCAGCAGTCGGCCGGCAGCGGCGATGTCGGGATCTGGCACGAGACCTACCAGGTGAAGGCCGCGGACCAGGAGTCCATCTACACCGACATGCCGGCCTGTGGGCTCGGGGCCGCCACGCGTCGCGCCCCCGTCGGGCGGGGAACACATACGGCCCGCCAACGCCTGGGACGCCCGGCGGGAGCACCTAGAACTCGATGACCTGGCGGACGGCACGCCCGGCGGCGAGCTCGTCCATCGCCTCGTTGATGTCCTCCAGTGCGATGTGCCGGGTGATGAGGCGCTCCAGCGGCAGCTTTCCGGCCCGCCACAGCTCAACAAAGCGCGGGATGTCCCGGGCCGGGACGGCCGATCCGAGGTAGGAGCCGATGATCGAGCGGGCCTGGGCCGTCAGGCCCAACGGGCTGATCCGTGAGATGGCGTCGGGGGCCGGCAGGCCCACGGTGACCGTCGTCCCGCCGGGACCCGTGAGCCCCACGGCCGTCTCAAACGCGACGGGGTGCCCGGCTGCCTCGATGACGTAGGGGGCGGACGCGTTGTTTTTGGTGGCCTGGTCCGGGGTCAGAGCCGCATCGGCCCCGAGCTCGCGGGCCAACTCGAGCTTGTCCGGCTGCTGGTCGATGCCGGTCACCCGCCCGGACGTGACGGCGCGGGCCACCATGAGTGCGGCCATGCCGACGCCGCCCAGGCCGACGACGATGATGTCGTCTTCCGGGCCGGGGCGGGCCGCGTTGAGCACGGCACCGCCGCCGGTGAGCACCGCGCATCCCAGCACCGCCGCAATCTCCGGTGGGACGTCGGCATCGACGGGAACCACGGAACGGCGGTCCACGACGGCGCCCGTCGCGAACCCGGAAACCCCCAAATGGTGGTGGATCGGTTCGACGTCTGCGGCTGCCCCGCGGCTCAGGCGACGTCCGCCGCCGAGCAGTTCGCCGGCGTTGTTGGACGCGCTGCCGGCCGAGCAGGGCAGCCGGCCATCGGTGGCGCACTCCGGGCATTGACCGCAGCGGGGCAGGAAGACCATGACCACCCGTTGGCCGATGTCGAGGTCGTCCACGCCCTCGCCCAGCTCCTCGACAATCCCCGCCGCCTCGTGCCCCAGCAGCATCGGCACGGGGCGGACCCGGTTGCCGTCCACCACCGACAGGTCCGAATGGCAGACCCCTGCCGCCTCGATCCGGAGGCGGACCTCACCGGGCCCCGGGGCGTCCAGGGTGAGTTCCTGGATGCGCAGGGGAGTGGAGTCGGCGAACGGCCGCCCCGCGCCGATCGTCTCGAGGACCGCTCCGCGGATCATGGTCGTTCCCTCTGCTGTGATGCCAGTCATGCCAATACCTTATGACGTGCATCAGAACAGCGTCGGCTGTGGTTCCAGTCCCTGCGCGGCTCCCGGAGCGGGAGTAGCCTGCCGATGGACGCCGGTCTGCCGTGCGGCACTGCCGCGGGTGAAGCGCCGGGACGCCGGGGAATCCCCGTCCGGCCGCGCGTCCAGGCCATGACGCCGAAGCAACGGCTTGATCCGCCGGGCCAGCCAGCCCCGGTAGTCGGCGGGCGCGTAGGAGGAGCGTGCGTACATCGACCGGTAGGCGCTGCCCAGGTGCGGGTATTCACGGTCGATCCAGGTCAGGAACCATTCGCGGGCACCGGGACGCAGGTGCAGTGCGCCATAGATGACACTGGAGGCCCCGGCTTCCTTCAACCCCGCCAACGCGGCATCCAGATGGTCGGTCGAATCCGTGAGGTAGGGCAGGATCGGCATGAGGAAGGCCGTGACGTTGAAGCCGCGGTCGGCCGCCGCGCGGACCGTGGCCAGGCGTGCGGCCGTGGTGGGCGTGCCGGGTTCGACCCGCTGCTGCAGGTCGTCGTCGAAGATCGCGATCGACATCGAGATGTCGACCGGCACCTGGTGGGCTGCCTGCTCCAGGAGCGGGAGGTCGCGACGCAGCAGCGTGCCCTTGGTCAGGATCGACATCGGGGTGCCATGCTCGGCCAGCGCGGAGATGATGCCGGGCATCAACGCGTAGCGGCCTTCGGCGCGCTGGTACGGGTCGGTGTTGGTGCCCAGGGCGACCAGTTCGTGGCCCCACCGCGGTTTGGCGACCTCTGCGCGCAGGACATCGGCGATGTTGACCTTGACGATCACCTGGGAATCGAAATCCTTCCCGGCGTCCAGGTCCAGGTAGCGGTGCGTGTTGCGGGCGAAGCAGTAGACACAGGCGTGCGAGCAGCCGCGGAACGGGTTGACCGTCCAGCTGAAGGGCATGTGGCTCGACGCGGGGACCTTGTTCAGTGCCGACTTGGCCAGTACCTCGTGGAAGGCCATGCCCGCGAATTCGGGGGTCCGCACCGTCCGGACCAGCCCACGCACACCGAACAGCTCCGGCGGCGGCGCGTCGGAGGCCGTCGCCGATTCCACGTTCTGGGAGCTCCACCTCATGCCCTCGATTAGAACACGTGTTCTAATGCGCGGCAAGCGGGGTGGTGCCGGCGTCGTGCAGGTGTTTCCTGGGCAGCTGTTATTTGGCCAGTTCCGGGTAGTGGATCCGCGCCGTCTCCGGGTGGGCGCGCAGCCAGCCCTTGAGGACGTTGGCGCCGTAGGAGGAGAGCATCGGGTTGGACGGGTCGTCGGAGACGCCGCGTGCGTGGGCTGCCAGTTCCGCGGGCAGCGGGACGGTGTCGATGACCGAATCCAGCCGTGGTGACCAGAAGAAGGGCACCGAGTAGCGGTCGACGCCGGGCGCCGGGGCGGTCACGCGGTGAATGGTCGCCATGAGGTAGCCGTTGGTGGCGACCTCGAGCATCTCGCCCAGGTTGACCACCAGCGCGCCGGAGATCGGCTCGACGGTGATCCAGTCGTCCTGGCCGTATGGCTTGACCTCCAGGCCGCCGACGAGGTCCTGCAGCAGCAACGTCACGAATCCGTAGTCCGCGTGCAGGCCCACGCCCTGCGTGCCGGCCTCGGGCACCTGGCCGCCGACGTAGTGCACCAGCTTGCCCATCCAGGCGGGGGCGGCCTCGAAGGGCTCGGCGAAATAGTCCTCGGGCAGGCCCAGTGAAACGGAAATCGCCGACAACAGCTCGGCGCCCACGGTGGACATCAGGTCGGCCCAGGCCATGGCCACGCGCTCGAGCTCGGGGAAGGAAGCGGGCCACTGGTTCGGGCCCTGCAGGTTCAGATAGGGGCGGTCCTCCGGGTAGGACTCCAGTGCCGCGCGCTCGGGGCCGTAGTCGATCTGCTCGCGGGAGTCGGCGCGGCCCTGTGTCATCTCCTTGCCCAGGCGGGTGTAGCCGCGGAACTGGGCCGAGGTGCGGTTGTCCAGCTTCAGCCGCTCCTGCAGCGGGAGCTTGAAGAAGGCGTCCATGGTGTCCAGCAGTTCCTGCGCCTGGCCATCGGCGGCCCCGAAATCGGTGAGCTGGAAGAACCCGACATGGTGCGTCGCGTCGCGCAGCGCGTCGATGAAGTCCGGGTTGAAGCTGCCGTCTGCACTGCGTGCCGTGGAGAAATCCAAGACGGGAACTGAGGTGCGCACAATAGTCATGGACGTAACGTTAGGCCCGTTTTGCCGTGCTTGGACAGCAACCGTTACGTCCCGTTCCGTCATATTGCCCCATGTTTCGAAACCCTTGACATGTGGATTGACGCCTCGGCCCCGGCAGGTCGCTGTTACATCCGGCGTCCGGGTTCCCTAAGCTGGAGCGGTGATCTTCAAAGCAGTCGGCGACTCCCGCCCCTACCCCGACCACAGTCTCGTCACACCCCGGGACTGGGCCGATGTGGCCCCGCGTCAGGTGCGCCTGGATGAGCTCGTGACGACCAAGACCACCCTGGACCTCTCGGCGCTGCTGGCGGAGGACTCCACCTTCTTCGGGGACCTCTTCCCCCACGTGGTGCAGTGGCGCGGCACGCTGTATCTGGAGGACGGGCTCCACCGGGCCGTCCGGACCGCCCTGCACCAGCGTTCGGTGATGCATGCCCGCGTCCTGGAACTGGAGGACTGAACCGGTGCCACGCGACAAGGACACCGAGGACTGGCACGGGCACCGCATCGTCACCGAGGACGACCTGGCCGAGGGGTTCACCGACCACGATCCAGAACATGTGGACAACCCGCGCTACTACCGGCGCCGGCTGCTGCACGGCATCGTGCTGGGCGTGCTGGCCGCCGTGCTCATCGCCGCGCTGGTCCTGGCCTATCTGGTCAAGACGCGTCAGGTGGTGATCCCCGCGCTGGAGCCCCCGGCGGCCTCGACGGCGGCGGCCCCCACCCATGACCCCATCGCCGCAGCCTGCCCGCAGGAGATGCTGCCCTACGCGCAGCCGAAGGACGTGACGGTCAACGTGCTCAACGGCACGAAGACCCCGGGGCTCGCCGGTGCCACCGCCCAGGTCCTGAAACAGCGTGGATTCCGGATCGGCGATGTGGGGAACGCGAAGCTGAACAACTCCAAGATCGTCGCCGCGGTGGTCTCCGGCACCTCGGGCCGTTCGAAGGCCCTGACCGTGCAGCGCCAACTCCCCGGCACCGAATACGTGAAGGACGCCAAGCGCAGCGCCGACACCGTCGATCTGATCATCGGGGACAAGTACAACATCAAGAAGATCCTGCCCAAGGGCAAGGCCAAGACCCGCGATGGCCGGCTCAGCTGCCCGCTGGCCGTGAAGGCCGCCCGCGTCAAGGCGCAGAAGGAGGCGGCCTCCTCGGAGGCTGCGGCGTCGGAGGCGGCGAAGCCCTAGTCGCGGCCCTAGTTGCAGCCCTCGGGCCCGCAGACCGGGCCATCGGCACCCGCGGGGGCGCCGGCGTCGTTCCGCGCATTCACCATGGTCAGCGGCGCCTTCTCTTGCCAGGCGGTTCGCAGCGCCTCGGCGAAGTGCTCGGCGGGTTGGGCGCCGGAAATGCCGTACTTCATGTCCAGCACGAAGAATGGCACGCCCGTGATGCCCAGGGCGCGGGCCTGGCCGAAGTCGGCCTCGACCTCCGCCCGGTATTGATCCGACCCCAGCACCTGCACGACGGCGTCCCCGGGTAGCCCGGCTTCCCCGCCCAGGGTGCGCAGCACCTCTGCCGAGCCGATGTCCAACCCCTTCTCGAAGTGCGCCGAGAGCAGCAGTTCCTTCAGCTCGCCGGCCTTGCCGTGCTCGGCGGCCAGGTGGAGCAGGCGGTGCGCGGTGAACGAGTTCGCCGGGCGCAGCGCCTCGAAGTCATAGGAGAGTCCCTCGCCGGCGGCCTGCGTGGTGACGTGGGAGAGCATCTGGGAGACCTGTGCGGGGTCCATGCCCTTCATCTGGGCGAGGTATTCGGCCTCGGTGCCGTCGTAGTGGGCGGGCAGCGAGGGATCCAGCTGGTAGCTGTGCCAGGTGACATCGACCTGGTCGCGGAACTCGAGGGAGCCCAGGGCGGATTCGAAACGGCGTTTGCCGATGAAGCACCAGGGGCAGGCGATGTCGGACCAGATGTCAACTGAAAGGCGGGGAGAAGTCATGCAATCTTCAACCTCTCCCCGCCGGTGGCTATTCCCGGATCAGTTCTGCCAGAACGGGTAGTCGATGTATCCAGCCGGGCCCTCGGTGTAGAACGTGGAGGCGTCCGGGGCGTTCAACGGCAGGCCCTCGCGCCAGCGGCGCACCAGATCCGGGTTGGCAATCGCCGGGCGGCCGACCACCACCGCGTCGCCCCACCCGTTCGCGGCCACCGCTGCGGCATCGTCGAAGGTGGTGACCGTCTGGAATCCGGTGTTGAGCAGGACCGGGCCGCCAAAGCGTGAGCGCAGGTCCTGCACCAGGGCACCCGCCGGATCGGCATGCAGGATGCTCAGGGCGGCCAGGCCCAGCGGGGCAATCCCGTCCACCAGGGCACCGTACGTGGCGGCCACGTCGGCCGGATCGGTTTCCAACGCGCCCTGGACGTTGTGCTCAGGGGAGATGCGCAGCCCGGTGCGTCCGGCACCGATCGCCTCGGCGACCGCGGTGACGACCTCGATGACGAAGCGGGCACGGTGTGCGGGGGATCCGCCATACCCGTCGGTGCGCACGTTGGCGCTGGGTGCGAGGAATTCGTGCAGCAGGTAGCCGTTGGCGCCGTGCAGCTCCACGCCGTCGAATCCTGCCTCGATGGCGTTGCGCGAGCTCTGGACGAATTCCGCGACGATGCCCGGCAGCTCTGCGGCCGTCAGGGCGTGGGGGACCGTATAGGCGTGCTTGCCGGAGTAGGTGCGCGAGAGGCCGTCCACCGCGATGGCGCTGGGGGCCACGACATGCTCCTGTCCGGTGGTCTCCGGATGGGTGACCCGGCCGGCGTGCATGACCTGGGCGACGATCAGGCCACCTTCGGCGTGGACGGCGCCGGTGACGCGCTTCCACCCGGCGATCTGCTCCGGGGTCGCGAGACCGGGCTGGCGGACGAAACCCTGGCCGGTGGCGCTGGGGTACACGCCTTCGCTGACGATCAGGCCCATGGAGGCGCGCTGGCGGTAGTACTCGACCACATCGTCCGTCGGCACCCCGTCAACTGAGGAACGGGAACGGGTCAGCGGTGCCATGACCAGCCGGTTGGCCAGCTCGAGGTCACCAAGTGTGAGGGGGTGGAACAGGTTCATGGGTGGGGACTCCTGACGTCGTGGGGTTGCCTGATGCAACAACGCCGTCCGTCCGGTGCATTCCCCGGATGGTCCCGGAGTGACCGGCCCCACGGTGCCGCGTGCTCAGTCCCGGCTGTGGACGCCCCCGCGGATCCACGGGCCCACCAGCTCCAGGCCGACCTGGTGGCGGACGGGGCCATACACGCTGAATTCCCCGTAGACGGGGTGGTTCACGTCCAGGCGTTCCAGCCCGTCGGCCGGATCGGATTCCGCGCCACCGGCCAATCCGAGGGCACGGACCGCCTTGTCGGGTGCCTTCGAGGAGCTGGCGACGGCCACGCCGCCGACCATCCAGGCCTCGCCGAGGGCGGAGAAGCGGGCCGGTCCGCGGACAAGGAAGGTCCCGGCCTCCGGGGTCTTGACCAGGGCCTGGACGGGCAGGTCCTCGCGGAGCGCCGAGCAGGCGAGCTTCACGGCAGCGAGATCGCGCTTGGCGGTGGCCGGCAGGTCGTCCAATGAAGTGGGTGCGTCCAGTTCGGGGGCTTCGGCCGTGGTGGGGGTTGGCAGGGCGCCGTCAAGGAACGTGTCGACGAAGTCGCGCTCGCCGATCACCGGGATGCCGTAATCGCGGGCCTTGCGGGCCTTGGAGGATTCCACGTCCGGGTCACCGGCGACGAGCAGGCTGGTCTTCTTCGACACCCCCGGACCGACGACGAAACCTGCGGCGGTGACGGCCTGGGCCAAGTCGTTCTTGTCGATCGTCTCCAACGACGTGAAGACGACCTGGTCGCCGGGTTCGAGGGTGATGTTCTCCATGGGTTCCAGCCTACTGTGAGTACGCAGGCACCCGTCAGTCCCGGACGGGCACCTGCTGCAGCGCCCAGGTGTTGCCATCGGGGTCGGCGAAGTAGACAAAGCGGCCCCAGGGCTGCTCGTCGACCTCACTGGCGTCGACGCCGCGCGCCAGCAATTCGTCGCGGGCCGCGTCGGCATCGGCGATGACCAGCTGCAGACCACGTTGGGTCCCGGGGGCCATGTCGGTGATGCCCGTGCCGATCACCACCGAGCAGGCGGACCCGGGTGGGGTGAGCTGGACGAAGCGCAACTGGTCGGTGACCTGGAAGTCGTGGTCGGCAACGAAGCCGACCCGGTCGACGTCGCTGACCGGCACGGGAACGAGCTCGAGTTTCATGTCCATGGGCCTCAGGATAGGCGTCCACCGGCGGTGTGGACAGGACAGTTGCGACGCAGCCCCCGGGTGGAAGACTGGGCCCATGCCCCCGGTGCTGCTGATCGTCCTGTATCTGATCGTCCTGTGTTCGGCCTCCGTGGCCTGGCAGTTCCGGCGCGCACCGAGGCGGCAGCCGGTGCCGCGTCCGTGGGCGACCCTCGTTGCGGTTGTGGTGGTGGCGGTGCCGTCGCTGGTGCAGTTATCGGTCGCCCCCGGCCTGCTGGCGGCCTGGGAGCGCGATCCCGGGGCGACGGCGCAGGGGCAGGCCTGGCGGCTGGTGACGGCGTTGCTGGTCCAGGACGGCGGGTGGACCGGGACGGTTTTCAACCTGGCGATCCTCCTGTGGATCGGCGTCATGGCCGAGTCGACGTGGGGCAGTCGGCGCTGGGTGGTGATCGGCCTGTGCTCGGGCATCGGTGCCCAGTGGTGGGGATGGCTCGTCCAGCCGGTGGGCGCGGGGAATTCGGTGGTGGTCTTCGGTCTGGCTGCCTCGTTGCTGGTCCTCGGGGTGGCCGGACCGGCCCGCGTGCCCCGTGTGGCCGGGGCGGTGGGACTGCTGGCTGTGGTGGTCCTTTTGGTGGGCGGCGACCTCCACGGCGGGGCGGCTGCCCTCGGTGCGCTGGTCGCCATCGCACTGTTGGTGCGTGCGGGGAACCGGGCCCGGCTCACACCACGCGGTGGATCGGATCCCGACCGCCCGCCAGGCCCCTGACCTGCTCCACGGCGATCCCGGTAGCCAGCCGCAGGAATTCATCCGTGTTACCTGCCATGTGAGGGGTGACCAGGCACCCGGGGGCACCCCACAATGGATGGCCTGCGGGAAGCGGCTCCGGATCGGTGACATCGAGGGCCGCGCGCAGCCGTCCGGCGGCCAACTCGGCGAGGAGGGCATCGGTGTCGACCACGGCGCCGCGGCCGATGTTGACCAGCAGGGCACCGTCGGGCAGGGCGGCCAGGAACTTCTCATCCACGAGCCGCTCGGTGGCCGGCGTGTGCGGGAGGGTCACGACGACGACGTCGGCACGGGGTAGCACCGCGGGGAGCTCGTCCACCGCGTGGACGCGCAGCCCGGCGCCGGTGGTCCGTGCCCGGGAAGCCACCGGGATGATCGCTGCCGGCCTGAAGGGCTCCAGCCGGGACACCACTTCGCGTCCGACCCCGCCATGGCCCAGGACCACGACGGTCGAGCCGTGCAGGGACGTCGTCCACAGCGGGGCCCACTCGCCCCGGCGCTGCTGCCCCACGGCGGTCGGGAGGGCGCGCAGCGAGGCCAGGATCAGGGCCAGCCCGTGTTCGGCCGTCGCGTCCTCGACGGCTCCGCGCGAGTTGCTGACCGTGACGCCGGCGGGCAGGTGCTCCAGCACCCACTCGTAGCCGAGCGAGAGCAGGTGCACGTGGCGCAGCCCGGCGATCTGGGCGATCCGTGGGCGGTGTTCGTGCCGGCGGGGACGTTCGGTGATCAGGACGTCGGCCTCCGGCGCCGGCAGGCCGCCATCATCGATGTGCCAGACGACCGCTTCCACCCCCGGACCGCCGACGGCCTCCGCCAGGGCGGCCGAGGGGACCAGGACACGTAATGGCACGGATTCACCTCTTGCGCTCGTCCGGGTGGGCCGGTTCGGGGCACCACCTCAGGTGGACCAGCCTACAAGCGGACGATGTCACGACCACCACAGGCCACCCAGGAACAGTGCGCTGCCGACGACGGCCCCGGCCAGCACCTGGGTCGGGGTGTGATGACGAACCTCGACGCGCGACCAGCCCACCACCATCGTCAGCAGCAGCGCGATCGCCGCACCCCAGGGAGGGCCGGAGAAGACGCTGAGCCAGATGAGGGAGGCCACCGCAGTATGCACCGAGAGCTTCCAGCGCAGGTTGACGACGGCGCAGACCAACAGGCCGGCCAGGATCACGGCCATCGCCCGGAACACCGCGGCCGGAGCGTGCAGCAGGACCTCGGCACCGTAGCCGATCAGCAGCGAAGCCGCGGCAAAGACGAACACCGGCCAGCGTTGTGAGCGTTCCCTGACATGAAGATCGGTGACGCTGCCACGTCGTTTCATCCACACCAGGAACAGCCAGGGGAACCCGACGGTGAACACTGCCGCGACGAATCCCTGCAGCCAACTGGCCTCCGGGGCGCGCAATGGCAGCAGCAGCAGGTAGACGCCGACCAGCACCGCCGGGGACAAGGCATGCGTGACGGCCCAGGCCAAACGGGATCCTGCGGACCAGGATCCCGTGGTGGGGGCATCGGCGTCGGGAACCATCTGCCACCTCCGGGGCTCCGCGCCCGGAGCCTCCGGGCGGCAGGTCCATCCTAGGGTGTCGGCCCGGCACTGGACTCCCTGCAGATCTCTGGGACGATCGGATCATGACGAACCATCAGATGGTACTGACCTCCGATCTGGCCCGTGCGGCCCGCGCGCTGACGCAGGTCTCGCCCCGGGCCATCGCCCGGGAGGCCGGGTTGGAGAAGAAGCAGCTCCGGGAGTTCGAAAAGGGCAACCAGCCGCTGGCCGCCGAACCGGCAGCCAGCCTGCTTCGGGCGCTGGAACACTTTGGCGTGGCCTTCATCCCCGATGACGAGCAGGGCGGATACGGGGTCCGCAGGAAATACAACGCGGCGAAGGTCCGCCGCCTGGAAACCTGGGAGGACGAGGGCGGTCCCGCCTTCGAGGACGACATCTAGGCGGCGGCCGCAGCGTTAAATGAACGACGGACCCCGGGAAGCAAGCTCTGCCGTGTGGGGTCCGTCGTGGTGGGGGGGACCGCCCGCCCCGCGCCGGCCGGAGCCGGGTCCAATGGAGGGGGAACATCGCGGGGCGGGAGGTGGCTGGTCAGGCGTCGATGGTGGCCTTCGCCTTCGACTGGCACAGGAACCGGGTGTAGGCCGGGACCGTGAGGAACGCGGGGTAGGCCTCGCGCAGGGCGCATTCGTCGAAGATCTCGCGGGCGTCGGCGAACCGGTCACCCTCGAAGCGCTCCATCTTGGCGAACTCGTCGTCGACGATCTCCTCGACGAACTCGGTGGTGATGAGCTCGCCCTCGTCGGTGACGGCGCCCTGGTGGATCCACTGCCAGATCTGCGAGCGGGAGATCTCGGCGGTGGCCGCATCTTCCATCAGGTTCTGCAGGGCCACTGCACCGTTGCCGCGCAGCCAGGATTCGATGTAGCGGATCCCGATCTCCACGTTCATGCGCACGCCGTTCTCGGTGATCAGCCCCTGCGTGCCGGCAATGTCCAGCAGCGACTTGTCATCCGGGATGACGTCCTCACGCTGGCGATCCAGCTGGTTGGGCCGGCCACCGAGGGTCTCGTCGAACACCTCGCGGGCCACCGGAACCAGGTCCGGGTGGGCCACCCAGGAACCGTCGAAGCCGTCGGCCGCCTCGCGGGTCTTGTCGGCACGGACCTTCTCGAACGCCACCGCGTTGATGGCCTCGTCGCGGCGGTTCGGGATGAAGGCGCTCATCCCGCCGATCGCCATCGCTCCGCGGCGGTGGCAGGCCCGCACCAGCTGCTCGGTGTAGGAGCGCATGAACGGGGCGGTCATGGTCACCATCGCCCGGTCCGGCAGCACGAACCGCGGCCCGCGGCTGCGGAAGTTCTTGATGACGGAGAAGATGTAGTCCCAGCGTCCGGCGTTCAGCCCGGCCGAGTGGTCGCGCAGCTCGTAGAGGATCTCCTCCAGCTCGAACGCCGCGGTGATGGTCTCGATGAGCACCGTGGCACGGATGGTTCCCTGCTCGATCCCCACGGCGTCCTGGGCGAAGACGAACACGTCGTTCCAGAAGCGCGCCTCCTGGTGGTTCTCGATCTTCGGCAGGTAGAAGTACGGGCCGCGGCCGGCGGCGATGAGCCGCTGCGCGTTGTGGAAGAAGTACAGCCCGAAGTCAACCAGCGAGCCGGAGGTCGACTTGCCGTTGATGGTCAGGTGCTTCTCCGGCAGGTGCAGGCCACGGGGGCGGACCACAATCGTCGGCAGGTCGGTCAGCTGCTTGCCCGTGACCGTGTATTCCTTGCCCTCGGGCGAGGTGAAGTCGAGTTCGCCGTCGAGCACCGCGCGCAGGTTCAACTGTCCGCCGATGACGTTCTGCCAGGTCGGGGTGGACGCGTCCTCGAGGTCGGCCAGCCACACCTTGGCTCCGGAGTTCAGGGCGTTGACAGCCATCTTGCGGTCCGTCGGCCCGGTGATCTCCACCCGGCGGTCCTCCAGCCCGGGGGCCACGGGGGCCACGCGCCAGGAGTCGTCCTCGCGGATGTGGCGCGTCTCCTCCAGGAAGCGGGGGTCCTCACCGGCGGCGATCTGGCGGCGGCGGGTTTCGCGGGCCGCCAGCAGTTCCTGGCGGCGCGGCTCGAATTCGGCGTGGAGCTTCGCCAGGAAGTCCATGGCCTGGGGGGTGAGGATCTGCTCCTGCCGGCGGACCGGGGAAGCGTTCAGCGTGATGCCGTTCAGGGTGATGGGGTCGTTCATGGCGGTTCTCCTTCAAAAAGTGTGGGGTACGACGCCGGTGCCTCCTGCCTCGCGGAGGAGGCACCGGCGTCGGGCTCTGCTTAGTGGAACTGGCCGGCCTCGGTGGATCCCACCAGGGCCAGGGTGGACGCGTTGGGGTTCAGCGTCGTCGCGATCTGGTCGAAGTAGCCGGTGCCGACCTCGCGCTGGTGCTTGGTGGCGGTGTAGCCGGCGGCCTCGGAGGCGAACTCGCGCTCCTGGAGCTCGACGTAGGCGCTCATGCCCTTCTCGGCGTAGCCGGAGGCCAGGTCGAACATCGAGTGGTTCAGGGCGTGGAAGCCGGCGAGGGTGATGAACTGGAAGGTGAAGCCCATGGCGCCGAGTTCGCGCTGGAACTTCGCGATGGTGGCATCGTCGAGGTGCTTCTTCCAGTTGAACGACGGCGAGCAGTTGTAGGCGAGCATCTGGTCCGGGTGCTCGGCCTTGACCGCCTCGGCAAACTTCTTGGCCAGCTCCAGGTCCGGGGTCCCGGTCTCCATCCAGATGAGGTCGGAATACGGGGCGTAGGCCTTGGCCCGGGCGATGCAGGGTTCGATCCCGTTGCGGACCTTGTAGAAGCCCTCGGCGGTGCGCTCGCCGGTGATGAACTCGGCGTCGCGCTCGTCGACATCGGAGGTGATCAGCGTGGCGGCCTCGGCGTCGGTGCGGGCGATGATGACGCTCGGGGTGTCCATGACGTCGGCTGCCAGGCGGGCCGCGTTCAGGGTGCGGATGTGCTGGCCCGTCGGGATGAGGACCTTGCCGCCGAGGTGGCCGCACTTCTTCTCCGAGGCGAGCTGGTCCTCCCAGTGCACGCCCGAGGCGCCGGCGGTGATCATGGACTTCATCAGCTCGTAGGCGTTCAGCGGGCCACCGAAGCCGGCCTCGGCGTCGGCGACGATCGGGACCAGCCAGTCCTCGACCGACTGGACGCCCTCGGCGAACTCGATCTGGTCGGCACGCTGCAGCGCGTTGTTGATGCGGCGGACCACCTGCGGCACCGAGTTGGCCGGGTAGAGCGACTGGTCCGGGTAGGTCTGTCCTGAGAGGTTCGCGTCGGCGGCGACCTGCCAGCCGGACAGGTAGATGGCGCGCAGCCCGGCCTTGACCTGCTGCACTGCCTGGTTGCCGGTGAGGGCGCCGAGCGAGTTGGTGTAGGCGCCGGTCTTGGCTTCTTCGGTCAACTGGTTCCAGAGCTTCTCGGAACCGCGGCGGGCCAGCGTGTTCTCCTCGACGACGCGGCCCTGCAGGCGGACGACCTCGGCTGCTGTGTACTCACGGGTGAGCCCTTCCCAGCGGGGGTTGGCGCTCCACTCCAGCTCCAGGGCCTGCTCGCGTTCCGCGGCGGTCTGCTGGTTCTGCGTCATGTCGTTCTCCTCTGGTTCGCCGATGGTGTTTCGGTGTTTTTCTGCGTAGTGATTACTTTTCGCGATCCGCAAGGGGTTATCTAGGGGTTTTTGGTGGAAAGATTTGCACTTCTTCCGCTATTCTCAAAAAGTGACTACTCCCACATGGAACCGGCCGGCCGGCGGAGCATCCCCGGACGGCACCACCGCGGAACTCGATGCCGAACTCGACTCGATTGCCCTGGGGCGGCGCATCCGCCACCTGCGCAAGGCGAAGGCGCTCACCCTGGATGGTCTGGGGGAGCTCGTCGGGGTGGCCCCCTCGCAGTTGAGCCTGATCGAGAACGGCAAGCGCGAGCCCAAGGTCTCCCTGCTCAAGCTGCTGGCCGGGGCCCTGGATACCGGGGTCGATGACCTGCTCGGCGCCGAGCCGCCGAGTCGCCGTGCAGCCCTGGAGATCGAATTGGAGAAGGCCCAGCGTGGCCCCCTGTATGGATCGCTGGGACTGCCGAAAGTCCGCGTCTCCTCGCGGTTGCCGATGGATGTCCTCGAATCCCTCGTCGGTCTGCAACACGAGCTGGAGCGGCGCCTCGAACAGCAGTCGGCCACCCCCGAGGAGGCCCGCCGGGCGAACACCGAGATCCGCACCGAAATGCGGGGGCGGAACAACCACTACCCGGAGCTGGAGAAGCAGGCCCAGGACCTGCTCGACGCCGTCGGCCACACCTCCGGCCCGCTGTCCCACCACGTCGCCGCCGACCTGGCCGAACACCTGGGTTTCGGGCTGCGGTTCGTGGGCAATCTGCCGCATTCGACCCGGTCGGTGACCGATTTGAAGAACCGCCAAATTTATCTGGTGCAGGGCTCACGCAGCGAGCACGACGCCCGTTCGGTGCTCCTGCAGGCGCTGGGGCACTACGTGTTGGGGCATGAGGCACCGCGTGACTACAGCGAGTTCCTGCGCCAACGCGTCTACACCAACTACTTTGCCGCGGCCCTGCTCATGCCGGAGAAGACCACCGTGGGATTCCTCGACGAGGCGAAGAAGAACAAGGCGCTGGCGATCGAGGACCTGCGCGACGCCTACGCGGTCTCCTACGAATCCGCGGCCCACCGGTTCACCAACCTGGCCACCGAGCACCTGGGCATCACCTGCCATTTCCAGAAGGTGCACGAGTCGGGCATCCTGCACAAGGCCTATGAGAACGACGGCGTCAACTTCCCCGCGGACCACACCGGGGCCATCGAGGGCCAGACCATCTGCAGGTACTGGACCAGCCGCGAGGTCTTCGAGGTCCCGGACAAGTTCCGCGCCTACGAGCAGTACACCGACACAGTGGTCGGCACCTACTGGTGCACCGCCCGGACCGAGCGGCACTCCTCGGGCACGTATTCGCTGAGCATCGGAGTGCCCTACGAACACGTGAAGTGGTTCCGCGGCCGGGACACCACCGAGCGCTCGAAATCCCGTTGCCCGGATGAGACCTGCTGCAAGCGGCCACCGGACAGCCTGTCCCGGCTCTGGGCCGGCCAGGCCTGGCCGGCGGCCCGCGCCAACTCGCACCTGCTCGCCGCGATGCCCTCGGGGGCCTTCCCGGGCGTGGACGAAACCGAGGTCTACGAATTCCTGCAGGCCCACGGCGGTTGAGCGCGGGACTGGAGCTGTCTCAGCCGCGGTCCAGCCAGGCCAGCACGGCCAACACCCGGCGGTGGTCATCGGGGCCGGGGGATAACCCCAGCTTGGTGAAGATCGCCGAGATGGTCTTCTCCACGGCCCCGGCACTGAGGAACAGGGTGGAGGCGATGGCCGCGTTCGTGCGGCCCTCCGAGATCAGGGCCATGACCTCGCGTTCGCGCCGGGTCAGCGTGGCCAACGGGGCGGCGGCCCGTTGGCTGAAGGCGGCGGAGATCACTTCCGGGTCCAGGACGACCCCGCCGGCTGCGATGCGCTGAAGCGCGCCGGTCATCTCCTCCAGCCGGGCGATCCGGTCCTTGAGCAGGTAGCCGAGCCCGCCGGTTCCCGCGGCCGATGCGCCGGCGAGCAGTTCGGTGGCATACGTGAGCTCGACGTACTGGGAGAGCACGAGGATCCCGATGCCTGGATGCTCCGCCCGGATCCGGGCGGCCGCGGCGAGGCCCTCGTGGCCGAACCCCGGGGGCATGCGGACGTCGGTGACGACGAGGTCCGGCAGGTGTTCGTCGACGGCTGCCAGCAACGACGCCTCGTCGCCGACGGCGGCGACCACCTCGGCGCCGCCTTCGCGCAACAGGCGTACGAGTCCTTCCCGGAGCAGGACCGAATCCTCGGCAAGCACGATGCGCATGCAGCCAGCGTACCGGCGCCTTCCCGCGCATCGTGCCCGGCGGGCGGGTTGCTCAGCCTCCGAACGGGATCCCCGCGGTGATGGTGGTGCCCTCGCCGTCGGGGGAGTCCACCTCCAGGGTGCCGTCGACGCCGGCCAGCCGGTCGCGCAGCCCGGCCAGCCCGGAACCCTTGCCCGGATGCGCTCCTCCAACTCCGTCGTCGTGCACTTGCAGTGTCAGGAAGCTGCCATCGGTGGACAACGCCAGGGTGCACTGGTTGGCGGAGGAGTGCTTGGCGGCATTCGTCAGCGCCTCGACCCCGGAGAAGTAGGCCGCCTGTTCAACGGGGGCCGGGAAGCGGCGGCCGGCGCCGGGGCCGATGCTGAGGGCCACGGGCAGGGGGGAGGTGGCTGCGGCTGCCTCGAAGGCGGCGACCAGGCCGCGGTCCGTGAGGATCGGCGGGGCGATGCCGCGGGAGAGGGCGCGGAGTTCGGCCAACGCGTCCTGCGAGTGGGAGAGCGCGGCGTCGATGAGCTCGCGTGTGGACTGGTCCTCCGGATCGATCCGGCGTTTGGCGGCTTCCAGGTCCATCGCCAGGCGCACCAGCCGCTGCTGGGGCCCGTCGTGGATGTCGCGTTCGATCCGGCGCAGCGTGCCCGCCTCGGCGGCGATCACCTGGGTGCGTGAACTGCTCAACCGGGTGGTCTCCTCGCGCAGGGCCCGCCGCTCGTTGGTCAGCAGCCCGACGGCGAGGGCGCGCTGGAGCAGGGCCAGGCCCCGGCTGATCGGGAACAGGGTCAGCAGGAACACGATGCCGAGTCCGAGCTGGATCCAGGGATGCCAGACCGGGGCAATGCCGAGCAGGTCCCAGACGTCCTCCTTGGGCTCCGGGATGAAGCGGTACCAGAACCATTGGGTGAGCCCGCCCAGGGCGCCGCCGATCCAGACGGTCGTCACCGAGAAGGCGAGAACGCGTACCGGGAACGACACGACGGCGTGGATCAGGTCCTTCCAGCGCTGGGCGTCGCCCAGCGGGCTGAGCAGGCGGCGCAGGACCGACCCGCCGGGATTCCGCCGGTAGTACGTAGGCGGCAGCGGCCCCGAGTTCCAACGCGCCAGGGCCCGCTCCCCGGCGGCCAGGAAACTGGCGGTGAAGAGTGCGCCAACGAGGACGAAGACGCCGACGTAGATGATGGCGGTGCCCACGCCCGCGGAGAACAGGGTGATCGCCAGGCTGAACGCGAGCACGCCGATGATCAGTGCCGCCAGGTTGTAGCCGATGTCCCGCCCGAGGTGGGAGAGGCGGGAGGGCGCTGCCGCGGGGGCCCGGTGGGTGCGGTTTCCACCGGCGGCTTCGGGTGGGGGATCGTCGTGGTCCATCGGTGAGGAGTCTAGCGCCGAGGGAAGATCCGGCAGGACGGTCATGGCTGGCCTTTCGCGGGAGGGAGGATGATCTTCCTCCATCCTTCCGGCCGCGGGTCCTGCGGTCTGCCGTGCCGGCCCCCGGTTCCTGCGGGGGTTAACCCCACTACCCGCCGGCCAGGCGGTGGGAGTCGGCGAGCAGCTCGCGCAGTTCGACATCGTCGATGGACTCCAGCCGGACCAGGACCAGCTGGGGGGACGAGTCGTGGTGGGGTGTCCAGAAGTAGGCGGCGGGGTCGGTGGCCGCCAGGGCCTCTCGTTCGGTGGTCTTCACGGTCAGCACCGTGTCGTCCCACATGCGCGCCATCAGCGTGCGGGCAAACCAGGCGGGACGGTTCCAACTCGGCCGTTCGACCACGCCGGGCAGGGCCAGGCAGAGGGCGCGGACCCTGGCTTCGGTGCTCATGCACCGACTGTGCGGTGTCCGCGGGCCCGGGTCAAGACCCGCCCCGCGGACACCGTGGGGCTATCCCGCGGGGCGCCGCTCGGGAGTGAGACCGGCACCGCGCAGCGCCTGGCCTGGTTCCCCGGGGGACGGCAGCGTGGTGCGCTTGCGGAACACGGCGCGCTGCCCGGTGCGCGGGCTCTTGGTCTCCGGGAGCGGACGGGGCACCCGGGGCGGCGCCTTGCCGAAGACGGACGGCTCGTCCGGGGTGCCTGCCTTGATGTGGTTGAAGATGATGTTCATCAGGATGGCCATGACGGCAGCCGAGCTGATGCCCGAGTGGAAGATGGTGCTGAACCAGGTGGGGAACTGGTCGTAGAAGGTCGGGGCGGCGATGGGGATCATGCCGAATCCGAGCGAGGTGGCGACGATGACCAGGTTCATGTTGTTCCGGTAGTCCACGGCGGCCAGGGTGCGGATGCCGCTGGCGGCCACCGTCCCGAACAGCACGACGCCGGCCCCTCCCAGCACCGCTGTCGGAACCGCCGCGACCACCCGCCCGAGCACGGGGAGCAGGCCCAACACGATCAGGATCACGCCGCCGGCACTGACCACGAACCGGCTCTTGATCCCGGTGATGGCCACCAGGCCCACGTTCTGGGCGAAGGCGCTTTGGGTGAAGGAGTTGAACAGGGGCGAGATCACGCTGGAGATCATGTCCGCGCGGAGTCCGTCGCCGATCCTGCGGGAGTCGACCTTGGTGTCCACGATCTCCCCGACGGCGAGGATGTCGGCGGTTGTCTCCGTCAGGGTCACCAGGATGACGATCAGCATGGAGATGATGGCCGGGAGCTCGAACGTCGGCGGGCCGAACGCGAACGGGGTCGGGAAGGCGAAGACCGGGCCGTTGCCGACGCTGGAGAAGTCGGCCATGCCGAAGACCAGGGCCACGACCGTGCCGATGACGATGGCCAGCAGGATCGACAGCCGCGAGACCGTGGCGCTGCCGAGCTTGCTCAACAACAGCACCACCAGCAGCGTCACCCCCGCCAGCGAGATGTTGGCGACCGAGCCGTAGTCCTCGGCCTTCGCGTTGCCGCCCATGGCCCAGTTGGCCGCAACCGGCATCAACGTCAGGCCGATGATGGTGATGACCGTTCCGGTCACCACGGGCGGGAAGAACCGGACGACCTTGGAAAAGACCGGCGTGATCAGCAGGCCCACGACCGAGGCGACGATCACGGCACCGAAGACCGACTGGATCCCGCCGCCGCCGGCGATGATGGCGGTCATGGTGGCGACCCCGGAGAAGGAGACGCCCTGGACCAGCGGCAGTTGCGAGCCGAAGAAGGGGATGCCCACGGTCTGCAGCACGGTGGCCAGCCCGCCGACGAAGAGGCAGGCGGCGATGAGCAGGCCGATGTCCGCCGAATCCATGCCGGCTGCCGCGCCGACGATCAGTGGTGGGGCGATGATGCCCCCGTACATGGTCAGGACGTGCTGGAATCCGTACGCGAAGGTCCTGCCCCACGGCAGGCGTTCGTCTTCGGGGCGCGCGGTGTTCGTGGCGCCGGATGTCTTGTGGTTCATGTGGTCACCTCTTGGCCGATACGTGGCTGGGAGCGGCGAGGACCCCGGATCCCGCAGCGCGGAACCCCCTTGTACCACCGACAATAAATCTCGCATGTCGGAAACAAGATCTCGTAATGAATAAAAGTGAACTAGATCACAGCCTGTGCTGTCAAGGGTTACGCCGTCTGGATCAGCCGACGGGCAGCGGAACTGTGCCGGGCGATGAGTGCCCCGATGTCCAGACCGGGGATGGCGCCGTCGACGACCCTCCACTGCCCGCCGACCATCACCCGGTCCGCCTGGTCCGACCCGCAGAGCAGCAGTGCGGCGATCGGATCGTGGCTGCCCGAGAAGCGCAGGGCGTCGAGGGTGAACAGCGCCAGGTCGGCCTGTTTGCCGGGCCGCAGCTCGCCGATGTCGCTGCGGCCGAGGGCCCGGGCCGAACCCCGGGTGGCCCACCCCAGGGCCTGTTCTGGGGTGACGGCCGCCGCCCCATAGCGCAGCCGCTGCAGGTAGAGTGCCTGCCGCGCCTCGAGGATCATGTTGGAGGCGTCGTTCGATGCCGACCCGTCGACCCCGAGCCCCACCGGTGAGCCGGCGGCCTCGAGCTCCAGGACCCGCGCCGTGCCGGAGGCCAGCCGCATGTTGGACGTCGGGCAATGCGCGACGGCGGTCCCCGCGGCTCCGAGCCGGGAGATCTCCTCGTCGCTGAAGTGGATCCCGTGGGCCAGCCAGGTGCGCTCGTCCAGCCACCCGACCGACTCCAGGTAGTCCACGGGGCGCTGGCCGAACATGCGCAGGCAGAAATCCTCCTCATCCAGTGTTTCGCCCAGATGGGTGTGGAGGCGAACATCGTGCCGGGCGGCCAGGGCCGCAGTGTCGGACATCAGCGAGCGGGTAACCGAGAACGGAGAGCAGGGGGCCAGGCCGATGTTGATGAAGGACCCCTCCCCACGCTCGTGGTACTGCCCGATGAGCCGTTCGCTGTCGGCCAGGATCACCTCCGGGTCCTGCACCGTCTGCTGGGGTGGCAATCCGCCGTCGTCCTCTCCCAGGGTCATGGATCCGCGGGTGAGCATGCCGCGCATGCCCAGCGAGCGCATGACCGAGACCTCGACGTCGATGGCCTGCTCCAGGCCGTCGGGGAAGAGGTAGTGGTGGTCCGCCGCGGTGGTGCAGCCGCTGAGCAGCAATTCGGCCAGTGCGACGGTGGTCGCCAGTTCCAAGCCGGCCGGGGTGAGACGTGCCCAGACCGGGTACAGATTGGTCAGCCAGGGGAAGAGTTCGGCGCTGGCCACCGGCGCCCAGGCGCGGGTGAGCGTTTGGTAGAAGTGGTGGTGGGTGTTGACCAACCCGGGCAGGAGCACGTGCCCGGAGGCATCGAAGACGTCCGTGCAGGGGGTGGCCGGCTGCTCTCCGGCGGCGAGGACCTCGACGATGGTCCCGTCCTGGATGACCAGGCCTCCGCCGGCATCGAGCTCATTGGCGGTGAAGGCGGCCAGCGGGTTCTTGATCCATGTTCGTGCTGTGGTGGCGTGCAAGGTCTGCTCCTTGGCTCGAAGGTGGACTTCGGGCCGGACGGCGACCGCCGGCTCATCGAAGCCAGCTCAGTGGTGCCTGTCTGCTGATCCAGGATCTGCACGCTGCAGATGGCAACCGAGCCTAGGGAACCGCCGCCGGGCCGTCAAGGGTTTCCTGGGGCCGGGCAGTGACCTGGTTCAAGGTGCCCTGTGGCGTGGAGGCGGCGGAACCAATGGCCCCACGAAGGATATGCCGAACTTAAGACGGCATAACCGGGAATTCCGACTTTTCCTGCAGCCGCTTTCGTGGCGCAGAACGGATTCCCGTCGAAAGTGCCTGGGTGGTTGAGGTTGACCGCGGGCTCGGGCAGGCTGGCCGGAGAGCTCTCAACCACGTCAAGGAGGACACCATGGTCACGCAGAAACCGGAACACGTCGTCATCGTGGGGGCCGGCATCGTCGGCCTGTCGACCGCCTGGTACCTCCAGGAACAGGGCACGCGCGTAACCATCGTGGACCGGACCGGGGTCTCCGCCGGGTCTTCCTGGGGCAACGCCGGCTGGCTCACCCCGGCACTGACCCTGCCGTTGAGCGAGCCGTCCGTCCTGACCTACGGGCTCAAGGCCATGTTCAACCCCAACTCCCCGCTGTACATCCCGCCGACGACCGATCCGTCGCTGCTGCGCTTTTTGATCGGCTTCGCCCGGCATTGCACCCCCGGCAAATGGCGCGAGGCCATGAAGGTCTTCAGCGAGATCGGAGCCACCGGGCTCGATGCCTTCGCGGAGATCACCGAGGGGACCAACTCCGTCGCCGAACCGACGAAGCCTGCGGAACCCTTTCTGGCCGCGTTCGCCAGCGACAAGGACCGCGAAGGACTCGTCCACGAGTTCGAAGGCATCCGGCAGGCCGGCGGAACGGTCGACTTCGACCTGATGTCAGGAGAGGAGATCCGCGGGCTGGAGCCGACGCTGGGCTCCGACGTCGTGGCAGGCGTGAAGATCCACGGGCAGCGCTTCATCAACCCGCCGAACTTCGTGGAATCCCTGGCTGCATCCGTCCGCGGGCGCGGCGGGGAGATCATCGACGGCTTCAGTGTGACCAACGTGGAGGAACACGGCCGGAGCGTCACCGTCACCGGTTCCAGCGGACGGAGCATCACGGCGGACTCCGTGGTGCTGGCCACCGGCGCCTGGCTCGGTAGCCTGGCCCGCCGTTTCGGCGTCCGCCAGGTGGTCCAGGCCGGCCGCGGCTACAGCTTCACCGTCAAGCCCGATGCCATGCCCACCCACCCGATCTACTTCCCGGCCCAACGCGTGGCCTGCACCCCGCTCGGGGACCGCTTCCGCGTGGCCGGCATGATGGAGTTCCGCAACGCCGACGCGCCGCTGGACCCCCGTCGGATCCAGGCAATCATCAACGCCTCTTCGCCGATGTTCACCGGCATCGACTGGGAGGATCGCCAGGAGGAATGGGTCGGTGCCCGGCCGTGCACCGCCGATGGGCTGCCGCTGATCGGTGCCACGAAGTCCTCGCGGGTGCACGTCGCCGGTGGTCACGGCATGTGGGGTGTTGCCCTGGGTCCCCTCACGGGCAAGATGCTTGCCGCAGAGATGACCGGGCAGCCGGTATCGGCGCTGATGCGCCACTTCAACCCGCTGCGCTGAGGCGCAGGTCCGGCCGGTGTCATCGCTCCAGGTGGGCGCGGACGCCCAGGCCGTCGGCCGACAGCCAGTCCTTCGACGTGGCGTAGGCGATCATGTCGTCGAACCCCGCCTCCCAGCCGGCTTCCTGTCCCGTGCCTGCTTCCCGGAGCGCGGCGATGGACAACCAGGCATGCTCGCCGTCCAGCTGTCCCCAGCCGGCGGTCTCGAGCGCGGAAGCCACATCGGCATCGGCAATGGCTGGTGCAATGACCTTGAGTTCACGCAGGTTCCCCACATCGCGGAGGGTGGCATGGCCGGTGGTGTCGATGTCCACGTACATGCGGCCATCCTATGGGTGCCGGGCGGACAAATTGCCGAGCACCTGTTGTGGAAGCGGACGTAGGCTGGGGTCTGCAGGCAACGAAAGGAAGGGAAGTCATGGCAGCCAAGAAACGATGCAAGGACCTCGGCACCGGTGGCAAGATCGGCGTCACGCTCCTCGGAGCCGCGCAGGTGGCGCTGCAGGGGGCCGCGCTGAAGGACCTCAAAGGCCGGCCCGCGGCCCAGGTGAAGGGACCCAAACTGATGTGGTTCGCCGTCAGTTTCATGAACTTCGGCGGCCCGATCGCCTACTTCCTCATCGGCCGCAAGAAGTAGGACGCGTCAGGCGCCGACCCGGTCGACCGGGACCACCCTGACATCGCCCAGAGCGCCATTTTCGGCGGCTGCCCTGAACGAGCTCAAGGGCCGTCCCGCAACACGGCCCAAGGATTCCCAGCTGTTGTGGTTCGCCGTCGGCCTTCTGGACTTCGGCGGTCCGAGCGCCCACTTCCTGGTCGGGTGCCGTAGGAAATAGCTGGGTCAGTTGGTCTCCGGATGCCCCGCTTCACCTGCGTGGCGTCCGGGTCAGCCGTGGTCGACAGCTTCGACCGCGGCGGCCATGGACCGTAGCTGGCGACGGTAAACCGCAGCGGGGTGGTCCTCTCGAACCCGTTTTTGTCCCGGTTCGTAAATGCGTTCGCGGAGTGTCGCCGACCCGTCATAGTCATTCCAATAGCGTCCACGCGCTTGTAGTTCCGGGACCACCAGATCGATGAAGTCCGCAAACGTTCCTGGTGTCGTGACGTAGGCGATGTTGAACCCGTCTATGTCGGCAACATCCATCCAACGCTCCAATTCGTCGGCCACCGTCTGCGGCGAGCCGACGAACACAGGTCCCATTGCGCCGATCGTCACGAACTTCACGACTTCTCGGGCCGTCCATGTCCGGTCCGGATCGGCCGAGGAAAAGATTTCCAAGGCAAAGCGGGCCGAGTCCGTGTCCACATACTGAAGGGGGTCGTCGGGGTCAAGCGTCGAGAGGTCGATACCGGTGATACCGGCATAGAACGCCAGTGCCCCTTCATAGTCTGCCCACGTGAGGAATTCTTCGTACTTCGCCCGGGCCTCGGCATCGGTGGGGGCAACGACAGTCGCGATCTCCGTGTAGATCTTCACGCTGCGGGGATCGCGGCCTTCCTTGGCGGCGACTGCCCGGATGTCGTCGACGTATTTGCGGAGTACCTCGGCAGTCGGGGCCACGGTGAAGACGGCCTCGGCATGTTTTGCGGCGAAGGCACGGCCCCGACTTGAGGTGCCCGCCTGCCAGATGACCGGAGTGCGTTGTGGTGAAGGTTCAGAGAGATGGATTCCCGGGACCGAAAAGTGCTTGCCACGGTGGTTGATGGGATGGACCTTGGACGGGTCTGCGTACACCTGGTGGTCCCGATCCGCGACCACGGCATCGTCTTCCCACGACCCTTCCCAGAGCTTGTAGCAGACGTCGATGACTTCATCGGCGAGTTCGTACCGTTCGTCATGGGACAGCTGGCGTTCCATCCCCAGATTTCGAGCGGCACCGTCCAAGTACGAAGTCACGACGTTCCATGCCACACGTCCACGTGTGAGGTGGTCCAAGGCGCTGAACCGCCGTGCGAGGGCGTAGGGCTGCTCGTAGGTGGCCGAGACGGTGATGCCGAATCCGAGGTTCTTGGTAGCGGCAGCCATGGCCGAGACTTGAAGCATCGGGTCGTGGACCGGGACCTGCATCGCCCGGCGGACAGAGGCATCGTGTGAGCCCTCGTAGGTGTCGTATACACCTAAGACGTCCGCAATGAACAGTCCGTCAAACTTCCCGCGCTCGAGGAGTTTGGCCAGGTCAATCCAGTAGTCCAAGTCGTTGTAGCGCGTGGATTCATCGGTTGGATGGGCCCACAGCCCAGGAGATTGATGCATGATGCAGGTCATGTCGAAGGCGTTGAATCGAATCCGTGATTTTTCCATGGGCTACTTTCGTCGTGGGCCAGACGGCTTCGCAAGGCCGAACGCGAGGACCGGCGTGGGGTGCACCCATCGAATCTCCTAGCCCGTACCGGCCGCAAGGGTGCCTACATACGAAGTCACACTGGCCCACCACGGTGCTTGGAAGCGTTGTTGCCCGTCAGGCGGTGACCCGGTCGACCGGGACGACCCTGACATCGCCCAGCACGCCGTCGTCGGCGACAGCCGTCATGTAGGTGCACACCGGCTGCCGGCGCCGGTCCGTAGGCGAGCCCGGGTTCAGCAGGCGCAGCCCGGTGCCGGCGGTGGTGTCCCACGGGATGTGGCTGTGCCCGAAGACCAGCACATCGGTGTCCGGAAACCGCTCGGCACAGCGCTTTTCCCGCCCCGTGGCAGCACCGGTCTCATGGGTCATGGCGAACCTGATGCCCTCGATCTCGACCCGCGCGGTTTCGGGAAGCCGGGAGTGCAGCTCGTCGCCGTCGTTGTTGCCCCACACCCCGACCAGCCGCCTGCAACGCAACTGGAGCTCGTCCAGCAGGGCCGGTTCGACCCAGTCCCCGGCATGGAAGACGACGTCGGCCGCCTCCAGTTCCTGCCAGAGATCCGGATGTAGTCCGCGGGCGCGCTTCGGGAGGTGGGTATCGGCGATCAGGACCAGGCGGGTGCTCATGCCGGCATCCTCCCACGAACCGCCGCGCCGGTGCGGGCGCGATGCACCGCGTAGGCGGCCAGCCAGGCCACTGCCAGTTCCAGGACGATGACCAGCAGCATGAGCGGGCCATGATCGGCACCCGACGTCCCGGCCGCCGCGAGGTGGGAGCCGCCGTGGTGCATCGCGTGCATGCCCATCCCGCCCGGCATCCCCAGGGCCATGACCGCGTGGGCCAGCGCCATGGTGATCGACATGCCGATCAGGACCACCGGGCCCCGGCAGCCCGGGCGGAGGATGGAGTGGACGGCGCATCCCGCGCAGGACACCGCCATGACCGCCAGCACGAGGCCCAGGACCCAGCCGTGGCCGCCGTCGGAGAGCATCTGCACATGGGCCAGCACCGACGCGGCCGTCAGTGCTGCGGCGGCCAGCCGGGCCCAGCCGCCGGGCGTTCCGGCCGGCCGCGGCGTCCCCGGTGCACGAAGGGTGATCCCGGCGGGGGCCGGAGCTCTCCAGGCCGACATGGCTACTGGTGGCAGGAGCTGCCGGCCCCCGGCGCGGGGACGTCGAGCACGGGGGAGCGGTCGAAGAAGCCCTCGGGCCGCAGCTTGAAGCCCACGGTATCCACGGGCATGATCGGCCAGTCCTCGGTGCGCGGGAAGTGCGTGAGCCCGAAGGTGTGCCACACGACGACGTCCTGGCCATCGAGGTCCCGGTCCGCTTCGATCCAGGCGGGGATGCCGGCGCCACCGGGGTGCTGGTTGACGAAGTCGCCGGTGGGGTAGCGCTGGGAGTCGTCGTGCCGGGTCACCCACAGCGCCTTGGAGGCAAACGTCGCCCGGCGGTGGATCGAGGAGTCATCGTCCGCCAACAGGGTGGGCTGGCCCTGCGGGTGGAGCTTGTAGCCGACGGGTTCGCCGAGCCGGTTGGTGGCCTGCGGATTCTGCACCAGCCAGGTGCGTGCCACCTCGGGTTTGGCGTCGCGGGCTGCCTGGGATTCGGTGGCCAGCACGGTGCGGCTGCGGGTGAAGGCGTTGCCGCGCGGGTTTTCCGGGCCCCGGGGGACGCGCACTGCGTCCTCTTCGAGCACCCGGCTGGCGCCGCCGTCCAGGGCGAAGTCCAGCCGTGCGCCGAAGAGGTGCTGGTGGAATGGGGCTCCGAGGCCCGGTGCCATCTCGGAGGCGTAGGGGTAGTCGCCGCCGGGGTGCGCGCTGGTGAAGACGACGCCGGTGGCCTTGGCCTCGAACTCGATGGTGCCGTCCAGGTAGAGGTACCAGTAGAAGCCGTAGTCGTAGTTGCCGACGGTGGTGAAGAAGGAGATGACCAGACGGCGGTTGCGGCGCGTGTAGTTGATCCCGCTCCACAAATCCGAGTGCTTGGCCAGGATGGAGGCGTCCTCCTCGTGCAGGCAGATGCCGTTGGCGATGGTGCGCGGATTGCCCAGGGCGTCGGCCACGGTGGGGGAGAGGTAGTGGATCTCGCCCAGGCAGTCGCAGCCCAGCTCCAGCGAGTTCGCGAACTGCCCGACCAGGTATTCGCCCGTGTCGAAGTAGTTCTGCCAGCTGCGCACCGGCGACGGGTCGCCGTAGGGCACCACCATTTCGGCGATGGAGGCGCGGTTGAGGATGCGCCGCGTGCGGCCCTGGTCCTCGAAGCCGATGTTGTGCAGCACCAGTCCCTCGCGCACGTCGAAGCCGATGTCCAGGGACCACTTCTCCCACTCGATGTGGTTGCCGTTCGTGACGGTGAAGCTCGGGCCCTCGGGCTGGGTGATCTCGATGGGCTTCTGCGTGGTGCGCACCGGCCCGGTCAGCTCCGGATCCGTGTAGTTGCCGTGTTCGGCAGGGACGGGCACGACGGCGATGTCCAGGACCTGGTCGACCGTCTTGTTGGTGACATCCACGTAGGCGACGAGCCCGTCGACGGGGTGGGCCCAGGCCGAATCCCCGGGGTGTTCCTGGACGAAGGCCAGTCCGCGCAGGATGCGCCGACCCGCCTCGTCCGGGTACTCGAACACGCCAGCCGACAGCGGGGCGACGCGGACCTTCTCGACGTCGAGCCCGCGCTTGTCCAGGGCGGCGAGCCACTCGGGGTGGGTGGAGAGGATCTGCTCGACCACCTCGAACTCCTCCTCCAACACCGGCAGTTCGCCGGTCTCGGCGGTGTCCAGCTCCGTTGCCGTCAGAACGGTGTTGGCGGTGGCGCTGACCGTCAGGTCGCGCGCCGGACCGCCGGCCGTGTCCAGGGTGAAGACGCGGAAGATCCGCTCGACGGCCGCGTCGTCCGCCTGGTTGCGGGGCGGGTCCACCAGCCCGAGGTAGGCGATGCGGGAGGAGTCGGGGAAGTACCCGCCCTCGCGGAGGATGGTGACCACTGAAGTGATCTCCGCGGGGGTCGGCAGCGTGAAGACGCCGATCGTGTCGGTAGCAGTGGCAGTGGTCGGGGATTCGTGGCAGGAGGGGCTCATGGGGGGTGCCTTTCGCTGGGAAGCGATGCATCGAAAAGTGGTGCACGTCACTTCTTTTTTCTATGACTGTAGATAATACGGGTCGCATAGGCTGGTGGCAAGACCCCCCGGCCTGGCGGGGGCGAGTGGAAGGTGGACCCGGGTGCCCAAGATCGTCGATCACGACAGGCGCCGCATCGAGCTGGTCGAGGCGACGTGGAGGATCATTGCGCGGCTGGGACTCGAGCGCGCGACCATGCGCGAGATCGCCGAGGAGGCGGGCTTCGCCAACGGGGCGCTGAAGCCCTATTTTCCGACCAAGGGCGAACTGGTCCAGGCGACCTTCGAGTATGTCTTTGCGCGGACCAATGAGCGGATCCGTGCCGCCACCGGGGGGCTGGAGGGGCTGGCCGCACTGCGTGCCTTCTGCCGCGAGGTCCTTCCGTTGGATGCCACCCGGCTGGACGAGGCGCGCATCGTGGTGCCGTTTTGGCACGTGGCCATCCATGACCGGGCGAAGGCCCAGCTGAACGACGGCTCGATGGCGGTGTGGCGCGAGTGGATGTCCGGTTGGCTCGAGCAGGCCCGGCAGGCAGGGGAGGTGCGGGCGTCCGTGGTGGTCGCCCCGGCGGTCGAAGTGCTGCTCACCTATCTGCTCGGTGCCCAGGTGACCGCAACGCTGGACCCGGAGCACGCGGCTCCGTCGGGACTGCGGCGCCATCTGGATGCCCACCTGGACCTGCTCGCCACTTGATCCGTTTTTCGACAAACGGAGAAAATAGTGACTTTCCGGCGGGAACGGCGTATCTTGACAGCAATGTGACACCCATCACCGAGCGACAGGAGCATCATGACGGTGACGGCCTCCCACTCCCTGGCCCACCGGGCGGAAGACTTTGCCCGGTGGCGTGAAATCGTCTCGGCGTCCTTCGTCCCGTTGGAGGCAGACCCCGTCGGCCCCGGCCCCTTCGCCGGCCAGGTCTCCGGCCGGGAACTGCACGACCTGGCTGTCATCGAGGTCGACGCCATGGCCCACCGGGTCCGGCGCACTCCGGCGCTCATCAGCGACGGCGGAACCGGCTACTACAAGGTCAGCCTGCAACTCAGCGGCCAGGGTTTCATTGTCCAGGACGGACGGGAAGCGGTTCTCGCCCCGGGGGATGTGGCCATTTATGACACCGAGCGCCCCTACACGCTGAGCTTCCACGAGGAGTTCTCCACGCTGGTGCTCATGTTCCCCAAGCGCCTGATCGGGTTGGACGACGTGGACCTCTCGGTGCTGACCGCCCAGCGGCTGGGGGCGGACGACCCGGTCGCCGGTGCGCTGGTGTCCTGCATCGCCCGGATCGGTGACGTGCTGCCCACGGTGGACGAGGCCATCGGATATCGGCTGGCACGCAACGCGGTCGACCTGCTCGGCACCATCCTGGCCACCGAGGTGCACAGTGGGCCCCGCTTGGGGGATTTCGAACAGAAGCTGCAGCTCCAGCGGATCAAGGACCACATCGAACAGCACCTCGCGGATCCAACGCTGGCGCCGGGTGGCATTGCCGCTGCACACTTCATCTCGGCACGGACCCTGCACAAGCTGTTCGAACCCACCGGGACCACCGTCGCCGCATGGATCCGCCGTCGTCGCCTGGAGAACGCCCACCGGGAACTGCTGGACCCGCTGTTGTCGGGGATGCCCGTGGGCATCATCGGCGCCCGCAGCGGACTTCCCGACGCCGCGCACTTCAGCCGGGTGTTCCGCGCCGAATACGGCTACGCTCCGAGCTCGCTGCGCACCGCAGCCTGAACACTGCGGGGTCCGTCCGGGCTACTTCTTCCACTTCCGCTCCGGCGGCGTCCACGTGGACAGGCGCGCCAGGAGCTCGTCGACATCGGTGCCGACGATCAGCGCGTCCCGATACGCGGACGCCAGGAAGCCCCGCTGGACCATGGAGTCGATCATGGCCAACAACGGATCCCAGAATCCGTCGACGTTGAACAGGGCCACCGGCTTGGCGTGGATGCCCAGGTGCTGCCACGTCCAGGCCTCGAAGAACTCCTCCAGGGTCCCCGCGCCTCCGGGCAGGGCGACGAACGCGTCCCCGAGTGAGGCCATCCGCTCCTTGCGCTCGTGCATGGTGCCCACGATCTCCAGGTGGGTCAACCCGGTATGTGCGGTCTCCCCGTCCACGAGTGCCTGGGTGATGACCCCGTGGACCCGCCCACCGGCCTCGAGGGCGGCATCGGCGACCCGGCCCATGAGGCCGACGTGCCCACCGCCGTAGACGATCCCGACCCCCCGGCGGGCCAACCCGGCGCCGAGCCGGTCGGCGGCCAGCCCATAGGCCGGCCCATCGCCGGTCTTCGAGCCGGTGAAGACAACGATGTTTCCCGGCAGGGGGCGTGCAGCGCCGGTGATGGCCGGCAGGACGTGTTCGGCCAACAGCGGGGCCAGATCCGCAGGCCACGGCGCCGAGGCATCCAGCCAGCGCAGTTCGGCGATCTCCGCCGTCGCGCTCGGCTCGGCCTGCGAGGGGTGCTCGAAGACCGTGGCCACCAGATCGAAGCCGGGCTCGTTGGCTGCGGCACATCGGAAGGTGCCGATCTCCCGCAGCCCTTCAGGATCCAGCTGGACGCCGATCTCCTCGGCGCACTCGCGCAGTGCCGTGTCGGCCGCCGACTCCCCGGCCTCGGGTTTGCCGCCGGGGAACATGAATCGTTCCGTCCCGGTCTTGCGCACGGTGAGCACCTCTCCGGCGGCATTGCGCAGGACGACGGCGCTGACATGGATGATCTGCTCGGCTTCGCTGTTCACCCTCCAACGCTATCGGCAGATGCCCCTGCGCCGGGGGACAAGAGCCCGACACGCAAAGCCAAAGCCGCCTCGCGTGATCCACGGCACAGTGGAATCGAGGCCGGTGACGTCATCACCCGGCGTACAGCCACCAGGAGGAACCGTGTCCACCAGCAATGCGTCCCAGCAGGTCCGCCATCATCCGGGGACCGGCACCGGACTGGGCCAACGCCGGCTCGGGATCCCGGCGCTGGTCTTCATGATCATCGCCGCCTCCGCCCCGCTGACCGTCGTCGCCGGCGGCGTCACCAGCAACTACGCGGTCACCAGCCTGTTGGGCATCCCGTTGTCCTTCGTGGTGCTGGGGGTCGTGCTCATCGTCTTCGCCGTCGGATACCTGGCCATGAGCCGGCACGTGCACAACGCCGGCGCCTTCTACGCCTACATCTCCCGGGGGTTGGGCAAGCCGGCAGGGGTCGGCTCCGCGTGGGTGGCGCTGGTGGCCTACAACGCCATGCAGATCGGCATCAACGGGCTCTTCGGCTTCGCCCTTTCGTCGTTCCTGGCGAATCTGACAGGTGCCCAGGTCCCCTGGTGGGTCTGTTCGCTTGGCGGCTGGCTGGTGGTGGGCATCCTCGGGGTGAACAAGGTCGACCTCTCCGCCAAGGTGCTGGGCGTGCTCGTGGCGTTGGAGTTCCTCGTCGTCATCATCTACGACGTGTTCGCCGTCGGGGTGGCACCGGAGGGCATCAGCGGTGCCTCGCTGGAACCCGCCTCGTTGTTCACCACCGGCGTCGGTGCTGCCCTGGCCTTCAGCATCGCGGCCTTCATGGGGTTCGAATCCGGGGCCATCTACAACGAGGAAACCAAGGACCCGCGGACCACCGCCCGCCGGGCCACCTACATCGCCGTCGTCGTCATCGCCGTGTTCTACGCGTTCTCGGCCTGGGCCATGGCAGTGGCCGAAGGCGACAGCCAGGTGGTGGCCCGGTCGCAGGAGTTCGGGCCCGATCTGATGTTCGTGTTCCTGGCCGACCATGCCGCGACCTGGTTCGTTGACCTGGCCAACCTGTTGTTCATCACCAGCCTGCTCGCCGCGCTGGTCGCCTTCCACAACGTCGTGGCCCGCTACGTCTTCGCCCTGGGCCGCGAGTCCGTCCTGCCGGCCGCCCTGGCGCGGGTCTCACGCCGCTCCGGCGCCCCGGTGGCCGGCTCGGTGGTGCAGTCGGTCATCGCCCTGGCCGTCATCATCGTCTTCGCGATCGCCGGCATCGGGCACGAATACGGGGCGCTGTTCCCGGTCCTGACGCTGTTCACCTGGCTGACCAACATGGGCGCCTTCGGGCTGGTGCTGCTCATGGCGCTGACCTCCTTCGCCGTCGTCGGCTTCTTCCGGCGCACCCCCTCGGGCAACGGAATCTGGACGACGACGGTGGCACCGTTGGCAGCCGGCGTGGCCCTGGCCGTGTTGTTCGGGATGATCGTGGCCAACTTCGATGTGCTCATCGGCCTGGAGGAGTCCGGGGTGCTCAGCTGGCTGCTGCCGGCCATCGTCGTGGTCCCGGGCATTGCCGGAGTCGCCGGGGCCTACTGGCTGCGCTCGGCCCGGCCGGGCGTGTATGCGGGGATCGGCCGCGGCGGGTCGGACCCGGACGAGCTCGACTAGCCCGTCGGCAGGTTGATGTCCACGCGCTCCGAGCGGGCCCGCAGGATCGCCTTGACCGAGGCGGTCGCCCCGCCGTCCGGGGACACCCCGGTGACGATGTAGGTCCCCGTCGGGGGCAGGTCCAGCACGTAGCGGCCGTCGGCGGTGGTGCGGGTGGCCGCCACGAAATCACCGACCCCGGCGTTCAACGTCACCAGGGCGTCGGCCACCGGTGCCCCGGAGCGTTCGACGATCCCCTCCAGGGACAGCTGGTCGAACAGTTCCAGATCGTGTTCGGTGTCGCCGCCGGAGAAGTCGACGAACTGGGACCGGGGCGCCCAGCCGCCGGCGTTGGCGACCACCACGTAGCGTCCCGGCCCGGGCAGCGCCGCGGTGAAGTGCCCCTCATGGTCGGTGCGTGCCCAGTCCCCGGGGACCCCGTCCTCTCGGACGAACGTCACCACGGCGGGAGCCGGCAGGCCGGTCCGGCCCTGCATCGTCAGGCGTCCGTGCACCAGGGTCTCCTCGACGTCGTCGGCCGCCTTGACGGTGTGGCTGCCTCCGGGGATGAACAGGGCGATGGCGACGCCCACGGCGGCGGCCACGGCGGCCAGCCAGAAAGAGAGGTGCAGGGCATCGAGCGAGGGGACGGGGACGCCGTCGTACTCGATGACCATCGCCGAGAGGATCAACCCGGTGAGCGCACTGGCCACCGAGGTGCCCATGGAGCGGACGAGCGCGTTCACGCCGTTGGCCGAGGCCGTTTCGGTGATCGGCACGGAGGCCATGATCAGCGTCGGCATGGCGGCGTAGGAGAACGCGACGCCGACGTTGACCAGGGTGGCCCCGACGATGACCTCCCACACGGTGTTGTCGAAGAAGACGCGGCCCACGTAGGTGGCCGCCATGATGGCGCTGCCGAACACGATGGCGGCCTTGCCGCCCCACCGGTTGATCATCGCGCCGGCCACGGGCGCCAGGACCACCATGGCCAGGCCGGAGGGCACCATGGCCAGGCCGGCGACCAGGACGGAGAGGCCGAAGGCATACCCGGTTCCGGAGGGGACCTGCAGCTGCTGGGTGGTGATGAGCATGTTGGCGAACATCGCCACGCACATGAAGAAGGAGGCGATGTTCGTCAGCAGGACCGGGCGCTTGATGGAGGTGCGCAGGTCGACCATGGGCTGGTTGACCCGCAGCTGCAGCGGGATCCACCCGGCCAGCAGGGCCAGCGAGAGCGCGAACAGGCCCAGGACCAGCGGGCTGGACCAGCCCCAGCTGGCGCCCTTCGACACGGCGAGCAGGGCGGCGGTCAGGATGAGGGAGAGGACCAGCGCGCCGGCCACGTCGAACCGCCCCGGGGTGGTGATCTTCGATTCCTCCACCAGCAGCAGGACGCCGGCGATGAAGACGGCCCCCAGGATCGCGGAGACCCAGAACAGCGACTCCCACCCGAACGCATTGAACAGCAGCCCGGACAACGGCATGCCCAGGGCCGCGCCGATGCCCAGCGTGGCACTCATCAGGGCGACGGCGGAGGCCACCTTCTCCTTGGGCAGCTCGTCGCGCAACACCGAGATCCCGACCGGGATCAGCGAGGACGCGAAACCCTGCATGGCCCGTCCGGCGATCAACGCGGGGAACGTGCCGCCGATGGCCGCCACCAGCGAGCCGACCGTCATCACGACCAGCGCCAGCAGCAGCATCTTGCGTTTGCCGTACATGTCGGCCATGCGGGAGATGATCGGGGTGAAGATCGCCGCGCTGAGCAGGGTCGCGGTCACCAGCCAGGACGAGTCGTCGGCCGAGACGCCCAGGATGTGGGGGAACTCCGGCAGCAGCGGGACCACCAGCGTCTGTTGGAGCGAGACCACCATGCCGCACAAGGCGAGGACGGTGGTGGTTGCCCATGCGGGGACGGAGCGAAGCGGCACGAGCGGGGAGCCTTCCGGGGGAAACGGAGGGGGCGAACGGGCGTTGACCCCCTCCGCAAGGCAACACTGTTGCCTAGGTCAACGTCAAGAAGGCGGCCGCCACCGGCGACACGCGGCGTCGCGGCGCGGGCGCCGGCTGTTGGCCCGCCCGGCACGCCATCCCTGGGGGCAGGGCGGCCGGGACGCAAAACCTTGGGGTGCCTCCGCGGCCCGGCCTAGGCTGGCCATGGGGCCCACCGGGCCGCCGCGGCGCACTGCACCGCGATCCACCAGACACCGAAGGAGCGTGCGATGACCACCGCAGGAAACCATCGGGACGACGAGAACCGCGAGCCGGACACCGACGCACCGCTCTCCGAGCACATTGCCGCGGAGGACGACGGCGGCACGGAAGTGGACGCCGATTCCATCCCGGTGCAGGGAAACGACGAGCTCGCCGACGAACTGGCCGAGGAGGCCTACGGCGACAAGGACGACGACGGGAACCCGGATATCCCCAACGCCCAGTTCCCCGGCTGAGCCGACACCGTCCGGACACGAGGACGCCCCGCCACCTGGACCTCAGGTGGCGGGGCGTTCTGGTCGTGCGCGCGGGGGCTACGCGGCCAACGGTGCCCTGGCGGCGGTGCCGGAGACCACCAGCCGGTCCCCGTCCGCGGCCACGGTGACCGATCCGCCGTCGTGCAGCTCGCCGGTGACCAGCAGGTCGGCGATCGCGTCGTCGACCTCGCGCTGGATCACCCGGCGCAGCGGACGGGCGCCGTACTCGGGCTCGTAGCCATGCTCGGCGATCCAGTCGACCGCGCTGTCCTCGGCCGTGAACGTGATCCCCTGGGCCGCCAGCCGGGTCTCGGTGGCGCGCAGCTGCAGCCCGACGATCCGGCGCAGCTCGGCCTTCTCCAGCTTGCGGAAGAGCACGATCTCGTCGATCCGGTTCAGGAACTCCGGCCGCATGGTCTCGCGCAGCCGACCCATGACCCGGTCCCGCAGCGCCTTCTCCGAACCGAAGCCGTTGGCGTCGCCGGTTTGCGGGGTGAAGCCCATGGCACCGGTCTTGCTGGCCAGGAACTCCGCGCCGAGGTTGCTGGTCATGATGACGACCGTGTTGCGGAAGTCGACCGTACGGCCCTGTCCGTCGGTGAGCCGCCCGTCATCCAAGACCTGCAGCAGCAGGTTGAACACATCGGGGTGCGCCTTCTCCACCTCGTCGAGCAGCACGACCGAGTACGGGTTGCGGCGGACCTTCTCGGTCAGCTGCCCGGCCTCGCCGTAGCCGACGTACCCCGGAGGGGCGCCGACCAGCCGCGAGACCGTGTGGCGCTCGCCGAACTCGCTCATGTCGAAGCGCAGCAGGGCGTCCTCCTTGCCGAAGAGCGACTCCGCCAGGGACTTGGCCAGTTCCGTCTTGCCCACGCCCGTCGGGCCCAGGAAGAGGAAGCTGCCCACCGGCCGGCCGGCATCGCCCATGCCCGTGCGGTTGCGCCGCACCGACTTGGCGATGACGGAGACCGCGTCGTCCTGGCCGATGACCCGCGAGTGCAGCTCGTCCTCCAGCTGGGCCAGCCGGGCACGATCGCCCTCGGTGAGTCGGGAGGCCGGGATGCCCGTGGCGCGGGAGATGATCTGGGCGATCTGTTCCTCGTCGACCACATCGCCGGGTGAACCGGCGGGCCGCGGTGCGGTGCCGGTGGCCGCCACCTGTTCGAGGTGCTCGGTCAGTCCGGTGATCTCGTCGCGGAGCCTGCCGGCCTCCTCGAAGCGCTCGGAGGCCACGGCGTCGTTCTTGCGAGATTCCAGCTCCGCCAGCTCGGTGCGCAGGGCCTCGACGTCAACGGCCGGTCCGCGGCGCAGGCTCAACCGGGCGCCCGCCTGGTCGATCAGGTCGATCGCCTTGTCCGGCAGGAACCGGTCGGTGAGGTATCGGGCGGAGAGCTCGACCGCGGCCCGCAGGGCACCTTCGGTGTACGCCACGTGGTGGTGTTCGGCATAGCGGTCCTGCAGCCCGGCGAGGATCTTGACGGCATCCTCCTGCGAGGGCTCCCCGACGGTGACGGGCTGGAAGCGGCGCTCCAGGGCGGGGTCCTTCTCGACTTTGCGGTACTCGCCCAGCGTGGTGGCGCCGACCAGGCGCAACTCGCCGCGGGCCAGCCGGGGCTTGAGGATGTTGCCGGCGTCCATGCCGCCGCCCTCGCCGGAGCCGCCGGCCCCGACGACGGTGTGGAGCTCGTCGATGAAGACGATGTACTCGCCGGCGTGCGTGGCGATCTCGTCCATGGTCTTGGTCAGGCGTTCCTCGAAGTCGCCCCGGTAGCGCGTGCCGGCGAGCATGCCGGGCAGATCCAGGGAGATGACCCGCTTGCCGTGCAGCTGGGCCGGCACGTCGTCGGCTGCGACGGCCTGCGCCAGGCCCTCGACGACGGCGGTCTTGCCGACGCCCGCCTCGCCGATGAGCACGGGATTGTTCTTGGTGCGCCTTGCCAGGATCTCGATGGTCTGCTCGATTTCCAGTTCGCGGCCGATCACCGGGTCGAGCTTGCCCTCGGCTGCGAGGGCGGTCAGATCCGTGCCGTAGGTCTCGAGCATCGGGGTCTCGGAATCCGATGCGGGTCCGGTCGCCCCGGACGTGGCGGGCTGCGCCGTCGACGCGGCCTGTTGCGCCGCGGCGGCGCCAATATGCTGCAGCGATTCCGGGGTGACCCCCGCGGCGGCCAGCACCTGTCCGGCGGGGGAGTCCTGGTCCAGGACGAAGGCGACGAAGAGATGCTCGGGGTCGATGTAGGTGGACCCGAAGGCGCGGGCAACCTGGCGCGCGTCCAACAGGGCGCGCTGCGCCGAGGCGGTCAGCGCGGGGGCACCGCCGTCGTACCGCGTCGACGACTGGGGCAGACGTTGGTCGGCGTCGCGGACGACTGCCGCCACGTCAATGCCGGCTGCCTTCAACTGGGCGGCGGGGCCTTCCTGCTCGAGCATGACGCGCAGCAGGTGGAGGGCATCGAGTTCGGCATGGCCGTGCTCGGCGGCGAACCCGGCCGTTTGGGCGAGCAGTTCGTGTGTGCGGCGGCTGAGCAGCCGGGTGATGTCGATCGGGCGGCCGGCTTGCGCGGCCCGCTGGCCCTGCAGGTAGCGGGCCAGGAAGTCGTCAAATGAGCCGTTGCCCGACCCGGTGGAACCGAAGAACGTTGGCACGTGATCCTCCAAAATAAACTTGAGCCTCTTACGCTCAAGTATAGAGAGTTGAGCGGGTGTCACTCAAGTTAACGTTGAGGCCTCGAGATTATTCCTGCGTCATGCCGCCGTCGGACTCCGCATCGGGCCGAACCTATCCCGGGGCGGGGGTCCCGAGTAGTCTGCTGGCAAGGGGTGGGTCCGGCGCAGCCCGGTCCTCACCCCGCGCCACAGTGTCGAGATCCCGGAGTGTGCTGACATGAAAAAGCTCATTAACGACCCGCAAGCCGTCGTCGAGGAGTCGATGGACGGATTCGGGTTGGCACACGCCGATCTGGTGTCCATCCACAGGGATCCGCTCTTCGTCACCCGCAGGACGGGGCGGGAGGGCAAGGTGGGGCTGCTCTCCGGTGGTGGCAGCGGCCATGATCCGCTCCATGCCGGGTATGTAGGGCACGGGATGCTGGACGCCGCCGTTCCCGGGCCGGTGTTTACCTCGCCCACCCCCGATGCGATCATCCCGGCGACCCAGGCCGCGGACTCCGGTGCCGGCGTCGTGCACATCGTGAAGAACTACACCGGCGACGTCCTGAATTTCGAGACCGCCGCCGAGATGTGCCAGGCGGAGGGGATCGAGGTGCGCACGGTGCTGGTCAACGACGACGTCGCCGTGGAGGACTCGCTGTACACCGCCGGGCGGCGTGGCGTGGGTGGCACGGTCCTGGTGGAGAAGATCGCCGGGGCCGCGGCCGAGCGGGGGGACGGGCTCGACGATGTCGCCGCCATCGGCAACCGCGTCAACGACAACGTGCGCAGCATGGGGGTGGCGCTCGGCGCCTGCACCGTCCCGCACGCGGGGGTCCCGAGCTTCGAGCTGGTCGATGACGAAATCGAGATCGGCATCGGCATCCATGGCGAGCCCGGCCGGCACCGGATCCCCCTGGAACCGGCGGACGGCATCACGGACCGCCTGCTGGAACCCATCCTGGCCGATCTCCAACCCGTGGCGGGGGAAGAGGTCCTGCTGTTCGTCAACGGCATGGGCGGGACCCCGTCCAGTGAGTTGTATATCGTTTTCCGGCGGGCGGTGCAGGTCCTGCAGGATGCCGGGTTGGTGGTGTCCCGGTCCCTGGTCGGGAACTACATCACCGCCCTGGACATGCAGGGCTGCTCCATCTCGGTCCTGCGGCTCGACGGCGAGCTGACCGAGCTGTGGGATGCGCCCGTCGTGACTCCGGCCCTGCGGTGGGGCAAGTAGATGGCTGACACCCTGGGAACCGACTGGGCCATCGATTGGCTGCGACGCAGCGCCGCGACGGTGGCAGACCACCGCGTCGAGCTCGGTGAACTGGACCGGGCCATCGGAGACGGGGACCACGGTGAGAACCTGGACCGTGGCTTCAGGGCCCTGGTGGCGAAGCTGGACGCGGAGGCGCCTCCCACTCCGGGCAGCGCCTTCAAAGTGGCGGCCATGACGCTGATGTCCACCGTCGGCGGCGCGGCGGGCCCGTTGTACGGCACGGCCTACCTGCGCGCGGCCAGCGCCGTGGGCGAGGTCGAAGTCCTCGATGCCGGTGCACTCGTGGCGGCCCTGACCAGCGCGCGCGACGGCGTGGTTGCCCGGGGCAAGGCCGCGCCCGGCGACAAGACGATGATCGATGCCTGGACCCCTGCGGTCGATGCCGCCGCCGCCGCACAGGGGCAGGGGGTGCTGGCGGTCCTGGAGGCGGCGGCCACCGCTGCCGAGGCCGGCGCCGTGGACACCGACCCATTGATCGCGCACAAGGGCCGCGCCAGCTACCTGGGCGAACGCGCCGTCGGGCACCGCGACCCCGGAGCCGCGTCGTCGGCACTGATCCTGCGGGCCGCCGCGGGCGCGGCGGCAAGGAATGCCACATGACCGTCGGCCTGGTCGTGGTCTCCCATAGCGCCCAGCTGGCCGCGGGCGTGGTGGAGCTGGCATCCCAGATGGCGCACGACGTGGCCCTGGTGGCTGCCGGGGGCATGGACGACGGGAGCGTGGGCACCTCGCTGGACAGGATCATGGCGGCACTGGACGAGGCGGACAACGGTGACGGGGTCGTGGTCCTGGCCGACCTCGGATCGGCGGTCATGACGGCCGAGGCCGCCATCGAATTCCTGGACCGCCCCGCCTCGGCCTGCCTGGCGGATGCACCCCTGGTGGAGGGCTCGGTGGCCGCGGCCGTTGCGGCCCAAGGTGGGGCCGACCAGGCGGCGGTGCTCCATGCCGCGCAAACGGCGTGGTCCCCCGCCGGTTCCGCCAGCCCGCCGGGACCGTCCCGGCCGGAAGCGGGCGGTGGGGCTCCGGCGCCGCTGACGTCAGTGTTCACCCTCGTCAACCCGCTGGGCCTGCACGCCCGTCCAGCGGCGTCGTTGGCGTCGGAGCTGGGTGCCTTGGACGTCGAGATCGACATCAACGGGGTCGACGCGCAGTCGGTCATGATGCTGATGACCCTGGGAGCCGGCCAAGGCGCGGAACTGCACGTCAGCGCGTCGGGTCCAGAGGCGCAGCAGGCGCTCGACGTCGTCCGGCGTGCCGTCGAGAGCGGCTTCGGCGAATCCTAGCGGTGCATGCTGGCCGGTAGGATATCCAGCGACACCGGGCGCGAAAGCGCGCCCACCCAGGAAGGACGACGGTGGCCGAACCAGGCAACGAGCAGGATCCGGCGCAGCGCGGATGGCTGGCGGGCAAGGTCCTGCCCGGCGGCGACGAGCCGGACCCGCGGTTCACGCTCGCCAACGAGCGCACCTTCCTGGCATGGATCCGCACGTCGTTGGCGTTCCTGGCCGGCGGCATCGCGCTGGAGGCGTTCGCCTTCGACGCGTTCCCTCCCGATCTGCGCCAGGCCATCTCGATCATGGTGATCTGCATCGGCCTGCTCATCAGCGCCGGGGCCGTGTTCCGCTGGCTGCGCGTCGAGACGAGCATGCGCCACCACCGGCCGCTGCCCTTCCCGGCCATCGTTCCGGTCCTGGGCCTGGGCGGTGCGCTGGCCGCCGCGGTCATCGTCGTCGTCCTGGCCGTGTCGGGCTAGTCCGCGAATGTCCACGCCCGCGACCCGCGCCCACGACGACCCCGGCCTGCAACCCGAACGCACGGTCATGTCCTGGGGCCGGACGACGCTCTCGCTGTTCGTGGTTGGCGCCGTCTTCCTGCGCTGGATGCCGCACTATGGTTGGCCGATCCTCCTGCTGGTCGCCGTCGCCGCCTGCGGGGCGCTGGCCATCTACGCCACGCAACGCCGCCGGTACCACGTGCGCGCCCACGGCATCGCCACCGGCCGGATCGGCGCCGACGCCGTCGCCGTGTTCTCCACGGCCGGAGCGGTGATCGTGCTGGGCGTGCTGGCGCTGGCCGTGGTCCTGGCTACCTGATCGTCAGCCAGATCGTCTTGAGCTGGGTGTACTGCTCGAAGGCCTCCAGCCCGTTGTCCCGACCCCCGAAACCCGAGGTACGGTAGCCGCCGAACGGGGTGGTGATGTTGCCCTCGCTGTACCCGTTGATCGCGACGGTCCCCGCCCGGACGCCGCGCGCCAGCCGGACCGCCTTGTCGATGTCGCGGGCCCAGATCGTCGCGGCCAACCCGTACTCGGTGTCGTTGGCCATCCGCAGCGCCTCGGCCTCGTCGTCGAAGCCGATGACCGCGACCACCGGGCCGAAGACCTCCTCGCGGGCGACCTGCATGCCGGGCTCGACGCCGTCGATCACGGTGGGGGCGATGTACCAGCCGCCGGTCTCGCCCAGCAGGGCCTCCCCGCCGGTGACGATGCGGGCCCCTGCGGACCGTGCGCCGTCGACGTAGCCGAGCACCCGCTCCAGCGCCGAGGCCTCGATCAGCGGCCCGGTGACGGTTTCCGGCGAGGACGGGTCGCCGACGGTGCGGACCGTCGCCTGCCGGGCGAGTTCGTCGACGAAGTCGGAGCGGATCGACTCGTGGACCAGGATCCGCGAACCGGCGGAGCAGTTCTGCCCGGAGGCCCAGAACGCCGCCTCCGCCAGGTCCTCGGCGACCTCGGGGAGCCGGTCGGCATTGTCGGCCAGCACGATCTGCGGGGACTTGCCCCCGCACTCCAGGGCGATGTTCTTCAGGTTGCTGTCCGCCGAGTAGCGCAGGAATTCGCGACCGATCTCGGTGGACCCGGTGAACGTGATCATGTCGACGTCGGGGTGCAGCCCCAGCGCCCGTCCGGCAATGTGCCCCAGGCCCGGGATGACGTTGAAGACGCCGTCGGGCACCCCGGCCTCGGTGGCCAGTTCGGCAATTCGCAATGTGGACAGGGAGGCGAGCTCCGGCGGCTTGACCACCAGGGAGTTGCCGGCGGCCAGCGCGGGCGCCATCTTCCACGCGAGCATCGCCGCCGGGAAGTTCCACGGCAGAACGGCGCCGACCACGCCGATCGGTTCGCGCACGATCAGCCCCAGCTCCCCGGAGCCGGTGGGCGAGACCTTGCCGAAGACCTTGTCCACGGCCTCGGCGTACCAGCGGATGGTGCCGATGGTGTCCGGCAGGTCGAATTCGTGGCAGTTGGCGATCGGCCGTCCGGCATCGACCGATTCGAGCAGCGCGAGCTCGTCGGCGGCCGCCTCGATGAGGTCGGCCAGGCGCAGCAGCACGGCCTTGCGCTCTGCCGGGTCGGTCTGGCTCCACGTCCCCGTCTCGAAGGCGGCGCGGGCACTGGCCACCGCGGTGTCGACGTCCTCGGCACCGCAGGCCGCGACGTCGGTGATCTTCCGCCCGGTGGCCGGGGCGAGGGACTCGAAGGTCGCTCCGTCGGCAGCGGGGCGGAACGTTCCGTCGATGTAGGCGCCGGTGCGCAGGGATTCTGTGGGGATCTCGGCCATGGTGCGACTCCGTCCGGGCTGGGTTGCTGCGTTGTCCCCGATGCTAGTGGCGACGGCGCCCGGAAGCCATGGGTTCCGGAAACGGCCCGTTTGCCGCTCTCGGCAGGTGAATCGATCCGCTGCCCGAGGTCGCCGGCGCGGTGGAACGGTGTCCCGTAGGCCGGTCGCCGGTCGGCACGGGCCCTACGGTGTGCGAAAACGGTCGACGTATCGGCGCTGCCAGGGAGTCTCGACCGCCCGCGGATCGTAGTGCTTGCGGACATACGCCACCGCCTCCTGGGCGGGCACGCCGTCCAGCACCGCGATGCAGGCGAGTGCGGTGCCGGTCCTTCCACGGCCGCCACCACACGCGACCTCCACCCGCTCGGCGGCAGCACGGCACCACGCTTCGCGGAGCGCGACTTGGGCATCGCCACGGTCGAAGGGCAGCCAGAAATCCGGCCAACGGATCCACCGCGCGTCCCACGGCATGGACCGCGGTGGATCATTGAGCAGGTAGATCCCGAATTCCGGAACCAAGCCATCTGGCGTCCGGTGTCGCAGGCCGCGGCCGCGGAGGATCCGACCCGATGGTAGGACGTTGACCCCGCGATCCGAGACGCTCCAGCCGTTCATGCCAGCCACGCTATCGGAGACGCAGGACGCCTGTGCCGCCGACATGGATCGAACGATCCCCTTGAAGAGTGCTGGGGGAACTGCGGCCGCGCTGCGCTGGCGTCACGCCGCTGTGCTGGGAACGACGTGAATGGAGCAACGGAAGTCGACGACGGCAGGACTTCAGGGGAGGGCGACGGCGGTGCCCGGAACCAGGGTGCCACCGCTACGCACGTGGGCGTAGACGCCCATGTTGGTGTGGCCGAAGCTCTCGTGGAGCGTCGTCAGGACCGGCAGGTCGCGCCGCGCCGAATCGAGGCCGACCTCGGTCGCGGTGCACCGGGCGATCTCCTTGAAGACGTCCAGCCGCACGTCCCCGGCTGCCAACTCGCTGCCGAGCCAGTCGCGTTCGACGAAGGGGTCGAGCCCCTCGAGGTAGATGTTGGCGCGGAACCGCAGCGGATCGACCTCCATCCCGGCGGCACGGGCCAACTCGCGCACCGAAGCCAGATTGATGATCGAGACGGCCTGCATGTCCGCGGGGTCGTCGCTGCGCAGCAGGTCCGGGAAGCGGCGTCCGGGCTCCTCGGCGAAGACCGGCTGCCGGTCCGCGGGCAGCCCCAGCAAGGTGGCGAGGCACGCGGTGAGCGATGCCCGGCCCGCAGCGGTGGACAGGTCCGCGCGCAGGAGGGGGCCGCCGTCGTGCCCGGAACCGCCGTCGTACCCGGCGCCGGGCAGGGCGGAGGCGACGCCAGGGGTGGCGCGCAGCTCCACGGTGTCGGGGTCGGGGAAGTACTCGCTGCGCACCCCGGCCAACGCGGGTTCGCGCATCAGGACGTGGAATTCGCGTTTGCCGAGTGCCTGCCGTGCGCCGGGGACGTACCGGCCGTCGGCGCGGGCCAGGGCGTACTTGCGGTCGTGCGCGAAACCGTGGCCGGGCGTCAGGGGCGCCGCTTCCAGCCGCTGGGGACTCAGCCCCTTGATCGGGTAGCGGTACAGGGAGTCGATGGTGGGGCCGTGGCCGGGCGTTTGGTGCACGGGCCCAGTTTATGTGGGCCGGTTGCGTAGGGTGGATTCGTGACCTCACTGATCCTGGCTGCCCTGCTCGCCGGCCTCTATGCCTGGCTGCGGCGCAAGGACCGGAGGATGCTGCGCAACGGGGTGGTGCTGGTCGCCGCCATCTGGTTCGCCGTCGGTGGCGTGACCGAGGTGATCGCCCGCTGGTTCCCGCCGTTCGACTATGTCTGGCTGGCGGTCCTGGCGTTGGCACCGCTGGCGGTGCTGGTGCTGGCCGGGTTCCTCATCGCCAACGGGATCACCATGCTGCGCAGCGAGGGGCGCCGGTTGGGCAACCTGCTGACCCTGCTGCTGGGGGTGGCGATCCTCGGGTTGCCGGTCCTGGCCCTGCTGCTGGTGTTCTCTGCGAACCCGCTGGCCATCGGGCTGGCGTTCCTGCTGTTCTTCCTGTGCAGCTACCTCGGGGTCGTGTTCGTGGTCTTCCTGGCCTACGCGATCGCCTACGGGCGGATGGAGCACGACATCTCCCCGGCGGCCATCACCATCCTGGGCTCGCGGCTCATCGGAGGGAAGGTCCCGCCGCTGCTGGCCAGCCGGCTCGACAAGGCCGTGGACCTCTACCGGGCCGCACCCGAGCCGAAGCCGCTGCTGATCCCCTCCGGCGGCCAGGGCGCCGACGAGATCCGCCCGGAAGGCGAGGGCATGGCCGAATACCTCGTCGGCGCCGGGATCCCCGCCGCCGACGTCGCGCCGGAGAGCCGGGCCCGCACCACCCGGGAGAACCTGGGCTTCTCCCGCCAGGTCCAGCAGGAGGCGGGACGCCCGGGAGCCCAATTGGTCGTCACCAACAACTACCACGTGCTGCGGGCGGCCCTGCTGGCCCGCAAGTACGACGTCGATGCCCAGGTGGTGGGGTCACCCACGGCCCGCTACTACGTGCCCAGCGCCTTCCTGCGGGAGTTCGTGGCGATCCTCGGCGAGCACCGGGTGCTCAATGCGGTGATGTGCCTGCCGTTTTTGGGCGTCACCGTGCTGCTGGTACTGGCGGCGCTGGCGAACTCGTAGCCGCAGCGGGCGTCCAGGGTTTCAGCCACGGGGTTTCCGGCATCCCGTCGGCGGCGGCCATCAGCTCGAACCAGGTGGCCCCGTCGATGCCCTCGCGGATGATGTCGGCATGTCCGGAGTGCCGGGCGACCTCCTCGATGAGGTGGCCGAGCACCCAACGGACCGACCAGGCGTCGACGTCCCGGGGAAACCAGGGGGCGCTGCGGGGGACGGGGACCGGGGTGTCCAGTCCGGCGGCGGCCACGATCCGCTCCGTGGCGGCCTCCTGGGCATCCAGCGCGGCGAGCAGTCCGCCCAGGGTGTCCTCGGCGGTCATCGTGTACTGGTCGGCGTAGGTCGCCACCGCCTCCTCGAACGGGATCTCGTCCGAGGCGGGGTGTGCAGGTGCCGCGGCAATGCGGTCGACCCAGCTGGCCTCGCAGGCGGTGACGTGCTTGAGCAGGGCCCCGACGGACAGCGCGGAGACCGTCGGGGTGGAGCGGGCCTGGTCGTCGGTCAGGCCGTAGGCGGTGGTGCGCAGGTTCTGGTGTTGCTGCAAGAGGTAGGCGAGCAGCGAGGTCTTCTCGTCGGCAACGGGGCGGGGCATGGCGGGCATGGTGGATCCTTTCGAGGGGCCGGGCGTGGTGCGGTCAGTGGGTGCGGTGCAGGTACAGGTCGCGCAGCAGGGAGACCTCGGCGCCGTGGTGGATCACCTCGCGGTGGATGTGCAGCACGAGCGTGGCCATCGGCAGGTCGCCGAACGGCCCCTCCGCGGGGCCGCAGGGCCGCGCCAGTGCCGTCTCGTCGAGGGCGGTGATCCCGGCCATCCAGCGGGCGTGGGCCTCGTCGAGCTGGGCCAGCGCCCCGGCCGCGGTGCCCGGGTAGTCGTGGGTCTGGTAGGAATCCTCCGGCCCACCGAAGTGGCTGGCGTTGCGCATCCCGAACACGGCCACGATCAGGTGCCCCAGACGCCAGGCGATCGTGGTGACCGGCGGGGGAGTTGGTGCGGGGAACGCGAAGTCGATGACGTGGTCCCCGCTGCCGGCGGCGACCAGGCCCGGCGTTTCCGGCCCGGCTTGTCCACGGGGCCTGACGGTCCAACATCCGGGGACCGGTTCCCAGAAGTACTCGTCGTCGGTCAGGCCGTCCAGCCGGGGGCGGAGCTGGTGCTCCCAGTGCCAGGCGAGTTGTTCGGTGAGTTCGTGGGTCCAGTCGACGTGGTGTGCCGTCGTGGAAGCCGCTGCTGATGTGTTCATGGGACCAGTCTCCAACCCCTGTAGGACAGAAGCTGTCCGCTACGTGTGGGAGGCTGTGGCCATGGACGAAACGATCGGGAGGGTCCTGGGCCTGCTCAACCTGCTGCAGTCCAGACCCGTGTGGACCGGGACCGAACTGGCAGCAGAACTCGGCGTCACCACGCGCTCCATCCGCCGCGACGTCGAACGCCTGCGCCGCCTGGGATACCCGATCCGTGCCACCCAGGGCGTGGGTGGTGGCTACCAGCTGGGGGCGGGCAAGGCGTTGCCGCCACTGCTGCTCGACGACGGGGAAGCGGTCGCCGTCGCCGTCAGCCTGCGGTTGGCCGCCGGTGGCTCGGTGGCCGGCGTCGGGGAGGCGGCCCTGCGCGCACTGGCCAAACTGGACCAGATGCTGCCGGCCCGGCTACGGGCCCCGGTGGAGGCGGTCTCCAGCTCGACGCTCTCGCTCGATGACGCGCGCGGCGGCACCGGCATCGTGCCCTCCTCCCGGTTGCTGGAGTTGGCCCGCGCCATCCGGACCCCCGAGGTGGTCACGTTTGGCTACACGGCTGCCGGCCCCGACGCGGTGCCCGCCGAACGCCGGGTGGAGCCATACCGGCTGGTGTCCGCCGGGCGGCGCTGGTACCTGATGGCCTTCGACCTGGATCGCGACGCGTGGCGCACCTTCCGGCTGGACCGCATCGAGGCGGTGCACTCCACCGGATTCCGGTTCGCCCGCCGGGACGCGCCCGATGCCGCCGAATTCGTCCAGACGGCCATCTCGCAGAACCCGTACGCCCACGTGGCCCGTGTGCGCATCCAGGCGGCGGCGGACACGGTGCGCTCGCAGCTGCCCGCCAGTGTCGCCAGCGTCGAGCCCGACGGGGACGACGCCTGCATCCTCACAGCGGGCGGCAACTCACTGGAATTCGTGGCGCTCCACGTCGCCCTGCTCGGCCATGAGGCCACCGTGCTCGAACCTGCGGAACTGCTGCCGGTCCTGCGGGATGTGGGAGCCCGGCTGGCGCGCATGGGCCGGCAGGAGCCACCGCGGTCCTAGACTGGAAGCCGCCACGCCTGCCCGCCGCCGATCCCGAAGGGGCACGATGAAAACACGCTTGAGGACCGCCGCCACCGCCGTCCTGGTCTGCGCGGCCCTGCCGCTGGCCGCCTGCACGACGCCGGAACCCGGCTCCTCGCCGTCGGGGACCCCGGGTGCCTCCAGCGGTGGTGCCGGGTCGAGCCAGGCCACCGCGTCGGCGGAGGGCACCACCGCCCCAGCGAGTGCGTCTTCGGAGCAGGCTCCGTCGTCGTCCCCTGCGGAGTCCGCGGCGCAGCAGCGTCTGGACCAGCTCACCCTGCAGCAGCGGGTGGGGCAGGTCCTGATGATGGGCGTCCCCGCGACCGGTGCCTCGGCGTCGGGGTTGGCGATCATGAAGCAGCAGCACATCGGCAACATGTTCCTCAAGGGCCGCAGCACCGCCGGCCTGGACGCCACCGCGGCAGTGGTGAAGAAGATCAAGGCGACCGCCACGCAACAGGTCACCGGCGGCGTCGGGCCCTTCATCTCCACCGACCAGGAAGGCGGCAAGGTCCAGGTCCTGAAGGGGAGCGGGTTCTCCACCATCCCCGCCGGCATCACGCAGGGATCCTGGGACCCGCAGACCCTGACCCAGCGGGCCACCGGTTGGGGCCGGGAGCTCGCGGCGGCAGGGATCAACGTCAACCTGGCACCGGTCGCGGACACCGTCCCGGCGTCGATCGGCACATCCAACGCACCGATCGGTGCCTTCGGGCGCGAGTACGGCCACACCGCGCAGGCCGCCGCCGCAGGATCCTCGGCCTTCGCCGCCGGCATGGAGGCCGCAGGAGTGGCCCCGGTGATGAAGCACTACCCGGGGCTGGGCAAGGTCAGCCGCAACACCGACGTCTCCCATGCGGTCACCGACACGAGCACCACCCGCGACGATTCCTCGCTGGAGCCGTTCCAGCGGGGTATCCACGATGGCCTGGACTTCGTGATGCTCTCCAGCGCCTACTACTCGAAGATCGACCCGCAGAACCCTGCGGCGTTCTCCGATACGGTCATCAATTCCATGCTGCGCGGGGACCAGGGCTTCGAGGGCATCGTCATCTCCGACGACATGTGCGACGCGACCCAGTTCCGCGACTGGAAGTACGCCACCCGCGCCAAGAAGTTCTTTGACGCCGGGGGCACCATGATGCTGTGCGTGAACCAGAACGCCATCCCGGCCATCGCCGGGGGCCTGGTCGCCCAGGCCAAGGCCGACCCCGCGTTCCGGAAGAAGATCGATGCCGCGGCACTGAAGGTGCTCACCGTCAAGGACGGGCTGTAACCGGCGACCCGGAGCCGCGCCCGTGCAGGTTCAGGTGCCCACGTCCGAGCTCGGAGATGCCTGAGACGCCCAGCAGGGTGGTGGCCACGCGCATCTGCTCGGCCAGGATGTCCAGTACCCGTTGCACTCCTGGCTGGCCGCCGGCCATCAGCCCATACATGTAGGCCCGCCCGATGAGGGTGAAGTCGGCGCCCGCGCACAGGGCAGCGACGATGTCCCCGCCTGACATGATGCCCGAGTCGAGGATGAGCTCGACGTCGGGGCCCACCGCGTCGCGAATGGCCGCCACGGCATGGAGGCTGGCCGGGACCTGGTCCAGCTGGCGGCCTCCATGGTTGGAGACCACCAGCCCGTCAGCGCCGGCGTCGAGTGCCTTGCGGGCATCCTCGGCGGTGAGCACTCCCTTGACGAAGAGCTGGCCGGGCCAGACCGAGCGCAGCCAGCGCAGGTCATCGAGGGAGATCGTCGGATCGAACATGGAGTTGATCAGTTCGGGCAATGAGTGCGAGGTCCCGCTCAGCGAGGCGAACTTCAGTGAATCGGTGGTCAGGAAGTTGAACCACCACTCCGGGCGGTAGGAGGCGTCGAGCACCGTCCTGAGGTTCAGCTGGGGAGGGATGGTCATCCCGTTGCGCACGTCGCGCAGGCGCTGGCCGGCGACCGCCGTGTCCACGGTGACCATCAGGGTGTCGTACCCGGCCGCGGCGGCCCGGTTCACCAGTTCCAGCGACGCATCGTGGTCATTCCACAGGTAGAGCTGGAACCAGCGACGGGCGCCGGGTTGGAAGGCGGCCACCTCCTCGATGGACCGGGTGCCCATGGTCGAGAGCGTGTAGGGGATGCCCGTGGCCGCCGCGGCACCGACCCCGGCCTCCTCGCCTGCTGCATGCATGAAGCGGGTGAACCCGGTGGGGGCGATGCCCACCGGTAGCGCCGATCGTGCCCCGGCAATCGTCGTGGACAGGTCCACGGAGGCGTGACCGCCCAGGATGGATGGAAGGAACTCGACCTCGGCGAAGGCCTGCCGGTTGCGCTCCAACGTCACCTCGCGGCCGGCGCCGCCGTCGACGTAGTCGAAGGCCGGCTTCGGTGTGCGTCGGCGGGCGATCCGGCGCAGATCCCAGACATCCGCGGCCCGGGCCAGCCGGTTCGCCCGGAAATCCAGGCTCGGGCGCTCGAATTTCATCAGCGGGCGCAGTTCGGACAGCTGGGGAAGGTTGCGTTTCATGGGGTTCCTTGGCGGTGGCGGCACCTGGCGGTCCTCGTCAGGTCGTGACACCACGCTACCGGCGCGGCAGCGCCCCGCCTCGATGAGTGGCTACGACCGGCCGATGTCGAGCACGACCTTCACGTCGCCGTCCCGGTGCTCGAAGGCGGCTGCATAGTCCTCCAGCCGGTGGCGGCGGCTGATCAACCGGGCCAGCCAGTCCGCGTCGGCTTGTGCCAGGGCCTCGGCGGCCTGTTCGTAGTGGCGGCGGTTGGCATTGACGCTGCCGAACACCACATCGTTTTCCAGCACGGCAGTCCGGTTCATGGCCCCGACGTCCAACGGCGTCTGCTGGCCGCGGCTGGAGACACCGGTGAGGCACGTGATCGCGTTCTTGCCGTTGTTGGCGATCGCGTCCAGGATCACCGACGGCACCCCGGTGCACTCGATGACGATGTCGGGTTCAAGCCCCGAATCGGGCAGTGAATCGGTGTGGAAGGTGGCGCCCAGGTCCTTCACGAGTGCCGGCTTCGGTCCGCCGGTGACCAGATCGTAGACATGGACCTCGTGGCCGCGTTGGACGCCGAGCAGTGCGGCCAGCAGGCCGACGGGGCCCGCGCCGGTGACCGCAACGACCTTCGGGTCGAAGTAGGCGCGGGATCCGATGCGCTCGATCTGCTCCCAGGCCTTGGCCACGATGGTGGTCGGCTCGAGCAGCACACCGACCTCCTCCAATGAGGCATCGATCCTGACCATGTCCTCGGGGTTGCCGCGCCACTGTTCACGGCCGAATCCGTCGAGTGAGGCGATGCCGTGCTCGGTGTACTTCCCGTTCAGGCACATGTCCCATTCCCCGGCGGCACAGGCGGCGCAGGGAACCGGGTCCGGACGACGCACGATCCCCACCACCAGGTCACCGGGGGCGAAGCCGGAATCGTCGGCAGCCTCGCGGACCCGGCCCAGGTTCTCATGGCCGATCACCAGCAGGTCCTTGCCCTCGGGGGCGGACCCGTACTCGGCGTTGATGATCTCCCGGTCGGTCCCGCACAGTCCGATGGACAAGGCATCGACCAGGATGCTGCCCTCGGCCGGCCCGGGCGGGTCCACCTCGTTCAGCTCCAGCGAATCCTTGCTCCCGGGGGTGACGGTGAGGGCTTTCATGGACGCTCCTTCGGCAGACGGCGGCTTTCCACCAGTATTGCGCTCATCGAAGGACCTGTCAGTGCCCGGCCGGGGAAAAATGCCCGCCTGACCTTCGATCTAGCCGCTGAGCGGCATCCGCGGGATGTTGGGCCGGCCGTCCTTGCCCACCCCGTAGGCCTTGGCCGCGATCTTGTTGGCCAGCTCCTCATTGATCCGGTATTTGTACACCGGACCCATGGTCTTGGTGCCGGCCGCCGTGACCGCCGCGTGGGCTGCCGGGGCGATGATCTTCTCGTGCACACGGTGCCGTCTGAACAGGCTCATGATGTCCTCCTCGTCACTGCCACAACATGTCTTGATACCTTCAGGATACGCCGAAATCCCGCGGAATCCAGAGGTCAGTGCACTGCCCCCCGGTGCCCGCGGGGCAGACCTTCACACCGCGTTCATCCGACGTTGAGGGGGCCGTTGTCGGTGGTGGAGAACATGGGTGGGGTCAGCACCATCCGCACCGAAAGGCAGCGACACCCATGACCACGCCCCAGACCCCGTTGTCCACGTTGGCGACACCGGCACTGATCCTCCTCACCCTGGCGGCGATCGTGGTGGCCGGCCCCGCGGCGGCAGCCCCGGCCCCCACCGCCGTCGAACCCGTCGCCGCGAAGGCACCGGCGGGGGACCCGATCCTGATCGGCCACCGGGGTGCTGCCGGTGCGGCACCCGAAAACACCATCGCCGCCTTCAAGGCGGGTCGCGCCGCCGGCGCCGACTTCATCGAAACCGACGTGCAGTTGAGCAAGGACGGGGTCCCGTTCCTCTTCCACGACGACACCCCTGCACGCACCACGAACGTGGCGGACGTCTTCCCCGGCCGCGAGCACGACCCGATCACCTCCTTCACCTGGCGGGAACTGCGCGCACTCGATGCGGGTTCCTCCTTCGGCAGGAAGTTCGCGGGTGAACGCATCCCGCACCTGGACGACATCGCCAGGATCGCCAACCGCCGCACCGGTGTGTACCTGGAGATCAAGTCGCCGAGGAATTCACCCGGTGTGGAACGGCTGGTGGCCCGCAAGCTGGCCCAGGATCCCGCCTGGAAGAAGCTGGTCGACGCGGGAAAGGTCAACGTCCTGGGGTTCGACGCCTCATCCAACCGCAAATTCGCGGCCCTGGCACCGAAGATCCCGCTCCAACAGCTCTCGGGGGCCATCCCCGGTGCCGAGACGCTGGAGGACTGGTCCTCGTTCGTGGATTCGGTGGGCACCAGCTACCGCACGCTGACGGCCGCCCAGGTCGGCGCCGTACGGGCCGCCGGACTGGATATCGGTGTCTACACGGTCAGCTCCCCGGCGACCATCACTGCCGCGGTCCGGCTCGGCGTCGACATGGTCACCGGGGACTTCCCCCAGCAGATCGTCAGGCTCCAGGCCGGCCAGCAGGCCTTCCCCCAGTCCCGGGGGCTGGAAATCGCCGACTCCGTGAACAACCCGGCAGGCGACGACGTCCAACCCGGGACGGGCGAACACGTGGTGGTCCGCAATGCCTCGCGGCGGACGATCGACGCCTCCGGGCTGGTGCTGCGCGACGCAGCCAACAACACGTTGACCGTGGGGCAGGGATACACCATCCAGCCCGGAGGGGAACTGCGCGTCTACACCGGCCCCGGGACCAACACGGCCACGAAGTACTACAACGGGCGCACCGCCTCCATCCTGAACAACACCGGTGATTCGGTGGCGTTGTGGACGGCACGCGGCCAGCTGCAGGACGTGTTCGCCAACTAGCGCCGGCGGCGGGGAGGCCCTACCCGAACCAGGGCTTCTCCGCCTTCGCAGTGGTCCCGTCGTGCTCGGCGATGTTCAGCCACGCATCGACGTATTCCTTGAAGGCGGTGTCCCCGCGTGGCAGCAGGTACGCCTTCTGCGAGTAGTTGAACGGCTGGTCGGGATGCACGGCACAGAGCTCTGGGTGTTTGTTGGCGACCCAGCGGGTCTCCGAGGCGTCGGTGGTCATCACGTCGGCTGTGCCGTCGATGATCTGGTCGAAGATCGTGTTGTTGTCCTTGAACTCGATGATCTCCCCGCGCGGGTAGTGCTCCTCGGCGAACTTCTGGTTGGTGCCGCCGATCGGGGTGATGGACCGGACGCCGGGCTGGTTGATCTCGGCGATCGTGTCGTACTTCTTGACGTTCTTGCAGCGGGTGATCGGCGTCTTGCCCTCGTCCAGGGTGGCAGTGGAAAAGGCTGCCTGCTGCGCCCGCTCCAGCGAGATCGAGACCCCGCCGACGGCGATGTCGCAGGAGGCCAGGAAGTCGGGCATCAGGTCCTTCCACGTCGTGTCCACGAACTCCGCCTTCACGCCCAGGCGCTTCGCCAGGTCGCGGGCCATGTCCACGTCCAGTCCGGAGTACTTCCCGGTCTTCGGGTCCTTGTACGTGAACGGGCGGTAGTCCCCGGTGGTGCAGACCTTCAGCACCCCGGCGTCGCGGACGGTATCCAGGCGCGAGGCGGGGACATCGCCGTCGTCCCCTGCCTGGCCTGCTGCCGGTGCCCCGGAGGACGACGCCGGTTCCTGGGCGGGTGCCCCGCTTCCGGTGCAGGCGGTGGTGGCCAGGGCCAGGAGGATGGCCGCGGTGGCCCATGGTGTGCGTTTCATCAGGTTGCTCCCCAGTCGATGGTGTGATGCAAGGCACCAGCCTAGGGGTGGTCGTGGTGCCCGCGTTTCTTGACGACGACGCCGCCAGCGCAGATGATCGAGCAGGTACGGGCACACCGCAGTTTTATTAACGGAGGCAGCATGCGCGAGGTCAAGACGGGACTTTTCCAGTCGGTCGACGGGGTGGTCGAATCACCGAACCTGTGGCAGTTCGACAGCTTCGACGACGAACTCGGCGTCGGCATGACCACCATGATGACCCAGACCGATACCGTCCTGCTGGGCCGGCGCAGCTACGAGGAGTGGGCCGGCTACTGGCCCCAGGCGGGCCGGGACGACCCGTTCGCCTCCTTCATCAACCCCGTGGAGAAGTTCGTGGCCTCGCGCACGCTGACCGGGGAGCTGGACTGGGAGAACGCCTCGCTGATCCAGGCGCCGCTGGAGGACTTCGTGCGCGAGCTGCGCCAGTCCGACGGCGGTGACATCTCAGTGTGCGGGAGCATCTCGGTGGTGCGCCAGCTGCTGTTCGCCGGGCTGCTGGATTCGCTGCTGCTGATGGTCCACCCCGTGATCGCCGGGGCCGGAAAGCACCTGTTCGAAACGGGCGACCCGACCACGCGGCTGGTCCTGCAGGACTCCCAGCAGACGTCCAAGGGCAACATGCTGCTCAGCTACGGCCGCCACAGCGGCTGAGCGATCAACCGCCGTCCGGTGGCTCGATGGTCTTGAACGATGATCCGGTGAGGTCGGACAGGGAAGCGACCCGGCCGAACGGGGAATCCTGCGGCGGATCACTCACGGTGGCGTCCTGGATGCAGGCGCTCCCCGTGCAGCCGGAACCCGGCATGGCAGCCGAGCTGCCAGAGCCCAAGGGAGGCCCGCCGGATCAAGCAGGATGGCCAGGTGCCTCTGCCCGGGTGCGTCGAGGGGGCCATGAGCACCTGGCCTCCGGTCACGACGCCGGCCGGTCCACCGAGGCAGTACAGGTCGCCCTGCTCGCGCTGCAGGACACCCTGCCGTTGTATGGGAAGGTGGTCGGCTGGTACGCCCGCGATCTGGGCGCAGCTCCGCACGCCTGATCACCGTTGGCATCAGCGGTATCCACTGGTCACCGGATGGCCATGCGGGGTTCACCGGGGCGGGCGAGACTCATAGGGAACCGCAGCGGATGGCCCCCAGGAGGACCCGGCATGAGCCTCACGACCGAATACCCCGAAGCCCGCGGGGTTCACACCCCCGCCACCGTGACGATGATCGGCCCGGTGGACGGAACCGGCCTGCACGTCATGTCCTACAACATCCGGCTCGAGCGCGCGGAAACGCTCCCCGGGGACCCCGACCACTGGCCGGACCGCCGTCCCCTGCTCCGTGAACTGCTGTCGCTGGAACAACCCACCCTCCTCGGCGTCCAGGAGGCCCTGGGGTCGCAGTTGGATGCCGTCGCCGCGGGGCTGGGTCCGGGGTATGACATGGTCGGCTACAGTCGCGACGGCGACAGCGGCGGGGAACGGTGCGCCATCTTCCATGACGCGCGCCGGCTGGAGCTCTTGGCGTGGGACCAGTCTTGGCTCTCGGATACCCCAGCAACGATCGGATCGGCCACGTGGGGCAACGACGTCCCCCGGATCCTGGTGTGGGCACAGTTCCGGGACGCGACGACGGGACAGGAGTTCGTCCACCTCAACACCCACTTCGACCACGAGTCGGAGCCGGCGCGGATCAAGAGCGCCGAGGCCATCGTGGCGTTGGCCCACAGCTTTGCCGGCCTGCCCGTCATCGTCACCGGCGACTTCAACGCCGAGGCGGGGGATTCCGGGGCCCACGCGGTCCTCACCCGGCCGGGTGCCTTCGCCGACTGCTGGGATACGACGCGACGGTACGCCTCCCGCGCCTGGGGAACCTTCCCCGGCTACGAGGAAGCCCTCGAGGGCGGAGCCCGGATCGACTGGATCCTCACGACGCCGGTAACCACGGTTCACCGCGCCGGCACCAACGTCTGGACCCGATCGGGACGCTACCCCTCGGACCATGCGCCGGTGCAGGCGGTCATCTCCTGGTAGGGGCCCACTCGGCGATGGTCCCCTCCACCGGGTTCTCCCATTCAGTGGGTTCGCCGGAGGCCTCCAGGACGTCGGTGAGCCAATACGTTGCGTCGGGATCCCACCCGGCCAGCAGGGTCAGGCCCCGCCCGGCATCCAGCGGACGGCCGGCGGTGGCGAAGTAGCCGGCGGCGGTGAGATGGACGCCGTCGTACTCCTGGGCCACGGCGGCGAAGTCGGGGATGAGCCAGGTGGCGTCGAGCCCGGTGCTCTCATACGCCGTCTTGCGCCACGTCTGCGTGACTTCCAGGGGTTGGCGTTCCACGAGCCCCACCCAGTCGGCGGGTTCGCGGATCTCGAGGATGCGCGAACCGGCGGTGGGTGCCAGGGGCCAGATGCGGGCGCGGTTCCACCCGGCACCGTCCTCCACCAACAGCAGCCCCGCGGATCCGAGGCCGGGCAGGGCCCGGGTGGTCTGGACCAGGTCCGACAGGGCGGGGGTCGACCACCAGGAGCTGGCCGTGCGCCGTTTCAGCGAGCGGGACCACGTGGCCGCCATGCGCTCCGACGCGAGGGTCCGCTCCCGCCAGCCGGCCAGCTTCGCGGCGGCACCGGTGGGCTGCGGGGCCGGCAGGTTGTGCCCGTCGATCCACTGGACGGCGCGCTGGCTGCCGGTGTCCACGGGGGAGCTCCACCAGGAGCCGGTGATCCGCCGGCCCAGTTCCCGGGCGATGGGCTCCAGGGCCTGGAGGACCTCGGGAGTCCGGGCGAGTTCGTCCACCTCGTCCGGCGGCTGCCAGTAGGCAGCGTGGTCCACGGTGCGGGCGAGGGCCGTCAACAGGTCCCCTGCCGGGGCACGCGAGATGGCCGCCCGGGTCGCCTCGGAGGCGACGGCTGCGCCGAATTCACGGCGCAGGCCAGTGTTGTGGGGTTCCCACGCGGCAGCCAGGTGCCGGGACCACAACTCGTCCGACAGGGCGGTCACCGCCTCCAGGCAGAACCGGCGGCCGTGCGGACCCGTCAGCAGGTCCATGCTCGTCATGACGCGAGACTACCCACTGCGGCCACCGGACCCCTCCCGCCGGGAGCCCACCTGTCCTAGGGTGAAGTCATGGCCATCATCCATCGCGCGCAGCTCACTCCCGGAAAACAAGAAGTCGTCACCACCTGGCTCGCCAGCCAGCCTTGGTCGCAGGTCTCCGCAGGGGACACCATCGAGCTGGTCGGTGCCTTCCGCTTCGATGACCCCGCAGGGGAGGTCGGCATCGAAACCCATGTGGTCCGCCGTGCCGACGGGCGGATCCTGCAGGTTCCCCTGACGTATCGCGGTGCCGCCCTCCAGGGGACCGAACGGCACCTGGTGGCGGAAATGGAGCACTCGGTGCTCGGCCACCGCTGGGTCTACGACGCGACCGCCGACCCGGTCTATGCCCAGGCGCTGGCGTCCACCATCCTGCGCGGACAGGCAGGGGCCGAGCAGTACCTCGACGTGGACGGGACCCTCGCGCCCTTGCCCAGCAGCGTCGTCGTGCATGGATTCGGCGATCCGGACGCGGCCGAACCGGTGATCACCACGGCCAGCCCGAGCACCGAGGACACCCCGGATGGCGGCGCCGTGGTGACCATCAGCACCGATGGGCCGACCCTGGCCGTCTATCTCACCCCGCGCCCCGCGCACGGCGACGAGGGCCAGCTGACCGGGCGGTGGGACGGGCTGGGGGACTCGGTGCTGCTGGCCGGCATCGTCTGAGTCGCCGCCCCGGCCCGGACAGGCGCGCGGCCACGTAGGATGCGGGATATGACTACCCAGAGCGCGATTTTCGTGGATGCGGGATTTCTCCTGGCCGTGGGCGGACAGCACACCGCCGGCACGTCGCTGCGCTCGGCCTTCAGGGTGGCGTACGAGCAGCTGGCCGCGGGCATCGCGGAGGTGGCCCGCCGGGATTCCGGCCTGCCGCTGCTGCGCACCTACTGGTACGACGCCTCCCGCGACGGCCTGTTCACCGACCAGCACAAGCGCATCGGCATGGTTGACGGCGTGAAGGTCAGGCTGGGCCGCATCTCCTACAGCGGCGAGCAGAAGGGCGTTGACCTGCGCCTGGCGCTGGACCTGGTGGGCCTGGCCCGCAGCGGCGCCGTGTCAACTGTCTACCTGGTCTCCGGTGACGACGACCTGGCCGAGGCGGTCGAGGAGGCCCAGGCGCTGGGCGTGCAGGTCAAGCTCATCGGGTTGCGCAAACCCGAAACGCGGATCGGGTTGGCCTCGGTCGCCGAACACCTGGCCCTGTGCGTGGATGGCATCACCGATCTGCCGGCCGAACTGCTCGAATCCACCTTCACCCGCTCGGTGACCACCGGCCCGTTGCCCGGCCCGGGAGTGCACAGCCTGCAGGGCACGACGGCGGAACCCGGCCCAGCTGGACCCTGCCCGCCCGCGCCGGCCACCGCCGCTGCCCCGTCGGCCGCGCCCCAGCACCGCCCGGTCCCCGGACCATCGCCGGCCCATCTGGCCGGGTCGACCGGTCCGCTGCCCCAGGTGCCGCCGGCTGAACGGCAACTGGTCTATTCCGCCGGCCACGAGGCCGCCACCACCGCCGCCGGGCACCCCGAAGCCGGGGACAGCGCACTGCTGCGCGCCGTCGGGGAGGTCGGGGCCAGCGTGGCGGACAACTGGTACGCCAACACCACCCAACGCGAATTGACCGAGCTGCAGGCCGACCGCCCGCTGCTGCCGCCTGAAATCGACAGGGTGCTCCTGAAGGATTGCGCCCAGCAGATTGGTGAATGGAAGACGGATATCCAGGTGGTCCGCAGGGCGCTGCGGGCCTCCTTCTGGGATCGGCTGGACCAGCTCACGTAAGGGAAGGGGAGAAGGGGCACGCCGGAACCGAAGGCCACTGGCTTACCGGGGGCTGGGGTCCAACCGTTCCCGGCGCCGTCAGGAAGCGCCGACTCCGTCCGCATAGAGCTCGGCGGCCAACTCCACCATGGCGCGGGCGCACTGGGAGGACTGCACCGCCGCCGGCCAGACCAGCGAGACGTTGACGCTGCTGATGTCTTGGCGGATCGGCCGCACCACGAGTTCCCGGCCCTCATAGCTTTGCGCGCTCGCCGGCTGCTGGACCAGGACGGCATAGCCCATGCCCCGGGCGACGAGCGATCGGGTGACCTCGTAATCGGTGGTGCGGAACCGGATGCTCGGCTGGATCCCGGCCGAGGCATACATCATCATCGTGTTCTCCCGGCTGGGCTTCACGTCCAGCAGGATCATCGGCTCGTCGGCCAGTTCCGCCAACGAGATCTCCTGGCGGTCGGCCAACGGGTGGCCCGCCGCCAGGACCAGGCTCGGTGTCACATCGAAGAGACCGAGCCGCTCCAGCCCGGGCGGCAGCGAGACGTCGTACGCGATGGCCAGGTCGATGCGTCCGGAGAGGAGCCGCTCCTGCACCTCCTGCTGGGAGCCGTCGAAGAAATCGAGATCGACCAGCGGATACCGCCGGGAGTACTCGTCGATGAGCCGCGCCAGGACCGTCGGTGCCAACGTCATGTAGCAGCCGAGCATCAGCGTGCCACGCAACTCCCCGCCCGCGTCGGCCGCGTGCAGTGAGAGGTCCTCGGCCGAGTGCAGCAAGCCGCGGGCCCGGTCCAGGACGTAGCTTCCCGACGGCGTCATCGCCACCCCGTGGGCCTTGCGGCGAACCGTGAGCTGGGCCCCGAAGATCCGCTCGAGTTCGTTGACGGCTCCGGCGACCGCCGACGCCGAGAGATGCAGCGAGGCGGCGGCCGCCGCAATGCTGCCGCGTTCGGCGACGGCGACAAAGCACTCCAGCTGGCGCAGGGTGTAACGGGGCATCAGACACCTCGGTCAAAACGTGGATATAGGGCTATTTATTGAACTTTACCGCGCATATGTCCTCGATCACACTGGAAGCCAAGCCAGACACCCGCACCACGAGGAGCCAGCATGACCGCCACCAGCAACGACGCCACGGCCACCCCGGGTTGCCCGTTCACCGGGGAACTGCCCACCGACCCCGCCGAGCTGCAGGCGCTCATGGCCCAGGTCCCCGCCAGCCACTCCGCCGGAACCCCCGGGACCGCCGGGCCGGCCCGGGAGGCCCCCGTCGCCGATTGGGTCACCATCGATGACCTCTACCGCGACCCGTTCCCCATCTACCAGCGCCTGCGCGCGGAGGCCCCCGTGCACTGGGTGCCGGCCGTCAACCGGTTCATGGTCACCAGCTACGACGCCTGCCACACCATCGAGCAGGACGAGTCCACCTTCTCCGCCGACGAGCGCGCATCGCTGATGAAACGGGCCATGGGCCATTCGATGCTGCGCAAGGACAACCCGGAACACCAGGTGGACCGCGACTCCTACGGTTCCACCCTGCGCCCGGGCACCATCAAGAAGCACTGGACCGGCATCTTCGAGGCCAACCATGAAACCTGCATGGCCCAGCTGAAGGCCAAGGGACCCGGCGCCGACTTCATCTGGGACTACGCAGCCCCGTACGCCGCGGAGAACCTGCGCCTGGTCATGGGTTTCCACAACGCCACCCAACAGGACATGCAGCGGTGGAGCCAGACGATGATCAACGGCACCGGCAACTACGCCGATGACGACGCGGTCTGGGCCGCATCCGAGGCCTCCTCGGCGGAGGTCGACGCCGCGATCGACGAGATGCTGCCCTACCTGCGTGAGAATCCCGACCAGTCGCTGCTCTCCGGTCTCGCCTCGATGCCGATCCCGCTGGAAGCGATCCGTGCCAACCTCAAGATGACCATTGGCGGCGGCCTCAACGAACCCCGCGACGTCCTGGGCACCACCGTCTGGGCGCTGCTGAACCACCGGGACCAGCTCGATGCGGTGCTCGCCGATCCGGCCCTGCACGCCAAGGCTTTCGAGGAATCGGTGCGCTGGGTCGCCCCCATCGGCATGTATCCCCGCGAGGCCACCACCGACACCGTCCTCGGCGGCATCCAGCTGCACCAGGGCGACCGCATTGGCGTCGTCCTCGGTGCCGCGAACCGGGACCCCGAGGTCTTCGAGGACCCCGAGGAATTCAACATCTTCCGCCCTAAGAAGCCGCACCTGGGCTTCGGCGGCGGCGTCCACTTCTGCGCCGGGACGTGGATTGCCCGCGCGCAGGTCGCCCAGGTCGCCATGCCCCGGGTGTTCGCCGAACTGCCCGGCCTGCGCCTGGACCCCGCGAACGCAGCCGTCAACGCCGGCTGGGTCTTCCGCGGCCTGGTCAAGATGCCCGTCATCTGGGACTGACCGGCAGCCCGCACCTCGTCCCACACCCCTCCCAGCACCACCCAGGAGAAATCCCATGCCCAGCATCACCTATGTCCAGCCCTCGGGCGCAGAAACCACGCTCGAGGTCGACGACGGCACCTCCCTGATGCGCGCAGCGGTCACCAACGGCGTCGACGGCATCGTCGGCGAATGCGGCGGCCAGGCCATGTGCGCCACCTGCCACGTCTACGTCCGCCCCGAATTCGCCGATGCGCTCCCCGGGATCTCCGACGACGAGGAGGAGATGCTCGACTGCACCACCGCCGAACGCACCGGCCGGTCGCGCCTGGGCTGCCAGCTCCCCGCCGGTGGCTCCCTGGACGGCATCGTCGTGGACGTCCCCTCGGACCAGGTGTAGCCATGGCCACCACCCATCGCGCCCCGGGCCCGGGCACCGTCATCATCGGCGGCGGCCAGGCCGGCCTGCAGGTCGCCGATTCGCTGCGCGCCGGCGGATACACGGCACCGGTGACCATCATCGCCGACGAGCACGGGACGCCCTACCAGCGCCCGCCGCTGTCCAAGGACTTCCTGCTGCCCGGCAAGGAGGCGGCACCCCTGCCGCTGCGCGGCCCCGACTTCCTCGCCACCCACGACATCACCCTGCGCGCCGGAACCCCCGCCACCGCGATCGACCGCGGGGCACGAACCGTCGCCCTGGCCGACGGCACCACCGTGCCCTTCGAGCACCTGGTGCTGGCCACCGGCGCCCGCAACCGCTCCCTGTCCTGCCCCGGCGCCGGGCTGCCCGGCATCCACGGGCTCAAGACACTGCACGACGCCGAAGCGCTGCACCTCGCGCTGGCGGCTGCCCGCGACGTCGTGGTCATCGGCGCCGGCTTCATCGGCCTGGAATTCGCGGCAGCCGCCCGCGCCCACGGGGCCCGGGTCACCGTGCTGGAATTCGCGCCCCGTCCCATGGGCCGGGCACTGACCCCGCTGATGGGCGACTACTTCGCGACCCACCACGCCGAACAGGGAGTGGACCTGCGCCTGGGCGAGGGCATCGAATCCTTCACCACCGGGGCGGACGGCAGCGTCGCCGCCGCCGTCTCCACCACCGGCACCAGCTACCCGGCAGACCTGGTGGTGGTGGGCATCGGCGTCGTGCCCAACGATTCCCTGGCTGCAGAGGCCGGCCTGGCGACGGAGAACGGCATCGTCGTCGACGGAGGGCTGCGGACCAGCGATCCGGCCATCCTGGCCGTGGGCGACTGCGCGAACTTCCCCAACACCCACGCGGGCACCCGCACCCGGCTGGAATCGGTGCAGAACGCCACCGACCAGGGCCGGCACGCCGCGGCCACCATCCTGGGCACCGTTGCCGACTACACCGAGCTGCCGTGGTTCTGGTCGACCCAGGGACCGGTGCGGTTGCAGATCGCCGGTCTCTCCGCCCCCGGGGACCAGACCACGGTCCTGGGGGACCCGGCGGCCGGAAAATTCTCGGTGCTCTGCCACCGCGACGGACGGCTGGTCGCCGCGGAGTCAGTGAACTCCCCGGCGGACCACATCGCCGCCCGCAAACTCATCGCCGCCGGCGTCGGCCCGGCACCCGAGGAGGCCGCGGCCCCCGGCTTCAGCCTCAAGGCCCACGCCAAAACCGTGCTGGTGCCCAGCATCGCCTGACGGCGACGTTGCCGCCTTGCCCGTTCACCGCCCTTCAGGATCCACCAGGAGAAACCCATGTCAACACCGACCGCCCACCAGCCGCCGGAGGTGAACCAGCGACGCGTCGCCATGGCCACGCTGGTCGGCACCACCATCGAGTGGTACGACTTCTTCATCTACGCCACGGCAGCCGGCCTGGTCTTCGCCCACCTGTTCTTCGAGCCCGCCGGCGCATCCATCGGCCTGCTGCTCGCCTTCGCCTCGGTGGGCATCAGCTTCCTGTTCCGCCCGCTGGGCGCCTTCCTGGCCGGGCACTTCGGCGACAAGATCGGGCGCCGCCCGATGCTGGTGATCACCCTGATCCTCATGGGCGCCTCCACCACGTTGATCGGCGTGCTGCCGTCCTTCGAGACAGCCGGCCTGGTGGCCCCGATCCTGCTGCTGCTGTTGCGCATCCTGCAGGGCATCTCCGCCGGTGGCGAATGGGGCGGCGCGGTGCTGATGGCCGTCGAACACGCCCCGCGTGAACGCCGCGGACGGGCCGGCGCGGTGCCGCAGCTCGGTGTCCCGCTGGGCATGCTGCTCGCCTCGGGCATCACCGCGCTGATGACCGGGGTGATCTCCCCCGGGGAGGCCTTCCTGGCCTGGGGCTGGCGGGTCCCGTTCCTGCTCAGCGTCGTGCTGGTCGTCGTGGGCTACCTGGTCCGCCGCGCGGTGGACGAATCGCCGATCTTCCTGGAGATCGCCGCCCGCAAACAGCAGACCAAGGTCCCCGTCGTCGAGCTCTTCCGCAAGCACTGGCTGCTGGTCATCCTGGCCGCACTGGTCTTCGCCGGCAACAACGCCGCAGGCTACATGGCCACCGGTGGATTCATCCCCAGCTACGCCTCCGGCCCCGCGGTGGGACTGGAACGCACCGACGTCCTGCTGGCCATCACCTTCGCCGCGGCCACCTGGTTCATCTTCACCCTGCTGGCCGGATTCCTCTCCGACAAGATCGGCCGCAAGCGCACCTACCTGATCGGCTTCAGCTGCCAGGCGCTCATGGTCTTCCCGCTCTTCTGGATGATCAACACCGGCTCGCTGCCGATGCTCTACCTCGCCCTGGGCCTGTTCACCATCGGGCTGGGCCTGAGCTACGGACCCCAGGCGTCCTGGTACAGCGAGATCTTCCCGGCCAGCGTCCGCTTCTCCGGCGTCTCCATCTCCTACGCCCTCGGCGCGATCGTCGGAGGCGCCTTCGCCCCCACGATCGCCCAGGCGCTGGTCAACGCCACCGGCAGCAGCACCGCGGTTTCGGCCTACCTGCTGGGCATGACAGCCATCTCCCTGGTGGCAGTTTCCCTGCTGCGCGACCGCAAGGGCATCGACCTGTCGATGGACAACCAGGCGGAACAGGAAGTCGGGGCGACGATCTTCGACGCACGCCGGGCCCCTGCCTTCGTGCCGGCAGCCGAGGGAAGCGTCGCCAGCCGGTAACCAGTTCGTCCCGTGGAGGGGGTGGCGCGCGTCCCGCAGGGGATGGGTGCCACCCCCCTTGACGTTGCGGCAGGGGATGTATGGGTTATCGAATATCATTATTATCGATATTCGTTAAACCCAGGAGGCGTCATGGCTGGCCGGAACACAGTAGAAGTCCGCGCGTCCAGACCGGAGCGGGGCGCCGTAGCCCGGAAGGTCGGTGGCCGCTCCGGTCTGCTGGCGCTGGGGGTTGCCTCCTCGCTGGGTCTGGCCGGTTCCGTGGTCATCGGGGCCATGGCCACGACCTTCGTCGATGGCCCCAACCTTCAAGTCGCGGTGGACGTCGTCACCGACCGGACACCGGCCACGAAGCTGCCGGGCGGTGACCTCTCTTTCGACAGGGTCCAGCTGTTTGCGCCGGCCCAATACGATGTGCAGTTGATCGAGGCCATCGGTGTGGGCCTTCCATATGTGGTCTTTGGGGCCACGTGCGTCCTCCTGCTGATCCTGGTCCGTCGCCTGTGGACCGGGCGCTCCTTCACCCGGTTCGCCGTGTGGAGCCTCGGCGTCGTGGGGCTGTTGACCATTGCTTCCGGGATGTTTTCCCGGTGGCTTCCCCAGCTAGCCACCGAGATTGCCTTGAGCCGATTGGGGCTCCCGCAGACCTACGACGAAGGCATGGCCGCCACGGGAACCGGGGAATGGTTCGGCGCCGTCTCCGCGAACGGGGTGCTGGACTATCCGGGCATCGGCCTCGGCGTCGTCCTGCTGCTCATGGCAGTGCTGGTGCATCGGGGTAGGGCGCTGCAGGAGTCGGCGGACGGGTTGGTCTGATGGGGATCGAAGACGACGCAACCGGCGTGCACTGCCGGCTCGATGCGTTGCTGGAGGAACGGGGCATGACGTTGACCCGGCTCAGCGAGCTCGTGGGCGTCAGCATCGTCAACCTCTCGGTGTTGAAGAACGACAGGGCCAAGGCCATCCGCTTCAGCACCCTGACATCCATCTGCGCGGCCCTCGAATGCGGGATCGGGGATTTGCTCGAGTTGTCGTCACTGTGACTTTTTCGGCACGTCGGAAGGTTCGCTGCATTAGGGTCGATTCCATGGGGAAAAAGCAGGGGGCCGGCGCACCGGAGTGGGATGAACGTGACGAGGCCTTGTGGGCGACGGCGGAGAGCGGGTTGCTGCTGGCCCAGGGCAGGATCGGCGAACGCCGTCCGGCCGGCACGCCGTTTGCCCCCACCCTGGCCCCGGGCGAGGAACGCGTCTACGCTTTTTCGTCTTTTGCGCTGCACGACTACCGGGCCCCGGGCGATGGCAGCTACCTGCACAACTCGGGCACCGTCCTGGCGGTCGGGCGCGGCGCGGTTCCCCTCATGCTCGGTGCTGCCGTGGGGCAGGCCATGGGCAACGCCTCACGCCGAAAGCGGGCCGCCGCCATGGCCCAACCCCAGTGGATGCAGATCGATGGCGGAACCCTCTCGGTCGGAAGCCACGGCTTCTACCTCCACACCCCGACCTCGCTGCTGGCCTGGGGGTGGGGGAGCATCTCGCTGATGACGCTCGTCGGCCCCGGGCACGTCCAGCTGATGGGCGACTCGCAGAACGGCCCGGTCAACTGGATCCTGCAATCCAACTTGGCCGAGCTCGTCTTCCTGCTTTGGGCCACGGCCCGCCATCCCCGGCACGAACAGCTCATCGGACGCGCCTGGCTGCCCCAGGAATGGGTGGACAAGGTACGACGACGGGATCTGGCCACGGCGACCCCGGGCCGGGATTTCCAGCACATGGCCGAGCAGCTGATGCTCGAGCAGGCCAAGGGATGGCCCGGTCGCGCCTAGGCTGGTGACTGTGACATACACCGCACCCGCCCAGTTCACCACCCGCCCGACCCTGCGTGGAAGCTTCGGCATGAGCGCCTCGACGCATTGGCTGGCGACCGCCTCGATTCAATCGGTCCTCGAACGCGGTGGCAACGCCTTCGACGCCGCAGTCGCCGGGGCCTTCGTGCTCCACGTCGTCGAACCGCACCTGAATGGTCCCGGCGGCGACATGACAGGCGTCTTCGCCACCGCCGGGAACCCCGGGAATCCCGTGGTCCTCATGGGGCAGGGGCCCGCACCGGCCGCCGCGACCGTCGGGCACTACCGGGCCGAGGGGCTCGAACTGGTGCCCGGGGCGGGGGCGCTCGCTGCGGCAGTCCCCGGAGCCGTCGACGCCTGGCTGCTGCTTCTGCGCGACCACGGCACCTGGCCGCTGGCCGACGTGCTCGCCTACGCCATCGGCTATGCACGCGACGGGCACGAGATCCTGCCGCGCGTGCGCACCACCATCGCGACGGTGGCCGAGCTGTTCACCGATCACTGGCCCAGTTCCGCGGCCCACTGGATGCCCGACGGCGTCGTCCCCACCGAAGGCTCGCTGCTGCGCAATGCACCGTATGCGGATCTGCTGGACCGGCTGGCCGCAGCGGCGGCCAACACGGGGGACCGGGCCGCAGGCATCGATGCCGCCCGCGACCTGTGGGCCGGCATCGTCGGCACCGAGGCCGAGGCCTTCCTGGCCGCCCCGCACCGGCATTCCTCCGGAACCGACCATTCAAGCGTGCTGACGGCGGGGGATGTCCAGGGGTTCCGTGCCGGCTACGAACCGGCGGCCACCTTCACCTTCCGCGGCCACGTCATCGCCAAGACTGGTCCCTGGGGCCAGGGCCCGGCGCTGCTGCTGACCCTGGCGATTCTCGAGGGGTTCGATGACGAGCGGCTGGACCCGTCCACCGAGCTCGGCGCGCACACCATCCTGGAGGCGCAGAAACTGGCCATCGCCGACCGGGAAGCCTACTTCGGCGATGCCGACGTCCCGCTGGAGTACCTGCTCAGCGATTCCTACGCCGCCGAACGCAGATCCCTGATCACCGCCACGGCCAGCCACGGGTTCCGTCCAGGAGCGGTCCCCGGCCGGACCCCGTTCGTCCCGCCGCTGCGCACCGACTACACGCCTCCGGCCACCGCCGACGGGGCGAAGACCGGATTTGCCGGCGTGGGGGAGCCGACGGTGCAACCGAGCGGGGAGACCCGGGGCGACACCTGCCACCTGGACGTCGTGGACCGGTGGGGCAACATGGTTTCCGCCACCCCGTCGGGTGGCTGGCTGCAATCCTCGCCCACCATCCCCGCGCTGGGGTTCTGCCTGGGCACCCGGCTGCAGATGACCTGGCTCGAAGCAGGCGGCCCCTCCACGCTCGCCCCGGGCAAGCGCCCGCGCACCACGTTGACTCCCACGTTGGTACTCCGGGACGGACAGGCCATCTGCGCCCTCGGCTCGCCCGGCGGGGACCAGCAGGACCAGTGGCAGCTGCTCTACCTGCTGCGCACCATCGTCGGTGGCTACACGCCCCAAGAGGCCATCGACGCCCCGTCCCTGCATACGACGTCGATTCCCGGCTCCTTCTGGCCGCGCACCTGGACCCCGGGCGGGGCCGTGGTGGAGGACCGGCTGGGCGAGGAGGTCATCGCCGGGCTCGAGGCCCGCGGCCACGTTCTCACCCGTGCCGGCGACTGGGCGCTGGGACGGCTCTCCGCCGTCGTGCGGGATCCGCTGACCGGGCAGTTGGCCGCCGCGGCCAACCCGCGCGGGGCCCAGGGCTACGCCGCCGGACGCTGAAACGCGACGTGGCAGCGCCCCGGTGACGGGAAGTGCGGCTTCCCGGCACCGGAGCTCTGCCACGCGGCGCCCACGTCAGTGGGCGGTGGAGCTGTCCCGCTGTTTGCCCAGCCAGTTCGGGGCCTCGGTGGCGGCCAGGCGGTTGAGCGCCAGGGCGCCGACCAGGAGCCCGAAATCGCGCAGGCCCACGTCGAAGAACCCCGGAAGCAGGAGCAGGTTGACGATGATGCCGGCGAGCCAGGCGACGATCACCAGCGAACCCAGCTGGGGACGCACGGCGACCACGATCCCGGCGATGATCTCGACAACCCCGACGCCGTACATGAAGACCTCGGGGCTGACGGGGATGATGTCGGTGGCCAGTGGCGCGAGGTAGTGCGTCCAGTCGGTGAGGAGGTTGGTGAACTTGTCGATCCCGAACAGGATCGGCGCGACGGTGAAGATGGTGCGCAGGAGGAGGAAGGCCTGATGCGTGTTGGCGTCCTGACGCCGGGCAGCGGCGGGAACAGTGGGGGCGGCCATGACTGGGTCCTTTCTAAAGTGATTATGTCTCACTTTAGAACCGAAGATCTTTCTAAGTCAATACATTTTCGTTTTAGAGATATGCTGGATGCATGGAACGGATGCAGCATCAGGAACTTCTCGAAGCCGTCGCCGCCGTGGCCGATCCGGTGCGGTCCGGCATCTACCAGGAAGTCGCAGCCAACAGCGAACCGGTGGGCCGCGAGCACGTCGCCGAGGCCGTTGGCATCACCCGCCAGGCCGCCGCCTTCCAACTGGACAAGCTGGCCGAACAGGGGCTCCTGGAGGTCTCGTATCGACGCCTCAACGGTGCCACCGGGCCGGGAGCCGGCCGCCCCTCCAAGGTCTACGGTGCCGTCCACGCCGAACTCAACGCCAGCGTTCCGCAGCGCGAATACCCGTTGGCCGGTGACATCATGGCCGAGGCGATCGATGCAGCACGCGCCGACGGCGGATCGGTGGAGGCCCACCTGGCCGAAGCCGCCCGGGCCACCGGCCGGCGCCTGGCCGCCGAACAGTCCAGCCTGGGGGAGTTCCTCGGAACCTACGGCTACCGCCCCGAGGTCCAGCCCGACGGATCCGCCATCCTGGCGAACTGCCCGTTCCACGCCCTGTCCTCGCGCCACACCGACACCGTGTGCGACATGAACCAGGACTTCATCGGCGGTGCGCTGGAAGCCCTGGAACCCTCCCGGACGGCCGAGCGGGTCACCCCGGGCCAACCCTGCGGATGCTGCGTCAGGCTGTCCGGCGGAACGGTTGCCCCCTGATGCCCCCGGCCGAACACGTCCTCGCCACCCGCGGCCACGGAGGCTACCGCCAATATCGGATCCCGGCGCTCGCCGTCTCCACCAAGGGCACCGTCCTGGCCGCCTACGATGGCCGCCCGAACCTGGATGACCTGCCCAACACCATCGACCTGCTGCTGCGCCGCAGCTTCGACGACGGCCGGACCTGGGAACCGCAACAACCCATCCGCACCGGCACGGGATTGCAGGGGTTCGGGGACCCCAGCCTGCTCGTGGACCGGGACACCGGCCGGATCTTCTGCTTCCACGCCGCCGGCACCCACGCCGGGTTCTTCGAGGCCGCCGAGGGCCTCGATCCCGAGGACGATGTCCAACACGTGGACCTCTCGACCTCCGACGACGACGGTGCCACCTGGACGCACCGCCGCCTCACCGCCCAGCTCAAACGCGAAGGCATCACCGGCATCTTCGCCGCCGCCGGGGCCGGCATCCAGCTCGACGCCGGCCCCCACGCCGGCCGCCTCATCCAGCAGATGGTCATCCTGCTGCACGGCACCATCCGTGCCGCCAGCGCCTACTCCGACGACCACGGGCAGACCTGGACGCTCGGCGAACCCGCCCCCGGGGAGGCCAACGAGAACAAGACGGTCCCCCTACCCGACGGCACCGTCCTGCTCAATTCCCGTGCCCCCGGCGCCCGACGCGGCGCCCGCTCCACCGACGGCGGCCACAGCTACACCGCCCTGGAACCGATCCCCACCCTGCCCGATCCCGGCGACAACGGCTCCATCCTGCGCCTGCGCACCACACCCGACGGAAGCTGCACGCTGCTGGCCACCAACAACCGCGACACCGCGCTGCGCCGCAACACCGTCCTGAGCACCTCGCACGACGACGGGGCCACCTGGGCCCCGGTGCTCACCCTCTGCCCGGGCAGCTCCGCGTACTCCACAGACGCACTGCTCGCCGACGGCTCGCTGGGCGTCTTCCTCGAACGCAACGGCTACTCCGAGCTCGTTTTCACCCGCATCGAGGCAGCCCAGCTGACCGAGGAGGCGATCGCTGCCGCCGCCGGATCCTTCACCGAGGACGACGGCGGGGACCTGGCCATGGTGCTGCGCTCGATCACCCCGGGCCGTCCCGAACACTGGATCAGTGTGGGCGACTGGCACACCATCGGCGCCGATGCCGGCACCTGGGGCGTGCACACCTGGAAGGAGATCGGCCAGGGCTACACCGGCGGCGCCCAGATCCTGGGCACCCGCGAGGCCCAGGTCGCCAACTACGGCGAACCGGCACCCGGGCTGAAGACCGGGGACATCCTGGCGTTCACCGGCAGGTTCACCAACATCGACACGGTCCCCGTCACCGCCACTCTGGCGGGGACCTTCGACGGGAACGAGGAGGGCAGCATGGCCGCGTTGTTCCCGCCGGCGACGCTGGGGCCGGGGGAGCACGTCCTGTACTTCACTCCCGTGTATACGGTGACCGCCGCAGACATCGCCGCGGGCACCGCCGTTGTGCACTGGTCGGTGACGGCCGGCGGGACCGTGTGGTCGCAGTGGGCCCAGGTGGACACGGCCACCGGGCAGGTCCGGATCCACGCCACGGCGCCGGCCGCCGGCGGCTGACGGCAGGACCCCCGGTGCTCAGGGGGTTCAGGAGAGGTGGATGGTCCCGTCCTCGTCCACGTGCCAGCCCGGATTGTGCGCGATCTCCCAGATCACGTGGTTCGGGTCCTCGACCAGTGCGTGGAAGACGCCACCGAAGGCCCCGGGGCGCGGGGATTTGAGCACCGTGGCGCCGGCCGCCTCCATGGCTGCCGCCAGGCTGCGGACCTCCTCCGGGGAGCCGACGTTGTGGGCCAGGGTGAGGCCGGAGACGCGCGAACGGTCCTCGCCGAGACCGAGGTCCTCGTTGAACTTCGTCGCGTCGAACAACCCCAGCAGCAGGCCCGGCGCCACCGGGTAGAAGATGATCTCACCGGGCACATCGAGTTGGGGCGTCCACCCCATCGCCGTCGTGTAGAAGGCGCGCGCCGCCTCCAGGTCGGCCGTGGCGATGGTCAAAAAGTGCAGGTTCTGGTCCATGGCTGGCCTCTCCGGGGGCTACTCGGCGGGTGCTGCGGGGTTGAGCATTTCGGCTGCTGCGGCGCGGTGGTCGGGATTCCCCGTGACCAGGGCGTAGATGCCGTAGTTCAGCGGCCCGGCGGACAGCAGGGCGGCGCAGCGCTCGGCCAGCCGCGGCTCGGTGCGGCCGGTGAGCTTGGTGTAGAGCGCGACGGTGCGTTCGAAGGTGTCCGCCGAGGAGATCATGCAGTGGAACGCGAAGTCGATGGCCGGGTCGCTGACCTTGGCGGTGGTCCAATCCAGGACCGAGACGATCTCCTCGTGTTCATCCAGCAGCAGGTGGGCCGGGTAGAGCTCCCCATGGGTGAAGACCGTTGTGGTGGGCCACAGGCCGTCGTCGGCCAGCCAGGCCCGCCAGCCGCCGAGCAGGTCCTCGGAGACCTCGAACTCGGCGCAGACCCGGTCCAGTTCGGCCCGCCAGCGGGCGCGCACGTCCCCGGGCTGCTCCCGCTGGACGCCGGCTGCCTCCGCGGCTGCCGGATCGAGCGCGTGCAGGTCGGCGATGAGCCGGGCCAGCGAGTCGGCATACGCCTGGGAGTCGGTGTCGAAGTGCCAGACCGGCTCACCGTCGTCGTCCAGGGTGAGCCCCGGGAAGCCGGGCAGCAGCGGATAGGCGATCAGCTCCTGGGCCTGGACCTTCCAGTCGGGGACCGCCACGTCCAGCCGCGGCTGCACGAAGTCCAGGATCGCCTGTTCCTCCCCGAGCTTGGCGGAAACGTCCTCGCGACGCGGGATGCGCAGGACCCACTGCTGCCCGGGGTCGGCTGCCTCGTGGGCGAAGGCGACGCGGTAGTCGAGCCCGGCCTCGTTGAACGTGATGCCGTCGGGGGCCAGTGCCAGCCCGTGCCGGGCGGCCAGCTCGACGATGGTGGCGGGATCGGGGGTATCGGTGCTCATGCACCCATCGTGTCAGAGGTCGGTGACGATGACGACGTCCAGGTTCCGCGGCCCGTGGACGCCCTCCACGCGCTCGAGCTCGATGTCGCTCGTGGCGCTCGGTCCCGAGATCCAGGTCAACGGGTGGGTCGGGTCGACCCGTGGCAGCGCCTCGGGCAGCAACTGCACCACCGTCGACGCCGGCACGACGCAGATGTGGTGATCGGGAACCAGGCTGATGGCACGGCGGCCCTGGGTGGTGGACCCGTCCAGGATGATCGTCCCCGACTCGGCGATCGACACCGTGGAAGACGTCACCACGGAGATCCCGTCCAGGTCCTCGACCGTCAGCCGGTGGCCCGGGGCGTCGGTGAGGCGCCGATCGTCCTCACGGAGCGAGTCGTGGTCGAGCCACTCGGCGGGCAGCCCGTGGGGGACCACATAGGTGGTCGCCTCCCCGAGCAGCCCGGCGATGGTGGAGGGCAGATCCGCCGATGTGACCTGCTTGACCGTTGCCTTGTAGTCCTCGAGCCGGTCCACCAGCATCTCCAGCACCTGGTCGTGGTCCAGGTCGCCGGTCCTGCGGTAGGTGCGGGGAACCTCGGGTACTGCCGGGGCGTCCTTGAGCGCCGCACGGATGCGGTCCATGATCTCTTCGCGGGCTTCCATCACTTCTCCTGGCCGGTGGTCTCGGCCGGCCCCGGTGTTCCGGGGGCCGGTGACTCGTGTTCCTTGACCCACCAGTCGCGGAAGGACTGCGAGGGCGGTGCGGGGATGTCACGCGAACTGGTCCACCCGCCGGCCAGATGGCCCGGCAGGCGCTTGATCTTCTTGTCGCGTCCGGCGGCGAGCTTGCCCAGCGGCAGCGCCTTTTCCAGCAGGCCCAGGCGCGTCCCGGAGGAGAAGGCCCACTGGACACCCTTCATCATCAGGTCCATTTCCGAGGGGACCCTGCGCTGGCCGCGCCGTGAATCGACGTCCTCGCCGCGCAGGTGCACCAGGATCTCGGGGATGTTGATCTTCACGGGGCAGGCGTCGTAGCAGGCACCGCAGAGGCTGGAGGCGTAGGGCAGGGAGTTGTTCTCCTCGGCCTTGATGCCCGTCATCAACGGCGAGAGGATCGCGCCGATGGGCCCCGGGTAGGTGGAACCGTAGGCGTGGCCGCCGGTGCGTTCGTAGACCGGGCACACGTTCATGCAGGCCGAGCAGCGGATGCAGTGCAGCGCCGACCGCCCGTAGGTGTCCGCCAGGGCGGCGGTGCGGCCATTGTCCAGCATGACCAGGTGCACGTTCTTGGGACCGTCGTCGTGTGATTCCCCGGTCCAGAAGGAGGTGTAGGGGTTCATGCGCTCGCCGGTGGACGAACGCGGCAGCAGCTGCATGAAGACCTCGAGGTCATCGGCGTGCGGCAGCAGCTTCTCGATGCCCATGACGGTGATCAGCGTTTCGGGCAACGTCAGGCACATCCGCCCGTTGCCCTCGGACTCGACGACGCCCAGGGTGCCGGTGTCGGCGAGGGCGAAGTTGGCGCCGGAGATGGCGACCTTGGCGGAGAGGAATTTACGCCGCAGGTGGGCGCGGGCCGCCATGGCCAGTTCTCGGGGGTCGTTGGAGAGGTCCGGGTCGACGTCCTTCATTTCCTTCAGGAAGATGTCGCGGATCTGGCTGCGGTTCTTGTGGATGGCCGGAACCAGGATGTGGCTGGGCTTGTCGTGGCCGAGCTGGACGATCAATTCGGCCAGGTCGGTCTCGAACGCCTTGATGCCGTGCTCTTCCAGGTATTCGTTGAGCCCGATCTCCTGGGTGGCCATGGACTTGACCTTGACGACCTCGTCGGTGTCCTGTTCCCGGATCAGCCCCTCGACGATCCGGTTGGCCTCCTCGGCGTCGCGGGCCCAGTGGATGGTCCCACCCCGTGCGGTGAAGTTGGCCTCGAACTGCTCGAGCATGGCCGGCAGGTTGGCCATGACGGTTTCCTTGATCGCCGACCCGGAATCGCGCAGGTCCTCCCAGTCCGGGAGCTCGCCCACCACATGGGCCCGCTTCTCGCGGATCGAGGTGGTGGCGTGGCGCAGGTTCTTGCGCAGCTGGTCGTCGCGCAGCTCGTGGTGGGCCGCGTCGGGGAAGGACTCGGTGGCGAAGAGGTTGCCCTGCCCGTAGGCCGGCAGGGACGGCATGCCGATGAAGACCTGGCTCATCGTGCCACCTCCGCCGTCGCGCCGAAGGAGGTACCGGCGTCGTACGGGTGCTCCCGGGTGCTGGCGAGGATTTCTGCCAGGTGCAGGGTGCCCGCGGCGGCTCCGGTGCGTGAGAGGCCACCGCCGATGTGCAGCAGGCAGGAGGCGTCACCGCCGGTGCACAGCGAGGCGCCGGTGGAGGTGACGTTGGCCGCCTTGTCCTCGAGCATGGCGGAGGAGACCTCGGCGTTCTTCATCGAGAAGGTGCCGCCGAATCCGCAGCACTGGTCGGCCGAGGGCAGGTCCTTGAGCTCGATGCCCTCGACAGTGCGCAGCAGGTCCAGCTGGCGGTCCCCCAGGTGGAGCAGCCGCATGCCGTGGCAGGACGGGTGGTAGGTCACCGAGGTGGGGAACCAGCTGCCCAGTTGCGCGGCGGCGTCGGTGATGCCCAGGACGTCGACGAGCAGCTGGGACAGTTCGTAGGTGCGGGCCCCGACCTCTTCGGCCCGTTGCTTCAGGCCGTTGTCGCCGGCGCGTTCGGCGATCATCGGCTGCTGGTGCTTCACCGAGGCGACGCAGGAGGCCGAGGGGGCCACTGCAACGTCGTAGTCGGTGGTGTCGAAGGCCTTGATGTGGTTCGCGACAACCGGCAGGGCTTCCTTGAAGTAGCCCGAGTTGATGTGCATCTGGCCGCAGCAGGCCTGGCCGGGAGGGAAGACGACCTCATGGCCGAGCCGCTCCAGGATCGAGACCGTGGCGCGTGCCGTGCTGGGGTACATGCCATCGACGATGCAGGTGGCGAAGAGGGCGATTTTCATGGTGATGCCTTCCGTGGTGCCGTCGGGGCGACGCCGTAGCCGGTGTGGTCTGACCACTATAGGGCGGCGGGCGTGGCCCGTCTAGTGTCTGGGCGGAAACGTCTGGGCCCGCGACGAATCGCTGTGATGGGGTTCACAAGTGCCCACTGTACAGGTTATGCTTCCGTGGTCAGACCATAGTGGTCAGACCACGGAAGCCAGTCACTCGCGTGTAAGGACCGAACCATGGACACATTCACACCCCCGACCGATCCGGTGGCCGGAAGCGTCGCCTTGTCGGCACTCGTGGCGCTGCTGCCGCTGGTGACGTTTTTTGCGCTCCTCGCACTCGTCAAGACCAAGGCCCACGTCGCCGGCGCCTGGTCGCTGCTGGTGGCCATCCTGGTCTCGATCTTCGCGTTCAAGATGCCCGTGGGCCTGGCCCTGATGTCGGGGGTCATGGGCGGGGTGTTCGGCACCTTCCCCGTGGTCTGGATCGTGGTCATGGCCATCTGGTTGTACCAGGTCACCGTGGTCAGCGGCCGGTTCGATGACCTGCGCCGCGTCTTCGACGTCATCGGCGGCGGCGACGTGCGCATCCAATCGGTCCTCATCGCCTTCTGCTTCGGCGGACTGCTCGAGGCCCTGGCCGGGTTCGGAGCACCCGTGGCCATCACGGCCACCATGCTCATCGCCCTGGGCATGGCCCCGCTGCGCGCCGCCGCAGCCGTCCTGGTCGCCAACACAGCGCCCGTTGCCTTCGGTGCCGTGGCCATCCCGATCACCACGGCCGGCGCGCTGACCGGACTGGACCCCGCCCACATCGGCGCGATCGTGGGCCACCAGGCCCCGCTGCTGGCCCTGTTCGTCCCCACCCTGCTGCTGTTCATCCTCGACGGCTGGCGCGGCGTCAAGGAATGCTGGCCCGCCACCCTGATTGTCGGGTTCGTCTTCGCCATCGCCCAGTTCCTCACGGCGACCTACTTCGCGTACGAACTCACCGACATCGTCGCCTCGCTGGCCGGGTTGGCCGCCGCCGTCATCTTCCTGCGCTTCTGGTCCCCGGTCGGCGCCGAGGCCGCCCGCGAACGCGTCCTCGTCGGCGGGTCGGGTGCCACCCATAGCGCAGATGACGCGGCATCGCCGCTGGGTGGAGCACGAGTCTTCATGGCACTGTTCCCCTACCTGCTGGTCATCGTGATCTTCGGCCTCGCCAAGCTGTGGACCGCCGGCATCAGCATCCCGAAGCTGCTCGAGTCCACCGACGTCAAGGTCAAGTGGCCGCTGCTGCACCACCACGTCGTCAACTCCAGCGGCGAGGCGCTCTCGGCGACCACCTACAACTTCCAGTGGCTCTCCAGCCCCGGCACCCTGCTGCTGATCACCGGGATCATCGTCACCATCGTCTACTCGATCTGGGACGACAACGGACGGTACAAGATCACCGTGGGCCAGGGAATTGCCGAGATCTGGCGCACCATCGTCAACATGCGCTGGGCCGCAACGACCATCATCTGCGTGCTGGCCCTGGCCTACGTGATGAACCTGTCCGGCCAAACGATCAGCATTGGCACCTGGCTGGCAGGCGCCGGGGCGGGCTTTGCCTTCCTCTCGCCGGTCCTGGGATGGATCGGCACCGCGGTCACCGGCTCCGACACCTCGGCCAACGCCCTGTTCGCCAAGCTGCAGCAGACCGCCGGCATCAACGCCGGAATCGATCCGAACCTGCTGGTTGCCGGCAACACGGCAGGCGGCGTCGTCGGCAAGCTCATCAGCCCGCAGAACCTGGCCATCGCCGCCACCGCCGTGGGCATGGAGGGGCAGGAATCGGTCATCCTGCGTAAGGTCGCCGGCTGGTCGGTGGCCATGCTGCTGATCCTGTGCTGCCTGGTGTACCTGCAGTCCACCCCGGTCCTGAGCTGGATGCTCCCGACCCCCTGATGAAAAAAAGGATGGCCGCATGGCTGCGACGTGGAAGAATGCCGGGGTGGCACATCCTTCCGGCATCGAGCGCAAGCGCGCTACCGACACCCCGGCCGCGAGCCGACCCAAGGCCTATGAGCTCGTCCTCGACGACATCGAGGACGAGCTGCGCACCGGCGCACTGAAGGTCGGCGACCAGCTACCCGGCGAGCGCGCCCTGGCCGAGGCCCATGGCATCTCCCGGGCCTCGGTCCGCGATGCCATTCGCATCCTTGATGTCATGGGGGTGGTCCGCCCCGCCACTGGCTCCGGCCCCGGGGCGGGCTCCGTGGTCATTTCCGAACCGGCGGCCGGCATCGCCACGGCCCTGCGCATGCACGTGGCCTCGGCGCGCTTGAGCGTGCAGGAGATCGTCCAGACGCGCATCCTGCTGGAGACCTGGGCCGCGCGTGCGGCGGATCTGGACGCCAACCCCGAACGCAGTGCGGCACTGCTGCGGGAGGCCCGCGGGCTCCTGGCCGAGATGGACGATCCGCTGCTGGAACGCGGGTCCTTCCACGAACTCGATGCCCGCTTCCACGTGCTGCTCTCGGGGCTGGCCGGCAACGCGGTCATCGAGGCCATGATGGAATCGCTGCGCCTGGCCATCAGCGACTACGTCCGCGATGCCGTGCGCAGCGACGAGGCCTGGGGGCCGGTCGCCACGGTCCTGCGCGGGCAGCACCATGGCATCCTCGACGCCGTCGCGGCCGGCGACGGCGAGCAGGCAGCAGGTTTGCTGCGCGAACACATCGAGTGGTTCCACGGCTGGTCCACGGGCAGTTGATCCGCGCCTAGAGCACCTGGGGGACCACCTCGCCGGTACAGGTCGAGTCTGGTTTGAGCAGCCATCCCAGACGCTTGTGTGTGCGGACGCAGACGCTGGACTGGATGATGGTAACCGTCGGAACCGCTGCCTGCAGTTGCTCCTCGAGCTCGACGATGTCAGCCGGCGTCCGCAGCCACAGATGGAAGGTCAAGTTGGCGCTGCCGCTGATGGCGGCGCACAGGCGTAGTGTCCGGTGGCGCCGCAAGAACGCCACGGTTGCTTCCATGTCCGCAGGCGGGACGCGGACGAACCAATGGCAAGCGATCGGGTAGCCGGAGAAGTCCTGCGCTAGTTCGCAGCGAAAGGTCAAGAACCCGGAAGCGACGGCTGCCCGCAGCTGCCGCCCGGCTGTTGACGGGTGGACGCCTAGGTCCGTGGCCAGCTCTGCTGCCGTGGCGCGGCCGTTGCGCGCCAATAGCGGCAGCATACGGCCGAACAACGGAGGCACGTTCCGGGCGTGTGCCTCCGCCGCCAGACGCAGCCCGGCGAGCCGGCGCTGCTGCTCGGCGGCCAGAACATCCAGGCGCCAGTTGTTTCCCAGCGCGTACATCCGCGTGCTCAACACGACATCCATCCCGGCGACGCCGGCGATCTCGCGGATCCGGGAGAGTGTCTCACTGGCCAGGTGCCGCCAGTCTGCGGTTAGCACCACGAGTCGCAGGGCTCCGTCGTCGGCCACCTCCTCCACGGTGGCGACCTCAGGGATGGCCTGAAGGCCACGAACGGCTCCATCGCGCAGATGCTCGGTGACCGAGACGCGGACCAAGGCGGTGCACGATTGCCGAGGATCCCCCGCCAGGTGCCCGGTGACCCAGACGAGGCCTCCTCCATGCAACCGCGCCCACCTGGCGGCCAGCGTGGTCGGATGGCGATCCAGTGCCAAGCCGAGATCACTCCAGGTGGCGCGGGGTGAAATCTGCAGCGCATGGACAAGTTCGAGGTCTTCTACGGGCAGTTCCATGAGTTCCTGCAATCTTTATTGGTCAAACGGCTATCTTATGCACATTTCGTGATAATAGAACCACGGTGCTTCAAGTCACACCATCATCGGATGCGTACCGTAAACGAAAGGCATCCGATGAACACGTCAGCCGAAAATGCCGCAGCCCTGCTGGAGGACGCGCGCGCCCTTCAGGGGGACATCGCGGACTTGCGCCACCGCCTGCACCAGGAGCCCGAGATCGGGCTCGACCTTCCCCGCACCCAGGAAAAGGTGCTCGATTGGCTGGAGCCCCTCGGGTACGAAGTCACCCTCGGCACCGACGCGACCTCGATCACGGCGGTGCTGCGGGGCGGTCCGGCTCATGGGGCCGGAAACGCCCGCGCGGTGCTCCTGCGCGGGGACATGGACGCGCTGCCCATCCAGGAGCGCACCGGCCTGCGCTACTCCTCCCGTATCGACGGTGCCATGCACGCCTGTGGCCACGATCTGCACACCGCCATGCTGGCCGGGGCAGCCACGGTGTTGGCCGAGAAGCGTGAACAGTTAGCCGGCGACGTGGTGCTGATGTTCCAGCCGGGTGAGGAGGGGTATGACGGGGCCTCGGTCATGATCCGGGAAGGGGTCTTGGACGCGGCCGGACACCGCGTGAGCGCCGCGTATGGGCTGCATGTCGCCAGCGCCATGGCACCCGGAGGAACGGTCATGGGCCGTCCCGGGCCGGTCATGAGCGCGTCCGATGGCCTGATCGTGACCGTCAAGGGTGCCGGCGGGCATGGGTCCGCGCCGTACCTTGCCCGTGACCCTGTTCCCGCCGCAGCCGAGATGGTGACCGCCCTGCAGGCCACGGTGACCCGCCGGTTCGACATCTTCGATCCCGTCGTGGTCACGGTCGGTCTGCTGCAGGCCGGGACGAAGCGCAACGTCATCCCCGACGATGCCCGGTTCGAGGCCACCATCCGCTCCTATTCGGCAGCCAACGCCGCAAAGCTGCGCACCGCCGTTCCCCAGCTGATGCACGGAATCGCCGCCGCCCACGGCTTGGAGGCCGAAGTCACCTACCTCGACGAATACCCGGTCACCGTGAACGACGACGCCGAAACCGCATTCTTCCGCCAGCAGGCGGAGGAACTCTTCGGCACGGCGCGGTACTTGGACATGGCCTCGCCGCTGGCCGGATCCGAGGACTTTTCCCGCGTCCTGGCAGAAGTACCCGGTTCGTTCCACTTCCTCTCGGCGGTCCCCGAGGGCGAGGACCCCGCTACGGCCCCGTTCAACCACTCCGCCGAAGCCGTCTTCGGCGATCAGATCCTCGCCGACGGAACCGCGCTATATGCACGGCTGGCGATCGAACGACTTGCAAAGGAAACACCATGAGCGCCAATCCCACCCCCGCAGCAGACCGGTCCACCGTGATGCGCACCCTCGTCGCCACCGGTGCCGGCAACGCCGCCGAATGGTTCGATTGGGCGATCTACGCGACCTTCGCCTCCTTCATCGCCTCCCAACTGTTTAGCCACGCCGACCCGACGTCCGCCTTCCTGGCCACGCTCGCGGTCTTCGCCGTGGGCTTCGCCGCCCGCCCACTTGGCGGATTCGTCTTCGGCTGGCTCGGGGACAAAATCGGGCGCAAGACGTCGCTGGTCTGGTGCGTCCTGCTGGCCTCACTCGGTTCGCTCGTGATCGCCCTGTGCCCCACCTACGATGCCGTCGGCGCGTGGTCCTCCGTCATCCTGCTCATCGCCCGGATCATCCAGGGCCTGGCCCATGGCGGGGAACTGCCGAGCGCCCAGACGTACCTCTCGGAGATGGCTCCGCGCGAGCGCCGCGGCCTGTGGTCCTCGCTGATCTACTTCTCCGGCACCTTGGGCATCATGGCCGGGACGTTCATCGGTGCGATCCTCTCCACGATCCTCAGCGAAGAGCAGATGTCGGCCATCGGCTGGCGCATCCCGTTCCTCATCGGCGCCGTCATCGGCCTGTTCGCGCTGTACATGCGCACCAAGCTCGAGGAGACCGAGGCCTTCGAGGAGGCCAACGCCGACGGCGGACACCACCCGGATGCCCCACCACGGCCGGGCCCCGACGGAGTCTTCCGCCAGCTGGCCGCCAACTGGCGCCAGGCCGCCAAGGTCATCGGTCTGACCATGGGATTGACCGTCGTCTACTACGTCTGGGGCGTCTCCACCCCTGCCTACGCCATCCACGAGCTGGGCATCGACGCCGCCGGCGCCCTGTGGGCCGGCGTCGTCGCGAATATCGTGTTCCTCATCGCGCTGCCGCTGTGGGGCCGGCTCTCGGACCGGGTCGGACGCAAGCCGGTCCTGCTCATCAGCGGCATCGGCAGCGCGGTGTTCTTCTTCCCGGCGACCCTCATCGTGCGCGATTCGGCCGTCCAGCTGGCGCTCGGCATGTCCCTTATGCTGGCCTTCATCTCCGCCTCGGCGGCGATCGTGCCCACCACCTATGCCGAGCTGTTCCCCACGACCATCCGCACCATGGGCGTGGCCATCCCGTATGCCATCTGCGTGGCTGCCTTCGGCGGCACCGCTGCTTACCTGCAGGCCGGGATGAACGCCTGGTTCGGCGACGCCGGCCCCACCATCTTCGGCGTCTACACGATCGTGCTGCTCTGCATCGGGATCGCCACCGTCTTCACCCTGCGCGAGACCAAGGGCATCGACCTGCGCCAGCCCTCGCCACCGCGGGAGAAGAGCACGACGACGGTCCCCTAGGAGGGGCCGGGGCCTCCCCTCCCGGAATCAGGTGAGGGGCGGGCCTCGTGGTGGCGTTGGCCGTGGGTGCGGCGGTCCTCCTTCATCCGCGCCTCGAACAGGTGCCGCTTGCCCTCGGCGAGCTCCTGCCGGGCCTTGCTTTCCTGCGAGCGGAATTCTGCGTAGTAGCCGTCGTCGTAGTCCTCGACGATCTGGAACGTCCACCGGTGCTCGATCACGTTGCGACCCACGAGTTCGCGTTCGATGCGGGCCGCGATGCCCGCGTGCCCCGCCGCACGGAGCATCTCCACTGCTTCGCCGAGGGCCAGGTCGGCGGCGCCGGTCTTGCGGTGGAAGTTGTAGAGGCTTCCCCGGGCGTCCTCGGTCAGTTCCAGCGCTTCGGAGAGCTTGCCGAGGGCCTCCACGGTGGCCTGGTCGACGCCGTCGGGAATCTGGTGTGCCGCGTCGGGTCCGTCGTCGGGGCCGGATGGATCGCGAGTGCTGGACATGGCGGCGTCCCCTTCGTGGTGTGTCGCTGGTGCGCTCGTGCCCGAGCCTACGTCCCGAGCCTCGGCATGTCAGCACGTTGCGTCGGGGCCGTCCTCACCGGCGGGCGTCCCGGTGCAGGGGGCGTGGAGACCGCAGTTCGCGCCATGCGCCCGTGGACCAGAGGGCCCACAGGACGAGCAGCGGCTGGAGGGCCAGGCGGGTCAGCCGGCCGGCATCGCTGTCGAGGCCGAATGCGTCCCTGCGTTGCAGGAACTGGTGGAGGTTGCCGGGGAAGACTGCGACGAAGAGCACCGCGGCGGCCATCCCCCACCGGGCGCGGCTGGCCGGCAGGGCGAGCAAGCCGGTGCCCAGGGCGATTTCGACGATGCCGGACTGCACGACGACGTTGTCCTGATCGAGCGGGACCCAGTCGGGAACGAGTTCGGCGAACTCCTCGCGCGCAAATGTCAGGTGGCTGGCTCCGGCGAACACCAGGAAGGCCCCCAACAGGCCGGCGGCTATCCGGCGGACCGGCGATGGAGGCGACGCGGGCACGCTGCGCTGATGGCGGGTCATGGCCGAAACATAGCAGGTCGACCTCCACGCGGGGTCGGAAACAAAAAAATCTGTTTAAATCTTGTCAACGCCGGATCGGCGTCATGACGCGGATCCACCACGGTTGCATCTGTGCCTTGTGCCACCCGACAAGATGGCTCTCGTCACATCGGGGGTGCCGGATGCCCTACGCTATTGCCTAGCAAGTGCTTCACAACACTTGAATCTAACAACAAGCAGCCGTTGCGGTGTCCGGAAGAACTCCCGCCGCCGGCATCACAAGGAGAAAGTATGCGTTATTCGCGCACTTCCAAGATCCTGGGCATCGCAGCCGTTGTTGCGTTGAGCCTGAGCGCCTGTGGCGGAGGCGGGGACGACAAGTCCGCCGCCGGCGGGGGAGACACCAGCCGCGTCATCATCGCCGATGGCTCCGAGCCGCAGAACCCGTTGATCCCCACGAACACGAACGAGGTGGGTGGCGGTGCCATCCTGGATCTCATCTTCGCCGGGTTGATCAGCTACGACGCCGATGGCAAGCCCCAGAACGAGGTGGCCGAGTCCATCGAAACCAAGGACTCGCAGAACTACACCATCAAGCTCAAGGACGACCAGAAGTTCACCAACGGTGACCCGGTCACCGCCAGCTCCTTCGTCGACGCCTGGAACTATGGCGCCGCAGCGAAGAACGCCCAGCTGAGCAGCTACTTCTTCGAGAGCATCGACGGCTACGACGAAGCCGCCGCTGAGGGCTCCACTGTCGAGAAGATGTCCGGCCTGAAGGTCGTCGACGACAAGACCTTCACCGTGAAGCTCAAGCAGCCCGAATCCGACTTCAAGCTGCGCCTGGGCTACAGCGCCTTCTACCCGATGCCCGCCGAGGCACTGAAGGACCCGAAGAAGTACGGGGAGCACCCGGTCGGCAACGGCCCCTACAAGTTCGATGGCGAGGACGCCTGGCAGCACGAGCAGCAGATCAAGCTCGTCCCGAACGAGGGCTACGAAGGCCCTCAGAAGGCCCAGAACGCCGGCGTGACGTTCAAGATCTACCAGAACGACACCACCGCCTACCAGGATCTGATCTCGGACAACCTGGACGTCCTGAAGGTCATCCCGACCTCTGACATCAAGAACTTCAAGAACGACCTGGGTGACCGGTCGATCGAGTCCCCGTACGCCGGCAACCAGACCATCGCCATCCCGTACTACCTGGACAACTGGAAGGGCGAAGCCGGCAAGCTGCGCCGCCAGGCCCTGTCCATGGCCATCAACCGCGAGGAGATCACCAAGGTCATCTTCAACGGCGGGCGCACCCCGGCCAAGGAATTCACCGCGCCGGTGCTCGAGGGCTACTCGGACTCCATCCCGGGCCACGAGAACCTCGCCTACAACCCGGAGAAGGCCAAGGAACTCTGGAAGAAGGCAGAGTCGATCCAGCCGTACGACAAGAGCGAAAAGCTGACCATCGCCTACAACGCCGACAAGGGCGACCACAAGACCTGGGTCGAGGCCGTGGTCAACAACATCAAGAACAACCTCGGCATCGACGTCGCCGGCAAGCCGTACGCGACCTTCAAGGAAGCCCGTACCGAGGCCACCGCCCACAAGCTGACCGGTGCCATCCGCTCGGGTTGGCAGGCAGACTACCCGTCGCTGGCCAACTTCCTGGGCCCGATCTACACCACCGGTGCCGGATCGAACGACGCCGTCTACGCGAACAAGAAGTTCGACGCTGCCATCAACAAGGGCCTGTCCGCCGAGACGGTGGAGCAGGGCAATGAGCAGATGAACAAGGCACAGGAGATGCTGCTGGCAGATCTCCCGGCCATCCCGCTGTGGTACCAGGTCGCCCAGGGCGGCTGGAGCACCAACGTCGACAACGTGAAGTTCGGTTGGAACGGCGTGCCGCTGTACTACGCAATCACCGGCAAGTAGGGGCACTGGTCCTTCCCTGCCCTCCGCGGGGCCCGCTTCCCTCACCCGGAAGCGGGCCCCGCGGTCCTGCCACATCCCAAAGGTTAAGTTGATGCTATTTTCCCGGTGCCCGGAAAGGGCACGCTCCCCCCGGGCAGGTGGTGCCTGATGGCACGGTTCCTGCTCCGTCGTTTCCTGCAGCTCATCCCCGTCTTCCTGGGGGCAACGCTGCTGATCTACTTCCTGGTCTTCAGCCTCCCCGGTGACGCCACCGCCGCGATCTGCGGCGAGAAGGGCTGCACGCCGGCCGTCGAGGCCGCCCTGCGCGAACAGTACAACCTGGACCAGCCGTTCTGGGTCCAGTACTTCCTCTACCTCAAGGGCATCTTCACCTTTGACCTGGGAACCAACTTCGCCGGGCAGCCGATCACCGACATCCTGGCCCGCGTCTTCCCCACGACAGCCCGCCTGGCGATCATGGCCCTGATCTTCGAAGCCGTGTTCGGCATCGTCATCGGCCTCATTGCCGGTCTGAAGAAGGGCAAGATCTTCGACTCGACCGTTCTGGTCTTCTCCCTGGTCGTCATCGCCGTGCCGATCTTCGTGCTGGGCTTCCTCATGCAGTTCGTGGTGGGCGTCAAGCTCGAATGGGCCAACCCGACGGTCAGCGGTGATGCCTCCATCACCGAACTGATCCTTCCGGCGCTCGTGCTGGGACTGGTGTCATTCGCCTACGTGCTGCGTTTGACCCGCACCGCGGTCATCGAGAACGCCGGTGCCGACTACGTCCGCACGGCCACGGCCAAGGGGCTCAGCAGCCGCCGCGTCATCATGGTGCACGTGTTGCGCAACTCCATGATTCCCGTGGTGACCTTCCTGGGTGCCGACCTCGGTGCCCTGATGGGCGGGGCCATCGTCACCGAGGGAATCTTCAACGTCAATGGCGTGGGGAACACCTTGTACCGCGCCGTCCTGAACGGGGAGGCCCCCGTTGTCGTTTCGATCGTCACCGTATTGATCGTGGTCTTCGTCTTGGCGAACCTGCTGGTGGACCTGTTGTACGCGTGGCTCGACCCGAGGATCCGATATGCCTGAGAACACCACCAACGCGCCCACCGTCCGCGGCGCCAAGATCTCCAAGTACCCGATCGAGCACTATGTGGCCGATCCCGCCGACACCCCGGTCCAGGCGACCGACAGTGCCGTCTCCTCCGAGGCGCCCGTCTCCCTGTGGCTCGAGGCCTGGCGCAACCTGCGCCGGCAGCCGCTGTTCATCATCAGCGCGTTCCTGATCCTCGCGGTCATCTTCGTCGCCTTGTTCCCGGGGCTGTTCACCAACGAACAACCCAACGCGCAATGCTTGCTCTCCAACTCCGATGGCGGACCGGCCCCGGGCCACCCGCTCGGCTTCACCCAGCAAGGCTGCGACATCCTGGCCCGCGTGATGTACGGGACGCAGTCCTCGCTGACCATCGGGCTCTTCGCCACGTTGGCCATCGTGATCTTCGGCGGAACCATCGGGGCGGTCTCCGGGTTCTTCGGCGGCTGGGTCGACGCCGTGCTGGCCCGCCTGGGCGACATCTTCTTCGCGCTGCCGCTCATCCTCGGTGCGATCGTCGTCGTGCAGATCCCGTTCTTCCGCGAGAACCGCAACGTCTGGACCATCGTGTTGATCCTGGCCGCCTTCGGGTGGCCGCAGATCGCCCGCATCACCCGGGCTGCGGTCATCGAGGTGCGCGACGCCGACTTCGTCATCGCCGCCCGTTCGCTGGGCGTCAGCCGCACCGGTGCGCTGATCCGCCACGTCATCCCGAACTCGCTGGCTCCGGTCATCGTCATCGCCACGATCTCCCTGGGCGTGTTCATCGTGGCCGAGTCCACCCTGTCCTACCTGGGCATCGGCCTGCCGCCGGACGTCATGTCCTGGGGCAATGACATCTTCTCGGCCAAGAGCTCGCTGCGCTCGAACCCGATGGCCCTGTTCTGGCCCGCCCTGGCCCTGTCCCTGACGGTGCTGAGCTTCATCATGCTCGGCGACGCCCTGCAGGATGCCCTGGACCCGAAAGCGCGCAAACGATGAACGGTGCAACCATGACCAACGAAACCACCGACGAGACGTCGATGCCCCGTCCGCTGCTGGAACTGCGGGATCTGGCCATCAGCTTCAAGACCGGCAACGGCGAGGTCAACGCGGTCCGCAAGGCCAACCTGACGATCCTGCCCGGGGAAACCGTGGCGATCGTCGGGGAATCCGGTTCGGGCAAGTCCACGACGGCGTTGGCCGCCATCGGGTTGTTGCCGCGCAACGGCCGCGTGGCCGACGGGACCATGCTCTTCGACGGCGAGGACATCACCCATGCCTCGGAGAAGCGCATGATCGAACTCCGTGGCTCCTCCATCGGCATGGTGCCGCAGGACCCCATGTCCAACCTGAACCCGGTGTGGAACATCGGCTTCCAGGTCAAGGAGACGCTGCGTGCCAACGGACTGCCGCATGACAAGAAGGCGGTGGCCAAGGTCCTGACCCAGGCGGGCTTGCCGCGGGCGGAGGAGCGGGCCAACCAGTACCCGCACGAGTTCTCCGGCGGCATGCGCCAACGCGCGCTGATCGCCATCGGCCTCTCCTGCCGGCCCCGGCTGCTCATCGCCGATGAGCCGACGTCGGCGCTGGACGTCACGGTCCAGCGCCAGATCCTGGATCATCTGGATACGATGACCAGCGAGCTGGGGACCGCGGTCCTGCTGATCACCCATGACCTGGGCCTCGCCGCCGAGCGCGCGCACAAGGTCGTCGTGATGTACAAGGGACAGGTCGTCGAGGCGGGCCCCGCCGTGGAACTGCTGACCAATCCGCGCCACCCCTACACGCAGCGGTTGGTCTCCTCCGCCCCCTCGCTGGCTTCGCGCCGGATCGAATCGGCCAAGGAACGCGGCCAGGCGTCCGATGAGGTGCTGGCCAACGAGGAATCCACCGGCAGCGACGATGTCATCGAGGTCCGCAACCTGGTGAAGAACTACAAGATCCGCGGCGAACTGGGCAAGTCGACGGAATTCCGGGCCGTGGACGACGTGTCGTTCAGCATCAAACGCGGCACCACGACTGCGGTGGTGGGCGAATCCGGTTCGGGCAAGTCCACAGTGGCCAAGATGGTTCTGGGCCTGGAAGACGCTTCCGAAGGGAGCATCCTGTTCGACGGCGTCGACCTCACCTCGCTTTCGCGCAAGGAGATGTTCGCCTTCCGGCGACGGGTGCAGCCGATCTTCCAGGATCCGTTCGGCTCGCTGGACCCGATGTACAACATCTTCCGCACCATCGAGGAACCGCTGCGGGTCCACCGCATCGGCAACGCGAAGGAGCGGGAGAAGAAGGTCAGGGCCCTGCTGGACCAGGTCGCGCTGCCGGCGTCGATGATGCAACGGTTCCCGAACGAGCTCTCCGGCGGCCAGCGCCAGCGCGTGGCCATCGCCCGGGCGCTTGCGCTGGATCCCGAGGTGGTGATCTGCGACGAGGCCGTCTCCGCCTTGGACGTGCTCGTGCAGGCGCAGGTGCTCAATCTGCTGGCGGACCTCCAGACCGAATTGGGGTTGAGCTACCTGTTCATTACCCACGACCTGGCCGTCGTGCGCCAGATCGCGGACCACGTCTGCGTCATGGAGAAAGGGCAGCTGGTCGAGTCGGGCAGCACCGACGACGTCTTCGACGCCCCGCAGACCGAGTACACGCGCTCGCTGCTGGACGCCATCCCCGGTGCCGGACTGATGCTCCCGCCCGAGGTGGCCTAGGCGGAAAACAGCTGGTGTGGGGTGACAGCCACCAACTGAAGCTGCCCGCGGCAGGATGCAGCCGCAGCGTAGCCCCCCGGGGCCGACACCTTGTGCACGGACAATCCGTCCAGCGCACGGGTGTCGGCCCCGTCTGCCATTAACGGGTCGATGGCCGGTAGCGGGGAGGTGCGGACGGCCGCCGGTGGAATGGAGAGTCCGTATCCGCAGGCCTTGAGCAGCGCCTCCTTGGCGACCCACAGCCGCATCCGGCCCTCGACGTCGTGCGGGGCCAGCGACGAGCTTTCAAGTGGCGATAGGCAGTGGGCGTCGAAACCATCGAATAGAGTCCCGGGAATGCGCTCGATGTCCACACCCAGGGGCCCGGCAGCGGGCGGTGCGGCGGCGGCCATGACCCACGCGCCCGAACGCGACCAGTTGACGCTTACCCCCTCCACGCCGGGCTTCCCGTGTGCTCCGCCGCAGGAACGGCAGGCGTCCGCGCGCGGGGCGAGGCCAGCGGCCCTGATCGGCGCGAGTCCCAGCACTCGTGCACTGAGCAGGCGGGCCAGGGCGCGGGCAGCCAGCGCCCGCGCACCATCCTCGGGTGCTGCATGCCGTTGCGCGGAGGCAAGGTCGACGGCGGAGACGAACCGCTCCAGACCGCCACGTTCCGCGGCGGCTGCCGTGAAGTCACTGACATGGGCCACAGCGTGAAGGACCACCGGTGATGCCGTGCCGCGGGACATCGGATTCAGCGTCCGATCCGGCGGTATTGCCACACCGCCAGCGGCGCGAAGACGGCGATGATGGCGACGCAGCTGAACAGGGCATAGGCGACGGGGTGCTGCAGCGGCCAGCTCTCGCCCATGTCGAATCCCGGCGGCAACCCGTTGCCGAACAGTTCGCGGACCGCCGTGGCCACCGCGGTAACCGGGTTCCACTCCGCGATGGTGCGCAGCACACCCGGCAGGGAGGACAGCGGGACGAAGGCCCCGGAAATGAACGTGACGGGGAATAGCCAGATCAGCCCCAGGCTCTGGGCGACCTCGACGCTGCGGGCGGTCAGGGCGATCACGGCGCCAATCCACGAGACGGAGAACGTGAACGCCAACAGCAGGGCGGCCGCGCCGAGCGCCTGCCAGGGCCCGGCCTCCACCCGCCAGCCGATCGCCAGCCCGCAGGCCAGGATCACGGCCATCGACATGACACTGGTGGCCAGGTCCGCCGTCGTGCGTCCCAGGATCACCGCCACCCGGGACATGGGCAGGGAACGGAACCTGTCGATCAGCCCCAGCTGCAGGTCCTTGGCCAGGTAGACGGCGGTGAAGGAGGAATTGAAGGTCAACGTCTGGGCGAGGATCCCGCCGATGAGGAACTCGCGGTAGGCATCCCCGCCCAACCGCCCGCCGAAGACGAAGGCCAGCAGCAGGACGAAGATGATCGGTTGGACGATCCCGGTGATGAGGGCGCCGGGGGTGCGCCAGGAATTGAGCAGGTTGCGGTGGGCGATCACGGCGCTGTCGACACCTGCGGAGACGAGCACTGACATCAGCTGCGCACCCCCTGGCGTCTATGACCACCGACGCCGGCCGCGACCGGCTCGGGGGTGTCGTCACCCGCATTTGGCGCGCCGCCGTGTTCGTCCCCGGCGCCGGCGGGCACCGCGTTGGTGCCGGTCAGGCGGAGGAAGACGTCGTCGAGGGTGGGGCGCCGCAAGGAGATCTCGGCGACGGGGATTCCGGCCGCGGCCAGTTGGTCCAGTGCCGCAGCCAGGGTTGCCTCGCCGCGGGGCGCGGGAACCCCCAGCCGGTTGCCGCCGGCCTCGACCACGGCGGGTTCGATGTTCCCGCTGGCGCGTTCGAGTACGCGTGCGGCACGCTCGCTATCGGTGCTGTCGGCGGGGACGACGTCGATGCGTGCGGAGCCGGCGCGGTCCTTCAGTTCCTGGGCGGTTCCCTCGGCGATGACCCGCCCGGCGTCCAGGACCGCGATGTTGTCGGCCAGCTGGTCGGCTTCCTCCAGGTATTGCGTGGTCAGCAGGACGCAGGTGCCTTCGGCGGACAGCGAGCGGACGGCGCTCCAGGTGTCCATGCGACCGCGTGGGTCCAAGCCGGTGGTCGGCTCGTCGAGCACGACGACGGGTGGCCGGGCCACGAGGGCGCCGGCCAGGTCCAGGCGCCGACGCATCCCGCCGGAGTATTGCCCGGCACGCTTGCCGGCGACCGGTTCCAGCCGGAAGTGTTCCAGCAGTTCGCCGGCCCGGGTGGCGGCGTCGCGGCGGGAGAGCCCGTAGAGCCGGCCCACCATCTGGAGGTTCTCGTAGCCGGTGAGCTTCTCGTCAACGGCGGCATACTGGCCCGACAGGCCGATGGAGCGGCGCACGGCGTCCGGAGCGGTCGCGGCGTCATGGCCGTTGACCGTCACCACTCCGGCGTCGGGCTGCAGCAAGGTGGAGATGACCTTGACGGTGGTCGTCTTGCCCGAGCCGTTGGGTCCGAGCAGTCCCAACACCTCGCCCGGTCCCGCCGAGAGGCTGAGCCCGTCGAGGGCGCGAAAGGAGCCGTAGGCCTGGCTGACCGCCTCGAGGCGTATCACTGTGAGGCGGCCAGGTCACCGGCATGGCGCGGCGTGATGTCGGCCCAGTTGCGCTCCACGTAGTCCAGGCAGGTCTCGCGGGCGTCCGGTCCGTGCATGACCACCCAGCCTTCGGGCACATCGGCAAACGAGGGCCACAGCGAATGTTGCTGGCGTTCGTTCACCAGGACGCGGAACTGTGCTGACTCGTCGTCGAATGGGTTGACCATGTCACTCTCCTTGGAACTGCAGGGCGTTTCTTCCTTACCTAGGGTCTTCGGGGCGGTCGGCCAGAAGGTTTGTCATGACCGGCATGATGTGATCAAGGGCACGTTCACTCAGGAGCTGGGAGTGCCGCTCGGGAACCTCCGTATCCACGATGTTCCCCGTGACATATGGGGCCCAGTCGTCGGCATCTGGCCGGCTCTCCGGGACGTCATGCGTGGCGGTGAAGAAGTTCAGGTTCCCCCGGAAGGACAAGACGGGGGCCTCGCGGATCAACTGCGCCAGGCGCGCGAAGTTCGCCATCATGGCCTCCAGGGATGCCATCGGCACCGCGCCGAGCGGGTTGCCGTTCTCCCGCAGCACTTCGAGCGCGCGCTCGCCGGTGAGCTCGGCGCCGTCCTCGGGTACTGGATGGCCCACGGCGTCGAGGAAGTTGGCCAGCAGCGTCCCCGAACCGCCCACGCCGACGTCGGCATTCTCGTCCTGGCGGCTGGGATAGGCATCCAGGATCGCCAGCAGGGAGACCTGCTCGCCCAGTTCCTGCAGGCGGGTCGCCAGGCGCTGGACCACGTTGCCACCGAAGGACCAGCCCATCAGGCGGTAGGGCCCGTGAGCTTGGACCGTGCGGATCTCGGCGATGTAGAGGTCCACCAAGTCGGTCAGCGTGTAGGCGGCCAGGGGACTCGTGTCATCGGGTGCCATGCCCGGCAACTGCAACCCGTAGAGCGGACGCCCGGGATCCAGATGGCGCAGCATGGCGGAGTAGCCCCAGGCGACGCCGCTGGCAGGATGGACCGCGAACAACGGCTCGAGATTGCCGCTGGTACGCAGCGGCAGCAGGGGCCGCAGGCTGTCGGCCACGGATTCCCCGGCACCGCGTCCGGCCTCGTGCACCAGGGCCTCCACCGTGGGGGAACGGAAGAGCGTCTGCACTGCCAGATCCGAGCCCAGCGCGTCGTTGACCCGGGTGATGAGCTCCTGTGCCACGAAGGAGTGCCCGCCGAGGTCGAAGAACGATTCGTCGACCCCGACCCGTTCAGCACCGAGCACGTCGGCGAAGATCGTGGCTACGGCTGCCTCGCGCGGAGTGTTGGGCGGGCGGCCACCGGTGGATGCGGCTGCCGAGGGCTCGGGTAGCCGGCGCACATCCGGTTTCCCATGGGAGGTCAGCGGGATATCCGGGACCTGCACGAAGACCGCGGGAACCATGTAGGCGGGCAACGTCGAGGCGGCCTCGCGGCGCAGGGAGTCGACGAAGCCGGCTTTCGCCGGCCCGTCCCCGGCAGCGACGACGTAGGCCACCAGGCGCTGGGTGGGTGGCATCCCGTCGGCGAGCACCAGAGCCTGCGCGACGCCGTCGACGGCACGCAGGGTCCTGGCGATCTCGCCGGGTTCGACGCGTTGGCCGCGGATCTTGACCTGGTCGTCGTTGCGTCCGCGGAAAACGATCGTGCCGTCGGCCTGCCGGGTGACCAGATCGCCCGTGCGGTACATCCGGGCACCGGTGCCCCCGTGGGGATCCGCGACGAAGCGCTCGGCGGTCAGCGCCGTGCGTCCGCGATAGCCACGGGCCAGACCGGCACCAGCGAGATACAGCTCGCCGGTGGCTCCCGGCGGGACGTGGCGCAACCGGGCATCCAGGACATATGCTGCCGTCCCCGCGACCGGTCGGCCGAGGTGGGGCGTGGTGTCGGCGTGGACCCTGGCCAGCAGGGCGTCCACCGTGGCTTCGGTAGGACCGTAGAGGTTGTGGGCCACCACGCCGTCGTGGGCGGCGAGCCGTTCCCAGAGGTCAGCGTCGAACGCCTCGCCGCCCAAGGCCAGGTGCAGGCGGGCGTGGCCGTCGGTGCCCGAGCGTTCTAGCAGCCGCTGGAAGCCCGGTTGGGTCAAGAGGTGGCGCACGTGGGAGGGGGTGGTTTCCCAGGCGCCGATGTCCTCGTGGTCGAGGTAGTCCGCCAGCGACTGCGGGTCGCGTCGGATGTCGGTCCCGATGAGGTGGAGTTCGTGTCCGGCAACCAGCCACAAGAACGGATCCCACGCGGCGTCGAAACCGAGGCCAGTGGTGTGGGCGACCCGCAGCCATGGAGCCTCGGCGGTGGGCGGGGCCGCGGGGAAGAGCGTCGCGCGGTGGCTGCGCAACAGGTTGGCCAGGGCCCCGTGGCTGACCTCGACGCCCTTGGGGCGGCCGGTCGAGCCCGATGTGAAGAGCACGTAGGCCAGGTCCTCGGGGCCAGGTTGCGGGAAGGCCCGGGTGGATTCGTTGCCTCTGCCGGCCGCCACGGCCTCGTCCTGGTGGGCCTCCCGCCCCACCAGGTCCTCGATGAACAGCAATCCGGCCGTGGATTGCGCGGTGGCCAGTGCTGCCCGGGCCCGTTCCTCCAGCGTCCGGGAGGTGAGCATGGCGGAAGGGGCTGCATCGGCGAGGATGTCCGCGATCCGCCCGTCGGGGTACTCGGCATCGATGGGGTTGACGGCCGTCCCGGTGCGCAGGGTGCCCACGACGGCGACCGGTTGGCGTTCGTCGCGGGGCAGGAGCAGGGACACTACGTCGCCCGGCCCGGCCCCCGCCGTAGCGAGCGCTTCGGCGACGCGGGACGCATCGGCGTCGAGGTCGGCGAAGGTCAGCCGGCGGTCGTCGGAGACGACCGCAGCGCGCCCGCCGTGGCGGGCGATTGTCTCGTCGAGGTCATCCAGGATGCCGTGCCAGGCGGCACCGGCCTCCGGTGCCGCAGGGGTCGCGGTGGCCGCCTGCAGGTCCGACTCCGCCGTCGCGTCGAGGAGCGCCAACTCGTCCAGTGCGGTTTCCGGCCGGCTGGCGGCCGCGGCGGCAAAACGGGCCAGCTGGTCCGTCATCCGTTCGATGGCGCGACGGGTGAACAACGAGGAGTTGTATTCGAGAGTCACGGCCAGGGATCCGTCCCCGCGCCGGCTGAAGGTGAAGGAGAGGTTGAACTTGGCTGAGCCCGATCCCTCCTCGTCCACGATGGTCACCTCGAGTCCTGGCAGCTCGAGTGCCGCCGGGGGCTCGGCCTCGTAGGTGAGCATCGTCTGGAACAGCGGGTGGCGACCGAGTTCGCGCGGTGGGTTCACCGCCTCCACCAGTCGTTCGAAGGGCACGGTGTCCCGGTCGAAGGCGTCGAGCACCGCGGTGCGGGCCAGACCGATCGCTGCGTCGAGGCTGGGCCGCGCGGAGTGGTCGACGGAGATCGGCAGGGTGTTCACGAAGAATCCGACGATCTGCTCCAGCTCGGTGTCCGGGCGCCCGGCGGTGGGGGAGCCGATGACGGTCCGCTCGCCTGCTCCGAGCCGGGTCAGGTAACCGCCCAGAACCGCGTGCAGGGCCATGAAGAGGCTCGCGTTGTTCCGGGCGGCCAGTCGCGAGAGCTCCGCGGAAGTGGTGGCGTCGAGGGTGAAGTGTGCTTGCGCGGCGGGCTGGCGGGCCTCGGGAGCGCGGGGCCCGTCGGTGGGCAGTTCGAGCTCGTCGGGCGCTCCCGCCAGATCGCTTGCCCAGCCTTGGAGGCGTTCGGCGAGACCCTCGTCGTCCTGCCGGGCATCGCGTTGCCAGAGCGCGTAGTCGGCGTACTGGAGGTCGAGATCGGTCCACTCGGGGCCGGAGCCGCCGAGCCTGGCGGTGTAGGCCGCGGAGATGTCACGGGCCAACGGCTGCAGCGAGGCCCCGTCGGAGGCGATGTGGTGGATGACCAGGTGCAGGACATGGTCCCCACGCCCGGTTTCGATCAGGTTCGCGCGCAGGGGCAGGTCGGTGCGCAGGTCGAACCCGGTGCTCGCCCCGCGGGCCAGGGCGCCGCGCAGCTTGCCGGCTGATTCCGCGCGTTCGTGGCGCAGGATCTCGCAGGTCGCGACGGTATCGAGCACCTGCTGTGTGGGTTCGGTTTCGTCCTCGGTGTAGACGGTCCGCAGGATCTCGTGGCGGTGCACCACGTCGCCCAGCGCGGCGTCGAGTGCGTCCCGGTCCAGGGCGCCGGTCAGCCGGACGGCCAGGGAGATGTTGTATTCGGCGTTGCCGGGGTCGAGCTGGTTCAGGAAGAACATGCGCCGCTGCGCCCAGGAGAGGGGCAACCGGGCGGGCCTTTCCGGCGAGGTGGCCAGCCATTCGAGGGGGCGTGGGACCGGCGGTTGGTTTTCTGGATGCCCCTCCGTCGTGCCGTTGGCGGTCATGCCGGATCCCGAACGCGCGGTGGCGTCGGCGGGCGCCGTCCGTTCGAGGATGCCCGCAGGGGTGGGGGCTTCGAAGAGCGTGCGCAAGGGCATCTCGATGCCGCAGGCGTTGCGGAGCGCGGCGGACAGGGACACTGCCAGCAGGGAGTGTCCGCCGAGCTCGAAGAAGTTGCCGTCCAGGGGGACCTCTTCGACGCCGAGGACCTCGGCGAAGGCGGCGCAGACCCGCCGTTCGGTCTCCGTCGCCGGGGCGCGTCCGGCACTGGGGGCGGTCGCCGGTTCGGGCAGGGCCGCCCGGTCCAGCTTGCCGTGGGAGGTGAGCGGGATGTCCTCCAGTCCGACCCAGAAGCCGGGGACCATGTAGGAGGGAAGGTGTCGTGCCGCGTGCCGGCGCCACGTCTCCCGGTCGCCCGCACCCACGACGTAGGCGGTGATCCGGCTGCGGCCTGCGTCGGCCACGACGGCGGCGTGGGTGACGCCCGGGCACGTCGCGATGACTCTTTCGATTTCCCCGGGCTCGATCCGGAAGCCGCGGATCTTGACCTGGCTGTCGGCTCGCTCCACGAAGGACAGGGTTCCGTCGGTGTTGGTCCGCACCAGGTCGCCGGTGCGGTACATGCGTCCGCCGTCGAGCCAGGGGTCGGCCACAAAGGAAACGGAGGTCTCGCGTGGGCGGTTCACGTATCCGGCAGCGGATCCGGCCCCCGAGAGGTAGAGCTCGCCGATGACGCCGGCCGGGACGGGGCGCAGCATTTCGTCCAGGACGCGGGCGTGGATGTTGGCGGCGGGGCGGCCGATGGCCACGGCGCCCGGCCGGATCCGGCTGGTCAGCGAATCCACGGTGAACTCGGTGGGTCCGTACAAGTTGTGCGCCACCAGATCGGGGCGTCCGGCCAGTGCGTCCCACAATTCCTGCGGGATCTGCTCGCCGCCGAGGGCGAGGCTTAACTGGGATTCCGCCGTGGGGGCTGTTAGTCCCATCGAGAGCAGCTGGTGCGCGTACGAGGGGGTGGTCTCCAAGACGGTGATCCCCTGGTCCTGGACCAGTGCGACGAGTTCCTCGGCGTTGGCGCGCACGTCGTCGGGCACCATGACCAGGTGGGCGCCGGCGATCATCCACAGCATCGGATCCCAGGCGGCGTCGAAGCCCAGGCCGGCGATGTGTCCGACCGTGGCGCCGAGTGGCTCGGTATCGGCGAAAAGGGTTGCCGTGTGGTGGGCGAAGAGGTTGGCAAGTGCCCCGTGCTGGACCATCACGCCCTTCGGTGTCCCGGTGGAGCCCGAGGTGTAGACGATGTAGGCAGGGTCCTGCGGGGTCACGATGTCGGGGGGCAGGGCGCCGTTCGCCGCTCCGGACTCCAGCAGTTCGTTGATGCCGATGCGACGCCGCGCCGGTGGCGCGTCGTCGGCTTCGAGGCGCAGGTCGGCGGTGCCCACGATGACCGTCGGGTTGCTGTCCTCCAGAATGCGGGCGATGCGCCCTTCCGGGTAGGTGGCGTCGACGGGGACCAGGATGGCTCCGCAGCCCAGCACGGCCAGGGCCAGTGCGGGCACGTCGACGGTGCGCGGGAGGACCGAGGCCACGCGGTCGCCGGGGCGTACTCCGGCTGCGGCGAGGCCACCCGCCAGGGCGGACGCCCGTTCGGAGAGCTCCGCGAAGTCCAGCGTCCTGTCCTGATCGCTGGCGGCGATGGCCGCGGGATGGGCGGCGGCCGTTTCCGCGAAGGCCTCCATGATCGTGTGCGGCCCGTCGGTGATGACGGTGCCGACGGCCAGTGACGCGAGCTGCTCCACCTCGCCCTCGAGGAAGAGGGGCAGGTCTTCCAGCGCGGTATCGGGCGCCTGGGCCACTGCGGCGAGGACCTGTTCGAAACGCCGCGCGAGCCCTCGAGCCACGGTGGCGTCCATGCGCCGCGGGTCGAAGGACAGCCCGCCGGTCAGGGCGCCGCCCTCGGCATCCAGACCGTCCTCGGCCAGGTCCAACAAGAGGTCGAACTTGGAGCCACCCGACTCGGGGTTCGGGTCGGCGGTGACGTCCAGCCCGTCCATCGTGATGGTGGGGGCGGGGCCGGTCTGGAGCGTCAACATGACCTGGAAGAGCGGGTTGACGCCCTCGATGCGCTCGGGCCGGATGGCCTCGATAACGCTGTCGAAGGGGGCGTCCTGGTGGGCGTAGGCGCGGAGGTTGGTGTCGCGGACGCGCTCGATGAGATCCGCTGCCGTCGGGTTGCCTCCGGTCCGGGTGCGCAGGACCACGGTGTTGACGAAGAAGCCCACGAGCGGTTCCAGCGCCGGATCCGTCCGGCCGGCGACCGGGGTCCCGATCGGCAGGTCGTCCCCGGCTCCCATCCGGGTCAGCATCGCGGCGAACCCCGCCTGGAGCACCATGAACAGGCTGGCGCGGTGCTCGCGGCCCAGCCCCCGGAGCCGGGACGCCGTCGCGGCATCGAGGTGCACGGGCTCCTGGCCCACGGCCGGTGCCCCGGCGCCCGGGTCGGCCGGCGGCGCGTCGGCGACCAGGGCGCCCGGCAACCGCAGCTGCGCCGGGGCGCCGTCGAGTTCGCCGGTCCAGAAGGCGAGCTGGTCGGCCAGCGCGCTGCCCGGGTCCGCAGCGCGGCCCAGCAGCTCCTGCTGCCAGAGGGTGTAGTCCGCGTACTGGACATCCAGCGGGGCGTCGTCCGGCGCCTCCCCTGCCAGACGTGCGTTGTAGGCCCGGGAGAGGTCCCCGGCGAGTGGGGCCATGGACCAGCCGTCGGCGGCGATGTGGTGGATGCTCAGCAGCAGGACATGGGTATCGGCGGCGGTGGTGAACAGCGCGGCACGCAGGGGGAGCTCGGTGGTGAGGTCGAACCCGCGTGCGGACGCGGCGGCGATGGCCGCACGGGCGGTCTCCTCCGTCGCGCCGACGTGGGGCACGTCCACGGTGGCCTCGCCCCGGGGAAGCACCCGCTGGACCGGACCGGAGGTGGTGCCTGATCCCGTGGGGTTGGCGCCGGCGTCGTTCCCGCGCTCGGGGTAGATGGTCCGCAGGATCTCGTGGCGGCCCACGACGTCGTTGACAGCCCGTCGCAGGGCCGCGGCGTCGAGGCGGCCGCGCAGACGCAGGACCACGGGAATGTTGTAGCTGCCGTCGGTGGGGTCGAGCTGGTTGATGAACCAGAGTCGCGACTGCCCGGCGGACAGGGGCAACCGGTCAGGCCGCGGCTGCGGGGCCAACGCGGGGACGGCGGGCGTGGTGGCGTCACAGCGGGCCGCGAGGCCGGCGACCGTCGGGTGTTGGAAGACCTCTCGCAGGGTCGGCGCGCCGCCCAGCCGGTCGGTGAGTTCGGCGAGCAGGCGGGTGGCCAGCAGGGAGTGGCCGCCGAGCTCGAAGAAGTCGTCCTCGGCCCCGACGTCCTGGAGGTCCAGGACCTCGGCGAAGGCCGCGGCGACGGCGCGTTCGGCATCGGAGCGCGGGAGGGTGCCGACGCGGTGGTCGGTTGGTGCCGGCAGGGCGCGCTTGTCGAGCTTGCCGTTGACGGTCAGCGGGATGGCATCCAGCACGTCGATGGATGCCGGGACCATGTAATCGGGCAGGGTCCCGCGAAGCGCGTCGCGCAGTTCGGTGGCCTCGAGGTCGTGGCCCGTCGCGTAGGCGGAGAGCCGGTCGAAACCGGCCTTGTTCTTGGTGGCGATCACGGCGGCCCCGCTGACGCCGGGCTGGGCGCGCAACGTCGCCTCGATTTCCGGTAGTTCCACGCGGAATCCGCGGATCTTGATCTGGTCGTCGGAGCGCCCCAGGAACTCGATGCCCCGTTCCGGGGAGCGGCGCACGACGTCGCCGGTGCGGTACATGCGTTCGCCGGGTTGGCCGTACGGGTCCGCGATGAAGCGCTCGGAGCTCAACTCGGGGCGGCCCAGGTAGCCGCGGGCGACATTGGTTCCCGCCAGGTAGAGTTCGCCGACTGCCCCCGGGGGCACCGGGCGCAGCCCGGAGTCCAGGACGTACCGGCGGGTGTTGGCCACGGGGGAACCGAGGTGGGGATCGTCGGTGGAGTCGATCGAGGCAGTCAGGCTGTCGACGGTGGTCTCCGTGGGGCCGTAGAAGTTGAAGGCGTGCACGTCGGGGTGGTCGGCCAACGTGGACCACAACTCGGCGTCGACCGCCTCGCCGCCGAGGGCGATGACGTCCGGTGCCGGATCCTCGAGGAGCCCGTGTCCTGTCAACGCGTGCACGAACGACGGCGTCGTCTCGATGGCATCGATGCCGGTGGTCTCGATGAAGGCCGAGAGCGCCTGCGGATCCCTGCGGGTCAGGTTGTCCACGATGTGCAGCTCGTGCCCGGCCAGCAGCCACAGCATCGGGTCCCAGGAAGCGTCGAAGGAGATGCCCGCGGTGTGGGCCACGCGCAGCATCCGGCCCAGCCGCCGGGATGCCGGCTCGAAGAGGGACTCGCGGTGGGCCAGGAACAGGTTGGTCAGCGAGCGGTGTTCGACCGCAACGCCTTTGGGGGTTCCCGTGGACCCGGAGGTGAAGATCACGTAGGCCAGGTCCTGCGGGCCGGGAGGTGTCGGCGGAGCGGTGTCGGGCTTGGTGGCCAACACCGAGGAGACCAGCGGTGAATCCACGGCGATGGTGTGCCCGGGCAGGGGGTCGCCGGGGCGGGCTGCGAGTTCCGCCGAAGTCAGCGTGACCGCGGGCTCGCAGGCGCGCAGCATCGCATCCACGCGGGACGGCGGGTAGTCCGGGTCGACGGGGACGTAGGCGGCTCCCGACTTCAGCACGGCCAGCAGGGACACGGCCAGGTCGGTGGAGCGTTCCAGGTGAACGGCCACCAGCGCGTTGGGCCCGGCGCCGAAACGGCGCAGGTAGTGGGCCAGGCGGTTGGAGGCGCTGTCCAGTTCGCTGAACGTCAGCTCCCCGTCCTGGGCCACCACCGCCAGCGCCCCGCCGCGCGCGGCAACACTGGCGGCGAATTGCTCGACGACGGTGCCCTGCGGCATCTCGCGGCTCTCGACGGTTCCCGCATCCACCAGGGCCCGGTATTCGTCGTCGCCCAGGGCCTCGACATCAGAGACCCGTGCGTCCGGGTCGGCCGAGATGGCCGTGACCAGGCGCAGAAGCCGCGCGGCGTGCGCTTGCAGGGCCTCGCCGTCGTACAGGTCGGCGTTGCCCTCCAGCGCCAGCGTGGCGATGATGGTGTCCCCGTTCCCGGGGGCCGTGGCGTCCCGGGGGAGCCCGTGGACCACGATCGAGAGGTCGTCGATGGGGCCGGTGGAGAGGATGCGCATGGACGCCGGGGCCGGGCCGAAGTGCAGCCCGCTGACGACGGGCAGGATGTTCAGGGACGGGCCGAGATAGCGCGGACCCGCGTCGTGCGAACCGATGCGGTAGCGCTGGTGGATCAGCGCCGAGCGCAGGGCCCGGCCGGCCTCCGCGACGACTTCGCGCACCAGGGCGTCGGGTCGGATCCCGACCGCGACGGGGACCACGTTCGAGGTCATGGACGGGACCGAGGTGGCGGTTTTGCCGCGGCGGGCGGTGACCGGCAACCCGATGGAGACCGTGCGCTCGCCGGTCATCTTGTGCAGGTACACGGCCAGCGTTGCCAGCAGCACCGCGGGCGCCGTGCCGGTCTGGCCCAGCCGGGACACGACGTCGGCGGGCAGCGCCTGGGCGTGGCTGACGGTCGCCGCAGCGGTCCCGTCCGGGTAGCCGGCCAGCGGATGCCCGCCCTCGGTGCGCTCCAGGTAGCCGCGCCAGTAGTCGCGGTCGGCGCCCTGGGCGTCGGAGTCCTCGTAGGCCGCCTCGTGCTCCACGAGCGCGGCCAACGACCCGGCGTTCCCGGGGGATGCGGGGCCGGTCTCGGGGTCCGTCCCCCCGAGCAGTGCGGAATAGCCGGCGGCGATGCGCTGCAGGACCAGCACGGCCGAGTATCCGTCAAGCATCAGGTGGTGCACCCGCTGGTAGAAGAGGTGGCGGTCATCGGCCACCCGGAACACCTCGAGGTGCAGCAGGTCGCCGCCGTCCACCTCCCGGGCCCGGGCCAGGTCCTGGTCCATGCGTTTCCGGGCGACCTCCTCCGCGCCGTCGCCGGAACCGCGCAGGTCGCTCACCTGCAGGCGGGCAGCCTGGGCCGCGGGGACCTGGACGGGGCCGTCCGCGCCCGCGGCGAACCGCATGTTCAGGGCATCGGTGTCGGCCACGACCCGTTCGACTGCGGTGGCCAACAGCCCCGTGTCCAAGGTGCCGTCGATCTGGGCGTACTGCGCGATCTGGAACTTCGGGTTCTCGGGGTCGAACGCCTGGGCGTACCAGATGCCGCGTTGTGCCGGTGTCAGCGGAAGGGGAGCGGTGGAGGTGGGCTCGGGCATGGGGATGCGATCCTTCGATGGGGTGCTGGGGGTGGCGGCGGGTCCGGGCCGGGGGAGCCGCCGGGCATGCGCCACCCGGTGACAGGTGGCGTCACCGGGCGGGGCTGCCGGGGTCGGTGCCGGGGCTACTGGAACTGGCCGAACTTCAGTGCGTCCCGGATGACCTGGTTCAGCGAACCGTTGAGCAGGCCGCCGGAGAGGACGTCTCCGCCCAGGAGGCCGCCTTCGATCAGCGGACCGTTGACCAGCGGACCCTGGACCAGTGTCGGGGAAGCGGGCGCGGCCTGTGCTGCCGGTGCTGCGACAACGGCCAAGCCGACGGCGAGGGCACCCACGGTGCCGACTCCGGCGAGGCGCTGGGCGATGTTCCCGGTGTTCTTCTTCACGGTGGTTCCTCCTGGGTTGACGGCGGGTCCGCAGGTTTTCCCCGGACCACAATGTCGGGGGTTCGCAACGGGAAACGGGTGCGGATTGGATTTGCCGGTCCGAGGTGATGCGCCTCACCTTTCGCCTGGCTGTCGTTTGCCAGGGCGATGCCGGTCCGAAACACTGGGGCATGGCATCGCCCCGCTACGATCTGCACACCCGCTGGAGTCTCCACGCGCCCGCCCAACGGGTGTGGGACGTCATTGCCGATCCGCGGATGAGCTGGCCCGACTGGTGGGCGCAATGTGCCGCGGACGGGCCGGTCGACGGGCCGGCCGCCGAACCGGTCGACGCCACCGCCGACGGGGGCGGGCTGGTCGGCCGCAACGCGTCCCTGGCTTTCCGCGCGGCCCCCGGCTACACCCTGCACCTCACGATCCGCCCGACCCGGGTGCAGGCGCCCCGGTTCGTGGAATTCGACGCGGAGGGGGATCTGAGGGGCATCGGCAGGGTCGCGCTGGTGGAGGATGGCGACCGGACCGCGGTGCACATCCAGTGGATCGTCCGCCCCGCCCGACGCTGGATGGCGCTGCTGTCCCCGATCGCCGCGCCGGCGTTCTCGGCGATGCATGCCCGCGTGATGCGGCAAGGTGAACACGGGCTCAGGGACTATCTGGCGGCCCGGGACGGCTGAGCCCCGGAGATCCTGCGGTCCGGGCCACCAGCGGGCGGGCCACTCGGCCCACCACCGGGGGTGCCCGGGGCCTGCGTCCCGCGATACCTTCGGTGGAGGGCCGGTTCGCCACCGGCCGGACCGGATCAACGAAACCCCGCGAAAGGACCCCACGACATCAGTTTCCGAGCACGCCTGCAGCCCCTGTCCATCGCCCTGCTCACGATCGCTGCCCTGCTGTTCGCCGCCGGTGGCGCCCAGGCAGCCTCCCCGGACCAGTACCCGGTCCTGATGAAGCGCCTGGCCACGATCGCGCCGGGGACCACCGTCCACGCAAGTGCCGCGAAGCTCTTCCCGGACGACGCCGCGGACGCCAACGGATTCCGGACCATGGCCGGGCGCGTCGACGCGGGTCCGATCGCGAAGTTCACGGCCGCTATCGCCTACTGTGCAGCGGGCCGGGCCGGCCCGACCGGCGTCCAGCAGGTGGCGGTCCTGGCCGGGCAGGGCAAGCGCCCCGCCGCCGAACGGAGCGTCTCGGCGGCGGTCGGCTCGTGCATCGATACCGCCGTCCCGCCGATGCAACGCCTGCAGGCCAAGTCCGTCCAAGGCGCCCTGGTCGACGCGGTGCTGTGGGTCGAGTTGAAGATGCGTCCAGATAGTCGGATCCGGCTGGCATCATGGCGTCCATGACCACCATCGAACGCACCATGCCGCCCCTGAACGCCACCGAACGCGACACCGTCGACGGCTGGCTCGACTACTACCGCTCGACCCTGCTGCTCATCTGCCAGGGAGTCGACGCCGAGTCGCTGCGCAGCACCCCGGCGGATCCCTCGGCCTTGAGCCTGCAGGGACTGGTGCAGCACCTGGCGGAGGTCGAACGGAACTGGTTCCGCTGCGTCCTCGCCGGAGAGGATCTTCCGTCCATCCATCCGGGTGGCAGGACACCGGAGGGGCACGACGGCGGCTTCGAGGTCGATCCCGGCACCTCCTTTGCGGTGGTCATCGAGGCGTGGCAAGACGAAGTGTCCGCGGCGCGGGCGAACTGCGCGGCGCGCGGCCTCCCGGACACCGCACCGTTCATGGGAACGGAGGTGAGCCTGCGCTGGATCTACCAGCACATGATCGCCGAGTACGCCCGGCACTGCGGGCATGCTGACATCCTGCGCGAGAGGATCGACGGCGTCACCGGCGTGTGAACGGGGTTCGCCGTGCAAGAATCGGGCAGGGCCCACGGCGGGCGGCGAAGGGGAGTGGCATGGTTGAACGGATCGGGATCATCGGCGGCGGCATCGTGGGCATCGCGATCGCCCTCGCCCTGGCGGCCATCGGGGACGCGGACGTGACGGTCATCGAGAAGGAACACCGGGTCGCGGCACACCAAACGGGCCATAACTCAGGCGTCGTGCATGCCGGCCTCTACTACCAGCCCGGTTCCCTGAAGGCCACGCTCTGTGCCCGCGGCCGGGCGATGACGCGCGAGTTCTGCCGGGACCGGAACCTGCCCTATCGCGAACTCGGCAAGCTCGTGGTCGCCGTGACCGAGGACGAGCTTCCGCGACTCGATGACATCGAACGTCGCTCCCGCGAAAACCGCGTCCCCGGGCTCCGACGGCTGACCGCTTCGCAGATGCGCGAGATCGAACCCCATGTCGCCGGCGTCGCCGCCGTCCACTCGCCCCACACCGCCGTCGTGGATTACTCGGCCATCACCGAGGCGCTGGCCGACGATGTCCGTCGGGCGGGAGGCACGATCCTGCTCGGCCAGGAAGTCACCGCCGTCGCGACGGCTACCGGGACGGTGACGGTCTCGACGACCGCCGGAACCCACGTCTTCGACCGGCTCATCGTCTGCGCCGGACTCCAATCCGACGTCGTCGCCCGCATGGTCGGGGCCTCGCCGTCACCGAAGATCCTGCCCTTCCGCGGCGAATACTGGTCGATGGCGCCCGGCCGGCAGGACCTGGTCAAGGGCATGATCTACCCGGTGCCCGACCCGCGCTTCCCCTTCCTCGGCGTCCACTTCACCCGCGGGGTCTACGACGAGGTGCACGTCGGCCCGAACGCGGTGCCCGCCCTGGCCCGGGAGGGATACGGGTGGGGCAGGATCTCGGTGCGGGACACCCTCGAATCCCTGCGCTGGCCCGGTGCCCCGGTCCTGGCCCGCCAGCACTGGCTGATGGGCGTCCGCGAGATCTCCGCATCGCTCATCAAGCCCCTCTATTTCCAGCAGGCCCGGCGCTTCGTCCCCGAGTTGCGCCCCTCCGACCTCGCCGCGAAGACTGCGGCCGGTGTGCGGGCCCAGGCCTGGGACAAGGACGGTTCCCTGGTCGATGACTTCGCGGTCGACCAGGTCGGTGCCGTCACGCTGTTGCGCAATGCCCCGTCGCCGGCGGCCACCTCGGCGATGGCGATCGCCGAACACGTGCTCGAACACCACCTGGGCATTTCGCCGAAACCGTGAACGACGGCGGGGCGCGGCACCTTTTCCGGTGCCGGGGGCCGGCTGGAGCTGTGCGGCTGCCGGTTCAGTGGCGGGAAACGCTGGCCGCGAGGCCTGCCACGACACCGAGCAGCCGGGCCGCGCTGAAGTCCTCCGGACGGCGAACGACGTCCATGGCTGCGCCGTAGATCAGGGACGCGAGTACCGAGCGCAGGGCGTCCGGTTCCAAGCCCGCCGCCTCGGACACGCGCGCCGCCACGGGTTCCATGCGGGCTGCGTATTCATCGAGTGCGGTGTTGATCGGGCTTCGAAATTCGTCGGCATGGCGCGCGAAGTAGAACTGGAAGATCAGGTCGACCTCGCCGCGCTGGGTCTGCAGCCCCTCGAGTTCTTCGGCCATCATCGCATTGAGGGCGGCTGTCGGCCGTAAATTCTCGCCGAATCCCGGGGGAGGCCCGTCCAAGGTGGTCTCCAGCAGGCGAGTCAGCAGCGCATGGAGCAGACCTTCCTTGGAGTCGTAGTAGAAGTAGACCAGGCCGATCGACAGCCCGGCCTCGGCCGCGACTGTCCTCACGGTCACCGACTCGACGCCGCCGTGCAGCGCCACCGACTTGGCGGCCCTGATGATGTCACTGCGCCGCTCGCCCTCGGGCTTCTTGATTCCCACCATGGACCCACAGTATCGGCTGGGCGGGCGCATGGCGGTTGCGTCATATCGAACCGTGGTTCAATATAGGAATATGGCTCCCATCACATCCATGACCGTCGGGACGAACCCCTCAGCTGATTCCGAGGATCTCCGGAACCACGACGGAGCCGGCCGTCCCGGCGACCGGTTGGCCGCGTTGGTCGCCTCGTCCGGCACGCTCGGTTCGACGACCATTCGCAGCGCCTTCGACGACACGGTCGTCGGTAGCCGAGCCGCAGACCATCGCCGCCCAACGACTCGTCCCGGTGGGAGGCCCTGCCGGTCTGGGACACGAACGGTGGTCGCAGGTCCGGTCCGCCGGCGTCCGCATCCTCAACCGCTTCAGCTGAAAATTGGAGAACCCATGCGTCACCCCTTGCGAAATGAAACCGTTCTGATCACCGGCGCGGGCAGCGGCATCGGGCGCCTCATGGCCCTCGGGGCCGCCCGGCGCGGCGCCCGGATCATCATCTGGGACCTCGACGCCGCCGCCGGCGAGCTCGTCCGCGACGAGGTCCGCGCCATCGGCGCGGCGGCCGAGGCGTTCGCCGTCGACGTCTCCGACCGCGAGGCCGTCCGAGCCGCCGCGGAGGCAACCGGCCCGGTCGACGTTGTGGTCAACAACGCCGGGGTCGTGACCGGCAAGCGCCTCATGGACGCCCCCGACGAGGCGATCGAGCGCACCTTCCGGATCAACGTGCTGGCCCTGTACTGGGTGACCAAGGCGTTCCTGGGCGGCATGATCGAACGCCAGCACGGAACCGTCGTCACCGTGTCCAGCGCCGCCGGCCTCGTGGGGGTGGCGAAGCAAACCGACTATTCGGCGAGCAAGTTCGCCGCGTTCGGGTTCGCCGAATCGCTGCGCGTCGAAATGGCCAAGGGCAACACCGGCGTCAACTCCCTCGCGGTGTGCCCGTACTACATCGACACCGGCATGTTCGAGGGCGTGGCGACGAAGTTCCCGCTGCTGCTGCCGATCCTGAAACAGGACTATGTGGCGAATCGGGTGCTGGACTCCATCGAGGCCGGGAAGAAGCAGCTGATCATGCCGCGCGCGGTCCACGCCCTGTCGCCGGCCCGTCTGCTGCCCGTGCCGCTCTTCGACAAGCTGGCCAATTTCCTGGGCGTGAACAACACCATGGACCACTTCGTGGGGCGGGGTGAGCAGGTCACCAAGCACTGACGGGACGCGAGCCGTCGCTAACATGTCCTCATGAACGACGTGATGACGCTGCGGTTCCTGGCCGCACCCACCGATGTGTCCGAAGACGGGGTGACCGTCCAAGCAGGGCGGGTGCTCGAGTGGATCGACAAGGCCGGATACGCCTGCGCCGTGGGCTACAGCGGCGGCTACTGCGTCACGGCCTATGTCGGGAACGTGCACTTCACCCGCCCGATCCGCAACGGCGACCTCATCGAGGTCACGGCGCGCATCGTGCACACCGGACGCAGCAGCATGCAGGTGGTGGTCACCGTCGATGCCGCCGACGTCCGCGAGCGGGTCTTCCGCCCGGCGATGGACTGCATCCTGGCCTTCGTCGCGATGGACGAGCAACGCCGCCCCACGCCGGTTCCGCACTGGGAACCCTCCGACGTCGAATCGGAGCAGCTTTCCCGGGGGACGGACGAACGTGTCGTGGCCCGCTCGGGCATCCGCGACCTCATGCGGGCCCAGCAGTACACGGAGGCGGGCACGACGCCGAGGCAACAGTTCAGGTTCCTCGCCTCACCCTCCGATGTGAACTGGGGCGGGAATGCCCATGGCGGGATCGTCATGCGCTGGATTGACGAGGTGGCCCGGGCCTGTGCGATGGGATGGTGTGGAGATGACGCCGTGGCCGTCTACTCCGGCGGCATCCATTTCTTGAACCCGATCCACATCGGGGATGTCGTCGAACTCGAGGCGCGGATGATCCACACCGGTCCGCACAGCATGCACATCGCCGTGCACGTCAGGGCGCGCGACCCACGTTCGGACGACTGGCGGGAAACGACCCAGTGCATGACGATCTTCGTGTGCCGCGACGATGCGGGGCGGGCGTCGGCGGTTCCCCAGCTGGTGCTCGCCAGCGACGAGGACCGCCGGTTGGACCAGCATGCCCTCGAGCTGGTCCGCCGACGTGCGGAGCTGGAGCCCCTGCAGTTTGCCGTGGAACGGAAGTACGGGGTGCCATGATGTTCGATGTCGCCGCGGAAAGCTACGGCCGTTTCATGGGGCGCTTTTCGGAGCCCTTGGCGGAGACCTTCATCGACTTCGCCGGCGTACGGCCCGGCCACAGGGCACTCGACGTCGGTTGCGGGCCTGGGGCGCTCACGGCGCGCCTGGTCGAGCGCCTGGGGATCGACGCGGTGGCGGCCATCGACCCCTCGGTTCCGTTTGGCGCGTCCGTCCGGAACCGATGGCCCGGCATCGACGTCCGGACGGGAACCGCGGAGGAACTGCCCTACCCGGACGGGGTCTTTGACGTGGCCCTCGCCCAGCTGGTCGTGCACTTCATGGCCGATCCCGTGGGCGGGCTGGCCCAGCTGATGCGGGTCACCAGGGCCGGTGGTGTCGTCGCGGCCGCAGTGTGGGATCACGCGGGTGGTACCGGACCGCTGGCCCTGTTCTGGGATGCCGTGCGCGAGCAGGACCCCGCGGCGGCGGGCGAGGCGGACCTGCCGGGCACCTCGGAGGGCCAGCTGGCCGGGCTGATGGCCGCGGCGGGACTGCGTGCCGTCGAGGCCGCGCCGCTGACGGTCACGGTGCCGTTTGCCTCGTTCGCCGAGTGGTGGGAGCCCTATACCCTGGGGGTCGGGCCCGCGGGGGCCTATGTGCAGGCCCTGTCACCGCAACGGCGCGAGGCCTTGAAGGCCCGCTGTGCGGAGGCGCTGCCCGCCGGGCCGCTGGAGATCACGGCGACAGCCTGGTGTGCACGGGGATGCCCCTGAGCCCCGGCCGCCGCGTCCGGGTGCTCAGGCGCGGATGAAGATCGCGGTGGCACGGGAGGAGTCGGTCCCCGTCTGGCTGATTGACTGAATCATGTACCAGTAGGTGTGTCCGGGGACCACTCCGGTGTCGAGCCAGGATTGGGCCGCCGTCGTCCGGCGTCGTACCGCGCGCAGGTTCGTGGCGGTGGACTGGATGTAGGGAACCACGGGGCCGGTCGATTCCCACCGCCAGATGGCGATGTGCTTGATCGGTTCGCCGTTGGAACTGGAGAGCCAGGTGAGCCGGATTCCGCTGCCTTCGCGGACCGCCTTCGTGATGACGGGCGTGTAGGGACGGGTGGCGTTCAATTGGGTGAAGGGCACCGGCAGGGCCGGCCTTGCATAGTGGCGTGCCTTGAGGATGCCGATGGCATTGAGCTTGTTCGCCCGGAATGCCGTGGTGTTGTAGAACGCCTGGCCTCGCACCGCCGCGAGGGAGCGGCCCTTGGCGAGGTGGTCGCGCAGCTCGTTGGGGTCCCGCCAGGCGGCGGTCGTCGCGTCCCCGACCTTGTAGGCGGCCTCGCCCGTGTAGAGCTTCACGGGGGTGCCGGACACCTGCTTGGCCCACCAGCTGACGAGGACGTTGTAGTCCGCCGGTTTGTAGCCCTGGTACCAGTACAGCTGGGGAAGGATGTAGTCCACCCAGCCGTCGCGAACCCAGCGGCGGGTGTCGCTGTAAAGCGCCGTGTAGCTCTCCAGCCCGCTGGTGGCGGAGCCGAGGGGCGTGCTGCTCCGGTTGCGCCAGATCCCGAAGGGGCCGATGCCGAAGACGACGCGGCGTTTGGCGGCTTTGATGGCGTTGTAGGTGTCGCGCACGAACAGGTTGATGTTGTCGATCCGCCACCGGGCGACCGTGGTCCACGAGCCGCGGTAGGCGGCGTAGGCGGCACCGTCCGGAATGCCGGCTCCGGCGACCGGGTAGGGGTAGAAGTAGTCGTCGAAGTGGATGCCGTCCACGTCATAGCGTTTGACGAGGTCAACGACGACGGAGCGGATGTAGGTGCGCACCGCGGGGATGCCCGGGTTGTAGTACCGGCGGCCGCCGTAGGCAAACGACCAGCTCGGGTGCTTGCGTGCCGGATGGTCGGCCACCAGCGAGGAGAGGCTCGTATCCATGGCCACGCGGAAGGGGTTGATCCACGCGTGCAGCGCGAGGCCGCGTCGGTGGGCCTCGCTGATGGCATAGGCCAGCGGATCGTAGCCGGGATCCTTGCCCTGGGTTCCCGTGAGGTAGCGCGACCAGGGTTCGCCCAGGGTCGCCCGCCACATGCGGTCGGCCGCCGGACGCACCTGCAACAGGACCGCGTTGAGGTTCCGCGACACGGCGAGGTCCAGGATCGAGCGCAGTTCCGCCTGCTGCGCCGAGACGCCGAGTCCGGCCTTCGACGGCCAGTCGATGTTGACCACGCTGGCGACCCAGAGGCCGCGGAATTCGCTGCGGGGGTAGACGCTGCTCGAACCGGTGTTGCGACCGGAAACGGTGTAGACCTTGTTGCGGGTCACCGCAGCAGCCGCCGGGGCGGTGCTTGACCAGGCGGCCATGACGGCGCCGGCCACGGCTGCAGCGGACAAGACCGTCCGGCGGCTGGGTAGTTCACGGGTGGCGGGGAGCTGTTCCATGGCCGGGCCTTCGACGACGGCTTGCGGGCCGGATCATTCCGGCACCAGCCCACCGATTGACACGGATTTTACACCTGTGTCCCGGGGCGGGGAAGATGGCGGGCGGAAACCGTCGGTGGGGCCCGGAGCGGCCCGGCCGCAAGCCAACGGGCCGTGGACCGGGGTGACCCGTTCCACGGCCCGTCTACCGACAAGGTGGCGTGCGTCAGGCGGGGGTGTTCCCCGCGCTGCTCGTCTCGTTCAACCGGGCCAACAGTTCGGCGAACCGTTCGACCTCGGCCTGGTCCCAGGTGCCCAACCGGTCATAGAGCAACCGGCGGGATTCGGCGATCGTCGTCTCGTACTTCGCCCGGGCGTCCTCGGTGATCGAAATCAGCTTCGCGCGCCCGTCGTGCGGGTCGGCCGTGCATTCGACCAGTCCGAACTCACCGAGCTGCTTGACGGTGCGGCTCATCATGGCCTTGTCCGTCTGCAGTTCCGCGGCAAGTTCGACCTGCTGGCGTGCACCCTGCTGGGCCAGCAGGGTCAGGACCTTGTAGCCGGTGGGCTGCAGTTCCGGGTGGATGGCCGCCGCGCGGTTGCGGATGCTGGCCCGTGCCGAGACGATCAGGGTGCCGAACTGCCGCTCGACCTCGCCGATCGCCGCCGTCATGGCGCCTCCGCCCGCGGAAGCTGCCGGGGCGGCTTCCGGGGAAATAGCCGGTGCGGCGAACGGGTCGGGCAGGAGTGTCATCTCAGCCTCGCGTCCCGGGAAGCTCGGCGTCGCGCGCCACCTGGGCATCGCCGTCGTGCCCGTCCGTGGTGGACCTGACGAGCGGGATGGCGTCGGTGTCCAGCGTCGGGGTGACTGCAATGGTCGCTTCGCTGACCTCGGCCAGGCGCAATTCGGCGGCTTCGAGCTCCGGGTGGGCCGGCTCGGCGGAGGCGTCGGTGCCGGCAGCTTCGGCCTCGGCGCGCTGGTGGCGCGTCTGCGTGCTGAGTTCCAGGTTGGGCAGGAACACGACGGCGAGGATCGTCAGGATGCTCAGCGGTGCGGCGACGGCGAAGATGTGCGCCACGGCATCGCCGTAGGCGGACTCGATGACCAGGCGCACCGGTTCCGACAGCGAGTGGACCGCCGGGATGTTGCCGCTGGCCAGGGCCGCCGCGACGTCCTTGCCGCCGGCCCCGAGGGAGGCGATGGCTGACTTCAGGTCGGCCGCGCGTTCACCCATCAGATCGGTGACCTTGGTGGCCATGATGGCGCCGAGGACCGAGACGCCGATGGTGCCGCCCAGGGAGCGGAAGAACGCGATGCCGGAGGAGGCCACGCCGATCTCGGCGGGGACGACGGCGTTCTGCACCACGAGCACGAGGTTCTGCATCACCATGCCCAGGCCGGCGCCCAGGATGAACATGTAGGCCGAGACCAGCACGAAGTCGGTGTCGAAGTGGATGGTGCCCAGCAGGTAGAGGCCCGCCAGTTGCAGCACGGAGCCGATGACCATGTAGGCCTTCCACTTGCCGCGGCGGGAGATCAGGGCACCGACGACGGTGGAGACGATCAGCAGCCCGGCCATCATCGGGATGGTCATCAGGCCGGACTGGGTGGCGTTGGCACCGCGGGCCAGCTGCATGTACTGGGCCAGGAAGACGGAGGTGCCGAACATCGAGACACCGACGGAGATCGAGCCGACGACGCTGAGCGTGAAGGTGCGGTTCTTGAACATGGTCAGCGGGATGATCGGCTCGGAGGCCTTGAACTCGGCGATGACGAACGCGGCCAGGGCGACGACGGCGCCACCGACCATCCAGGCGGTCGTGGCGCTGGCCCACTCGAAGTCCTTGCCGGCCAGGGAGACCCAGATCAGCAGCAGGGCGACGCCGGTGGAGAGCAGGACGATGCCCGCGTAGTCGATGCTCACCTTGCGCTTGGCCTGGGCCGGCAGGTGCAGGGTCTTCTGGATGAGGATGATCGCGACGGCGGCGAACGGGAGGGCGATGAAGAAGTTCCAGCGCCAGTTGATCGAGTCGGTGATGAAGCCGCCGATCAACGGCCCGCCCACGGTGCCCAGGGCCATGACGGCGCCGAACAGGCCCATGTACTTGCCGCGTTCGCGCGGGGAGATGATGTCGGCCATGACGATCTGGCTCAGGGCGGTCAGGCCACCGGCGCCGAGGCCCTGGAAGACACGCATGGTGATGAGCATCGTGGTGTCCTGCGAGAACCCGGCGATGGCCGAGGCGATCACGAAGATCAGCAGCGAGAGCTGCAGCAGCACCTTGCGGTTGCTCAGGTCCGCGAGCTTGCCCCAGATGGGGGTGGAGATCGTGGTGGCCAGCAGGGTGGCGGTGACGACCCAGGTGTAGGCTGTCTGGCTGCCGTTGAGGTCGGAGAGGATGACGGGCAGCGACGTCGAGACGACGGTCCCGGCCAGGATCGAGACGAACATGCCCATGAGCAGGCCGGTCAGCGACTGGATGACCTGCCGGTGGGTCATGCCGGAATCGGACAGCGATGCCGTGCGCTCCGGGGTGGAAACTGAAGACAAGGGGGCTCCATGGAGAAGAAGGGGATGGTTGTTCTGAGACAACTATATGAGAAATGGTTGCCTCAGGACAACTAGTTTAGGCGTGATGTGCCTCGCGACAGCCACGTGCATTCTTGACCCTACATACCCCCTAGGGGTATCTTCGTCGTGACGTCGAAGCTAGGGAGAATGCATGAAGACCTCGCCGGGAATCCGAATGGCCACTGCAACGGCCGTAGCCGTTCTAGCGCTGAGCGGATGCGCTGCGGGAGGCGGTGGTGCCCACCACCCGTCGAGTCCGGAACACTCGATGCCGTCGTCGCCGGCTTCCTCCGGCTCGGCCGCCCACGGCCACGCCATGGACGGTGGACCCGTGCCGGAGGGGATCGAGAAGGCGGCAGATCCCCGGTTCCCGGTCGGGGCCAAGGTCACCTTGGAGGCCAACCACATGCCGGGCATGAAGAACGCGCCCGCCACCATCTCGGGCGCCTTCACGACGACCGCCTACGCCGTCGACTACACGCCGACGGATGGCGGCCCAGAGGTCGAGGACCACAAATGGGTCGTGCAGGAGGAACTACGGGACTCGGGCGACCAGCAGCTGGAGGCCGGGGACACCGCAGTCATGACGGCGGACCACATGCCCGGGATGAAGGGCGCGACGGCGAAGATCGCCCGGGTGTGGACGGGTACCGTCTACATGGTCGACTACCAGGCGGACGGCATGACGATGAAGAACCACAAATGGGTTGCCGAGGAAGAGCTCCGGCCCGCCAACTGACGGACGAATCGAGGAGGACTGCGTTGGATCACGACATGAGCGGGGAGCACGCAGGGCACGACCCTGCACAAGCCGGGCACGACGGACACGGCGCGGGGCACGGGCATGACATGTCGGGCATGGCAGTCGGCGCGACGCTGCACTGCCTGACCGGCTGCTCGATCGGGGAGATCATCGGCCTGCTGGTGGGGACCGCCGCCGGCTGGGCGAACTTGCCGACGACGGTCCTGTCGATCGTACTGGCCTTCATTTTCGGGTACTCGCTGTCGGCACTGCCCCTGGTGCGCGGTGGGATCGCCCTCTCCGCCGCCCTGGGCTTGGTTCTAGCCGCCGATACCTTGTCCATCGTGACGATGGAGATCGTGGACAACCTGGTCATGCTGGTCATTCCCGGGGCCATGGACGCCGGTTTGCTCAACCCCATCTTCTGGGTCTCGATGGCGATCGCCCTGACCGTCGCGTTTTTCGTTGCCTGGCCGGTCAACCGGGCCCTGCTGCGCCGCGGCAAAGGGCACGCTGTCACCCATCATGCGCTCGGTGAGGGCGCGACGATGGACAACCGGCCGCTGGTCATCGGCATCAGCGCCTTCCTGCTGGGTGGGTTCATTGCGTCCATCGGGTCACTGCTGGGCTGACGGCCGGTCCGCGGGCCGTGCCGCGACCCGCCTGCGGACCGGTGCGGGTCACAGCACTTTGGCCAGGAAGGCCCGGGTCCTGTCCATCTGCGGGTTGGCCAGCACCTCGGCCGGCGGACCGGATTCGACGATGGCCCCTTCGTCGAAGAAGTGCACGGTGTCCGCGACCTCCCGGGCGAAACCCATCTCGTGGGTGACCACCACCATCGTCATGCCCGCGCGCGCCAGCGCCTTCATCGCCTCGAGCACCTCGTCGACCAGCTCCGGATCCAGCGCTGACGTCGGTTCGTCGAAGAGCATGATCTCCGGGTCCATGGCCAGCGCGCGGGCGATGGCCACGCGCTGTTGCTGGCCGCCGGAGAGCTGGTGGGGGCGCTTGTGCGAGTGCCCGGCCAGCCCGACGCGTTCGAGTTCGGCCAGGGCACGCGAGCGTGCCTTCGCCTTGGGGAATCCCCGTACCTCCATCAGGGCACAGGCGACGTTCTCCTCCGCGGAGAAGTGCCCGAAGAGGTTGAAACGCTGGAAGACCATCCCGATGCGCGAGCGGAAGGCGGCGAACTGCTTCGTGTTCCATTCGTAGTAGCGTCCGTCGCGGAATTCGTACCCGACGTGCCGGCCTTCGACCAACAGGGTGCCGTCGTCGTATGTCTCCAGTGCGTTCAGGCAGCGCAGGAAGGTCGACTTCCCGGATCCCGAGGGGCCGACGATGCAGCTGACCTCCCCGGAGCCGACGGTGAAGTCGACGCCGGTGAGCACCTGGTGGCTGCCGAAGGACTTGGTCACCCCGCTGGCCTGGACGTGGAGCGTTCCGTGCTCGATGGGTTGGGCGTTCATGAGAGGTCCTTTCCTGCGGCGGCGACATCATCGTCGCCACGCGGGGCACCGGATTTCGCGGCGCTGACGGTCTTGAGCAGCACGCCGGGTTTGCGCACCAGGCGCACGGCCTCGGCGCCGTAGTGTGCTTCGAGCTTGGATTGGAAGAACGTGGCGATGGCCGTCATCACCATGTACCAGAGCGAGGCGACGATCAGCAGTTCCATGATCAGGTTGTTCTGCTTGTAGATCTGGCTGGCGTTGGTCATCAGGTCGTTCCCGGCGACCACATAGACCAGCGAGGTGGTCTTGAGCATGGAGATGAACTCGTTGCCCGTCGGGGGGATGATGATGCGCAGCGCCTGTGGCAGGACGATCTTGCGCATGCGCTTGCCCGGGGTCATGCCCAGCGCGTAGGCGGCCTCCGTCTGTCCGGTGTCCACTGCCTGGATGCCGGCCCGCACCGTTTCGGCGAAGTATGCGGCCAGGTTCAGTCCCAGGCCGAGCAAGGCGGCGGTGAAGCCGGTCATCACGTCGTTGGTGTTCCACAGGTACCCGATGTTGGTGAAGGGGATCTTGAGGACCAGCGTCGGGAACAGGAACGCCAAGTTGTACCAGAAGATCAGCTGGACCAGCACCGGGGTTCCGCGGAAGAACCAGATGTAGAGCGTGGAGAGCCAATTCAGGACCGGGTTGACCGAGAGCTTCATGACGGCCAGGACCACGCCCAGGACCAGCCCGAGGACGGTGGCCAGCACGGAGATCATCAGGGTGATCCAGATGCCGTCGATGATCTTGGGGAAGAACAGGTATTCGGCGACCTTGCCCCAGCGGATGTTGGGGTTGGTGGCCATCGTGTAGGCCAGCCAGAGGAACACGGCGGCTGCGAGGGCGCCGAGGACCCAGCGTTCGCGGTGCTTGAGCGCGACGACGGGCACGGTGGCGCCGTCGGGGCCGCTGAGCTGGGTGGGCCGGTGGTTGCGTCGAGTGGCCGCACTCATGGCGTCCTCCTACTTCCCGTCGTTGATCGTCGCGGTCTCCAGGGCCATTTTCTGCACGTTCCAGGCATCGAGGATCTTGGCATAGCTGCCGTCGTCGATGAGTTCCTGCAGTGCCTTCTGCACTGCCGAGGAGAGCTCGGTGGCGTCCTGCTTCATGGCGATGCCCCATACGCTCTCGTCGCCGGGGATGGCCACTGCCTCCAGCACGTCCTTGGAGGTCTGGGCGCGGTAGGCGGCCACCGGGTAGTCGTTGATGCCGGCGTCGGCCCGGCCGTTGCGCACCTGCAGGATGGCGTCCTGGTCGCCGGTGAACTTCAGGATCTTCACCCCGTCCTTCCCGGCCGCGGTGCAGTCCTTGTCGAACTGCTGGGCCAGGGCGAGCGAGGATCCGTTGTCGACGACGGATACCGTCTTTCCGCACGCTGTCATGGGCTCCCCCAGGCCCGCCGGGTTGCCCTTCTTCACCACCCAGCCGTTGCCGGACTGGACGTAGTCGACGAACGAGACGGTCTCGCGGCGCTCGGCGTTGTCGGTCATCGAGGACATGATGATGTCGTACCGGCCCGTGGTGATGCCGGGGATCTGGGCGTTGAAGTCCTCGTTCTTGATGCTGATGTTCACGCCGAGCTTGTTGGCGATGGCCCGACCGAGCGAGGGGTCCACACCGATGAGGGTCTTGCCGTCCTTCGCGAAGAGCTCCATGGGCGGGTAGCCCTCCGATGTGGTCATGCGCAGGCCCTTGGTGCGCACTGAATCGGGAAGCATCTTGGCCAGTTCGGCGTCGGGCTTGATGGCGTCGATCGCCTGGGCCGCGAGGTCCTCGGTTGGCGCGGGTGCGGCGGAGAAGGCCGAGGGGTCGGCCGCGGCTGCGTCGTCGTTGCCGGAGAGCGACTGGCCGCCGCAGGCGGTGGTGGACAGGACGGCGAGCAGGGCTGCGGAGGCCAGGGCCCCCGTGCGGAGCTTGCGGAACAGCGTGGTGTTCATGGTGTTCTCCTCGGTGGATGGTCGTGCGTGGGTGGATGGGTGGGAAGACGGTCAGGAGTCATTGCGGTAGCGCAGGGTGCCTCCGACGGCGGTGGCCGTCACCGGCAGCTCGCGCAGGTCCCGCGGGTCGACGGCATGGGGGTCGGCGGCCAGCGCGGTGAAGTCGGCCAGCATTCCCGGGCGCAGGCGGCCCTTGAGGGCTTCCTCCCCGGAGGCGCGTGCCGCCCCGGTGGTGAAGCCCGCGATCGCTTCGGCCACCGTGATGCGTTCGCCGGGCTGCCACCCTCCGGCGGGTTCGCCGTCGTGGCGTTGGCGGGTGACGGCGGCGTGGATCCCGTGCAACGGGTGGGGCAGTTCCACCGGTGCGTCGGAGCCGAAGGCCGGCCACGCCCCCGCGTCGATCAATGACCGCCAGGCGTAGGAGGCCAGCTGGCGATCGGCCAGCAGCGTGGAGGCGAGCGGGATGTCGGTGGTGCAGTGGGTGGGCTGCATCGAGGGCACGACGCCGAGGCCGGCCACCCGTTGGACATCTTCGGGACGCAGGTGCTGGGCATGTTCGATGCGGTGCCGCAGCGGCCGGTGGGTGGGCAGCGAACTGCCGGGCCGGCCGGGGGCGGCGTCCAACGGGTGGCGGAGCAGGTCCTGGTAGGCGTCGAGCACCAGCTGGTTGGCCCGGTCGCCGATGGCATGGGTGGCCACGGCGATCCCGGCGCCGGCGGCGCGGCGGACCAGGGCGAGCAGTTCGAGATAGGGGGTGACCTCGATCCCGGTGTTCCCGTCCTCGCCGGGAAAGGGATGGCCCATGTGGCTGCTGTGGGAACCGAGGGCGCCGTCGGAGAAGAGCTTGACCGGGCCGGTGCGCAGCCAGGCGTCCCCGTCCCCGGTCGCCCAGCCCGCGTCGATGGCGCGTTCCAGGGACGTGGCCGGGATGGACTTGTGGACCCGCAGCCGCAGCTTCCCCTCGGCGCGCAGTGATGCGTAGGCGGCACGGCATTCATCGCCGTCGAAGTCATGGACGCCGGTCAGCCCCACTGCCAGGAGCCGGTGCTGGGCGCGGTCGAGCTGGGAGTGCAGGTCGCCGGCGGCGCCGCCGTGCATGATCTCCGCAAGGGGCGCGTGGGCGGATTCGCGGAGGATCCCGGTGGGTTCCCCGTCCGGCCCGCGGACGATCTCCCCGCCGACCGGATCCGGGGTGCGGGCATCGATCCCGACGGCGGCGAGCGCCGCCGAATTCGCCCACACGGTATGGCCATCGACGCTGGGCAGTGCTGCGGGGTGGGAGCCGGTGGCGGAATCCAGGGCCGCCCGATCCGGCTGGACGGGGACGTCCCAGGCGTTGAAATCCCACCGGCCGCCAAAAATCCAGGCGCCGTCCGGCAGGGTGGCGGCATGGGCGCGGATCCGTGCCAACGCCTCGGGCAGGCTGGTGGTCCCGCGCAGGTCCAGCGCCGAGATCTCACGGGCGTAGTTGGCGGTGTGGATGTGGGCGTCGGTGAGGCCCGGGATGACGGTGGCGCCGCCCAGGTCGACGGTCTCCACGGGGCCGGTGAGGTGTGCCCTGAGTTCTTCCGGCGACCCGACAGCGAGGATCCGCTCACCGCGCGTCCACAACGCCGTCGCCCGGGGCACCCCGGCCCATTGGGTGTGGAACGTGGCGTTGACGTACAGGTGTTGCTCAAGCATTCCTAATCCTCTGTGGAGATTCGCGCGCGGATCAGGGGAGGTGTTCCCCTGCAGCATCCGGAGCTTCTTGTCGGTCGTGCCGCTAACTCTAGGGGAGGAATGCCGGGCATATGATGTAAGTCACCTGACCGTTTGACACACTGAGTTCAAGGATTGCTAATGCTCAATCTGACGCACCTGCGCACGCTGGCCGAAGTCCTCCGGCTGGGCTCCTTCACGGCCGCCGGGAACCGGTTGGGTTATACGGCCTCGGCGGTGTCCCAGCAGATGTCGGCACTGGAGCGTGACACCGGGATGCGGCTGTTCGTCAGGAGTGCGCGCAGCGTCCAACCCACCCAGGCTGCGCTCGCGATGGGCCGGCACGCGCTGAAGCTGCTGCGCGATGTGGAGGGGTTGCTGGCGGCGGGGGCGGCCGCGCACGAGCCGGGGAACCGGGAACTGCGGGTCGGGGTCTTCCCGTCGGCGGCGACCTTCGTGCTCGCGGGATTCCTGGAATCCGAGGCGTGGACCGGCTCCGGTGCGCAGATGGTGATCTCGATCGGTGAGCCCAGCGCCGTCGTCCCCGGGCTGAGGGCCGGCGGTGAACTCGACGCGGCGCTGGTCTACCAGGTGGGGGAGTCGGGTCTGGTTCTCCCGCAGGGGGTCACGCGGCAGTGGCTCGCCGACGACGCCTTCCGGGTGGTGGTCCCGGCCGCAGCGGGCCACGAGGAAGGGCAGCGCCTGGACCTCGGCGAGCTGGGGGCGATGCCCTGGGTCATCCACCAGCGCGGTTCAAGCGACGCGACCGTCGTGGACGCGGTCCTGGCCAATGCGGGCATCCACCCGCGCATCGTCGCGTCCAGCGATGACTTCAACGCCACCCTGCGCCTGGTCGCTGCGGGGCACGGGGCGGCCATGGTTCCGCACTTGGCCATGACCGCCCGTCCGCCCGGAGTGGTCGCCGTCCAGGTCCCCGAGCTGCAGCTTTCCCGCAAGCTCATGGCGTTGTGGTCCGAGGATGCCCCGGCGGACCTGGTGGAGCGCCTCGTGGAGGGGTGCGGACGGATGCTTTCCGTCAGCTGACCCGGTCCCCGGCGTCCACCCGCGGCAACGAGGCCAGCAGCTCGCGGGTATAGGGGTGCTGCGGGTCGGTGAAGACCTGGTCCGCATCCCCCTGCTCCACTGCCCGGCCGTCCTTCATCACCAGCACCCGGTCGCTCATGTGGTGGATGACGCCCAGATCATGGGAGATGAACAGGTAGCTCAGACCAAAGCGCTGTTGCAGGTCCGCCAGCAGGTCCAGCACCTGCGCCTGGACCGAGACATCCAGTGCGGAAACCGCCTCGTCCAGCACGATCACCTCCGGTTCGGGGGCGAGCGCGCGGGCGATCGCCAGGCGTTGGCGTTGTCCGCCGGAGAGCTGGAGCGGGTGCTTGGCCAGGTGCTCTTCGGCCAGTCCGACGGCGGAGGCCAGCTCCACGATCCGTGCCCGCCGGGCAGACGAGGTGGGGTAGGCGCCGGCGTCGAGGGCGTCGAGCAGGATCCGCTCGGCGTTCCAGCGCGGATCGAAGGAACCCAGGGGGTCCTGGTAGACGGCGGTGACGGTCCGCCGGCGCGGACGGCGTTGGGCGGTGGTCAGCCCGGTCCACGCCTGCCCGTCGAGCAGCACCCGCCCGGAATCAGGTTCCAGCATCGCCAAGGCGATCTTCGCCGTCGTGCTCTTGCCCGAACCCGATTCGCCCACGATGCCCAGCGTTTCGCCGGCACGCAGCTCGAAGGAGACATCATCCACCACGGTGCTGCGCCGGCCGCCGGGGCCCGGGTAGGTCTTCACCAGGTGTTCGGCGCTCAGGACGGCTGGCGCGTCGGCACCGCGCTCGATCCGCTCCCGACCCGCGGTGCCGGACAAGGCCTCCCGGCCGGCGCTGGTCAGCGGGACGCCGCGGGTGTGGGAGGAGGGCACGGCATCCAGCAACGCCCGGGTGTATTCGTGCTGCGGATCGCCCAGGACCTGGGCCACGGGGCCCTGTTCGACGATCGCCCCGCCCTGCATGACCGCCACGTGGTCGGCCATCCGGGCGACCACCGAGAGGTCGTGGCTGATCAGCACGATCCCCGTTCCCGCCTCCTTCATGCCGGCCAGCAGGTCCAGCACCTGGGCCTGGACCGTGACGTCCAGGGCCGTGGTCGGCTCGTCGGCGATGACCAGTGCGGGGTCCAGGGCGATGGCCGAGGCGATCAGGGCCCGCTGCCGCAACCCGCCGGAGAGCTGGTCCGGGCGTTGGAGGACGCGCACCTCCGGCTCCGGGACCCCGACGCTGGCCAGCAGCTCCAACACCTTGGCCCGGCGATCCGCAGCGTGCGTGGCGCCGTGCAGGCGCAGCGACTCCTCGATCTCCCGGCCCACGGGCCGCAGCGGATCCAGCGAGACCAGTGCGTCCTGCAGGAGGAACCCGATGTCCGCCCCGCGGATCCGCCGCCAGAACCGTTCGGAGCGGCCCAGGCCCTGGTGCCCGGCGACCTCGAGGCGGTCCGCCGCCACCCGGGCCCCGGCACCGGGAAGCCCCACGAGGGTGCGGGCGGTGACCGATTTGCCGGAGCCCGATTCCCCGACGATGGCCAGGCACCGCCCGGCCTCCAAGGTCAGGGACACGTCCTTGACCACGTGGGTGGTGTGCGCCGATCGCCCGCGCCCTGAGGTGAAGGACACGTCCAGGTGTTCCACGGCGAGCAGCCGCCGCGGTGCCGGCGCCGGGGGAGCCGGGGTGGCGGTGGTCTCGGTCGGGATGGCGGTGGTGGTCATGGTCGTGCCCCTTCGAGGTTGGATTGCAGGAATCGGCCCAGCGTGGTGGAGGCCAGCGCCAGGGCCACGATGGCCAGGCCCGGCATGACCTCCAGCCACCAGGCGTGCGTGATGAACAGGCGGCCGGCGTCGAGCAGGGCACCCCACTCCGGCGAGGGCGGGGCCACGCCGAGCCCCAGGAACGCGAGCCCCGAGGCCCACACGATCGACTGGCCGACCCCCAGGGCCACCACGGCCACCAGCGGCCGGGTGGCGTTGGGCAGCAGGTGGCGGCGCAGGATCCGGGCCCTGCCGTGGCCGAGTGCGTGCGCCGCCTCCACGTACCCGGAGGTGCGGACCGAGAGGACCTGGCCGCGGATCATGCGGGCGTACCCGGGGGCCGTCCCCAGGCCCACGGCGATGACCTGCGTGGTGACGCTGGGCCCGTAGATGGTCACGAACAGCATCGCCAGCAGCAACACGGGGAAGGCGAAGAGCACCTCGAGCCCGCGGTTGACCAGCCCGTCGACCCAGCGGGCACCGAGCCCGGACGCCAGGCCCAGGACCACGGCGATCCCGACGGCCAGGGCCGTGGCACCGAGGCCGATCAGCAGCGATTCGCGCGTGCCGTAGACCACCCGGGTGTAGAGGTCGCGCCCGGACTGGTCGGTGCCGAACCAGTGCTGCGCGCTGGGGCCCTGCAGCGCGGCGCCGAGGTCGATCGCGAACGGGTCACCGCCGGTGAGCAGCCCGGGTGCCAGGGCCGCGACGGCGAAGAAGAGGACGACGGCGGTGGCCACCACGGTGCCGAGGGGCACCTGGCGCAGCAGCGCCGGCAGGCGCCCGGTGGTCCCCGCGGCGGCGGTCCGGGAGGGGGTGGGGATCTGGAGGGTGCTCATGCGGTTTTCATCCTTGGGTCGATCAGGGTGTAGGCGAGGTCGACCAGCAGGTTGGCCACCACGTAGATGACGGCCACCAGGATCACGACCCCGCAGACGACGGGCAGGTCGCGGCTGTTCACCGCGGTGACCAGGACCTTGCCCAGGCCCGGGCGGGAGAAGATGTTCTCGGCGATGACGGCACCGGAGAAGAGGGCTCCCATCGCCCAGCCGCTGAGCGTGATGCCCGGCAGGACCGAATGGCGCAGCACATGGCGCAGCCTGACCTGGGTGTCTCCCATCCCGCGCATCCTGGCGGTCAACGTGAACGGCTGGTCCAGGGCGCTGGCGAACTCGCTGCGGATGGTCTGGCCCAGGAACCCGGCCAACGGGATGCCGAGCGTCAGGGCCGGGAGCACCAGGGAATCGAATCCGGTGCCGCCGACCATGGGGAAGGCCCCCAGCCCCAGGGCGAAGACCACCAGCAGGATCACCCCCAGCCAGTACTGCGGCAGCCCGGCGGCGAAGGCCTCGATCGATGCGGCCAGCGAGGACAGCCAGCCGGCCCGGCGCACCGTGGCGATCGTGAAGATCGTGGCGATCACCCAGGCGACGGCCAGCGCCGAGAAGGTCAGCACGATCGTGGGCAGGACCTGGTCCCCGATGACCTCGGTGACCGGCTTGTACAGCTGGTAGGACATGCCCAGGTCACCGCGCAGCAGCCCGGTGAGGAAGTGCAGGTACTGCACGGGCAGCGACTCGTCGAACCCGTACTTGGCGTTGATGGGGGCCAGCTCGGCGGCGGTGCGTTCCTGGATCTGGCCGGTGAGCTGGTTCAGCAGCAGCGTCGCGCGGTCCCCGGGCAGCAGCGCCTGGATGAAGAAGGTGAAGGTCGCAGCGGCCCAGATGACCCCGAGCGCCGAGAGGATGCGGAGCCCGGTGCGGCGCAACAGCCCCAGGACGCGCCGGGGCCGGCGCGTGGGCGGGGGAACGACGGCGGGTGCCGGCGTGGGGTGGTGGAGGGTGGTCTCGGGCAAGGTGGTGGTCATTCTCACTCCGTGAAGTAGGCGTCGTGGAACACGGGTTCGCCCTGCGAGGCCTCGAGCCAGAGGCCCTTGAGGTCCGGACGGCTGGCGATCGTGGAGGTCTGGTCGTACAGGCCCACGGCGACCGCCTCGTCGCTGAGCTGCTGCTGGGCCTTCGCGTAGAAGCGGTTGGCGTCGGCGGTGGTGCCGGCGGAGAGCGCGTGGCGGATCGTGGAGACGATGGCCGGGTTGTTGTAGAACGTGGTGTTCGCGTTGTTCGGCTTTGCCGCGGTGGTCTCGCGGTAGTTGATGTAGAGGATGCCGGAGTGCGGGCTGGTCCAGTAGCCCAGCTGGGCGTCGTAGCTGTCGGGGGTCGAATACGTCCCGGAGAAGAATTCCGACTGGGTGACGGGGTGCAGGTTGACCTTGATGCCCGATTCCTTGACCTGGGCCTGGAGGTTCTGCAGCGCGGTGGCCCCCTCCTGGGTGACGATCGAGTTCAGCCCGAAGACGATGTCGACCGCCAGCTCCTTCCCGTCCTTCGTCCGGGTCCCGTCCGCCGCCCGCCCCGTCCACCCGGCGGCGTCCAGCAGTGCCGCGGCCTTCGCCGGGTCGTAGGGGTAGTCGCCCGCAACGGACGCGTTGTAGCCGGGGGTGGTCTGGCTGACGTACCCGTTGCCCTCGAAGGGGACCACTCCCAGGAACGCCGATTCCACGTTGGCCCGGCGGTCGGAGGCGTAGGAGAAGGCCTGGCGGACCCGGCGGTCGGTGAACGGACCCTGGACCGTGTTCAGCGACAGCGTCACCGGCCGGCCCGGCGTCACATACTGCTGGGCGTTGAACCGGGAGCTGGCATCGTCGAAGTCCACTGTGGGGACCTCGCCGATGGCATCGGACTCGTCGCTGACCAGGGAGCCGTACCGTGAGGTGTTGTCCTGCACGAACGACCAGACCACGTTCTCGACGTAGGCCGGCCCCTGGTGCCTGGCGTTGGCCGGCGCGGAATCGTAGGAGTCGTTGCGGTGCAGCGTGATCGATTCGCCCCGCTTCCACTCGCCGACGGTGAACGGCCCGGAACCGATGGGCGCCTCGCAGTTCTGCTGTTCGGTGCGGGTGCGCAGCGCGGTGGGGGATTGGATGCCGAAGTACCCCTGGCTCAGCGCCGAGAGCAGCGGACCGTAGGGGGCCTTCAGGTGGACCCGCAGCGTGGTGGCATCGACGGCTTCCGCCGAGGAGTAGTAGTCGCCGATGTGTGCCTGGACGGTGCCGTTGCCCCCGTCCATCCAGAAGTCGAAGTTGTCGGCGACGGCCTGGGCGTCCAGTGGTGTCCCGTCGGTGAACTTGACGCCGGGTTTGAGCTGGAAGGTCCAGGTCGTGCGGTCCGCCGAGACCTTCCAGGACCGGGCCAGCCAGGGCACGATCGACCCGTCGTCCGTCTGGCTGACCAGCGAATCGAGCACTTGGCGCGAGAGGTACGCCTGCTGGACCCAGCCGCCATACACGCAGGGGACCTCCTGCAGGTGGGCGTAGCGGATGGTGCCGCCGTCCACGCGCTCCCCGGTGTTCCCGGCGGCCGTCGCGTTGCCGCCGCAGGCGGAGAGCAGCAGCATCGAGGTGGCTGCCAGGGCTGCGCCCAGCAGATGCGGACGCCGCCCGGGGACTGGCTGGCGGCTGGCCGGGGAGGGGCCCGGAGCGGGGTGGATCACGATGGTTCTCCTGCGGATCGGCGTGCTGGATGAGTGGATTGACGTCAGTTCTACGCGCGCACCGCCACCTCCCACCACCGCCGCTTCACCGGTTGTCGTGGCGCGACACACGGCGACATATCCGGCCCCTGGGGCCGCCACGGCAGCGGGTTGGCTGCGTCATCTCAGGACATGTGACGCGCTGTCCGCACGTCATGAGACGCAGGACGACGCCGGATGTCGGGCCCATCGACGCGGCTGCACCCGGGTGCCAGCATGGTCCGCAACACCACCGCCCCACCCCGCCGTCCAGCCAAGGAGCACCCATGGGCCAGCCACTGCATTTCAATGCCTTCGTCATGAACACCACCAGCCACATCCACCACGGGCAGTGGCGGCGCCCCGACGCCGGGCAGACCCGCTTCAACGACGTGGACACCTGGATCGAGCTGGCCCAGCTGCTGGAGGCCGCGAAATTCGACGCCATGTTCTTCGCCGACGTCTCCGGCCTGTACGGGGATTCGGACGCCGACTACGACGTCTACGTCGAGGAGGGGCTGCAGATCCCCTCGAATGACCCGACCGTCCTGCTCGGTGCGCTCGCCGTGAGCACGCAGCACATCGGGCTGGCCACCACCTCCAACGTCGTGCAGAACCATCCGTTCAACTTCGCCCGGCAGATCTCCACCCTGGACCACATCTCCAAGGGGCGCATCGCCTGGAACATCGTGACCGGGATGCAGGACAACGGCGCCCGGAACTTCGGGCTGCCGCAGTTGACGGACCATGCCGAGCGCTACGCCTGGGCCGACGAGTACGTCGACGTCGCCTACAAGCTCTGGGAGGGCTCGTGGGACGAGGGTGCGGTGCAGGTCGACCGGCCGGGCGGCCGGCATGCCGATCCGGCGCGGGTCCACAAGATCCACCATGAGGGTCCGCGGTACAAGGTGGAGGGCCCCCACCTGCCCTCGCCGTCGCCGCAGCGCACCCCCGTGCTCTTCCAGGCCGGCAGCTCCGCCTCCGGCCGGGCGTTCGCCGCCCGCAATGCCGAGGCGGTCTTCATCATCGCGCCGAGCCCCGCGATCGCCCGCCAGATCATCGAGGACACCCGCCGCCAGGCCGTCGAGCTGGGGCGGCGCGGTGAGGACATCAAGTTCTTCATGGGGCTCTCCTTCGTCATCGGTGCCACCGAGGAGGAGGCACGGGCCAAGGAGGCCGAATACGACCAGTACGTCTCCATCGAGGGCTACCTGGCCCATATGGCCATCGTGGACAAGACGGGCCGCGTGTACCCACCGAAGACCCCGCTGAGCCAGGTCGATACCAACACGGCGAAGGGCTTCACCGAGTGGGTGTCCAAGCACATCACCGACCGTGAGCCGCTCGTCGAGGACCTGGCCTGGCTGCAGGCCCGCAATTCGCGGATCGTCGGAACACCGGAACAGATCGCGGACCGGCTGCAGGAGTGGCAGGACGCCGGAGTCGACGGCATCAACGTCATCAACTGGGTGATTCCCGGCTCGTTTGCCGAGTTCGCCGACGAGGTGCTGCCCGTGCTGCGCCAGCGCGGCCTGGCCCAGAGCGAGTACAGCGAGGGCACCCTGCGCGCCAAGCTGTTCGGCACCGACCGGCTCAACGACCGGCACCCGGCTGCCGCCTACCGCGGGGCGTTCGCTTCCGTCGACTCGGCCGCGGCGCCGGTCGCCGCGCCGGCACCCTGAGGTCGGGCGCACGGCACGGGAACTCCGAGTGGCTAGGGCGCGGTCGTGATGTGGACGTTCAGGGGGAGCAGCTTTCGGGTGAGCCAATCCAGATCGTGGTCAAAGGCGAAGACCCGTTTGGTTCCGGCGCCGGGCTCGAAGGCGTCAGGTGCCGTGTCGGTTCCAAAGAAGACGTACGATCTTGCGGAATCATGACGATGGCTCATCCACACGAGGCCATCGAAACCGGCAGTGTGGGCAGCCTCGGCCCAGGGAACCGCTTCGGAATACCGGCGCGGCGAAGTGCGGGTGATGTCTTCGGGACCCGTCCCGGGCCTTCGGAACCCGTCGCCGTGCAACACAGCGAGCCGAAGATCCCGCGTCGAGACGACGTGGGAGAGGACCCGCTGGCGGACCAGACCCTCGTCGAGCCTGCCGCCTGAGACGGGGACGTCGTGCAGTAGGACTTCTGCGATGGCAGCGTCGTCCGTTTGTGCGGCGTGGAGGACGGGAACAGTGGGAAATCCAAAGAAGGCAAACCGTGTCTGGACGGCGGCCGGCGTCGGCCCGGGATTGAAATCAGCTGCCCCATAGGCGGCCGAGTGGATCCTGGCGAGTTCGGTGCCGGCCGGAAGCAGCTCACTACGGGGATTGACCGTCCTTCCCTCGGGGGTGGGCATCACCAAGTGCTGCCATAATGCGAGGTGAAAGCGGCATCCACACCTTCAGGATCATCGAGATGGTCGATCGGGCGGGATTCCCCATCCCACCACGTGGTCGGCGTCGTCATCCACAGCAGTATCGCCTCCTCGCCTACTTCGAGTAGATCGCCGGCCTTCTTCAGGTTCGCGACGACAGCGTGGGGACCCGTCGGACCGAGTTGGAACGCCGGATACAGGTAGCGGTTCAACCGCTTGAGCCCGAGCAGCCGGCCGCCGCGGCGCGCGTCCGAGGCATAGCTGCTGCGGCCAGTTGACCCCGACCCGCACCGCTGCGCGACCTCGGTGGCGGTGAGGAGGCCGATTTCCGTGTCGATGGACCGCCATGCACTCTCCGTCGTGTGCGCTCTGGAGACCTGCTCCGGGGAGTAGTCGGCGTCGAGCTGAGCGAGGCTCGTTTTCAACGAGCGAGCGGCCTGCAGGTGATTTCGGACTCGCGTCAGCGCTTCAACGCCGAGCCGGTCAGGCGCCGTTGAGCGCGTTCGTCCCGCTCGGCTCCCTGGGCCCGGCCGGAGGGACGACCATTCGGTGCACTGGGCTGGCCCGCCCGGAAACCGTAGGCTGAGACCAGCAACCGCAGCGGCGTCCCGGCAGCCGGGCACCGTCGTCGTACTCGGACCAGGGCAGGGGCAGGCGCATGGAGGAACACGGGGACATCACCTTCCATACCCGCAAGTGGGTGAGGCCGGAGGACCTGAACGCCAACGGGACGCTGTTCGGCGGCAGCCTGCTGCGGTGGATCGACGAGGAGGCGGCGATCTACGCGATCGTGCAGCTGGGCAACGGCAACGCGGTGACGAAGTACATGTCGGAGATCAACTTCGTCAGCTCCGCCCGGCAGGGCGACCTGATCGAGATGGGGCTGACCGCCACGCATTTCGGCAGGACCTCCCTGACCATGCGCGCCGAGGTCCGCAACATGTTCACCCGCAGCTCGATCCTGACCATCGAGCGGATCGTCTTCGTGAACCTCGGCGACGACGGCACGCCGCGCGAACACGGCTACACGGAGATCACCTACGACCGGGACCGGGTGCCGCGCCAGCACCTGGACCCGAACGCTCCGGCCGGGGAGTAGGCCATGGCTTCCGCGGCGGAAACGATTGAGGACGACGACGGCGCCTTGCGGGCCACGGGAACCGTGTTCCACTGGCGCGGGCCGGCACCCTTCTACTACCTGCCCGTGCCCGACGACGTCGCGAACTACATCCACGATGTCGCCGCCCAGGTCACCTACGGCTGGGGCGTGATCCCGGTGACCGCGACGATCGGCGGCACCACGTTCACCACCTCGCTCTTCCCGAAGGACGGCGGCTATCTGGTGCCGCTCAAGGTCGCAGTGCGCCGGGCGGATGGGATCGAACTTGACGATGAGATCACCGTGGGGTTGGAGCTGGGGCGGTAGGCACCGGCGCGCATCGACGTCATGGAAAACGGTCCGTGGGCAATCAAGCCCACGGACCGTCGTCGTACTTGGCGCCTACTTCTTCTTGGAGGTGCCCTTCTTGGCCGACGAGGACTTCGTGGAGGCGGCCGCCGACTTCTCGGTTTTCGCCGAGGCATCGTCGAGGGTGCCCTGGCTGTTCTCCAGATGGGAGCGCATGAACCACTGGAACAGCTCGAGCTCGCCGATCTGGCTGATCAGCAGGTCCTCGGTGATGGGGTCGAGCTCCTCGGCCACGGCACGTGCCTTCCGGTGGCTCTCGATGACGCCGGTGTAGACGAGATCCAGTGCCGCCAGGTGCTCGGCGGTGCCGGCGCGCTGGATGTCGTAGTCATCCCACGGGCGCGCCGCCACGAGTGCGCCGGCGAGGCCGTTGGGGGAGACCCCCAGGGTGGCCATGCGCTCGGCGAGGGCGTCGATCATGGCGCGGACCTGCTCGATCTGCGGGTCCAGCATCTCGTGGACGCCGATGAAGTCACGGCCCACCACGTTCCAGTGCGCATGCTTGAGCGTGAGCTGGAGGTCGTTGAGGGCGTGGAGGCGCATCTGCAGCGTGTCGCCCACCTGGTGTCCGTCGGCGAGGCTCAGCCCGGGGACGGTGTATCCAGCATGGGTGGTGTTCTTGGTAGCCAAGGTCATTGCTCCTTCTGTGGATGGTGTGGGGTGCGGGGTCCTACTGCGCCAGTTCGTCTTCGATGGCACCGATGAACGGGTCCAGGTCGCCGGGGTTGCGTGAGGTGATCAGCGGGTAGCCCTCGGCCGTGCAGCGGAAGACCTCCTGGTCCTTCCAGGTGCCGCCGGCGTTTTCGACGTCGGTCTTGATGGAGATGTAGGAGGTCAGCGTCTTGCCCTTGACCAGCCCGGTTTCGACCAGCAGCCACGGTCCGTGGCAGATGGAGGCGACGGGTCGGCCGGAGGTCGTGAAGGCGGTGACGATGCGCTGCGCGTCGACGTCCAGGCGCAGGTTGTCGGCGTTCAGGGTGCCGCCGGGAACCAGCAGCAGGTCGAAATCGGCCTCCGCCACGTCGGCGAGGATGGTGTCCACGGGGATCTTCTCGCCCAGGTCCCAGTCGCCGACCAGGGTCTGGACGTCCCCGGACTCGGGGGCTGCGACGGTGACCTGCACGCCCGCGCCGCGCAATCGATCGGTGGGGATCTTCAATTCGTCCTGTTCGACGCCGCGGTTCGTGACCAGTGCGAGGACCTTCTTGCCGGCGAGATCAGCCATGGTTTCGTGCTCCTAACGTGGTGGGGAGTCAACGTCTTCACTTTTGCACCCGGCCCGGTGCGTGGCAAGCACCAGCGCCGGTTTTGGCTCCTGGCGTACCGCGCAAACCGGCGTGCGGTGGGCCGGCCCACACGTTACGGAATGGTAACGGATCACCCACTTCTCCGATATCACCGGGCAGAAAGTGCCCGCCGTGGCTAGCGTGGGTACCCATGACGCGGATCACGATCCGCTGCACTGAGTGATTCGCAACCAGGGTGAAGTAGGTCTGAACGTGTGGGAATTCGTCGGCGAGAGATACCGCCAGATCCTTTTTGCTGCCTGGCAGCACTTCAGCCTGGTCGTCCAGTGCCTCATCCTGGCAACCATCATCGCCGTGGTCATCGCTGCGTTGGTCTACCGCAGCAGGATCGCCAGTTCCACGGCGAACAGCATCTCGGCGATCGGCCTGACCATCCCGTCCTTCGCCATGATCGGGCTGCTGATCGCCCCCATGGGCTTCGGTGTTCCGCCGGCCGTCACCGTGGTCACGTTCTTCGCGGCGCTGCCGATCCTGCGCAACGCGGTGGTCGGCCTGGCGGGCATCCCGCCGGCCACCGTTGAGTCGGCCCGCGGCATCGGCATGAGCCGTTTCCGCACGCTGGCCACGGTGGAGATCCCGATGGCCTGGCCCATCATCCTCACCGGCGTGCGCGTCTCCGCCCAGATGGTCATGGGCGTGGCCGCCATTGCCGCGTATTCGCTCGGCCCCGGCCTGGGCGGCTTCATCTTTTCCGGTCTGTCCCGGCTCGGCGGCGCCAACGCCTTCGAATCGGTGGTCGTCGGCGTCGTCGGCGTGATCCTGTTGGCCTTCATCCTCGACCTGCTGCTTGTCGGCCTGGGTCGTCTCACCACACCGCGAGGTATCCGTGTCTGATCTGCAAACTTCCACCCAGGACACCCCCGAAGGCGTCACCGGTGCATCGATCCTGCTGCAGGAGGTGACCAAGCAATACCCGGGCCAGGCCCAGCCGGCCGTGGGGGGCCTGACCCTGGAAATCCCGGCCGGTTCCATCGTCATGTTCGTGGGCCCCTCGGGCTGCGGCAAGACGACGACGCTGAAGATGATCAACCGCCTGATCGAACCCACCGGGGGCGGGATCGTCATCAACGGCGAGGATGTCACCGCCATGGACGGCGACAAGTTGCGCCGGAAGATCGGGTACGTCATCCAGGCCGGTGGGCTCTTCCCCCACATGACCGTCGCTGCGAACATCGGCCTGGTCCCCAAGATGCTCGGCTGGGACAAGGCACGCATCGCGGCCCGCGTCGACGAACTGCTCGAACTCGTCTCGCTGGATTCGGCCACCTACAAGGACCGCTACCCCAAGGAACTCTCCGGCGGCCAGCAGCAACGCGTCGGCGTCGCCCGGGCCCTCGCGGCAGACCCGCCCATCCTGCTCATGGACGAGCCCTTCGGCGCGGTGGATCCGATTACCCGTCAGCGTCTGCAGGACGAGCTGATCAACATCCAGCACGAACTGCAGAAGACCATCGTCTGCGTCACCCACGACTTCGACGAGGCGGTGAAGCTCGGGGACTGGATCGCCGTGTTCAACGAGGGCGCCCAACTGGTCCAATACGACTCCCCGGAGCGCATCCTGGCCAACCCGGCCAACGAGTTCGTCGAGAACTTCATCGGCTCCGGTGCCGGCCTGAAGCAACTGACGTTGAACCGCGTCCATGACGTGGACCTCGAGGAGGCCCTCACCGCAGTCGCCGGGGACCTGGCCTCCGACGTCCTCTCCCGCCTCGAGGGGGAGGGCAAGAAGAACGTGGTGGTGCTGGACCGGCGCCGGCGGCCCGTGCAGTGGCTGAACCGCCGCCAGGTATCACGCCTGCAGGTCATGACCGATCAGGTCGATCCGAACCTTGCGGTGGTCTCCGACCGCTCCACGCTCAACGACGCGCTCGACGTCATGCTCGTCAACAGCGTCAGTGCGGCCCTCGTCACTGGCCGGCGCGACGCCTTCCTGGGGCTGGTCACCGTCGACACCGTCATGGATTCCATCCGGGCCGCGCAGGAAGCGGCCAAGGGGGACTCAGATTCGCCGGTGGGGCTGAACAGCGGGGCCATCCCCACCACCGCGGCGGCCGCAGCCCTGTCGGCCGAGTCCCCGGACGCCGGGCCGGCCGGCGCGCCGGACGGGTCCGCCCCGGATGAGGACACCCGGCCATGAGCACGCCCGATACCAGCAACCAGACGGCTCCGGACCCCGGTGAAGCCCTGGCACCGTCCCGACCGGCCGCCGGCCCCTCCCTCAAGCCCCTGATCTGGCAGCTCGTGGGCATCCTCATCGCCCTGGGGATCCTGCTCGTGTGGCTGGCCACCGCGGATCTGTCGGAGACCGAACGCGCCACCCTGGCACCGGACGCCCTCTGGGGCTACACGGTGGAGCACCTCCAGCTCACGGTGCTCGCCACGGTGATCGTGCTGGTCATCGCCATCCCCTTGGGCATCGCGCTCACCCGCGGACCCCTGCGCAAGGCCAGCGGCCCCATCGTGGCGGTGGCCAACTTCGGCCAGGCGGCCCCGGCCATCGGCCTGGTCGTGCTGCTGGCCTTCTGGGTCGGCTTCGGCTTCTGGGCGGCCATCATCGCCCTGGTCGCGTACGGCATCCTGCCGGTGCTGCGCAACACCATGGTCGGCCTGCGCCAGGTCGACGAACGACTCATCGAGGCCGGCCGCGGCATGGGCATGAGCTCCGGCGCCGTGCTCTGGAAGGTCGAACTCCCGCTGGCCGTGCCCGTCATGCTGGCCGGCATCCGCACGGCGTTGGTGCTGCTGGTCGGCACGGCAACGCTGGCCACGTTCATCAACGGCGGCGGCCTGGGCATCCTCATCACCACCGGGGTGAACCTCGACCTCACCGCGGTGCTGGTGGCCGGCTCGCTGCTCGTGGCCCTGCTGGCCCTGATCGTCGACTGGCTGGGCCGACTCGTCGAGCACGTCGCCCGCCCGAAGGGACTCTAGCCATGGTTGCACCGATCAAGACAGCACGACGCCGGCTGCTCGCCACCGCCGCGGCCCTCGCCACCGTCGGGATGCTGGCCGGATGCGGCTTGCAGTCCGCTGCCTCCTACGTCCCGGACGCGGCGCCGGGAACTATCAAGCACATCGACGGGCTTCCCGATGACGCGAAGCTGACCGTGACCTCGAAGAACTTCACCGAGCAGCTGGTGCTGGGCAAGATCGCGGTGCTCGCCGCGAAGGCCGCCGGCTTCAAGGTCACCGACCTGACCAATGTGCCGGGCAGCCAGCCGGTGCGCGAGCTCATGCTCTCGGACCAGGCCGACTTCACCTGGGAATACACCGGAACCGCATGGATCACCTACATGGGCCACGCCAAGGGCATCCCGGAGAAGCAGAAGCAGTGGCAGGCGGTCCACGACGAGGACCTCAAGAACGGCCTCACCTGGGGTAAGCCGGCACCGTTGAACAACACCTATGCCTTCGCCGTCCGCCGGGAGGCGGTCAAGAAGCTCGGGGGGATCACCAAGCTCTCGCAGATTGCGGACCTGCCGGTCAAACAGCGCACCTTCTGCGTGGAAGCCGAATTCAACTCCCGGTCCGACGGCTTCAACCCCATGCTCAAGGCCTACGGGCTGAAGCGCGGTGCCGCCAACGGGGTTCCCGACTCGAACATCGGCACCTACGACACCGGCGCCGTGTATTCGGCCACCGACCAGGGCGACTGCAACTTCGGCGAGGTCTTCACCACCGACGGCCGCATCAAGGCCCTGGACCTCGTCGTCCTCGAAGATGACCGCAAGTTCTTCCCCGCCTACAACGGCGCACCGGTCTACAACACCGAGACGCTGGAGGAGTATCCGCAGTTGAGTGACGTCTTCGCGCAGATTTCGCCGCTGCTGACCGACGACGTGATGCGTGAGCTGAACCTGCGCGTGGACGTCAACGGCGAGGAACCCGCCGACGTTGCCTACGACTGGATGCTCCAGCAGGGACTCATCACCGAGGCGAAGTAGGGGTGCCGATCCCCTGAAGTGCTCGATGCCAACTGCGGGTTTCTTCAGGGTGGGACCGGGGACTTCACCGATGCCGCGCGCCTCTGCACGTCCCTAGGCTGGTTTCACACCACCTGGGAGCTCCCGATGAGCAGCACCGTCGAATTCCCGGTCACCTCCACCATACGATCGGCCCGTTGTCTTCTATGCCCTCGCGACGATCATTCCGTGGGGCTTCTGGTTCCTGTCGGCCCATCTCAGCCAGCTGGACGCGCAGACCGGTGCAGTGCAGGTCTGGACCGCGGCCCTGGGCGTCAGCGGTCTGGTGGCACCGGTATTAGTCGTCGTCTTCCTGGTCCGCCACCGGCCCGATCTCCGGGCGGACATCCTGCGGCGGCTCCTGCCGCGGCGCATCGGCGCCTTTCACACCGGGGCGGCCCTGCTGTTGCCGGTGGCGAGCATCCTGGCCGCCCAGGCCATCTCGTTGGCCTTCGGATACGGTCCCGAACAGTTCCAACTGCGCGGCGGAATCACGTTTTCCGCCGGGTTGCTTCCCGTGTGGTTCACCCTGATCGGTGCGGCAGTCTTCGAGGAACTGGCCTGGCACAGCTACGGCACCGACGCGCTGCTTCGACGGATGCCGGTCTTCACCGCTTCGCTGGTGTCCACGCTCATCTGGGCCCTCTGGCACCTGCCGCTGGGGTTCATCCAGGGCTACTACCGCCAGGAGGTCATCGAGATGGGCTGGGTTCACGTGCTGAACTTCCCGCTGTCCATGGTGGCGTTCGTGATCCTGAGGAACTGGCTGTACTTCAGCACGGGCCGCAGCATCCTCATCGCATTCCTCTTCCACGTCACCGCAAATCTCGCCAACGAGCTCTTCAGGACGGACCCCGACACGAAGATCATCCAGACCATCCTGTTGCTGATCGTGGCCGGGATCGTCGTGTCGACGCAACGGGAGCCGTTCTTCAGGAGAGACCCCCCACCGGATGGACCGGGCCGACGCCCACGGTGACCCCGTTCCGGGGTCACCGCTTCCGACCACTCTCCGGTAGTCGTCCCCTTCATCCGGGTGTTCCGGAAGCGGCTGGTAAGAGGGTTGATCCCCAGCTCTGGGCCCATCTGCACGCCGGGACGGGCCGGCCCGCCGTTCAGCGGCCCGAGTTGTGGAACCGGAAGACCCGCCGGCTTCGCTGCGTCACGGCAGACAGGACAGCCGCACGTCTCGAGGTGGAGGTTGCTGCTTTCCACTCCGCGGTGTCAAAGAGCGCGGGGTCGTCGATGTCGTGGATGGCCAAGAGGGCTTCGCCGCTGCCCTCGCGGAGTCTGAATTGGCGGACGCGACGCCACCCGGGGATCTGCAACAACAAGGGAATGTGCTCCTCGGCATACCAATCCAGCAGCCCCGCCTCATCCCTCGAGGTCATGCCGACGATCACCTGGTAGCGCGGTAACCCGTGGAGTCCGCCGGATTCCCGGATCAACTCGTAGGTCCTTCGGTCCAATGTCGCCAATCGTTCAACGACTCCCTGCTCCCGGGGGCTTCGATTCGCGCGAAGCCGCCCGTAGCGGTCCGTGTCGAGGAACCCGGCCTCCACGTCGTAGGCAGCCATCCACTGTGGTCGCTCATCATCGGCCGATGTGAACCGGAACCCGTTGCGGAATTCCGGGAACTGCATGCGCAACGGGACGTGCTCGTTGTCGTACCAGTCGTTGAATTTTTCCAAGGGGACGTCGCCGGGATCCGAATACACCAGCAGTAGTTCCTGATCGGTCAATTTCTTGTCCTGTCTTCCAAGTCCTAGTCGCACCGGGCGGTCATGCCGCCGTCGACGAGGATTTCCGTGCCGGTGATGAAACGGGCCTCGTCCGAAGCCAGGAACAAGGCAGCATAGGCCGTATCGCGCCCGTCTCCCATGAACCCCAAAGGGATGCGTGCCTGCCGCTGTTTCAGCAGCCCGTCAACATCCCCGCCGGCTCGTTGCCCGGCGAGCCGCGATTCGACCATCGGAGTGTGAAGCTGGCCGGGAACGACGGTATTTATCCGAATGCCCATCGGGGCGTACTGGACGGCAGTGACTCGTGAGAAGGAGATGACCCCTGCCTTCGTGGAGGCGTAGGCGACTTGAGGGGAGCCTGTCCAGCGAAGTCCTGACGTCGACGCGATGTTGACGATGGAGCCGGACTTCTCGGCGATCATGTGGGGGATGACCTCATGGCAGGCCCGGTACACGCTCGTGAGATTGAGATCCACCTGCCGGTTCCAGTCGTCTTCGCCCAGCTCGGCCGCACCACCGTGCATCGACCCGCCGACGACATTGACGAGTACATCGATTCGTCCGTGCTCCGCAATGACCGATTCGATGAGGGCCCGGACCGAGGCAGTGTCGGTGACGTCGCATCCGCGGCCGGAGGCAGTACCTCCTTGATCCCGGATCAACTCCAGCGTGTTTTCAAGGGCCAGTTCATTGACGTCCGCTGCCACCACAGTGGCACCTTCTGCGGCGAAAACCGCGGCACATGCCCGGCCGTTCCCCCACCCCGGCCCGGCGCTTCCGGCACCGATGACCAGTGCGATCTTGTCGTGAAGTCGACTCATTTTCGCAGTTCCTTTCGTCGTGGTTGGCTAGGCAGGGCCGAAGCCAAAACAAACTTCGGGGTTCCGCACCAGGAGCTGGCGTCGCTCGGAGTCGGTCGGGGCGATGGTTTCGATGCCATTGACCAGGTCGTGGTCCCATGGCATGAAACCTTGCGTGTTCGGGTGTGGGAAGTCGCTGCCCCAGAGGCAGCGGTCCGGCCGGGCCAAGAAGAACCGACGAGCCAGCGCGAGCCCATCGGCCATGGATGGAAACTCGCGGGAGACCCGGTCCACCCCGCTGAGTTTGATCCAGACGTCGTCGCCGTGGAGGAGGTCCACGGTCGCCGAATATGCGCCCGGGACATCGCCGTCCGGGAGGACGAAGCGGGCCATGTGGTCCACGACGACCCGGATGGTGACGGCGTCGGCAATCTCCGCGAAATCGAGGATGCCCGCACCCATGGTGTGTACTTCCAGGTGCCAGCCGAACGGCCCAATGAGGTCGACCAGCCGTCGCAGTTCTTCCCGGGTCGGCGGCGCCCCAAGATGGGGGGCGAAGTGGACCCGGGCCCCGCAGAAGCCGGCTGCGTCCATGGTCCGGATGTCCTCAATCGTTGTCTCCGGGCCCAGGAGGGCCACGGCGCGGTAGGCGCCCTGTCCACGTTCCAGGGCATCGAACAAGACGCTGTGGTCTCCTCCGTGGCAGGCGGACTGGACGAGGACCGAACGACTGAACCCCATGGTTTCGTGGAGCTGGCGCAATGTTTCCAGCGGAACGTCGGGCGGGGTGAAGGTGCGTTCTGGTGCAAAGGGGAACCGGTCATGCGGCCCGAAGAGATGGACGTGTGCGTCGCAGCTTCCGACCGGCAGGGTGATCCGCGGCTTCTTGAAATCGGTGTGGGGCCCGGGGGTGGTGACGGTCAGGTCATGCATTCCGGGCCCCAGTGATGGCGGTGACGAGTTCGCGGTCCGCGGTCTGGACGTCGAGGGCGACGAGGAACCGGCTGACCATGTTGTAGCTGGCGACGATCGCGGTGAGCTCGGCAATGGCGACGTCGGAGAAATGCAAACGCAGCTGCTCGAACGTCTCCTGGGTGACGACGACGTCGAGTGTCATTTCGTCGATGTAGCCCAGAAGGGCATCGTGGATCTCGTGTCCAGTGTGGGGCGATTCCTGCTCCAACGTGGCGATGACCTCGTCGGGTAGGCCCTCCGCCCGGGCCACCGGGAGATGGGCATCCCATTCATAGCGGGCGTGATTCAGATGGCCGATGCGTAGTATGGCCATCTCCCGGAGATCGCCCGGGAAGCTGAATTCATTTCGGACTGCCCCGAGCAGGGAATTCCAGCCGCTGGCCAGCGCGTCATTGTGGGATAGGAGGAGGTCCAGCGGAGTCAACTGGCCGCCGCGCCGGTTGCTGATGGAAGCGGCGACATCATTGGACGGTATGGCATAGGGGAGGCGTGGCACTTTGTGGGGTGTCTCTTTCGTTCTTTAGGCCTGGGCGGCGTTCAGCTCGGACAGTTTTTTGGGGGACGGGACTTCGGTTTCAATCGGCGACTCCTGGCCGCGCATGATGCGCAGGGCCCGGGGGGCATCGAGTCTCTTCTCCCAGCTGCTGACCACGATGCTTCCCATCATCTGTCCCGCCAGGCTGACCAGCCCACGCATCGTGGACAGGAAGCGGTCGACACCGAGCAGAAGCATGATTCCCACGACCGGCACCGATCCGGTGGTGGACAGCGTCGCGGCGAGGATGACGAATCCTGCGCCGGCGACGCCGGCGCTTCCCTTGGAGGTGAGCATGAAGACCGCAAGGAGGCCGACCTGCTGCCAGATGGTCATGTCGATTCCGAAGGCCTGCGCGATGAACAGGGAGGCGAAGCCGAGGTAGAGGCAGACGCCGTCTCCGTTGAACGCGTAGCCGGAGGGAACCACCAGCCCGACGACCGACTTGGGGCAGCCGATGGCCTCGAGCTTGCGCATCAGTTGCGGCATGACCGCTTCGTAATTCGATGTGCCCAGGGTGATGAGGATTTCTTCCTTGAAATAGCGGTAGATGACGAGGATCCTCAGCCCGCAAATGCGGGCAACTGCACCAAAGGCCAGGACGGCGAAGGCGATGCCGGTCAGCCAGAACAGCAGCACAACCCATCCGAGGCTCAGCAGCGTTGCCACGCCGAACTTGCCGGTCGTGTAGGCCATGGCCCCGAACGCGCCGAGGGGCGCCAGGTACATGATGATCTTGATGATGCCGAAGATGACCGCGTTGAGCTTTTCAACCGCCGCCACGATCCCGTCTGCCTTTGGCCCGGCGATGCCGATGGCGATGGCAGTCAGGACGGCCAGCAGCAGGACCTGGAGGACGTTGTTGTCGGAGAAGGCTCCAACGAATGAGTGCGGAATGATGTTGAGGAAGAAGTCGAGCATGGAATTGTTCTCGCCGGCTTGGACGTACGACTGGGCCGCATCATTGAGTTTCAATTCGGACGCATCGGCATTCATGCCGGCCCCTGGCTTCAGGACATTGATGACGAGCAGGCCTGTTGCCAGTGCGAGCGTCGTCATGACCTCGAAGTAGACGAAGGCCTTGACGCCGATCCTCCCCACTGACGCCAGCTCGCCGGCGCCGGCGATGCCGGCGACGATCGTGCAGAAGATGACGGGGGCGATCAACATCTGGATGAGCCCGATGAAGCTGGTGCCCAGCGGGGCCAGACCGGTGCCGACAGCCGGAAAGAGTATTCCGACGAGCGCGCCAAGGACGATTGCGACAGCCACGGTGATGTATAGCCGTGGTCCGAACGCCGAACGAAGAAAGTTTTTCATGGGGATCTCTCAGGGAAGATGCGAGAATATCTGTATTTCGTACTACAGGCGTACGGTCGTACGCCGGTTGATCATGTATTGATCCTCCGGTATGACACCGCTCACGTCAAGGGCGAAACGAAAGTTTGTCCTACCGAGATCCACATGTACGCCAGTAGTACACTTGGGGGGGTCCATCTAGGAGGAAACATGTCGCGGGAAAACCCTGAAATCATCGACTCGGTAGCACGGGCCCTGGGGCTGCTTCAGGTGTTTTCGCAGGAAAACCCGTCGCTGACCATCAGCAAGGCCGCCGAGCTGGCATCCCTGAGCCGGCCGACAGCGCGTCGGATCCTGCATACCCTGGTCAGTCTCGGATTTGCCGAGACCGACGAGAAGAACTTCACCCTTACTCCCAAAGTCCTCCGCTTGGGTTTCGGATATCTTGCGGCCTTGCCGTATTGGGAGACGGCCCAGCCGCACCTTCGCCGACTGGCCAAGGAATTTGATGAGTCCTGCTCCATGGCAACGCTGGACGGGGACGAAATTGTCTATCTCGCCCGCATCCCCGCGAACCGGACCATGGCCATTTCGTTGAGCACCGGTTCACGGCTGCCGGCCTACGCAACGTCCTTGGGAAAGGTCATGTTGGCTGCCTTGCCACCCCAGGCCCTGGACGCCTATTTGGCGGGTGTCGAATTGCGCCAGTTGACGCCGACGACCATCACCGACCCGGGCGCCCTGCGAGACGAGCTGGATCGCGTTCGCATGCAGGGATTCAGCGTGGTCGATGGTGAGCGGGAAATTGGTGTCAGGTCTGCGTCTGCGCCCGTGCGCACGCGCAACGGCACCGTTGTGGCCGCCATCAATGTCTCGGCCAACGGGCTACGGGTTTCCCATGAGGAGCTGGTCAGCACCTACGTTCCCCAGCTGATCGAAACTGCTCAAGCGGTTTCAGCTGAGCTGGGGTTTGCGGCGGTCGGATAGGACAACGACGCCGGGAACACCACCCGGACCACCACCCGGGGGTGGTGCCGCCGCGGACCGGTGCGCGGAAGGATCGAAGCATGAACTCCATGAACTTCTTCCAGCTGCTGCTCGCCCTCGCCATCATCGTGTGGATCTGCTCCCGCCAACTCATGTGGCGGCCGATGGACCCGGCCCGGTTCTGGCGCGGGCCGCTGATCTTCACCGTCATCGGGTTGGCCTCGCTGAGTGACACGACACTACACATCACCACCGTGGACCTCGGCCTGGTGGTCATCGAACTGCTGCTGGCAGCAGGTGCCGGTGCCGCCATGGGCCGGCTCGCCCACTTCCGTCCCGCGACGGACCAGACGCGACGCCGGGCAGCCACCTCCCGCCGTGGCACCGGGGCGGACATCACCACCGAAACCAGGACCGGTTGGATCGGGCTCGCCCTGTGGATTGCGCTGATTGCGGTGCGCATCGTCCTGGATGTCGGCAGCCACCGCCTGGGCTACGAGCTCGTCTCAGCGACCGGGATGATCTTCATCGTCGTCGCAGTGAACCGGGCCGTCCGTGCCCTGGTCATTTCCGCCCGTCTGGGACACGGCGTACCGGCGATAGTCTGAGCACGTGAAGACCACCCGCCAGCCGGATCGCAGCTCGCCGGCGATGACCATTTCGGGCATCGTCGCCCCGGTGCTGGTCGGCGTGCTGATGGTCCTGCGTCTGGCGGACGCCGCGGGTCATGTCGGTGCGTGGCTGGGGCTTGTCGCGTCAGTGGGCTGGTTGGCCTCCACGATGCTGCGCACGTCGAACACCCGCTGGGGTGTTGCCCGCTGGACGACGGTGGCGGTGATGCTCATTGCCGGTTCCCTGGCGTCCGCGTCCACCGACGTGGTCGGTTTCGTCCCGGCCATTGCCGGGATCTTCGCTTGCGTGGCGTGGCCGTCCATCCCCCTCCGCCGGGGTCTCGTGGCTGCGGGGGCATCCCTGCTGGCCTTGGCGATCGGGCTGGTGGCGTCTCCCGTTGCCGGCGTCGGTGCCGCAGTTGGCTCACTGGTGGCTTTCGGCATGGTGTTGCTCGGTGCCCTGGGCAGGCGCCAGTTCCGTGCATCCGAGGCCGCCGATCGCTCCATGCTGGAAGAACGGGTGACGGCCGCAGCCGAACGGGCTCAGATGGCGGCGTTGGAGGAGCGGGCACGACTGGCCCGCGACCTCCACGACGTCCTCGCCCACAGCCTGGGCGCCCTGGTCATCCAACTCGACGCCGTCGACGCAGAACTCGAGGCCGGCCAGGCCGAACCCGCCAGGGATCGCGCCCGGAGGGCCCGCACGCTGGCGGCCGACGGACTGGAGGAGGCCAGGCGTGCCGTGGCCGCGCTGCGGGAGCCCGGCGCCACCACGGAATCGGTGGTCCGCTCGCTGATCGAGACGCACCGTTCACTGGGCGGAACCCTCACGGCCACGGTAGACGGCGTGCCCTCCACCAGACCCGAGACGGTCGACGCCGTCCGCCGGGCTACCCAGGAACTGCTGACCAACGCCCGCCGCCACGCTCCCGGCGAGGACGTCCACCTGGAACTCACCGGAGCACCAGAGGTCACGCTGGTGGTCTCCACACCACATGCTGTCCACGCCGGAGGCGATGGCGGCGGTGGAGGTCGGGGGCTGACCGGACTGCGCGAACGGGTTTCCGCCGCCGGGGGAGAGGCCACCGTGGATGCAGGGGACCCGTTTACCGTCACCGTGAGGTTGCCCGCATGATCCGCATCCTCGTTGTCGATGACCAGGCCATCGTGCGCGACGGCCTGGTCACGGTGCTCGGGCTCGTTCCCGATCTGGAAGTGGTCGGCGAGGCCGCCAACGGGGTCGAAGCCATCGAGTTGTCCGTGTCGTTGGACCCGGACGTGGTGCTGATGGACCTGCGCATGCCGGTGCTCGGCGGAGCCGATGCCACGGCCCGCTTGCGGGCCGAAGCCCCGCGCAGCGCCGTCGTCGTCCTGACCACGTATGGCGACGACGCCTCCATCGCGGCGGCCCTGGCGGCCGGGGCGCGTGGCTACCTGACCAAGGACGCCGGGCGCGAGGAGATCGCAACCGCCGTGAGGTCGACGGCGAACGGGCAGATGACTTTTGCCCGGGGGATCGGCGAGCGCATCATCGGGAACCTGGCGACGCAGCCCAGCCCGCGGGAACGCTTTCCCCAGCTGACCCCGCGCGAGGCCGAGGTCCTGGACCTCATCGTCACCGGACGGGCCAATGCGCAGATCGCCACCGACCTGTTCCTGTCACCGAGCACCGTGAAGTCCTATGTGAACGACATCTTCGCCAAGCTCGGCGCCCGCGACCGGGCACATGCCATCGCCCTGGCCACCGGCCGGGCCGCCAGCTGACGGCCCGGCGTACAGGGAACTACAGGGCAGCCGCCCGCGCCTTGGCAACTGCCTGGGCCTGGTCGCCGCCGCCCCCGCCGACCCCGATGGCCGTCCGGGCGCCGGCCAGGGTCACGGACACGATGTGTGCTCCTTGCTGTTGGTGGTGGCGTGCCGACTAGTTCTTGATGTAGCCGTTGGGGTTCAGCACGTACTTGGTGGCCGCGCCGGCGTCGAACTCGGCGTAGCCGCGGGGCGCGTCCTCGAGCCCGATGGCCTTCGCGTTGACAGCGTCGGCGATCTTGATCCGGTCATGCAGGATCGCCATCATCAGCTGGCGGTTGTACTTCATCACCGGGCACTGGCCCGTGGTGAACGAGAGCGACTTCGCCCAGCCGGTCCCCAGCGACAGCGAGAGCGAACCCTTCTGCGCCGCTTCGTCCGCGGCCCCCGGATCACCGGTGACGTAGAGGCCGGGGATGCCGAGCGAGCCGCCCGCAGCGGTGATGTCCATGAGCGAGTTCAGGACAGTGGCCGGGGCCTCCTCGGCTTGCCGTCCACCGCCATGCCCCCGCGCCTCGAAGCCCACGGCGTCGATCCCGCAGTCCACTTCGGGGACGCCGAGCAGCTGCTCGATCTGGTCGCCCGGGTCCCCGGAACCGACGTTGATGGTTTCGCACCCAAAGGAGCGGGCCTGGGCCAGACGGTCGTCGTTCATGTCGGCCACGATGACGACGGCGGCACCGAGCAGGCGGGCGCTGGCCGCGGCAGCCAACCCCACGGGGCCCGCGCCGGCCACATAGACCGTGGAACCCACGGTGACGCCGGCACTCACGGCGCCGTGGAAGCCGGTGGGCAGGATGTCGGAGAGCATGGTCAGGTCCATGATCTTCTCGAGCGCCTGGTCGCGGTCCGGGAACTTGAGCAGGTTCCAATCGGCGTAGGGAACCAGGACGAATTCGGCCTGCCCGCCGACCCATCCGCCCATGTCGACGTAGCCATAGGCGCTGCCCGGGCGGTCGGGGTTCACGTTCAGGCAGATGCCGGTTTTGCGTTCCTTGCAATTGCGGCAGCGGCCGCAGGAGATGTTGAACGGCACCGAGCAGATGTCGCCGACCTTGATGAACTCGACGCCGGGCCCGACCTCGACGACCTCGCCCGTGATTTCGTGCCCCAGCACCAGGCCGATCGGCGCAGTGGTCCGGCCTCGCACCATGTGCTGGTCCGAACCGCAGATGTTCGTGGTGACGGTGCGCAGGATGACCCCGTGGGGCACCTTGCGACCCACGTTGGCGGGATTGACTCCCGGACCGTCTTTGAGTTCGAACGTCGGGTACTCGGTGTCGATGACCTCGACCTTTCCGGTTCCCTTGTATGCGACGGCTCTGTTGTCAGACATGGCTCTTCAGTCCTTTCGAAAGGTGTTCAAGCGGATTCCCAGCGTGGTGGTGGGCGCGTGCAATCGGACGATCACTTCCTCTCCAATCAGCGGTGCGGACGGGCAAGCCAGCCGGGGCACCTACTGGACGTCGTCGTCGACCCAGTCCAATGTCTTGGTGACCGCCTTCTTCCAGAGCCGGTACTGGCGGTCTCGTTCGGCCGGATCCATCTCCGGGCTCCAACGCTTGCCCTCGCGCCAGTTGGCGACCACATCGTCCTCGCCGTTCCAGAAGCCGACGGCGATCCCCGCCGCATAGGCCGCACCCAGGGCCGTGGTCTCGGCAACCTCGGGACGCACGACGTCCACATCGAGGATGTCGGCCTGGAACTGCATCAGCAGCTCGTTGGCGACCATGCCGCCGTCCACGCGCAATTCGGTGAGATCGACGCCGGAATCGGCATTCATGGCATCCAGGACTTCACGGGATTGGAACGCCGTTGCCTCCAGGGCCGCACGCGCGATGTGGTTCTTGTTCACGAATCGTGTCAGCCCCACCAGCGCGCCGCGGGCGTCGGCCCGCCAATGCGGGGCGAACAGCCCGGAGAATGCAGGGACAAAGTAGGCGCCTCCGTTGTTGTCCACCTTGTTCGCGTAGTACTCGATGTCGGGGGCTTCCTCGAAGAGGCCCAGGTTGTCCCGCAGCCACTGCACGAGGGAACCGGTGACCGCGATGGACCCCTCGAGAGCGTAGACCTGCGGGGCGTCGCCGATCTTGTAGCAGACCGTCGTCAGGAGCCCGTTCTTGCTGGCGACGGGCTCGGTTCCGGTGTTCAGCAACATGAAGTTGCCCGTTCCGTAGGTGTTCTTGGCCGCGCCCTTCTGGAAGCAGGCCTGCCCGAAGGTTGCCGCCTGCTGGTCGCCCAGGATGCCGGCGATCGGCACGCCCGGGACCATGCCGCGCTGGCGGCCGCGCCCATACACTTCCGAGGAGGAGCGGATCTCGGGCAGCATCGACATCGGCACGCCCATGTCGGCGGCGATGTCCTCGTTCCAGGTCAGCGTGTCGATGTTCATGAGCATGGTGCGCGAAGCGTTGGTGACGTCGGTGACGTGGACGCCGCCGTCGGTGCCGCCGGTCATGTTCCACAACACCCACGTGTCGGTGTTGCCGAAGAGCAGGTCCCCGCGCTCGGCAGCCTCCCGGGCCCCTTCCACGTTGTCCAGGATCCACTTGATCTTCGGGCCGGAGAAATACGTGGCGAGGGGCAGGCCAACGCGCGACTTGTACTTGTCGGCGCCGTCGCTGCCGCCGAGCTCGTCAACGATCTTCTGGGTGCGGGTGTCCTGCCAGACGATGGCGTTGTAGACGGGCTTCCCGGTGGTCTTGTCCCACACCACCGTGGTCTCGCGCTGGTTGGTGATCCCGACGGCGACGAGGTCCTGGTGGGCGATGTTGCCCCGGGTCAGGGCCTGGCCGACTGCCTCCCGGACGTTGTTCCAGATCTGCTCGGGATTATGTTCGACCCATCCGGCCCGGGGGAAGATCTGGTCATGCTCCAGCTGGCCGACCGAGTGGATGGTTCCCTCGTGCGTGAAGACGATGGCGCGGGAACTGGTGGTGCCTTGGTCGATGGCGAGGACGTACTGGGTGCTCATGGGGGCTCCTGGTGGTTCGGGTGGACGGTGGGTCGAAGATTCGATGTGTGCGGGGAACCCGGGCCGCCCCTAGGTGCCGACGGGGCCAGAGGTGCCGGCCGATTCCGGCGGCGACCCCGGCTTCAGTCCCGCATCGGGGGGCGGCCCCAGGGATGCCATGGGAGCGATGTCATCGACGCGCAACCGCGTGGCTTCGGCCGTCGCATCATTGGCATCGGCCTCCGCTGCCGCCTCCGCCGTGGCCCGGGCCGTGTATGACTCCACCTCCCGCTGGCGTCGGGCCTCGTCCCAGCCCAGGACGTCGGACATCAGCGCAGAGATTTCGTCCAGTGCCGCCAGCCCGCGGTCACGGACCTCGTAGTTCAGCCGCGTACGGTGCAGCAGGACGTCCTCCAGATGGAAGGCGCCCTCATGGCTCGCCGCATAGCTGATCTCGGCCCGCAGGTAGGCGGGCGCGTGCTCCAGCGGCCGGGCCAGCGACGTGTCCGCGGAACAGAGGGCGACGATGTCGGTGATCAGCGATCCGTAGCGGTGCAGCAGGTGGTCGACGACTGCGTCCGACCACCCGTAGATCCGCGCATAGGTCCGGCTCCAGTTGCGCTGGACCTCGAGGTTGACCGCGCCCAAAAGCGGGACGTTGCTGGTCACCGAGGGGTTGTTCCGGGCCTGGGAGCCAAGCGCGAAGTCCACGGCGTCCTCCGCCATGATGCGGTAGGTCGTCAGCTTTCCGCCGGCAATGACGGTCAGTCCGGGTGCCGGGGAAGCGGTGGTGTGTTCGCGGGAGACCTTGGCGGAGGAGGTGCCCTCCTTCGTTCCCGGCTGCAGCAGTGGTCGCAGGCCGGCCCAGGTGCCGATGATGTCGTCGCGGGTCAACGGCCTGGCGAGGACCGCGTTGGCATGGTCCAGGATGTAGTCGATGTCGGCCGAGGTGGCGACCGGATGCTGGAGTTCCTGCTTCCAGGGGGTGTCGGTCGTGCCGATGACCCAATAGCGGGACCAGGGGATGACGAAGAGGACACTCTTTTCGGTTTGGAGGATCAGCCCGGCCTCGCCGCGGATGCGTTCGCGCGGCACCACGATGTGCACGCCCTTCGACGCCAGGACGCGCAGCCCGCCGCTGCCACCGGCCAGTGCCTCCGTCTGCTCGGTCCAGACGCCTGTCGCGTTGATGACGTGGCGGGCGTGGACGCGCAGCTCGTCCCCGGTTTCCAGATCACGCAGGCGTGCACCGTCGACGCGTCCGCCCGCGTTGTGCGTCAGGTCGATGACTTGCGTCCTGCTGGCGGCCTGGGCCCCATGCGAGACGGCTGTGCGGACGAGGGTGCAGACCAGGCGGGCATCATCGACCGAGGCGTCCCAATAGCGCAGGGCACCGACGGCGGCATCGTGGCGCAGGTCCGGAAAGAGCCGGTTCATCCCCTTGCGTGTCAGATGTTGGTGGAGGGGAAGCGCCCGTTTTCCTGGGGTCAGGCTGGCCAGCGTGTCATACAGGGCGATTCCGGCTCCGACGTAGCCGCGTTCCCAGATCCGGTGTTCCAGCGGGTAGAGAAATGACACGGGGCGGACCAGATGGGGGGCAAGCTTGGAGATCAGCTGGTCCCGTTCAGTGAGCGCCTCGTGGACCAAGTGGAAGTCGAGCATCTGCAGGTAGCGCAAGCCCCCGTGGACCAGCTTGCTGGACCGGCTGGACGTCCCTGAAGCCCAATCCTGGGCCTCGACAATGGCCGTGCTCAGCCCGCGGGTCACCGCATCCAGTGCGGACCCGGCACCCGTGACCCCGCCGCCGACGACCAGGACATCGAGTGGCTCCGCGGCGGTCGTGGCCTGCAGGGTCTCCAGGGCGGCGCTCCGCGACTGCGGAGTCAGGTCGGAACTAGGCAAAATCACGTGAGCCTCCAATGCCGTTCACTGTGCCTAGAGTCACACCAAAGGTCCTCCGGCACAAGAGCCCATGGGGCAGCGTCAGCGATCTTCGTTCTTCCCTAGCTAAGCGCCCCGCCGAGCGCTAGTCTTCGTGCAAGCCCGATTGCCCTGCACAAACGGTGCGCCGCAGCGGACTGCCGAGGAGGTTCGACGTGAGTGACATCGCCCCGATCCGAAGCGCTCTGCGAGGCGCCGTACGCAATGGAAGTGGGCTCAAACGGCTGGGCGGAACGTGGGGGGAGGCACTGGCGGAATTTCTGGGGACATTTGTCCTCATCCTCCTGGGCGACGGATCCGTTGCCATGGCAGTGGCGGCATTGCCGGGATCGGGCCGCACTGCGGGAGCAAACATCTTCTTCCAGGGGTCCGGCGACTGGATGCTGATCGCCTGGGGCTGGGCCTTTGCCGTGGCCTTCGGCGTGTACATCGCCGGCGGGGTCAGCGGCGCGCATCTCAACCCGGCCGTGACCTTGGCCTTCGCGGTCCGGCGCAAATTTGCGTGGAAGAAAGTGGGGCCGTACATCCTTGCCCAGGTCGTCGGCGCCTTTGCCGCCGCGGCCGTGGTGTACGCCGTGTACTGGCAGGCCATCGATGCGTTCAACCACGCAGCGAAGACCGCCAGGGACGCGGCCGGAGGCCTGGCCACGTATTCGATCTTCGCCACCTTCCCTGCCCCGTATTACAACGGAGACAATTTCGGGCCCCTGGTGGATCAGATTGTCGGCACCGCACTTTTGCTGATGTTGATCGCCGCTGTCATCGACATGCGCAACGGCGGCGTCAAGGCCAACCTGGGCCCCCTCATCATCGGATTCAGCGTCGCGGCTATCGGCATTTCATTCGGCGCCAACGCCGGGTACGCGATCAACCCTGCCCGCGACTTCGGCCCCCGGCTCTTCGCATGGATGGCCGGCTGGGGGGATACGGCGCTACCCGGCACGATCGACGGTTCGTTCAGCTGGTATTTCTGGGTTCCCATTGTCGGACCCGTGGTGGGCGGCCTGATCGGCATCTTCTTGTACGACCTGTTCATCGGTGACATCCTGCACGCCCGGTTCCGGCTGCAGGAGTTGGAGGGGGAGTCAGGGCCCGGCACCGAGGAAAATGCACCAGGCTCCTCGGCCGATACGACGGGCCGGGGCGCCGCAGCGGACCCGCCGCACGCATCAGACGAGGAGTAGCTGGTTGCCGATCCCCTTCTGGTTTATGTGGACATGTCTCCCGCCATCGCTTCTTTGCCGTCGAAGCCGCGGATCTGCCCGCCTCCACGAGGAACACGAACCCATGACCGCGAGCGGGACCAGCACGAAGCCGTCAGCCTTGTTCGTCTGCGTCCACAATGCCGGCCGTTGGCAGATGGCCGCCACGCACCTCGCCGCACTGTACGGCGGGGCCATCGAGGTCCGTCCCGCCGGATCCGAGCCGGCCGATTCGGTCAATCTGGCGGCAGCGGCGGCCCCGGCGGAGGGGGACCGACCTGTCCGCCGAAAGTCCCAAGGTCCTCACCATCGACGCGGTGCGCGAATCAGACATGGTGATCACCATGGGCTGCGGCGACTCCTGCCCGGTCTTGCCCGGGAAACGCTACGAGGACTGGGCGCATGAGGATCCCGCCGGCCAGGACCTCGACGCCGTGCGGCCGATCCACGATGACATCCGATCGCGCATCGAGGGCCTGATCAAGTCCCTGGCGCCTGCTGTCCGGTAGGGCGGTCGGAGCGACGGGGCGTGACGGGTGCGACGGCGGTTCGGACCGTGCTGCGATAGCTTGGAAACATGAGTGGTCCGGAGGTGCCGGGCCCGGAAGGAGCGCCGTGTCCGTCGTCGTCATCAATGCCCTGAATGTCCCCGTCGAAGCCGGGTCGGAGCTCGAGAGGCGCTTCGCGGCACGCAAGCACTCGGTGGATGGTCAGCCCGGGTTCGAGGGCTTCCAGCTGCTGCGTCCCATCGCCGGCGACGACCGGTACTTCGTCTACACGCAGTGGGCCACACGCGAGGACTTCGAGAACTGGCGCGACCAGCGCGCCCCGCACGACCACTCCAAGGGCGCACCGGTGGCCACCGGCATGGGCCTGCTTGAGTTCGAGGTCGTCGATCTCGGAGATTAGCCCCGAAACACCAGCCACGCAAGGACTGGGGACGACGATGGGGCTGCAGCTCCGTCGTCGTCCCCAGGTGGTGATCGGTTCGGGCCGAGAATCCCGCTAGTGCTACCTGGCGGCCGACAGAGCGTCCGACGTGATCCGGCCGGCGATGGCACCCCCCAGCTGCCCGGTCGTGCCAGTGCCACCGAGGTCGGGGGTCAGTACCGACATGTCCCGTTCGGCGAGGACGCCTTCGAACCCCGATTGCACGGCCGCGCCGGCCTCGTGCTCGCCGAGGTGCTCAAGCATCATCGCAGCGCTCCAGATCTGGCCCACCGGATTCGCGATCCCCTTCCCGGCAATGTCCGAGGCCGAGCCGTGGACCGGTTCGAAGAGGCTGGGGAATCGGCGTTCGGGGTTGATGTTGCCGCTGGGGGCGATGCCAATGGTCCCGGTGCAGGCCGGGCCGAGGTCGGAGAGGATGTCCCCGAAAAGGTTGCTGGCGACCACGACGTCGAACCAGTCCGGGTGCAGGACGAAGTTCGCGGCCAGGATGTCGATGTGGAACTTGTCGACATCCACCTCCCACGACAGGCCGGTTGTGGCCTTGCCGCGGACGTTGAAGGTAGTTGCCGGATAGTCCGTGTCGTCGAAGTAGTCGTAGTCGGACGTGAAGAAAAAGAGCAACCTGGCCGTTGCCGCGGTCGCCAACCCGCAGAACCCTGCACAGCTGCGAATGGAGTCGGCAGGACTGGCCTGATCGTTACGTGCAAGGTTCAAGTACCCCCGATATGCTGTGGGCATCTGATTGATTTATCGCCCTGGGGGGGAACTACTTGACCGCATCATGGGGGCTTCAGCCTGCCCCGAAGAAGACCCGAGGACCACGCTTCTGGATCGCGCTCGCCGTGGCCGTCGTCGTCCTGATTCTCCTGCTCATCGCAGCGCCCGTCGTCGTGGCGTTCCTGGCAGTCCTGGCATTGGTCTTCGCCCTGGTGGTGCTGTTGATCGGGCGCGGCCGGTGGGCCCGGATCCCGCACCGCAAGGCGGCAGCCGGGGTCGCCGGCGGGGCGCTGGTCCTGATCGTCGTCGCCGCTTCCCTCACGGGTCCATCGGAGACGGCCACCACGCCAGCTGCCGATGCCGCGGCCCAGGAAACCCCCGCCCCGAGCGCGGAGCCGGAATTGGCCAGTTTCGTGGGCGAGGCCTGCGAGGGTGATCAACTGGTCATGACGCAGGACGGGGAGAGCAACTACTGCGACGCGAACGAGGGCGGGTCCTTCGTCTGGGTTGCGGCAGCCGACCATGAGAAGTCGGAGGCGGCGGTCGTAGCCCTCGCGTCCCAACAAGCGGCGGACCAGGCCAAGGCCCAGAAGGCCGCGGCAGCCAAGGCGGCAGCCGAGGCCAAGCAAGCCGCCCGGGACAAGGCCGCTGCAAAGGTCAAGGCCGAGAAGGCCGCGGCCGAAAAGAAAGCCGTCGAGCAAGCGCAGGCCAAGAGGGCGGCACAGCAGGAGAGTGCCCGCAAGGCGCAGGCCGCCCAGGCCACACGGGACGCCGAAAGGAAGGCCGCCGAGAAGGCATCCGCTGTTCGGAAGCAGAGCTACGTCGCCCAGCCGGTGGTACCGCAGAAGCCCGCGTCGACGTCGGCTTACTACAAGAACTGCACGGCCGTGCGTGCCGCCGGGGCCGATCCCATCCACGTCGGCGACCCGGGATACAGTCGCAAGCTCGACCGCGATGGCGACGGTGTCGGTTGCGAGTAGACGCTGGGGTCCACCGTGGCGCGGTAGGCTGCGGCAGGCGATGGATCGGTGTTCTCCTGGCCGGAGCCGTTGGATTGGGACTCGCCGGCTGTGGGGACGCAGGTGCCACGCAGCAGGCGGGACCAATCGTTATCACGACCGAATCCGCGGGGCCGGGCCCGCTCGTCGTCTGGTCCGAGGCCCCGACGTCCGCGGCGTCGCCGGCGGCGGTTGTTCCTTCCGAGATGCAGGCGGCTCCACAGGAGACGGCGGGTTCGGCCGCTGTACAGACACCGGCGCCCAAGCGGTCAGCACCCGCTTCGAAGAAGCGATCCGAGGGCCCGGCGGCGGGAACGGTCCTGGCCCAATTGGCAACCCTGACCGTGAAGGGGCGGGCCCCGAAAACCGGGTATGAGCGGTCGAACTTCGGCTCCGGCTGGAAGGACCCCGACCGCAACGGCTGCGACGGACGCAATGACATCCTGCGCCGCGACCTGACCGCCGTGGTGGCCCGTCCGGGGACCCAGGGGTGCGTCATCACCTCGGGCATCCTCCACGACCCCTACACCGGCAAGTTCATCGACTTCGTCCGCGGGCAGGGGACCAGCAACGCGGTCCAGATCGACCATGTCGTGGCCCTGTCCGATGCCTGGCAGAAGGGTGCCCAGCAGCTGGGGGCCGACGAACGGATCGCGCTGGCCAACGACCCGCTGAACCTGCTCGCCGTTGACGGGCCAACCAACGCCTCCAAGGGCGATGGCGATGCAGCGACCTGGTTGCCGCCGCGGAAGTCCTACCGTTGTGCCTATGTGGCACGGCAGACCGCCGTGAAAGCGAAGTATGGCCTGTGGGTCACCCGGGCCGAACGCGATGTGATCCAACGCATCGTGACGAAGCAGTGCCCGGGGCAGAAGGCGCTGCGGTAGGCCGTCAGGCTCCGGCGCGGGCGCAGATCCAGCCGTCGGGGGTGGTGCCGGAGTCGATGAACTCCTGCAGCCGGGCCGTGGCGTCGGCGTCCAGGGCGGCGTCGGCCTGCGGGTAGATGATCGGTTCCTCCTTGGAATTGTGCGCATCGAGCACCGAGAGCAGCTCGGCGCAGGTCGAGACGAGCTCGGCAGGTGCCGCGCCGCCGTCGTGCTGGTCGGTGAGCGTGTCCATCAGGTCCCACAGGGTGCCGTGTTCGCGTTCCATGACCAGGATGGGCATCATCAACCCGGCCTCGCGCAGGGGCGGGAAGAGGAAGGCCTCCTCGAGGTAGATGTGCCGACGCAGGGCGGACAGCGCGGCCAGCAGGGCGTCGTCGTCGTACATGCCGGTGCCGGTCCCCGCGGTGTAGGCCTCGATGCCGCCATCGATTTCGCGGTGTTCGCGCTCCAACGCGGCGCTGAGGGTGCCGGCGCTCATGAGGCGGACCCGGCGGCCGGGAGTTCCGGCAGGGCCTGGCGCGTGGTGATGGCCATCCGGTTCCAGGCGTTGATGGCGCAGATCGCCATGATGAGCACCACGATGTCCTGCTCGCTGAACTCCGCGCTGGCCTGGGCCCAGGTCTCCTCGGAGACGCCGCCTTCGCCGATGAGGGTGACTTCCTCGGTCAGGGTGAGGGCGGCCTGCTCGCGGGGCGAATAGAGGTCGGGCGCCTCCTGCCATCCGGCGAGGACGTCGAGGCGGCGGTCATCGACCCCCGCGGCGCGGGCCTCGCGGCCGTGCATGTCCAGACAGTAGGCGCACCCGTTGATCTGGGAGGCGCGGATCTTCACCAACGCCAGCAGGTCCTCTCCGAGGTTGCCCGCGTGGATGTACTTCTCCAACGCGAACATGGGCTGGTAGGCGGCGGGGTCGACGTCCTGGATGGACAGGCGGGGTGCAGATGACATGGTGGTGGATCCTTCGGGTGGGTACCGGCGGCAGCTGTTGTGCCGTCCATTTCACCTTCCCGCTGCGGCCCCGCGCTGTCAATTGGCCGAAAGTCGGTGACGCCGCCGGGCGTGCCGCGTCCGGGACGGGGTTAGGGTGGACCATGCCCGAGATGCCCGAAGTGCAGGGTCTCGTGGACTTCCTGCACCAGCAGCTGATGCCGCCCGATGCGGCGCCGGCCGTGATCGCCGAGGTGGAGGTGCTCTCCTTCTCGGTGCTGAAGACCGCTGCCGTGCCGCTGGCGGAGCTGGGCGCCGGGCCGGTCTCCTCCGTGGGCCGCCGCGGCAAATTCCTGGTCATCGGCGCCGGGGAGGCGCAGCTGGTCATCCACTTGGCCAGGGCCGGCTGGTTGCGCTGGTCCAACGCGCTGAAACCCGGGCCGCTACGGCCGGGAGCGGGTCCAATCGCCGTGCGGGTGCGCTTCGCAGCCCACGACGGTTCAGGGGCCCAGCCGGGCTTCGACCTCACCGAGGCTGGCACCAGGAAGTCCCTGGCCGTGCATGTGGTGCACCAGCTGGAGGACGTCCCGGGGATCGCCCGGTTGGGCCCGGAGGCGTTGGACGTTCCGCGCCGGGACTTCGCCCGGATGGTCGCCGGATACGGTGGCCAGATCAAGGGGCTGCTGCGTGACCAGACGGCGCTCGCCGGGATCGGCAATGCCTACAGCGATGAGGTCCTGCACGCGGCCCGGATCTCCCCCTTTGCCATTGCCGGGAAACTCGACGCCGCAGCGGTGGATCAATTGTTCGACGCGATGCATGGCATCCTGGACGCGGCGGTGGCCGATGCCGCCGGGAGGCCGGCCAGCCAGTTGAAGGACTCCAAGCGCAGCTCCCTGCGGGTCCATGCCCGGGCCGGGGAGGACTGCCCGGTCTGTGACGGGACGATCCGGGAGGTCTCGTTCGCGGATTCGTCGTTGCAGTACTGCCCGGGCTGCCAGACCGGCGGCAAGCTGCTCGCGGACCGCCGGACGTCCAGGTTCCTGAAGTAGGCGGTAGCATCCCCGGTATGGCCTCGACCTATGACCTCTACCGCAACCTGGCGGCCCGTCCGCTGGGCCGCCGGATCTTCTCGGCCGCCTACAGGCTCAAGGTGCCCTACTTCCGCTCGGTGCGCCCGCGCGTCGTCGAGATGTCCCCACACCGGGCGGTGGTCCAGCTCAGGAAGCGGCGGGCGCTGCACAACCACCTGGGCACCCTGCACGCCATCGCCATCGCGAACGGGCTCGAGGCGGCGATGGGCCTGCTGGCCGAGGCCACCGTGGGGCCGCGGAGGCGGTGGATCCCCAAGGGAATCACGTTGGACTACCTGGCGAAGGTCCCGGGCGACGTCCGCTGTCTGGCGGAGACCGATCCCCGGGACTGGGACCACGAGACGCCCTTCGAGGTGGAGGTGCGGGTCGGTGCGCAATTGCGCGATGGCACCGTGGTGGTCCGTGGAACCATCCCGATCTGGGTCACCGACCGCACGTAGGTGCCGCACCGCCCCGTGGGCGGCACGGCACCGGGGCATCAGGCCAGTGCATCGGCGATGGCCGTGTCCCCGTCGTAGAAGTTCACCGTCTGGCGCACGGCCGCGTTCGCTGCGATGACGTGGGTGATGACCGCCGCGACGTTCCCGCGCGAGGTGTTGCGCTCCTCGCCGTCCGGGTCGCGGCCATCGAGTGAGCCGTCGGAGGCGGCGAGCCGGATCTGGCCGGTGGCCGGTTCCAGGGTCAGCATGCCGGGGCCCAGGATGGTGTAGTCCAGCCCCGTGCCGCGCAGGTGCTCATCGGCGTCGTGCTTGGCCTGCGCATAGGGGTAGAACGAGTTCTCCGAGTCCAGGTTCCCGACGTCCACGGAGGCACGCGAGTAGGAGACGATGACGAACCGCTTCACCCCGGCCTGCTCGGCGGCGTCCATGGACCGCACTGCCGCCTCGAAGTCCACGGCCCGGGTGCGTTCGGGGGTCCCGCCGCCGGCGCCCGCGGAGAAGACCACTGCCTGCGCGCCGGAGAAAGCCTCGGCGAGCTGGTCAACTGTCGCGGTTTCGATGTCGAGGACGACGGCGGTGCCGCCTGCCGCTTCGACGTCGCCTGACTGTTCCGGGTTGCGGATGACGGATTCGACGGCGTACCCGGCCGCCGTGAGCTGGGGTGCGGCGAGCAGGGCGATCTTGCCGTGTCCGCCGAGGATGACGACGCGTTCTGCTGACATGTGGGGCTCCTTCTGCACCGCTGCCGGTGCCACGGTTCGCCCGGCCGTCGGTGTGGGTCCGGCCGGGTCCTTCCAAGGGGCATAACGTGTGGCGCGGCCGGATATTCCTGGGTCCCTCAGTCGACGGTGTGCCGGATGGCCCGGACCACCGGTGCGACGCCGTCTTCGCGGGCGATGAGTCCGGCCAGGTGGCGCGCGCGCTCGGCAAAGCTGGGGGTCCGGATGGCCGCGGCGACGGCGGAGGCCACCGCGCCCACCGTCGCCTTCGCGTACGGGACGGGGGCCGGACCGGCCCCGAGCGCGTGGACGCGGGCGGCCCAGAACGGCTGGTCGGTGAAGACCGGGACGCCCACCGAGGGGATCCCGGCGCGCAACGCGGCGGCAGTCGTTCCCGCACCGGCGTGGTGGACGGCCGCGGCCATCCGCGGGAAGAGCCAGGCATGCGGGACATCGCCGATGCCGAGAACGTGCGCGGTGTCCACCCCCTCGGCACCCTGGAGCACGGCACGGACTCCTGCCCGGGAGGCGACGTCGAGCATGAACTGTGTGTCATGGGCCGCGGTGCTGCCGAAGCCGATGAACACCGGTGGTGGGCCCGCGGCGAGGAATTCCACCAGTCGAGGCTCCGGAGTCCAGCCGGGATCGACGTGGGGCCACCAATAGCTGGTGGTCTCCAGCCCGGCGTGCCAGTCGCGGGGCCGCGGCACCACCGATGGGCTGAATCCGTGCAGGATCGGGGAGCGGTGCCGGCGGCGCAGGGCCTCGGAGGCACGCCTGCTGCGGGGCGGCAGGCCCAGCTCGCTGCGGATCCGCGCCGAGGGCCGGTCGTACGGGGCACGTGCCGCGGCCATCAGGGTGCCGAGCAGGCGGTTGCCCGGGCCCGTCAGCGAGCGGGCCAGACCCAGCGCCATCGGGGGATGGGCGCTGCTGGACTCGAGGGGCTGCAGGTGTGCGCCGATGACGGGGATGCCCAACGCTTCGCCAATGTCGTAGGCGTAGGGGGAGATGCCGTTGGCCAGGATGAGGTCCGCGCCGGCCTGGGCTGCGGCCAGGGTGCCGGTCGCCGCATGGTCCAGGTAGGCGGTCAACTCCGCGAGGTAGCGGCGGATGTCGACCGGTCGTGGTTTCGTCCCGGGGGCGGCCGGTGAAACCAGCGCGGACATGTCGCCATCCAGCGCATGGAATCGTGCACCCGAGCCAATCGCGAGTTCACGGTAAGCAGGGTTGGCGGCCAGGGAGACGTCGAACCTGTGATCGCGGGTCAGGGCAGCGCCCAACCCGGTCAGGGGTGCGACGTCGCCGCGGGTTCCGGGGGCGACCATGAGGATGCGCATGCCAGTCCTTTCGATGATACGAACACTGTTCGCAGTTACTAGGATAGGGGTAGATCCCCCCGACGATTGGACCGAGAACCCATGGCCTCCCCAGACCGCACCCGGGTATGGCTTCGTTCGACGGACCGGAAGGGGGGACCGGCGCCGGCGCACTCGCTGGACTCGATCGGGGCCGCGGCCGTCGGATTGGCCGACGCCAGCGGCCTGGCAGGGGTATCGATGCGCAAGGTCGCCGCAGCCATCGGGGCCGGGGCCGCCTCGTTGTATCGGTATGTCGCCTCGCACGATGAGCTGCTGGAGGTCATGGTCGACCGGGTGGCCGGTGAATACGATTTGTCGCCCTCGTCGGAACCGGCTGCAGACCAGCTGCTCGGGTTGGCGCTCCAGGGCCGCAGGATCATGCATCGGCACCCGTGGCTGCCACCGTTATTGCTCACGCGGCCGTCCCTCGGTCCGAATACCCTGGCCTATCTGGAGTGCGCCCTGGAATCGATGGCCGGCGTGGACCTGCCGGAGCCACGCAAGCTGGAAGCGATTGCGTCGCTGACGGCCATCACGTCAGCCTTTGTGCAAAACGAGCTCTCCGCGATCCCGGCGGTGGAGAGCGCGGGCACGGAGCCGGCTGTCCCCTCCCACCTCGCGGCGGCACTGGCCTCCGGACAGTTTCCCCGACTGGCCCGGGCGATGCTCGACGCCCGCCCGGCCCGGGAGCCGGCGGATGACGTGTTCTCCGGCCTGGTCCGCCGGCAGCTCCGCGGCGAGGGCATCACCTGTCGCTGAGCGGACAGGTGACATGGGCCAGGGTGCTGACGTCCGGGCACACACCGTGCCGGATCGCCCGGCCCCGCCGGCTGGTTACTTCCAGTCGTCGTAGTACTGGCTGTTCTTCCCGTAGTCGGCGTCCAATTCCAAGCGCTGCATCCGGTGATCGCTGGGCTGTGCGGCACACGACGAGGTGATGGTGACCTCCACCCGGGATCGGGAGGCTCCCTCGACGATCTTGGCGGTGGCCCCCAAGGCGCCCTTGTGGAAGTACACGGCCCGCTTGGACGGGTCCGTGACCTCGTTTTTCTTCTCCCACTGCTCGGCCAGCAGGTACCGGTCCATGCGGTCCAACGCCTCGTTGGCGACGGCACGGGACGTCACCGGTGCTTCGGCCAGCCCGATCCACGCGGTGTTCGTTTGGGGGCGTCTTCCTCGGGACGCAGGCAGGTCTGTTCCCGTGCCTTGTGAACCTGGAGCTCCAAGGAGCCGTGCGACGTGTCGAGGAGCCCGGTCAGTACGGAACCGACTTCCTGCCCGAGTGCTGCCGACGCGCTCGAAGCCTGGGTGGGGTCCGGCGTCGTCGTCGTGGAACAACCTCCGAGGAGTGGGATGACGGCTGCCGTGATGGCAACCACCACTGCGGCCCGGGCGCTCCGGGGCATCGGGTCACTTTTCCAGGCTTTCGGTGCTCACGGTTTCCAGCTTGTCATAGGCGAAGTCTTCGGGAGCCCTCGATGTCACTGGCCGGGGGCGGGGCATAAAGTGGAGTCCTACACGCCAGCGAACCGGGGGAAGCCATGTCGAGCAGCACGGTGGACGAGCTGATGGCCGAATTGGCCGACCTCGAGAACCCGAAAATGCGCGCCGTCAACGAGCGCCATGGCGACGACCACGGGGTGAACCTCTCAGCACTGCGCGCCATCGCCAAACGCCTGAAGACCCAGCAGCCCCTCGCCCGGGAACTCTGGGCCACCGGCGACACAGCGGCCCGCCTGCTGGCCCTGCTGGTCTGCAGGCCCAGGGAGTACGACGCCGGTGAACTGGACGCGATGCTGCGCGACTCCCGGGCGCCGAAGGTACAGGACTGGCTGGTGAACTACGTCGTCAAGAAGAACGCGGACGTCGAGAACCTCCGGGTGGCCTGGATGGACGATGCCGACCCCGTGGTCGCGAGTGCCGGCTGGGCGCTGACCAGCGACCGGGTGGCGAAAAAGCCAGAGGGCCTTGACCTGCCCGGCTTGCTGGACACGATCGAGGCGCAGATGAGGCAGGCCCCGGAGCGGCTGCAGTGGGCCATGAACCAGACGCTCGCCACGATCGGCATCGAACACGAGGAGCTGCGCGCACGCGCCTTGGACATCGGGGAACGACTCCAGGTCCTGAAGGACTACCCGACGCCGCCGAACTGCACCTCACCCTTTGCCCCCGATTGGATCAACGAGATCGTCCGGCGCAGGGCGACCGTCTGACGGGCCCACCGCCGCAGTCGTATGCTCGAAGGAGACGAGCAACCAGGAGGACGCGGTGAGTGGATGGCGGGACACCCTGCAGGACTGGGGTCTGGCGTGGGCGGGTGTTACCGATCGCGAGGCCGAACTCGACGGTGAAGGAATCCGTACCACCGACCCGAACGGCATCACCGAGCACCTGGTGGCCTGGCCCGGTGGCGGCGCCGAACGCGTGGTGGAGGATGTGCGGTCGCGTCCCGGGGCGCTGACCACCCTGGTCGCCGACCCGGGCGAGGGGATCCTCGACGGCGCGGCGCCCCGCGGGTTGGTGCCCGTGAGGCGTGCGGTCCTGCTCACGGCAGCCACCTCGGAACTGGAAACCACATCGGCCCTGCCCGGCACCGGCGGACTGGAGGAAGCACCCCTGGACCGGTACGACCTGGTGGAGGCCACCGAGCACGGCCGTCCGGTCGCCAGCGGCCGCGTCCGGGTCGAGAATGGCGTGGCGGTCATCGGCTATCTCAAAACCCACCACCCGGACACCAGCCCGGCCTTCGGCGAGGCGGTGCTGGCCGCCCTGGTCGAGGAGGCCTACGTCCACGGCGCCGACACCCTCTACACCGTCGTCTCCGAACGCCAGGTTCCCCGCTACACCGGCACCGGCTGGACTGTCGCGGCACACGTGATCACCTTCCGCAGCCCATAAGGGAGCGTCCATGTCGATCATTTCGAGACCCCTCATAGCCGACACCATGGCCCGTGCTCTGCAGACTATGACACGGGTGGCAGGACGCAAGATCGCCACCGAGGCGTCACGTCGGCTGCCGGAATTCGTCGCCACCCGAAGCGACCTGTCGATCCCCACGCGCCTGGGCACCGCACGGGCGACCGTTTACCGAGCGCCGGGAAGCCGGGCTTCGGCACCGGTGCACGTGAATTTCCACGGAGGCGGCTACGTCCTGGCGACCACCGAATTGGACGACCCACTCTGCCGTGCAGTGGCCATGGCCAGCGGATCCACCGTGATCAACGTGGACTACGTCGTTTCCCCGCAGCATCGGTTTCCGCACCCGCCACAGCAGGCCTTTGAAATCGTCAAATGGATTGCCGCCCACGGTCAGAAACATGGGTGGGATGGCAGTCGTCTGAGCATCGGAGGGCAAAGTGCCGGTGGTGGGCTGGCCGCAGCGGTTGCCCGCCAGGCGCTGGAACTGAAAGGCCCGGACATCGCCCTCCAGATCCTCCATTACCCGCCATTGGACCTGTCCGTTCCCGCCGGAAGCAAGCCGTCGGCCAGCGACAAGCCCACGCTGAGGCCGTGGATGGGTGCCGTCTTCGACTCCGCCTACGTGCCCGACCCGGCCATGCGCGGACATCGGTTTGCGTCCTCTGCGTCCGTCGGCGACACAGCCGATCTCACCGGCCTGGCACCGGCTATGGTCATCGCTGCGGAACTGGACATCCTGCGCGGCGAAGCCAGACGGTACGCGGACCGGCTCGACGCCGTCGGCGCCCTGATCGAATACCGGCAGATCCAAGGCGCGGATCACGGATACGACGGGAACGACGACGTCCGGGCCCGGGAGACGTACCTGGTCATGGCCGAACGCATCAGGAATGCCACCTCGGAGTAGCCGCGAGCACGGGTTGTTTGCAGCCGCCCCGGTGTGGCTACTGCCGTTCGGCGATCGTCACATCCGCCCGTGACCAATGGGTCTTCGGGATCTCGCGGATGATCACTGTCGTGTTGTCCGGGGCGGCTCCGATGGACTCCTCGGCCGCCCGGTGCAGTGCGGAGACCAGCGAACGCAGCTGCCCGGGGGACCTGCCCTCGGCAATGGATACCTCGATCAACGGCATGCTCAGCCCCTCATCACGAACGGATCCGACACGGGACCCTCATCGGTGTTGATCCACACGCTCTTCAGACGGGTGTATTCGTTCATGGATTCCAGTCCGTGCTCAATGCCGACACCGGAGGACTTGAAGCCCTGGCGTGGTGACATCGGGGACATGGCCCGGTAGGTGTTCACCCAGATGGTCCCGGCTTCAAGGCGGGTGGCCATCCGGTGGGCACGGGCCAGGTTGTTGGTCCACACCCCGGCCGCCAACCCGTAGTTGGTGTCGTTGGCCAGCGAGAGGACCTCATCCTCGGTCTCGAACGGCATGACCGCGGCGACGGGGCCGAAGATCTCTTCGCGAACCACCCTCATGGAGTTATCCACGTCCGTCAGCACGGTTGGTTCATAGAAGTAGCCGGGCAGATCCACCTGGGGCCGCCCGCCCCCGGTGACTAGCTTCGCGCCCTCGGAGACGCCGAGATCCACGTAGGAGGAGACCTTCTGGTGTTGGGCGTCGAAGGCCAGGGGCCCGAGTTCGGTTGCTTCGTCCAGGGGGTCGCCGATGACAATGGTCCTCGCCCGCTCCGAGACCTTTTCCAGCAGTTCGTCATAGACCGAGCGGTGGGCAAAGACGCGGCTGCCGGCGATGCAGGTCTGCCCGGCAGCGGCGAAGATGCCCGCGACGACACCCATGGCGGCGTTGGATACGTTGGCGTCTTCGAACACGATATTCGGGCTCTTGCCGCCAAGTTCCAGGGTGCAGCCGATGAATCGGGCGGCCGCGGATGCGGCGATGGAGGATCCGGTGGCGGTGGATCCGGTAAAGGAAATCTTTGCGATCGCAGGGTGCTCCACCAGCGCGGCTCCGGCCTCGGCCCCGAAACCGGTGACTACGTTGATCACGCCGTCGGGGAAACCGGCCTCGGAGGCCAGTTCGGCCAGCCGGAGCACAGTGCGTGAGGTGTATTCGGAGGGCTTGATCACCAGGGTGTTTCCGGCAGCAAGAGCTGGGGCCAGCTTCGATGTCGTCAACGTCAGCGGAGAGTTCCAGGGGGTGATCGCACCAACCACTCCGAGCGCCTCGCGCTGGGTGTAGTTGAGGATGAAGGGAGAGTTTGCCGGGATCTGGCTTCCCTGGACCTTGTCGGCCAGGCCGGCATAGTAGTAGTAGTACTCGGGAACGGAGGCCAGCTGGCCTCTCATCTCGCGCAGGAGCTTTCCGTTGTCAAGGGATTCCATGCGCGCCAGTTGCTCGGCGTTTTCGCCGACCAGGTCACCGAGCCGACGCAACAGGTGTCCGCGCTTGGTGGCGCTGAGGTTCCGCCAGACCGGGTTCTCGAAGGCGGCTTGTGCCGCTCGGGCTGCGACCTCGACGTCGGCGGCAGTGCCGCGAGCGGCCTCGTAGAGGGGTTCCAGCGTGGCCGGGTTCGTACTGGTGAAGTATTCGCCACTGGAAGGGGCCACGGATGTGCCGTTGATGAAATGTCCAAATTGCTCAGGCATCGGATGCTCCTGTCGATTCGTCGATGAACCCGGTGACGAGCCGGGCGAGTTCGTCCGCTTCCTGGACCGGAAGCATGTGCCGTGCGCCGGAGACGATCGCGGTGCGGCATCCGGGAATGGCTGCCGCCAGTCGGCGGGTCATCCCAGGTGTGGACCCTGGGTCGAGTTCCCCGGTGACCGCCAATGCGGGGCCTCGGATCTTTCCCAGTTCCGGGCCGATTTCCGCATCCCCGGTCGCAAAAACCCGGTAGGCGTACAGGTAGGAAGCGACGTTGTTGGCGTACAGGGTCGAACGGGTGGCCTCAACGAGATCCGGTCCGACCCCGCTGCCCTGGGGGTACCAGCGCTCTATCGATGCTTCGACGCTGGCGGGAAAGTCCCGGGCACCCATCTCCAAACGTTTCGCCACGGCGGCGGCTTCGGAAGCAGTCCGCTGGCACACGGAGGAGACGCTGGTCAGTGAAGCCACCCGATCAGGGTGGTAACGAGCCACGTGCTGGCCGATCAGGGCACCCAGGCTGAAACCGACCAGGTGGCAGCATTCGGGGATCCGTTCCAGGGCGTCCTCGGCCAGTTCGGCCAGTGTCGTTTGCCGGGCCAGGGGCGGCTGGCCCCCGTGCCCGGCGAGGTCGACGGCGACCATCGGCCTCGCGGTGAGATGCGCAGCCGCGTTGATGAACGGACCCCACATGGTGTGATCGAGGCCGACACCATGCAGCAGGACGATGGGTGTGTCGGACATGGCTACTGTTCGGTGGACAGCGATGCCAGACGCTGCTGCGGGCGTCCCTGGGCGGAGGCGGCCAATGCCACCAGAATTTCGCCGGGGTGCGGTGCGTCGGCGATACGGACTTCGATGCTCTGGTGGTGCGAACGGACGGTGGCGTCGGTCTTGTGCTTGAGCGGGATGTCAAAGACGGTACCCGCCCCGGCGCGCTTCTCCACGGCTGGCAGCAAGGTGGTTGCATCGGCGGCCTTGCGGAAATGGTCGCCGAATTTCAGGGTATGTATTAGGGCCGAGCCGTGTTCGATTTCCCCGTCCAGGCCGACGATGGCGGCCTTGCCGTAGGCTTCGACATCGGCGCCCAACGCCTCGATGACACGAGGGGCCAGCAGGGCGCCGAGATCGGATGCAGTGGCTTCGATGCCGGCTCCGAGGTCCTCGACGAACCCCTGGCCGGCCCACGGGTTTTCGATGACCACGGCCACCACGGCCACGCGGGCCGCGGGTTCGACGGGTCGGCCGCCTTCGGTCACGGTTTCCTCGAGAAGGGTGATGATCTTGCGGACATTCATGATGTTGCTCCTTGCAGGACGGCGGAGGTGACAGGGCGGTCGGTTTTTCGATCGCCGATGCGGGCATGGGGGCGAGGTCCGGTGGATGCGGCCGCGATGACCACGATCTCTCCGGGAAGCGGGGCGTCCGGGACGCGGGCCGCGACGGTCTGGTAGTGGCTGCGGGTGGCCGCATGTTCCTTGTGCCACATGGGCACAACGATCGAGGCGCCGGCGTCGGCCCGGTCGTCGGCGAACGAGATGATCGAGCTGCCCTCCAAGAACTCGCGGACCAGGTTGCCGAAGTACGGCGTGTGGATCAGCGCCCCGGCATGTTCGATCTCCCCGGACGTGCCCACGATCGCGGCCTTGCCGAAGGCCTCGATCTGCCCTGCGCCGCCCAGCCCGGCAATCAGCCGATCGGTCAGCACCTGGGCGATGTGCGGTGCTATGCGCTTGGCGGCCTCGGCCAGGTCGGCCTCGGGTCCGGATCCAAGCCAGGGGTTGGAGACGACGGCGGCCACGGTGGCCCGGAGCGCGGGAAGGGCCGGGGCCGTCCCGTTTTCCCGGACGACTTCTTCCTGGTAGTAGACGATCTTGCGGATGCCGGCGGCGACGGCTGCGGATGTATCAGGCAAAGTGCGGCATCACTTTCTCGGAGAACAGCTGCAGGCTGCGCATGGCATGTTCGTGCTTCAAGCCGGGATGCGTGGTCCAGAGCATCATGTGCTCCATGCCGACTTCGCGTTCGAGTTCCTTGATCTTCTCGGTCACGTACTCGGGCGTGCCCACCAGCATGTTGCGGTCCATGAGCATGTCGAAGTCCAAGTGGTGCGCGTCGGTGAGCTCTTCGCCTTCCTCCATGAGGTTGCTCAGTCCGCGCCAGTGGGTGATCCACCGGTAGGTGTTCATGACTGCTTCCTCGAACTCCTCGCGGGCCTGCTCCATGGTGTCCGCGACATAGACGTCACGCACGAGCGCTATGCCCTCGCCGAGGGGGACCTCACGGCCCTGGGCCGTGGATGCGTGGTCGCGGTACAGCTCGAAGCGGCCCTTGAGTGCGGAGACGGGTGGAAGCCAGAAGATGCCCTGGACCCCGGTCTCGGCTGCACTGACGATGGAACGAGGGCTGTCGATGACCTGCCAGATTCCGGGGCCCTCCTGCTGGTATGGGCGCGGAACCAAGGACATCTTGGTGATCTCGCCGTCCTCGTTGGTGAATTCCCGGGTTGCAGGGGAGAGCGGGTGGTTCCACTTCACGCCCGGGGCCGGAAACTGGTAGTAGTCGCCTTGGTGGCTGAAGAACTTGTTGTTCCACGCCTTGTCCAGGATCTCCATGGTCTCGCCGAAGAGTTTGCGGTTCTGTTCTTGGTCCCGGGGATCGGCGGCAGGATTCAGGTTCAGCGCTTCACGGCCGTAGAGTCCGCGGCCCACGCCGACCTCCAGCCGTCCGTCGGAGAGCTGATCCAACAGTGCCAGGTCCTCAGCCAAGCGCAGTGGGTGCCAGAATGTCACGATGGCGGCGGCTTGCCCGATGCGGATGGTGCTCGTCCGGGCGGCGATGTCCACGCCCATCATGATCGGGTTCGGGGTCAGTTCCTGGCCCTCGTGGCCGAAGTGGTGCTCGGTGTACCAGGTGGACCAGAAGCCGTAGTTTTCAGCGGCCACCGCGTATTCGCGGGCGTCCTTCATATGCTGGTTGTAGTTCTCCACATCGCCGGGTGCTCCGAGGCCGTGGAAGACGGAAAAGCGCATGATGGCTCCTTTCGTGGGGCACGCGTCGCTGCGTGCCGTATTGGTGTGTTCGGTGCGGGTTTCCGCTGCTGTGGTCCTTAGTGGATCTGGTCTTGTCCGTAGGCAGTCCGTGAATCAGTGAGCACTTCACGGGCCGACGCGTACACGTGGTTGCGCATGGTCGATTCCGCGCCGAAGGCGTCCTTGGCCCGGATCATCTCCAACACGCTGCGGTGTTCGTCAGTGGACGCATGGATCCTTCCCGGACGTTCAACCGTTTTCAGGACCAGTCGGTGATAGGCCAGCTGGTTCATCAGGCGCTGGTAGTGCTCGACAAGCTTGGTGTTGTCGGCTGCCCTGATCAGGGTCCAATGGAATTCGTGGACCAGCTCCGCGTAGCGGGCGGCGTCGTCTCGTGCCGCCGCAGCGTCGGAATCCTCGATATTGCGCTGGAGGACATCGAGTTCAGGAACCTGCCCACGACGGGCGGCCAGGCCGGCGGCCATGCCCTCGAAACTCTCCTTCAACTGGAACATCTCCACGATTTCCCGCCGGGTGGGCTCGCGGACAAACGTGCCGACTTTGGGACGGATCTCGATGAGTCCCTCGTGTTGGAGCTGTTTGAGTGCCTCGCGAATGGGGGTGCGGCTGACGTTGAATTCCTGGGACAGGAAGATTTCCGACAGCGGCGCGCCCGGCAGGTAGTCGCCGCCAAGGACCAGTGCCCGGACCTTCTCCAGGAGACTTTGGTCATCGGTCACAGCAGATTCCGCTGTTCCAACTGTTGATGTCTGTTGCATGCAAGAGAGCTTACGTTGCATACATGAGACCGTCAACACCTTCGTTGATTTGATGCAAGATGAAGGGATTTCCGCACTATTTACAAGAAATTTTAAATAAGCGTTGCACTCATGAGTGATCTGGATTACGGTCTCTAGCATGCAACAGACTTTCGAAACTTTCTTGGCAGATGCCTGGGCTGCAGCGTGGGACGACGGCGATGTCGCAGCGCTCGATGCCTTGGTCACCGACGACTACGTACGCACCAGCAAGAGCAGGGGTACCGGCGACACCCTCGAAGACTTCAAGGCAGAGATCCTGGCTATCCGCGAGGGCTTCCCTGACCTGAAGACGACCATCGACTCCGTGGTGCTCGATGGGGAGCGCGGCGCGATCTTCTGGTCCAGCACGGGGACCCATTCCCAGTCCTTCCTCGGCGTTCCGCCGACTGGACGGACGGTCAACACCCGCGGATCCAATTACGTGACCCTGGTCGAGGGGCGCATCTCCTCCGAAGTGGTCACCTGGGACGGCGGCGAGCTTCTCAATTCCCTGGGCGTCCGCTCCCTGGGCGACGCCATTGCCGCAGAGGCATCCGGCCCGTCCGACGTGGTCGTCGACCCGCTCTGGGGGGAACCGGACCCGGAGGTTATGAAGACCTTCAACCGCCAGTTCGTCACCGGGGTCACCGTAGTGACCACCAAGGACGGGCAGACGCCCAAGGGGCTGGCCGTCAACGCCTATGCTTCGATTTCGTTGGAGCCGCCCCTGGTCATGGTGTGCGTGCAGAAGACGTCATCGACGTACGCCGCACTGTTTGCTTCCACGCATCTGGGCATCAACATCATTGCCAATAGCCAGAAGGCCACGGTGGGCACGTTTGCCTCCAAGTCGGCCGACAAGTTCGCAGAAATCGACTGGCATGAAGGGCCCCATGGGAGCCCCCTGATCGACGGGTCCTCTGCGTCCATCGAGGCCGAGATCCGAGAGCGATTCCAGGCCAAGACGCACACCATCTTTGTTTGCCGCGTCCGACATGCAGAAGTCAGCGACAACGAGCCGATGGTCTACAAGGCCGGTCGGTTCTACGACGGGGAACAACTCAGCCCGCTGTGATCTACGTGCTCCGGCCCCGCCCTGTGGGCTGCGCCGGAGCACGTGGGCGGGATCAGCCGATCTTGCCGCCCTGACCGGTACGCCGGTACACACTCCACCCATTGTGCGACGAAGCAGAAATGGAGCCCACCGTGGCCGACCACCTTTCGACACCGCTTGCAGAACGGCCGATCCCGCCCCTCCGTCACCGGGCCCCCGACGATCCCCGGGCCTACCGCGTCGGTGCAGTCTTCTGGGGGTCGGTCATCCTCATCGGCGCCTTCATCCTCTGGGCGGCCATCTCGCCGTCCAGCTTGGGCGGAGCCATGACCGCCAGCATGAACTGGGCCGCTGCCTCGGTGGGGTGGAGCTACCTGGTGGTGACCCTGCTGTGCATCATGCTCATGGTCTACCTGGCCTTCAGCCGCTTCGGTGGCATCCGTTTGGGATCTGACGACGCCAGTCCCGAGCACAGCACCTGGGCGTGGCTGGCCATGATCCTCTCGGCGGTGATGGGCATCGGCCTGATCAGCTACGGTGTCGCCGAGCCGATTTCGCACTTCATGGCTCCACCCCACGGATTGGCGGAGGCCGGAACGATGGACGCCGCGGTGACCGCCTTACAATTCAGCTTCTTCGACTGGGGTCCGCATGCCTGGGCCGTTTTCGGCATCTTCGGCCTGGCGATCGCCTATTCGACACACCGTAAGAACCGGCCCGGCCTCATTTCGCCGATGCTGCGCCCCGTGCTGGGTAGGATCGTCGACGGCTGGGTCGGCAAGGCGATCGACATCGTAGCCATCATCGCCACCTTGTTCGGCACCACCACATCCCTCGGTCTTGGCGCAGCCCAGATCGAAGAAGGCATGGGACGGGTGTTTGGCTTGCCCTCCGGGTTGGTGGTCCAGATCGTGATCATCGCGGTGATCACCATCCTCTTCACGCTCTCGGCGCTCTCCGGTGTCAACCGCGGGATCAAGTACATCAGCCAATTCACCATGGGGCTGTCCGTAGCACTGGCGATCTATGTCTTCATTGCCGGGCCGACCAACTTCATCTCCAACATCTTCTTCCGTGCCGTGGGCCAATACGCCTCCGACTTCGTCGCCACGAGCCTGATCACGCCCTCCACTGCCGATGACCTCCAATGGATGCAGTGGTGGACCTACTTCATGATGGCCTGGTGGCTGAGCTGGGGCGCCTTCGTGGGCGTCTTCCTGGCCAAGATCTCCCGTGGACGGACCGTACGGCAGTTCGTTGCCGGCGTCCTGGGCGTTCCCAGCCTCGTGTTCTTTGCCTGGTTCACCATCTTCGGCGGGACCTCGATCCACATGGAGATGGGCGGCGCAGACATCGCCGCCAAGACCGATGAAAACTTGAACAACGCATTCTTCGCTATGCTCGAGGGCCTGCCGTTGCTCCAGATCACCTCCGTGGTCACGATCATCCTGGTCGCACTCTTCTTCATCTCCGGTGCGGATGCCAACACCTTCGTGTTGAGCATGCTCTCCTCCAAGGGATCCCTGCAGCCAACCAAACCAGTCCTGACCACGTGGGGAGCAATCACCGGTATCAGCGCCATCGTCCTGCTCCTGGTGGGCGGTCTTGCCGCACTACAACAGGCAGCCATGCTTTCCGCCTTGCCGTTCACGGTGATCGTTGCGCTGCTGGGCATCTCGCTGATCATCGAATTGCGCAACGACCCCGAATTCGCCGCCTACCGTCCCCACGCCACAACCATTCCGCCAGGGCCGCCCGTGGGCCACGCCACTAACTCCACGGACCAGCTTCCAGCGGACAGCAAGGAACTTTCATGACCACCATCAAGCCCCAGAAGTCCGCGATGGCGTCCGAGGACTCCCTCGCCGAGGACCGCGGCTACCGCAACAGCCTGACCAAGATCGAGCCCTACGGGATCGAGCACATCCCCGACGTGGAACGCCACGGCAAGCCGTCCTCGCAGTTCTTCCTGTGGTTTGCCGCCGGCATGAACTTCCCGATCGTCGTCCTGGGCTTCAGCGCCACCTACTTCGGCCTGCCGTTCTGGTCTGCCGCCCTGGCGATCCTCGCCGCAGGCCTGATCGCCGCCACCATCATGGGCTACCTTTCGGGCATGGGTGTCCGGTTGGGCGTGCCGCAGCAGATGCAGGCCCGCGGGCCGCTGGGCTTCCTGGGCAACCTGCTGCCGGTCGCCTACGTCAACGTCTTCGCCGGCATCGGCTGGGCTGCGGTGACCGTCATCCTCGGCGGACAGGCCATCGCCCTGCTCTCCGGCATGCCGTTCTGGGTCTCGGCCCTGGTCCTGATGCTGCTCCAGCTCGGCGTCGCCGTGATGGGCTACAACCTGATCCACTTCCTGCAGCGGGTCCTCTCGATCATCCTGTTCGCCGGCTTCGTGTTCATCACCGTCGTCGCCCTGGCGCAGGGCAAGATCGTCAACTCCGTCAACGAATCGGCCGAGGGGTTCGCCGGCATCGGCGGCTGGGTCATCTTCTTCGGCTACTTCATGTCCTTCATCATCGCGTGGATGCCCTTCGCCTCCGACTACTCCCGCTACCTGCCCAACACCTCGGCCAACCGCCGCGGGGCCGGCGTCTTCACGATGCTGGGCAACTTCGTGACCCTGTCCTGGATGGGCATCCTCGGTGTCCTGCTCGGGGCCACAGCCACCACCGACGACGCCATCGGCGCGCTGAAGGACCTGATGGGCCCGTGGGCGATCGTGGGCATGGGCATCGTCGCGCTGTCCTCCTTCACGCAGAACTTCCTGAACGTGTACGGCGGGGCCATCTCCATCCAGACCATGGGCGTTCCCGTGAAACGGCACACCGCCGTCGTGTTCATCTGCGCCGCCTCCTACCTGGTGGCCCTCTGGGGCCAGAGCGGCTTCAACGACGGCTTCACCGTGTTCCTGAACCTCACCGCCTACTTCGTGGCCCCGTACGTCATGGTGCTGATCTGCGACTACGTCCTGGGCCACCGGCGCAGCGATCGCGGACTGCGCGAACTGTTCGACAAGTCGCGCAAGGTCGAATGGGGCTTCGTCGCCTGGGCCGCCGGCGTACTCGGCTCCACCCCGTTCTGGATCTCGTCCCTCTACACCGGTCCCATCGCCGCCGCGAACCCGCAACTGGGCGACCTGACGTTCTACGTCGGTGCGGCCATCGCCACGATCGTCTACCTGCTGACCTACCGGCTGCCGCGCCTGTCCCGCCGCGACGCACTCACCGCCGGCCAGGACGCCTAGGCCATGGAGGGAACACGGGGGAGCGGCGGCGCCCGGCTGGTCGTCATCGACATGCAGCGGGCCTTCCGCCAGGAGGGCCAGTGGCAGGTGCCGCGCTACGACCAGGCGGCGGAACGGGTCCACCGGCTCATCGAGGCGATCGACGACCCGCTCTTCACCCGGTTCGTCCCCGACCCCGCCGAGCCCGGGTCGTGGGGCGCCTACTACGACCGCTGGGATGCGATGCGGCGGCCGCCGCAGCATCCGGTCTGGGACATGGCCTGCCCCGGGTACGACGGCGAAGCCACCCTGGATCTGCCCACGTTCGGCAAGTGGGGGCCGGGGTTGGCCGAACAGGTGCCGGTGGGCGGTGAGCTCATCGTCGCCGGTGTGGCCACCGACTGCTGCGTGCTGGCCACCGTGCTGGCCGCCGTCGATGCCGGACGCTTCGCCACCGTCGTCACCGACGCCTGCGCCGGCCAGGACGATGCGGCCCACGACGGCGCGGTGGCGCTGATGGGGCTGCTCGCCCCGATGGTCCGGCTGGTGACGACCACCGAGTTGCTGGCCCAACCAACGGCTGTATAGGAAGCAGCCCCGGCGGTGGGGCCGACTTCAGCGCCCGTGCGGCAGCGGTGCCATTCGGGAACCACCCGGCGGCCAAGGCATCGGCAGGCGGCAGTTGCCGCCTTGGGGCGGCTGTGGACGACCGGCCCGGGGAACCACATCTGGGCCCATGCTTCGAACATGGACGTCATTGGCTTCTGGAACGACGGTTTCTGGCCGTTCCTTCGAGGGCTGTCGTCGCTCGGCCCGCAGGCGACGTTTGTTGTTGCCTTCGCGGCGTGGCGGACCTACCGACAGAAGGCGGCCGCTGACAAGCGGGATCAAGGGTGGAAACGTGTCGAATGGGCCATCGGGCTGGCGATGACATGTCCGCCGGGGACGTGGGCCGGATCATCGACATCGCCAGCTACATGGAGGTCGCCTGGGGCGGCATGCGCTCCTTCTGAGCGGGCGCTTCGCATCCTGCCCGCACACGGTATGGGCATGAGCGCCGAACACGACGAGCTGGCAGCCGCGATCAAGAACGTGGTGGCCCACTCCCCTGCTTTGAAAGGCGAGAACGTCTACGTTGTCGCCCGGGACGAGGACGGGGACCCCGTCGAATGCGCCTTCAACGTCCCCCGCGGCAAGGACCCGGTTCCCGGGCCGGCGCATGCGGTCGGGTTCTCCGATCTGGCGGCCGCACTTCCCGAAAAGGTCGACGGCACGGGCCCGGGCCCTTCGGGGTTCCTGGTTCGGGTGACACCGCGCAAGCAGGAGATCACCGCATTGTTCTCCAACCAGGTCCGGTAGCTCCTGGATTGGGCGGGGCATGAAGCCGTCTGGGAACGCGTCAACGTCTGACCACGATCAAGGAGACCACCATGTCCACCAGCTACGACCTGCACCGCGCCTCCATCGAGGCCGCACGCGCCTCCCACGGCACTTTCGGACTCCTCCCCGCCGGCGAGGCACCCATTGACCTGGCCCCCGTCGACGGGGACCGGCTCCTGGCCGGGGCCGCGAGTGCCGCCGGGCTGTATGACGGCGATTTCCGGGGGGACCCGGAGTCCATGGAGGTCGCCATGATGGACGTGTGGGGCGAGCGAGACGTGCACGAGGCGATCGCCGAGCTCAAGCACGCCATGCAGGCCTGGGCCCGCTTTACCCCGGGCGGCTAGAGCTCGCCCTTGAGCGATTGCAGTGCGCGTTGGATGTTCGCGTGCACGTGGTTTGCGTTGTCCTCATCGGGCTGCGACCAGGGGTCGCACGTGCGCAGGCGTTCAGTGAGCGTAATTCCTGACAGCTTGTTGATGGTCAGAAGGCTCCAAACGACCTCCGTATTCTTTTCGCGGCCGGCACACAGCTTGGCCGCTCCGAGGTCGTGCTTTTCCAGGAACCAGCCTTCATAATCCCCGGGGAATGCGGGGGTGGGGCGGCGGATGAGTCGGTCGCGCCACCCTGCTGGCAAGACACAGGTGGTGTAGTCCACTCCGTCCACGTGGATCTCGTTCTCGACGTTGAATGGGGAATACTCACCCAATGTGCCGGTGAGCTCGTCAGCGGCTGCCTCGGCGAGCATGTGGTCGGTGGTGTCGAGCATGACATCGAGTTCCAACGACCGGGATGCGCCTGCCGGCAGGTCGTCTTCGGCGTAGGTGGCGAGAATTGCCTGCGAGCCTACGACGATGACGTGGTTGACCTTAAGCACACGGCAAGACTGGACTACGGCCAGATCGGCCTGATTGAGTTTCAGGCCGCCACCGGCAGCGGGCGCGTCGTGTTGATCGCCAGCTGCCGCTCACTTGGGGTGACAAGCCCTAGGAAGGGGCCCATCTCGCGCATCTGGACGCCCAGAGGGTCCAAGCCGGTCATGATGCGCTTCATGCCGTCGATGTCACCGGTCTCTACGAGCTCGCGCCACCGCTTCAATGAGTTGTGGTGGGTGCGCCCGCTGACGGTTTTCGTCATCCGGTCGATGTTGGAGAGGATGGTCGCGGACCAGTCCTGCAGGGATTCGGGGTCAAGGCGCTGGCTCAGGAGGGTATGCATGCGCAGGCTGACCGTGTGGCTGCGATCAAGCTTCATGGTGCTCCCTCCTTTTCAGTGGGCGACTCAAGTCAATTATGCCAGTTCCAATCATGCCGATCCAGCCTTGCCCTGCCATCCCTGCCCTCAACTCTAGTTGTCGCATCAAGTGTCGCGCCGCGCCACCAGAGCGGCTCTCCACCAGCACATGGCCCTACCCTGCGGTTGCCGCCACGGCCTGACGAGGTGTTGCAGGTTCCGGTGCTGGCCTGCATGACCTGGCCGCTGTCGCTGGGCGCATGGTTCAGCCCGAAGACGTGCCCGGATTCGTGTACCTCCACCCCGCGTAAGTCGTAGCGCCCCGATACGCAGGTGCTTCCGGTGTAGAAGCGGTGGTTGGGGTTGCGGCTGAAGGCGATGTCCGCCTGCTCCATCTTCTTCGTCACAATGTTCCACCAGGCGCAGGTCCGGGCGAGGTTGCTCGAGGGGGTGGTCCTCCACGCCACGACATTGTGGCCATCCCGTGCCCCGCAGCCGCCGTTGGATTTCACCTGCGGGTATCTGGTGTCGTTCACCTTGCCCTTGTAGATGTGGGAGGGACGTGGCGAAGGCGTCGGCAACCCGCACCCGTCGACCCCGTTGGTGACTACGGTCGCGCCGCCGGCGGTGGCGCTTTCCCCTGCGTACCTCTGGCTGCGTGTGTTGTAGGACCAGTAGAAGGCCTACCGGGAACCGTTGTGCGACCTTGTCCAGGAGCTGCTCGAGCACTTCTTGGAGGTCGAGTTCGATCCCGGGACCAGAGCGGCTGGGGTCTATTCGCCGATTCCCACGTCGTCGCATTCCTGGCCCGGGGACATCGATTCCTCGGCGCACTGGCCATCGGACGAGCTTCCCCAGCAACCGGCCGTCCCGAAAACCAAGCCCAAGGCCAGCACCGGCAAGAGCAGCTTCTCCATGGTCTTCCCCGATCCCCAACCCGGCCGGTGGTGGCCGTTGCCTGATATCAGCACATCGTCTGGACTATCGGCAATAGGTGGACGGCTAGAACTTCCATGCCATGGAAAGGGGCCCGGCCAACGCGTGGCCGGACCCCGCGGGTTGTTCCGCCGGCCGAAGGCTACGCCTTCTGGGCCGCGTTGGCGTGCAGCAGCGGGGCGAAGAACGCGGCGAGCTCGTCGGTGGCGGTCAGCGGCAGCACGTTGGCCACGTACTGGTCCGGGCGGACGATGACGATCACGCCGTCGCGGCTGAGCCCGCGCTCGTCGAAGATGTCGGCGCCGGGCACGGTGCCGAAGACCTTCTCGAGGTTGGTCAGCTTGAACGGGCCGACCTCGGGGCGGAACACCTCCGGGACTGCGTTGATATCGATCTCCTCGTGGGGCTGCTGGTAGATGACCTTCGCATCGAACCAGGCATCGTCGTCGTACCCCTCGGGGGTGGCGGCGAGCGGGGAGTCCGGTGCGGTGGCCAGCCAGGTGCCCAGGTCCGTGGTGGGGGAGGCGGAGCCGGCGGTGGCGGGGTCGGCGAAGACGTAGATGCGCCAGCGGCCGTCGGCCTCGGCCTGGTGGCCCAGCTGCAGGGGGTTGGTGTCGCAGACGCGGGCGGCCATGGCCGACTTGAAGCGCTTGCCGACGGTGTAGCCGGTGGCCAGGTCCTGGTGCGTGGCTTCGGCGGTGATCAGCGAGGGGGTGTATTCGGTCATGAAGCCTGCCGGGAATTCGGCGGTGGCGACGTAGAAGTCCTCGAGGTCCGAGGGGCTGTCGAACTCCTCGGGCTTCTTGGCCATCATGGTGGACCATTCCTTGTCGAAGTCGATGAGGTTCTTGGCCACGACCTGGCGTTCGGCGGAGTAGGTGGAGAGCAGCGCTTCGGGGCTGCGGCCCTCGAGCACGTGGGCGAGCTTCCAGCCGATGTTGAAGCCGTCCTGCATGGAGACGTTCATGCCCTGCCCGGCCTTGGCGGAGTGGGTGTGGCAGGCGTCGCCGGTGATGAACACGCGCGGGGTGCGGGTGCCGATGTCCGCCGTGGGCACGTCGTCGAAGCGGTCGGTCAGGCGGTGGCCGACCTCGTAGACGCTGTGCCAGGCGACGTTGCGCACCTCCACCGTGTAGGGGTTCATGATGGCGTTGGCCTTGGCGATGATCTGCTCGATGCTGGTCTTGCGGACGTTGCCGTTGTCATCATCCGGCACGACGCCGAGGTCCACGTACATGCGGAAGAGATGCCCGCCTTCGCGGGGGATGAGCAGGATGGAGCCGCCGTCGTGCGACTGGATGGCGCACTTGGTGCGGATGTCCGGGAAGTCGGTCTTGGCGAGCACGTCCATGACGCCCCAGGCGTGGTTGGCCTGGTCCCCGGCCATGGTGCAGCCGATGGAGGAGCGGACCTTGGAGCGGGCGCCGTCGCAGCCGACGACGTACTTGGCGTGGACGGTCTTGGTGGCGCCTTCGTCGGGGCCGGCGCTGCGCACCAGCGTGACCTTGACCGGGTAATCGCCCTCGTCGGTGACCTCCAGGCCCTGGAAGTCCCAGCCGTAGTCGGGGACCAGGCGGGTGGGGGAGTTGCGGGCGACCTCGGCGAAGTAGTCCAGCACGCGGGCCTGGTTGACGATCAGGTGCTTGAACTCGCTGATGCCCGTCTCGTCGTCCTTGGCGCGGCCGCCCCGCACGATGTGGGTGGGGTTTTCGGTGTCCGGGCGCCAGAACGCCATCTCGGTGATCCAGTAGGCCTCGGCGGTGATGGCCTCGGCGAAGCCGAACGCCTGGAACGTCTCGACGGACCGGGCCTGGATGCCGTCGGCCTGCCCGATTTCCAGGCGGCCACCGCGGCGTTCGACCAGGCGGGTGGTGATGTCGGGGAACTGGGAGAGCTGGGCGGCGGTGAGCATGCCCGCCGGGCCCGAGCCGACGATGAGCACGTCGACCTCATCGGGCAGCTCCTCGGGGCGGTCGATGCCGACTCCGTCAACCGGCTGGACGCGCGGGTCGCCTGAAACGTATCCGTGGTGGTGGAACTGCACGGTGGATCCTCACTTCGCTGTGTACGGGTCGTTCGTGCGTGTTCTATATTTGAATTCCTGATTCGATTATCGAACACGCGATCTGCAACACACTATACGGGGCCTATGACGTGGGTAACAAGTGTTGCCATGGGTTGCCCGCATGGGATGCAAGGATTGACCCATGGGAATCGTGACCAAGACCGGGCTGGTGATCCTGGCCGTGGGGGCCGCTGCAGGTGCCGCCGGGTTCGTGTTCGCCGGGGTGGCGGTACCCGACGGGACCGGGCCGAACATCGGCGGTGCGCTGCTCCTGCTGGTCTCGGTGCCGACGGCCATCGTGGGTGCGACGATCGGGATCGTCGGATGGATCGTCGGGAAAAAGGCGGCCGTCGCCGACCGGCCAACACGCGGCGGATCTGCGCGGCTGTAGTCCTCCCGACACCGTGGAAGGGGCCCCGATGGGTGCCCGGGCGTTCGGTGTACGAGCCGTTGCCACCAGGTGAACTGGGGTTGAACGGGTATCGTAGGGGTACTAAACTTCTATGGGCCCAAAAAAGGGCCAGCAGTCAAAGGTGGTCGGCAAACAGGCGGACTTCAGGAACGCGAGGTGTGCCATGTCCAACCAGATGCCCAACGTTGCCCGACGGGTTGGCGTCATCACCGTACGCGTCCTGGTCTACATCCTGCTCTGGGCGGGGCTGGTTCTGCTGTTCGCGGGCATCGGCATCCGCGTGTTCTTCGGCAAGATCTCCGTCGGCCAGATGCTCTTGAACCTGGTCTCCGTCCAGACCGACGGCGGCGGGGGTCCCCTCGTCTGGATTGGCATCCTCCTGATCGTCGTCCTGCCCCTGCTGGTCATCGCAGGGATCGCCTTCTGGCACCGCTCACGGCTGCGCAAGCGCCGGGCCGGCGGCGGTCGGACCCGGAACTCGCCATGGATCCGGCGCTCCATTTCGGGCGTTCTGGTGGCGGCCGTGGTGGTCAGTGGCACCACTGCCTTTTCCTCCACCGTCGGCTTGGCTGACTACATCAAGGCGGGCAATTCCAACTACGACGTCGACGACTACTACGTCGAACCGACCATCACCAGCGACCAGGACAAGCGCAACCTGGTGCTGATCTACCTCGAGTCCGGTGAGGCCACTCTCGCGGACGACCAGCTCTTCGAAAAGGACGCGTTTGCACCCCTGGAGAAGGCCACGCAGGCTGCCGACGGGTGGCAGAGCGTGGACGAATTCCAGCAGTACGAGGGTGGGGGCTGGACCATGGCCGGCATCAGCTCCACGCAGTGCGGCGTCCCGTTGAAGGGCACCGGTTCCGTCCTGGGAAGCGGAAACCTCAATGAGCTCGGCAGCGATGTGGGCTCGTACCTTGGAGGGCTCACCTGCCTGGGTGACGTCCTGGACAAACACGGCTACAACAGCACCTTCCTGGGCGGCGCCAACGGCAATTTCGCCGCGAAGGACACCTTCTTGGAAGGCCACGGCTACTCCTCCGTGAAGGGCCTGTCCGACTGGCGGGCCGCCGGCGACCCCGCGAAGAGCTTCCGCAGCGACTGGGGCCTGAGCGACAAGCGCCTCTTGGAGCACGCCAGGGACGAGATCGACCAGCTGCATGCCCAATCGGAGAAGACCGGCCAGCCGTTCAACCTCTCCATGCTGACCCTGGACACCCACGAGCCGGCGCACATCTACGACTACTGCGACGTGGATACGCAAGAGGTCGTCACCTCGATGTTCTTCTGCTCCATGACCCAGGTTGCCGGATTCGTGGATTACATGAAGGAGAAGGGCTACCTCGAGGACACCGCAGTGGTGATCATGGGTGACCACCTCAAGCACATGGGCGGGGGCGACGCCTTCCACAAGCAACTGGACAACAACGACAACCGCACGATCTTCAACCGGATCTGGATCCCCGGCGAGGACAAGAAGAGCGCGCTGCGTCCCCGCGTGGACCAGCTGAACATGTACCCCACGCTCCTGGAGGCCGCAGGCCTGAAGGTGCAGAACCACGAGGCCGGGCTGGGCGTTTCGGCCTTCTCCCCGACGGTTCCCGACGACTCGGCGCAGGCCCTGGAACCGGGGGACTACAAAGAGCTCCTGAACTCGCGTTCGGCGCGGTTCTACGCGAAGGCCTGGGCCGGCTCGAACCCCGCCCAGTAGGGCAGCCCGCCCGCCAACAGCGCGACGCCGTCCGTGCCGGGGAGGAGCAGGAACGACGATGGCCAACGATGAGCTCCGTGCACAGCTGGACCAGGTCTTCGCCGCCCGGGACCGGGAGGACATGGCCCCGACCATTGAGGCGTTCTCGCGCATCCTGGAGCAGCACCCGGAAGAGCCGTTGGCGTTGTATGAGTTGGGCGGCGCCTACGATACCGACGGCCAGGAGGCCGTGGCCGCCGGTTACTACCGGCGGGCAATGGATGCCGGGCTCGAAGGGCGGTGGCTTCGCCAGTGCTACCTGCAGTACGGCAGCACCCTGCGCAACCTGGGGAACGTGGAGGAGAGCCTGGCCCTGTTCGACGACGGGATCCGGGCCTTTCCGGACTCTGAATCACTCGTGCTCTTCAAGTCCCTCACCCTGCACGCGGCCGCCAGGCCCAGCGCAGCCCTCGGATCGGTGCTCCGCTTGATCGCCGATCGGTTCCCCACCGAAGAGGTGCTGCGCTATGAGGCGGCATTGCGGGGAAACGCCGACTTTCTGGAGTCGATCGACGACGAAACGCCGCAGACGTCCTGACGCGTAGTTCTCCGGGGCGCCCCGGGCTCAGCGCCAGCCGAGCTGCGGTGCCACGTGCTGCAGGATCGCCTCGATGACGTGGGCGTTGTAGTCGACACCGAGCTGGTTGGGAACGGTCAGCAGCAGCGTGTCGGCCGCGGCGATGGCCTCGTCCTTGGCCAGCTCCTCGGCCAATTCGTCGGGCGCACCGGCGTAGGACTTGCCGAAGATGGCGCGCGTCTTCTCGTCGATGTTCCCGACCTGGTCCGAGCTGTAGCGGTCACGGCCGAAGTACTGCCAATCCCGCTCCTCCGTCAGGGCGAAGATGCTCCGGCTGACCGAGACCCGCGGTTCGCGTTCGTGGCCTGCTTCCTTCCACGCCTGCCGATAGAGCTCGATCTGCTCCGCCTGCTGGACGTGGAACGGTTTGCCGGACTCGTCGTCCTTCAGGGTGGAACTCTGCAGGTTCATGCCCAGCTTGGCCGCCCAAACGGCCGTCGCATTCGAGCCGGACCCCCACCAGAGGCGCTCGCGCAAGCCCGCCGAGTGCGGCTCGATGCGCAACAGCCCCTCGGGGTTGGGGAACATGGGATTCGGGCTCGGCTGCGCGAACCCTTCTCCGGTGAGCACCTCGAGAAGGCGTTCGGTGTGGCGGCGTCCCATGTCGGCGTTCGATTCGCCGTCGGCAGGGGAGAAGCCGAAGTGACGCCACCCCTCGATGACCTGCTCGGGAGATCCCCGGCTGATTCCCAGCTGCAACCGGCCGCCGGAGATCAGATCCGCTGCGCCGGCGTCCTCCGCGAAGTACAGCGGGTTCTCATAGCGCATGTCGATCACGCCGGTGCCGATCTCGATCTTGCTGGTCCGCGCGCCGATGGCCGCGAGCAGCGGGAACGGGGAGGCATATTGCTGCGCGAAGTGGTGGACGCGGAAGTAGGCGCCGTCCGCGCCCAGCTCCTCGGCGGCGACCGAGAGGTCGATCGCCTGCAGCAGTGCATCCGAGGCGCTGCGCGTCGCTGACTGGGGGTGGTCGGTCCAGTGGCCGAAGGACAGGAATCCGATGTTCTTCACATCATCCTCCAACCTCCGGGGAGCTGTTCCTATTCCGTCATGACCGCCGGGCGCCGGAGCGTCGCGGATCGGCAAGTGGCCATCCCGATACAGGCGGGCGGGCAGTTCTTCGGCTTCCCTGGTGCCCAACCATCCGATGACGTCGGGACCCAGGCCCAGCCGCTCCAGTTCAAGGGCAAGAACCAAGGGCAAACCCGGTGCCGAAGGGGCCGCGGGATGCCTCATGGGCGCCAGTGGTGCAGCTCCTGGCGACCTCGGGCCGACTGGCCTACGCGCGGTACAAGGATCCCGGCGTCCGCCCGAAGGCGGCTCTGAAAGCGCTGACGAATGCGCTCGGGGAGGAGAACCCACAGGCCGCTGCCGCCTGCGTCACCGTCCGGCCCTCGGCGAGCAGCAGTGTCGCCCGGTGCAGGCGGAGCTGGGTGCGCCAAGCGGTGTAGCTCATGCCCAGTTCGTCGCCGAACAGCCGGGACAGGGTCCGCTCGCTCGCGCCGACCGCTCGGCCGAGCTCGGCCAGACGTGGCGAAGCGGTCATGTCGGCCTCCAACATCCGCTGGGCGTCGCGCAGCCTCTGGTCCATCAGCGTCGGAACGACGGTCGGTACCTGGTGCGAGGGCTCCACCCGGTCGACGAGGACGCGGAGCAGCCGACGGGCGGCGGGCGTCTCGGCGGACCCCTGCTCGGAACAGGTGATGATCAGCTCCCGCAGTAGCGCATCCACCGCCACCAGGGAGGGGACGTGCTCGGGCGAGGGCATCATTGCGGTGGGGATGCCGATCATGCGAACTGTCGTCGCGCCGTGGACCTGCCAGTGGTGGACCGTGCCGGCGGGCACCCAGACGGCGCGGACGGACGGGGTGAACCAGGTGCCTTCGGGGACGAAGACCTCCAGGACCCCGGTGCTGCCGTAGATGAGCTGGTGGTCGTCGTGGAAGTGCGGACCGACCTCGTTGCCGGGGGAGAGGCGGCGGGTCTCGGTGGGTGCAGCGCAGGTGTGGCGGATTCCTGTCATCATCTGTCAGTCTACTTAAAGCGCGCCGCCCGGACGTCTATGAAGCTTGAAGCATGACGTCTGCTTCACCCCGCTCGGCCCGCCGCGGCTCGCGTCTGTTGGCGTACTCCCACGTGACGGTCGACTTCTCCCAGGGCGCGATCGCCGCGCTCGTGCCGTTCCTCGTCCTGGAACGCGGCTACTCCTACGCGGCCGCGGCGGGCATCGTGCTCGCGTTTTCCCTCGTGTCCTCGATCGTGCAGCCCGTGTTCGGAGCGCTCGGCGACAAGTGGCAGATGCGGTGGGTCATCCCGGTCAGCGTGCTGCTGGCCGGTGCAGGCATTGCCGCGATGGGCGTCGTCGACTCGTTCTGGATCACCGCGCTCGTCGCCGCGGTCTCCGGGATCGGCGTCGCGGCGTTCCACCCGGCCGGGGCCAGCCGTGCGCGGGAGATCAGCGGCGGCGACCACGTGATGATGTCGTGGTTCTCCCTGGGTGGGAACATCGGCTTCGCCCTCGCCCCGCTGGCCGTCGCCGCCTCCATCGGCGGGCTCGGGCTTGGCGCGAGCCCGCTGCTGATGATCCCGGCGCTCACCGGCGTCCTGGCCGCCGCCATGATCGGCCGCGTCCACGCTCCGAACGCTTCCGCGGGGAAGCAGACGATAGCGGTCGCTGGCCGGGACGACTGGCGTGCCTTCGCCCGCATGTCGGCAGCGATCATGTGCCGATCGATCGTGTTCGTCGGCATTGGCTCATTCATCGTGCTTTTCATGCACGAGGACCGCGGGGTGGGCGGGACGCTGGCTTCGGCTTCGCTGTTCGTGTTCTACATCGGCGGCGCGTTCGGCACCGCGATCGGCGGCCACCTCGCCAAACGCTGGCCACGGACGACGCTCCTGCGGTGGTCCTACTTGTCCGCTGTCCCCGTCCTTGCGGGCATGTTGCTCGTGCCGGGGCCGCTGGCGTGGGTGTTCATCGCGATGGCCTCGGTCGTGCTGTATGTGCCGTTCTCCCTGCATGTGACCCTGGGCCAGGACTACCTGCCGCGCCACATGGGCACCGCCAGCGGAGTCACGCTCGGCCTGGCAGTGTCCGTTGGGGGACTGGCGTCTCCGGCGATCGGTGCGCTGGCCGACAGCATCGGCCTCGAATACGCGCTTCTCCCGCTCATCGCGCTGCCCGCGATCGCCCTCCTCGTGCTGCTCGGCATGAAGGATCCCCAGGTGGAGAAGACGACCGTCAATGAAACCAGCGACGTGACCCGCGCCGAGGCCGAGCAGCCACCATCCGGTAGACGCCTACGCCCTGGTCCTCGCTGGCAACCGCGGTGGAGCCGCGGGCAGCAGCCCCACAAGTGTCACAAGTCCGACATGCCCTAGCGCAGGTCAATGACGCCGGTGCAGATCTCGATCCGGTTGGTCCGCGCGCCGATGGCCGCAAGCAGGGGGAACGGAGAGGCATGTTGCTGCGCGAAATGGTGGCCGCGGAAGCAGGTGCCGTCCGTGCCAAGCTCCTCGGCGGCGACCGCGTGGTCGATCGCCTGCAGCAGCGCATCCGAAGCGTTGCGCGTGCCTGGTTGGGGGGTGGCCGGTCCAGTGGCCCAAGGACAAGAATCCGATGCTCTCCACATCCAGCTCCAACCAGGTGCGGGTGGTTCCTACTCCTGCGGGACGAAGACCTTCCCGGGGTTCAGGAGGCCCAGCGGGTCGAACAGCTCCTTGATCCCGCGCTGGAGCTCGTATTGGTCATCGCCCAACTCGTCACGCAGCCAGGCGCGCTTGAGCAGCCCGATGCCGTGTTCCCCGGACAGCGTTCCCCCGAAGTCGAGCGCGGTGCGGAACATTTCGCCGGCCGCCGCCCAGACGTTGTCGGGGACCGTATCGCCGGTGTAGACGAAACTCGGGTGCAGGTTGCCGTCCCCGGCATGGCAGGTGCTGGGGATGGCGACGTCGTACTTCTCCTCGATCCGGCGGATCGCGGCGAAGGCGTCGGCCATGCGGTCACGCGGCACCGCCATGTCCTCCACCAGCATCGTGCCCATGGCCTCCAGGGCCGGGAAGGCATTGCGCCGCAGCCCCACGAGCCGGTCGGATTCGTCGGGATCGGTGGTGGTCTCGACCCGCCCGCCGGCGGCCGTGGCCAACGCGGTGACCCGCTCGGCGGTGTCCTGCGCGGCGGGCCCGTCGCACTGCACCAGCAGGAACGCCCCGGCCCCGCCGAACACCGCGTCGCCGGCGAACCGCTCCATCGCCGCGATGGTCCGCCCATCCATGAGCTCCATGATGGAGGGGACAAGACCCTGGGCGGTGATGGCGGAAGCTGCTGCCGCGGCGTCCTCGACGGAGTCGAAGAACCCTCCCACCGTGGCGACCTCGCCGGCGACGAGGGGCTGGAGCTTGAGCGTCGCCTCGACGATGATGCCCAGCGTGCCCTCCGAACCAATCATCAGGGCGCACACGTCGAACCCGGTGACGCCCTTGACCGTGCGGTGCCCCACCGTGATCAGGCGCCCGTCGGCGAGCACCACCTTCAGCGCGAGCACCGCCTCGCGGGTCACCCCGTACTTCGCGCACAGCAGCCCTCCGGCGTTCATGGCGATGTTGCCGCCGACGGTGGAGATGTCCTTGCTCGCCGGGTCGGGGGCCCACCAGAGGTCGTGCCCGGCCAGCACCCGGTTGAGGTCGCCATTGATGATTCCGGGTTCGACGACGGCAAGACGGTTTCCGGTGGAGATCTCCAGGATCCGGGTCATCCCGGCCAACGACAGGACGATTTCCCCGGGGCTCGCGATGGCTCCGCCGGCCAGCCCGGTCCCGGCGCCGCGGGTCACCACGGGGACCCGGTGCCCGGAGGCGATGCGGCACACTGCCTGCACATCCTCGATGCACCCGGCGTGGACCACGGCCAGCGGGGAGCCAGCCGAACGGTGCCCCGAACGGTCGGCCGTCATCGTGTGCAGCAGGACGGGATCCGTATCCACGCGGCCGGGCAGTTCCGACTGCAGGACGTCGACGATCGTGGTGGTGCTGTTCGTGGTGGTCATGGATCCGACCCTAACCCGCCAGGTAGGCCAGCGCGGCGACGGCCTGCGTCCGGGTGCCGGTCTCCAGGGTCGGGTCGATCGCCGGGGCGAAGAAGGGGGAGTGATTCGCCGGGATGTCCTGGGCGACGGTTCCGGAGGCCTCGGCCCGGCGGAGCTTGTCCGCCGGGACGGAGCCGACGGTCCAGTACGTGTAGGGGATGCCGAAGGCGTCGGGTATCCGGCTGAAGTCCTCCGACGCCGTGTAGGGCGCGGTGTGGGCGACGCGGCCGGCGCCGAAGTGCCCGGTGAACGCCTCGGTGACCAGGGCGTTGGTATCGGCGTCGTTGTCGGTCAGCGGGAACTGGTCGTAGTACTCGAACTCAGGCTCCCGCGGGGACCCCGCCGTCGTGCATTCACCGCGGACGATCCGTTCGATCGATTCCATGATGTGCGTGCGGATGGCCTCGTCGTAGGTGCGCAGGTTCAGCAGCAGTTCGGCCCGATCGGGGATGATGTTGGACTTGGTCCCGGCATTGGAGGCGCCGATGGTGACGACGGCGAACGTCCCGGGCTCGATCTCGCGGGAGACGATGGTCTGCAAGCGCAGCACGATCGAGGCGGCCAGCACCACCGGGTCCACGGAGTTGTGCGGCATGGACCCGTGCGCCCCGCGCCCGTACACGGTGATCTTCAGCGAGTCGCCGGCCGAGAGCACGGGGCCTGCGGTGGTGCCGATGGTCCCGGCCTCGGTGGTCATCACATGCTGGCCGAACGCGACGTCGGGTCTGGGCACCTTGGAGAGAAGGCCGTCGTCGACCATGGCCCGGGCGCCGGCCGCTGTCTCCTCGGCCGGCTGGAACAGGGCGATGTGCGTGCCCGACCACGCGTCGCGGTGCCCGGCCAGCAGGCGGGCGGCGCCGAGCAGGCAGGTGATGTGGACGTCGTGCCCGCAGGCGTGCATGACGCCGTCGTTTACTGAGGCGTAGTCCAACCCGGTGTCCTCGGTGACCGGCAAGGCGTCGATGTCGGCGCGGGAGAGCACGGTGGCCCCGGGGCTGTTCTCCAGCACGCCGACCACTCCGGTGCCGCCGATGCGTTGGACCGTGTAGCCGATCGCGGTGAGTTCGGATTCGATGCGCTCCGCCGTCCGGTGCTCCTGCAGGCTCAGCTCCGGGTGGCGATGCAGGTCCCGGTAGAGATCGCGCTGCCAGGGAAGCTGGGCGTCGAGGGTGTCGAAGATGTCTGGAATGCCCATGGTCAACCTTCCGGTTCGATGGCGGGCGTGGACGACGGCGGTCCTCGCCTGGATGCGGATCCTGAACCCAAGCTACTCCCGCCTTCCGTGGCACCCAAGCGGACCAGCAGGCGATGACCACTCATGACGCCGAGCCGCGTCTGGTGTGTCAGGGGGGCGACTGTGTCAGGGGAGAACGGGCAGCTCGAACCTTGAGCCGTTCGGGCCGGTATGGACGGTGACCATCCCGTCGACGTCGGAGGAGCCGAGCTTGGGGGAGTCCCCGGCGGAAAGGTCGATCCGGATCCGGTGCCCGGGCGCCACGATCCAATCCGTGGCCTGGAGGTCGATGCTGTGGCGCGTTCGATGGCCCCGGGCGTCGGCGTTGACCCGCGTCCAACCGGCAGCTGCCTCCACGGTCCGGCCGTCGGGGCCCACATCCAGCACCTTGACCGCCAGCGGGTGGGCCGCTGTGGCGTGGCTGGTGATGGACAGCCGGGCGCGCACGCTGCCGAGCAGGTGCAGCGGCTCCCCTGCGGGTGCCGTGGTGAAGCTGGCGATGCCGGCACGGTCGGCGGCCGGGGCGGTGGAGGTCTCCGGGGTCGCGCAGCGCAGCAGGCAGGTGGTCGACTGGCCCACCGTGGTGTCCGCGTCGAAGCCCACGGACGATTCCGGTGGGACCGACCCGGCCAGGCCGCCATCGCGCGAGGGGTACACGGTCGACGTCGTCGTCTTCGGCCAGGCGTCCCAGGAGGACCAGCCGGGGGATCCGGCGGCGGGCATCGCGAAGCTGGAGATGTGCTTCTCGGGGAGCTGGCCGGCCGCATCGTCGGAGAGCCAGTGGTCCCACCAGGCGAGCTGGCCGCCCAACGGCAGGGGGTGCGCCGGTTGCAGGTCGGCCCGCCCGTGGGCCCAGGGGCCCATCACCAGGTAGGAGGTGTCGGCCCTCCCGGCCCCCACCAGATCCGCGTGGTTCTGCACGGCACCGTTGCGGAAGACGTCGTACCAGCCGCCGCTGTTCAGGACGGGGACCTCGACGCTTTGCAGCCGGCGGGACAGATCAAGATCCGCCCAGTAGCCGTCCCGCTGCGGGTGGGCGCGCCAGGTCCTGACCTGGCGGAGGGGGTAGCCCGCCTCGGGCGAGGTCACCGCCCGGGTCCAGGCAACATCCGCGCCGGCGAGGTTGCCGCCCGGATAGAAGAACTGCTCATACATGTCGGACGGTGCCACGTGGGCGAGCACCGCGGCCAGGTGCTTCGGGCGTTCGGAAGCGGCACGCAGCGCGGTCCACCCGCCGTAGCTGCGGCCACTGGCTCCGACCTTTCCGGTGGACCAGGACTGGCTGCCCAGCCAGTCGATCGCGTCGCGGGCTGCAATGTCCTGGACGGACCAGTCCAGGTCGTATCCGTGGCCGGCGCTGGACCCCGTGCCCGGGACGTCGCAGCGCAGGACGTTGTAACCGTGTTCCGCGAGGTACTTCTCCTTGCTGTCGGTCGCCACGGGTGCGGCTGCCGGGCCGTAGGGGGTGAACTGGTGGAAAATCCCGGGGAATCTGCCGGGTGCCGGTGCCCCGTTTTCGGCGGGACGGTGCAGCAGGCAGCTCAGCGTTCCCGGGGATCGCCGGCCCTGGTCGGTGACGGGCACCGAAACGCGGGAGGTGGTGACCGAGTATTCGGCCGGGCGGTCGTAGGAGAACCAGTCGGGTTGGTTGGCCGCTGGCTGATCCTCGGTGGCCGGGGAGGGTGTGCAGGCCGACGTTCCCAGCACAAGCAGGAGGACGACGGCGATGCCCGCCTTCCGTCGTCGGCGCTGGTTCGGCAACCGTGCTCCTTCGTTGATGTCAGGTGATGCTGGACGCCGGGTGGGTCCCGGGCAGGTGTCATCCTATGGGGCGTACGTTAATGGCAGGTGGACGGTACCCGGCCTACCAGGTGTGGATGCCCAGGCGTTGGTGACGGCGATCGGCAGCGGAGTCCAGCCTCAGGCGCCCAGCACCCGTCGCAGGTAGGGATTCAGCAACGTCCCCGTCGGGTCGATCACGTCCCGCACCGCGGTGAACCGCCCGGACTCCGGGTAGACGCCCGCCAGGTAGCCGGCGTTCCGCGAATGCAGTTTGCCCCAATGCGGCCGGCCGCCATGGGCGGTGAACACCCGCTCGACGTGCTCCAGGAACTCCTGGTGTGGCTGCCGGGCGTACCGGTGCACCGCGAAGTAGACGGACTGCCGCCCGGCCGATGTCCCCATCCAGGTGTCGTCGGCGGCTGAGGTCCTGACCTCCACCGGAAAACTGATCGGTTCCCGGTAGCCCTCGATCGCGGATCGGAGCTCGCCGAACACCTCGGCGAACGCCTCCAACGGCAGCGAATACTCCATCTCCCGGAACCGCACGCGCCGGGCCGTCACGAACACCCGGTGCGATTCATCCGTGTAGTCACGCGCGGCCAGCGTCTTCGCTGCGAAGCGGTTCAACGGCGGGATCGCGGCGGGCAGCTTCGCCCCGGCGGCACACATCAGCGCGAACGCCCCGTTGCCCAGCAGCTCGTCGTCGACCAGCCGGGACAGCGGGCCGATCGGGTCCAGCGGCGCGTCGGCGTCCAGCCGGGTGTTCGTCTTCCCCAGCGCGGTGCCGGTGTGGGGGAACCAGTAGAACTCCAGGTGGTCGCTGGCAGCGGAGCGCTCCACGAACGATTCGACCATCCCCTCCAACGGTTCCGGCGCCTCCACGGCCCGCAGCCGGAACGCCGGCACGCACCGCAGGGTTGCCGCCAGCACCACGGCGATCGCGCCGAGCCCCACCCGTGCGGCCTGGAACAACTCGGGGCGTTCGGTGGCCGAACACGTCACGATCGACCCGTCCGGCAGGGCCAGCCGCATCCGGGTGACCAGGCCCGGGAAGCCGGTGAAGCCCAACCCCGTTCCGTGGGTGGCGGTGGCCAACGCCCCGGCCAGCGACTGGCGGTCGATGTCGCCCATGTTCGGCAGCGCCAACCCGTGGGGCGCCAGCAGTGCCGCCACGGCGGAGAGCCGTGTTCCGCCGCGCAACGTCGCCTCCCCGGTCGCGGCCTCCACGTGCTCGAGCCCCTGCATCGCGTCCAGGCTCACCAGCGTCCCGTCGGTGGCTGCAATGTCGGTGAACGAATGCGCGGCACCCACCACCTTCACCCGCCGCCCCTCAGCGGTGGCGCGGGCCAGCAAGGCTGCCACGTCGGCATCACTGCGGGGGAGCACGACGTCGGTGGGCCGGCTGCTCGCGCTGGCCGCCCAATTGCTCCACGACCAGGATCCACGGCTGAACTGGTGTGCCATCTACAAAAACGCCTTTCCCTCGCCACGGTACGTGGGCCACTCGTCGATGATCTCCCCGCCGCTGTAGACGAGGACACGGTTCAGCCGCTCCATCGGCTCGCCCGCCTTGGCATGGCGGAAGAACACCGGATCGCCCAGTTGCAGCCCCGCCGCCGCCTGACCCGTGAGCGGGGTCTGGACTTCGCCTGGGCCTTCGCGCGGCGCATAGCGCAGACCCTCCGGCCACACCGGAACGGGCAGCCGGTCAGTACCGGCCGGGCCGGAGGCGACCCAGCCGCCGCCGAGGACGGTGACGGTGTCGCGCGATGGGCGCCGGACCACGTCGAAGAGCAGATGCAGTGCAGGTGCCGGGCGGAATCCGCGGTAGTGCTGGAAGAGCTCGGGGCCGTAGAACCCGCTGCCGGCCGCCACCTCCGTGACCGCGGCTTCGGCCGAAGTGCTCTCCAGCGATCCGGTGCCACCGCCGTTGACGAACTGAAGGTCGACGAGTTCGCGGACCGCCGCCACCACCTCGGCCCGCCAGGCTGCCAGGTCGCGGGTGGATAGCGCCTGCATGGCCCGCACTGCCACGCCACGGGGCGTACGGGCACCATTGGCAATCCCGGCGACCTGACCCTCGTACATCATGATCCCGACTAGTTCGACGCCGCTGGCCTCGCACGCGCGAACCATGTCGGTGGCTTGCTCGACGGCGGCGATGGGGGAGCGCAGGGGGCCGACCTTGAGCCGCTGGGTCAGTGCCTCGCTGCGGTTCCTGGCCGGCAGGTAGGCAGCGTCGATATCCAGGCACACGCGGAAGCCGGCATGGGCGGGAGCGTCGGCCGTGCGGGCGACGGTGCGGAGGAGCTCCAGGTGCTCGGGGGAGTCGACCATGACGCTCACGTGCCCGCGGGCCTCCGAGCGCAGCAGCGTGGCCAGGGCCTGCCGGTCGGCGGTCGGGTAGGCGACCACGATGTCCCGCACCCCGGTTTCGGCCAGCCAGAGGGCTTCCGGGAGTGTGAACGCCAGGACCCCTGAGTACCCAGGCAGTCCGAGGGCGGTCTGCAGTGCACTGCGCACCCGCAGGGATTTGCTGGCCACGCGGATCGGTGTGCCACCGCTGCGGACGGCCATGGCCGTCGCGTTGGCGTGGAAGAGGTCCAGATCCAGCAACGCCGCCGGTCGGGTGTCTCGGCCGGCGGCCGACAGGGCGCCGCGGTAGGCGGCGAAGTCGGGAGTTGTCGCCGGGGGAATGCGCGGGGACATCGTCGGTGGTGCTCCAGTCTCGGGTACGTCTTTGGTGCCGAGTCTAGGGGAACGGTCGGCGTCGGAAGGGTCGCTTGTGGTGTCCGATCGTGCAAATTGCTCGTGATCAGGTGGCAGGCAATTGTGCAAGCAGGGCTTGCACAAATGACGCGCGGCCCAGGTCAAGGCGCAAAGCCTGGATGCACTTCACTGTCGGCTGGCCGGGAGCTTTTCCGCCAGGGGCTGGTCACGAGGCTTTGGAGAAGGGGACGGCCGCATGGACTGACGAAGGCGTCTTGCACGTCGAAGTGCAGCTGGGCCGTTCTGCCTGGCTGGGGTCGGGGTGGCCGTAGCGACGGTTGCTCCAATGGTCCCGGCGGCGTGGGGGCCTGACGAGCCAATGGCCATCGAATTCCTTACCATTGGTTAAGTACCTAACCGATGGTAAGTTCGTACGAAAGCATCACTTACCGGTGGCGAGGAGCCAGCTGTGCAGCCCGATGATCCGCACATGTGGCCCGCCGCCGGTTCCGAGCGACTTCCCTGGGACGCACCCCACGATCCTGCGGCATCCCATCGCGCCCGGCTCCGCGCGCGGTGCCCCTACACCGCCTCCATCCCACCATTCATTGCCGGCCTGCGCGTCCCGCCGCTCGACGCGGCTACGGAGGTCGCCGCCGAAGACGCGCTCACCGAGCTCGCCCGATTCGATGCGGAATATGGCAGGCGCACGGCGCCCTTCGCCTCGATCCTGTTGCGTAGTGAAAGCGCCTCGAGCTCGGAGATCGAACAGCTGACTGCACACCCCAAGAGCATCGCCTTGGCCGAACTCGGTGGGAAAGCAGGGTCAAATGCGCGGCTCGTGGTCGCCAACGTCCGGGCCATGGAAGCGGCCATTGAGCTCTCCCCCGGGTTGGATACAGCAGCGATCATCGTCATGCAGAAAGCCCTGCTCGAAGACACCCACCCGGAGTACACCGGAACGTGGCGGAACCAGCAGGTGTGGGTTGGGGGCGGAATGGCCAACAGTCCACACTCGGCATCCTTCGTTCCGCCCCACCACGAGCGGGTGCCTGCTCTCATGGAGGATCTGGTCAGCTTCTGCCAGCGCACCGACGTGCCGCTCATGGCCCACATCGCGGTCGCCCACGCACAATTCGAAACGATCCACCCGTTTCCCGACGGCAACGGGCGCACCGGGCGCGCCCTGGTCCATTCCCTATTGCACCGTTTTGGCGTGACGCGGAACCTGACCATCCCGGTTTCAGCGGGCCTCCTGCAAGACACCGCTGGATACTTCGACGCTTTGACGGCCTACCGGACGGGCAACCCGCAGCCGATTGTCGGGGCCTTTACGAAGGCCCTGACGGCCGCCTTGTCCAACGGCCGCCAACTCGTGTCGGACCTGGAGGAGTTCCACCGCTGGGCCATGGAAACAACCTCAGCTCGCCGCGGGTCGGCCGGTTGGCGGTCGATCGAACTGCTGATCGAATACCCCGTGATCGATGCGCGAACCATCGCCAGTGAATTGGGGGTCACCGCGCAAAACGCTCAAAACGGCATTGGTCGCCTCGTGGACGACGGGATACTCGCCCCGACTTCTGCCAGCCGGCGTAATCGGACCTATGAAGCGACCGCCGTACTGGACGCACTGGGAAAGTTCGCCGAACGTGCCAGGAGGCGCCGACCCGTGTGACGGTCTGCGGGCTGCCCAAACCTGAAGGGAATGGCCGCGCCAGCCTGCTCTGCCCTGGAGTTTCCGGACAGCGGATTAGTAGTTTCTCTACGCTGCCGTGGCCGGCTGCTGGTAACTGCAGTGGACTTCGTTCGGCCGTCGGTCATTGAGCGCCGAATGAGGCCTGCGACTGTTGTAGAACCCCTCGGTATAGCGAATGACGTCCTTGCGGGCCAGCTGCCTACGGTCGGCACCATCCTGGCGTTTGCCGGCCTGGTGGTTACGGGTGCGGGGACACCGGCTGCTGATGACTTTCGGCACCACCGTGTCCCGCGTTAGCGATTAGGGTGCCACCCTGCCGATTCACGGACAAGCACATGCTGGCCCTTTTTCCCGGGCAACAGATATGATTCGGCTTGCACCGCATCACTGCTCCTGGGGGACCCGCATGAACCGCTTGCTTCGCTCCACGCTGGCTGCTGCCACCGCTTTGGCACTTGCCACCGGACTGGCCCCGTCGGCCATGGCCGATAACGGGGATGACATTCCCCCGGAAATCCTCTCCGTTGACTACCCTCGCACCGTGGTGCCCGGCAAGACATACACGGTCACCGTTACCGCCCGGGACAACACCTTGTGGCTTCGGGACTTCCAGCTATGGAACCCCGGCTACGCGGGCATGCGTATGACGAACGGGACGATGACCTCGGCCCAACTTCGACCCGACGGCACCTGGTTGATGACCTGGGCCTACAACGCCGACGACGTCCCCTACGGCCTCTACTCAGGGCACACGATCCGTGTCAGCGACGACAACGGGAACGACACCATCTTGCCGCTGGAACCGGTCACAGTCGATGACCCGGCCCACCCGATCGACAACACGCCGACCATCACCGGAAAACCCGCCGTAGGTGCCACCTTGACGGCATCCATCAAGGCAGGCGCCGGGGCGAAGACCACATTCGGGTGGTCGAGCGTGAAGCGCGGGCACAGCGACGGGCCGACCTATCTGCTGGACAACTGGGACTACGACCAGTTCTCCGACCGGACCGTCAGCCTGTCCTCGATGACCGTCTTCCCCGACGGGGTCCGCCGGGCCAGGCACGCTACCAGTGATGTGATCGGCCTGGGCTCCCTGGAACCGAAGACCCCGACGATGGCCACCCCGGTGTTCACCAAGCCTCTTGCTGTCGGCTACCAGCATCCGGGGGATCTCTTCGCGTACGGCGGACCGGTCACCACCTCGGTCCAGTGGTTCCGCGACGGCAAGATGATCGCCGGCGCGACCGGGGACACGTTCGCGTTGAAGGCGACCGATGTCGGTCACAGGTTGCGCGCCCGGGTCATCTCCGCGACGACGTCCCCGTACCACGCAGGCACCCATCACCCAGTACGGTCCTGAGCGCACGTCGCCGCGGCCACCCTGGTTGCCACCCGGCCGAGATCCGGTCCTTCGAATCGGCCATGGAAAACTGTGGGCGTGAAACTCCACGCCCTCGCCGTCCTGGACGCGTGGCACTACCTGACCACCAGTGGACCCGCAACGGCAAGGCAATCGGGCGCCACGAAATCGTCATACCGCAGTTCGCGCCGACCACAAGCAGCGCCTGGCGGTTGCGGTGACCGGCCGCCAGCCAGGTACGCGAACCGTACGCTCACCTCGGTGGCAACGAAGCCCCTGCTGCGGACCCAGCCGACATACCGATCGACACGAAGGTAACCACCGCGCCGGGTTCGCGGTCGAAGTCGTCCGCGACCCTTCAGCGGCCTTTGGGTGAAGGGCACGAGGTGTCCTACCAGTGGTACCGCAGCGGCAAGCCCATCAGGGGTGCCACCAAGGTCTCCCGCAAGATCCAGACTGCGGACCGGAAGAGACCTTGAGTCCGGGCCACTGGCACGGCATGAATACGTGACCGCGACTGCATCCCGGTAAGATCCGGTGGTAAATTTCACCGGTCGGCAGGCAGGCCCCCGGGCTGCCGACCATGGAACGATCAAGCTGGTCTGTTCCGAGATTTCGGGTAGTGGTACCACCACCACGTCCTCCGTGCAGGACGCGGGCGACCTACAGTGAGGCGCCCCGCACATCGTCACCGTCTGCCGGTGATCGACGATCCGTGCGCGCCCAGCGAAGGCGACGAGTGCGGCGACGTCGTCCGGGTCACAGCTTCCCAGCGCCGGGACCTTCGGCGGCACCCCGGTTCGTCCGGTCGGAGGCATGGGGGTGTCGGTGGGACCCGGGGCGACGATGTTGCAGGTGATCGTCAGGCCAGTTGATACCCAGCTGCGGCCCATGCCGACCATGGCGGTTGGTGGCTGCGTAGTGCCTTGCCGGCCACCCTGCTCATGGTCCGGCTGCCGATGAGCATCACGCGGCCGCCGTCGGTGATCCGCCCGAGCATCCACCAGGGCCGAGCCGCCCCATGCACGGCGAACATGCCGCGCAGCGCGCCGGATTCAGGCCGCCAGGGGCGCGGTGGTCATGAAGCCCGCGGCGTGGACCACCGCGTCGACGGGCCGACCTCCTGCAGGAGGCCGGGCAACGAGTCCGGCTCCGAGAGGTCGGCAGCCAGCCACTCAAAGGACCCGGACCCTACGGCGAAACCGGGATCGCGGCGGCTGAGCCCGGTGACCTTCCACCCCGCGGCCAGCAAGGTGGTGGTGATGGCGTGGCCAATACCGGAGCTGGCACCGGTGACGACGGCGTGCCGTGCCATCAGGCGTCGCCTCCGCCGTAGACCCAGTCGGGGGAGACCCTCACGTATTTGATGGCCTGGCGGAAGTACGTGTAGGCCAGTTGCAGTTGGCCGTCCGCGCTCTGGTGGATGGAGGGGTAGGAGAACTCCCGGTTGAGCCCGTCGCGCGAGTTGTTGGACAAGCAGTACCCGTCGCCGGTTTCCAGGTCCCGGCGGATGGGCCAGCTGTGCCCGCCGTCCTCGGAGATGGCGACGGTCAACGGTGCCCGCGGGGTGCCCCAGAAGGCCTTCGGTCCCGCGTCGGCGGCACTGTCGGAACCTGCGGCGCCGGCGGCGGGGGCCACCGGTTCCGCCAGGGTCTCCTGGGTGTCGGCCAGGCCGTCGTCGTCGATCTCGTCGTAGAGCGAGGCGCGGCGCTCGGTGTCGGCTTGTGCCTGGCTGTGGTTGTAGATCAGGGCGAGCCGGCCGTCGGAGAGCGGGGTGAACTGGATGGAGGAGTTGTTGTTCGGCAGTTCGGTGGGGACCGGTTCGCTCCAGGTCGCCCCGCCGTCGGTGGAGTGGGAGGAATGGATCCAGTCGGCCCAGCGGCTGCGGTAGAGGGCCAGCAGGGTGCCGTCGGGCAGCGGGTGGATGTTCATGTGCACGCAGCCCAGCGAGCCCGGGACGAGCTGGCGGGTCCAGGTGGCGCCGTCGTCGTCGGAGACCATGACGGCGCTGTCGTCCTCGTTGCCCACCCATTTCTCGCCGGGGACGGTGACGCAGCGGAAGATCGGCACCAGCAGGCGGCCATCGATGAGGACCGGGGGTTGGCGGACGAAGACTCCGCCCTCTTCGGTGGCACCGAACAGGGTGTGGGTGTCGCCCCAGGAGGCACCGCCGTCGTGCGAGATCCTGCGACGGACCTCCGAGGTGTCCTGGTTTCCGGCGTGCTGGGCGGTGTAGAGCAGCCAGAGTTCGGTGCCGTGGACGAAGAGGATGGGGTTCTGCTCGGAGCGGGTGCCGTCATCGGTCAGGCGCACCGGCTCGGACCAGGTGGTGTCCCAGCCGGTGGCGGTGCGGCCCAGCGTGGAGAACCAGACGCTGATGTCCGGCACGCCCTCCTGGGTGCCGCCGAACCAGACGCAGCCCAGGCGGCCGTCGGGCAGGGTGGCGAGGTTGGCGGCGTGCGATTGCACCGTGGGGGCCGGCAGGTAGGCGAAGGCCAGGGCATCGGCGCCGTCGGCCGACGGGTGCACCCGTCCGTCGGGGGTGATGGCGTCGTAGCCGGTGGTGTTCGGGGATGCGGTGCTCATGCGTTGCCCCGTGCCGCGTCCAGGTGGGCCTTCGCCGCGAGCTCCAGGTGGGTCAGATCGGAGGCGACGGTGGCGAACGTGTAGCCCGAGCCCAGGCGCTGCGCCGCGAGTTCGCCGGTGGCGTTGTGGATGCCCGCTGCCACGCCGGCGGCCTCGGCCGCTGCTGCGACGCGGACCAGGGCTGCGTCGAAGACCTCGGCGACGTCGGGGTCGCCCGGGAACCCGGCACCGACGGCCAGGGCCAGGTCGGAGGGGCCGACGTAGACGCCGTCGAGCCCGGGGGTGGCGGCGATGGCCTCCACGTTCTCCAGCCCGTCAGGGGTCTCGATCATGGCGAAGACCAGCGTGGCGGCGTCGGCCTCGGCGGGGACCGGGCCGACCCGCAGTGCGGAGCGCATGGGCCCGTAGGAGCGGTCCCCGTGCGGCGGGTACTTCGCGGCCCGGACCGCTGCTGCGGCGTCCTCAGCGGTGTTGACCAGCGGGACGATGATGCCCACGGCTCCGGCGTCCAGGGCCTTGCCGATGGCCGTGGGGTTGTTGGCCTCCACGCGGACCAGGCCGGCTGCGCTCTGCCCGGCGTCGATGGCCAGCAGGCCGTGCAGCATGCCGGAGTAGCCGATCAGCCCGTGCTGGGCGTCCAGGGCGACGTAGTCGTAGCCGGCGCGGGCGATGCGTTCGGTGGAGACGGGGGAATCGAGCACGATCCAGTAGCCCACCGCGCGTTCGCGGGCTCGGATCTTGCGGGCGAATTCGGCGGCGACGCTCGACGTCATGGTTCCTGCTTTCGGTTCGTGGGGTGTGGGGGGAGTACGGGGCTGGTCAGCGGTTGTAGGCGGGCATGGGTCCGCGCAGCGAGGCGCCGACGGCGTCGCAGGCGGCCACGAGGTCGGTGGGCAGCGGGCCGGCGGAGATGGCAGCGATGTTGGATTCGAGCTGGGCCGGCTTGGAGCCGCCGAGCAGCAGTGAATCGACGCCCGGGTGGTGGGCCAGCCAGCGCAGCGAGAGTTCGATCAGCGTCAGGCCGGCATCGGCGGCGATGCCCGAGAGCGCGTCGATCGCCTCGAAGAGCGTGGCGTCCCAGTAGCGCTGCGTGTACATCGCCGCCAGCCGCGAGTCGCCGAACCGGCCCTCCGCGGGGCGCTCGCCGTAGCTGTGCCGGCCGGTGAGCAGGCCGCCGCCGAGCGGGTTGTAGACCATGGTGCGCACGCCGTGGGAGGCGGCGAAGGGCAGGTATTCGTCCTCGATGCGCCGGGCCACCAGGTTGTAGAGCTGCTGGGCGACCACCGGTGCCGGGGCGCCGGCGGCGGCCGCGGCGGCCTCCACGTCGGCGATCTGCCAGGCCGCGTAGTTGGAGACGCCCAGGGAGCGGATCTTGCCCTCGGCGGCCAGCTCGGCCACCGCGCCCAGGGTGTCGGCCAACGGGGTGGAGTTGTCCGGTTGGTGCAGGTAGAACAGGTCCAGCCGGTCGGTGCCCAGCCGGGTGAGCGACGCCTCGACGCTGCGGCGCAGCGCAGCGGGGGAGAGCAGTGCGTCCTCGCCGGCATCGGCGTGCGGCATCCCGGCCTTGGAGGCGAGGAAGACCTCGTCGCGGCGTCCGGTGAGCAGGCGGGAGAGCATCTGCTCCGTCTCGCCGCCGACGTAGGCGTTGGCCGTGTCGATGTGGCGGATGCCGGCGTCCAGGGCGGTGTCGAGCATGCGGGCTGCGGTGGCCTCGTCGACGGTGTCGCCGAACGTCATGGTGCCCAGTACCAGGCCGGAGAAGGGGTCCTGGCCGGCTCTCGCCGTGGCGTCGGGTGCTGTCTGCGGGGTGGTCATCGTGCTCCTGGGGTGTTCGTCGGGGTCGAAAGGTCGGTGGGTCGGGGGCTCAGGCCGGGGTCTTCTGCGCCAGCGAGGACACCAGATGGCGGGGTTTGATGCCCTCCATGGTCGTGGGGTCCAGCGCGGCACGCCGCAACCGCCGGGTGTAGTCCTCGCGCGGGGTGGCCAGCACGTCGGCGGTGGTTCCCGCCTCGACGATCCGCCCCTTGCGCATCACCACGATCTCATCACTGATCTCCTTGACCACTCCCAGGTTGTGGGAGATGAAGACGTAGGTGATGCCGGTATCGCGTTGGATCTCCTGCAGCAGCTCCAGCACCTGCGCCTGCACCGAGACGTCCAGCGCGCTGGTGGCCTCGTCGCAGACCAGCAGGTCCGGCTTGGACGCCAGCGCCCGGGCGATCCCGATGCGCTGGCGCTGCCCTCCGGAGAACTCGTTGGCACGCCGGGCCAGCGAGGACTCGGCCAACCCCACCCGGTCGAAGAGCCGGCGGGCCTCGGCGTTGCGTTCGGTGGCGGAGCGCACCCCCTGGATCCTGAGCGGTTCGGTGACGATGTCCTCGGCGCTCAGGTGCGGGTCCAGCGAACCGTAGGGGTCCTGGAAGACCATCTGGAAGCGTTTGCGCAGCGGCCGCAGCCTGGCGTCGTTCAGCGGCACCAGGTCGGTGCCGTCCAGCACGATCCGACCGCTGGAGGGCTGCAGCAGCCGCATGACTGCCTTGGCGATGGTCGACTTCCCGCAGCCGGATTCCCCGACCACCGCCAGGGTGCTGCCCCGGCCGACGCTGAAGGAGACATCGTCCACCGCACGGAATGGCCCGGCCTTGGTGGAGTAGTCGACTGTGAGGTTCTCGACGGTGAGGAAGGGCTCAGTCACGGTGTGCCTCCTGCGGCAAAGGTTCGACGGCGGTGTCCTGGGTGGGGCTCTCGTCCCAGGGGCCCAGTTGGGGGATGGCACCGAGGAGCTTGCGGGTGTACTCCTCACGCGGTGCGTCCACGATCGTGGCGGCGGGCCCGGATTCGACGAATCGTCCGTTCTTCATCACGTGGATCGTGTCGGAGACCAGGCGGGCGACGCCGATGTCGTGGGTGATCATCAGGATGCCGGTGCCACGCTGCTCCTGGATCTCCAGCAACAGGTCGAGGATGCCGGCCTGCACTGTGACGTCCAGGGCGGACGTCGGCTCGTCGGCGATCAGCAGCTGCGGTTCGCTGGCCAGCGCCATGGCGATCAGCACGCGTTGGAGCATGCCGCCGGAGAGCTGGTGCGGGTACTTCCTGAGCTGGGCCGCCGGCTCGGGGATGTGGACGGAGGCCAACAGCTCCTCGGCCCGGGCGGTGGCCCGCGACTTGGAGGTGGAGCGAGAGGCGATCCGGATGGCCTCGGTCAGCTGGCTGCCGATGGAGAGCACCGGGCTCAGCGCGGTCATCGGGTCCTGGGGGATCAGGGCGACGGTGCGCCCGCGGACCTTGTTGATGGCCTTGCGGTCCTTGAGCACATCGAGCCCGGTGACCTTCACGGTGCCGGAGACGACCGCCAGGTCCTTCGGCAACAGCTGCAGGATGCCCATGGCCGTCGTGGACTTGCCGGAACCTGACTCGCCGATGATGGTCACCGTCTCGCCGCGGCCCACCCGGAAGGTGGCTCCGTCGACGGCCCGGACAATCCCGTTGTCGGTCATCAACTCGACGACGAGGTCCCGGACGTCCAACAGGTCGGTGGTGGCCGTGGCCTCGGGCTGCGCGCTCATCGGGTGGCTCCTTTCAGGCGCTTGGTGCGGGGTTTGCGGTCGCGCAATCCGTCGCCGAGCAGGTTCACGCCGATGACCAGCAGGGCGATCATCAGGCCGGGCAGGGTCACCATCCACCAGGAGGTGGTGATGTAGTCCTGGCCGTCGGAGATGATCCGGCCCCAGGTGGCGAACGGGCGCTGCGGTCCGGCGCCCAGGAAGCTCAGCGCGCTTTCCAGCAGCACCGCCTGGGCCAGGAGCAGCAGGACCACCAGGGAGGCCTGCTTGAACACGTTCGGGATGACGTGGCGGATGAGGATCTGGATCTTGTGCAGCCCCAGGATCCGGGCCGCGGCGACATAGGGCTTTTCGCGTTCGACCAACACCAGCGAGCGCGTCAGCCGGGCGACTTCGGGCCATTGGGCGATCGCGATGACGAAGGTGATCACCGGGATCGAGGGACCGAACAGGGCGACGACCAGCAGCAGCATCATCAGCAGGGGCAGTGACATCTGGGCTTCCAGGACACGGGAGATGACGATGTCCACCCATTTGCCGTAGAAGCCGGCCGCCGCGCCGAGGATGATGCCGATGGCACCCGAGACGACGACGGCGAGCACGCCGATGGTCAGCGAGACCTGGCCGCCGTGCAGGATGCGTGAGAGCAGGTCACGTCCCAGCTGGTCGGTGCCGAACAGGTGTCCGGCGACCAGCGGGGCGAGCCGGCGCTGGGAGAGGTCCTGGGCGTTCGGGTCGGCCAGTGGAAGCACCTGGGCCAGCAGGATGGGGATGAAGACCACCAGGGTGCAGATTGATCCGATCCAGAGTTTGATCCGGGTGGATCGTGCCTGTCGGGCGGCACCCGAGGTGGCCAGGTCGTGGGCGGTGACGCCGCTGGGGCGCGTGGTGCGCTCCGGCGTGGTCCCGGCCAGGGAGGGGGTGGTGGTGCTCATGCTGTGGCCGCCTTTCCGAGTCGAACCCGGGGATCGAGGAGCGGGTAGGCCAGGTCGATCAGCAGCTGGACGCCCACGGCGAGCAGCGCGGTGATCAGGACAGCGGCCTGGATGAGGGGGTAGTCGCGGGTTTCCAGCGCCCGGACAATGAGGGAGCCGACGCCGGGCCAGGCGAAGACGACCTCGACGACGACCACGCCGTTGAGCATGGCGGCGAAGCGGGTGCCCAGGGCGGTGAACACCGGGATGGCCGCGTTGCCCATGGCATAGCGCCAGGTCAACAGGGATTCGCTGACCCCGCGGGAGCGGGCAACGGTGAGGTAGGGGGCGGAGAAGTTCGCCGTCATTTCCCGGCGGACCATCCGTGAGACCAGGGCGACCTGCAGGATGGCGATGGTGATCGCCGGCAGGGCCAAGCCGCTCCACGTGGCGAAGCCGGAGGAGGGGAAGATCGGCAGCAGGACGGAGAAGCCGGTCAGCAGCATGATGCCGGTCCAGAAGTCGGGCATCGACTGTCCGGTGATCGTGAGCATGTTAACGCCCAGTTCCTTGCCGGTGTTGGTGCGTCGTGCCATCCACACGCCGAGCGGGATCGCGATCACCGCTGCGAGGACGATGGCCGCCGTGGCCAGGGTCAGCGTGTAGGGGAGGCGTTCGAGCACCACCTGCGCGGCCGGCGCCTGGAACGAATAGGAGGTGCCGAGGTTGCCGGTGACGAGCTGCTGCAGGAAGATCCAGTATTGGGCCAGCAACGGCTTGTCCAGGCCGAACTGTTCGCGGACCGCGGCGAGCTGCTCGTTGGTGGCCAGCGGCCCGGCGAAGGCCGCTGCGGGATCACCCGGGGCCATGCGGATGAGCAGGAACACGGTGGAGACCGTGAGGAACACGGTCAGCAGGCCCTGCCCGATGCGCTTGGGGAGGTAGGTCAACATGGTCAGGCCTCCAGCGTGACGTCGGACAGCGGATAGGAATTGGCCGCGGAGAGGGCCAGGTGGTCCACGCGCTGGCGCCGGGCCAGCACCGACTTCGGGACGAAGGCCCAGGCGCACGGCCAGGTGTCCCAGACGGCCTTCTGGGCCTGGGCCAGCAGCTGGTTGCGGGAGGCCTCGTCGACTTCGGAGGCGGCGCGGGCGATCTTCGCTGCGACTGCCTCGTTGACGTAGCCCTGGTAGGTGTCGCGGGTCTTCTCCTTTTCGGGCGTTCCCGCGTACATGCCCTGGAGCATGGTGATGGCCAGTCCGGTGGGGCTGGAGAAGCCGTTGCCCAGCAGGTCCCAGTCGCCGGTTTTGCCCTGGCGCCAGTCCAGGATGTTGCCGCCGGGTTCGAACTGCTGCAGCTGGGTCTTCACGCCGATGTCGGCATACATGGCGGACAGGGCCTCCATGATGGAGGTGTCGGCGGCGAACTCCCCGGTCTCCCAGATGATCTTCAGCGTCAGGTTGTCCACGCCCAGGGCCTTGAGCCGTTTCTTGGCCTCGGCCGGGTCGTAGACGTAGTCGCCGGTCTTGGAGTAGCCGAAGAGCGATGAAGGGGTGACGCCCTCGGCCTGGGTGACGGAGTCCATGAGGACGTCGCGGACCAGTGACTGGCCGTCGATCGCCATGGACAGTGCCTGGCGGACCTTCGGATCGGAGACCGGGTGGCTCTTGGGTTTGCGGAAGTTGTAGAAGATCTGGTTCAGCCGCAGGCTCGAGGCCTCTTCCAGCACCACACCGGGCAGCCCGGCAAGCTGTTCGCCCGAGTCCGGGGAGATCGAGTCGATGACGTCGACCTCGCCCGAGCGCAGGGAGATGACCCGGCTGGATTCCTCGGGCAGGAAGCGGACGTTGACCCGTTCGATCTGCGGGCGCTCGCCCCAGTACTCGTCGTTGCGGACCAGCGAGTAGGTGCCGGCACCGCGGTTGAAGCTGGCCACCTTGTAGGGGCCGGTGCCGACGCCGGTCTGCAGCTCGGCCGCCTTGTTGTCCTTCGCCGGGGTGATGAGGATCAGCGCCATGAGGGCATCGAGGATCGGCACGGGGCGCACGGTGTCCAGGTAGAAGGTGCGCTCGTCCTGCGGAACCACCGTGGGGAACTCGGGGAAGAAGCTGGCCACGAAGGAGCCGTTGACCTTTTCGTACATCTTCAACGCGGTGGCGACGTCCTGGATCTGCACGGGGGAGCCATCGGAGTAGCGGATGCCCTCACGCAGCGTTACAGTCCAGCGGGTGGGGGCGGTGAGTTCGAAGCGTTCGGCCAGCACGGGAATCGGCTTGATGTCGGGGCCGATGGCCGTCAGGCCCTGGCGTACGGCACGTTGGACGGTGACGGCGGCGTCGAACTGGTTGAGCTTGTTGTCCAGGCTGACCAGCGAGCGGTTCAGCGCCAGGGTCAACGTCTGTGGTCCGGGCAGGCCGGTGGGGCCGGCGCAGGCGGTGGTGGTGGCACCGACGCCCAGCAGGAGCCCTCCTGCTGCTCCCCAGCGCAGCAGTTGCCGGCGGGACATGTCGTGTCCTGTCAGTGGAACGGTCATCATCGACCTCTCGGTTCGTGAAGTGAAGTCCAATTATTCAAGGGCCGTGGCCGTCCGTGGTGCGGTGCGGAACCTGCCCGAAAGATGTTGTCTGCGTCACTCTGCCATAGCTGCGTGTTGTGCGCAATACCGGTAGCGCGATTCGCGCAAGTTGTGTCATGATGAGTGCAGGAACACCCCTCGCAGACCGGCGGAAACCGGGCGGCGGGTGGGAAACGACGGGACGCAGCAGCGCCCGCCGGACGACGATCCCGGGAGGAGGAACAGCGGATGCAGCACGTACTGGCCATCGCCGATGACTTCACCGGTGCCACCGAAACGGCAGCGCAATTCCACGACGCCGGAGCGGCCACCGTGATCCGGCTGCGCGGGGACACCGGGCCGTCGGGATCGGCGGGGGTCCTCGTCATCGACACCCATTCGCGCCAGCTCCCCGCCGAGGAGGCCCGGCAGGCAGTGGCCCGCCGGCTGCCCACCGCCCCGTCGCCCGGCACCGTGCTGTTCAAGAAGATCGATTCGCTCTGGCGCGGGAACATCCCCGCCGAACTCGAGGCCCTGCGCGCCGCCGGCTACCGGCTGGTCATCGCCGGTGCGCTGCCCGAGCACGGACGCACTGTCGTGGACGGCATCCCCCTCGTGAACGGACAGGCGCTCGCCGATACAGGCCTCTGGCAGGTGGAGCACCGCCGCGCTCCGGACACCGTCGCGGACGCCCTGGGAACGCTGGCCACCGTCGGCGTGGCCCTCGAAGACGTCAGGAAGGACACCCTCCACCACCGCCTGGGCGCCGCGCTGGCGGGACACGATGCCGCCATCGTCGACTGCGAGACCGCCGCCGACCTGGACCGCATCGCCACCGCCTTCGCCGACCTGACGCTGGCCTCCCACCGGTGCCCCGTGGCCCTGGTCGGCACCGGAGCCCTGGCCCGTTCGCTCGCCCGGGTTCTGGCACCGCTGAACGGGCGGCAACTCGCGGATCCTGCCGCATCCCCGGAGGGAGGCACCCGGGCCCTCCTCGCGGTGGTTGGATCCGCTAGCCCGACAGCCGCCGAGCAGGTCGGCCACCTCGAAGAGGCAGGCATCCCCGTCTTCCGGGCGGCCGGGGCAGAGGCCGCAGCGCGGCTCCTGGCCACCGGCACCACAGCGGCCCTCGTGGCCGACGCGACCACGCTCCGCGACCCCGCCGCAGCCCACCGGGAGCTGGACGCCGCGGTGGCCACGGCACTGGCCGCAGCCCCGGACGCCGACCTGGTCCTGACCGGCGGCGAAACCGCCAGATCCGTCCTGGACCGCCTGGGCATCAACGAACTCGTCCCCCTGAACCAGATCCAACACGGTGTCGTCATCACCCGCGCCGACGACGGCCGACTGGTCGCCGCGAAACCGGGCACCTTCGGCACCCCCACCGTCCTCACAGAAGCCATCCACACGCTCCACGCCCTGCGCGGAGCCCCCACCTCCCCGGGAGATCCCATGGAAGCAACCACCACCGACCCGCGCCCCTTCATCGCCGTCACCATGGGCGACGGAGCCGGCGTCGGCCCCGAGGTCACCGTCGGCGCCCTGCTGGACGAACGCGCCTACCGCGAATGCCGCCCCATCGTCATCGGCGACACCCACCGCCTCCGCCTCGGCGCCGCGGCCCTCGGCGTCACCGCCGACATCGTGGAGATCCAGCAGGTCTCCGAGGCTGTCTTCGTCCCCGGGACCATCAACGTCATCGACCCACACCTGCTCTCCGAGGACCTGCCCTGGGGCCGCGAATCTGCAGAGGCCGGCAACGCCGCCTACCACTACATCCGCATCGCCTGCGAGCTCGGCATGGCCGGCGACGTCCAAGGCATCTGCACCGCACCGCTGAACAAGGCCGCACTGCACAGTGCCGGACACATCTACCCCGGGCACACCGAACTGCTGGCCCACTTCATGGGTGTCGACGAGGTGTCCATGATGCTCTCCACCCCCAAGGTGAAGGTCATCCACGTGACCACCCACGTCGGGCTGATCGACGCCATCGCCCGCATCGAACCCGGGCTCGTCGAACGCACCGTCCGCCGCGGCCACGAAGCCCTGGTCCGCTCCGGCATCGCCAACCCCAAGATCGGGGTCTGCGCCATCAACCCGCACGCCGGGGAAAACGGCCTCTTCGGCTACGGCGAGGAGGAGGAGAAGATCATCCCGGCCCTCGAGGTCCTCACCGCCGACGGGATCAACGCCATCGGCCCGCTGCCCGCCGACACCGCCTTCTTCCTGGCCGGACGCGGGGACTACGACCTCATCGTGGCGATGTACCACGACCAGGGCCACGGCCCCGTGAAGGTCCTGGGCATCGAGGCCGGCGTGAACATCACCGTCGGCCTGCCGGTCATCCGCACCTCGGTGGACCACGGCACCGCGTTCGACATCGCCGGGACGGGAGTCGTGGAGGTGGGTAGCATGATCGAAGCACTTCACCAGGCCAGCAACCTTTCGCCGAGCCCGGTCCACTGATGGCCGGCCGGCGCGGAACAGGAGCATCCATGTCCATCGGCGCACGCCAGCGCAGGGACGACATCGTGCTCCTGGCCCACACCAGCGGCCTGACCAGCGTCGAGGAACTCTCGGCCCGCTTCGACGTCACCGCCTCCACCATCCGCCGCGACCTCGCCCGCCTGACGTCCGAGGGCAAGATCGCCCGCACCTACGGCGGCGCCATGGCGCTGACCGGCAATGGCGGCGAATCCACCTTCCGCCAACGCAACCAGGAGGCGGCCGCCGCCAAGCGCGCCATGGCCCGCCTGGCCCGGACCCTGGTGCACGACGGCGAATCCATCCTTCTCGATGCCGGCTCCTCGGTCGCTGCGCTGGCCGTCGAGCTGCAACACGATATCTCCCTCACCGTCGCCACCACCTCGCTGGCCGTGCTCGAGGAACTGGCAGACGTCGACGCCATCCACGTTGAATGCCTCGGCGGCACACTGCGCCACCCCAGCCAGGGATTCGTCGGCCCGCTGGCCGAGGCGGCCCTGGAGCGCATGACGTTCGACCGCGTCTTTCTTGGGGCGGACGGCGTTGCCGTGGACTCCATCTGCGAGGCCGACCTGCAGCAGACCCGGCTCAAGGAGATGATGTGCCGGCAGGCCCACGAGGTTGTCGTGCTCGCCGACGCCTCCAAGCTCGGGGCCGCTCCCTTCCACGCCTGGGCGAAACTGCCCGAAGGGTGGACGCTGGTGACCGACGATTCCGCGACCGAGGAGCAGTTGGAACCGTTCCGCAAGGCCGGGGTCGAGGTGGCCGTGGCGACGGTCGCTCCAGTGGTTCCGGCGGCGCGCGAGTCCTGACTAACCAGACGAACGACGCAGGCCAGTTTGCGAAAACCGCCAAGAAGGGCCAGTTCTCTCTTGGAACTATCAGAGGCAACGCCGGGCGGTGCGCCACCCGCTGGAAGGGCGCCACCCAGGAGAACGTCAACTCCCAGCTCTTCTGGGCCGAGTTCCTGGCAGTCTTCGGCATTGACCACAAGCGAACCGTCCTCTTCGAACGCCATGCCAACCGCCTAAGCACTGGCGGCGATGGGCGAATTGACGTGTTCTGGCCGGGCGAAATGGTCGTCGAGCAAAAAAGCGGAGGCAAGGACCTGGCGCGGGCCGCTGAGCAGGCCTTCGACTACCTCGATGACCTGGATGACCGGGAACGCGCACATACCGTCGTCGTCTCCGACTTCGAGAACTTCGAGGTCTACGACATGACCTCGTTACCTTTCCCCGTAGTGAAGTTCAAGCTCAGCCAGTTGCCGCAGCGCATCGGTCTCTTCTCCTGGATGGCCGGCTATACTCGAAGGCCCTCAGTGGTCGGCGTGGAGTAGGCAGCGAACAAGAAGGCCGTGCAGAAGATGGCCGACCTGTACGACGAGCTCGCCCGCGAAAAGCTCTCGGAACACTTCACGAGCGTCTTCCTCACCCGGATCCTCTTCCTGCTCTTCGCCGAAGACACCGGCCCAGTCGACCAAGGCCTCTTCGCCCAGGTCGTCCGCGACCGCTCCACCGAAGACAGATCCGACCTCGGCGGCCTTCTGGCCGAGCTGTTCCAGACCCTCGATATCGAGCCCACGCGAGGCCCGACGCGCACGGACGAGCTGCTCATGTGTCTCCCCTACGTCAACGGCTCCGTGCTCTCAGAGCCCATCCCCTTGACCCACTTCGATGCCCAGATGCGCACCGCCCTGCTCTCCGCCACGGACTTCGAATGGGGAACCATCAGCTCCGCGATCTTCGGGTCCATGTTCCAAGCCGTGGAAGCCAAGGACGTCCGCCGCGAATTGGGGGAGCACTACACCACCGAGCGCGACATCCTGCGCACCCTCGGCCCCCTCTTTCTGGACGATATCAAGGAAGAACTCGACACCGCCCGATTCAGCGCCAAGAAGCTCCAGGCACTGTGGGAACGCATCGCCGAACTCAACTTCCTGGACCCTGCCTTTTTGCGCAAGTCAGATGTCTCACGAGACATGGTGATTGCAGCGTAGCTGATGCGTTTGGATCGACATTCGCCTGACTCTGGTTTTAGTCATGCATGCAATTCTCCCTCGTGGACCCTTTGCCTGACGATCTAATATTCCGTTGCTCAGAGCCTCGTGACTACCAGATTTGTTCTTGCGCGATTTCTTCTTCTCGCGTTCGCAGACGCGTGCGGTCCAGCAATTCTGAGGCTCTTTCGTTGCCGGCTATTGAGCCTTCGATGGCCTGCTCGCCAAGGAGGACGTAGGCCCACCGGCGATGGCTGCGCTGAGAAGGCTCAAGTTCGTTGATCTGTTCGCACCAGGCGATCGCTGCGGACTGTTTTCTCTGGACGTTGATGTCGGAGAGCGCCGATTCGGCCTTGGTCTCTACGACGTAGATCATGTCTTCGGTGCGGAACAGGAAGTCCGGCGAGTACCGGGCTGGCATTCCGTCGGCCTTTAGGTAGGGGCGTTGGACGAAGGTGTGTTTGTATTCGCTGATCTTGCAGAGTGCTTGCACCTTGGTGTCGTTGTTGGCCCATTCCAGGAACTTCCTTTCAAGACCTCCGCCATGTGTGGGGATGGGCAGCTTGGGATAGATGCACTTGGCTACGTCGACGCATGACGAGGCCCTTACGCTGAGCGTTGAGACTTCCGACAGGCTGCGGGAGGTCACTTCCGCGATGGAAACGACTTCCTGGGTCAAGGACCGCACGAGGGCCGACGATATGTTGCCGGCCAGTTCATTGGTGATCATGTCCGTAAGCAGTACCCGCCAGTTCTCGTCCTCGAGGGGGTCGATGACTTGGCCGAAGAATCGATTGCGGATGTAGGTGTCGATCCATCCCAAGAGCTGTGGCCTAAAGGTCTGCAGCATGGGGAAGGCTGCCAGTGAGCTGTATTTCTTGGCGCTGGAGGTCATCTCGGCACGAGTGCCGCCCAGTGCTTCGGTTATCCGGACGGTGAGCCGGGCGAGGAAGTCATTGTACCCGGTGGCGGTCATGACGCCGCCGTCTACCCGGTAGTCGCCGAACTGGGTCTTCGTCTGCGCGTCAACGGAGACGAAGCGGTCGCCCTTTCCGGCGAACTTTTTGGCGTCGGCGAAGGGAACACGGGAGCGTCGCATTCGGTAGGGGTCAAGGATCGGGGTCTTGAGCTCTTCTTCCCGGTCGCGGACCATCATCGGGATGTGGAAATCGAACTCCTCGAATCCTGTGCGGAGCTCAACGACTTCCAGGTCGCCGGTGGCGGGCGGAGTGGTGTCCGATTCATCTCCGACTTCGCCCGCCAGGCCTTCCGTCATCAGCTCTTCGTAGAACCGGGAGAAGGCAGGATGCTCGACGATGAAGAGAACGTCGAAGTAGTTCTCGGGTTCGAGCTTGTTGGCTATGTGTTTGCGGGTCTCCCGCTTCATTTCGTCGATCTGCTCGTCGCCGCGCCACATGAGGCGCAGGCCTCTGCCGATCAGCTGCTCCAGGAGAATGGGCGCCTGGCTAGAACGGAGCGGAACGATGACAGCAATGTTGTTCACGTCGAAACCCTCACGAAGCATGAGGACGCTGACAATTACCTTTGGGGCCTTATGGCGATCGACGTCGAACAGACGCTCCCTGGTGACCTCCCATTCCGTCTTGGACATTTCGCCCTTGCGGTTGGAGTCAACAGTCAGTACCTCTTCCTGGGCCAGCCCCTCGGCTTGGAGGAACTCTTCCACGAAGCCCGTCACCGATGTGTCTTCACAAACGACCATCAGTTTGGGGTGTTTGCCGGGATCCACGTGCCCGAAGTTCTTCTCAAGCATCGAAAGCTTCGTTAGGCCGGCACGGAGCATAGTGCGTTGCCCAGACGACAGGCCGGTGACTTTGCCCTTGGAGTCACGTTCGGCATTGAAGTCGAGGGGCATGTCGGCGATCTCTTTGCGCTTGTCGAGGGCCAGTGATTTGACTAACCCTGTGCGCATCGCCTCCTTGAGATCGAAGTCAACGACGATGTGCGGGAAGTACTTGAGGCCTTTCTTGGCACCGGTGCCGACCTCGTTGTAGGGGGTGGCGGAGAAGTCGATCTGGATGAACTGGTGGCCCTTGATGGAGGCGATCTCGGTCAGGCTTTTCTGCCACTCGACCTCGTCGACCTGCCGGCCCTTCTTGATCGAGTGGATGTGGTGCGCCTCGTCGTTGAACACCATCAGAGAAGGAAGGTCCTTGAGCCATTCGAGGGGGCCGCCGCGCAAGTGCTTGCGGTCAAGCACCTCAAGGCTGTTGCCCGCGCTCGTGCCGGGGCTGATGGGGAAGAAGCTCTCGACGGCGGCCTTGGCATCGACGTCGGATCCAGGGGCGTCCGTATCAGGCACGAAGTCGGGGTCCTCCACTCCTGCCAGAAGATGCCAGTTGGTGACGGCGATTAGTCCGCTGCCGGTGACCTTTTTGCCGATGTCGGCCTTCATGACCACCGACGACTGAACGAATCCGAACACCTGATCGCGATAGTTGTCGGGAATGAAGATCTCTTGGTTCTTGAAGATGTCCGAGGTTTCAAAGTCCCGCTCTCCTTCCCTCTCCTTGCCAAGGAAGGAATCCAGCAGGCGGTCGTAAACGATAAGCCCAGGGGCGACTAGCAGGAAATTGGCTGTGAAGCGCTGGTCTTCCGGGTATTCACGGCTATTCAGGTACTGCCAGATCAGGAGGGCGTTCAGAACCCATGTCTTGCCCGTTCCGGTGGCCATCTTGGCGGCGTACTTCGGATGGTCGTTCTGCTTGCGGGTGACCTCGCCGAGAGTATCGCCGCTTAGAAGTGCTTCCGTGGCGATCTGGCGATATAGGTGCTCGAGGTTCGGGGCCTTCAATACCTCGTGGGCGTAAATGATGTGCAGGATCGCGGAACGCTGGCCATCGTGAAAGTTCGTGGGCCGCAGCTGAACATAGTCCTCCTGGAACCAGTACTTCAAGAGCTCCGCGGTTACGGGAGTGACCTCATCCATCAGAGAGGTCGGTTCCCCCTTGACAATGTCGGGTATCTGTCCACCGACGATCTTTTCTAGCGCCGTGGCCAGCGGAAAGTTGTCAGTGGCGACGCTCATACTCCGGCCTCGACATTCTCGATGATGACCTCTGACTCGAAACCGAATACATCAACGGCGCGAACACACACACGACGAGGTGTCGGCTTGAACGGAACGTCCACGTTGGCTGTGGTTACGACCCTCAGCATGTCACCATCATTTTCAGTATTCCCTCGGTAGTCCTGCCAGACAGAGCGAAAAACCTGACCGTCGTAGTCGGGATCTATCGCCCAGTACTCAAGTAGAGCCAGAGGCTCGCTGTTCATGACGTCGAGCAACTGCTGGCGATTCTTCTCGTCGAGGCTGATGGCATCCGGGGATAGCAGGACGTAGTTCTCCAAGTCGACCTTAACCGTCTCCAGATCTGATTTCCGAGTCCGACTTGTGACAGATGCCTGCAGGTACTGCAGAGTCGAAAACCGAACCTCCTCGACCAGCTTGCTTACAGACCCCTTCTTCTTGAGTCTGTCGAGGAGATCCGGCGGAATAACCAGCACTTCAAGACACGGATCGTTTAGGGCCTCTATGTCCTGGCTGATCGAATCGGCGAAATTCCAGCCGAGCACGATGACCTTGTCGAACCCGCCCATAGTGGAAAGACGTGCTGCTTGAGCACGCCTCAACGTCGCGCCTGTAACCAAAGCATTGGGGCTTGTGGCGATCACCAAGGTATGTTCGTCGACTACTCGACCGAATGCGCCACCTTGGTTTACTTCTGGCGGTAGCGGAACGGCGCCGAATAGTTGAAGTACCACTTGGGCCAGCTCGCCGACCCTGAACTTTCGGCCTAGTACCGATTTGGCCTGTTCGACTTGATAATCGCCGATTGCCTGGAACAAGAACGGCCGAGACTCGAGATCGATCATTCGTTTGCGGGTGATCATCGAAGACGGCTTTCCGATGTCGCTTGTAATCCAACTCCTGCCAAGCTTCTCTGCCACGGCTGCCGTTGTTCCGGAACCACAGAAGAAGTCTGCAACGATTGAGTCCGGATTGCTCGCAACCGTAATTATTCGCTCCAGTAGACCTTCAGGCTTCTGTGTCGCATAGTTTGATCGCTCCGATGCCATCGAGTTCACAAAGTTGATGTCGGTCCACACATCGTCAATGGGTATCCCTGGGGCTTCGTCAAGATAGACCTTCAGTCGCATCCCGCCCGTCTTCGTGGTGTAGATGCGATTCTCAGATCTGAGCCTGTCGACGGTGCTTTGAGGAGTCGCGGATCCAAGGAACGCATCCTTGAACCGACGGCCTGTCCCTTCCTCCAGGTGGCTGAATCGTTGATTTATGTATTCCTGCGAGTAAGGAATGTAGACATTATTGAATATGGGTTCCTGCGTCTTGGAATATTGCAGAATATCTTCGTGGTTCTTTCCAATCGCATTCTTGCCCTTGTATCCGCTGGACGTTTGTCGCTTCCAAACGATGTTGTTCTGAAAACAGTCCTTGCCGAAGACTTCGTCAATGACGATCTTCACATAGTGGCTGACATGCCAGTCCAGATGTACGAAGAGAGACCCGTGATCCGAAAGGAGCTCCCGCATCAAGATGATTCGTGGAGTCATCATCGCTAGGTAGGACGCAGTGCCCTCAGACCAAGTGTCGGAATATGCGAATTGCTCAAGAACCGTGGGCTTCTGGTCAATGGTTGTGCCCGGAAGCGTGATCTTGGTGCGGTAGTCGGCCTTTGAGTCGAAAGGTGGATCGATGTAGATGAGGTCGATCTTTCCGCGCAAGGAGGGGTGCTCGGAGTCGCCGGCCAGGAGTGCGGCGATTGCCAACAGGTTGTCGCCGTAGATCAAACGATTGGGTGCACCCTGGTCAACATTGTCTGTCCTGAACTGTTGGAAGAGGTCGTCTGCCAAGGTGTCCTTGTTGGGGATCACCAGCTCCCGGGTCTGGAGCGTAACGCGATTGCGGCCTTCCAGATTCTCCAGGATCTGCGCTGCCTTGCGCTTGCCCTCTGCGACGATTCCGGGCAACTGTTCCAGCAACGACTTACTCAAGGATTCCCCGGCTTCTGATCGACAGTGGTATTTCGACCGATTCTACTGGCGCGCGGGAGGCTCTGAGACATTCCGTCTCAGGGGACTGACGTTTAGTATCGGGTCCTCGCCTCGCGGAATCTGGTTCTCGACATGGAGTTCCCCGATTGTGGTTGCCGCGGCCGTCAACTGGACCTCAAGGTCGCGGATATTCCGCCGCAGGTTCTTGATGGTGGCTCGGAGTTCAGCGTCGGTTGCCTGTAGCTGTTCGATTGTCCGGTCTCGGGGTTGTGGACCACCGGATTTGTCCTCCCACTCAGCCAGAATGGCGGCGGCGCGATTCATGGTTGCCCGGCTGACGCCGGCCTCCTTGTATAGGTTCTCCTTGATGAGGCGTCCGTCAGTCCACTGCGGCTTGGTCGAGAGCAGCCGGCCCATGGCCGCACGGAGCTTGGACTCAGTCGCCGGCGACAAGGTAGGTTCATTCATCTTCGCGGCCATGTGTGACCTCTCCTGTGACATGTTGGACCGTTGCGAGTTCAGACTCCAGCTGCTGACGATGGTGGGCGGCCATTTTTCCGTCCATCAGCTTAGCCATCAGGTCCTTTTCTTCCGCGATCCCCTACGTGTCAGGGTTGAGCGGTACCACGGTGACATAGCAAGTCAGCTTGATCGCGTGGGGCGAGAACCAGGAAACCAGCCAGTATGTCGAATCTAGTTTTGGCCGATGTGGGCCAAGATGGACCCATGAGTAGTTCCGGACCGCGTGCCGGTGGACCGACCCCTAGAAGGTCGTTCACCCCCGCGCAGAAGCTCGAGTTCCTGGCCCAGTACGAGGACGCCTGCACCCGCCGGGAAGGCGGCGCGTTCCTGCGCGGGCAGGGACTGTATTCCTCGCAGATTACCGAGTGGCGCAAGCTGCGTGATGCCGGCTTCCTTCAGGGCAAGAAGGCCGGGGAATCCATCGGCAAGCTCTCCCGGGAGCAGGCCGAGATCGCGCGTTTGCGTCGCCAGCTGGGGGTGAGCGAGAGCCGGTTGCAGCAGACCGGGGCAGCCTTGGACGTGATGGGAAAACTCTCGGCGTTCTTCGAGAACGCCATCGCCGAATCACAGGACGAGCCGAAGTCCAGGAAGAAATGAGCCGCGCCTACCGCCAATTCGTGGAGGCATCCGTCCCGACGCGGAAGGCTGCGACTCTGACCGGGCTCTCCCGCACCACGATCTACCGCAAGCCCGCCGTCCCGGTGGACCACGATCCGGTGGCGCCGCCGAACAAGCTCACCGAAGCGGAGCGGGCCGAGATCCTCGCGGCGTTGAACTGCCCGGAGTTCGTGGACCTGGCGCCCCTGCAGGTCTACGCGAAGTTGCTCGATGAAGGCATCTACCTCGGCTCGGTCTCCACGTTTTTCCGGGTGTTGCAGGAGAACGCGCAGAGCGTCGAACGCCGACGGCTGGCCAGGCATCCCGCCCGGGCCGTCCCGGAACTGGTCGCCACCGCACCTGGTCAGGTGCTCAGCTGGGATATAACAAAATTGGCCGGGCCGGTGAAGGGCAAGTACTTCGATTGCTACCTGATGGTGGACATCCATTCGAGGTTCATCGTCGGCGCCCATGTGCACGCCAGCGAATCCGGGGCCCTGGCGGTGGAAATGATGAAGGAGATCTTCGGCATCCACGGGATCCCGCAGGTCGTGCACGCCGACCGCGGCACCTCGATGACGTCCAAGACCGTCGCCGCGCTGCTCTCGGACCTGGAGGTCACCCGGTCCCATTCCAGGCCCCGGGTGAGCAATGACAACCCCTACAGCGAAAGCCTGTTCAAAACGATGAAATACGGGCCCACGTTCCCCGAGCGCTTCGCTTCCCTGGGCGATGCGCGGGTGTTCATCAGCGATTTCGTGGATTGGTACAACCATGGCCACCAGCACTCCGGGATCGGGTTCCACACCCCGGCGAACGTGCACTACGGCCTCGCCGAGTCGGTCGCGATGAAGCGTTCGCAGACCCTGGCAGCGGCACGGGCCAAGCACCCCCACCGCTTCAGCCACACCGCCGATCCCAAGATCCTGGCCCTGCCCGGACCGGCATGGATCAACCAACCAAAGGAGAGCCCCGAAACATCGGCGGCCTAACCGCCGCCTAACTCACCTTGGTACCGCTTGACTTGAAAAATTCCGATCCCGCGTTCTAAACGGAAGTGCAACACCTTCTAGGGTGTGGGTGTTCAGATCACATCGTTGAAGGGGTTGCGCTTCCGTGGGCACACAATACCGGCATTTGAGCCTTGATGACTGAATCCAGATCGAAAAGCTCCATGACCAGGGCGCCAGCCAAGCCTCCATCGGCCGGACCCTCGGCGTGCACCGGGCCACCATCTCCCGCGAGCTGCGCCGGGGCAGATGGCGCACCTCGAACACTTCAGCCGCCTATACCCCCTACCGGCCTGCGGCGCTGCGCACCGGGCCCGCAACCCGGACCCAGTACCGGGCTGCCCACGCCGAACGTCGTCCGGGCAAGCGGGCGGCGGCCTCGCACCAGCCCTACCGGATGCTCAACGACCGGCTGGTCAACTGGGTCATCGACCATCTACAACGCGCGTGGACACCCGAGGAGATCTGCGGCCGCCTGCCTCTGGACTTTCCCGAGGATCCGGCCATGCGCGCGTGCCCGGAGACCCTCTATGCGTGGATCTATTCCAAGGACCAGCGTGAGCGCGAACTCTGGCAATACCTCTGCCGCGGCCGCAAGCGCCGCCGACGACGGGGAGGCCGACGCACGCATTCGGAACGGTTCAAGTGGCGGACCTCCATCCACGATCGCCCAGCCGTCGTGGAGGACAGGTTGGAGTTCGGGCACTGGGAATCGGACAGCGTGCTGGGTGCCCCGGGCACCGGTGCCCTGCACACCAGCGTCGAACGTACCTCGCGCTACCTGCAGGCGGTGCGGATCCCCGACACCACCGCGAAGCAGACCCTGAAGGCCCAACTGCAGATCTACCAGTCGATGCCCGCCCACGCCGTCCGTTCGGTAACGGCCGACAATGGCAGCGAGTTCGCCTGGCACTACAAGCTGGCAGACGCCCTGGCCGTGCCGACGTACTTCGCCGATCCCTACTCGGCCTGGCAGCGCGGGACGAACGAGCACTTCAACGGACGCATCCGCAAATACCTGCCCAAACGCACCAGCTTCGCCGACCTGAGCCAGGACGAGCTCGATGAGTTCATCGCCGAGATCAACAACCGCCCCCGCAAGTGCCTCGGATGGCTCACTCCGGCCGAGGTCTTCCAGGAATTATGCTGGGACCAGGCCATGCCCTGTTGCACTTCGGCTTAGAACACGGGGTCGACCCACTCATTGTCGCCGGGGGTGTAGACGAGCGGGGCCTTCAGGCGGTCAAACTGTTCCTTGACGAAGCCGATTCGTTCGTCGCTGCACCGCTCCGAGCCGGACTTCACGTCTCCCACATGTGCAATGAACTTCAGGTCCTTGTGGCCGTTGAGCTGGTCGATGACGCCCGGGAAGGCAGCGACCTGTTCGGCGCCGTAGGGGGTGTCGCCGATGACGCCGAAGGTGAAGGCGGCGTCCTGGTGCCCGTGGCCTGCCGGGGCTGCGGCGGCCGGGATGGCTGGGGCCATGACGGCGGGAAGAACAAGGGCAACGGCCGCCAGGCCGGTCGCTGTACGGTGACGCATGGGGGTCTCCTCGTGTTCGATTCGGGCCGGGAAGCGGCCGTGGCCACAGTAGGGGGCCGGCCTGAACGACGGGGGAGACGTGGGTGGCCTGGGGGCAAATGATCGCAAAAGATCAAAGCCCGCTTGGGCGGCATCGGGCTCTACAACCAGTGGGCATCGGGCAGGGCACGGATGCGGCCTCACTTCCGCCTACATAGTGAACCAGCCGTTGTCTTGAACAGAAAATTCACATCGTCGGCGTGAGCCCAGCGGGACCTCCTAATTTCGGTTCAGGCCGAAGTCGCGTGTGAGCAGAACCTTCTTGAAGTGTGACTCGGCGGCGTCGACCTTTGCCATGGGCGCAGTGGGGTCAAATACTTGCAGAATGCTGAACTGGAAATGCTCGCGGTGGGAAATATCGACGTCTGCCAGCTCCCGTAACGCGACGTTTCCGCCATGTCCGGTCTTTGCGTAGGTCGACCAACGCCCAAGAAATCGTTCTGCACCGTCAGCCTTACCAACGTAAAGGTGTCCGGTTTTGCGGTCCGCGATGAGGTAGATCCCTTGCACGGCAGCGAGCGCGGTGCGCCACTGGGCATATCGGTCGTCATGCAGGATGCGCTGCAACTGGTTGAAGTCCACCAGCAGGGAGTCGAAGCCGGGAAACGGCTCGATGTGGGGATCCGCGATTTCGACGACCGGCATGGTGAGTGTTCTGGCTCCCGCTTTTGCCCAGTTCACCGTGTCAGGCGTCCACTCGATGACGAGGCGATTCGCTAGAGCCGAGAACACGGCGGATTCCCGGAGATCGAAATACCGATGTGTAGCGGTGCGGTCTTCCAGCAACTCGCCATGGTTTTCATAGGCGGTGAGGAAACGAGCGCGACGTCCGCTTGTCGCCAGGAAGTTCAACCAGAGTCGAGGCGGTTGCGCGCTGACTTTGTTCCGCAGGCTCTGTTCACGCGTGTACTGCATGAGACGGGTGCCCTTGGCGTCGCTTTCATCAGTCAGGTCGTTTGGTGTCAGTGTGTGTCGGATGACCATCACGTCGTCAGGCTCGACACCGGCAGTTTGATAGAGGTGGCCGAGAGTGAGTTCACCTGTGGGATTCGGGTACACGGTCTGCGGCCTTTCGTGGTTGGCGGAGTTCCAGTAGCTGGATATTCATAGTCTCTACTCGGAAGCCGATGATTGGGAACTTCGCGGGCCCGTGGAGATCGCGACCAAAGGCGGAGCACGACCGCGAGGTGAGATCCCGCCGTCGTACTCCGCCCTGGTGGTGCCGGGTGTTCTTCCCTACTCGGTGACCTCGAACGGCAGGGACTCGGTGAACTTGCGGCCGTGGACGTCGGTGGCGGTGACCTTCGCGGTGTGCTTGCCGGCGGCGAGGTCCTGTGGCAGGTCCAGGCGCCAGAGGTGCATGGTGCGGTCGGCCAGTCCGCCGCCGCCGGTGAACTGCTCCTGGATGGCCGCGGGGTCGGAGTACTCGACGCCGGTCTTGACGTCCTCGCCCTGCAGCTGTTGGGTGCGCGTGGAGCGGGTGGGGCGGGCTCCGTCGATGGAGTCGGGGGCTGCGCCGCGTGGTTTGGTCCCGTCGGCCCGTACCGGTCGCATTAGGCGGTGGAGTGGCGGCCCAGTTCCATAGAGTTTCCCCTGGTTCAAAGCCTGATCCGAACCCAATTACCTTGCCGGGCGCATCAACAAGTTCGATGATGCAAGGATAAGAAGGTCAGAATTTGCCGTTAGGATGGCGACCATGGGAGAAGACCGGAAGCCTGACGTAAAGCGTGTTAGGCTCACCGGCGCCCGTTTTGATGGCGGGCGGCTCCCTATCGATTCCCTAGCTGAGCTACAGAAATATCAGGAAGTTGTTCGCATCGCTGCAGAGGCGGAGTGGCGTCAAGCGCACCCGCAGGAGGATCTGCCGGGCGGTTTCCATGATTCGGTGCGTCTGACAATCGAGCGTATCGATGAGGGGAGCGCAGATGTTTTCCTTGCTTTCGAACAGCAGCAGACATATGTCCAATACCAGACCGAGGCCCAAGAGGCTGCTGATGCGTACATAATCGCGGCTTACTCTGACGCGCCCCTTCCAGACCTGCCGTCGCTCACGGCGGACGAGAACCATAGGTTTCGAGAAGCCGTCGCCCACATCGGCACGACTCTTGAACCAGAACAGAGCATCGAGTTTTATCCCGGTGGGCCCAATTCCAGCCCTATTTCGATAACTGTTGAGACGAGAGCCAATGCTGCCGACCGCCTTTTCCCAATAGAGGATTTTCTTCTTTCGCCTGATCCGGAACCGAATATCCGGGGACTTCAGTCTTCTTCGGAGAGCCTCACGGGCCGGGTAACAGTGCTCGATGCGGACAACAAGAAATTTACGCTTGTGCTCGCGGACGGCGCCGAGGTCCATGGTTGGTATCGCCAACGCCCAGAACTACTCGAAGATTTTCGCTCGGTCGTCAACTCCACCGTCGAAGGACCGTTGACGCGCATTACGGGCGATCTGCAAACAAGAGACAAGAAACCGTTCCGCTTCTGGGAAGTCGCATCGATCGAACGGATCGAGTTCGATGACACACACTGGGGAGACAGGCTCAGGGATTTTGCGGCGTTGCCTTCCAGATGGGACGGCGACGAGGCCGTGCAGATTTCATCAACTGCACTAGACGCCGCACAAAAACTCTTGCAGAGCGTGAATCGCGAAAATGCGAATGTTCCCGGAGTTTTTCCGACGGAGGACGGTGGGGTTCTCATTGAATGGGCCAATGCCGCTGGAGTGCGCAGCGTTGAAATCCTTTCCGACGGCAGTTTTGAGATGTTCGCACTTCGGCTGGACCAGCGCGAGGGCCAGCATATCGAGGCGATTGACCTGACAGCTGCGATTGCCTTCGTTGAGGGTGAGGAGGCATGAGGGCAGCGGATGTGGAGCTTCAAGCCGGCGAACAATTAATGGTTAAGGGGGGCGAGCTCATATACAGACAGATTGCGCCTCACATGCTCATCGATGATGGCAAAGTTGCAACGACAGCGTTTGGCCCGAATAGCTCAGATAACTACATGCCGTCGTATTCCCGGTCAACTGCCGTAACGGCGCAGGAGTCACGTGACTGGCATACGAGGAACGCGCTGCACCCATCTTTGGGGGTATGGGGCATTGCTGTGCAAGAGGTGATCGCCTCAGAGAGCTACGCCGTTGATGATTCAGCGTGTCCGCTCGGTGAGGGCCAGAAGCGCGCACCTGGACATTGTTTTGTTGACTTCCGCCGGTTGTCAAAGCCTCAGCGCAAGGAGCTCCGAGCCCGTCTGTATATGCATGCAATGAAGCGCGGTGAAATTCCGACTAACGAGACGGTCGCCGAAGGTCAACTGTTCTGACATGCGCAGTGGCAGGCTAATAAGGCCGTCCAATTTCAAGCAAGTTCTCGTGAATTTTCGCTAATTCCATATTCGCCACAGAGGCGAAAAGCCCAAGGTCTACTCGTCCGGCTGGGGTCCTAGGGCCTTCTTCCCACACCGTCGCAATGGGGTCATCTATTCGTTTGCGCGGGCTCAGTCCCCTCGAGTAATCATTGGCCGCTTCCTGCCGGGCCGCGACGAGCCCATGACGACTTGCCCATCGTTTGGGAGCCCGCTCACCGCGTCCGCCACACCGCTTGTCGATCTGGATGTCCCTCACCTGTTGATTGATGGGAAGTTCGGGAGAAGGGTGAAACTATTCGTGAAGTGATTGACAAGAATCGAAACAAAGAGTCTTCCGATGTCCGATCAGCGCATCCTGTCCCACGTGACCACCAGTCCCGTCCGCCGTCGTGCCTTCCTGGGAGGTGCAGCCGCATTGGGTGTCGCGGGACTCGGGGGAGCGGGCCTCCTTGCCGGAACCGGCCGAGCGCGCCCCGCCGCAGCGGCCGTCGCCATTCCCGAGGCCGACCAGGACGCTTTGGACCTGTTGCAGCGGATGCTGCGCTTCGACACCCAGAATCACGGTCAGGGCGCCAAGACCCGCGAGCACGCCGAGATGCTCCAGGCCGTCTGGGAGCGGGCCGGTGTGCCGGTGGAGATCATCGATAGGCCGCAACCGGACAACGTGCACCTCATCGCCCGCATCCCGTGGTGCCGGTGGAGCGGGAGAACTGGGACGTCGACCCGTTCGCCGCCGAGGTGCGCGACGGAGAGATCTACGGTCGCGGGGCGCTGGACATGAAGGGCGCCAATTCCGCGACCATCAGCGCGCTGCTGCGCCACCTGGCCGAGGGTGCCACGTTCTACCGCGACATCATCGTGCTCACCGACTGCGACGAGGAGGCCGGATCCTTCGGCTCCTCCTGGCTGGCGAAGAACCACTGGGACAAACTCGACGCCGGTGCCGTGCTGACCGAGGGCGGCTGGTTCCTGGCCCAGGACGACAAGACCACCCCGATGCTCATCACCGCGACCCGGCAGGACAAGGTCTACTTCAACCTGGACCTCACCGCCGACGGGACCGCAACCCACTCCTCGAAGCCCATGCCCGACTCGGCAGTCGTCGCGCTCTCGCGTGGCGTCGCGGAACTGGGGGCGTGGCAGGCGCCCGTGCACCTGACGAAGGTGACCCGCGAGTACTTCTCGGCACTCGCCGATGCGTCAGGCGACCGCCGGTTCAAGCAGGCGATCCGGCTCATGCTGAAGCCGCACAGCCAGAACGCCCTGGAGCGGGCCACGGTGGTCATGGTCAAGCGATCCAGCTACCCCAATCTGCATAGTGCGCTACTGCGGACCACCCACGCCTTCGTCATCGAGGACGCCGGCTACAAGGAAAACGTCATTCCGTCCTCCGCCCATGTGCGGGTGAATTGCCGGGCGATTCCCGGCGGGCAGAAGCCACGGGACTTCCTGGCCCAGGTGCGCCAGATGATGAAGAAGCGCGGAATCACGGTTGAACTGGCAGTCTCCGAGGAGATGAACGAGGCGGAAACGCTTGACCAGCTGGACAAGACCAGGGCGACCCCCGCGGCCGACGTGGACACCGACCTGTTCGAGGCCCTCTCCGCCTCGGCCTCGACGACCTACCCGGACGCGGCGTTCGCACCGGCGCTGTTCGAAGCAGGAACCAGCCTGGCCCCGTGGCGGGAAAAGGGCATTCCCGGCTACGGCGTCTACCCGTACGTGATCGACAACGAGCAGCTGGTCGCCCTGCATGGGAACAACGAGAGGATCTACGTCGAGGCGCTGCAGCAGGGAAGCGAGTACATGTACGGCGTGTTCAAGCAGTTCCTTACGTGAGTCGTTTCGGTTCGGCTGGCGCGTCGGGCCCGGGCTGACCGACCGGTGCCCTCCTCGCCAGGTGTCGTCTTTTGCCGGTGTTAGCGAGTGATTGGAAGTCTGAGGTCGGGATAGTGGCGCTGAAGAGGGGAATTCGATTCGTCCGTGTGGCCATTCGGGGTTGACTGTTTGTGGTGGGACGCCGAACAGGGGCGGCATGGAATTCGCGTGGAACCTATCGAGCCGCCTGTGCAGCAACCCGCGGGCGTGACGTTCGGCGACCTCTTGAGGCGACACCGGCGATGTGTCTCGACGTGTGGCGGATAGGCTACGGTGAGACACCCGTCTCTGCGGCCAGGAAGAAACATGAATTCAGGACATCTCGGCAAGGCCACGTTGTTGGATGTTGCGAGGGCTGCAGGCGTTTCACGGTCCACCGCGGCCAGGGCATTAGGTGGATACGGTTCGGTCAATCCCGAGTTGCAGGCGTCTGTGCTACGTGCCGCCGCGTCGCTCGGATATCGGACCAACACCTTGGCGCGAAGCGTCAGCCTGGGGAAGTCCAACACCATCGGGGTGGTTGTCAGTGATATCGAAAATCCATATTTTGCCCGCGCGGTCCAAGGTGTAGCGCTGAAGGCGAAGGAACTTGGCTACGACGTCATTTTGGCTAGCTCCGGGGAGCGTGTCCAAGACGAAAGAGACGCCATTGAGGTCTTTCTCAACAAGCGTGTGGATGGGCTCATTATTGCTGCATCGTCGCGTCCACATACGAGCCATCTCCTGGACGTCGTGCGGATGGGACGCCCTCTCGTCCTGTTGGATCGCCGTCCGGACGACGTGCCTGCCGATTGGGTGGGGACGGACAACTATGCCGATGCGTGCACCATGACCCAATACTTGATCGATCGTGGTCACCGGCGGATTGCCTTCTTGGCTGGCACATCCAAGACCCCCGAGGAATTGGAAGCTGGAACTCCGCTGCCGATCTCCACCATCGCGGAGAAGGTCCGCGGAATTCGGGAGACGGCCCGCGGTGCAGGAATCGACTACGAATTTCTTCCGGGGGCCATGACTCCCGATGAGGTCAGGTCTGTGGTTACCGCTATGTTGAGAAGGCCCGCAAGGAATCGCCCCACTGCCTTGATTGCCTCCTATAATCGCGTCGCGCTTCCGGCCTTCCTGGCGATCAGGGCGGCTGGTGTTCGGATGCCTCAGGACCTTTCTTTGGTCAGCCTTGACGACGCCGAATGGATGCAGGTCAGCGATCCGCCGGTCACTGCCGTTGCGCTGCCGGCAGTCGACTTGGGCGCCAAGGCCGCAGAGGTGCTGATTCAACGAGCTCAGGGCGGCTCGGGAACGAACGGCGATTTCCAACTCGACTCAACTTTTGTGCCGCGCGGATCGGTCGCACCGCCGGCACAGTAAGCCCCCTACCGTTGGATCTCGCATCTCCATGGGCAGTATCATCCGAATTTTGGGCCTTCAATGGTGCTATTCGGATCAAACCATTGACATGAGACACCGGTCTCCGGCACTCTTGTGTGATGTGAGACACCGGTCTCTGAGTTCTCGTCAACACCCCCGACGCTAGCCAGAGGATTTTGATTCAGCCCCGTGCCGCACTCCCCAACCTGAATGCCTGGAGTCATTTCTCGCTCGCTGGATGGTTTACCACCAAGTAACACCCGTTTACTAAGACGCGGGTGCAACTCTTGAAGATGAGGTCCGAATGCCCACTCTTGCCAGTACCAACAACTTGTGGGGCGGCCGTTTTGACGGCGCACCCAGCCCCGAATTGACACGCTTCTCCCGGTCGGACCCCCGCTACTTTGCCATGGCCCCCTACGACTTGCGAGGATCGAGGGCCCACGTGCGGGAACTGCATCGGAGTGGCCTCTTGGATTCTGCCGAGCTCGAACGCTTCCTGGCTGCTCTCGATGCCGTGGAATCCGACGTGGCCACTGGTACTGCGGTGCCTGTCGCGGGCGACGAAGACGTCCACACTTTTCTGGAACGTCTATTGATCGAGCGGATGGGAGCCGAAGGCGGCAAAATCAGGGCGGGCCGATCTCGCAATGACCAAGCCGCTAATGATCTTCGACTGTACATGCGGGAGAAAGCCCGAGGAGTGGCTGCCCAGCTGGTTACTGTCATCGAGGCCCTTGCCAGTCAAGCTGACAGCCACTTGGAAACACCCGTACCCGGGTTCACCCATTTGCAGTCTGCCCAGCCGGTCGTGTTCGCACACCAACTACTGGCTCATGCGCAACCGCTCATGCGGGATCTGCACCGTTTTCAGGATTGGGACTACCGCGCCGCCGTGTCACCTCTGGGTGCTGCGGCACTCGCTGGATCCACTTTTGCGATCCACCCGGAGGAATCCGCCCGGGAGATGGGCTATCGGCAGAGTGCCGAGAATTCCATAGATGCCGTGGGCAGCCGTGACGCCGCCATTGAGTTTCTCTTTGTCTGTTCCTTGACGCTGGTCGACCTCTCCCGACTATGCGAGGAAATCATCAGCTGGGCTTCACAACAGTTCGGCTGGATTCGTATGCATGACTCCTATTGCACCGGCAGTTCGATCATGCCGCAAAAGAAGAACCCCGATATCGCCGAACTTGCCCGGGGGAAGTCGGGTCGGGTTCTGGGAGACCTGATGGGGCTGATGGCTACCGTGAAGTCCCTGCCGCTTGCGTACAACAGGGACCTGGCTGAAGACAAAAACGCAGTGTTCGATGCAGTGGACACGTTGGAGGTCACCTTGCCGGCCCTCGCAGGTCTGGTCGGCACATTCACGGTGAATAAGGACAAGATGGAACGCCAGGCGGAAGCGGGGTTCACGCTGGCGACCGAGGTGGCCGATTGGTTGGCCTCGCGGGGGACACCCTTCAGCGAGGCGCACGAGGTATCCGGTGCACTGGTGCGGTTCTGTGAAACGGAGGGCATCGGCTTCGCCGATCTCGACGATGACCAGCTCGCTGCTGTGGATGCTCGACTGACTCCGGCGGTCCGTGAAGTCCTCACACTCAAGGCCGCTTTGTCCGCGCGCTCGGGGTTCGGAGGAACTGCGCCGGCCCGAGTTGCAGAACAGTTGGTCCGCCTGCGGGAGAGGCTTGAGCCATTCCGCGAGTGGGCCGGCGACGTCAACGCGCTGAAAGGAACCCCCTTCGATGCCTAGTACAACGACAATGGAGACCAAGGACGGAGTTGCGGCGAACGAATTGCGCATAGTCCCGCGACGGCATCCGGGGCGTTGGATCGGCGCCGCCTGCGTCGTCGTCTTCCTCCTGTGGCTCGCCATCTCCTTCGCACAAGCCCAGATCAATTGGCCCACTGTACGGGAGCACCTGACGGCTGCGGCCATCATGAAAGGCATCGTCGTAGCCCTTATCCTCACCGTCGTGGCCATGGCCATTGGTCTGGTCCTGGGTGTACTGACGGCAGTAATGCGGCTTTCGACGAACCCTGTGGTGCATGGCGTTGCATGGCTGTATGTCTGGGTGTTCCGCGGGACCCCTGTTTATCTCCAATTGCTGATGTGGTTCAACCTGGCCCTCATCTTTCCTGTCATCGGCATCCCCGGCATCTATCAGGGACGGATGATCGATGTCTTGACCCCGTTTGTCGCCGCCTCCATCGGTCTGGGGCTGAACCAGGGTGCTTACACCTCGGAAGTCGTACGCAGTGGCATCCTTTCCGTGGATGAGGGACAAACCGAGGCCGCTCAAGCAGTTGGCATGACCCGACTCCAGAACATGCGACGCATCGTGCTTCCCCAGGCCATGCGCGTCATCATCCCGCCGGTCGGCAATGAAGTCATCGGCATGCTCAAGACGACGTCCCTGGCTTCGGCCATCGGAGTCAACGAGGTTCTACTCGCGGCCCAACACGTCTACTTCGTGAACAACCGCATCATGGAGCTGCTCATCGTCTCCGCCGTCTGGTACCTCGGTGCCGTCTCCGTGTTGAACATCGGTCAGTACTACCTGGAACGGCACTTTGCCAAGGGCTCGAGCAGCAAGGAGCTTCCGCCCACTCCACTCCAGTCCCTGGGGGCATTCTTCGGAACCAAAAGGAAGGTCATCTGATGGCTGAGACGCTTGTCAGGGCAGAACAAGTCCACAAGAGCTTCGGGGCACTCGATGTGCTGAAGGGCATCGATCTCGAGGTCGCGCAGGGGGAAGTCGTCTGCCTCCTTGGGGCTTCGGGGTCCGGGAAAAGCACTTTCCTGCGTTGCATCAATCATCTGGAGACCGTCTCCCAAGGACGAATCTGGTTCGGGGACGAAGTTGTCGGGTACCGCCAGGTGCAGGACCGGCTCTATGAGCTGAACGACAAGGCGGCAGCTCGCCAACGAAGCCGCATCGGCATGGTCTTCCAGCGATTCAACCTATTCCCCCACAAAACCGTTCTGGAGAACATCATCGAGGGGCCCGTTTTGGTGAAGCGGGAAAAGCCGGCAGCTGCCCGGCGGTACGCGACTGAACTACTGGAGCGAGTGGGTTTGGCGGGACGCGAAAACTCCTACCCCAAGCAACTCTCCGGCGGGCAGCAGCAGCGCGTGGCCATTGCTCGAGCCCTGGCGATGCGTCCGGAACTGATGCTTTTCGACGAGCCCACGTCGGCTCTCGATCCCGAGCTGGTTGGCGAGGTTCTCGATGTCATGAAGGACCTGGCCAGCTCCGGTTTGACCATGGTGATCGTGACCCACGAGATCGGCTTTGCCCGTGAAGTCGCTGACCGTGTGGCCTTCGTGCACGATGGCCGAATTGTCGAGATTGGTTCTCCCGGGCAGGTGCTCGACAACCCCCAAAACGATCGAACCCGCTCATTCCTGTCCCGAGTCCTCTAAGTGCAGCCCAACCCCAAGGAGAAAAACATGCGTCAACGAACCCTCATCGCCCTGCCGCTCGCCCTCGCGGCCTCCATTGCCTTGTCCGCGTGTGTCGGTGGAACCACCTCCGCCAGCGAGAGCAGTGAAGGTCTTCCGGCCGACATCGCTGCCTCGGGAAAGCTCAAAGTCGGTTTGTCCGCGAATTTGCCCCCCATGGAGTTCAAGGATGAATCCGGAAAGTACGTCGGTGCCGACGTGGACCTTCAGCAGGAGCTCGGAAAAGCCCTGGGAGTCGACATCGAGATCGTGGAGTCTCCCTTCGACCAGTTGATCAACTCCGCGCAGACCGGCAGGGTGGATCTCGTCATGTCCGGTATGTCAGATACAGCGGAACGGCAGAAGACGGCCGATTTCGTCGACTACTTCAAGTCCGAAGGACGGCTCTTTACCACCGGGAAACGCGCAAAGGACTTCACGGCAGCCGATGACATCTGCGGCAAGAAGATAGCGGTCAGCGGAAAGACGGACTACTACGCACAAGTTGAAGCACTCGGAAAGACCGAATGCACCGACAAGGGAAAGCCGGCCATTGAACTGCTGTCGACGGACTCAGGAACCGCTGCTCGGCTGCAGATAGACCAGGGGCGCGCCGATCTGGCCGCGCAGAGCGCCGAGAACCTGGCCTATTTTGAACAGACGGATCCCGGAAAATACAAGAACGTCCTCGATCCGCTCCCCAGCAAGCCACTGGGCATCTTGGTCAAGAAGGGCAACGACCAGCTCTCCAATGCTGTGCTGAAGGCCTTGCAGATAATGCACGAAGACGGCACCTACGACGATGTGCTCAAGAAGTGGGACATCGACTACGGAGCCATGGAACCGACGATCAACGGAGCAACCTCGTAGACGAAGGGCAATGACAGGGGAGCTCGACGGTCCGGCCCACATGCCGGCGTCGCGCTCCCCTTGACGGGGTTGGGCGGTCGCTGAAACTACAACCTGACCGGCCTCGACGACCAAGAAGTTGCCCACGACGAAAGCGACCCGCGGGATCTGAGGAGGTCCCGCCGTCAGGCCCGCGGGTGCCCTGGCTGCTCGGTGCGGTCCCCGGCTCCGGATTGGTTGGCCGGGAAGTCGATGGACGCGATGACCCTGTAGGTTGCCACGATCAGGACGACGGCACCGACCAGGATCAGCGTGAGGCCGATGAGAACCGCCGTGACGCTGCTGCCCTCGCCGCCATCGCTCGAGGGGATGAGCGGCCCGACCCAGCGGATCGCCAGCCCGGCCAGCAGCGTCAGCGCTCCGGTCAGGAAGGGGTTGGCTGCTGGTGGTCGGCGTGCATCCATGGTGTTCCCCCGGTCGAGTCGTTGGTTTGAGCATCCGGGCGGCTGCGCGGACTGGGATGGCAGCAGATTGTCAGGTGTCAGGGTGTCCGTCCGGTGCGTTCCTTGGCCTCCGAACTATTAACCAGATCGGCGATGGATCTGATGAGACGATACGCCGCCACGATCAAGACCACGCCTCTGTTCGGGACCACCGCTACGCCGATGAGAGGGGCCTTGGAGCCAGCGGCCTGCAGTTAGCGCCGTGGTTCTTTGCTGCTGCATCGGTTGTCGGGCTGTGCAGCTAGTCGTGGCTAAAGCCAGAAGGGACGCTGGTCTGATTCGTCGCCCACCTCAGGTTCGTCTCGAACGAGCAGGTCCATGAATCGCCAGTTGATGAATAGCAGTTCCCTGCCCATCGTTACCTCATGGAGTACCCCGCCTTGGGCCAACGCTTTGAGCCACTTGGTGGCCGTTGGACGTGATACATGACAGTCGGTCATCACATTCGAGATTCTGCAATACGGCTGCTCGAACAGCACGTCCAAGAGTGAGATGTTCGCCCCAGAGATTGTGGCTCCAATTTGTTCCTTCATGGCGGACTGGAGTTGATGGACCCGGCCGATTTTCTGGAGCGTCGAGTTGGACGTCTGTCGAACCCCCTCAAGCATGTATTCAATCCAGTCTGTCCAGGCGTCTTCGGCCGTAACCGCAAGAAGCGCACTGTAGTAATCGTTCTTGTGCCCGATGATGTATTTTGACAAGTACAGCACTGGCTGGCTTAGGAGGCCGGCTGCGACGAGCATCAGAACATTGAGCACTCTTCCAGTGCGGCCGTTGCCATCGTCGAAGGGGTGGATCGCCTCGAATTGGTAATGCGCCAACGCCATTTTCACCAATGGATCGAGACCCTCCGACCCGTTGACGAACAGCTCCCAGTCGGTGAGCTTTTGGTCGATGACTGCCCTACCCTCTGGCGGTGTGTATACAGCGACTTTCGTGGCGGGATTGCCGATGTAGGTCCCGGTGCCAGTTCGGAGATCCAAGCGATGCGTCTTGATGATTGAACAAACTTCGCGTGCAGTATTTGAAGTAACGACCCCCCTTTGCGAAACCGACCGGAATCCCTCAAATAGTGCAGTACGATAACGCAGTGCTTCTCTCGTTGCTGGATCGGCGGATGCTTCATCGTGGGCATGTCGAAACAGCTCGTCAGCGGTCGTCACAATATTTTCGACTTCCGAACTGGCCTGTGCTTCCAGCAGCGGTATCGCGTTGATCAGAACGGCTGGATTAGTCATGGTCGTTGCGGCCTGGTTCAGCGCGGCAAGGGAAGACCGCGCCTCTATTGTCAGTTTGAGAACTCTAGTGGTCTCGACTTCCTGTTTCGGCGGCAGTGGCGGAAGGGCGTTATAGGGGCTATGGGGCTGCCAGGTGGTCATGTGTGAAACTTAGCAACCCAAAGTCTCTCGTGTAAAGAAAACGGCATATTCTTTAAACGAATTGTCCACATGCAAATTCTTGTGCATGGATTATCCACAGGCTCCGTCGTGGTGTGAGAAGCTGCACAGGGCGGCACACGCAATAAGTGCGCCATGATTTTTCAACGTCCCGTCCACATGCGAAAACTCATTGCGTGGGAGTCCAACGCGTGAATCACACAGGTAGGGACAGTTCGTACACGAATGTGCACAAATCGCTGAATGCGGGCCTGGCGAAGTGGCCGGGGAGAACCCAAAACCCCCGGGTCCGGACTGTCAAGGCGGAAGCCGAGCGCCGCCGTCGTACTCCGTGGCCGCTTGCAGTCAGTGGGCCGAGCCGGTTTCCACGAGCAGGACCCCTCCCATGATGAGGACGATGCCGGTGGCCATGATCCAGTTCAGTGGCTCGTCGAACAGCGCGCGGCTGGCGATGGCGGTCAGCGCGACGCCGAGCGCCGCCCAGATCCCGTAGGCGACACCCAGGGGCATGCCGGCCTGCAGTGTCAGGGCCAGGCAGGTGAAGGCGAGCAGGTAGCCGGCCGTGACGGGGACGTACCAGCGCTTGCTGCCGTGGGTGGCCATGCGCAGCGAGAGCGTGGCGCCGACTTCGCTGACGATGGCTGCCAGGAGCAGGATCCAGGCCATCAGGTGGCCGCCCGGATCCGGGCCGCGTGCTGGGAGCCGAGCTCCACCGTGAGGACGCCGGCGATGATCAGCACGATGCCGGCGAGCATCGTGCCGGTGATCGGTTCGGCGAAGACGACGGCTGAGGCCGCCGCGGTGAGTGCGACACCGGTCGCGCCCCAGATCCCGTAGGCGACACCCAACGGCATGCCCCGGCGCAGGACCTGCGAGAGGCAGGCGAACGCGACCACGAAGCCGACGGCGGTGACCGCGTACCAGCCGGGATGGCCGAGTGCCGCCTTGAGGGACATGGAGCCGGTCACCTCGCTGAGGATGGCGCAGGCCAACAGGATCCACTGGGTCATGCGTTGATTGTCCCAGTTGCCGTGTCTTTCCGTGGCGGAGCGCCGTAGGATCGACCCCAGCAACCAGAAGGGGCTCCCATGCGCAGCGTGACCTATTCGATGAGCGTTTCCCTGGACGGCTACATCGTCGGGCCCGACGGGACGTTCGACTGGTCTGAACCGGACGAACAGGTCTTCCAGTTCTACCTCGACGAGCTCAAGGCGGTCGGCACCCATCTGTTGGGTCGGCGCCTCTACGAGACGATGCTCTACTGGGAAACCGCCGATGAGGATCCCGTCCTGAATGCGGCGGAGCGCGAGTGGACCGGACTCTGGAAGGCGCTGCCGAAGGTGGTGTTCTCCCGGACGCTGGCCGAGGTCCAGGGCAATGCGCGCCTGGCCACCGGGAACCTGGCCGAGGAGATCGCCGCGCTGCGCGACGGACCGGGAGCGGGCGACATCGCGATCGGCGGGGCGGCGTTGGCCGCCGATGCCGCCGCCGAGGGACTGGTCGACGAATACCAGGTGATGGTGTGCCCAGTGCTGGTCGGTGGGGGGACTCCCTACTTCGGCCACGACGGGCAGCGGGTGGACCTGGAACTCGTCGAGACGCGCCCCTTTGGCTCCGGAGCAGTGTTCCTGCGCTACCGGGTCCGCCGGTAATCCGGGTGGGCATGGAGGAGGAGGGGCCGTTCTACCACGGCACCCGGGCCGACCTGCAGGTGGGTGACCTGCTCGCGGCGGGCTACAGGTCCAACTACCGTCCGGAGGTCGTGATGAACCACGTCTACTTCACCGCGCTGCCGGACGGGGCGGGGCTCGCCGCGGAAATCGCCGCCGACCTGGCCGGGGATGGAGCCATCCCGCGGGTGTACGTGGTGGAGCCGACGGGTGGTTTCGAGGATGATCCGAACGTGACGGACAAGAAGTTTCCCGGCAATCCCACGCGCTCCTATCGCACCAGCGCTCCGCTGAGAATCGTCGGCGAGGTCACTGGCTGGACGCGGCTGACGCCCGACGCGCTCCAGATGTGGCGGGAGCGCCTGGCCGCGTTGCGGGAGGACGAGCGGGGCGAGATCATCAACTGACGGAGGCGGCGCACCTGCGATCGGTCTTGCGGTAAAGGAGGGGAAGCCGGTGGGGCGAGGTCCCCGGCGGCGGCGAGGCCGCCGGGGCGTCCCGCTTTAGGCCTGTGAAACGGCGGCGGCGAGATTGCCCAGTGACGATTCGAGGGCTTCCTGGCCGACCACGGGGAAGCTGGTCTTCTTCAGGGTCTCCTTGTCGGTGACGCCGCTCCAGTCGTAGGTGACCGAGACCGACGTGGCATCCGGTCCCTGGGGCTCGAGTTCCCAGACCCATTCCCACCCAGCAGGCTGTTCCCCCTGGGGAGCTGTCTTCCAGGCCAGCAGCTTGTTTTCCTCGAAACCGACCACATGGTTGTCGGTCTTGTAGTCGCCGCCCATCTTGTCCCAGGTCATGTTCATCGTGAAGACCTGGCCCGTGGCTGTGATGCGGTCCGTCTTGTCATCGGATTGCACCATGCCGGAGCCGTCGAGCTGTGCGTGGTGTTCCGGGTTGGAGAGCACCCGGAAGATAGTGTCAGCCGGAGCATCGATGTTCCTTGAAGCGGTGATTTTCGTTTCGGTCATGGCCTGCACCTTTCGTTGGACGATGTTGCGGTCCGTGCCGGAACCCCAGGGTTCCGGCCCGAACGCCCCACGATAGGCGTTTTGGCAGATGACGTCCACGACACGTGTCAAGGGCCGGCCGTGAGTGGGTGGCTGTCTGCCCGCGCCTTGTTACATGAAGGGGCGCAGGGGGACCAGGACCCATTCGCTGAACTTGGCGGCTGGGTTCTGCTTGCTCCACTCGGCGAGCGTCAGCTGGCTGCAGTTCCCGCTGTCGACCTCGAAGATCTGCTCCATTTTGGTTGCGATGTCCGGATCGTGGATCTCGAGGTTGGTCTCGTAGTTCCCCGTCAGGCTCAGCCGGTCGATGTTGGCGGTGCCGATCGTGGACCATTGGCCGTCAATGGTGGCTGTCTTGGCGTGGATCATGGCGTTGCGGTAGCGCAGGATGCTGATCCCCTCCTTGAGCATCCTGGTGAAGAAGCCGCGGGCGAGCCAGTCGGCCAGCACGTGGTTTGAATCCTCCGGGACGATCAGCCGGACATCGACGCCACGCCGGCTGGCGGCGCACAGGGCATCGAGGATCTGCTGGTCCGGGATGAAGTACGCGGTGGTGATGTAGATGTGGTCGCTGGCCCGGTTGATGGCGTCGAGGTAGAGACCACGGATCGGATACACCAGGTGGGAGGGCATGTTGTTGGCCGCCAGCAGGTGCGGATCCCAGGTGCGGGGCGGCTCGTGTCCGATTTCCGGGCGGCCGTAGGCGGTGTTCCAGACGTCCAGGAAGGCCTGGCGCAATTCCCAGGTCGCGGGTCCCTGGATGCGCAGGTGGGTATCGCGCCATTCGGTCGCGTAGAGCTGCCCGATGTTGTAGCCCCCGGCGAACCCGGTGTGGCCGTCGACGACCAGGATCTTGCGGTGGTCCAGACCGGTGCTGCGCAGCGGGGTGAACAACCGCGACGGGCGCACGACCGGGAACCGGTAGACGTGAACTTTCGGGTCGAAATCGTAGAAGGAGGCGGGGACGACGAGGTTGGCGAAGCCGTCGTAGATGACGAAGACGTCGACGCCGCGTCGGGCTGCGGCGTTCACGGCCTCCTTGAAGCGGCGTCCCGTCGCGTCGCCCTTCCAGATGTACGTCTCCAGCAGGACCTGTTCCCGGGCGCCGTCGATGGCGGCGATCATGTCCTCGTAGAGGTCCTCGCCGTAGGTGTAGATCTTCGTGTCCGAGTCCGCGACCCGGGCATCGAAGGAGCCCGGCCGGGGGAACCCCGTGCGCTGGGTCCGTTGACGGCGCTTGATGGCATCGAAGATCACTAGCCCAGCGATGACGGAGGCCTGGAGGGCGGCGAACGCCAGGGCCAGCCGGGCGGTGGTCTTTTGCAGTACTTCGGCAACGGGCTTCGGGATCGGTGAAGGCATATGCAGACACTAGCTGCCGAGACCATGCCGGCGCACGCTTCCGCTGCAGTGGTCCGGCGGTAGCGTGGGCTGCATGCCACCGGGTGAGACGTCCAGAGTGAGGTTCCGCGAGATGACACTGGCCGACGTGGATTTGATGACCCGGTTGCTCGGCGACCCCACGGTGATGAGGTTCTATCCCGCGCCGAAGACGCGGGAAGAAACGGCGGCGTGGATCGCCTGGAACCAGGCCAACTACGCCGAGCATGGATATGGGCTCTGGATCATCGAATCACGTGAGGGCGAGTTCATCGGCGACTGCGGCCTCACGTGGCAAGACGTCAACGGTGTGGCGAAGCTCGAGGTCGGGTACCACGTCGCCACGGCCTGGCAGGGCCGCGGGATCGCCACCGAGGCCGCTGGAGCGTGTCGCGACTACGCGCGCGACCAGGTCGATACCAGCGAACTCGTGGCGATCATCCACCCGGGCAATCGAGCGTCCGGACGTGTGGCAGAGAAGATCGGGATGCGCCGCGTGGCTGACAGGCGCGGCGGGCGGTCTCCCGCCCACCGCGTCTTCGCCATGGAGCTTTAGGCGACTGCGAAACCGCCGGTCCACTGGATCTTCTCGCTTGCGGCGAGGGTCAGCTGCAGGAAGCCGACTGCCTCGAGTTCGCGGGCGCGGGAGAGTGCTCCGGCGTCAATCGCCTTCACGCCGCCGGCGCTGACAATCCCGGCCAGCTCGGCCTTGGCGGCAGCATCGTCGCCGGCGATGAGAACAGCTGTGGCGTTCGGCCCCACCGAACGGGAGGACAGGGTGGCGGCGAAGTTGGTGTTGAAGGCCTTCAGGACCCTGGACTGGGGGAGGGCCGCGGCGAGCTCGGCCGCTGCTGACGAATCCGCGGGGACGACGAGCGAGTCGAAGGTCTCGAAGTTCAGCGGGTTGGTGATGTCGACGACGATTTTGCCGGCCAGCTGGTCACCGCGCTTCTCGACGATGGACTGCAGCGCCGGATAGGGCACGGCCAGGATGACGATGTCGCCGGTGACCGCCTGGTCGGCGTCTTGGCTGTTCAGGAGCTCGACGTTGTTTCCGCCGGCGCTGATGATGGACGAGATGGCCTGGCCCATGTTGCCCGACCCGAGGATGCTGACGTTCGCCATGATGTACTCCTTCATAAAGTTTACTTGATCTTTCAAGTAATACTGTACTCCTCACTGCTTGAAGCGTCAAGAGTCTTGGTATCGTTTTGGCGATGATCGCCGGCCGGTGTGCCCGGGGCGTTCCGGTCGATCACCCGACCTAGGGGCACGCAAAAGAAGTTCGACGGCGGAACGCTGGGGTCCGCCGTCGAACTGCCCTATTGTTGCGCCGGTTCAGCGCTTCCCGAAGCTCCGGCGGGCCACCAGCAGCCCCACCAGTGAGATCAGCCCGATGATGATGTAGTAGTAACTCGGTGCCAGCAGCGAGCCGGTGGTGCTGACCAGCCAGGCCAGGATCAGCGGGGCGAAACCGCCGAACAGGGTGACGCCGACGTTGTAGGCGATGGACATGCCGGTGGTCCTGATGTTCGTGGGGAACATGTCGGCCAGCAGGGCCGGCAACGGGCCGAAGTAGGTGGCCATCAGGATGCCCAGGACCACCTGGACAATGGTCAGCACGGCGACGCTGGGGGAGGCGACCAGGATCAGGAAGAGCGGGAACGCGACGATGACCGCGACGATCGCCGCGCCCAGCATGACCTTCACGCAGCCGATCCGGTCGGCCAGCTTCCCGGCGAACGGGGCGCCGATGAGCGTGACGATCCCGGAGATGATGCCGCCCAGGTAGCCCGCATAGGAGGGCAGCTCCAGGTTGCGGACGGCGTAGGTGGGCATGAAGAGGATCAGGTAGACCGAGACGCTGGCCAGCCCGACGATCGCCGCCGAGGTCAGCCAGCGCGGTGCCGCCTTCACCAGGGTCTGGGCCAGCGGTGACTTGGCCAGGTTCCCTCGCTCCTGGGTGAACTCGGGGGTCTCCTCCATCCGCAGCCGGATGTACAGGCCGACAGGGCCAATGAGCAGGCCGAAGAAGAACGGGATCCGCCAGCCCCAGCTGTACAGGGCGTCGTGGTCCAGGAACGTGAACAGGGTGAAGCCGAAGGCCGAGGCCAGGAACATCGAGACGCCCTGGGTGGCCACCTGCCAGCTGCCGTAGAACGCCTTCTTGTCCGGGGCGTTCTCGATGAGGAAGGCCGTGGCGGTACCAAATTCACCGCCGGCGGAGAAACCCTGCAGGAGCCGGGACAGCAGGATCACCAATGCCGCCCCGGGCCCCATCACGGCGGCGGTCGGCGCGCAGGCCATGATCAGGGTGCCGAGCATCATCAACAGGATGGTCAGCGTGAGGGCGCCCTTGCGTCCGTGCCGGTCGGCGAAGGAACCCAGCACCATGGCGCCGATCGGGCGGATCAGGTAGGAGACCGCGAAGGTGCCGAACGTCAGCAGGATCCCGGTGGTCTGGCCCCCCGTCTGGCCCGCGGGCTCGAAGAACAGCGCTGAGATGACGACGGCGAACGAGGAGTAGACGATGATGTCGAACCACTCGAGCGCGTTACCGATGGACGAGGCGACGACTGCCCGGCGGGCGCGGGAGCGGTCCTCGGCGGTAATGGTGTTTGGTGCGGCCGATGCCCCGGGGTTGGCGGTGGGCCCTCTCATGCGCGCTCCTGTCCGAGCCGGTCGATGAGGGTGTCGAGGAATGCCTCGCAGGCCTCGAGCTGTTCGATCTCGACGTATTCGTTGGCGGCGTGCGCGACGCCGATCTCCCCGGGGCCGCAGACCACCGAGTCGATACCGGCGTTGTGGAACTGGCCGGCTTCAGTCCCGTAGGTGACCTTTTCGTCGGTGCGGTGTCCGCCGCATTCGTGGGCGAGCGCGACGACGGATGCCTCGGCGTCGGTCTCCAAACCCGGTCCCTGGGCCTTGACGGTCAGTTCGATGCCCGCGCCCGGCTGTTCGGCCTGCATGTCGGGCTCCAGCACCTCGAAGAGGTGGGCGCGAATCTGTTCGACGATCGGGGTCGTGTCCACCGTTCCCAGGGCACGGAACTCGAATTCGATCTCGCAGGCGTCCGGGACGGTGTTCCCGGCGATGCCACCGGAGATCAGGTTGACCCCGCCGGTGGTGAAGGCCACCGGGTAGGCCTCGTCGAACGGGCCGTCCTGGCGCCACTGCCCGGTCAGCTTCCGGTAGAACTCGATGAAGCGGCCGGCATAGTGGATCGCGTTCACGCCCTGCGGGGTCAGCGAGGAGTGGGCGGCCACTCCGCGGAAGCGCACGGTGAACAGGTTGATCGACTTGTGCCCGAGTACCACCCGCATGCCCGACGGTTCCCCGACGATGCACGAGGCCGGTGTGATCCCGTGGTCGGGGAACTGGCTGATCATCCGGCCGGCCCCCAACAGGCCGACTTCCTCATCGTAGGAGAACGCCAGATGCAGCGGCTCGGTCAGCCGGACGGCGGCGATCGCGTCCAACCGGGACATGATGACCGCGAGGAACCCCTTCATGTCGGCGGTGCCGCGTCCGTACAGGCGGCCATCGCGTTCCTGGACGGTGAACGGATCGCTGTCCCAGTCCTGCCCGTCCACGGGGACCACATCGGTATGTCCGGAGAGGACAACGCCTCCGTCGGTCCGGCCGTCGTGCGTGGGGAAGGTGGCGAACAGGCTGGCCTTTCGGGTGCCATCGTCTTCCTCATGGTCGAACAGCACCGGTTCGATGGCGAGTCGGCGTAGTTCACCGGCCACGCAGTCGATCAACTCCAGGTTGGAGTGGCGCGAGGTGGTGTCGAAGGCAACGAGGCGTGTGAGCCAGTCAACAGTTGAAGTCATGCCCTGCACTCTACGCCCGGACCCTCTGATGCCAGTACGACGTATGTTGGTGCGGGGTATTCCCCGGGCCGATGGTCCACTCTGGTGTGGATCGCAGCCTCCCGCTAGCGTGGGACGTGAATTGTCCGATCACCCGAGGAGCACGTCATGCCGACCTTCACCACGATCCTCGAACCCGGAGGCGGAAACAATGTCGGCATCGTCGTCCCCGAGGACATCGTTGCCTCATTCGGGCGTGGCAAACGCGTGCCCGTTCTCGTGACGATCGACGGCGGGTACAGCTACCGCAACACCATCTCCTCGATGGGTGGGAAGTACATGATCTCCTTCAACGCCGAGACCCGGAAGGCGACCGGACGCGGGGCCGGCGACGAGGTCACGGTCAAGCTGGACCTCGACGACGCGCCGCGGACCGTCGAGGTCCCCGAGGAGCTGGCCCGGGAGCTCACCGCGGACCCGGCGGCCCGGGAGGCCTGGGACGCCCTGTCCTACAGCAAGCAGCGCGCCCACGCCGAGCCCATCGCCGCGGCCAAGGCGGCTGACACCCGGGCGCGCCGCGTCGAGAAGACGATGGCCGCGCTGCGCGGTGAGTGAACGCGCGTCCGGCCCTGGAGGGGTTGGGCATCGTGCAGCATGCCGCAGGCTAGAGCTCTTTGCGCATCTTCACGCTGGTGGTTTCATACCCCACCGACTCGTACAGGCTCCTGGCCACGTCGTTGAAGCCGAAGACGTTGAGTCCCAGCGTGGAGGCGCCGTTGGCCCGAGCGTGGTCCTCGGCAAGCTTCATCGCCGCCCGTCCGTGGCCCCGGCCGCGGTGCTGCGGATCCACCATGATGTCCCAGACCCACCACGATGAGCTGTTGGCCGAGCTGTCGGGACCGACCCATAGGTATCCGACGGTTGTGTCGCCGTCGATGACCAGGTCGAAGACGTCGTTGCCCTCGGTGGGTCCGCCCGTGGGGAAGGCGTGTCCCAAGACGGTGGAAGCCTGTTGCCGCGCCGCTTCCCGGTCTCCGCCGGCCCGGAGGAGATCGGCCTCGTACCCTGCCCGGGATCGCTCCAGCCAGCCGGGGAATCGTTCTGCGGAGAGGGGGACGAGTGCAAGCGGCATGCGCCCAGTCTGGCAGATGGCGGCCGGACTCCCACGGCGGCTACGGGCAGGCGGCGCCGACGGGGACCTCCACGGTGGTGGTCCGCCCGTCAGAGGTCACCTCCAGCGGGACGCAGGCCGGCTGCCGGAGCCAGAATCCACCCGGGTAGAGAACCCAGTCATCGGACGGGTCATCGCCTGGGCAGGGGCCGATCCGTACGGCGTCCGCCTTCACCTCGTCGGTGTTGGACCACCCGATCTGGACCTGTCCCCTCAGCGAATCCGGCACCGCGACCTCTACCTGGGTTCCGGTCCGCACGGCCAAGCCGGCCTTTTGGAAGTAGAGGCCGTCCGGATCGGGGGAGCCGCCCTGCCAGTGCATCGTGTCCTCCTGGTACGTGATGGATATCACGTCCGCCACGCCGCTGCCACGGGTGTTCACCGTGTCGCCGCGGCCCGACCAGATGGGGTCCGTGCAAGCGATGGCCTGCACGGCGGGTCCGGACGTCCGGGTGGGGGAGGGGGTCGGCGGTTGGCCCGGTGTCGGGCTGTCGCAGCCCACCATCAAAAGTGCCGCGGCCAGGCCGGCCGCGATGCGGGCCGCCCGGGTGTCCCTGGCAATCCCCATGCCCGCAGCCTACGCCGGGGCGCCGCACGCGTCGAGGAGGAGTGGGTGGCAACGGATGCGTGGTCCGCGGTGTCCTAGAGTAAACGGCATGCCCACGCCGAGCCGATTTCGACAGCTACGGCGTGGGCGTTAGTGCAGCGGCGATTCGGCGACGGTCACTGACCAATTCTGGCCTGTCATGCCCTCGATTGTGACATCGATGCTGCCCTTGGCGTGGCGAACATCGAACTCATTGCGGATGCTGGATGCGTCGGTCTCGCTGCAGTCGTTGGGGAACGAGCCGACGTCTCTGATCTTGATGTTGATGATCCCACGCCCACACACGAGACGTAGACGGCCAAGCCATCGGACTGTGGTCTCAATCCGGCGAATTCACCGAGCCCCTCGCGGTCTTCCGCCGTCCCGAGTATCTTCTCGTCGGTGGGTTTGAACGCCGTGCTGTGCACAAGCCGACGGCTCGGCGTCGACGAGGCGGAAGGAGCGGTGGACTGGGACGAGGCGCCCGTGCTGGACTCTGGCGACGGCGCCGAATCGTTCGCCGAGCATCCAGCCAGGACGATGACGACGGTCAGTAGCGGGCCAATGGCTGCCCACCGTTTTAGCTGCTGCTGGTCCATGTTTTCCACCGGGATCGGTAGGGAGCGAGTATCCTGTTTGTTTTGGTGAAGGAGACTCCGCAGGAGGGATTTCGATACGAACTCTTGCCTGTCACATTGACGCGGAATGCACCGTACTGGCCGTTCCCATATTTGTGCGGCGGGACCGTGATGGTGATGGTCTGCCCGCGGCTGATGGATGTGGACTTGGACGCGCCCACCGAATACGCCGCGTTGATGCTGGCCATGGCCACTCCTGCACTTACGCCGACGGCTCCCGAATGCGACCACGTGACGGCACCGGAGGTCGTGGAGGTAAAACCAACACCGGTATGTCGACTAAATTGAACTCAAGCTGAAAGCATCTTTATTAGAATTTCAAAAACTGTCAATAGTGGATGACGAAGTCTCTCGAAAGGGGCTTCTTCTGGGGGTCCCGATCAAGTCCGGACAGGGAAGGAGGACGACGGCGGTGCCTGAGCACCGCCGTCGTCCTCCCGGGTCCTGCGTGGTGTCCGGGGCGCCCTACTTCTTGCCGACCTGGGAGAACAGCGCGCGCGTTGCCGCGGTGACGCCGGTGGTCAACGTCGGCTGGGCGACCGGCGCGAAGAACGGCGAGTGGTTCGCCGGGGCCGGACCCGCGGCCAGCGTCTCGGCGGTGAAGCCACCGAAGAACCAGAACACGCTGGGCACCCCGATCGCCTCGGCCAGGGCGCCGAAGTCCTCGCTGCCCATCACCGGCTTCCCGGCAATGACCTGCTCCGCACCGAGTTCGTCGCGGAACTCGGCGGCCAGCGCCTCGGCGGCTTCCGGGTCGTTGTACAGCGGCGGGAAGTTGGAAATGTCCTCGATGAGCGGCTCCGGCGCCCCCGAGGCCGCGGCCTCCCCGGCGATGATCCGCCGGATGGAGGTCAGCACCGTCTCGCGGACCTTCGCGTCGAAGGTCCTCACGTTCAGCGTGAACACGGCCCGGTCGGGGATGACGTTCTCCTTCAGCCCGGCGTGGAAGGACCCGATGGTCACCACCGCTGCGGACTGCGGGGCGACCTGCCGGGAGACGATCGTCTGCAGGCGCACCACCATGGAGGCGGCCAGCACGATCGGGTCGATGGACTGCTCGGGCATCGACCCGTGCGACCCCTGGCCCAGGACCGTGACCTTGAACGAATCGGCGGTGGTCATCGCGGCGCCGGGCATCAGCGTCACCGTGCCGGCCGGCCCGCCCATGACGTGCTGGCCGAACATGATCGACGGCTTCGGCGCCCGGTCCCACAGCCCGTCCTCCACCATGGCCTTCGCCCCCGCGGCGGTCTCCTCCCCGGGCTGGAGCACGAACACGATCGTCCCCGCCCACGCGTCCGTCGCCGCCGCATAGAGCTCTGCGGTCTTCAGCGCGGTGGCCATGTGCGTGTCATGCCCGCAGGCATGCATGACCGGGACCTCGGTGCCGTCCTCCAGCGTGCCGGTCGCCGAGCTGGCATAATCCAGCCCGGTGTCCTCCAGCACGGGCAACCCGTCGGTGTCGGCCCGCAGCCCGACGACGGGGCCCTCGCCATTGCGCAGGATGCCCACGACTCCGGTGCCCCCACAGCGGAACACCTCGAGCCCCAGCGCCTGGAGCCGCTGCGCCAGGTAGTCGGCGGTGCCGTGTTCCTGCATGGACAGCTCGGGGTGCGCGTGCAGGTGCTGGTAGGTCTCGACGAGCTCGTTTTCCGAGGCCTCGGTCATCCGCAGTGACTGCGGAATGGTGCTGGACACGGTGGGTCCTTCCTTCGGTGGTGGTATCGGTTCGGTGATGGGGAGATCGCGGTGGATCGCGGTGGGGCTGCCGGTTCTAGTAGACAGGACCCGAGACGGTCTCGACGTCGTCGTCGTCGCGTCGGTTGACGGCGTCGGAGCCGTCGTCGCCCGAGGCCAGGACGGCCTTCTTGTCGCGCAGGAACCACGCGAGCACCGCCGTCGAAATCACTGCCAGTGCCGTGGCGAACATGGCCAGGCCCGGGATCAGCGGCATCAGGACGAAGTTGACGACCAGGGCGACGGCGACGGCGATGACCGCCGACCGCGGGGCCTTCTGGCTGACGATCGCCTGGACCAGGACGGCGCCCATGACGGTGGGCAGGATGTAGACCTGGACGGTCTGGACGATGTCGGCCGGGATGATGGACACCAGCCAGGTGCCCAGCAGGCCCACGAAGACGAACAGGGAGGCCAGGTGGACGGTGGCCGCACCGCAGATCGCCGCGACGGCCGCCAGTTCGCCCTTGCGGGTACCGGGCTTGGCGCCGATGGTCGACTGGGCGATCATCGCCGAGGGCAGCAGCTTGTTGGAGATGTTGCCGATCATGAACGCCTGGTACATCGAGGAGGCGCCCAGGATCGGGTAGTAGGTCAGCGGTTCCACGATCCAGATGACGCCGAACACGGCGGCGAGGGCGGCAAACGCGCCGAGGATGCCGGAAATCTGGATGTCCAGGCCGGAGAAGAAGACGAGGTAGGCGGGGGCCGAGAGCGAGAAGACCAGGCCGGCGATCATGGTGATCCGGCCCCACCGCGAGGTGGTCGTGTCGAAGGTCTTCAGCGCCTGGTGGGCTTGGGTGGCAATGGGCATGATGTGCTCCTGGGGTTCCGGGTGGCGCCTAGAGGCGGGTGGCGACGTAGGTGATGGCCAGGCCGAGCATGATGGCAATGCCCAGCGCCCATTCCTTGATCCACGGTTTGCCGACCTTCTTGGCGATCACCATCAGCAGGGACATGATGAGAGCGGAGGAGAAGAACGCCACCACATGGATCCACGACTTGGGCAGTTCGGCGATCCCCAGGACGGAGAACGCGCCGACCATGGCGGCTCCGGGGACGACGAGCATGACGGCGGGGTTGACCTTGCGCAGGGCCGAGTCGCCCTTCTTCAGCAGCGGGGTGAGGATCAGCGTGGCGATCATCCACATGGCACCGCCCAGGCTCATCGCCGCCAGGGCCAGGCCGAAGACCGCCTGCGTGTAGGTGGGTCCGCCGAGTTCGGCGCCCGCGGTGTTGGCCGCGATGGCCGCCGCGGCGGTCTCGTAGGAGACCGAGCCGATCAGGCCGATGCGCACCAGCACCGCCGGCGTGCCGAAGACGGTGAGCAGGGCGACGGCCACCATGACGACGGCGAGCGAGGGGCCCAGCGCCGAGATGGCCCCGGCGCGGAAGCTCGTCTTGATCTCCGCCTGCGTCATGCCGATAGAGGGGGCCGCGACGCGGGCGGCCTTCATGTAGATGACGCTCTGGATGATGATGACCAAAAAGACGCCGATCGCGCAGGCCCAGAGGACTGGTGAGTTGGCGATGGCGAGGATGTCGGTGGAGTTGTTGTCCGCGGCGGCAGGCAGTGCGGTGGGCAGGTTCATGGGGTCAGCCGTTCATCGAAGGGTGCAATGCGGCACGGTGGGGGAACTGGGTATCCCGGTGTGCCTGGGCCCGCTCTGTCCTGAACCTGAAAGTTGGGCCGGTGCCCGGGGCGCTCGGCGTGCTTCGTCGGTGAGCCGCACGACGGCGGCCGCTCTCCAGAGTTTCCTCACGTGGCTGTACCTGGTACCTGAGAGATTGCGGGTGCTTGCCCCTTCGGTGCCCGAATGGTGGTCGGGACTCTCCAGCCGCGTGTGATCGGAAGGTATTCAATTGGCGCCGGCCACGAGGCCGCGTCCTGCAAGGATGCCCGACGTGATCCGCATCACCAAACCCTGCATGAAATGTGCTGTCACATTCCTGAACAATTGTTCGTTCTGTGAACTTCTGGTGCCGACGGACCGGTCGCGGGGGTCAGCTGCTGGGCCCCGATCACCGCCAGGAGCTCGAGCTTGTCGGCGCTGGGGGTGCCCGGCTCGGCGGTGAAGACCAGCAGCGCCTGGTGCTGGTCGACGTCGAACAGGGTCTGGCAATAGAGCTCGAGGTCACCGACCTCAGGATGCTGGAACCGCTTGAGATGCGTGTGCTTCTGGCTGACCTGGTGTTCGGCCCACTCCGCGGCGAACTCGTCGCTGCGGGCGAGCAGCTCCTCGACCAGCCGGGCGGTCCGTGAGCCGCCGCCGTCGCGGGCGTAAGCGGTACGCAGCGTCGCCACGAACTCGACCTGGCGTTGGGCGTGGTCGGCGGCGGGGTAGATCCGCCGGGAGGACGGATCGGTGAACCACTGCCGCACCACCGAGCGGGAGAACTCGTGGTCTGCCGGCGGCTCGCCGCCGAACAACGCGGCGGCCGGTGGGGTCTGCAGCAGCGCCTCACCCAGGGCGTTAATGATCCGGGCCGGGGTGTCCTGGAGCCGGTCCATGATGCGCATCAGTCCCGGGTCGACGTGCCCCGAACCGCCGGGATGGCGCGGCGCCGGGTGGCCGCCGAGCACGAACAGGTGGTCCCGCTCATCCAGTGAAAGCCGCAACCCCTGGGCCATCGCGGCCAGCATGGGGGCCGAGGGCTGCGGTCCGCGTTCCTGTTCCAGCCGGGTGTAGTAGTCGCTGGACATCCCGCACAGCGCGGCGACCTCTTCGCGGCGCAGCCCGGCGGTACGTCGGCGTGGTCCGCGGGGCAGGCCGACGTCCTCCGGTTGGAGGGCACGACGGCGGGTGCGCAGGAAATCGGCGAGTTGCGGGCGGTCCATGCTCACCAGTCTGCACCCCGCGACCGCGTGCTCACAGGAGCATCCCGCCGGAGGCCTCGATCCGCTGCCCGGTGACCCAGCCCATCGGATCGGAGGCGATGGCGGCCACCGCGGCGCCGATGTCGTCGGGTTCGCCGATGCGTCCCATGGCGATGAGCTTCGAGAGCCCGTCGCGGACGTGCTCGTTGTCCCGGTTGGTGCCACCGCCGAAGTCGGTGCCGACCACGCCGGGGGCGATCGTGTTGGCGGTGATCCGCTGCGGACCGAGTGCCTTGGCCAGGTAGCGGGTGTAGACCTCGATGGCCCCCTTGGTGGCGGCGTAGACGGAGGAACCGTCGTCGCCGGTGAAACGGGCCAACCCGGAGCTGGTGTTCACGATGCGCCCGCCGTCGGCGAGCAGGGGCAGCAGCGCCTCGGTGAGCATGACCGTGCCGACGATGTGGACATCGAGCAGGGAGCGCACGTCCTCCAGGTGGGTGGCCCCGATCGGGGTCTGGCGGGAGTGGCCGGCGTTGTTGACCAGGATGTCCAGGGTTTCGCGGTCGAACGATGCGGCGAGAGTGGACCTGACGGTCTGGGCGAAGGCGGCGAAGTCCTCCGGCCGGCCGGTGTCCAACCGCAGGGCGGCGGCCCGGCGTCCGGTGTCCCGGATCTGCGCGACGACGGCCTCCGCCTCTTCGGGGTGCGAACGGTAGGTGAGGATCACGTCGACGCCACGGGCGGCGAGGTGCAGTGCCGAGGAGCGGCCGAGGCCGCGGTTCCCGCCGGTCACGAGGGCAGTCTTGGGGATGGACGTTTCTGTTGGTGATGTGGTCATGGATCCAGCCTCCGCCCTCCGGGGTGGCCGGACAAGGCACCACTTATCGGGGGATCGGGAGTCCCCCGGTGGGCCGGCCCGGGGCGCGGGATGGAGGAGGCCCCTCGGCGTGGGATCAGGGTCCCGGACCACTTTCCTACACAGCTATGTCAAAAACGTACCGAAAATGGTACGGTTTTGGTCTGATAGAAGGTGGAATGATGAGCTACCGACATGACCTGTGGGAGATCGCCGCAGAGCGGAATGGTGTTGTCACTGTTCCCGCAGCCGAGCGGGCGGGAGTTCCTGCCGTAGAGGTGCGCAAGCTCGCGCATCGCGGCGCATTAAAGTCTCACGGTCAAGGCGTATACGTTCACCTTGGCGTCCCCGAAAGCGAGCTGACCCAGCCGACGGTGGCAGCAGCGCTAGCCGGCGATGGGGCCTTTCTGCAGCGCGAGGCCGTACTCGATCTGCTGGGACTGGGGCAGTTCAATCCGTTCCGTATCCGCGTAGCGACCCGTCGCCGAGTGCGGAGGGTTCTGCCGAGGTGGGTGGACCTTGAAGTGCGCACCGACATCCCAGATGAGGACCTCACGCAGTACGAGGGCATTCCGGCGACCACGGTACGGCGTGCCCTGGCGGACGTCCGCGACAGGATGCCGACGGAGCGCTGGTATCCACTGGTTGACCAGGCGCTCCAACGCGGACTGATCGATGACCGCGATGTCGATGCACTGGGGCCCCGCATATCGCGAAGCTCGAGAGGAGACTGAAGCAGGCGGCAGGTCGCCCGTGCTGGGAGGGATCGACCTGGCGCGAACGTGGCTTGAGCGGATGATCGCTTCCATCGATGCCACGAGGCATGGGCAGGACGGCTGACGCCGGACACGGAGCCGGAATTCCGGCGTGGGTGATTCGCCGTCGTCGTGCATTCGCGCGAAGATGGGAACCATGGACAACGCCACCGGAACCACCGGACAGCCAGCCGCCGATCCGACCGGGCAACAGCCCTGGGTCAAGAACTACCAGCCGGGGGTGCCGGCCGAGATCGAGCTGCCCACGACCTCGCTGGTCGAGATGTTCGAGCACTCGGTCTCCGAGGCCGGCAAGGCGCCGGCACTGGAGTTCTTTGGCCGGCGCACCAGCTACCTCGAGCTCGGCGAACAGGTCGAGCGGGCCGCCGAAGGGCTGCGGCTGCTCGGCGTGCGTGCCGGGGACCGCGTGGCACTCATCCTGCCCAACTGCCCCCAGCACGTGGTGGCGTTCTACGCGGTGCTGCGCCTGGGCGCCGTCGTCGTCGAGCACAACCCGCTGTACACGGCCCGCGAGCTGCGCCACCAGTTCGAGGACCACCAGGCCCGCATCGCGATCGTCTGGGACAAGGCGGCAGCGGCGATCACCGGCTTCCCGGCCGACGTGGAGATCGACCACGTGGTCTCGGTGAACCTCCTGGAGGCCTTCCCGAAGGTCAAGCGCGCCGCGTTGGCCCTGCCGGTGGGCAAGCTGCGCGAGACCCGGATGTCGCTGACCGCCAAGGCGCCGGGAACGACGCCGTGGAAGAAGCTGCTCGGGCACGGCCGGTTGGATCCGTCGCATCCGCGTCCGTCCGTCGGGGACCTCGCGGCGATCCAGTACACCTCCGGGACCACCGGCCGCCCCAAGGGCGCGATGCTCACGCACTACAACCTGTACTCGAACGCGTTGCAGGGCGAGGCATGGATGGCCGGCGCGCGGACCGGCCAGGAGATCCTGTACGCGATCCTGCCGATGTTCCACGCCTTCGGCATGACGCTGTACCTGACGTTCGGCATGCTCAAGCAGGGCATGCTGGTCCTGTTCCCGAAGTTCGACCCGGACATGGTGCTCGACGCGATGAAGAAGTCGCCGGCTACCGTCTACTGCGCCGTCCCGCCGATCTACGAGCGCACCGCGTTGGCCGCGAAGGAACGGGGGATCTCGCTGAAGTCGGCGAAATACTGCATCTCGGGGGCCATGAACCTGCCCCACCACGTCGTCGAGCTGTGGGAATCGGTCTCCGGCGGCCTGCTCGTGGAGGGCTACGGGATGACCGAATCCTCGCCTGTTGCCCTGGGCAATCCGTTCCACCCCACGCGCCGGACCGGGACCATCGGCGTCCCGTTCCCCTCCACCCTGATGAAGGTCGTGGACCCGGATGACCCCACCGTCGATGTCCCCGCCGGGGAGCCTGGTGAACTGCTCATCTCCGGTCCGCAGGTCTTCACCGGCTACTGGAACAACCCCGAGGAGACGGCCAGGACCCTGCTGCCCGGAGGATGGCTGCGCACCGGGGACATCGTCACCGTGGACGACGACGGTTTCGCCACCGTGGTGGACCGCGCCAAGGAGCTGATCATCACCGGCGGGTTCAACGTCTCGCCCACCGAGGTCGAAACGGTGCTGCGCCTGCATGCCGACGTGAAGGATGCCGCCGCCTTCGGCAAGCCGCTGGAGCGCGGCGGGGAGATGGTGGTCGCCGCCGTCGAACTCGAGCCCGGCGTCGAGCTGGACGAAGCCGCCCTGCGCCAGCACTGCCGCGACCACCTGGCCGGCTACAAGGTGCCGAAGCGGATCGTGGCGATCGATGACCTGCCGCGCTCGATGCTCGGCAAGATCCTGCGCAAGCAGGTCCGCGAACTGGTGCTGCCCGGGCTCTGATCCGGTTCCCGTTCGACACGGGGCACGGGCGGGTTGGTAGGGTGGAGCGCTTGCCGGGTGGGCGCATCCAGCGAACGAGCCGATTGCACCCGCTACCCCACAGGAGGCCACCTTGGCAGGACGAGAACACGGTGCGGACCAGATGGGCAACGTCCGCTGGACCCACAGCCTGAGCCGGACCGGTGACCGGGCACGAAGTGTCCTGTATATCCTGGCGCTCGCCGTCGTCGTCATCTTCGGCCTGTTGCAGGTCACCGTGGTCGCGGTCCCGGTGGTGTTGGCCTTCATCCTGGCCGCGGCGATCTCACCGGTGGTCAACTGGCTGCGCCATCACGGCTGGTCCGCCGGGTGGGCCACCGCGACGGCCTTCCTCGGCCTGCTGGTCGTCGTCGGCGGGGTGTTGGCCAGTGTCATTGTCGCGATCCAGGCCGAGTGGACCTCCCTGGCCGCGCAGGCGGGGGAGCGGACCAAGGACCTGTGGACCACCCTGAAGAACGGCCCGCTACCGATCGACGATTCGACGTTGCAGCAGGCCGAGCAATCCCTCCGGGGCGTCCTCGGCAGCCAGCAGACCGAGGACCAGGCGATGGCCGGTGCCGCCCAGGCCGCCGAGATGGCGACCGGGTTCATCCTCATGGCCGTCATCTTGTTCTTCTTCCTCAAGGACGGCCGGGCCATGTGGGCCTTCGCCATCCAGAAGCTGCACGGCCGGCAGCGCGCCAAGGCCCGCGTGGCCGGCATCCGCGCCATGGCGGTCCTGGGCGGCTATGTCCGCGGGACGGCCATCGTCGCCACCGTCGACGCTGTGCTCATCGGGGCGAGCCTGCTGATCCTCCAGGTCCCCCTGGCCGTGCCGCTGACCGTGCTCATCTTCATCGGGGCCTTCATCCCGATCATCGGTGCCACCGTCACCGGCGTCCTGGCCGCCCTCGTCGCCCTGCTCGGGGTCGGCCCGGTCGCGGCGGTCATCGTCGGCGTCGTGGTCATCGTCGTCAACCAGCTCGAGGGCAACCTGCTCCAGCCGGTAGTCATGGGGCGCACCCTGCAAATCCACCCGCTGGTGGTCCTGCTGGCCCTGGCCATCGGCGGGGTCATCGCCGGGGTGCTCGGCGCGATCCTCGCGGTTCCGCTGACGGCGGCTGCATGGGCGGCACTGCAGGTCTGGGCCGGGGTGCCGGCCAGCCGGGCGGGGGAATCCGGACTGGTGGGTGGACGCGGATAACCGCGATCGGCGTGGAATGACGTCGACCGGCGTCGCGCCCAGGACGTGTCCGCGGGCTCGGGGGAACCCACTTCATTGCCTATAGACGTTGCAAGGTCTATTCTCGGGGCGAGTTGTGCGTCGAAATCGATGGATCGAAATCCACCTGTAGAGCGGTCCGTGGCTTCAGTTGCGCCCCCTGCCAACGACTGGTTTGAGGGCCACTGGCGAAGGCTGGAAAGGGCGTGGCCGTCATGGCATTGGATTACGAGGACTACCTCGCCAAGCATGACGTAGATGAGGGAAGTGTCCAGGTCCACAAGGTGCGAATGCTTGCTGGGGTTCGAACCTATCGTTTGCGTGAGCTGCGGGAGCAGGCGGGCTTCACGCAGGCGGAACTGGCGCAGCGCATCGGTGTTGGCCGACGGCAAGTGTCGAAGATCGAGCAAGGGGATATCGACAGTGCAAACGTCCGAACCATCCGCAGATACGTCGAGGCCGTTGGGGGCACTCTGTCAGTCGAGTGTGTGTTGGGTGATCAACGGGTGCAGGTTGGCTGAGTGGCGCTTGGCTCCATGATCGGTGCCCGGGGCATCGCACGAGTCCAGCGTCGGTTCGGCCGAGAGCCGGCTTTCATTTATGCGGCATCATCGGATTCGATATGCCGCCCGACGAAGAAAGCCTGCCGACCATCGCGTGCAAGTACCGATTGAGGTCTTTGACCAGTACTTTCCTGGCCGGTTGTTAATTTCGTTTCAGAGTGTCCAGTGGCCTGATTGTCAAAGCAGACGGCCATTCGCGTGGCCGAACCCTTGACTCAGTGAAAATCTTCAATATAGTTAACTGTGGTTCAGATCACTCCTGAAAGGATACCTTCCATGCCCTCCTCGGACACGCAATCTGCGGCACCAGTCAGCGCGTTGCTTACGTCCGTGGGACATCTGGTCCTTTCGCTCCGCAAGGAAAAGGGGTGGACGCTGTCGCAGCTCTCGGAGCGATCCGGACTGAGTCAGGCGATCGTCAGTCAGATTGAACGCGGATTGGCCAATCCGTCGTTCACCACGCTGGCGCAACTGGCCCACGCGCTGGGTGTCCCAGTCGGCAAGTTCTTCATCGGACAAGATGAAACGAAGTCGCCTGTGGTGCGCAAAGCAGACCGCCGAAACCTCAAGGGCGTTGCACGAAAGTCGATCGGCGAAGCGGCCTACGAGCTGCTGACTCCGGACTTGAACGGTGCCCTTGAGGCGCATTGGATCGTTAGTCCTCCGGGACATGACACCAGTGCGACGCCCTTCCGCCACGGTGGCGAGGAATTCGGGGTCATCCTTTCAGGGAGGAAGGACATCTACCTGGACGGGCAGTGCTACACCCTGGAGGAGGGTGACTCGATCACCTACTCCTCCGAAATCCCGCATTGGTACATCAATCGCTACGAAGAGGTATGCGTGGCGATCTGGGTAAACACGCCTCCCACTTGGTGAGGTAAGCCGGCGTTCGCCGGTCTGGACACACCCATTTCTCACTGCCCCACAGGACTGACCTGTGTCGGCTTCGAATCCTCGCGCCATCACGAACTACACAACCACTCGCCGTGATGACCCATACCCTAAAACGCCCCTTCGGAGGCGTTTGCGAAGGACAAGAAATGATAGACGCTCCATTGGTCGACGATTCCCCGGCCGTCGGAAAGAAGCAACCGCTATCCCGGGAAGCCCGCAAGGGACTGCAGGCCCTCGGTTTGGGCAACGCCCTGGAATGGTACGACTGGATGGTCTTCGGCCTGCTGTCGGCCTTCATCGGGCCGAAGTTCTTCCCCTCTGAGGAACCACTCTCCGCGACGCTCGACGCGTTGGCAGTTTTCGCCGTCGGATTCGCGTTCCGCCCCCTGGGTGGAATTCTTCTGGGGACGCTGGCTGACCGTCTGGGGCGGCGGCGCATCATGCTGTTGTCCATCTTGATGATGGCGGCCACGACCTTGGTGATTGCCTTCTGCCCGACCTACGAGGAGATCGGCATGTTTGCCGGCGTCATCCTCATCGTCTGCCGGATCATCCAGGGCATTTCCACTGGTGTCGAGGCTCCATTGTCCACGACACACGCCGTCGAACTGGTACCGGATGGGCGCGAGGGACTCGTCGCCGGGGTGATGGGGTTCTACGTCAACATCGGCATTCTCCTCGCATCCTTGGTCAGCTTCCTGTCCAGCCTCATGCTGGGTGGCGCTGTCATGGCCGACTGGGGATGGAGGGTCCCGTTCATCATCGGAGCAGCCTTCGGCTTTGTCGTCGTCTATCTGAGGCGTTCACTGCCCGAAACCATGAAGCCCGAAGAACTTGCCGCGAACACCAGCAGCCGCCTCGTGTGGCAAGGCGTCCGCAAAAACTGGCTGGGGGTACTGGCCATCGTGTTCATCGTCGGCGCCGTACAGGCGTACAACTATGCGTGGAATGTCGGACTGCCCAGTGCCGCACGTGGTGCTTTCAAGGAGGACCCGACAGTCGTCTTCGCGTTGACCACGGTACTCGGCGTCATCCTGGTCGTGGGCAGCTGGATCATCGGCAAATTGGCTGACGGCCGCCCCATGTCCCGCTGGTTCCTCATCACCCGGGCTCTGGCCATTCCCTCCGTTTTCCTCATGCTCTTCTACAACGAGCCCGGATTGGGTGGTTTCGCAGTGGTGCTGTTGGGCGGATCGATCATCCTGGTGCTGAACATGACCCTCTACAACGTGGTCAGCACCTCACTGATGCCCAAGAGTTGCCGCGGTGCCGGCGTTTCACTGGGCTATGGCATCGGCGTCGCCCTCTTTGGCGGAACCGCCTCGTACCTTCTGGTCTGGTTGCAATCCATCAATGCCAGCTGGATCTTCCCCGTGTATGTGGCTGTTTTATCCGCCCTCAGCATCATCTTCTATGTCCTCGCCCGCCGCCGCAACGGCCTCTTCGTCGGAAAGTAAAGGAAAAACCCATGAACCAGCTCGAACTTCGCACCACCACCGAAGACCTCAAGGCACCCATCGTCTCCCGCTCCGACGTCCTGGTCGTCGGAGGCGGACCTGCCGGCGTCGCCGCAGCGGTGACTGCCGCCCGATCAGGCGCCAGCGTCACGCTCCTCGAACGCTATTCCGCACTCGGTGGACTCGCATCGGGCGGAATGGTGCTGGTGCTGGACGACATGATCAACGGCCAGGAAATCACGGTCACTGGCATCGTCAGTGAATACGTGGAACGGCTCGAACGCATAGGTCTGGCCGTCGTCCCCCCAGCCGAGGACCGACACGCGTCGACTGACATGTGGAACAAGTGGGGCCGGTTCGGAACCTTCGACTTCCATACCCACACCACCCCCAAGCCGATCTGCTATGCGGCGGCATTCGACCCCGACGGCTGGAAGCGAGTGTCCAACGACCTCGTCCGGGAAGCCGGCGTGAACCTTCGACTTCACTCGTGGTTCTCCCGACCGATTGTCGATGATGGCGTCCTCAAGGGAGCCATCTGCGAAACCAAATCCGGACCGCAGGCCTTCATGGCCGACGTCGTCATCGACACCACCGGCGATATCGACGTCGCATCACGTGCGGGTGCCGCGTACGCCCATGACTCGTACCTGACCACGTTGGTCTTCCGCCTCGGTGGCGTGGACACCGACGCCGCCGAGCGCTTCGAGCAGGAGAACCCGCGTGAGGCGCGGGCCATCAACCGCAAGGTCAAACGGCTTCTGGGCGGCGCGTGGGAACTGTGGTGGTTGAAGACGCCCATCGAGGGCGTGGTCTGGTGCAACGCGCCGCATATGACCGGCTACGACGGCGTCGATCCCGCCGACATGACTGCTGCGGAATTCGCGGCCCGCGATCACATCACCGAAGCGGTCGATTACGTCCGCGAGAACCTCCCCGGATTCGAACGCGCCTACATGGTCGACGTGGCGCCGCAGATGGGTGTTCGCCAGACCCGTTTGCTCCAGGGCGAATACGTCATGACCAAGGACGACGTCACCAACCGGCGGCATTTTCCCGACACCGTGGCCCGAGGCCGTGACTACTACTACCCCTACCGTTCCCTGCTGCCGCGCGAAGTGGACCAGCTGCTCGTCGCCGGCCGCCACTATTCGGCGACTCCGGAAGCACAAAAGATGTCGCGGGAAATACCGCCGTGCATGGCGATGGGCCAAGCGGTTGGTGTGGCAGCGGCCCTCGCGGTCGAACAGGGAATCACCGTCCGCGAGGTATCGCCCTTGGACATCCAATCCGGCATGCGCCGGCACCACGCCGACCCCGGTGACGTCCCCTCCCAGAACGCCAGCATCGAAGCGAAAGAGACGGTAGGAGCATGAGCATGACCGTACAAGAACAGCCCACGGCGGCCTCGGGCCACCAACCAGAAGAGCAGCCCCTCGGGACGCCAGCGGGCGTCTCGGCACCATTGGACGGCATCAAGGTCGTCGACTTCACCCAGGTCTTCATGGGCCCCAGCTGCACGCAGCTCCTGGGGGACTATGGGGCCGACGTCGTCAAGATCGAGCGTCCGGGATCCGGGGACATCTCCCGGAATTCGTTCCCGGACCCCGATGGACAAGACAACCCGATCTTCCTCTCGATCAACCGCAACAAGCGATCGGTATCGGTGGATACCCGCACCGATGAAGGACGCAACGTACTGCGTCGCATGATGCAGGATGCAGATGTCGTCGTCAGCAACTTCCGTTCCGGCGTGATGGAGCGGATGGGCTTTGGATATGACGAGCTCTCCAAGATGAACCCCTCCTTGATCTGGGCCTCGGGAACCGGGTTCGGGGACTCCGGCCCCTATGCGGCCAAGGGTGGGCAAGATGCAATCGCCCAGGCATATTCCGGGGTGATGTGGCGCCGGAACTCCGAGGACATCGAACCCACCATCTATCCCACGACGTTGTGCGACTACACCACGGGCATGCATCTGCTCCAAGGCATCTTGTTGGCACTTCGGACCCGCGAGACAACCGGTGTTGGGCAGAAGGTCGAGGTGACCATGTACGACTCGATGCTGCACATGCAGATGCAGGAGGCCTGCATGGAACTCAATCGTGGATACGAGGTGAACTGGGGCGCCATGCCGCTCAGCGGTGTCTTCACCACCACCGATGGTGCAGTCTGCATGGTCGGGGGATTCACCAAGGACCCACTGCACCACATTTCACTTGCACTGGAACTCGACGTCGATCTGTCCGACGATCCTGACTACGCGACCCTGGAGCTCCAGTTCGAAAACAAGGGAGCACTTCAGGACATCTTCCGTCGGCGGATAGCCACCAACACCACCGCCTACTGGACCAAGCGGCTCGAGGACCAGGGCGTCCTCAATGCGCCGGTGCACACGCTGGCACAGGCCCTCGCCGACGAGCAGACCGCGGCCAACAACATGGTCGTCGAGACCGAGCATCCGACCGCAGGAAAGATCAAGATGCTCAACGCGCCCATCCGGCTCTCCGCCACCCCGCCGCTGGTCCGCCGTCCCGCGCCAAGGCTGGGCGAGCACAACGTAGAGGTTCTGCTGGAAAACGGATACACCCAGGAAACGATCCGGGATCTCCAGGAACTTGGGGTGTTGCGATGAACACCGCAACCACGGAACAGGACGTCCAGCAGCCGACGCCGGTAGGGGCCGGCGTTCGGATGGAGATTGAGAACCACGTGGCCACCGTGGTCATCGACCGGCCCCAGGTGATGAACGCCGTTGACAACGCCACCCACCAGGCCTTGAACCAGATCTGGGAACGCATTGAAGCGGACCCCGACATCCGGGTCGTGGTTGTCACCGGTGCCGGGGATCGTGCGTTCTGCGTAGGGGCGGACATGACGGCGACGGCCGTGGAAAAGACCGGCTTGCAGTATTGGGCCGAACTGGATCCCAACGGATTCGGCGGCTTGAGCCTGCGAACGACCTTGGACATTCCGGTGATCGCCCGCGTAAACGGGTACGCACTCGGCGGCGGCATGGAAATGGTCCTCGGAGCCGACATCGTGGTGGCATCCGAAACAGCACGCTTCGGCCTGACCGAACCACGTGTTGGACGGCTCGCCCTGGACGGGGGCATCCACCAATTGGTGCGACGTATTCCCCACACCCAGGCCATGGGCATGCTGCTGACCGGGCGCAAGGCCACGGCAACAGAAATGCGTGACATGGGTTTGGTCAATGAGGTTGTTGCCGCCGAAAAACTCGACGAAGCCGTCCAGGGGTGGGTCGAGCAGATCCTCGCTTGCGCCCCGACCTCCGTGCGTGCCGTCAAACAGATGGTCACCCGTACCGCGCACCTGAGCTCGAAAGAGGCACGCGGACTGCAATTGCCTGCCCTCATGGCGGCACTGGATAGCCAGGATTCGCACGAAGGGGTCCTTGCTTTCCAGGAAAAGCGCGCCCCCGTATGGCCCGGCCGGTAGACGGCAGCCCCTGCCCCCAATCTTGCTCGATACCTCCGATACGAAGGGGACGAAATGAAAACAAGCGACACCGACGAAGCAGTTGCACCGAGACGAGTCCTGCCCAGTGGCGTCTGGGGCGTGGTTGCCACCCCCTTCCACGGCAGCTCCATGGACGCGGACACCGACAGCCTGGCCCGGCTGGCCCAACAATACGAAGCCATCGATGCCACCGGGCTGACCGTGTTGGGGGTCTTCGGGGAGGCCGCCTCCCTGACGGCTACGGAACGGGAACTCGTGCTGGAAGTGGTGGCCGACTCATGTGCTTTGCCGCTCGTCGTGGGCATCACCGCCTTGGCGACCCGACCGGCCATCGACGAGGTGCGGGCGGCCCACCACGTGCTCGGCGATCGTCTGGCAGCAGTCATGGTCCAAGCCAACAGCGCAGACCCTGGCATCTTGACATCCCACCTGCAGGCCATACACCGCGCCACCGGGATCGATATCGTGCTGCAGGACTACCCCGTCGCAAGCGGAGTTTCCATTTCGGTGGGCAACCTTGCCCGAGTGGTCGGTGACTGCGCCTTTATCTGTGCCGTGAAATCGGAGGCGCCCCCGACGGCTTCTGTCATCGCCCAGCTGTCGGACGCCGTCGACGTGGCGATATTCGGCGGATTGGGAGGCCAAGGTCTCCTGGATGAACTCGTGGCCGGGTCAGCGGGCGCGATGACGGGGTTCTCCTATCCGGAAGCCCTGGTCGACTGCGTCCGGGCTTGGCGTACCGGCGGCGAATCCGCGGCCCGGGCCGCGTTCCAGCCATACCTGCCCCTGGTGAACTTCGAGCAGCAGCCGCGCATCGCGTTGGCCATCCGCAAGGAATGCCTGAAATTCCGGGGCCTCATCGACGAAGCCGGCGTCCGTGCCCCGGCCGCTGCATTCCCCGAGGCGCTGCGGGGCACTCTTGGACTCCATATGCGCCACGCTGAGAGGGCCCTCGCTGAAACCATTGCCGGAGCGGCATCCCCCAGCGGCCTCCACACGACAGGAGTGCGCTGATGGACCTGCAGCTCACCGGCCGAACCGCTTTTGTCGCAGCATCCACCGGCGGGTTGGGGCGCGCCGTGGCCACCATGTTGGCCGGGGAAGGGGCCAACGTCGTCGTCACCGGTCGACGCAGGAAGCTCGCCGAATCCATCGCCGGTGCGCTACCCAGCGCCATTGGGGTCGAGGCAGACCTCACCACTCCCTCGGGGCGGGAAACCGCAATGCGCCGCACTCGGGAAGCCTTTGGTGAGATCGACATCCTCGTGCTCAACGGCCCTGGACCCCAGCCCAAGGCGGCGGCCGCCTTGGATGCGGAAGAACTGGCCGGCTCCTATGACACGATCCTCGCCCCAGCCCACGCCCTCATCTCCGAAACGCTGCCTGGCATGCGCAAACGCCGGTGGGGCCGGATCCTCGCGTTGGGATCCAGCGGCGTGGTCGCCCCACTTCCCAACCTGGCACTGTCCAACACGGGACGAGCCGCGCTCGCGGGCTACCTGAAGACCCTCGCCGGGGAAGTCGCACTGGATGAGGTCACGGTGAACATGCTGTTGCCGGGACGTATCGCCACCGACCGTGTCGCGGAGCTGGACATTGCCACCGCAAAACGCAGGGGCATCAGCGTCGAACAGGCGGTGCTCGACTCGCGTAAGACCATTCCTGCCCGGCGCTACGGTGACCCGAGCGAATTCGCTGCAGCCGCGGCGTTCCTCTGCTCGGGACCGGCCTCCTACATCACCGGCGTCGCACTGCGGTGCGACGGCGGACTCATCCGAAGCCTTTAGAACCAAGGAGAACCCTGATGAACACGACACCCACGGCCCAGCACCTGATCAACGGAGAATTCGTTGGCGAAGCCTCCGTGAAGCGCATGAACCCCGCACGGCCCGGAGAACTCGCCTGCCTGTCTCCCGCCGGTACGGCCGCCGACGTCGACACGGCCATCTCGGCAGCTGCAGCCGCCCAACCAGCCTGGGCGGCCTACCCATTGCCCCAACGTGGAGCAATCCTCGCCAAGGCGTCGAACCTGCTGCACGAACGCCGCGAACAAATTGCCCACGACCTGGTGTGTGAAGAAGGCAAGACCCTGGCCGAGGCGCTCGGTGAAGTCGGCCGCGCCACCGATGTGCTGCGCTTCTTCGGCTCGCTGGGGTGGGCGGCTACCGGGGAGGTCCTGCCCAGCTCCCTTCCCGGCACCACCATCACGACCCGACGTGAGGCCTTGGGAGTCGTCGGGCTCATCACCCCGTGGAACTTCCCAATTGCGATCCCTGCGTGGAAGACAGCCCCAGCCCTCATCAGCGGCAACGCAGTTGTCCTCAAGCCGGCCGAATTGACGCCGTTGTCGGCAACCCATCTGGCGCGTGCACTGCACGATGCCGGCCTGCCCGCCGGCGTGTTCAACGTCGTCCACGGCAAGGGGCAGGTCGTCGGGAATGCGCTGGCCCGCGACGAGCGGATAGCCGGTTTGTCGTTCACCGGATCAACCACCGTCGGGCTGGGTCTCCAGGAGATCCTGAACGCCCGGAGGGCACGAGTCCAATTGGAAATGGGCGGCAAGAACGGCGTGCTGGTGCTCGATGACGCCTCGCCGGAAAATGCCGCCAAGGTGGTGGCCGCCGGGGCCTTCGGGCTGACCGGACAAGCCTGCACTGCGACGTCCCGGGTGTACGTCACCCCTTCCATCAAACAGAATTTCCTGGACGCGCTGGTGGCCGAAGCCGGCCATTACGCCCCGGGCGACGGTCTGGAAGAAGGCACCCGGATGGGCGTCGTCATCAGTGAGAACCAACTCGAGCAAGACGACGCGGCGGTTCGCGGGGCCGTCGCCCGCGGTGCCACCCTGCTCCACGGGGGGAGCACCGACGGCTCGAAATTCACGCCGGCGATCCTGGTCGATCTCGACCCAGCTGACCCCGCTGTCACGGACGAGATCTTCGGTCCCGTCGTAGCCGTCCTCGAGGTCGCGGATTACGAGGCGGGGCTGGAAGCCATCAACTCGTCGCGCTACGGGTTGACCGCTGGGATCTGCACGGACAGCCTGGCGCTGGCCACCGACTTCGCCGAACGCGCGCAAGCCGGCGTCGTCAAGGTCAACCGTCCGACGTCGGGGCTGGACCTCAATGTGCCCTTCGGTGGAGTGAAGGATTCCTCGACGAACACCTTCCGTGAACAGGGGCGGTCGGCCGTGGACTTCTACACCTGGGGCAAAACCGTCTATACGGGTGTATAGGGAAGGCGCAGGAAATGGCCTACATCATCGCCCAACCGTGCGTGGACGTGAAGGACAAGGCCTGCATTGAGGCGTGTCCGGTGGACTGCATCTACGAGGGCGAACGGACCTTGTACATCCATCCCGACGAGTGCGTGGATTGCGGCGCCTGCGATCCGGTGTGCCCGGTCGAGGCCATCTACTTCGAAGACGACGTCCCCGATGAATGGAATGGCTACACTCGTGCAAACGCCGAGTTCTTCGATGCGCTCGGATCGCCGGGTGGGGCCGCCACCGTGGGGAACACCGGGTACGACCACGAACTGGTGGCTGGGCTCCCGCGTTCCTGACATACGTCGAGCACTGGAATTCCCACGTCGAGGAGTTGAACGACTGGATCGATCCTGCGGAGAACGTACTGTGCAGAGTCCCTCATCGTGAGTAGATCGCCCAGCGTTGTATGGGCGGAGCCGGCGCATTGGCCGGCCCCGCCCAGATGCATGCCGGGAACTTACATGTTGATGAGTCGGCCACCGAGGGTGAGTTCGGGTTCGGTGGCCGCCCGGATTTCTTCGACACTGACTCCGGGCGCTGTCTCCACCAACACCAGCCCCTGATCGGTCACGTCGATGACGGCCAGATCGGTGATGATCCGATTCACCA
>NZ_JBLXAH010000004.1:0-385204 GCF_048266065.1 Arthrobacter sp.
GGCCGGCATCAAACGACTACCGACCCACGCACCTAGGTGTACTCGGCCCGCCCGACTGGAAGCGTCAGCATCCACAATGGACCACGACCGGTTGGTGCCCTTCCGGTCGCTTCCAAGCTGCCCGTCGATGGATCGATGCGGTACGCCGTGACTGCGTCGGAGAGCTCCCCGCAGACGAGTAGGAATCTACCGTCAGATGTCACTGCGGTCCCCCGGGGCTGAACTTCCGTTGCCGTGGTTGCGATGAACTCCAGGATCCCCGTCTGAGGGTCAACGGAGAACGTGGTGATGGTGCTGCTGCCACGGTCCGTTGTATGGAGGTAGCGCCCGCTTGAGGACAACTGCAGGTCGGCGCACCAGACCTTCTGTCCTTCCACCACACGGTCGGGGGTGCGGATGATGCCAGTTGGCATCCTCCAGGAGGCAGGAATCGATCCCACGGACTGCACCAGCGTGAGATCACCGTTGGCCTCGTCACGGCGGAACACATCGACGGTGCCTGCAAGCTCGTTGAGCACATAAACGCGGTTACCCGACGCATTGAAGCGCAGGTGGCGGGGCCCGGACCCCGGGGAGACAACCGTTTGTCCGGTCGGAACGCCCGCCCCACCAGAAGCCTGATCCCACCACACGATCCGGTCCGTCCCCAGGGACGTGGCATAGACCTGACGCCCATCGGGGCTGGGCTCTGCACAATGCGTTTGCGGCCCCGGCGCACAGGCAGTCTTCCCGGGCCCGGCGACATTGCCTTCCTGCGTCAGGGCGACTTCCACGATCACCCCGCCCTGGTAGCTGGGGCTGAGAAGACGCCGGTGCCTATCATCGATACAGAGGTAGGTTGTGGTTTCGGGCAATTCCGCGGCCCCCCACGGGCGAAGGCGCCCTGTCCAGGCCTCGATTCCAAAGGCCCGTGCCACCGGCGGGACTGTGTTCTGCGCGGTGTAGAGCACCCCTCGTTGCGGATCCACCGTCAGGGCCCGTACGGCGGCCGTGCCATGGAGCCGATCAAGGTGCGTCAATGTCCCCTCCGGCCCCAGCAGAAGACTGTCGACCGTGCCCTCCTCGGAGCACGCAACGTAGACCAAACTTGCTCCGGCCATCTGCGAAAGGGGAACGGGGCGGCCGACGGCGGCGCTCAGGCCGCGTCCTCAGCGAGCGTCAGGTCACGCCCACGGGTCTCCGGGGCCAGGAAGGTCGTGATGAAGGCGACGGCGGAGTACATCGCTATCAAGGCAGCGATCGGCCACCACGCGTTGTCGAACAGGACCAATAAAGCTGCCGCGATGAATGCCGAAACACCGCCGGAGACGATGGCTCCCATTTCCTTGGCCACCGCGAGCTTCTGGTAACGGCTTCGTGAGCCGAACAGCTCCGCAGCGTAGGCGGACTGCGCGGCGAACATGCCCAGCGATCCTACGGCGTTGCCCAAGACGATAACCACGATGACCGCCGCATCTGTTTTGGACTGCAAGGCGAACATAGCCGGGAAGGCGAGCAGGAGCTGGAATCCAGCCAGCAGACGGTAGGTGATTCGACGACCGAACCGATCAGAGAACCGGCCGATCAGCGGCACGGTGGCGAACGCGCAAACGGAGGAGATCAACAGGGCCATGGTGCCCACCGACTTGTCCATCATCAGGACAGTGCCTGCGTAGCCGATGAGGAATCCCTGGAACAGCTGCGAGTTGCCGCTTTCACCGAAGCGCAGGAACATGACCAGGAAAAAGCTCTTGCTCCAGAAACGCTGCCGCGGGATGGCCACGGCCTCATGTTCTTCTTCGACTCGCATGGCCTCGACCTCCTCGAAGACCGGGCTCTCCTTCATGTTCCGGCGCATCCATAGAGTCGCGACCATGACCAGCAGGCTCATCAGGAACGGCAGGCGCCAGCCCCAGCTGAACAGGGTGTCCTCCGGCATCAATGCCACGATCAGCACCCAAACGCCGGACGCGGCGATATTGCCGAGCGTGGTGCCCAGTGCCACGAGGGAGGCGATGAAGCCACGGTTATCGGGACGGGAAGCCTCGGCAAGCATGACCGACGCGCCCGAAAGTTCCGCCCCGGCGCCGAAGCCCTGCACGATGCGCAGGAAGACCAATAGCGCCGGGGCCACCAGCCCGGCCTGTTCGGTAGTGGGCAGCACGCCGATTGCAGCCGTGGAGAGTCCCATCAGCGTGATTGTCAGGATCAGGACCTTCTTGCGTCCGACAATGTCTCCAAGACGTCCGAAGAACCACGCCCCGGCAGGACGAGCGAGAAAGCCAACTCCGTAGGTTGCAAAGCTGGCCATCAGGGCAACGCCGGCGCTCTGATGCGGGAAGAAGATCTTGTCAAAAACCAGGGCCGCGGCCAGGCTGTATAGCTGGAAATCCACGTATTCAAGGGAAGTGCCGAACCAACTGGAAAAGAGCGTTTTACGAAGGCTGGCGCGTTCGCCCTCGGAGGTGGTGCCGGGCGCGGGCGCTTGTAGTTTTTGTGTCATGGGGAATCGCTTTTCTCTTGTCTGCTGCCCACGTCGTGCCCGAGCAGGTCGGGCAACAACGCATGAGGCGTGCTGTGCGAAAACGACGTTAGGCGGCTCACACAATGCTCGTCCAAGCCCCATTTGGGATGTTGCGATACCCAAAAAACATGACGAGTCATCCCAGCCTTACTCCCGGCCGCTGACTTGGGTGCATCCACGGATTTCTAGTCATTACCCCGGAGCGGCTCTGGGAAATTTAGCGGCTGTAAGCCGAGCGGATGGGCCAAATGATGAATATTACTTGTCATACAAGTTATTGACTTATATTATTGGCGAACGTCATCCACCAAAGGAATCCCATGCCCTACACGCCCGACGCCATCCGGCACGTCAAGCTCTCCACCGCCGCCCTCCCGCTGGCGACCCCGATTTCCGATGCCAAGGTCTTCACCGGTCGGCAGAAGCCCATGACCGAGGTCGTCTTCCTCTTTGCGGAAATCACCACGGAGCAAGGACATGAGGGCCTGGGGTTCTCGTACTCCAAGCGCGCGGGCGGACCAGCCCAATATGCCCATGCCCGCGAGGTCGCCGACGTCATGCTCGGAGAGGATCCCAATGACATCGCCAAGCTGTACACGAAGTTGTTGTGGGCCGGGGCCTCGGTTGGCCGCTCCGGGGTCGCCACACAGGCCCTGGCCGCCCTGGACATCGCCCTCTACGACCTGAAGGCCAAGCGTGCCGGACTTCCCCTGGCCAAGTTCCTCGGGGCCCACCGCGACTCGGTGCGTACCTACAACACCTCGGGTGGATTCCTCAACGCCTCGATCACCCAGGTGACCGAGCAGGCCACCCGCTCGCTCGAGGAGGGCATCGGCGGCATCAAGATCAAGGTCGGGCTGCCCGACGGCGCCGAGGACCTGCGTCGCGTCGCAGCCGTCAGGGAGCACATCGGCCCCCACGTGCCTCTGATGGTCGATGCCAACCAGCAATGGGACCGGGCCACCGCACTGCGGATGGGCCGGCGCCTGGAGGAATTCGACCTGACGTGGATCGAAGAGCCCCTGGACGCCTACGACGCCGAGGGGCATGCAGCACTCACCGCAGCACTGGACACCCCCATTGCCACGGGCGAAATGCTGGCCTCCGTCGCCGAGCACGAGCGTCTGATCGCCGCCCGGGCCTGCAACATCATCCAGCCCGACGCCCCGCGCGTCGGCGGCAACACCCAATTCCTGCGCCTGGCAACACTGGCCGACCAGGCCGGGTTGGATCTGGCTCCGCATTTCGCCATGGAAATCCACTTGCACCTCGCGGCCACGTATCCGCGCGAACCCTGGGTGGAGCACTTCGATTGGCTCGATCCCCTCTTCAACGAACGCCTGGAAACCGTCGATGGCCGCATGGTGGTGCCGGACCGCCCCGGCCTGGGCATCAGCCTCAGCGACCAGGCACGTCGATGGACGACCAAGACGGCCGAGTTCGGCCGCTCCTGAGCCTGGCATCGTCCCACGCAGGACGCCGGCAGACGGCGCCCTGCGTGGGACGATGGCTACCATGAGTCCAAACCTGACCAGCACCCTCGTCGAGCATCTGCGCCGGGAGATCATCGAGGGACGAATCGCCGCCGGCGACAAGCTGCCCAGCGAATCCGCGTTGATCGCCGCCCATGCGGTCAGCCGGACCGTCGTCCGCGAGGCGATCACCCGCCTGCAGGCCGAGGGACTCGTCCACACGCGCCGCGGCAGCGGAAGTTTCGCCCTCACCCCACCGCCAGATCCCCCCGGCGGCACCGGCCCCCGTCCGGCACGCAGCCTGCCCGAACGCCGCGCCCTGCTGGATTTCCGCATGGGTGTCGAATCGGAAGCTGCCGCCCTGGCCGCCGGGGCCCGGAAACCCCGGGACCTGGAGGTCCTCCGCAGCGCCCTGCTGGCCTTCAGCGCGGCCGGCACGTCACCCTCGGAAGCCCTCTCCTGCGACTTTGCCTTCCATCAGGGCGTCGCCCGGGCCAGCGGCAATCCGTACTTCTCCGATGTGCTGGACGGGCTGGGCCCAGCCATGATCTCGATGCCCCGCCATCGCCTGGCTCCCGGCACCGCGGATGCCCATCGGCTGGGGGATGTGATGGCCGAACACAACGCGGTGTTCGCCGCCATCGAGGACCAGGATCCCCGGGCCGCCGCGGCGGCGATGCGCACCCATCTGGTGAACTCACGTCGCCGGCTCGAGGCCGGTAGCGGCGCCTGACCCACCGGTTCTGGGGCCGGTGCCGGTGCCCCTCCTTCCGCCCGCTGGTCGGCTCGGGCCAGCAGGTCCTGGCCGTGCGTCGATGCTGCACCGCGCCGAGACTCCGGCTCGATCCATGCATGGCAAACGGCGGCGCGGCCCGTTCACCAACAGGGCCGCACCGCCGACATGTCGCGGAACCGATCAGTCCCGAGCGGAAGCCTTCACGGCCAACACCGGGCGATCGGACTGCAGCAGGATGCGCTGCGCATGCGACCCCATGATGAACTTGCCGACCTGCGTGCGCTGGCGCAGTCCGATGACGATCACGCTCACATCGTGGCGGATGGCCAGCTCCAGCAGCTCCTCGGCCAGGTCATCGCGATGCGTGGAATCCAGCACCGTCAGCTCCACGCCGGCATCCGCTGCCAACGAACGGATCCGCTCCAGGTCTTCCGGCGCGGCAGCTGACTTGTCGACCAGGGCTCCTTCACGCACGGAGTTCACCACCAGCAACGGCTCAGCGCGCCTCTTCGCCTCGGCCACCGCTTCGGTGGCCGCGGCTTCCCCGGCGGGGGTGGGGACATATCCAACGAGGATGCTCATGCGTTTTCCTTTTCGTATTCGGGGATGGAACCGTTCTTGGCTGCCGACTTCCTGCGCTCAAGGCCCGTCTTGACCATGGGCCACACGGCGACGACGACGAAGACGACCAGCAGGACGGCCGAGATGGGGCGGGTGAAGAATCCGCCCAGATCGCCGTTGAGCACCAGCAGCGAGCGCCGGAGCGAGGATTCGAGCAGCGAGCCCAGGACGAAGGCCAGGACCAGCGGCCCCGGGTCGAATCCGAACTTCTTCATCAGGTAGCCCACTGCACCGAAGAAGACCACCAGGGCAACATCGAACATCGAATTGTTGATGGTGTAGGCGCCCAGCATGGTGATCAGCGCCGTGATGGGCGCCAGGATCGCTGCACGGACGCGCAGGATGCGCACGAAGAGCCCGACCAGCGGAATCGACATGATCAGCAGCAGGATGTTCCCGATGTACATCGAGTTCACCACGCCCCAGAACAGGTCCGGGTGTTCGGAGACCAGCTGCGGTCCGGGGGTGACGCCTTGGATCAGCAGGGCACCGAACATCAGCGCCATCGTGGCGTTGGCCGGGATGCCCAGGGTCAGCAGCGGGATGAACGAGCTGGTGGCGGCTGCATTGTTTGCGGTTTCGGGTGCTGCGACGCCTTCGATGGCGCCCTTCCCGAAGCGCGAGGGGTCCTTGGCACGTTTCTTCTCCATGGCGTAGGCAGCCATCGAGGAGATGGTCGCACCGCCACCGGGCAGGATGCCCAGGAAGAACCCCAGCACCGAGCCACGGCCGATGGCCCCGGCGGACTGCTTCAGGTCCGAGCGGGAGGGCCAGACGTTGGCCACCTTGGCCGGTGCCGCCGCGGCACGGTGGCGTTCTTCCAGGTTGTAGAGGATCTCGCCGAGGCCGAACAGGCCCATGGCGACGGGGACGAAGTCGATGCCGTCGGCGAGGTTGATATTCCCGAAGGTGAACCGTTCGGCACCGGTGAACACATCCCGTCCGACGGTGGCCAGCAGCAGGCCGAAGGCCGCGGCGATGAGCGCCTTGACCTTCGCTCCATTGGAGATGGTGGCCACCAGCAGGATGCCGACCAGGGCCAGGGCCGTGTATTCGGGTGGCCCGAAGTCCAGCGCGAATCCCGCAACGATGGGTGCCAGGAACGTCAGCCCGATGATGCCCACGGTACCGCCGATGAACGAGCCGATCGCGGCTATGCCTAGCGCGGTTCCGGCCCTGCCCTGTTTGGCCAGCATGTAGCCGTCGAAGACGGTCACCACCGAGCTGGCTTCACCGGGTAGGCGGAGCAGCACCGAGGTGATGGTGCCTCCATATTGTGCACCGTAGAAGATGCCGGCCAGCATGATGATCGCGGTGACGGGCTCGATCCCGTAGGTCAACGGCAGCAGGATGGCGATGGTGGCGGCCGGGCCAAGGCCCGGGAGCACGCCGATGAGCATGCCGATGACGACGCCGACGAGGCAGTAGAGCAAATTGGTGGGGTCCAGAACGACACCGAAGCCGTTGAGAACTGGTTCAAAAAAGTCCATGGGAAACCTTTGGTTACGCCGGCGCTAGAAGAGGTGGGGAATCGAGGTGCCGAGGCCGAGGATGAAGATGGCGTAGAAGGCGGCCACGATCAGCACCGAGTACAGGGTGGCGCCGCGCCAGGATTCACCGCCGAGGAACTTCATCCAGACAAAGCTCAGCAACACCGACGGGATCTCGAATCCGGCCACGGGCATGGCCGCGACCAAGCCGACCAGGGTGACCAGGCCGATGGCGGCGAACCAGGATAGGTGGGAGAACTTCTCGCCGTCGCGCCCGCCCTGCCGTCCGATGAGCATCTGGACCAGCGAGAGGACCGTGATCACCAGGCTGACGATCAGGGGCCAGGTCCCCGGCTTCGGGTGGGCCGGATCGCCCAGGCCGAGGCCGACCGACAGGATGATCCCGCCCACCCCGATGATGAGGGCGACCACCGAGGCGGCCAGGTTGGCCACCGGGCCGGACGGCGGCGGGGCGTCGTCCTCCCACTGGGCGGCGAGCTCATCGGGGGTCAGCGGTCCGGAGATCGGCTCGTCCGCGCCCCCCGCGGGGGCGTCCGGCTCCGTGGAGGTGGGACTATTCATGAATCAGCCTTTGGTCATGCCCCGCGGCCTGGGCCGCGGGGCGGGGTGGCGGGGGGAGCCGGGCTCCCGTCCGCTGCTACTTGCTGGTGAGCGAGATGTCGTACTTGGCGGTCAGGTCCTTGTACTTCGCGGCCAGCCCGTTCCAATCGGAAACGACTTCGTCTCCTGAGGTCTCCTTGGGGGTCAGGAGGTTCTTCTCGTTGAAGGACTTGTAGGCATCAGAGGCCAGTGCCGCGTCGATGGACTTCACCAGGCGGTCCTTGACCTCGGCCGGAAGGCCCTTGGGTGCTGCAATGGCACGGTACTGCGAGACGGGGATGTCATAGCCCGACTCCACCGCCGTCGGCACGTCCTTCAGGAACTGGTTGCGTTCGGAGGAGAAGACCAGCAACGGGGTGACCTTGCCCGCGTCGATCTGCGACTTGGCCTCACCGAGCTGGATGGTGGAGACCTGCACCTGGTTGCCGAGCACGGCGGCCAGTGCGGGGGATCCGGAATCAAACGGAACCTCGGTGCCCTGGATCTTGGCCTGCTTGAGCAGCAGGGCCTGGGCCAGCTGTGATCCGGTGCCCACCCCGGTGGTGCCGAAGGACAGCTTCTTCGTGCTCTTCTTCAAATCGTCCAGCGACTTCAGCCCGGATGCCTTGCTGGCAACCATGACGTAGTCGTCCTGGGACAGGCCCTTGAGGACATCGAGGTCATCGAGGTTGACCTTTTCCTTCTCGGACACCGCCAGCGGGGTGATGGTGATCAGCGAGGCGTTGAGCAGGATCAGGTTGTAGCCGTCGGCCGGCTTGCCCGCGACTTCCTGGGTGGCCAGGGCACCGTTGGCCCCGGGCTTGTTCACCACCGGCATCGACACCCCCAGGTCCTTGCCGGCGCCGTCGGCGACGGCGCGGGCGATCAGGTCGGTGGAGCCGCCGGCGGCCTGGCCGACGGTCAGGGTGATGGGCTTGGAGGGGAAGTCGCCGGACGAGGAACTGCCGCCGACGTTTCCGCCACAGGCAGTCAGGCCCAGGACGGCACGGCGACGGGGTTTGATGTTCACGGGGGTGCTCCTAGTGATGATCGTGCGGTCCGGGTCCGGTCGGCCCGGTGGTGTGAAGGACGTCACCTTCAACTGGGCTACGAGCCTAAGAGCACAGTACGATGCAAGTCCAAGCCCATTGCTGCATTGTGTAATACCCGAAAGGCATCATGTTCACATTGGACCAGGCACGCAGCTTCATCGCGGTCGCCGAGGAGCTCCACTTCGGCCGCGCCGCCGAACGGCTCAACATGACCCAGCCACCACTGAGCCGCCAGATCCAGAAGCTTGAACGGGCCATCGGCGTCGAATTGCTGGAGCGGACCAACCGCAAGGTGGCCCTCACCGCAGCGGGCCAGGCGTTCCTGCGTGAAGCGAGGAAATTGGCGGTTGCCGCCGACAGGGCCCCGCTCACCGCGCGGAACATTGCCGCCGGCCGTTCGGGCGTTTTGCGCATCGGCTTCACGGCGGCTTCCGGATACAGCCTGCTCGGCCCCCTGCTGACCCAGGTAGCCGAGGTCATCCCGGACGTCGACATCGACTTGCGCGAACTCGTGACCGGCGAGCAGGTCGCCGCCTTGCGCGACGGCGACCTGGACCTGGGCCTGGCCCGCCCGCCCTTTGACACGGAGACCTTCGAATCCCAGCTGCTCTTCTCCGAGAACCTGATGCTGGCCGTGCCCACTGACCATCCGCTCAATGCCCTCAAACGCCCGGTGGCCACCCAGGACCTGAAAGGCGTTCCCCTGATCATGCATTCGCCCACGAGCGCCCGCTACTTCTACGACCTCGCGGTGCGCCACATCCCCGTGGCCCACGCCAACGTCGTGCACACCGTCAGCCAGATCCTCACCATGGTGGCCCTGGTGGGGGCCGGCCGCGGAGTGGCATTCGTCCCCGAATCGTCCCAGCTGCTGGGCATCGACGGCGTCGCCCACCTGCATTTGGCGGACATCGCCCCGGACCTGGTCGAGCTGCACGCCATCTGGATGCGCGACTCACCCAACCCTGCCCTCCACCGCCTGCTCGAGGGCACGCACCTCGATGGATCACGCCGCCCCGCGGACAATGCCCGGAGTGCATCAATCAATACAAAATAGGGCTTGGACAGGCATCATCGACGCTCCCTAGGGTGGAACCAATAGCCCACCGTGCGCCGCATCAGCGGCACAACCCAAAGGAAGATACCGATGGCCACCTACACCCCCCACGAACTTGCCGCCACCCTCAAGGACGGCCTGCTGTCTTTCCCCGTCACCGCGTTCGACGCCAACTTCGAGATCGACGAGACCGCCTACCGCAGCCACCTCTCCTGGCAGTCCAGCTTCGGGGTCGCGGGCCTCTTTGCGGCCGGCGGCACCGGTGAGGGCTTCAGCCTGACCGTCGAGGAATCGGCCCGCGTGGTCCGCATGGCCGTCGAGGAAGCCGGCTCCCGCGTTCCCGTGCTGGCCTCGGCCGGCGGCTCCACCGCCCAGGCCATCCGCAACGCACAGGACGCCGAAGCCGCAGGCGCCGAGGGCCTGCTGCTGCTGCCGCCCTACCTGACCGAATGCGATCAGGCGGGCCTTGAGGCCCACGTGTCCCGGGTCTGCGCCGCCACGAAGATCGGCGTCATCGTCTACAACCGCGCCAACGCGATCTACTCGGCGCAAACGGTCGCCAACCTGGCGGCCCGCCACGAGAACTTCATCGGCTTCAAGGACGCCACCGGCGACATCGAGCACCTGACCCGCGTCTACTCCCGCAACGGCGACCGCCTGTTCTACCTGGGTGGCCTGCCCACGGCCGAGACCTTCGCCCTGCCGCTGCTGCAGCTGGGCATGAGCACCTACTCGTCGGCCATGTACAACTTCGTTCCGGAGTTCGCCCTGGACTTCTACCGCGACGTGCGCAACCTCGACCACGCGGCGGTGACGGAAAAGCTCAACCGCTTCGTCCTGCCCTACATCGACATCCGCGACCGCGCCGCGGGCTACGGCGTCTCCATCGTCAAGGGCGGCCTGAAGGCCATCGGCCGCGACAACGGCCCGGTGCGCACCCCCCTGCAGGACCTGAACGAGCAGGACCTTGCCGATCTGGATGCGCTCATCACAGCTGCAGGCGTCCGCCCCAGCGTGCCGGCCGCGCAAACCGCCTGATCCGCCCACCGACCACCGAACCAGCAAGGGAGCACCGCTGATGCCCACACAGACCAGCACTCTTCACGGCCACTCGATCATCGCCGGCCACGGTACCGCAGGAAACGGCGACACGGTCAACGGCTTCAACCCCTCCACCAACGAGGCCCTCGAACCCGCCTACACGCTGATCGATGCCGACCAGCTGGCGACGGCGACGTCGGCAGCCAACGAGGCCTTCGCCTCCTTCAGCACCCTGGATCCGGACACCCACGCCCGGTTCCTGGAGCAGATCGCCACGAACATCGAGGCCAACGCCTCGGCGATCATCGAGCGTGCCATGGCCGAGTCCGGCCTCCCCCAGGCCCGCCTGACCGGCGAGATCTCGCGGACCGCCAACCAGCTGCGCCTGTTCGCCACCGTCGTGCGCATCGGGGACCACCGCGGCGTCCGCGTCGACCCCGCCCAGCCGGACCGCGCCCCGATGCCGCGCGTGGACATCCGCCAGCGCCACCTGCCCCTGGGCCCGGTCGCGGTGTTCGGCGCCAGCAACTTCCCCCTGGCCTTTTCCACGGCAGGCGGCGACACCGCCTCCGCCCTGGCCGCCGGCTGCCCCGTGGTCTTCAAGGCCCACAACGCCCACCCCGGCACCAGCGAACTGGTCGGACAGGCCATCACCGCGGCCGTCTCCGAGTTCAACCTGCACCCCGGGGTCTTCTCGCTGATCTACGGTCCCGGACGCAGCATCGGCCAGGCACTGGTGACCGACCCCGCCATCAAGGCGGTCGGCTTCACCGGTTCACGCTCCGGCGGCCTCGCCCTCGTGGCCGCCGCAGCGGCCCGCCCGGAGCCGATCCCGGTGTACGCCGAAATGAGCTCCATCAACCCGGTCTTCATCTTCCCGGGCGCCCTGGAGGACGACGTCGATGCCCTCGCCGCCGCCTATGTCACCTCGGTGACCGGTTCCTCGGGCCAGTTGTGCACGGCCCCGGGCCTGGTGTTCGTCCCCGCCGGGGAGGCGGGGGACCGCTTCGTCACCGCCATCTCCGGTGCCGTCACCGGCTCGGCCGGCCAGACCATGCTCACCAGCGGCATCGCCGAGTCCTGGCACAGCGGGGTCCAGTCCCTGGCAGCCCAGACCGGCGTCGACCTCGTGGGCCGGGGCGAACAGGGTGCCACCGAGAACGCGCCGGCACCGGCCGTCTACGGAACCACCGTCGAGACGTTCCTGGCCAACGAGGTCCTGCACGACGAGATCTTCGGCGCCGCTTCCCTGGTGATCCGCTACGCAGATGCCCGCGAACTCACCGAGGCCGCCGAACGGCTCGAGGGCCAGCTCACGGCCACGCTGCAACTGCGTCAAGCCGATCACGAACTGGCCGGTTCCCTCATCCCGGTCCTCGAGCGCAAGGTCGGCCGCATCCTGGCCAACGGCTGGCCCACCGGTGTCGAGGTCGGCCACGCCATGGTCCATGGCGGCCCGTCGCCGGCGACCTCCGACAGCCGCACGACCTCGGTGGGCAGCCTGGCCATCGAGCGCTTCCTGCGCCCGGTCGCCTACCAGAACCTGCCCGATGGCCTGCTCCCGGCCCCCCTGCAGGACGCCAACCCGTGGAAGCTGAACCGCCGCATCGACGGCCGCATCGAACTGGCCGGGGGCAACGCATGAGCGCCTCCCCCACCATCGCCTCCCTCGAGGTCGTCCCGGTCGCCGGCCGCGACTCGATGCTGCTCAACCTCTCGGGGGCCCACGGGCCGTTCTTCACCCGCAACGTCGTGATCATCACCGACTCCGAAGGCCGCACCGGCCTGGGCGAAGTCCCCGGCGGGGAAAAGATCCGCGCGACCATCGAGGAGGCCGGCCGGCTGATCCAGGACCAGCCGGTGGCCCGCTACCGGTCCCTGCTGCGCAGCATCGGCACCGAGTTCGCCGACCGTGACTCCGGAGGCCGCGGCCTGCAGACCTTCGACCTGCGCACCACCGTCCACGCGGTGACCGGCGTCGAATCTGCACTGCTGGACCTGCACGCACAGGCCCTGGGCGTCCCGGTGGCCGAGTTGCTCGGTGACGGCCAGCAACGCGACGCGGTCCCGATGCTCGGCTACCTCTTCTATGTGGGAAACCCCGACGCCACCCCGCTTCAGTACCTGCGCGAACCCGACGGCGCGGACGACTGGGAACGGGTCCGCCGTGAAGAGTCGATGACCGCGGAGGCCATCGTCCGGCTCGCCGAGGCCGCCCAGTCCCGCTACGGGTTCAAGGACTTCAAGCTCAAGGGCGGGGTGCTGCCCGGTGACGATGAGGTCGACGCCGTCGTCGCCTTGAAGCAGCGCTTCCCCGACGCGCGGATCACCCTGGATCCGAATGGCGGCTGGCTGCTGGAGGAGGCCATCCGGCTGGGACGGCGCATGCAGGGCGTGGTCGCCTACGCCGAGGACCCCTGCGGCCCGGAAGGCAAGTTCTCCGGGCGCGAGGTCATGGCCGAGTTCCGCCGGGCGACCGGCCTGCGCACTGCCACCAACATGATTGCCACTGATTGGCGGGAGATGTCCCACGCGATCCGCACCAACGCAGTGGACATCCCGCTGGCCGACCCGCACTTCTGGACCATGTCCGGTTCGGTGCGCGTGGCCCAGCTGTGCAACGAGTTCGGGCTCACCTGGGGATCACACTCGAACAACCACTTCGACATCTCCCTGGCCATGTTCACCCAGGTCGGCGCCGCCGCACCGGGGACGATCACCGCCCTGGACACGCACTGGATCTGGCAGGACGGCCAGGGGCTGACCCGGGATCCGCTGCTGATCCGCGATGGCGAGATCAAGGTCCCGGCCCGTGCCGGGCTCGGGGTCGAGCTCGACCGGGAACGCCTGGAGCAGGCCCACCAGCTCTACCTGGAACACGGGTTGGGTTCGCGGGACGATGCGGCGGCCATGCAGTTCCTGATCGACGGATGGCAGTTCGATCCGAAACGTCCCTGCCTCATGCGCTAGGGACGAAGCGACCACGGGGCCGGCAGCGGATACGCTGCCGGCCCCCTGCTGTGGAGGTGGCCGGTGGACGGCGTATTAATGGGTTTCGGAATCGTGCTGGTGCTGATCATCGTCGGGTTCGGCGCGGCGGCACTGCTGCCCGGCCATGCCCCGGCGATGCAGAAGGGACTGACCCCGGCGATCTACTACATCACCAACCCGGCGCTGATGTTCGTCCTGCTGGCCGAGACGGACCTCGGTGCCGTCGTCGGGGTCTACACCCCCATCGCACTGCTCACCGCTGCGGTGGCCGGCGGCTGCTTCGCCCTGGTGGGCAGGTTCGTTTTGCGCCGCGGTGCGCGGCAGACGGCGGTGGGGGCCATGGGGTCCTCCTATGTGAATGCCGGGAACATCGGGTTGCCCATCGCGTTGTATGCGGTGGGCAGTTCGACGCCGGTGGTCTCCGTGTTGTTGGCGCAGTTGCTGGTCATCGCCCCGGTCTACCTGGCGGTGTTCTCCTGGTGCGGCCGCGGGACGGCCGAACCGCCCGGCGGGCATCCCGGCTGGGCTGCGGGAATCCTGCGTTCCTTCACCAACCCGGTGACGGTGGCGACGGCGGCCGGGGCACTGGTCGCGCTGACGGGGTGGCATCCGCCGGCCATCCTGTGGACTCCGGTGGAGATGCTCGGGCATGCGTCCATCCCCTTGCTGCTGGTCCTGTTCGGCATGGGCCTGCATGGGCAGAAGCCGCTGACGGATCGGGCCGTGCGTCCCGACGTCGTGCTCTCGTTGGCGGTGAAGCTGGTGTTCATGCCGGCGGTGGCCTGGGTCATCGGGCACTTGGTCTTCGGTGTCACGGGGACCGCCTTGTTCGGCGTCGTGGTCATGGCGGCGTTGCCGACGGCCCAGAACGTCTACCTGTTCGCCAGCCAGTTCCGCATGCCGGTGACGGCGGCGCGGGACGTGATCTTCCTGTCCTCGATGCTGTCCCTGCCGGTGATCGGCGTCATCGCCCTGCTCCTGACCTGAGGCCCTGTCGACGACGGGGACTGGCAGCGGATCCCCACCGCTTTCCCAGCTGGTTCACAACTTCGCTTCCTAGAGTGGTGACTACCTCAAAGGTGCGAGTGATGAATCGGGCCCCGGCTTTCCCCCAAGCCGGGGCCTTCATCATGTCCGGGCACCTACCAGGAGACGATGAGCAAGGTTGCGGCGAACACCAGCCCGGAGGCAATCAGCACGATCGTGGTGTAGCCGAGGATGTCGCGCATCTTCAGCCCCGCGATGGCCAGCAGGGGCAGCGCCCAGAACGGCTGGATCATGTTCGTCCACTGGTCGCCGTAGGCCACCGCCATGATCGGGATGGAGGGGTCCACCCCCAGTTGTTCGGCGGCGGTGAGCATGATGGGCGCCTGGACGGCGAACTGCCCGCCCCCGGAGGGGACGAAGAAGTTCACCAGGCCTGCCGACAAGAGGGCCAGGACCCCAAAGGTCTGCGGCGTGGAGATCGAGACGAACGCATCGGAGAAGATCCCGATCAGCCCGGTGCCCTCCATGATGCCCAGGATGCCGGCGTAGAGCGGGAACTGCAGCAGGATCTCCCCGACATTGGAGGCCGCATCCTTCGTCAGGGCGACGAGTTCGAAGGGGTTGCGCACCAGCAGCAGGATCAACGCCAGGAACGTCCAGTTCACGATGTCCAGGGTGATGGTCCCGCCCTGCACGAAGTGGATGAGAAGGTAGGCGGCCAGCATGATGCCCAGCAGCAGGGTGGGAAGCCGGCTGGCGTCGACCCGGTCGGCGGGGGTGACGATGTCTTCTACGACCCGGACGCCGCCGTCGCGGGCATCGCGCTCCAGCTCCACGATCTTGTCGGCCTGCCGCGGGGCCACCAGGAACAGGGCCAAACCGACCACCACGATGGTGGCGACGGCGGCGATCATGTTCCAGGTGGAGAACGTCGTCTGGGAAATCGGCAGCGGCCCACCGAGCTGCTTGGCGATGAACGAGTCGGGGGACGCCGCGGTCAGCGGCCCGGAACCGGAGTACCCCATGTGCCAGACCACGAAGCCGGCGAACCCGCAGGCCACGAGCATCGGGAAGTGCAACCGCAATCCCCGTTCGCGCCCCTGGGCGGCAACCTCCTTGGCCAGCAGGGCGCCCACCACCAGGCCCAGGCCCCAGGTGATCAACGAAGCCACAGCTGCCACGGCGAACACGAACAGGTAGGCCTGAATCGGCGTGCGCGGGATGCTCCCCAGGAAGGCGAGGAGCCGGCGCACCGGGCGCGTGTTGGCCAGGATGTGGCCGAGCATGAGGACCAGGGCCATCTGGGTGATGAAGGCCAGCAGCCCGGCCAACCCGTCACCCCAGCTCTTGACGACCAGCACCGCGGAGGAGCCGGTCAGGGTCAGCGCCAGAATGGCGACGATGAAGGTCAGCACTATGGCGAACACGAGTGCCGAGGGGATGAATTTTTCAACTAGTTGGTTGACCGGACGCATGGCGCGCGAAATCGGCGTGCCCTGCTTCGCGGTTTCGGTGCGGCTCTGCACGGAAAACACCTCGCGGGATGAAGGAGTGGGTGATCCCGACCACATTACCGCGCAGGCGCCGCTGACTTGGGAACCCCTGTCTTCGGGGCGTCCGCGCGGATCGCGCGGCGCCCGGTGGCGTGGTTCGCAGGGATTCCCCACGGCCCTCACAGCCCCTGTCAAGCTTGGGCCCCTACAGTCGTAAGTACCTCATTGAAGGTGCGAGTGATGAATCGGGCCCCGGCTTTCCCCCAAAGTCGGGGCCCTTCGTCTGTCCGCTGGTCGCCTGTCCGCTGACGGGCCGGCTACCTGTCGATCCGCCGTGCCGCGTCGCCTGGCTCGACCACGAAGAGGTCGGGGGCCAGGTACCCCTCGGCGGCGAACCGGTGGCGCACCGCCGCAGCGACCGCCGTGGCGTCCTCGACGGGGACGACGGCAATGGCCGATCCGCCGAAACCCCCGCCGGTCATGCGTGCCCCCAGGGATCCTGCCTGCTGGGCCGCCTCGACCGCGGCGTCCAGTTCGTCACAGGAGATCCCGAAGTCATCACGCATGGAGGCATGGCTGGCATCCAGCAGCGGGCCGATCGCCCGGGGGCCGTCGCTGTCCAGGATGGCCACCGTGTCCAGGACGCGCTGGTTCTCGGTCACGATGTGGCGCACCCGGCGGAAGGTGCCGGCATCCAGGATCCGCCGGGCCTCGGCCAACCGTTCGGTTCCCACATCCCGCAGCGCCGGGACGCCCAATGCAGCGGCCCCGCGGCGACAGGCGGCGACCAGGTCCTTGTAGCCGCCGGATTCGTGGGCGTGGGCGACCCGGGTGTCGATGACCAGGATCGCCAGGCCGTGTTCGGCCAGGTCCAGGGGGACCTGCCGTGCCTCGCGGCTGCGGCAGTCCAGGAACAGGGCGTGCCCGGCGGCCCCCAGCAGCGATGCCGACTGGTCCAGGATGCCAGTGGGGGCGCCGACGAAGTCGTTTTCCGCCTGCTGGCAGAGCAGCACCAGCTCCTGCCGGGCAATGCGCAGGTCCAGCAGCTCGTCCAGGGCCAGGGCGACCGCGCATTCGATAGCCGCCGACGAGGACAGCCCCGCACCGGAGGGCACGTCGGAATCGAGCAGGACGTCCACCCCCGGTACGTGGTGGCCGCGCTGCTGCAGCGCCCAGATGATGCCCGCCACGTAGCGCGCCCAGGGTTCGACGGCGGCCGGTTCCAGCTGCCCCAGCCCGGCTTCGGCGATCCGTCCGGCCGTTGCCGCCTGGCCGGTTCCTGCCGGGTCGGCGCCCTGCAGGGACGCGGCGCGCAGCCGGGGAGGCCCGTCCGGCCGCAGCGCGACGGCGACCCGGGCCGTGTGTCCCAGCGCGAAGGGCAGCACGAACCCCTCGTTGTAGTCGGTGTGCTCGCCGATGAGGTTCACGCGTCCGGGGGCGGCCCACACGCCGTCGGATGCGGATCCGAACAGTTCGCCAAAGGCCAGCGCCACGCGCCCGGCCCCGGGGGCATCGGCGTCGTGCTGCCGGCTCATGCGGGGGTTCCCTTCACCGATTGGATGGCGTCCCTCAGCCGGGCCGCCGTGGATTCGGGGGTGACGTCGCCGATGAAGGCACCCATCGCCGCTTCCGATCCCGCCAGGTACTTCAGCTTGTCCTCGGCCCGGCGGGGGGAGGTCAGCTGCAGGTGCAGGCGCAATTCGCCGGCGTCCGGGTGGCGGGTGGGTGCCTGGAACCAGGCGGCGATGTACGGGGTGGGCGTGGAGTAGAGGGCGTCCACCCCGCGGATCAGGCGCAGGTACACCTCGGCCAGTTCGGCCCGTTCGGCGGCGGTGAGACCGGCCAGGTCCGCGATGTGGCGGTTCGGGACGATGTGCACCTCGATCGGCATGCGGGCGGCAAACGGGACGAACACGGTGAAGTGCTCGCCATGTTCCACGATCCGGGAACCGTCGGCAATTTCGAAGTCCAGCACGTCCTGCATCAGGTTGCGTCCGGTCACGGCCCGGTGGTTGCGGGCCTGTTCCAGCTGGGCCAGCGTCCGGGGCGGGATGTAGGGGTAGGAGTAGATCTGGCCGTGCGGGTGGTGGAGGGTCACCCCGATCTGGGCGCCGCGGTTCTCGAACGCGAAGACCTGTTCGATCCCCGGCAGTGCCGAGAGTTCGCCGGTGCGCTGGGCCCAGGCGTCGACGACGGTGCGGGCCCGTTCCACGGGCAGGTCGCCGAATGAATCGTCGTGGGCGGCACCGAACGCGATGACCTCGCACCGCCCGTGCGCCGGAAAGGTGGCCCCCAGCCCGGTGCCCAGGACCTGGTCCTGCTGGTGGGGCCCGAAGGAGGGGAAGCGGTTCTCGAAGACGACGACGTCGTAGTCCGCCGCCGCGATCTCGGTGGAGCGGTCCGCGGTGGAGGCACACAGCGGACACTCGTCGGCCGGTGGAAGGTGAGTGCGGGTCTGCCGGTGGGCGGCGAAGGACACCCACTCCCCCGTCAGTGCATCCCTGCGCAATTCGGCAGCCGGTGGCCGGCCCGGCAGCGTCCGCAGGTCTTCCGGTGCCGCGAAGTCCGCGTGCCGGTGGGATGCGTCGAAGAAGTACAGGATCTCCCGGCCATCGGCCATGCGCCCGCGCACCGGTTGGCGCGGCGTCCCGGCGCCCGCCTGCTGCTCGGTGTCGGCCACGGTGTCGCTCACGATGCCTCCTGGGCTTCGGCATGGAGCAGGATGGCCCGCTCGGGGTTCAGGGCGGGCAGCATGAGGCCGACCGTGGACAGGTAGGCGCCCGTCGCGGTGAACCCGTCGGCCACCCACCCCGGGGCCTCGCGTTCGGCATAGGTTCCTGCTTCGTTCCCGGGAAGGACCACCGAGACGCGGTAGGTGGTCCCGGCGTCGAGCCCCGGCAACGCGATCGCCCCCGGCCCGGCATCCTCGCTGGAGCGCAGCAGGCAGAAGGCATACAGTGCCTCGTGGCCGTCGGCCGCCACCGTCCCGTACAGGCTGAAGGCGTCGTCGGCGAGGTCGGCACGGACCTGGCGACCGGAGTGCAACAGCGCCCGGTGGTCCTTGTAGAGCCTGACGAGTTCGTGCAGGGTGTCCCGGTCCGCTCCCGTGGCCTCGCGGATGTCCCATTCCATCCCGAAGTGCCCGAACAGGGCGGTGATCCCGCGGAAGGCCAACGCGTGGGTGCGCCCCGAGGTGTGGGCCGTGGAGGGGCCGATGTGCTGGCCGACGAGTTCCGGGGGCAGCACCTGCTGGGTCAGCTCCTGGATGTGCTGGCGCTCCAGCGCGTCGTTGGAGTCCGAGGCCCACACCCGGTCGGTGTGTTCGAGCACCCCCAGGTCCACGCGCCCGCCGCCGGAGGAGCAGGATTCGATTTCCAGCCCGGGGTGGGCCGCCTTGAGGTCGTCCATCAACCGGTAGGCGGCCAGGGTCTGGGCGTGCTGGGAGGGGCTGCCGGCGGAGGCCACGTCGGCCAGGTCGCGGTTCTGGTCCCATTTGAGGAACGTGATCGGTGTCCCCGCGTCGCGGGCCGTGGCGAGCACCGCGTGCAGGGAGCCGAACACGTGGGAGTAGGCGTCCGGCCGGGTCAGGTCCACCACGTGCTGGTTCCGCCAGGTGGGGGCCAGCCGGTCACCGCGCGCCCGGCAGATCCAGTCGGGGTGGTTGCGGGCCAGCTCGGAGTCGGGGTTCGTCATTTCGGGTTCGACCCACAACCCGAATTCCATGCCCAGCTCGTTGACCTTGGCGATGAGCGGTTGCAGCCCGTCGGGCCACATCTCGGTGGACACGGTCCAGTCGCCGAGCCCGGTGGTGTCGTCGCGGCGGGAGCCGAACCAGCCGTCGTCGAGCACAAAGCGTTCCACCCCGGCCTCCGCGGCACATTCGGCCAGCGAGGTGAGCTCGTTCAGGTCGTGGCGGAAGTACACGGCCTCCCAGGTGTTCAGCACCACGGGCCGCTCCCGGCGCGGGTGGCCGGGGCGCGAGCGCAGGTAGGTGTGGAAGCGGGCTGCGATGCCGTCGAGCCCGTCGGCGGAGTACGCCAGGTAGGCCCACGGTGAGGTGTGGGAGTCGCCGGTGTCCAGCACGATCTCCCCGGGTCCGGTCAGTTCCCCGGCACCGAGGGCGCGGGTGCCGGTGGCGGTGCGTTCGGCGAACACCGTGCTGTTGCCGCTCCAGCCGAAGTGCAGCGCCCAGACCTCCCCGCGCCGGTGGGCGAAGGAGGGGGTTCCGGCGGCCATCAGCAGCGGGGCGTCGTGGCCGGTGCGGCCATGGCGTCCGGTGCGGGTGTGTGTGCCCACCACGAACGGTAGGCGCTGGACCGACCGTTCACGGGACCAGCGCCCCGCCGTGTCGAGCACCTCGGTGGCCTGCGGGCCCACGGGCAGCATCGCGTTCAGGGCCCGCACCTCGTAGCCGGGGGCGCCGACGTTGGACACGGTGTGGCGCACGCGCAGCAGCCCGCCGGGCAACAGCTCGGCCTCCGTGGCCAGCTCCAGTCCGGCGTCGTCATCGGTGGCCCGCAGCACCAGCCGCTGCTCCTCCACGGACACCTCGGGGTCCGCGAACCGGGCCGAGGTGTCGGCCCCTCCGCGCCCGCCTTCCAGCAGCGGGGTGCCGGACCAGCCGTTCGCCGCCTGCGGCCACAGCGGCATCGCCAGCGGGTGGTCGTAGTTGGAATGCAGCACCGGTCCCGTGGATTCGTGCTCCGGCAACGGGCCGGGATCGGCGCCATGATGCACGACGGCGGGGACCCCGGTGGTCTGCAGGATCAGGGCCACGCCGTGGCCGGCCAGGGATACAAGACTCATGCGGTGCCCTCCCAGGCGGTGGTGCCCAGCAGGGCGAAGTCGATGACCAGCTCTGCCCGGCTGGAGGTCAGGGAATCCCGGGCGGGAACGTCGACGCCGCAGGAGCGGCTGCCCAGCCCGTGTTGGCCGGCGTCGATGCCCAGATGCCACGCGGTGGGTTCGGGCAGGTCGGTGGGGTGGGCGGCGGCGGCCAGTTCCTGCTGGCTCCACGGGCCGAGGGTGAAGCCGGTATCCGGCGGCCCCTCGATCACCCGCAGGCGCAGGGTCCTGCCGTCGGACAGCGCCAGGTCCACCCCGTGCAGGTGGCCCCGGCGTCCGTTGGCCTGGGGCCGGGGGTAGTCGGTGCGCAGGTCACGGACCCGCAGCCGGTGGATTCCAAAGCGCACGCCGGCCTGCGAGTCGGCGTAGGACTCCCCGGGTCCGGCGCCGGTGAACTCGACGGGGCCCTCATCGGCCAGCGCGTCCGCCGGCAGGGTGAAGCCCAGCCCCAGCTGGGCCAACGGGAACCCCGGATCCTGCAGCGCCTCCAGCCGGGCCCGCAGCCGCAGGCCACCGTCGACGGCGCTCCAGTGCAGGTCGGCGGTGAAACCGGAGGGTAGCGCCGGGGCGCCGTAGCGGTGGGTTGCCAGCAGGGTGGCCGCGTCGCCACCGGTGGACACGGTGCGGCGTTGGAGCCGGTGCAGGCCGGCGGAATGCCACGTCTCGGCGAGCGCGATGACCGGGCCGGGTGCCGTGCCGGCGTAGGTGTCCCAGTCGAAGCCGGGGGCTGCCTGGGCGGTGATGCCCACGGTGCCGGCGCCGCCGGGGCGCAGGTCGCGGGTGGGTTCGATGGCCCCCGCATCGTTGTCCGTCGGGGCCCGGTAGGCCAGCAGCTCGGGGCCGGCCAGCCCCAGGCCCGCCCAGTCCCGCAGCAACCCGGAAGCGTCAAAGCCCGCCACCGTTCGGGGGTCGATGGCGGTGGCCTGCTCCGTGGCCGGCACCCGGCGTTGCGGGGCGGCCACGGCGGCACCGGCGGGGCTGGTCGGGTCGGAACCTGCACCCACCGCGTCGATGATGCCCTGCCCCACGGCGACCTCATGGCCTGACGGGGCCCACCAGGTGTCGGCGACCAGCCGCGCTGAGACGGTGAGGACGGCTCCCGGGTGCTGCCGGGCGGCGTCGGGCAGTTCCAGCGTGGTGCTCGATCGGGCGGGAAGCCCGGGGAACTGGAGGCTCCCCTCCGCCAGCGGCGCGGCGTCTAGGTCGGGGCCGGTGGCATCCACCCGCCAGCTGAAGTCGATGTGGGAGGTGTCGGCGAAGTCCTGGCGGTTCTCGATCAGGATCGCCTCCCCCACGGTGATCCGCACGCCGGCGATCACCGCAGCGTATTCCACCAGTCCGGGGCTCGGGGTCCCGTCGGCGAAGACCAGCCCGTCGAGGACGAAGTTGGAGGTGTGGATCGGTTCGGCAAAGTCGCCGCCGTAGGCATGCACGGCCCGGCCGTCGGCGGTGGCGGCCAAGATCCCGTGGTCCTTGTACTCCCAGACAAAGCCGCCGGCCGCGCGGGGATGCGCGTCGAAGAGTGCCTCGTAATCCTGCAGGCCACCGGGGCCGTTGCCCATGGCATGCGCGTATTCGCACAACACATACGGCTGGGTGGCGATCCGGTCCGATCCGGAGGCGCTCGCCGAGGGCACCGGGTCCCCGGCGAGGATCGAGGCGGATTCGGTGGGGGTCGCATACATGCGCGAGTACACGTCGGTGTAGGCGCCGTCGTGGTCTCCCTCGTAATGGATGGGGCGCATCGGATCGTGCCCACGCAGCCAGTCGGCCATCGCCGCGAGGTTGGCTCCGGTGCCTGCCTCGTTGCCGAGGGAGAACATGACGACGCTGGCGTGGTTCGCGTCCCGTCGCCAGGTGCGTTCGATCCGGTCCAGGTAGGCCTCCCGCCAGGTGGGGTCATCGGAGGGGTTGCGTTCCCACTGCTCGGCGAGGAAGCCGTGGGTTTCCAGGTCGCATTCGTCCACGAGCCAGAAGCCCAGCTCATCGGCCAGGTCCAGCAGATGGTGGTTCGGCGGGTAGTGGCTGGTGCGGATGGCGTTGATGTGGTGCCGCTTCATCGTCTGCAGCTCGCTGCGGGTGAAGTCAGCGGTGACCGCCCGGCCCGCGGTGGGGTGGAACTCGTGGCGGTTGACGCCGCGGAACCGGATCGGGGATCCGTTCACGCGCAGCACGCCGTCGTGGATGTCGACCCGGCGGAAGCCCAGGCGCAGGGTCACCCGTTCGTCCGGGGAGGACAGCGTGGCCGGGTAGAGGTGGGGGGTCTCGGCGGTCCAGCCCTTCACGGTGCCGACGTCCAGTTCGGTCCGGGCCGTGGTGATCTCGTGGGTGGCCCCCAGACCGGGGATGGACAGGCGCAGCGGGAAGGCGGCCGCCGGGGCGTCGACGTCCAGCGTCAGGTGGCCCGCCCCGTCGTCGTAGTCGGCGACGACGTGGACGTCGCGGATGCCGGCCACGGGTTGGCCGATGAGGGTGACGTCGCGGAAGATCCCCGGTAGCCACCACTGGTCCTGGTCCTCCAGGTAGCTGGCCGCGGAGAAGGCGTGGACGCGGACCACCAGCCGGTTGGGTTCACCTCCGCGGCGCAGCGTGTCGGTGATGTCGAATTCGTGGGTGAGCCGGCTGCCGGAGGCATGGCCGATCGCTGAGCCGTTGAGCCACACCTTGAACGTCGATTCCACTCCCTCGAACCGCAGGATGATCCGGTCCAGCCCGTCCAGGACCTCGGTGGTGAAGCCGAGTTCGTCGGCAGTGAATTCTCGCAGGTGGTCCCCGGTCCCGTTGGCGTCGGGGACAAAGGGGGGATCCACCGGGAACGGATAGTCGACGTTGGTGTACCAGGGACTGCCGAACCGGTTCACCGACCCGATGACCAGCGGGCCGTTGGAGGCATCGAGCACCCAGTGGCCGGGAACGGTGACGGTGTCGGGGAAATCGGCGTCCTCGGCAGCCGGGTCCGGGTGCGCGCCGCAGACCGAGGGCGAGTAGCGGAAGCCCCAGGTGCCGGCCAGGCTGGCCTCGGGCCGGTCGGAGTCCAGGTGTGCGCGGGCGGGAAGGGTCCCGGAACCGGGCGAAGGGTCGAGGTGGTAGGGGAGCTGGGGGGTTCCAGGGATGGTCACCGGGCCGCCCTACTTGTTGCTGCCGAGGGTCAGGCCGGCCACGAAGTGCTTTTGCAGCAGCAGGAACATGACCACGGTGGGCAGGGCGATCATCACGGCGCCGGCGGCGACCAGGTTGTTGTCGGTGAAGAACGCGCCCTTGAGGTTGTTCAGCGCGCTGGTCACCGGCATCGCGTCGCCGTCGCGCAGCAGCACCAGGGCCCAGAAGAAGTCGTTGTAGATCCACGCGAATTCCAGCGTGGCCAGCGCGGCCAGCGCCGGGCGGGTCAGCGGCAGGATGATCTGGTAGAACTGCCGCCACACCCCCGCCCCGTCGACCTGGGCCGCTTCGCCGAGTTCGTCGGGCAGCGCCTTCATGAAGTTGGACAGGACGAACACGCAGAAGCCCATCTGGAAGGCCACGTTGATGAGCACGACGCCGAACTGGGTGTTGTAGATGTCCAGCTCCAGGAACATCCGGTACAGCGGGGTGATGATGACCTGTTGCGGCAGCAGGTTGGCCGCGGTGAAGAACATCAGCATGAGCAGGTTGAGTTTGAAGCTGAAACGCGCCAGCACGAAGGCCGCCATGGAGGACATGAACAGGACGACGACGACGGCGGGTACTGCAATGTAGAGGGAGTTCAGGAAGTAGTGGGGCAGGTCGGCCTGGGTCCAGGCGGTGACGTAGTTGTTGAAGTTCAGCGTGTCCGGCAGGGACACGTAGCCCTTCTCCGCGGTTTCGGAGTAGGGGCGCAGCGACGTGTAGATCGCCCAGGCCAGCGGCACCAGCCAGATCGCCCCCCACAGGATCAGGCACACGTGCAGGATGACCCGGCCCGGCCGCAGGGGTGCCTTGCGCTCCGACCCGGCCTCGCCGCGCCGGGACTTCCGGGTCCCGGTGGCGGCTGCGGGGGACGTCGCTGCGTCGTGTTCGCCGGGGGTCAAGGTGGCGGCACTCATCGGGTCCCTTCCTTCCTGAAGGTCTGCACCAGGTAGGTGATGATGAAGACCAGCGAGATGACCAGCAGGATGACCGCTATCGCGGATCCGAAGCCGATGCGGCTGGCCTCGCCGATGATGTTGTTGGTGATCAGCACCGAAAGCAGCTCCAGTCCGTTGGTTCCCTTGTTGATGATGTAGACGATGTCGAAGGCCCGCAGCCCCTCGATCACGGTGACCACCAGGACGATGACGTTGATGGGCTTGAGCACCGGGAAGACCACCCGGAAGAAGGTCTGGCGCTGGTTGGCGCCGTCGATGGAGGCCGCTTCCTTGATGGAGGGGTCAACCCCCTTCAATCCGGCCAGGTAGAGCACCATGATGTAGCCGACATGTCGCCAGCTGGCGGCGACCAGCACGGCCCACAGGTTGATGTCGGAATTGCCCAGCCAGTTCACGTGAGCCCCGGACAGCTGGTTGATCAGCCCCTGGTCCTGGGAGTACAGCAGGGTCCAGATGAAACCGACCAGGGCCAGGGACAGCACCACCGGCAGGTAGAACACGCTCTGGTAGATGCGGGTTCCGCGGATGTTCTTGTCCAGCAACACCGCCAGGAACAATCCCAGGGGCGTGGCGATCAGGGCCAGGACCAGCAGCCAGATGACGTTGTTGCGCAGGGCGGGCCAGAACGGCGGGTAGATCGTGGCGATCTGCTCGTAGTTCTGGAACCCGATGGGCTGGATGGCTGTCACGCCATTCCAGCGGGTGAAGGAGAGGAACACCGATCCCAAGGCCGGCCCCCAGACGAAGGCCAACACCACCAGGGCCGGGACGCCCAGCATCAGGGTCAGGACCACCCGGTCGGTGGTGCTGTATCTGCGGACTTTCCGGGCCTTGGGCGGCCGGGCCTTCTGTGTCACTGTGCTCATGGTGTTCCCCTCCCGCAGCCCTAGGCGGCGAAGATCGCCTTCTTCTGCGCCTCAACATCCTTGAGGATGTTGTTGATGTCCTTCGGGTTCTTGATGAACGACTGGATCGAGGGGATCATCACGGTGGAAGCGAAATCGGGTCGGGTGTCGCGGTCCATGAACTGGGCGATGTTCTTGGCCTCGCCGACGACCTTGGCCGCCTTCTTCTGCAGTTCCGTGTAGTCGGAGGTGTCCATGTCGTTGGCCGGACCGACCAGGCCCTTGTCGGCGTCGGCGTTGATCTTCTCTGCCTCGGCACTGCCGAGGAATTCCAGCAGCTTCTTGGCGGTGCCGCCGTTTTGCGTCTTGGCGCTCATCATGAAGCCGTCGATGGGTGCGTCGATGGAGTCGGTGCCGTAGTCCGGGTTGATCTCGGGGAAGGTGAAGAAGTCGAGGTCCTTCAGGGCGTCACCGCCCTCGGCGCCCTGGAACTGCTGGGACACGAACATGCCCAGCAGGTACATCCCCGATTTCTTCTGCAGCAGTCCCTGCGCGGTTTCCTGCCAGTCGCGTCCGAGGCCGCCCTTCTGCTGGTACGGCAGCAACTTGGTCCACGTGTTGAAGACCTCCTTGACCTGGTCGGACTCCCAGGAGTCCTCCCCGGCCAGGAGCTTGGTGTGGTAGTCGTAGCCGTTGATGCGCATGTTCAGGATGTCGAACGTGCCCATTCCCGGCCAGCCGTCCTTGTCGCCGAAGGCAATCGGGGCCAGCCCCTCCTTGAGCATGTCCTCGCTGACCGCTGTCATCTCATCCAGCGTCTTGGGGACCTCGTATCCCTTGTCCTCGAACACGGACTTCCGGTAGAAGACGGCCCACGGGTAGTAGGAGAGCGGGACAAAGTACTGCTTGCCATCGCTTCCCGTGGAGGCGGCCTTGAACGATTCGCTGAAGTTCGAGCCGATGTTGTCCCAGACCGAGGAGATGTCCCCGGCCAGGCCCTGGTCGGCGAAGAAGCGCATGCGGTAGCCGGAGAACCAGCTGAAGACGTCGTCCGGGTCGCCCTGCAGGTAGGAGTTGATCTGCTCCTGGTACGTGTTGTGGTCAACGGTGTTGATCGTGACCTTCGAGCCGGATTCCTTCATGAAGCCGTCGATGATCTTCTTGTAGGCGGCCTTGGGGACGGCGTCCGACTGGTTGGAGCCGAACGTGATGTCTCCGGTCCCCTCGCTGACGCTGGCGCCTCCACCTCCGCCGCCGCACGCTGTGAGGGCGGCCAATGCCGAGAGGCCGACGGCGCCCCCGAGAACTGACCTGCGGTTGACCGGGACGCTGAGTCCCTTGCCGAGCGAGGAGGGGCTGGGCGGGACACGGCGTCCGTCCTGCCGGGGATGGTGGTGGACCACGGTGACTCCTTGGGTTGTGCCGCCGGCCCGGATTTCCGTGTGCGCAACGACGAGGATGATGGAGAAACGCTCAATATCGATCAGAAAACAACTAATTCTGACTTCCCGACACTATGACACGCACCACACCCCAGCGCAAGAAGTTGACGAAAATCTCTGTAAATCGTGTTGTTTACGAGACAAATCATCGATCGGAACCATCAGAGAACCCGCACATTTTCGAACCTCGGTTATGCTGGCGGAACATGGCCCGCCGACCACCACTTCCCCCGAAAGGCGCATCCACCATGGCAGAGATGCTTCCGCAGCAGCGCCACCGCCACATCCTGGAAGAACTGAACCGCTTCGGCCAGGTCCGCGTCACGGAGCTCTCCCACGAATTGGGCATTTCGGAGATGACGGTCCGCCGGGACCTCAACGCCCTGGCGGGGGCGGGGGAACTCGTCAAGGTCCACGGCGGTGCCACCCTGGAGCAGTCGGCCACCAGCATCGAACCCGGCTTCGTGCGCAAGCTCGGCCTGGCCGCGGCCGAGAAAGAGGCCCTGGCGGTGCATGCCGCCCGGCTGATCGAGCCGGGGATGTCGGTCGCCCTGAATTCCGGAACCACGACCTACGCGCTGGCCGGCCAATGCATCGGGATCGACGACCTCACCGTCATCACCAACTCGCCACGGATCGCCGAGGTCTTCTACAGCGCCGAGAACCCGTCCCAGACCATCATCCTGACGGGCGGGATCCGCACCCCCTCGGACGCACTCGTCGGCCCGCTGGCGACTGCCGCTCTGGCCCAGCTGCACGTGGACATCTGCTTCATGGGCGTCCATGGCATGACGGCCGAAGACGGTTTCACCACACCGAACATGCTCGAGGCCCAGGCCAATCGCGCGTTCATGGCCTCCGCCGCCCGGCAGGTGGTGGTCGCCGACCACAGCAAGTGGGGCATCACCGGGTTGTGCCAGATCTCCCCGTTGGATGCCGCCGACATCCTGATCACCGGCGACGCACTCTCACCCGAGGCGGCGGAGGCCGTTCGCCAATCGATCGAGACCCTGCTGCTGGCACCCACCGCCTAAACTGGCGCCATGCCCCTGCCCCTGAGCCGCGAACTGGCCCAACGCGTCATCGACCAGGTCGCCCCGACGCTGGAGTTCAACATCAACGTGATGGACCCGGCGGGTCGGATCATTGCCTCCACCGACCCGGCGCGCATCGACGGCTTCCACGCCGTCGCGCGGGCCGTTGCCCTGGGGGAACCGGGGATCGTGCACGACGGCGGGTCCCCCACAGAGCGGGCCGGAGTCAACTTGCCCCTGCGGCTCGAGGGCGGGATCGTGGGCGTCCTGGGTGTCACCGGGCCACCGGAGCGGGTGGCCCCGCTGGCACAGGTCCTGGTCATGACAATCGTCCTGCTCCTGGAACGCGAACGCGAAATGGATGAGGCGGCCCGCCGGGATGCGGCAGACCGCGAGCTGCTGGCCCGACTGGTCTCCGGGGAACTGACGGGCCGGAAGATCGAGGCGTCCCTGGCCGCCGGGCTGCCCGAACTGCCGCCGCCCTGGCGGCTCCAGGCCATCCTGGCCCCCGGCGGAACGGACTCCGCCACCGCGGCGGAGGATGTCCCGCCGCCGCGCGCACCACATCGCCGCGCCCGCTTCGGCGGCGCGTGGTGGATCCTCACCGGGGGGCGGGGCACCGGTGGCGAGCAGGAACCCGCAGACGCCCCGGCCGGAGCCGCCATCCTCGACGGCGGGCCCTGCACCACCGGTGGCGAACTGGCCGGATCGGCCCAGGCCCTCGGGGCCCTGGCCGCCGCACCGCGGCTGCTGCCGGCACCCGGGGCCTCCGGAAGACTCCGCCTGGACGAGCTGGCCGCCGAGCTCTCGGTGGCCTGCCTGCCTCCTGCCACGGCAGCGGCACTGGCCGGCCGCGTGGCACCCCTGCGCGCCGAACACCTGCACACCCTTCAGGCCTTCGCCGCGGCCGGCGGATCCGTCTCGGAAACGGCACGGGAACTGTTCCTGCATCGGAACACGGCCATGCAGCGCCTGGACCGGATCAGGCAGCTGACCGGTCTGGACCCGCGGATCCCGGCAGAGGCACAGACGCTTCACCTGGCCGCCATCGCCTCCCGCCGCGGAGAACCCGGAGACCCCAGCGCACCATCAACTATGGACAACATGCACTCATCCGACGATTGATCATCAGGTAAACCTAGGCACCTTGACCATGGCGGCGGGTGCCTGCCCCGCCTAGAGTTGTTCCATGAGCACCCCAGCGCCTCCCGTCATCGTCGTCGCCCCGGATTCCTTCAAGGGCAGCGCCTCTGCGGCCCAGGCGGCCGCCGCCATGGCCCGCGGAGCACGCGCCGTGGCAGGCGACGCGGCCCGGATCATCGAGTTGCCGCTGGCCGACGGCGGCGAGGGGACCCTGGATGCGATGCTCGCCGTCTGGGGCACCGAACCGCTGACCGTGGACGCCACCGATGCGCTGGGACGGCCCTGCACTGCCCGCTACGGCATCTCGGCCGATGGCACCACCGGCATCATCGAGGCGGCGGAAGCCAACGGGCTCCCCCAGGTCTCCGACGTCGACCCGCAGCCGCTGGCCGCCGATACCCGAGGTGTCGGACGCATCGCCGCCGCACTGCTGGATGCGGGCGTCCAGGAGATCCTGCTGTGCATCGGCGGGTCGGCGACCACGGACGGCGGGGCCGGACTGCTGGCCGGACTGGGCGTCAGGTTCCTCGATGCCGGCGGCCACCGGACCGGCACCGGCGGCGGGGACCTCGCGTCCATCGAGGGCGTCGACGTCTCCGGGCTGCATGCCCGGGCCGCTGCGGTGCGCTGGCGGATTGCCGTCGACGTCGACAACCCCTTGTGCGGGCCACGCGGGGCAGCGGCTGTCTTCGGCCCGCAGAAGGGCGCTTCACCCGAGGACGTCGCCACCCTCGATGGCGGGCTGGCCCACCTGGCACGCGTGCTCCGGGCTGAGGAGGTGGCCGCCTCACCGGGCTGCGGGGCGGCCGGCGGCATGCCGTTGGCCCTGGTGGCCGTCCTGGGGGCAGTCATGGTTCCCGGGGCCGAGCTGGTCTCCACGGCGGTGGGCCTGCCGCAGGCGTTGGCAGGTGCCGACGTCGTGCTCACCGGGGAGGGCCGGTTGGATTCCCAGTCGCTGGGGGGCAAGGTCGTCGATGCGGTGCGCCGTACCGCTGCGGCCACCACGCGCGTGGTGGTCATCGCCGGGGCGGTCCAGCTCGATGCCGCCGCCTGCCGGGACGCCGGGCTGACCGCAGCGTTCTCCATTGCCCCGGGACCCGCCGAGCTGGCCGGGCTGCAGGCCGATGCGGAGCGGCTCATCGAGGACACAGCGGCCCAGGCGTGTGCCGCGTTGGGGCTCGGGACCGGGCGGTGCGGCTAGTCTCGAGGGACCATGAAGACGTTGGACAAGGCAGTACGCATCGACGCGTGGCTCTGGGGAGTGCGCGCCTTCAAGACCCGCTCCGCGGCCACCGCTGCGTGCCGCGCCGGACACGTCAAGCTCAATGACCGCCCGGCCAAGGCCGCGGCGGTCATCGTGCCCGGGGACACCATCCGGGTGCGCGAAGCGGGATTCGAGCGGATCCTGGAGGTGCGCCAGCTCATCGTCAAGCGCGTCGGGGCGCAGGCCGCCGCCAGCTGCTTCATCGACCACACGCCGGCGCGTCCGAAGGCCCCGGCACTGCTGGTCCCGGTGCGTGACCGCGGCACGGGCCGGCCGACGAAGCGCGACCGGCGCGAGCTGGAGCGGATGCGCCGCGAGCTGGGCGGTTAGGCCTCGGCGTCGGCACCCGGGCGGGAGCCGAGTTCGGCGTCCAGGCGCAGCAGGCCCGGGCCGTCGTTGCCGATGAGCCGGACGCGGCCGATGATCTCCCCCACGGTCGCCTCCTCTTCGAGCTGCTCGGAGACGAACCAGTTCAGCAGCGGGAGGGCGTCGATGTCGCCCTCCTCCTGGGCCAGGCGGTAGAGGTGGCGGATGGCCTCGGAGACCTTGACCTCGTGGGCCAGGGAGGCCTCGAACGCGTCGCGGACCGAACCGGCCTTCACACCGGGGGCCTTGATGGCACCGATGGACGGGCTGGAATCGCGGTCCGTCATGTGGGCGATGAACTTCTCGGCGTGGACGATCTCCTCCTGGGACTGCGCGCGGAACCATCCGGCGATGCCCGGCAGGTCCTGGACCTCCATCTCGATGGAGAGCTGGCGGTAGACGATGGACGCCTCCAACTCCAGGGTGACTTGGTCGTTGAATGCCTTTTCGAGTGCTCCGGTAAGTTTCATGGGGCCCAATCTACGGCGGTTTTCCGGGCCTGTCACCGGAGTTTGGCCTAACTGACCCGCCCCGGCACCCAATAGCGAACGATGGCGTTGCGCCGGGTGGGCAGGGTTGGGAAGCCATACCTGATCGCCCCTAGACTGGCCGGATGGGTCATATTGATGTTGCCGGGATCGACTACTTCCTCTCCGACGGCACGCAGCTGCTCAACGAGGTCTCCTTCAAGGTCGGCACCGGCAGCAAGACGGCCCTGATCGGGCCCAACGGCACCGGCAAGACCACGTTGTTCAAGATCATCGCCGGGGACCTGGTGTCCGACGGCGGGACCGTGGGCCTGTCCGGAACGCTGGGGATCATGCGCCAGTTCGTCGGGCAGGTCCGTGACGAGTCCAGCGTGCGTGACCTGCTGGTTTCCGCGGCTCCCCCGGTGCTGGCCGCAGCGGCCGCCGAATTGGCGGCCTCCGAGGACGCCATGCTCACCGACCATTCCTCCCCCGCCGCCGAGGAGAAGACCCAGATGCGCTACGCCCAGGCCATCGTGGACTGGGGGGACGCCGGCGGCTACGAGATCGAGACCGTCTGGGACGAGGTCTGCATGGCGGCGTTGGGCCTGAGCTTCGAACGGGCAGCCCACCGGCCGGCCTCCACGCTCTCCGGCGGCGAGCAGAAGCGCCTGGTCCTGGAGGCCCTGTTCGCCGGCAACGACGAGGTCCTGCTGCTCGACGAGCCCGACAACTACCTGGACGTGCCGGGCAAGCGCTGGCTCGAATCCAAGCTGCGCGCGACCGAGAAGGCCGTGTTGTTCATCAGCCACGACCGCGAACTGCTCAACCAGGCCGCCGAGCGGATCGTCACCCTGGAGCCGGGCATCAACGGGGCCTCCGCCTGGATCCACGGCGGATCCTTCGGCAGCTACGTCGAGGCCCGCGCCGACCGCAACGCCCGGTTCGAGGAACTGCGCAAACGCTGGGACGAGGAGCACGCCAAGCTCAAGGAGCTGGTGAACATGTACAAGAACAAGGCGGCGTTCCGCTCCGACATGGCCAACCGGTACCACGCGGCGCAGACCCGGTTGGCGAAGTTCCTGGAAATCGGGCCGCCCGAGGCGCTGCCGATCGAGCAGAACGTGACGATGCGCCTGCGCGGAGGCCGGACCGCGAAGCGGGCGATCGTGGCGCAGAAGCTGGAACTGACCGGGTTGATGAAGCCGTTCTCCACCGAGATCTGGTTCGGGGACCGGGTCGGGGTCCTCGGCTCCAACGGATCGGGCAAATCACACTTCCTGCGCCTGCTCGCCGCCGGCGGCACCGACCCCGAACGCGAACACCTGCCGGTCTCCGACATCGTGCTGGCCGAGGTCCCCCACGAGGGCACGGTGAAGCTCGGGGCCCGCATCCGGCCCGGCTACTTCGCGCAAACCCATGTCCGCCCCGACCTGGGGCACCGTTCACTGCTGGACATCCTGCACCGCGGGGACGAGCACCGTTCCGGGCTGGGGCGCGAGGCGGCCTCCGGGGCCCTGGACGGCTACGGACTGGCCGCGCAGGCGGAGCAGGCCTTCGATTCCCTCTCCGGCGGCCAGCAGGCCCGCTTTCAGATCCTGCTGCTGCAACTCTCCGGGGCCACCCTGTTGCTGCTCGACGAGCCCACCGACAACCTGGACCTGCACTCCGGCGAGGCACTGGAACGGGCCATCAACGCATTCGAAGGCACCGTCCTGGCCGTCACCCACGACCGCTGGTTCGCCAAGTCCTTCGACAGGTTCCTGGTGTTCGGCTCCAACGGCCGCGTCTACGAGACCGAGGAACCGGTGTGGGACGAGGCCCGGGTGGAGCGCGCCCGCTGAACCGCTGCGCCGGAAGGACCCGCCGGGAATAGCCACTGCCCACAGAACGCTGTGCCACACAGGTGGCCCTGGGCCGACCACGGCCACCCCACCGAAGTTCCCCCACCGAAGGAGCCACGTTGAGCATCTACGCCGTCACCAATCCAGCCACCGGACAGGTCGAGAAGGAGTTCGAGACCATCACCGACGCCGGGCTGCAGGAGGCCGCCACCGCGGCCCATGCAGCGTTCGGCAGCTGGCGCACCAGCTCCGTCGATGACCGGGTGGCCCTGCTCGGGCGGGTTGCCGACCTGTATGAGGAGCGCAAGGACGAACTCGCCTCGATCATCACGCGCGAGATGGGCAAGCCGGTACTGCAGGCGCGGGGCGAAATCGACATCGTCGTCTCCATCTACCGCTACTACGCGCAGAACGGCCCGAAGTACCTCGAGGACGAACAGCTCGACGTCGTCGCCGGGGGCACCGCCGTCGTGCGCAAGGAGGGCCTGGGCGTGCTGCTGGGCATCATGCCCTGGAACTTCCCGTACTACCAGGTGGCCCGGTTCGCTGCCCCGAACCTGATGAACGGCAACACGATCCTGCTCAAGCACGCCCCGCAGTGCCCGGAGTCCGCGCTGGCGATGGAGCAGGTCTTCCGCGACGCCGGCGCCCCGGAGGGCGCGTACGTGAACATCTTCGCGACCAACGAGCAGATCGCCGAGCTGATCGCGGACCCCCGGATCCAGGGGGTCTCGCTGACCGGTTCCGAACGTGCCGGTTCCGCGGTGGCCGAGGTCGCCGGGCGGAACCTGAAGAAGGTCGTGCTGGAGCTCGGCGGCTCGGACCCGTTCATCCTGCTGGACACCGCGAACCTGGACAAGACGGTCAAGCGGGCCGTCAACGGGCGCATGGGCAATGGCGGGCAGGCCTGCAACGCGGCCAAGCGCTTCGTGGTCATGGAGGATCTCTACGACGACTTCGTCGAGAAGTTCACCGCCTCGCTTTCCGCGATCACCCCCGCGGATCCGACCGATGAGAAGACGTTCCTGGGCCCACTGTCCTCGCAGGCCGCCGCCGACAACCTGGAAAAGCAGGTGAAATCGGCGATCGACGAGGGCGCCACCGCGTTGGTGGGTGGCGCGAAGGTCTCCGCCGATGCTGCGTTCTTCCAGCCGACGGTCCTCACCGGGGTCACCCCCGACATGGACGTGTTCCACCAGGAACTCTTCGGCCCGGTGGCGATGATCTTCAAGGTCGCCAGCGAGGAGGAGGCCGTCGCCCTGGCCAACGACACCCCGTTCGGGCTCGGGTCCTCGATCTTCACCGAGGACCCGCAGCGCGCCCAGCGGGTGGCCCACCAGATCGACGCCGGCATGGTCTACGTCAACGAGCCCTCCGGCACCGCAGCCGAGCTGCCCTTCGGTGGAGTCAAGCGTTCCGGCGTGGGCCGTGAGCTGGGCAAGTACGGGATGGACGAGTTCGTGAACCGCAAGCTCATCCGCACCCGCTAGCCGACGGCGAAACCCGTGGCCCCGGGGTCCGGATCCACCGCCCGGACCCCGAGGTGCGCCACCGTCCCGGGCGCCTGCGGTGAACGCAGCCAGTCCACCAGGGCATCGAGCGACTCCTGTGGGCCCTGGGCGGTGATCCGCACGCTGCCATCGGCCTGGTTCACGGCCGTCCCGGCCAGGCCCAGGGCCTCGGCCCGCTGCCGGGTGCGGTAGCGGAACCCGACGCCCTGCACCGTCCCGGTTGCCACTGCCTCGATGGCCGACGCCTCGATGGCCGCGGGGGCAGCGTCGTCGTTCCCCGGATGGCCGACGCTCATGGGGTCCTCCCCGCCCCACGGGTCAGTTCGATCGGCGGGACATCTGCGGTGAACCCGAAGACGTGGGCGTAGAACGCCAGCGACAGTTCCTGGGCGCGGACGATGTTCGCCGCCTTCCGGAAACCGTGCTGCTCGCCGGCGAAGAGCACGTAGGCGTGCTCGATCCCCTTGGCCGCCAGCGCGTCGGCGAACTTCCGGGACTGGTTCGGCGGCACCACGCGGTCCTCGTCGCCCTGGAGCAGCAGCACCGGGCAATCGAGCCGGTCGACATGGTTGATGGGCGCACGTTCGGCATAGAGTTCCCGGGCTTCCGGCCACGGGCCGACCAGTGATTCCATGTAGTGGGCCTCGAAGTCGTGGGTGTCGGCGACCAGGGCCTCCAGGTCGGCCACCCCATAGCGGGAGATGCCGGCGGCGAACGTGTCGGTGTCGGTCAGGCAGGCCAGGGTGGTCCAGCCGCCCGCGGAACCACCCTCGATGGCCAGCCGCTGGGGATCGGCGATCCCGGCGTCGACCAGGCCCCGCATGACGGCCACCGTGTCCGCCACGTCGGCGACGCCCCACTGTCCGGCCAGCCGGTCGCGGTAGGCCCGCCCGAACCCGCTGGATCCCGCGTAGTTCACGTCCACCACCCCGATCCCCCGGCTGGTGTAGTAGGCGATGTTCAGCGACAGCCCGATGCGTGCCTGCCCGGTGGGCCCGCCGTGGACGAACGCGACGAACGGCGGCAGCTCCCCCTCGGGGCCGTCGAGGCCGGCGAGCGCCGGGGCGTAGACGTTGGCATGCACGACGGCGCCGCCGTCACCGGGGAAGTCCATGGCCCGCCCGACGGGCAGGGCGCCGGCGGCGGGCAGCTCCGCCAGGGACCGTCGGACGGTGTGGATCGTCCCGGTGTCCACGTCCACCAGCCGGATGCCCGCCCCTTCGGTGGTGTCCTGCGACAGGGTCAGGACCTGCAGGCCGGCGCCCGGGGACCCCGTGCCGGCGCGCACCCCGGAGGGCAGTGCGTGGGTCAGCGGCAGGTCAAGGTCCCGCAGCGCCCCGGTGTCCGGGTCCAAGAGTCCCAGGGCCATGCCGTGGGTGCCGTGGGCCGTGAGGATCCTGCCGTCGTCGAGCACCCGGTACCAGGTGGTGCCGATCTGCCAGAGGGGTTCGGCGAATTCCTCGGCCCGCTGACACAGGGCCCGGGTCCCATCGGCGTCGAGGTCCTGCGCGTACAGGTTCCACCAGCCGGTGCGGTCGGAGATGAACGCGAGCGTGGTGGCGTCGAGCCATTCGGGTTGCAGGACCGATTCGGTGGTGGAGCCGGCCACGTCGCGGACCCGGCCCACCATCCCCGTGTCGTCGAGGTCCCCGACGTGCAGCACTGTCCCGTCCCACGGCATCTGCGGGTGCTCCCAGCTGATCCAGGCCAGGTGCATCCCGTCCGGGCTGACGCGGGGGTAGGCGACGAAGCGCGAGGGCGGGGTGACACGGCGCAGGGCGGCGGCGTCGGCGGCGGCGCTGCCGTCCAGCGGGATGGCCACGATGTAGCGTTCGGGGGCGGCACCGGTGTGGTCCTCGCAGACGGCCAGCACCTCGCCGTCGCGCCGGGAGGCGGTGAATTCGGCGAAGCGCAGTTGCGGGTCGGCCCCGGGTTCCCCCGCGGGAACCGAGGCGGGGGTCAACGGGCCCAGGCCGTCCCCGGTGTGCAGGTAGACGCGCTGGTCGGCGAAGTTCGCGAACACGAGCCGGTCCCCGGCGCCGTCGTCGACCGGGGCCCACGCGGCACCCCCGTATTCGTGCACCCGGCTGCGCACGTTGTACGGGGCGGGCACGAGTTCGCGGTGCGCTTCCCCGTCCGCGACCACGGTGAAACGGCCGCCCTCCGCCGGTCGGCCCTCGAGCCACCAGATCGAATCGCCCACGAAGCGCGGGGACCCCACGGGGGTGCTGGAGGCCACCAGCGAGGCGGCGGTGATCGGCGACGGCCAGGAACCAAAGGGGGCACGGGTTGTCATGGACCGAGCGTATCGAAAACCGGTGCCGCCACGGCAGAATGGGCGCATGCATACCTACGCCGTCTTCCTGCGCGGCATCAACGTCGGCGGGGTCCGGATCGCGATGAAGGACCTGGCCGAGGCGCTCTCCGGTGCCGGGTACGCGCATGTGTCCACCCTGTTGGCCTCCGGCAATGTGGTCCTCGACGCGGCCACCGGCGATCCGACCGCCGTGAAGGCGGACGTCGAGGCGGTGCTGCGGGCCCGGTTCGGCTACGAGGCGTGGGTCATCATCACGACGCCGGGGCGGCTGGCCTCGATCGTTTCCTCCTACCCCTTCCCCGCCGTGGCCGACGGCGTCCAGCGGCACGACTACGTGCTCCTCGCCGCAACCGCGGACGCGGTGGCCGGGGTCCTCGCCGCCTGCCCGGAACCGTCCCCCGGCGAACTGGTCGCCGCGGGCGACGGGGTGCTCTACTGGCAGGTCCCGCGGGGCAGCTCGTTGGAGACCCGGGTGGCCCGCGAAATCGGGCGCGCCCGCCACAAGGCGGTGCTGACGACGCGGAACCTGAACACGCTGCGCAAGGTGCTGGTCCGCCTGGGGGCCTGAGCCGGGCTCAGGTGCGCGCTGGCACCCGGGAGGCTTCGGCGTCGTCCTCGATCTGACGTGGGCCGTTGATCATCACCGCGCCGACGATGAGCACCAGCAGGCAGACCCCGAGCATCCCGAAGGAGGCGGCCCAGCCACCGGTGGCATCGCGCACGACGCCGAACAGCAGCGGCGCGATCGCCGCACCCGCGTAGCCCAGGCCCTGGCTGAATCCGGCCAGCACCCCCGAACCGTAGGTGGTGCGCGAGCGCAGGTTGATCATCAGCAACGCCATCGCGAAGGTGCCCTGGCCCAGACCGGCGGAGGTGATCCACCACCAGGTGCCCTGCGTGGGCAGGAAGAACATGCCGGCGTGCCCGATGATCCACAACACGATGAACAGGCCCGCCGCGTAGATCGGATGCTTCATCCGCGGCACGATGAGCGGCACCAGCAGGCTCACCGGCAGCCCGAGGATCGCGAAATAGCCCAGCGCGCTGCCCGCAGCTGCCGGGTCGAGCCCCTCCCCGATGAGGTAGGGCGGCAGCCAGGTGAAGTAGACGTAGGTCTGGCCGGAGTTGCCGGCCAGGAAGATCGCCAGGCCCCACGCCACCCGGGAGCGCCAGGGGTTGATCCGCCGGTCCGCCTGGACGGGGACCTTGCCGGCCAGCCGTGCCGAGGTCTGCTCGGGCGTCTCGGTGGCCGCCAGGCGGGCGTGCTCGGCCGCCTCGGCGCTGCGGCGGCGGCGGTCCGCGGCGAACTGGATGGCCCAGGGGATGAGCACGACGACGCTGGCCAGGGTCCAGAAGCCGATGGAGAACCGCCAGTCGGAGACCTGCTCGAGCGGGACGGCGAACATGGGGCTCATGGCGGTGCCGATGGCGATGAGCGTCACGTAGCCGGAGGTCACCGAGGAGATCCTGTCGGGGAAGTACTTCTTGACCAGCGGGGGCAGCACCACATTGCCGATGCCGTAACCGACCATGGTCAGCGCCGAGAGCAGCAGGAACGAGGCCACATCGCCGACGAAGGCGCGGCACCCCTGGCCGATGATGGCCACGATGACGGCCAGCAACAGGGTGCGTTCGAGCCCGAAGGCCCCGATCATCCGCGGGGTGAACAGCCCGGAAACGGCAAAGATGATGGGGGCCAGCATGGCCAGCAGGCCGGTGGTGAACGAGGTGAACCCCAGTTCCGGGCCGATGAGGTCCAGCAGGGGCGGGACGGAGACGACGGCGGCACGCACGCTCAGGGCCATGAGCATGATGCCCACCAGTGCCGCGATGCGCCCCTTCCAGGGGCGCGGTGCCAGGCGGAACGCCATCAGCTGCCCTCCTTCAACCGGTCGACCTGGTCGAGCAGCGCATCGATGTCGGTTCCCACCAGCGACCGTGACCAGCTGCCGGGCAGGGTCGAGTGGAAGTACAGTCCTTCGCCGATCAGCATGATGGCCTCGGCGGCATGCGGATCCGGGACGTCCTGGCGCACAAGCCGCTCCCAGTCGCCGTGGACCCGGTCCAGGGCGGCCACCGCGGGCGCATGCGAGCCGGCCGCCAGGCGCACCACTGCCTGGTAGATGTGGTCGAAGCCGGTGTCCGTGGCCGTGGACGTCCGCACGTAGTAGCGCGCCGCCCCCTCGGCCGCCGATGCCATCAGCTCGTTGTCCTGCCGGGCGGCCTCGAGCAGCCGCTCGATCACCGCCTCGGCGAGCGCTTCCTTGGAGGGGAAATGGTAGAGCAGGCCTCCCTTGGAGGCACCGGCCAGGGCGGCTGTGGCGTCCATCGTGGCCGCCCGCTCCCCTTCGGTGCGCAGCAGGCTGCAATAGGCGTCGAGGATCTTTTCCCGCGCGGCTGGTGGTCTGGACATGCACCCGACTCTAACGTTTTTGCCGGGGCCGATGGTGATCGGTGAAACATGGACGTAATACCGTCCAGACGGTACAGTTACTCTGGTCAAACCGTCATCGCCCCCAGGAAGCCATGAGCCTCACGCAGCACCCCACGAACCAACTCGCCCAGCCAGGACGCGCCCGCCGTTGGGCCGCACTGGCCGTGCTGATGTTCCCGGTCCTGCTGGTCGCCGTGGACAACACGGTGCTCAGCTTCGCCGTCCCCGCCCTGTCCACGGCGCTGGCACCGACCTCCACGCAATTGCTGTGGATCATCGACGTGTACCCGCTGGTCCTGGCGGCCCTGCTGGTGCCCATGGGCAGCCTGGGTGACCGCATCGGGCGCCGGCGGCTGCTGCTGATCGGCGGCGTGGGCTTTGCCGTGGTCTCCGCCGGCGCGGCCTTCATGCCCGACGCGACGCTGCTCATTGGCGCACGGGCGTTGATGGCGGTCTTCGGGGCCATGCTCATGCCGGCCACCCTGTCGCTCATCCGGAACATCTTCATCGACGCCGGCGAGCGGAGGATGGCCATCGCGGTCTGGGCCTCGGCGTTTTCCGGAGGCGCCGCCTTGGGCCCGATCGTCGGCGGGTGGCTCCTGGAGCACTTCTGGTGGGGATCGGTCTTCCTGCTGGCAGTGCCCATGCTGCTTCCGCTGCTGCTGCTGGGCCCGTTCCTGATTCCCGAGTCCCGCGATCCGGCTCCGGGCCGCATGGATCCCGGGAGCATCGTGTTGGCCATGGGGACCCTGGCACCCATTGTCTATGGCATCAAGGCCGCGACGGGGCACTCTCCCGCGTGGGTCGCCGGAGCCGCCATCGCAGTGGGGGTGCTCTGCGGGTTGGCCTTCGTCCGCCGCCAGTTGCGCGCCTCTGCCCCCATGCTCGATGTCCGCCTCTTCGGCAATCCCGTCTTCTCCGCTGCCCTGGTGGTCAATCTGGTCAGCGTGTTCGCGTTGATGGGGTTCATCTACTTCCTGGCCCAGCACCTGCAACTCATCGCGGGGCTGTCCCCCATGGAAGCGGGGTTCTTCATGGTTCCCGGCCTGGTCCTGACGGTGGTCTTCGGATTCGTCGCCGTGCCCCTGGTCCAAAGGATCGGCGCGTCGTCGGTCGTCATGACCGGGCTGTCCTTCAGCGCCGGGGCCTACGTCCTGGTCGTCGCCTTTGGCCGCTCGGGTTCCCTGCCCGCCCTGCTGGCCGCCTTCTGCGTGTTGGGCATCGGCGTCGGATTGGCGGAAACGATCTCCAACGACCTCGCCCTTTCCGCGGTCCCCTCGCACCGCGCCGGTTCGGCGGCAGCGATTTCCGAGACCGCCTACGAGGTCGGATCCGTCCTGGGGACTGCCATCCTGGGCAGCATCCTCAATGCCGCCTACAGCAGCGGGATAGTGGTCCCGGAACAACTGGACCCGACCCAGGCGGCACGCGCCCGGGAAACGCTGGCCGGCGCCATGGACACCGCGGGTGCGCTCCCTTCATCCGAACACGCCACCGCGTTGCTGGAATCCGCAGCCCACGCCTTCGACAGTGGGGTCACCATCACCGCTTCGATCGGCGCGGCCCTCATGCTCGGTGCCCTCCTGGTGGTCAAGAAGGCCCTGCGTGCTTCGCCGGCGACGGGCAAGACCGTGCGCCACGGGGCGGGGCCGGAGCGACGAAGCCGGCGTCCGGGCACCTGAACGAAGGTGAACTCCGGGAAATTTCGGGGTGAAAGTCCGGAAATTCCGCCAGCGCGGTAGGTAATGGCGACAATCTCGCGTATTGTGGAACGTGTAGTCGTAGTTTTCTCGCAGTAATTTCAGTGTCAAGGCCCCGTTCGCGGGGAGTGTCTCTTTTTGACTCGCGGTAAATCTCGTAGCTGCATGTCACCGCCAAGTCCGGTGGTGACAACCCCTACGTCCCCTGCGGACAGTCTCGAAAGGACACAATCATGGCAATTGGTACCGTCAAGTGGTTCAACGCTGAAAAGGGCTTCGGCTTCATCGCTCCGGATGACAACTCGGACGACGTGTTCGCGCACTACTCCGCGATCCAGTCCAACGGCTTCCGCTCCCTCGAAGAGGGCCAGCGCGTCGAGTTCGAGGTGACCCAGGGCCAGAAGGGCCTGCAGGCCACGGACATCCGCGCCGTCTAAGTTTTCCATCAGGTCCTGCACAGGACCGATGAGATCACCTGAAAATGGTGGCATCCCCTCGGGGATGCCACCATTTTTGTCGTCCGGCTGGCTACTGGACGACGATCTTGTCCAGGTCCGGCTGCTTCGACAGGAAGTCGTACTCCACGGTCAGCTCGCCCAGCTTCTCGAGCTGGCCACGGGGAACCTCAGCGTCCCAGGTCTCCATCTTCAGGCCCTTGGCCACCTTGGCGTCCATGCCCATGAAATCGGGCAGCAACGCCTTGGCATCATCCTGGTTGGCCTCGGCAGCGGACAGGGTGTCCGTCATGGCATCGCGGAACTTCGTGACGACCTCTTTTTGCCCGTCGGCATATGTACCGCTGGTGAAGGTGACCATGGTGGGCAATCCGGGGATGGCCACCTGGTTAGGATAGCCGACCAGCTTGTTGTCCTTGTCGGCCAGCGCCCGGCTCAGGAAGGGCTCGGGCACCCAGATGGCGTCGGTGTTCCCCCGTTCCAGCTGGGCCTCCATGTCCTGGAAGCCCATCTCGTTGAACTTCAGCTGGGAGGCGTCCGCGCCGTCCTGTGCCGCCGAGTCCATGATGGTCAGGTCGCCTTGGGTCTTCAAGGCGTTGACCGACGTGGTCTTGCCCGCCAAATCGGCAAATCCGTCGATCCCCGAGTCCTTCCGGGTCACCACGCCGTTGATGTCATCGCCCTCGGCCTTGGAGTTCGAGTACCCGGTGACAATGCGCATGTCCAAGCCCTTGTCGGCCGCGGTCAACACGGACAGCGGGTTGCCGACGGCAAAGTCCATGGTCCCGGTCGATACCGCCGGCAACATGGCGGCCCCGCCCTGCCCGGTCTGCAGTTCCACCTTCAGGCCGTGCTTTTCGAAGATCCCCTCATCAATCCCATACTGCATGGCCACGGAAGGGGCAATGGAGAGAACGCCGACGGTCACCGGCGTCAGGTCCCCGCCACCACCCGCGCTGGAACCGGTATCGGCCGCGCCCGAGGGCGAGCCTCCTCCACAGCCGCTCAACAGCAGCATTGCCGCCAAGCCCAAGCCGACCGTTGCTGATCTCAGTTTCATCATGTTCGTCTCCTTGTTGCGGTCCGGCAGGCGCTCCCGGCCGGGGTCGTGCTGGCGGCGTCGAACTGGACCGTCGACGCAACGTGTGATGGATCACACCATAGTCATCCCGCTCCGTATTTACAAGAACTTTTCAATGATTGAGGATGCCATCTATTTTCAACGTCGCCACACTAGACGAACACTATGGACATAGATATGTTGTTGTGACCGACACTAAGGACGTCACCATGCCTCCCACCCCTTCGCCCCACCCGTCACCCGGCATCGAACTGGTGCGTGACTTTTCCCTTGAAATGACCGGCAAGGTCAACGCAGCCCTCGCCGAGGCCACCGGTGCCTTACCTCCGGGAACGCGGATCAACGTGACCTTTCTGGGCAACGAAAACCTCTCCATGCGCCTCGCGGCCGCTGTCGCCGTGCGGGCAGCGGGTTTTGAGCCCATTCCGCATATTTCAGCCCGGCGACTGGCATCGGTGGCGGAGCTCGACGAGTTCCTCCAGGCGCTGACCGGCGATGCACGGGTCCACGAGGTCTTTGCCGTGGGAGGGGATCCCGCTTCCCCGCTCGGGCCCTTCCCCGATGCACTCTCACTGATCACCTCGGGACGGCTTCAGGCCCACGGGATCAGCGCCGTGGCCATCGGCGGATATCCCGAGGGGCACCCCGATATCGACGAGGCCACGCTCTGGGAAGCGATGGAGGCGAAGTCCAAGGCCCTCCAGGAGGCAGGGCTGGACGGGTCGATCATCACGCAGTTCGGTTTCGACACCGCTCCAGTGCTGAGCTGGCTGCAGGAATTGCGGCGTCGTGGCATCTGGTACCCGGTGCGCATCGGCGTGCCGGGCCCCGCCGGCATCAAGAGACTGCTGACCTATGCACGTCGCTTCGGGGTGTCCTCGTCCGCAGGCATCGCCCACAAGTACGGATTTTCCCTCGCCAACCTCCTGGGCACCGCCGGCCCCGACCGGTTCATCACCGATCTGGCCGCCGCATTGGACCCGGCAGTCCACGGCGAGGTCGGCCTGCACTTCTACACCTTCGGCGGCCTGCAGGCCACCGCACACTGGGTCGCCGAATTCGAGGCAGGGCCGTAGGACGGTGCCGGCGGACTCCAGTCACCGCCGGCACCATGCCGGGAGGTCCTACTTGGTCGGCAACAGCTTGTCCATGTCAGGCTTCTTCTCGATCAGCCCACGGTCAAGGGAGATGTCTGCGACCTGCTGGATGGATGCCTCGTTGACCTCGGTGTTGTAGGTCGGCAAGGTGAGCTTTTCGATCACCTCCGGCTTCAACGTGGTGTATTCGGGCAGGATGGCCTTGACCTTCTCGGGGTTCTGCTGGGCAAATTGCTGCGAGGCCTTCATCGCCCGGACGAATTTCGCCGCGGTCTCGGGATGCTCCGCCACATACTGGTCCGTCGAGAAGTAGACGGCCACCGTCAGGTCGTCCACGGGCTCGGCGTAGTTGGAGAAGACCGGCACGTTGCCGTCCGCCTCGGACATGGTCACAAACGGTTCCACGGCGGCAATGGCATCCACGTTGCCCTTGGCCAGTTGGGCGGTCATGTCGGGAAACGCCATCTCCACGAAATGGATCGACGTGTAGTCCCCGCCCGCCTGCTTCACGGCTTCTGAAATCGTGGAGTCGGAGATGTTGTTCAGCGTATTGACCCCGACCTTGTGGCCCGCCAGCCCGGCGATGTCCTTGATCCCGCTGTCGGGCTTGGTCATGACAGACGCGAAGTCGGCCTTGGTGTCCCCGGTGGTGCTGCCCCCGGGCGCCATCATCTTGATGGGGAGCCCTTTGGATCTCCCCACGATCATCGAGGTGATGTTGGAGAATCCGAAGTCCATCTGCCCGCTGGTCACGGCGGGAACGATCGCCGCGCCACCTTGCGCGGGCGTGAGCTTCAGATCCAGGCCTTCCTTTTCGAAGATCCCCTCCTTGACCCCGAGATAGATCGGCGCGACGTCGACGATCGGGATCACCCCGACCTCGAGCTGCTCCAAGGAGGATCCCGCGGATGGCTGCCCCGCGTCACCGGACGAGGGCGAACCTCCCCCACAGGCCGTCAGTCCGAGAATCGCCACTAGCGCAACGGCATACTTCATCCTGCTCATGCTGTAACTCCGATCGATGGGCCCCAAGCGGGGCGAGTGATGTGGTTCACATGCTAACTACCCGCATAGATAAATCACAGGCCTGCTGGAGTCGCGTTGGTCGAATGCCCATCGCGGAGACGATCCGCCAAATCATGCAGGAAGACGCAGCCGACGACCTCTCGACATAACTACGTCGATAGTCATATGGTCGACGGTAGGCAGTGAACCACGCCACACCTGGCCGCGATGACCCGCGGCCCATCGGATTCCACCTCGACGGAACAGGACCGCACCATGACACACCAGAACCTCCAGGAAGTGCTTGACGCAACGGACAGCACGGTCGAACTTCTGCGCAACTCGCAGCTGGGCGCCTACATCTACCCGGTCGTCGCTCCCGAATTCACGAATTGGCGCAGCGAGCAACGGGCCTGGCGCGAGACGGCAGTCCTCTATGACCAGTCACACCACATGGACAACCTGTTCATCTCGGGCCCGGACGCCCTGAAGCTCATCTCGGACACGGCGATCAACTCCGTGGCCAACTTCCCCGTCAACAAGGCCAAGCAATACGTCCCGACCACACCGAGCGGGCACGTCATCGGCGACGGCATCCTGTTCCACGAAGCGGAGAACGAATATGTCTACGTCGGCCGCGCCCCGGCCGCCAACTGGCTGCTGTACCACGGCGAGACGGGCGGCTATGACGTCAAGATCGAGGTGGACCGCCGCTCGCCATCGCGTCCCATGGGCAAACCCGTACAGCGCCGCTACTGGCGATTCCAGATCCAGGGTCCAAACGCCTGGAAGATCATCGAGAAGCTCAACGGAGCCCCCGTCGAGCAGTTGAAGTTCTTCACCATGGACACCCTGCAGATCGCAGGGGAAACCGTCCGCACCCTGCGACACGGGATGGCCGGCGCACCCGGCCTGGAGATCTGGGGACCCTACGGGTCGTACGACAAGATCCGCGACGCCGTCCTCGAAGCCGGCCAGGAGTTCGGCATGCTCGCCGTGGGCGCCCGGGCCTACCCCTCCAATACATTGGAGTCCGGCTGGATCCCCTCGCCCCTTCCCGGGATCTACACCGGAGAGGAACTCAGGGCCTACCGCGAGTGGCTCGGTGCCGACAGCTACGAGGCGGTCAACGCCGTGGCCGGCAGCTTCGTTTCGGATGACATCGAGGACTACTACCTCACCCCGTGGGAGCTCGGCTACGGGTCGTTCGTGAAATTCGACCACGACTTCATCGGCCGTGAGGCCTTGGAGAAGATCGACCCGTCCACGCAACGCCGCAAGGTCACGCTGGCTTGGGATGCCGAGGACCTGGGCACCATCCTCACCTCCGTGCTGGACACCGAGCAGGAGCCGTACAAGTATTTCGACCTGCCGTTGGCCAATTACGGCTCGTCGAACTACGACCGGGTGATCGACGCCGACGGAAACACGGTGGGCCTGTCGATGTTCACCGGCTACAGCGCCAATGAACGTCGGGGCCTGTCGCTGGCAACGATTGATCCGCAGATCCCCGAGGGGGCGGAATTGCGGGTCGTCTGGGGAGAGCCGGACGGCGGAACGGCCAAGACCACCGTCGAACCCCACCGCCAGTTCACGGCACGCGTCGTGGTCAGCCCGGTTCCCTATTCGGTGGCCGCTCGCGGCGACTACAAGGGCGGATGGCGCACCGGGTACACGAAGTAGCAGTGCGAGGGTGGGCGGCCCGGCAACGGTCGGGGCGCCCGCCCCGCTCCAACCCACATAGGATGGGCTCACGAACCACGGAAAGGGGCGCGCATGAGTCTGCGCTATGCGATCCTGGCGCTGCTGAATGTGGAGCCGATGACGGGCTACGACCTGTACAAGCTCTTTGGCGAGTCCGTCGGGCATGTCTGGTACGCGCCGGACTCGCAGATCTATCCCGAGCTGCGCAAGATGGAAAAGGAGCTCCTGGTCGAGGGCGAGGAGATCGCCTGGGGCAAGAACGCGACCAAGCGCCGATACCACGTGACAGCCGCCGGCGCCGAGGCCTTCACTGCGTGGATGAATGAGCCCATGGGCTTCTCCCGGGTCCGCGACCCGGCCCATCTGCGCGCCGCATACCTGGAGTGGGCCACCCCCGAGGCGGCCCGGACCCAAATGCGCGACCACATTGGGCACAACACGGTCCTGTTGCGCCAGTGGGAGACCAAGATCCGCGAGATCGACACCGGAACCAGCGCGATGCTGAACCGCCGGCTCGAGGTGACCCCGGAGCGTGACCGCCACCGCACGTCGGCCTTCAAGCGCTTCGCCTACGAGGGGCTCATCGCCCGGGCCGAGGCAGAGATCGCGTGGGCCAATCGCGGCCTGCGGCTGATCGAGGAGCTCTACGACGGGGGCACGGCCACGACCCCCGACATCTCGACGCCCCGGCGGTAGCCGAGAGCGGCACCCCGCCTACTGGCCCAATCCCGAATGCCAGGCGGCTAGGGCATCGGCCACCGCCTCCTCGCGGTCGTGCAGGCGTGAGGCACGGTCCCGTCCGCGGGCCGAGCGCAGGGCGGCATGCCGTGCGGCACGCCGGGCCGTGAGCTGCTCGCCCCAATCGGTGAGCGCGGTTCCGGCCCCGATGAGCGCCGCGCCAAAGCCGTCGGGCTCCAGGGCGCGCAGCTCGCGGACGGCGGCATCGCTGGTTGTCAGGGTGTGGGCGTTCATGGTGTTTTCTCCTGGCTCGTACCGGTGGCCGCCGGATGTTCCGGGTCCACCAGCGGGAAGGCGTTGAAGTGCATCTGCACCGGCCGGGCGTCTGGCCCTCCGGCATCGCGGTATTCCTCGACGATTTCGCCCAGGAACGAGACCACCCTCTCGGAGATCTCCGCCAACTGCCCCTGGTCCAGTCGCAGGTTGGAGGTGTTCAACACGGCACCGTCCATCCACTCCGGTCCCAGGGTGTCGTCGCCAAAACGGAGGAAGTCGTCCAGCGCACGGGCCCGGTTCTGCTCGAATTGCCGGGCCACGATCCTCGCCGCCGACAGCGTGGCGGCGTCTGATTCCATGACGTTTGGACCCAGCGCGATCGGACCCGGGGGCCGCTCCCACCAACGTTCGCGGCCATTGCCCCGGTCCGGCAGCTCCCGGACCAGCGAGTGCTTGGCCAGTTGGCGCAGATGGTAGCTGGTGGAACCACTGGATTCGCCGAGTCGTTCTGCCAGCCCGCTGGCGGTCTGCGCCCCGTAGCGCGAAAGCATTTCCAACAGCTGCAGCCGCAGCGGATGGCTCAGGGCCTTCAACGCCGGGAGGCCGAGGGGCCTGCCGGCATGCTTGCGGGAGTCTTCGAGCGGTTCCATATGGATACCGTACGACTGCAAAGAATCCTTTGCAAGAGATTCTTTGCAATAAGTTCTTTGCAGTTTTCGGAACCGGGAATGATTGTGCACGACGACGGGTTGTCGCCTATGTGAACATCCCCCTTTCCCTCCTTGACCTCGCCCCGGTTCCGGCCGGCAGCACCATCGCCAACACCTTCAGGGAGTCGGTCGAACTGGCCCGCACGGCCGAGGCGGCAGGCTACTCGCGCATCTGGTACGCCGAGCACCACAACATGGCCTCCATCGCCTCCAGCGCCACCTCGGTCCTCATCGGGCACATCGCAGCGCAGACCTCGACGATCCGCCTGGGCGCCGGCGGCATCATGCTGCCGAACCACTCCCCGCTGGTCATCGCCGAGCAGTTCGGGACCCTGGAGACGTTGTTCCCCGGACGCATCGACCTGGGTCTCGGACGGGCTCCGGGCAGCGACCAGGCCACCTTCCGCGCCCTGCGCCGCGACCCGGCAGCCGCGGATTCCTTCCCCCACGATGTCCTGGAACTGCAGGGATTCCTCACCGGGAACTCGCGCATCCCCACGGTCAATGCCTACCCCGGAACGGGCACCAACGTGCCGATCTACATCCTGGGCTCGAGCCTGTTCGGCGCCCAACTCGCCGCCCAGCTCGGACTTCCCTACTCGTTCGCCTCCCATTTCGCACCCGATGCCCTGCACGCCGCAGTGGCCGCCTACCGCAACAACTTCCAGCCGTCCGAGCAGCTCTCCGAGCCGCACGTGATCGCCGGTGTCGGCGTCGTGGCTGCCGAGACGAATGAGCAGGCACAGGTCCAGATGGAGCAGGTCCGCCGTGACAGGGTCTCCAGTTTCCTCGGTCGCGGACGCGAGACACCGTTTACCGAACCAGAGATCGACATGCTGATGGAGTCCGCCGCCGGGGAACAGATCCTGAAGATGCTCGCCTACACGGCCGTCGGCTCCCCCGATGCGGTGCGCGAGTACCTCGAGGGCTTCGCCCGCAGCGCCCATGCCGATGAATTGATCACCGTGCACAACGCATCGGATCCTGCCGAACGGCTGGCGTCGGTCCGGCTGACGGCCCAGGCCATGGGCTTGGCTGGCTGATCCGCGGCCGGACCGTCCGCCCCGCGACACGGTCCGGCAGCTGCCCGTTCCCAAGTGCCGGGTACCGGCCTACGCTGGTGGTGTCAGACGTGCCTCGGGCATCCGGCCCGGCACGCGGAGCAGGAGGGCAAAGACCATGAGCGGCATCTACGACGATACGGTTTTCGATGAAGCCCCCGAGGACGATCTCGACGAGCCGGAGGACGGCCGCTACGGAACACCCGAGGATGGCTCCTCCGACAACCCGGAGACCATGAACCGCATCGACCCCTTGCGGCGGCATAGCTATCTCGTGGAGGACGACCTCGAGGAACACGACGACGCCGATTCGGATTCCGAGAACGAGACACTGGCGTCTCAATGGGAACTCGACGATGAGGAACGGGCGTCCAGGGAAGACGAGGACGACGAGGACTAACATGGCCTAGGAGGACTTTCCGTTCTCCACGCCGACAACCAGGAGCGCTGATGGTCAACCCCGTGCACCTCCGCACGCTCCTGGAGGTCATCGCCCGCGGTTCCTTTGCCGCGGCCGCCGTCCCCCTGGGCTACACGGCCTCGGCCGTCTCCCAGCAGATGACGGCCCTGGAACGGGACACCGGCGTGGAACTGTTCCGCCGTTCCGCCCGGGCCATCGAACCAACAGCGGCGGCGGCCACCATGGCCCGGCACGCCCGCAAGGTCCTGACCGACATCGATGCACTCCTCGCCGCCAGCTCGACGACGGCCGGTGATGCCGACGTGGACGCCACCCAGGAACTCCGGTTGGGCATCTTCCCCTCCCTGGCCACCTTCGCCCTCCCTCGCCTGCTGGGAGCCAAGGACTGGGCGGGCCTGGGCATCAGGTTGCGCGTCAGCGTGGGCGAACCGCACCAGACCATCGCCAGCTTGCAGGCCGGCAACGAACTCGACCTGGCCCTGGTCTTCCAGGTCGGCCAAACGGGCTTGGGGTGGCCGGGCACGATGGACCGGCAATGGCTCGGGGATGACGACTTCCGGGTCGTGGTCCCGGCGTCCTGGAAGTTCGCCGACGGCGCACGGGTCGAAGCCGACCAGCTGGCGAACATGCCGTGGATCATGCACCACCCGGGAACCTCCGACGCGACCGTGATTTCCCGGCTGTTCGCCTCGCTGGATCTGCACCCCCGCATTGTCGCGCACTGCGACGATTTCAATGCCTCCCTGCATCTGGCCTCCACCGGCCTGGGCGCCGCACTCGTCCCCGCGTTGGCCATGCAGCAGCAACCCTCGGGGCTGGTGGTGCTGGACGTTCCGGAGATCAGGCTGGCCCGCAGCATCTTCGCACTCCAGATCGGGCATACCCGCAGCCCGAAGGTGGACGTTTTCATGGACCGGCTGGCCGCCGAACTCCGCCAGATCAGCATCGCCCCCTGACCGGCGGCGCGTTTGCGCTTCCGCCGTCGACACCTGTGGCGCTGGTCAGTCCACCAGGGTTTCCACGTGGACATGGTCATAGTGCATGGTCGTGGCATTCCAACCACGGGCGTTCAGGTGCCGCCCCCAACCGCCCTTCGAATACGGCCCCCACTGCCCGTCCTGCCGCAGCCAGATCCTGTCCCTCCAGATGAGGTAGTCAATGTCGAGGGAGGCGCGGTTCCTGACCAGGTAGGCGGCGAGCGCATTGCCATGGCGGATGCCCGACGCCGAGTTCCATCCCCGCATCATGAAGTCGGATCCCGTCCCCAGCCGGTGGCCGATCGAACCATTGCGCAACGTCCCGACCGACCCGAAGGTCGGCCCGTAGGCGGCCCTCACCTTCTTGATCATCTTCGCGGTTACCGGCTGCAGATGTGGCGGCGCCTGGGTTGCGAGGTTCGTCAGCAACGTGTTCTTGATCCACCCGACGCCCTTGGACGTCTTCACCCGCGTCCACCCGTTGCGCCCGGAGAGCCTGGGCATCATTTCACCGGCCGGCACCACCCCCAGGCTCCTCGTCGAGGTCGATCCGCCGGTGCGGACGTTGGAGGCGTAACGGGTCCAGCGGTAGCTGCTGGAGCGAAGGACGGTGGACCCGGTGTAGCGCGTGGCGGTCTTCGAGAGGTCACGCGTGGGGATCCAACCCCTGCTGCCGGGTGCCTGGACATAGGTCCAGGAGCCTGAGGTCCGCAAGGTGGTGGCCTTCATGCCCTTGGTGAAGGCCTGCAGCCGTTTCGAGGCGAACGTCGGTCGGGTGTACAGGGCCTGGGTCCCGGCAAACCAGCGCGTCGAGCTGCCCGTGGAGGGCCGGGGCGTGGCCGCTGCCGTCGTGCCTGTTGCACGCAGGTAGGTCGAGGACGCCCAGCCGGTCTTGCCGCCGTACCGCACCTGCCACCACGCCCCCGAGGTCTTCCCGGTCCGCACCACCACGGCGCCCTTCTTCATGACGCCCAGCGACGAATACCGCGTCCCGGCACCGCGACGCAGGTTCAGGTTCGCCGTCGTCTTCGCGTATCGGGTCACTGAGGCGGTGGGCACCACCAGCGGCACGACCGACGCGGCGATCGCCGCGGGCGGTGAGGCGGCCGGGTGTCCCGCAGCGGAGGCCGGTGGCGCGCCACCGGCGGCGACCAGGGCCAGGGCCACGGACGCCGCGGTTCCCTGGGCGAAGAGTTGGCTTCGGATCGACATGCGATGCTCCCCCGCTATGGTGACCGGACCGAACCGGCACCGCGGCTTGGCGGCATCCCGGGCAGCATGCGCCGGCTGGATACCGAGACTGTAACCCGAACGCGGCGGCCAAACCAGCCTTCGGAAGGCAGCCGGAGGGACGACGGCGGTCGTCAGCGTCGGGCGAGCAGGGCCTCTTCGATCCGGGTGGCCGCGTCCTGCAGGTGCGGCAGGACCTCCATGGCCTCCTCGGCGCGGTTTCCGCCGCCGGGAGCGGCGCCCGGCATGGTGCTCATCGAGACGTTCAGCGCAGCGGCGACGGTGCCGTCGGGCGACATCACGGGAACGGCGATGGAGCGCAACCCGACTTCCAGTTCCTGGTCCACCAGGCACCACCCCTGGTCCCGGACGGCTGCCAATTCGCGGCGCAGGGCCGAGGGATCGGTGAGGGTGGTCGGCGTCAGCGCCTCCAACGGGCGGGCTGCCAGTGCGGCGTCGAGGGCCGCATGATCAAGGTGGGCCAGCAGCACCCGGCCCATGGAGGTCGCATACGCGGGGAAACGGCTGCCCACCGCGATGCCGACCCGCATGATGCGCCGGGTGTGGACCCTGGCGATGTAGACGACATCGGCTCCGTCCAGCACGGAAGCGGACGCCGACTCGTTCAGCCGCGAGGAGAGCTCCTCCAGCACGGGTTCGATGAGCTCCGTCAGCGTGTGGCCGGAGAGGAAGGCGTAGCCGAGCTGCAGGACCTGGGCGGTCAGCTCGAAGTGCTTTCCGTCGGTGCGCACATAGCCCAGCTCGGCGAGGGTCAGCAGGAAACGGCGGGCCGTCGCCCGGGAGAGGCCGGTGCGTTTGGCGACGTCGGTCAGCGTCATGGAGTGGTGCTCGGCGTCGAAGGCGCGGATGACGTCCAGCCCGCGGGCCAGCGACTGCACGTACTGGCCGCCCGCTGCGGTGGTCGGGGTGCCCGGGGGCGTCTGCACGTCGTGCTCCATGGTGTCCTTCCGACAGGGTGCGCGGCACCGCGGGCATCGCGCGGCACCCCACCATCCTAAGGTGGCGGTGGTGCGGGCGGTTCCGGGGCCGGCCGGTGGGCGCGGCACGACCCCGGAGGCGGTGTCAGGCCCGCTGCAGGCCCACCGGCAACCGCTTGGCGAGTTCCTCGAACGAGATGCCGTGGGTGGAGCGGACCGTGACCGTGCCGTTCTCGAGGAGGAAGATCGCCGACTCGGTGTAGATCCGCGAGACGCAGCCGAGCCCGGTGACCGGGTAGCTCAGCGCCTCGACCAGCTTGGATTCCCCGGCCTTGGTGAACAGCCCCATCATGACCCAGGTGGACTTCGCGCCGATGGCCAGGTCCATGGCACCGCCGACGGCGGGGATGGCCCCGGGGGCACCGGTGTGCCAGTTGGCCAGGTCGCCTGCTGCGGAGACCTGGAAGGCACCCAGGACGCAGACATCCAGGTGTCCGCCGCGCATCATCGCGAAGGAATCGGCATGGTGGAAGTAGCTGGCCCCGGGGAGTTCGGTGACGGGGATCTTGCCGGCGTTGATCAGGTCGCCGTCGATGTCGTCCCCGGTGGCCACCGGGCCCATGCCCAGCATGCCGTTCTCCGTGTGGAGGGTGACACCCTGGTCGGCGGTGAGGTAGTTGGAGACGTTGGTCGGCTGGCCGATGCCCAGGTTCACGAAGGCGCCGGCGGGGATGTCGGCGGCGACCAGTTCTGCCATCTCATCGCGGGTCAGTGCCGCGTCGGTGGAGGTGTAGGTGCTCATTTGTTCTCTCCTGCGATCTGGACGACCGTGTCGACGTAGATGCCCGGGGTCACCACGACCTCCGGGTCGATCCCGCCGACCGGTACGATCTGCTCGACCTGGACAATGGTCTGTGCGGCGGCGGTGGCCATGACGGGGCCGAAGTTGCGGGCGGTCTTGCGGTAGACGAGGTTCCCGAATTCGTCGGCCGTCAACGCCTTGATGAGGGCGACATCGGCCTTGATCGGCGTCTCCAGCACGTAGCCGACGCCGTCGATCTCACGGGTCTCCTTGCCCTCGGCCAGCAGCGTGCCGTAACCGGTGGGTGTGAAGAACCCGCCGATCCCGGCACCGGCGGCGCGCAGCCGTTCGGCCAGGTTTCCCTGCGGGACCAGTTCGAGCTCGATCTCCCCGGCCCGGTAGGCCTCATCGAAGTGCCAGGAGTCGGACTGGCGCGGGAACGAGCAGATGACCTTGCTGACCTTGCGTTCCTTGATCAGCAGTGCCAATCCGGCGTCGGCCTGTCCTGCGTTGTTGTTCACCACCGTCAGGTCAGTGGCCCCGCATTCAAGCAGGGCGTCGATCAGTTCCATCGGCTGGCCGGCATTGCCGAACCCGCCGATGAGGACGGTGGCGCCGTCGTGGATGCCGGAGACGGCATCGGCGGCGTTGGTGGCGATACGTGGTGCCACGGTGGTACCCCTTTACTTGCTGGTGGTGTTTTCGAGGACGACGGCCAGGCCCTGGCCGACGCCGATGCAGATGGCGGCGACGCCCCAGCGCTGGCCGGAGGCCTGCAGCCGCCGGGCGAGCGTGCCGAGGATCCGCAGGCCCGAAGCGCCGAGGGGGTGGCCAATGGCCAGGGCGCCGCCCCAGGCGTTGACGATCTCCTCGTCGATGCCCCACGCATCCACGCAGGCCAGCGATTGCGCAGCGAAGGCCTCGTTGAGTTCGACGGCGGAGACATCCTCCCAGCCGATCCCCGCCTTGGCCAGGGCCCGGTTGGCGGCCTCGACCGGTGCGAACCCGAAGTACTGCGGTTCCAGGGCGGCGGCACCGCGTCCCGCGATGCGGGCCAGCGGCTCACGGCCCAGCAGGCCCGCTGCCTTCTCGCTGCCGAGCCAGGCGGCTGAGGCGCCGTCGTTCATCGGGGAGGCGTTGCCGGCGGTGACGGTGCCGTCCTCGGAACGGAAGACGGTGCGCAGGCCGGCCAGCGATTCGGGGGTGGAGGCGGGGCGGATGGTCTCGTCGCGGTCCAGGCGCACGCCCTTGCGGGTGTTCGGCTCGATGGGGACCACCAGGTCGTCATAGTGCCCGGCGTTCCAGGCGGCGTCGGCCAGCTGGTGGGAGCGGGCCGCGAAGGCGTCCTGGCGTTCGCGGCCGATGCCCTCGCGTTCGCGCAGCTGTTCGGTGGCCTCGCCCAGGGAGACGGTCCAGGCCCCGGGCATTTCGGGGTTGACCAGCCGCCAGCCCAGGGTGGTGTTGGCCAGTTCGAGGTTGTTCATCGGGAAGGGGCGTTCGGTCTTGGGCAGGACCCACGGGGCACGCGACATGGATTCGACGCCGCCGAGCAGCATCAGGTCGGCGTCGCCGACATTGATCTGGCGGGAGGCGATCATGGCGCCGTCCAGGGATGAGCCGCAGAGCCGGTTGACGGTGGTGCCCGGCAGGGAGACGGGGAGTCCGGCCAGCAGGGTGGCCATGCGTGCCACGTTGCGGTTTTCCTCGCCGGCGCCGTTGGCGTTGCCGAAGATGGCCTCGTCAATCTGCTCGACGTCCAGATCCGGGGACCGGCCCACCAGGGTCTTGACGATGTGGGCGGCCAGATCGTCGGGCCGGTGCGAGGACAGCGCCCCGCCGATCTTGCCGAACGGGGTGCGTACCGCGTCGTAAATGTAGGCCTGTTGCATGGGACTCCCGCCATCAAATGTTCACTGAATGAACTTAAGTTCGTATATTGAACTCTAGCGTGTTGTCTCGCGCGACACAATGGGGAACTCCGGCGGATCGGCTGGCTTGCCCGGGGGCGCGGGAGTAGCGTCATTGAATGGGACAGGACAGCATGATGAAGGGGCGGGCAACCATGACGGAGTCGACGGAACAGGAAACCGCCGAGCAGGACCATGTCCTGGCCGACGTCGTGGACGGCCTGGGCCTGCTGACCTTGAACCGTCCCCACCAGATCAACGCCCTCACCCGCCCCATGGTCACCGAGCTGACCCGGAGGCTCGGGGCCTGGCGCGAGGACCCGTCGGTGGGAATCGTGGTGTTGCGTGGTGCCGGGGACCGCGGATTCTGCGCCGGAGGCGACATCCTGGCCTTCCACACCGCCATCACCACCGGCAAGCAGCATGAGTTCCTCTCGTTCCTGGCCGAGGAATTCCAACTCGACGGATTGATCGCCACCTACCCCAAACCCGTCGTGGCGCTGATGGAAGGCCTGTGCATGGGCGGAGGGGTCGGCCTGGCCGGCCATGCATCGGTCCGCATCGTCACGCCCCGCTCGGCGATCGGCATGCCGGAAACGCACATCGGCTACTCCCCCGACGTCGGTGGCACCCACCTGCTGGGGCTGGCCCCGGGCCGGCTCGGCGAACATCTTGCCCTCACCGCCTCCACCATGGGTGCCGCCGATGCCATCCACGCCGGATTCGCCGACTTCTTCATCGCCGACGACGGGGTCGACGACGTGCTCGCCGCCCTGCCCGACCTGGTGGGCCTGCCGCCCGCCGACGTCGCGGTCGCCCTGGAGATCCTGCTCGGCACCCGGGCTCCCGCCGGCCAACTGGCCTCCGATGCTGCCTGGATCGACGAGGCCTACGCCGGCGAGGACGTGCCGGGGATCCTCCAACGGCTCGATGCCAGCGCGTTTCCCGCGGCCGCCCAGGCGGCTGCGGCCATCCGGGCCAATTCCCCGCTGGCCACCCAGACCGCCTTGCAAGCGGTGCGCGCCGCCCGGGAGGACGCCCACCTGCCCTCGGCGCTGGCCCGCGAACTGCGCGTCGCGGACTTCCTCATGCGGCACCCGGATCTGCCCGAGGGCATCCGGGCGCAGATCATCGACAAGGACCGCACCCCGCACTGGTCGCCGTCGGATCACCAAGAGGTCGATCCACAGCAGATCGCCGCGGCCATCGCCTCCGCCTAGCCATGGCCAACTCACCGTCCGGCGATTCCATGCTCGACCGGCTGGTCAGGATCCTGGACTCCTTCGACGCCGACCAGCCGACGCTCACCGTGACCGCCCTGGCCCGGCGCGCCGCCGTCCCGCGCGCCACCGCGTACCGATTGGTCGAGGAACTCGTATCCCATGGCCTGCTGGCCAGGAACGACGACGGGGAAATCAGGTTGGGACTGCGGCTATGGGAGCTCTCGAACAGGGCCTCGCTCACCCGGGACCTCCGCCTGCTTGCCCTGCCCTACATGGAGGACATCAACCAGCTCCTGCAGCAGAACACCCAGTTGTCCATCCTGCACGAGGATGAGGTGCTGATCGTCGAGCGCCTCTCCCGCCCCGGCGCCGCCGTCAACCAGGCCCACGTCGCCGGCCGCATGCCGGTGCTGCGCACCTCGATGGGAATGGCACTGCTGGCCTTTGCCCCGTCCCACCTCGGCGAGGGTTTCCTCCAACGCCACCAGCAGGAGGCCCTGGCCCAACATCCTGACCTGCGCCGGACCCTGGCCCATATCCGATTGACCGGATACGCCACGCTGGCGGGCTTCACCGACCCCGAAACGACCGGTGCCGCGGTGCCCATCCTGGATGAGCACCGTCACGCAGTGGCGGTGATCTCGGTGGTCGTTCCCACCGATTCGGACCTGCTGCCCGCCGCCGTCATGGCCCTGCGGACGGCGGCAGGCGGGATCGCCCGTTCCCTGGCGGGCGCTGCCTGAGCGTTCAGGCGACCCCATCGGGACGGTGTCCGCGCTTGGCGAGTTGGATCTGCTCGTAGACGTGGTGGCGCAATTCGGTGAACCGCGGCAACGACCGGGTCTCGAGCTGGTCGCGCTCATCGGGCAGGTCGATGACCAGGTCCTCCTGGACCACTGTGGGCGAGGAGGAGAGCACGATCACCCGGCCCCCGAGGTAGATGGACTCATCGATGTCATGGGTGACGAACAGGACAGTCATGCCCAGGTCCTTCCACAACCGCCGCACCAGGTCCTCCAGATCAGCACGGGTCTGCGCATCCACTGCGGCGAACGGCTCATCCATGAGCAGCACCTCGGGCTGGTACGCCACGGCACGGGCGATGGCCACACGTTGCTGCATGCCACCGGAGAGCTGCCAGGGGTAGGAGCGCGGAACCGCCGAAAGCCCCACGGCTTCCAGGGCCTCGGCCACACGAACCCTGCGTTCGGCCTTCGGGACCCCGGCGTTCTTCAACGGCAGTTCCACGTTCTCCGCCACCCGCAACCAGGGAAAAAGCGAGCGCCCGTATTCCTGGAACACCACGGCCATCTTCTTCGGCGGGCCGGTGACCTTCTGCCCGTCGAGGACGACCTCACCCTCGGTTGCCCCCAGCAGCCCGGCAATGACCTTCAACAGCGTCGTCTTGCCCGACCCCGAGGGGCCCACCAGGCAGGCCAGCTCGCCGCGGGCCAGGTCGAACGTCAGGTTCCGCACTGCCTCGATGTCCCCGCCATCGGTGTGGTAGACCTTCTTCACCCCCCGCACCGAGAGCAGGGCCTGCCCCTCCGCGAGGGTCCGGCCGGCCGGCGACGGCGCGGTGCCCGGGCCGGCGGGTTGGGCCAGGTGGTCGGGAAGGGTTTCGGGGGTACTGGCGTCAGACTGCATTTTCTACCTCTTTCAAGCCGTTGTACCAGCGCAGGACGCGCCGCTCGGCCCATTGGAAGATGAACGACATGACCACCCCGATGAGCCCGAGCACGATGATGCCCGACCACATTTCGGGAATGGCAAAGGAACGTTGGAACTGCACGATGGTGAATCCCAGCCCCGAGGAGGAGGCGAACATCTCCGAGATCACCATCAGGATCAACCCGATCGACAGGCACTGGCGGATCCCGGCCATCACCGTGGGCATGGCCGAGGGAACCACCTGGTACCTGATGCGGGCAAAACCGGAGATCCCGTAGGAACGGGACGTCTCGTTCTGCACCGGGTCGATCGAGCGGACCCCCTCGATCGTGTTCAGCAACACCGGCCAGATGGCGCCCGAAACGATCACGGCGACCTTCATCGAGTCGTTCACGCCGATCAGCAGCATCAGCACCGGGATCAGTACCGGCGGCGGCAGGGCCCTGAAGAACTCGAAGACCGGTTCGGTCAGCGCCCGCAGGGTCCGGTTCAAACCCACCAGCAGGCCCAGCACCACGCCCAACACGATCGCCAGCAGCACGCCGACGACCAGCCGGCCCACGCTGGGGATCACATCGGTGGAAATACGGCCCTCGAACCAGGTGGGCCCGAAGGTGTCCACCAGTTGCACCGGGGTCGGCACGAAGAAGTTCGGCTCCCCGGACGTGCCCACCCACCACAGGGCGACCAGCAGGACCGGCAGCGCTAGCAGGTATCCAACGGATTTCAGTGTTTTCATGCGATGACCTCCCCGCGGACCGAGGGGTGCCATCCCAGCACCCGGCGCTCAATGGAGCGCATGAACACGTTGATCACCATGCCCAGCAACCCGGTCGCCAGGATCAGCGCGTACATCCCCGAGACGGCGCCACCGGATTGGGCCAGCCCGATCTCCCGGCCCAAACCGGGCGAGCCGATGATCAGCTCGGCGGTGATGGCCAGGATCAACGCGACGGCGGCACCCAGCCGGATGCCGGTCATCAGATAGGGAAGCACCGTCGGGAAGACCACGTCCTTGATCCGCTGCCACGTGGAGAAGCTGTAGGAGCGCGCTGTCTGCATGGCCACGTTGTCCACATCGGCCACCCCGTAGAGGACCTGGATGAGGACTTGCCAGAAGCAGGCGTAGATGATGAGCAGCAGTGAGGATTCCAGCTTCACCCCGTACAACAGCACGGCCAACGGGATCAACGCGACCGAGGGGATCGGGCGCAGGAACTCGATGGTCGAGTTCGTGAAACGACGCAGGAACCGCGAGCTGCCGATCACCATGCCCAGCACCAACGCCAGGATGGTCGCCATCGCCAGCCCGACGGCCCAGGCCAACAACGTGTCCCCCACGGAGGCCCAGAAGGCCGCCAGGCCGAAGTCCCGAACCAGCGCCACGATGACTTCGGAAGCCGGCGGCAGGTACTTCCCCTGCACGATTCCCAGGATCGGCATCAGCTCCCAGGCTCCCAGGAAGACCAGGACCCCCACCAGGCCCAGCACCCAGCCCGGCGCCCCTTTGCGGCGCGGCCTCGCCGGCCGGGGAGGCCCGGGCGCAGTCGTCGGATCAATCACCACGCTCATGGCAGCAGCTCATCGAGATTCGGGGCCTTGGACAGCGTGCCGTACTTCACTGCGGAGTCACCGAGCTTCTGCGCGGCGTCGCGGTTCATCTCCACCCGGAATTTCGGCAGGATCAGCTCCTTGCGCGTCTCGGCGTCGATTTTGGTATAGGTCCCCACGATGTCCCGGACCTTGTCGGGGTTCTGCTCGGAGAACTCCAGGGACTTGTCCATGGCCCGCTGGAATTTCGCTGCCAGCTCCGGGTTCTTGTCGATCGCCGACTGGGAGGTGAAGTAGGCGGAGATGTCGAGCTGGGGATCGAAATCGGTGAAGTTGTTGCTGATCACCCGCGCCCCGTCGTCCACCGCCTGGGTCAGGAACGGATCCAGGATCCAGGCGGCATCAACCACTCCGTTGTCCAGGGCTGCCGGGGCATCGGGGAAGCCGACTTCGACGAAATTGATGGAATCCGGGTCCCCTCCGTCCTTCTCTACGACGGATTTGATGGTGGTGTCGCCGATGTTGGAGAGGTTGTTCACGGAGACCTTCTGGCCGGCCAGGTCCTTGGGTGATTTGATCTTTGAGTCCTTGGAGACGACGACGGCGCTGAAGTCGTGGTCGGTGCCGGTGGTGCTGTTGCCGTTGGCCACGACCTTCATGTCCAATCCCTTGTCGTTCGCCACCATGAGCGAGACGAGGTTGGAGAAGGCGAAGTCGTAGCTGCCCGATTGGACTCCGGGAATGATGGCCGCCCCGCCGCTGGCCGTCTGGATGTCCAGGTCGAGCCCCTCATCGGCGAAGAACCCCTCCTGGTCGCCGAGCCAGATCGGGGCGGTGTCGACGATGGGGATGACCCCCACCGTGACCTTGGTCAGTGAACCGTCGGCGGAGCCATCGGCGCCGCCGGAGTCCCCGCTCGGCGAGCCCGATCCACACGCAGCCAAGGCCAGGATCGCTCCGGCCGCCAAAGCGGCCCTCATGGGTTTCTTCATTTTCCGTTCCTTCCCTCAAAGGTGCTTGCTGTGCCGGCACGCCACCGGGTGCTCAGGTGCGGCTGGGATCCTGTCCCCCCTCGGGGGCAGCGGGTGCGGTGATGCGGGTCCGCAGTGCCGCCTTGCGGATCTTTCCGCTCGCGGTCCGGGGTAGTTCCCCCACGATTTCGACGGTGCGCGGGATCTTGTACCGGGCCAGCCGGCCATCGAGATGCGCTTGCAGGCCGGCTGCGTCCAGTTCGGCATGGTCGAAGAGCTCGACGACGGCCCGCGGCACCTCCCCCCACTTCTCGTCCGGGACGCCGATCACGGCAACGGAGGCCACTTGTGGCAGTTCCATGATCACCGTTTCCACCTCCGCCGGGTAGATGTTCTCCCCGCCCGAGATGATCATGTCCTTGAGCCGGTCGGAGACGTAGAGGAACCCGTCCTCATCGACGTGTCCGATGTCCCCGGAGCGCAGCCATCCGCCGTCGACGATGGCCTGCTCGCTGGCTTGGGGCAATTGCCAGTACCTGGAGATGACGTTGGGTCCGCTGATCTGTATTTCCCCGTCGCCCCCCGGCGGGGCGATGCCGCCGCCCGGCTCCACGATGCGGATGTCGGTGAAGAAGTGGGGAAGCCCGGAGGAACCGGCCTTCTCGTGTGAGTGCTCGGCCAGCAATGCGGTGGCGCCCGGTGCGGTCTCCGTCATGCCGTATCCGTTGGAGAAGGACAGGCCCCGGGCCTCGTAGGCCTCGGACACCCGGGCCGGAACGGCCGACCCGCCGCAGGTGAGCTTGACCAGCGAGGAGATGTCAGTGGTCGCAAACGTGGGATGCTCGGCCAGCAACTGGTAGGTCGTGGGCACCCCGGACAGGCTGGTGATCCGGTGGCGTTCGATGGCCGCCAGCACCTCGCCGGGATCGAACCGGTCCTGGAGGACCAGGGTTCCGCCCTTGAGCAGGGTGGGCAAGGCACCCATGCCCAGTGATGCGACGTGGAACATCGGTGCGATCATCAAGGCGACCTCGGAGGCCGGGACGTCATAGTCGACGATGACGTTGAAACTGTTCCAGGTCATGTTCCCGTGGCTGAGCACCGCACCCTTGGGGCGGCCCGTGGTGCCGGAGGTGTAGAGGATGATGGCCGGATCGTCCAGGGAGACCGGCACATCGGTGGCCGTCGGCTCGGCACCGGAGATGGCCTCCTCGTAGGATGCGGCGCCGGCGGCGGTCGCCCCCACGGACCAGCGGTCCTGGACGGCGGTCCCCTCGACGGCCCGTTGCGCGAGCTCCGCGAGCTCGGAGGCATGGATGAGCAGCCGGCTTCCCGAGTCGGTGAGCTGGTAGGCCAGCTCCCCCGCGGCCAGGCGGGTGTTCAGGGGGACGAACACGGCTCCGATCAGTCCTGCCGCGAACAGGGTTTCAAGATAGGCCGGGTGGTTGTTCCCGAGGTACGCGATCCGGTCGCCGGAGGCGATCCCCCGGGCCTGCAATGCTCCGGCGAGCCGATCCACCCGGTCTGCCATGTCCGCATAGCCCAGTTCCCGCCCCGCGTGGATGACTGCGGGCTTGTTTCCCGACTTCACCCTGCGCTTGCGGATCCACGGACCCAGCCCGGCATTGCGCATGTCCTTACTCCTTCGGTGTCCGGCGGGCCTGTGCGGCCCGGCCCATGCAACGTGCGTGATGCACGCCACACTCAAATCAGGTTATGTTCAACTATTGAAAAAATCAATAATTCTTTGGTGGTCAGGCGTAGAAACGGTAGAGACCCCGGGAGACCACCGCAGGCTTGGTTCCCCCGTCGACCTCGATGACCTGGTCGACGGCGATCTGGTAGCCACCCGGCACCTCGTCGACGGAGGCAATGGTGGCCTTCATGCGGATCCGGGATCCAACGTGGACCGGCGAGGGGAACCTGACCTTTTCGAGCCCGTAGTTCACCTTCGTCGAGACCCCGTCGACCTCGAAGAGCTCGGCCCAGAAGGGGATCTGCAGGCTCAACGTCAGGTAGCCATGGGCGATGGGCCCCCCGAAGGGCCCGTCCTTGGCGCGCTCGGGGTCGGTGTGGATCCACTGGTGGTCGTCGGCGGCGTCGGCGAAGGTGTCCACCTGTTCCTGGGTGACGGTGCGGTATTCGCTGTAGCCGAGGTCCGTTCCGGCGGCGGTGGCAAGGTCCTGGTAGCTGATGACTTTCTGGGGCATCTCGTTCTCCTGTGGTGGGGGTGGCGCGCGTGCGCCGGGTGTGTGTGGGTGTGCGGGGCGGGATCAGCGGAATGCGGCCAGGCCGGTGATGGAGCGGCCGACGACCAGCGCGTTGACCTCGTGGGTCCCCTCGTAGGAATAGATCGCCTCGGCGTCAGCGTGGAACCGGGCGACGTCGTGGGCCACCAGGATGCCGTTGCCGCCGACGACCTCGCGGGCCAGGGCCGTGGTTTCGCGCAGCGTGCGCGCGGTGTGCATCTTGGCCAGCGACGAGTCCTCGTCCCGGTAGATCCCCTCGGCCTGCCGTTGGCTCAGCCGCACGACCATGCCCAGGCTCGCCGTGACGTTGCCGAGCATGTGGGCCAGCTTTTCCTGGATGAGCGCGAACCGGGCCAAGGGCTGCCCGAATTGTTCCCGTGCGCCGACGTAGCGGACCGCGGCCTCGTAGGCCCCTGCGGCGGCACCGGCCGCGCTCCAGGCCACGTCCGCGCGCATGCGGCGCAGGCAGGCGGCGACGTCGCTCCAGGAGTTGATGTTCGGCAACCGGGCGGCGTCCTCGACGACGACGCCGGTGAGGCGGATGTCGAAGTTCTGCATGATGCGCAGGCTGGCCTTGCCGCGGATGACCTCCAGTTCCACGCCGTCGGCATCGACCGGCACGATGAAGCACTTGACCTGGGAGTCCTCGACGTCGCGGGCGAAGACTGCCATGACATCGGCCTGTCCGGCTCCGCCGATCCAGCGTTTCGCGCCGTCGATCCTCCAGTGCCCGGTGGCGGGATCGCGTCGCGCGCTGGTCGCCAGGCCGCCGGCGATGTCGGACCCATGCTCGGGTTCGGTGAGCGCGAAGACGCCCTTCCAGGAGAAGTCGCGGATGCGCGCGTCCAGTTCCGCTGCCTGCTCCGCCGACGCACCATAGGCGACGGTGGTGCGGAACAGGCCGGCCTGCGCGTTGTACCAGGTCAGCACCGACGCGTCGGCGCGGGCGAGTTCGAAGGTGCGGAACCCCGAGTACAGGGCGCTTGGTTGTTCTCCGGCCGCGGCGACCTCGGCCGGATCCATCAACTGCGCGTCAATCAAGGGTGCCTCGATGCCGGTGGGGAATTCCCCGCGGTCCCAGCTTTCCGCCAGCACGGGGCGCACATGCTCATCGAGGAGTCCGCGCAGCCGCAGCAGGGTGGCACGCTCGGCGTCGGTGAGCAGCTCGGCATAACCGTAGGCGTCCGCCGGGTGGAAGGGGGTCGGCAACTGGGCGGTCATGGCGTGCCCAACCCGAGGACGCGCACCGCGTTGTCCTTCAGGATGCCCGGGCGTACGGCGTCCTTCAGGGGCAGGTCGGCGAAGGCGGCCAGCCATTTCTCCGGCGTGATCAGGGGGAAGTCGGTGCCGAAGAGGAGTTTGCCCGCCAGGATGTTGTTCCCCCGCGCCACCAGCGACTCCGGGAAGTACCTGGGGCTCCAGCCGGAGAGGTCGATGTAGACGTTCGCCTTGTGGGTGGCGATGGAATTGGCCTCGTCCTGCCACGGCACCGAGGGGTGGGCCATGATGATGACCAGCCCCGGGAACTCGGCAGCGACGTCGTCGAGCAGCAGGGGGTTGGAGTAGCGCAGCTTGATGCCCCGTCCGCCCGGCAGGCCGGCTCCCATCCCGTTTTGGCCGGTGTGGAAGATGCAGGGAAGCCCCAGCTGCTCCAGCTCGTTCCAGAGGGGGCGGAATTCCGGGTCGCTGGGGTCGAATCCCTGCAGTGAGGGGTGGAACTTGAAGCCCCTGACCCCCAGTTCACCGGCCTGGCGCCGGGCCTCCACCAGGGCGTCACCGCCGGTGCGCGGGTCGACGGTTCCGAAGGGAATGAGGACGTCGTGGTGCCGTGCGCAGCCGGCGACGAGGTCGTCGATCGAGTTGGGCAGATGTCCCAAGGCGGTGCGTGCGTCCACGGTGAACACCACTGCTGCCATGCCCGCGGCCCGGTAGATCTCGGCGATGCGGTCGATGGAGGGGGTGCGTTCCTCCGATTTGAAGTACGCGGCGGAGGCCTCGAAGAGGTCTTCGGGCATCGCGCGGTGCCCGTGCGAGTCCTCCTCGAGGTGCACGTGCATGTCGATGGCGGAGATGCCCGCGAGGTCGATGGCCGGTTCGTAGACGGGCATGCCTGCCTACTTCGCCGCTGCCGGCGTCGGCTGCAGGTCCTCGGGCAGCTCGGGGAACTTCTCCCCGACACCCTGCGCCTGCCCGGCGAAGGGGTAGCCCGAACGCAGTGTCTCGTAGTCCCAGCCGCCGTCGTGGTATTCGGTGGCGATGGCCTCGGGGTGGCTCCAGAGCTGCAACCGGTCACCGCCGACGCCGATCACCTGGCCGTTGATTCCTGCAGCATCGTCCGAGGCGAGGTAGGCCACGAGGCCGGCGACGTCGTCGGCGGTTCCGAAGCCCAGCTCCTGGCGGAAGAAGCCGGGCATGGCCTCCCCGCGTTCGTCGGCCTCGACGGCCTTGGCGAAGTACGGGACCGTCTTGGTCATGGCCGTGGCGGCGACGGGGATCACCGCGTTGGCGGTGACTCCGGCGCGCTTCATCTCCAGCGCCCAGGTGCGCACCATGCCCACGATGCCCGCCTTGGCGGCCGCATAGTTGGTCTGGCCGAAGTTTCCGCGCTGGCCCGTGGGGGAGCCGATGGTGATGATGCGTCCGGCGATGCCGTTGTCCTTGAAATACCCGAAGGCCTCGCGGACGCAGGTGAACGTCCCGCGCAGGTGGACGTTGATGACGGCATCGAAGTCCTCGTCGGTCATCTTCAGCAACGACTTGTCCCGCAGGATCCCGGCGTTGGTGACCAGGATGTCGAGCCGGCCGAAGGCCTCCAGTGCGCCGGCGACCAGCTGTGCCGCGGCTTCCGAGCTCCCGACCGGGGCGACCACGGCGGTGGCACGGCCCCCGTCGGCCTTGATCGCCGCAACGGCCTCGGCGGCCACCTCGGCGTCGACGTCATTGACGACGACGGCAGCCCCCTGGCGGGCGAGTTCACGGGCATAGGCCAGTCCGAGTCCGCGGCCGCTGCCGGTGACGATGGCTACTTTTCCAGTGAGGGACATGGGGGCTCTCCTTCGGGTCGATGCCCGCCGGCGACGTTGCCGGGCCGACGGCCACGTGGGATTCTGGTGTTGGTTAGATGACAACTGATATTCTTGATTAAGTCAACCATTAATTAACTCATCGAATGTTTCGGAGCTCCCATGACGACCCCCACGGCACCTGCAACGAGCGGCACCGATCGCTTCCTGGCCTCGGAGCTGGCCGGCGAGGCCAGCTTCCTGATCGCCCGCGCCCGGTCGCGCGGTTCGTCCATCGCGAACGAGCGGTTGGCCCCGCTCGGATTGCGGGTGCGCTCCTACTCCGTGCTCTCCCTGGCGTGCAGCGGCCTGCGCCCGACCCAACGCGAGCTGGCCGAATTCCTCTCGCTCGATCCCAGCCAGATCGTCGCGCTCGTGGACTCCCTGGAGAAGGAGGGTCTCGTCCAGCGGATCCCCGACCCCACCGACCGGCGCTCCAAGCTCATCGAGTCGAGCGCAGCCGGCACCGCCCTGTATGCGCGGGCCCGCGCCCTGACCGGCGAATCGGAGGACATTTCACTGGCCGGTCTGGACGCCGGCGAAAAGGCGGAATTCCTCCGCCTGCTCAACAAGGCGGCCTTCCCCGTCCGTTGACCTGATGATTCCCATTGAACGGGATCACCTTGGCGTGTGAGCCACGCGACAGCGCACACTGGACCCAATCCAACGGGCACCGGGTGCCGACACCAGTCGTCGCACCGCAGCCCGACCCCTGACCGCAAAGGAGCGCGCATGCCATCGGCATCCCCCACCGTGGTGCGGACCCGCGTGGGCATCATCGGCGGCGGCCCCGCCGGCCTGCTGCTCTCCCACCTCCTGGCGAAGGCCGGCATCGAGAACATCGTCGTCGAGTCCCGTGACCATGAGACCATCCGCAACACCCACCGGGCCGGCATCCTCGAGGCGGGATCCGTCGACCTGCTCACCGGTTCCGGTGTCGACGGCCGGGTCCTGGTCGACGGCGACGAACATGCCGGCATCGACCTGCGGTTCAACGGCGAATCCCACCCCCTGGATTTCCGCGACCTCGTCGACGCCACCGTCACCCTCTACGCCCAGAACGAGGTCTTCGTCGACCTGGCGGCGGCACGCCAGCGCGACGGCGGTGACGTGCGGTTCTCCTGCGAGGTCACCTCCATCTCCGACGTCGAGACGGAGCACCCCTCCTTCACCTTCACCGACGCCGAGGGCGCCACCACCGAGGTCCGCTGCGACATCGTGGTCGGGGCCGACGGTTCACGCAGCTTCAGCCGCCGCAACGTCGAGGTCCCCGGCCACCAGGATTTCAAGGTCGAATACCCCTTCGCCTGGTTCGGCATCCTCACCGAGGCCCCCAAGAGCTCCCCCGAGCTGGTCTACGCCAACTCCCCGCACGGCTTCGCACTGATCAGCCAGCGCAGCGACACCGTCCAGCGCATGTACTTCCAGTGCGATCCGGCCGAGGACGTCTCAGCCTGGAGCGATGACAGGATCTGGTCCGAGCTCCAGCGCCGCGTCGACGGGCCCGACGGCTTCGAGCTGAAGACCGGCCCCATCTTCGACAAGACGGTGCTGGGGTTCCGCTCCTTCGTCCGCGAACCGCTCAGCCACGGCCGGCTCTTCCTGGCCGGGGACGCCGGGCACACCGTCCCTCCCACGGGCGCCAAGGGCCTGAACCTGGCGTTGGCCGACGTGAAGGTCCTGTTCGAGGCGATCGATTCGTTCTACTCCACGGGATCGGACACCCTGCTGGAGGGCTATTCGGACCTGGCGCTCAAACGCGTGTGGAAGGCCCAGAACTTCTCCTACTGGATGACCTCCATGCTGCACACCCCACCGGATGCCAACCCGTTCCTGCTCCGCCGGGCCCTGGGCGAACTGGAGACCGTCACGTCCTCGCGGTTCGGCCAGCAGTACCTCGCCGAGTCCTACACCGGGTGGCCGCATGCCTAGCATCGCGCCGCCGTCGTCCTCTTCCCCCATCACCCACCACCTGAAGTAAGGAGCAGATTCGATGACCAGCACCACCACCGGCTCCGAATCGTTCAACGACAGCCATGTCCTGGATCCGGCGGCCAGCACGGCCACCCAGGAGGCGATCAGCGCCGAGATCGCCGCCGAGCACGACGCCTACGCCGCCTCGCTGCGGGCCGGCGGCGCGCCGGAGACCCAGCCGCGCACCGACTTCGCCCCATACCGCAGCTCGCTGCTGCGCCACCCCACCAAGTCGCTGCACCACGCCGACCCGGAGACCATCGAGCTGTACAGCCCGGCGTTCGGCCAGCGCGATGTGCACGCCCTGGAGTCGGATCTGACCATCCAGCACAACGGCGAACCGGTCGGCGAGCGCATCGTCGTCACCGGCCGCGTGCTCGACGGCGACGGGCACCCGGTGCGCAACCAGCTGGTGGAGATCTGGCAGGCCAACGCCGCCGGGCGCTACATCCACAAGCGGGACCAGCACCCGGCCCCGATCGACCCGAACTTCACCGGGGTCGGCCGGGCGCTGACCGGGGACGACGGCGAATACACGTTCACCACCATCAAGCCGGCCCCCTACCCGTGGAAGAACCACCACAACGCCTGGCGCCCGGCCCACATCCACTTCTCGCTCTTCGGCACCGACTTCACCCAGCGGATGATCACCCAGATGTACTTCCCGGGCGATCCGCTGTTCGGGCTGGACCCGATCTACCAGTCGATCACCGACGCGAAGGCCCGCGACGCGCTCGTGGCCACCTACGACCACTCGGTCACCAGCCACGAATGGGCCACCGGCTACCGCTGGGACATCGTGCTGACCGGCAGCAACCGCACCTGGATGGAAAACGAAGAAGGGGACCACTAGATGGCACCGGCACCAGAGGTCAAGCTCACCGCCACCCCGGGCCAGACGATCGGCCCGTTCTACGGCTACGCCCTGCCCTACGAACGCGACAACGAACTGGTGAACCCCTCCCGCGCCGGGGCCGTGCGCCTGCATGGCACGGTGTACGACGGCGAGGGGGCCGTGATCCCGGATGCCCTGTTGGAGATCTGGCAGGCCGACGAGCAGGGCCAGGTCGTCCAGCAGGCCGGCTCGCTGCTGCGCGACGGGTACACGTTCACCGGCTTCGGCCGCACCGCGGTGGACAACGAGGGCAACTACACCTTCACCACGCTGAACCCCGGGGCCACCGGGGAGGGCAAGGCACCGTTCATCATGCTCACGGTGTTCGCCCGTGGCCTGCTCAACCGGCTGTTCACCCGCATCTACCTGCCGGAGGACACCGCGGCGTTGGCCGCCGACCCGCTGCTGGCCTCGCTGGATGCCGCCGACCGGCAGACGCTGATCGCCACCCGCGAGGCCGACGGGTCGCTGCGCTTCGACGTCCACCTGCAGGGTGGGCACGAGACGGCGTTCCTGTCCTACCCGCGGTCCTGAACGGGTGACCTGCTAGTTTGAAGGCCATGATGACCGACGCCGATTTCGGCCTGCTGGACCCCGCGTGGGCCGGCACCCCCGTGGCCGCCGCGACCTCGGACACGGCGGTCGCGCAGGCACTGCTCGACGTCGAGGCCGCCTGGGTGGGAGTGCTCGCCGATGCGGGCCACTGCCCGCCGGAGGCAGCCGACGCCGTCGATGCCGCGGCGGATGCCTCCCTGTATGACCTGGCGGACGTGGCCCGCCGTTCGGCCGGCGGCGGCAACCCGCTGATCCCGCTGCTGGCCGACCTGCGCGCCGAACTGAAGGCCGCGGGCTCCGCCGAGGCCGCGGCCGTGGTGCACCGCGGGGCCACCAGCCAGGACATCGTCGACACGGCGCTGATGCTCGTGGCCTCCCGGGCCGGCGCCACGATCCGCGCCGACCTGGCCACCGCAGCCGCCGGCGTGGCCCGGCTGGCCGAAGCCCACCGCGACACGATCTGCGTCGCGAGGTCGCTGACCCAGCATGCACTGCCCACCACGTTCGGGCTGCGCGCCGCCAACTGGCTCGCGGGCCTCACCGCAGCCGGCCGGCGCCTCGACGCCGCCCTGGCCGCGCTGCCCGTGCAATGGGGCGGCGCCGTCGGTACGCTCGCCTCGCTCACCGACTCGCTGCAGGCAGAACACGACGGCGGTGCCCCGGTCCCCGAACTGGTCACCGCGCTGGCGCAGCGGCTGGGGCTGGTGGATCCCGGCACCCCCTGGCACACCAACAGGATGCCAGTCACCGGGCTCGGTGCCGCCCTGGCGGACACCACAGCCGCCGCAGGAACCCTGGCCGCCGACGTGCTCACCGCCTCCCGGCCGGAGATCGCCGAGGTCTCCGAACCCCGGGCCCCCGGCCGCGGCGGCTCCTCCGCCATGCCGCAAAAGCAGAACCCCGTGCTCTCCGTGCTCATCCACCAGGCGGCACTGACTGCCCCGCACCAGGTGGCGCAGCTGTTCCTGGCCGCCTCCCTGGCCGTCGACGAGCGCCCCGACGGTTCCTGGCACAGCGAATGGGCCGCCCTGCGATCCCTGCTCCGCCTGACCGGCGGCGCCTGCGCCAAACTCGCGGAACTGGCCACCGGCCTGCAGGTCCACCCCGGGGCCTTGGCCGCCAACGCCGCCCTGACCGGTGACCTGCTGCTCAGCGAACGGATCACCTCGCGGCTGGCACCGCTGGTCGACGGCGGGAAGGCCACCGTGCAGGAGCTGGTCACCCGCTCGCTCACCGAGGGCCTGGCGTTGCGGCCCCTGCTGCGCGCAGCGGTCCCCGCCAGCGCACTGCCCGACGCCGACTTCGAGTCCCTCTTCGACCCGGCCGGCTACCTCGGCCAAACCGGGACGTTCATCGAGCGGATCCTGGCCGACCATGCAGCCTGGTCGGCTACCGCCGGCTGATCAAACGGCCCCACCAGACCACCATCGAGCACCACCGAGAAACCAGGCAGAAGGACCCATGACCGAACCGATGTTGCGCGGACTCGCGCTGAACCAGATCGCCGGTGCACCCACCGGCTCCACCGCCAAACCCGCACTGCTGCTGGGCCCCTCCCTGGGCACCGGCGCCAAGGCCCTGTGGGGCCCCATCGCCCCCCTGCTGGCCGGGCACTTCGACCTCTTCGCCTGGGATCTGCCGGGCCACGGCGGCGCCCCCGCCTCCACCGGTGACTTCAGCATGGCAGAGCTCGCCTCCGCCGTCGTCGCCCTGCTGGAGCGCCTGCGCGCCGACGGCACCATCGCCGCCGAAACGCCGGTCTACTACGCCGGGGTCTCCATTGGCGGAGCCACCGGCATCCAGCTTGGCCACGACCACCCCGGGCTGTTCTCCGGGCTGGCGATCATCTGCTCGGCGGCCAGGATCGGCACCCCCCAGGGCTGGACCGACCGTGCCGAACTCGTCGCGAAGGCGGGCACCCCCACCATGGTGGCCGGTTCCGCGGAGCGCTGGTTCGGCCCCGGCTTCATCGAATCCCACCCGGTGGTCTCCGCCGACCTGCTGCACACCCTGCAGGATGCTGACCGCTTCTCCTACGCCCATGCCTGCGCCGCCCTGGCCGGGTTCGACCTGACCTCCGGGCTCGGTTCGATCACCGATCCCCTGCTGGCCATCGCCGGTGCCCACGACGTGGTCTGCCCGCCGTCCGACGCGGAGTTCCTGGCGGCCCACGTCGCCAACGGGCGCTCCGCCGTCGTGGAGCCGGCGGCCCATCTGGCCCCGGCCGAGGATCCCGAGGCGACCGCTGCGCTGCTCATCGACTTCTTCACCACCCAGGGCGCGCCCCGTGGCTGAATCCAACCGCCTGCCCGGGGACCGGTACGACGACGGCATGGTGGTCCGCCGCGAAGTGCTCGGTGCCGACCACGTGGACCGTTCCACGGCCAACGCCACGGAGTTCACCGAGGAATTCCAGGAGATGATCACCCGCTACGCGTGGGGGACGATCTGGACCCGCGAGGGACTGCCCCGCACCACCCGCTCGGCCATCACGCTGACCGCCATGATCGCCGGCGGCTACTGGGAAGAGCTGGAAATGCACGTGCACGCCGCCCTGCGCAACGGGATGACAGCGGAGGAGATCAAGGAGGTCTTCCTGCAGTGCGCCATCTACTGTTCGGTGCCGGCGGCCAACGTGGCGTTCAAGATCGGGCAGAAGGTCCTGGCCGAATACGAATAGGCCGGGCCGCGGCAATCACCCGATCGGCGTGACCGGCTGGCGGAGCACGGTCCGCAAGGTCGCGGGGGACGCCCGGCGCGGGTCGCCGAGGTAGATCTCGTGGTGCCTGCCATTGAAGGCCAGCCCGGCGGCGGGCATGACCTCGTGGTGCAGCCGGGCCAGGGTGGGGGCTTCGGTGTCATAGGGGCCGATGTGCAGGATCTGCAGCGAACGGCCCTCGTCGTAGTCCAGGACCCGCACCCCGGAGAGGTCCAGCCCTGGCTTCTTCCGGGCCGCCGCCTCGCGGCCCGCCTCGACATCGCGGTCCCCGACGACGCCGGGGAGCGGGCTCAACATCGTCCAGTCCCATTCCTGCTTGCGGCCGGCGGTGAAGGCCGTGGGGTCGGGGCTGGACCACAACCCCTCGAGCGGCCCGACGACGAAGTCCTCGCCCGTGCGCGCCCGGAGGGCGAACTTGACCGCATAGGCGCTCGCATAGAGGGCCTGGACCGCCAGCGGGTAGGCGGCCGAGGTGTTCGGGTCCCCGTGGCCGTCGACCGCCAAGTAGGTGATCGGCGGGACGAGGACCTCCACGAAGTCCTTCGATCCCGGCAGGTAGAGGTCCCTGCGGTCCTTCTTCAGGTCGATCTTCATGGTGCTGCCTCCGCCCTCCGGTGGCCGGCCCGTCCTGCCTATCCGCCCGGGCGCCCTTCGGGGCGGACACCGGAGGACTCCACCCGCGGGGTGTTGCCCGTGTCGGTGTCGTCGACCTCATCCCGGCTGGGACCCGGGACCTGGGACAGGGAGCTGGTCTCGTCCCAACGGGCCATGTCGGGGCGGTCGCGGCGGGGGTCTCCGGCACGGGTGGCCTCCCCGGCCCCTTGTCCCCCGGTCGGCTCCAACCACGGAATCGGGGCGTGCTCGCCGAAATGCTCGGTGTCTGCCTCGTCCCAGTCCAGGCGCCAGCCGCGCGGCGGATCCTCCAGGAGTTCACCGGGACGCATCCAGTTGTAGAGCGCGGCGTAGCTGCTGGTGGTCAGGTGGTCCACGCGGCGGCGCAGCATCCGCTGGTTCAGGTTCGCCGGGTTGGAGACACCCATGGAGGCCATGATCTGTTCGGCCTCGGCGACCGTGAGCTTCTGGTAGTTGTGGACACGGTTTCCCTTGTCCTCCACGTTCAGGGCGCGCATGAGGCGGGGGTTCTGGGTGGCCACGCCCACGGGGCACTCGTTCGTATGGCACTTCTGGGCCTGGATGCAGCCGGTGGCCATCATCATGGACCGCGCGCTCATGGTGAAGTCGGCACCCTGGATGAGCCGCTTGACGATGTCGCTGCCGCTGGCAACCTTGCCGGCCGCCCCGAGGCGGATCTTGTCGCGCAGGCCCGTCCCGACCAGCGCGTTGTGCACCAGCATCAACCCCTCGGTCAGCGGGGTGCCCACATGGTCCTCGTACTCCAGCGGGGCCGCACCGGTGCCGCCCTCGGAACCGTCGATGATGATGTAGTCCGGGGTGATCCCGGTTTCCAGCATGGCCTTGCACATGGCCAGCACGTCGGTGCGGGATCCGACGCAGAACTTGTAGCCAATCGGCTTGCCCTCGGCGAGTTCACGGAGCCGACCGACGAACTCCATCAGCTCGCGCGGGGTGTGGAACGCCGAATGCGACGCCGGGGAGATGCAGTCCTTCCCCATCGGCACCCCGCGGGCCTCGGAGATTTCCTGGGTGATCTTCGAGGCCGGCAGGACACCGCCGAGCCCCGGCTTGGCCCCCTGGCTCAGCTTGATGGTGATGCCCTTGACCTGTTCGGTGGCCGCCTTCTCCCGGAAGGTCTCCGGCGCGAACCTGCCGTGCTCGTCGCGGCAGCCGAAGTAGCCGGAACCGATTTCCCAAAACAGGTCGGCCCCGTATTCGAGGTGATATGGGGTCAGCCCGCCCTCGCCGGTTGCGTGGACGAACCCACCCAACGCGGCGCCCTTGTTCATGGCCAGCACGGCATTCTTGGACAACGACCCGAAACTCATCGAGGACACGTTCATCAGGGCGATGTCGTAGGGCTGGCGGCAATCCGGGCCGCCGATGCGCACCCGGTGGTGTTCCTCGGGTGGAGCCAACGGTGCGCTGGAGTGCAGGAGGAATTCGTAGCCCTGGGAGTTCACATCGCGTTCGGTGCCGAAGGCCTTGTGGCTGTCGGCTCCCTTGGACCGCGCATAGATCAGCGAGCGGGTGTCCCGGTCGAAGGGGCGGCCGTCGGTATTGCGCTCCACGAAATACTGCTGGATTTCCGGCCGGACCGACTCCAGCAGGTACCGCATCCGCCCCAGCACCGGGAAGTTGCGCAGGATCGCATGCTTGGTTTGCAGCAGGTCGTGCACGCCCAGTGCGGCCACCAGCAGCACCACCACGCCGAAGACAATCCAGCCGATGGTCCCGAACGATGCGGCGACCACCGCCGCTGCCGCCAGGACGATGAACAATGTCAGCAGGAAGAAACGCACCATGTGGCCGAGACTACCCCCGTGGGGCGTCCTTTCGACACCATCGGAGCCGGTGGGCGACAATGGGTGCATGTTTGACCGCCGAGGACGAGCCGCCCCGCGCGTGGCCCAGCTGGCAACGCTCGCCGCCGCGGCCGCGCTCCTGTCTTCCTGCGCCCCCGGCGCCGCTTCCCCGGGCGGCTCCACCGACGGCGCTCCTGCCACCCCGCGGACCCCCGCGGCCCAGGCCCCGACGTCGTCGGCCACGACTCCCGAGGCTGGCATTCCGGCACATGAAACGCCCCGACGGGCGACCAGCGATCGCGGGCTTCCGCTCTACACGCCGGGCGAGGCGGTGGAGCTGGAAGGCACCGCGGGGAACCCGCTCATCAGCCTGACCGTCACCTCCATCAGTGTCGAGGACACCTGCCCGGTCGATGGCGGGCAACCGGAACACGGGGCCTTCGCCCTGCTGGAAGTGGAAGCCACCTTCGAGAAGGCGGACGATCCGGATGCCCACCAGCGCCCGCTCGCACTCTCCCCGCAGGCCTGGTCCTACCACCCCGTCGATGGCCCAGGGTTCGACGGCGACCTGGGCACCACCCCGGCGGCCTCCTGCCAGCAGGCAGGCAATGCACTCCCCGACGAATTGAAGCCGGGACCCAGCGTGCACGGTACGCTGGTCCTCGACATCCCGGAGCGCACCGGCTCGCTCACGCTCGCGGACGTCGACACCGACATCGCCGAGTGGCCGCTGCCTTAGTCCCACATCCCCCAGGGAGGTCGATCTGGATGCGCATCAGCCCCCAGCGGTTTGTTGCAGCCGGGATCGTTGTCCTCTTGGCCTGTAGCCTGCTGTCCTCCTGCTCAAGGCCCAGTGCGGAGTCCTGCGACGGACACCGGCCGGTGCCGAGCATCGAGCAGGCAGTCACGGGCCTGCTCTCGGCTGCGGAATCGGGCGACTTTGATGCCGCTTGCGCCGTGGTCACGATCCGCCAGTCGAAACAGGACATGGCTGTGGCCCTGGCGAAATTGAACCGCCAGGCGGAATCGATGGGCATTGATCCTGGCACCGTGCACATCCGGGAACTCGAACAGGGTGGCAGCTTGATTCCCATCGAGATCTCCAACGGCCGGGACGACCGGAAGATCGGGCTGGATGTCCTGAAGGTGCGCGACGAGGGCTACCGGATCATCTGGTCCTAGTCCCCCACGTAGCGGGCCAGGTGTTCACCGGTCGTCGTCGACTTCGCTGCCACCAGCTCTGCCGGCGTGCCCTCGAAGACCACCGAGCCGCCGTCGTGCCCCGCCCCGGGGCCCAGGTCGATGATCCAGTCGGCGTGGGCCATGACGGCCTGGTGGTGTTCGATCACGATGACCGATTTACCGGATTCGACCAGCCGGTCCAGCAGCCCCAGCAGGTTCTCCACATCGGCCAGGTGCAGGCCGGTGGTCGGTTCGTCCAGGATGTAGACGTCGCCCTTCTCCGCCATCTGGTTGGCGAGCTTCAGGCGCTGGCGTTCGCCACCTGAGAGGGTGTTCAGCGCCTGGCCGAGCTTGATGTAGCCCAGGCCCACGTCGGAGAGCCGGGCGAGCATCTTGTGGGCTGCCGGCGTCTTGGCCTCCCCGGCGGAGACGTAGTCCAGCGCCTCGTCCACCGACATGTCCAGGACCTCGACGATGTTGCGTCCCCCGAGCGTGTAGTCGAGCACCGCCGCCTGGAACCGCCTGCCCTCGCACTCCTCGCAGGGGGTCTCGACGGTGTCCATGATGCCCAGGTCGGTGAAGATCACCCCGGCTCCCTTGCAGGTGGGGCAGGCCCCTTCGGAGTTGGAGCTGAACAGCGCCGGCTTGACGCCGTTGGCCTTCGCGAAGGCCTTGCGCAGCGGTTCGAGCACCCCGGTGTAGGTGGCGGGGTTGCTGCGCCGCGATCCCTTGATGGCCCCCTGGTCCACGACGACGACGCCCTCGCGTTGGGCGAGCGAACCATGGATGAGCGAACTCTTGCCGGATCCCGCGACACCGGTGACGACGCAGAGCACGCCGAGCGGAACGTCGACGTCGACGTTCTTCAGGTTGTGGCTCGATGCCCCGCGGACCTCCAGGGCACCGGTTGCGGGGCGCACGGCGTCCTTGACCTGGGCCCGGTCATCGAGGTGGCGGCCGGTGACCGTGTCGCTGGCGCGCAGGCCCTCGACGGTGCCCTCGAAGCAGACGGTGCCACCTGCGGTTCCGGCTCCGGGCCCCAGGTCCACGACGTGGTCGGCGATGGCGATGGTCTCGGGCTTGTGTTCGACGACGAGGACCGTGTTGCCCTTGTCGCGCAGCTGCACCAGCAGTTCGTTCATCCGGGCGATGTCGTGCGGGTGCAGGCCGATGGTGGGCTCGTCGAAGACGTACGTGACATCGGTCAGCGAGGATCCAAGGTGGCGGATCATCTTGGTGCGCTGGGCCTCGCCGCCGCTGAGCGTGCCGGCCGGCCGATCCAGTGACAGGTAGCCCAGGCCGATCTCCACGAAGGAGTCCAGCAGGTGCCGCAGGCCCTTCAGCAAGGGTGCCACGGAGGGTTCGTCGAGGTCGCGCACCCAGGCGGCCAGGTCGCTGATCTGCATCGAACACAGCTCGGCGATGCCCCGGCCGTTGACCTGGGCGGAGCGGGCCTCGGGGGTCAGGCGCGTGCCCTCGCAGGCGGGGCAGGTGCCGAAGGTGATGGCGCGTTCGACGAAGCGGCGCACGTGGGGCTGCATGGCCTCGACATCCTTGGAGAGCATCGACTTCTGGATCTTCGGGATCACCCCCTCAAACGTGAGGTTCACGCCATCGACCTTGATCTTGGTCGGTTCGGCGTACAGCATCGTGTCCAGCTGCTTCTTGGTGAACTTCGCGATGGGGGTGTCCATCGGCAGGCCCATGCCGGAGAACAGGCGCCCGTACCAGCCGTCCATCGAATATCCGGGGACGGTCAGCGCGCCGTCGGCCAACGACTTCGATTCGTCGTACAGGGCCGTCATGTCGAAGTCCGAGACCTGGCCCATGCCCTCGCACTTCGGGCACATGCCGCCGAGGTAGACGGCATCCTTGACGACTTTCTTCTCGACGCGCCCGCCCTTCTCGGTGCTCATCACCCCACCGGCCCGGCGTGTGGGGACGTTGAAGGAAAAGGCCGTCGGCGGACCGACATAGGGGTCCCCCAGCCGGCTGAAGAGGATGCGCAGCATGGCGTTGGCGTCGGTGGCGGTGCCGACGGTGGAGCGGGGATTGGATCCCATGCGCTCCTGGTCGACGATGATCGCCGGGGTCAACCCCTCCAGGTAGTCGACCTCGGGGCGGGCCAGGGTGGGCATGAAGCCCTGTACGAAGGCACTGTAGGTCTCGTTGATCATCCGCTGCGATTCCGCCGCGATGGTGCCGAATACCAGCGAACTCTTCCCCGATCCGGAGACCCCGGTGAACACGGTGATCCTGCGTTTGGGGACGTCGACCGAGACGTCTTGCAAGTTGTTTTCCCGGGCGCCACGCACCCGGATGAGCTCGTGGCTATCGGCGGTGGCGACGGCTTCTGGTGTGGAGGTTTCGGGCATGGGATCCAGTGTAGGTGGAGCCGCCGGTTGGGGGGGCCTTCCCGATATGTCGACCGGAATTCGAATTACTACTCATCAGTAAGTTTTTTCTCGACTCCTCTTGAAATGTTACCGAACAGTATGTTCAATGTAAGGCAGGTCACAACCGTTGACTTCGCCCGGACCCCATGGTCCGGGCTTCCGCGGGCGCCTTCCGGATCGGCTGGCGCAGCGGTGAACATCCCGGGCTGGGGGGCCGGCTCGTGCGCTGCCGCACTCCAAGGGGCAGCGTCGCGCCGTCCGGCCCGACACGACCTCTCCGAGGAGACGCATGAATGCACATCGCGCGGCGAAGCGGCACTCGCTGATGCACGCCATCATCACCGCCCTGCTGGCCCTGTTCCTGGTGGCCCTGCTGGCCTTCTACGTCATCTATTCCGGCCAGGTGGCCAACGGTGCCTCCAAATTGGACAACGGCATGGGACAGGCCCGGTCCGGAATCACCCAATTGAACGAAGGTGCCACCCGGGCCGCCGCCGGCGCGACCAAGCTCCATGAGGGGACCGGCGAACTCGACGAGGGCGCCGGCAAGTTGTCGGCCGGCATCACCACGGCGAACAACGGTGCCGGGGACCTGGACGACGGAGCCAAGAAGCTCCACGCGGGCACCGGCGAGCTGTCCACCGGTGCCGGAGCCGCCGCCAAGGGCGCAACCACACTTGCCGATGGAAGCGGCCGCCTGGCCGTTGGATCCCAGAAGGTGGCTGCAGGGGCGGGCCGCGCAGACCGCGCAGCCAAAAAGCTCGACGCCGGCGCCGTGAAGCTCGTCGACGGAGCGGGCCAGGCCGCCGAGGGTGCCGACAAGCTCAGTGCGGGTGCCGGACAACTCGGGACCGGAGGACAAGCCTTGGGTGACGGAGCCGATGCGCTTCAGGCAGGCGCGGAAAAGGCATCCGACGGCGCCGATCGATTGGCAGCTGGCGCGGGCCAGGTCAACGACGGAGCCCAGAAGCTGGGTGCCGGTGTAGCCGCGGCCAAGGACGGCTCGGGTAAGTTGACGACCGGCCTTGGCACGCTGTCCGAGGGTATTACCGACGCCTCGGCCGGAGCCCAAGAGCTCCACGCCGGGACCAAAAAACTCAAGGACGGAACCGGCGACGCGCTGGCCGGCAGCTACCAGCTCAAGGAAGGGACCGCCGAAGCAGCCCCGGGTGCACACCAACTGGCGGATGGCGCGGCAGAACTCGAGGCAGGCGTCAAAAAGCTGCGCGCGCTCGAGAAACTCCATCTGGTCCCGTACGCGCAGCGAATGGATGCGCTGGATCAGATCTATGCCGGAGCCCAGAAGCTTTCGGCTGGTAATTCCCAGTTGGCAGACGGTACCGACCGGCTCAAAGCGGGAACCGCCCAGCTCTACGCCGGAATGGTGCAACTGGACGCCGGAGCTGGTGAACTGAACGCCGGATCCGGGAAGCTTTCGACTGGGTTGACCCAGCTCGATGCAGGCGGCAAGAAGGCCTATGGCGGCTCCCAGGAGCTGGACGCTGGCCTGTCCAAGATCAATACCGGTTTCCAGAGCGAAAGCAAGAAGAATCCGGGCCTGTTGGTCGGAACCAAAGCGCTCTCAGCCGGCGCCAAGGAGCTCGCTACCGGCAATAAGGCGCTGGCAAACGGTTCAGGTAAGTTGAGTGCCGGGGCCGACAAGCTCAGCGCTGGATCTGTGAAGGTCGCCAAGGGAGCCTCGGCTCTGGCCGATGGCAACCACGCCATCGCCGCCGGTTCGGTGAAGCTGCAGAAGGGCACCGGCGAATTGGCCCGGAAGACCCCCCAGCTGGTTGCCGGTGCCGACGAGGCCGCCGCTGGCTCCGTCAAGGTCCGCGACGGTGCCGGCAAGCTGGCCGACGGCAATGGCAAGCTCGCTGCGGGTGCGACGAAGCTCGATGATGGCGCAGCGCGCCTGGCCGCCGGCACGCACCAGCTCGACACCGGTTTGGGCAAGCTCGATACCGGTTCGAAGTCACTGCAGGCCGGTACGGGCAAGGTCAACGACGGAGCCGGCGAACTCGCCGACGGCAACGGCAAGCTGGCCGACGGTACGGCCAAGCTGTCCTCGGGATCCATGGAACTGGCCGGCGGAACGGAAAAGCTGCGTGGCTCCACCGCCGCGGTCACGGCCGACTCCATGCTCAGCTCCCCCAAGGGCCTGTTGCTCCTGTTGCCGCTCCTGATCCTCGCGATCCCGGCCGTCCTGCTCGTCAGGGCCCGTCGGCACCTGCGTCGCTAGCGCGGACGCCGCAGGCCGGCGATCCGTCGGCAGTGCACGGCAAGGCTGTGGCCGGGGTTCCCCAGGGAATCCCGGCCACAGCCTTATGAGAAGGACAACTCCGGTGCTGTCACTCCGCGGATGTACGCCCGAGCAGTGTGGCGGCAGCTTCGTCCAGGACCACGGTCACCCGCGGATGGCGCTGGATGATCGATGCGGGAAAGTCCTCGGTGACCGGACCGTGCAGCGCCCGACGGACCGGTTCGGCCTTCTGCGCGCCGTGGGCGATGAGCAACAGGTGCCGGGCGCCGAAGATGGTGGCGATCCCCTGGGTGAGGCATTCCCGGGGAACCTGATCGGGGGTATCGAAGAACCTGGCGTTGTCCTGTCGGGTCCGCTCGGCCAACGCCACCACCCGGGTCCGGGAGTCGAATGCGGATCCGGGTTCGTTGAAACCTATGTGGCCGTTGGATCCCACGCCGAGGATCTGCACGTCCACCCCACCCGCAGCGTCAATCGCCGCGTCGTACTCGGCGGCGTGCCCCGCGTGGTCTGTACCGTGGGGATCCGGGACATGGACCCGGCGGGGATCCAGGCCCAGTGGTTCGGTCACAGCGGTGCGGATGACCTCGGCGTAGGACTGGGGATGCCCGTCGGGCAGTCCCAGGTATTCATCCAGCGCGAATCCGGACACCCTGGAAAAATCCACGGCCGCGTCGGCCAGCGCCGCATACAACGGCAGCGGAGAGGAGCCGGTCGCGAGCCCGAGCACTGCCGCCGGGTTGGCGCGCACCGTCGACAGGACGACGCCGGCGGCCAACCGACCAGCGTGCTGCGCGTCCGCGCCCACGAGGATGCGCGGCGACCTGCCCGCTCCGGCGGCACCCGCTTCAGGAACCCCGCGCGTCACGGCGCTCACGGCAGCTGTCCACCGGAGTCGCGCAGGGCGGCATCGAACCAGCCGGTGATGCTGCTCGGGTGGGTGATCGCGGTGCCCACGACGACGGCGAACGCGCCGGCGTCGATCGCTGCCCGGGCTTGGGCTGGGGTATGGATCCGGCCCTCGGCAATCAACGGCACCCCAGGGCCAGCGGCCGAAATCGCCGCGATCAGCTCCAGGTCGGGCCCTTCGGTCTTCGGCCGCTCTCCGGTGTAGCCGGCCAGCGTGGTCCCAACGGCGTCGGCTCCCGCCTCCACAGCGGCCAGGGCATCGTCGAGGGAACCGCAGTCGGCCATGACCAAGGCGTTGGACTGGTCCCTGACCCGGGCGATGGTCTGGCCCAGCGTCAACCCGTCGGGTCGCGGGCGCCGGGTACCGTCGAGGGCGACGATGTGGGCCCCGGCCTGGGCGACGGCGACGGCATGGTGCGCGGTCGGGGTGATGAAGACCCCGTCGTGCCCGTCCTTCCAGAGCCCGATCACGGGGACCTCGACGGCGGAACGGGTGAACTGGATGTCGGCGATCCCCTGGACGCGGACGGCAGCCGCTCCTCCGATGACCGCCGAGGCGGCCACCTGCGCCATGGTCTGGGGGTGGCGCATCGGCTCCCCCGGATAGGCCTGGGCCGAGACGATGAGCCGCCCGCGCAGCGAGGCGAGCAGTTCCGGTGGGGGTGTCATGCGGTGTTCCTTCGGCTCTAGAGCAGCCCGGCGGAACGCAGGATGTCCGCGATGGCAGCAGTCTCCGACTCGTTCAGGCTGGCCATGGGCGTGCTCATGGCATTGTTCTCGATGATACCGAGCAGGACCAATGCGGTCTTGAAGGCGCCCAGTCCTGCGGCACCGCCGGAGACCCGGCTGGCGTCGGGGGTGAAGACGATGGTGAACAGCTGCGCCAGGCGGTCTTGTTCCCGGCGCACCGCTGCCCAGTCCCCGGCGGCCTCGGCGTCGACCATGCGCCGGTAGCCGGCGGGATCGACGTTGCCCAGGCCCGGCACCACGCCGTGGGCGCCGCCGAGCAGGGCGCCGTCGACGACGACCTCGTGCCCGGTGAAGACGGAGAAGCCCTCGAGGTGGGCGGTTGCCAGCAGCAGGCGCCGGAAGGTGACGTCGTCGCCCGAGGAGTCCTTGACACCGGCAATGACACCGTCCTCGGCCAGGCGGATGGCCACGTCCAGGGGCAGCTTGGCGTTGGTGCGGATCGGGACGTCGTAGGCGAAGAGATCGACGTCGACCGCCGACTTGACGGCCCGGAAGTGGTCCTCGATTTCCGCGGCGTTGGACAGCGCGTAGAACGGGGTGGTCACCACCAGGGCGTCTGCGCCGAGCTCGACCATGCGACGTCCTTCGTCGATGACGCGTGCGGTGGTCTGCTCGCTGGCGCCGGCCAGCAATGGGACGCGCCCATTGTTGCGGGCGGCGATGGTCTTCATGACGAGCTCGCGCTCGACATTGGTCAGGTACGGGACCTCTCCGGAGGAACCGAGCACGAACAGCCCGGAAACGCCGCCGTCGATGAGGTGGTCCACGACGCGTTCCAGGGAGGCGGTGTCGATGGCGCCGTCTGCGGAACGGGGGGTGACGACCGGCGGGATGACACCGGAGTAGGTGCGGGTGGCAGGGGTCGTTGCTGCGGTCACGGGATGTGGTTCCTGTTCTGCTGGGTGGTGGGGCGTGGCTGTGTCTGGTGGCGCTTCGGTGCGCGCTACCCCGCGTGGAGCAGGGAGGGCGCCGCGCCGAGCAGCTTGCGGGTGTAGTCGTTGGACGGGGTGTCGAAGACCTGGGCCGCAGGGCCCTGTTCGACGATCTCCCCGGAGTTCATCACGCAGATCCTGTCGGAGACGTAGCGGACCGTCTGGATGTCATGCGAGATGAACACCATGCCGAGGTTCAATTCGTTTTTCAGGTCCGAGAGCAGGTTCAGGACCTGGGCCCTCACCGAGACGTCCAAGGCGGATGTCGGCTCGTCGGCCACGATGATGTCCGGTTCCAGGGCCAGCGCCCGGGCGATCGCGACGCGTTGGCGTTGGCCGCCGGAGATCTGGTTCGGGAATGCCGCACCGGCGGAAGCCGGCAGGCCGACCAATCCCAACAGGTCGGCAGCGCGTTTGCTGCGGCTGGCCTGCGTGCCGATTCCGTGGACGACGAGCGGGTCCATCAGGATGTCGCGGACCTGCAGGCGCGCGTTCAACGCCGTCGCGGGGTCCTGGAAGACGACGGAGACGCTGCGCCCGAAATCCTTGCGGAGGGCGGCGTTGCGCTTCACCGCGGGTTTCCCGCGGAAGAGCACCTCACCGGAGGTCGGCGTCTGCAGCCCGACCAGCACGGAGGCGAGCGTGGACTTTCCGCAGCCGGATTCACCGACGATGCCCACTGTTTCGCCGCGGCCAACGCTGAAGTCAACGCCGTTGACCGCCTTGATGACCAGTGGCTTGAAGGCCTTGCCGGAGCGGGCGCGGTGGTGGACGTGCAGGTTCTTCAGTTCGATGACCGGTTCCGGGTGGCCGGTCGTTGCTGGCTGGCTCATGCCTGGCCTCCCTTCGAGGTGCTTGCTGCCGGTTCTGGCATCGCCCACAGGTGGTCGGCGTTGCCTTCCACTGAGGTGAGGACCAGGCTGCGGGTGGGATCCGCATCCGGTTGGGTCGAGCGGTCCGCGAACCGGTCCCCGTCGGCGAAGTCGCCGGGACTGGGCACGGTTCCGGGGATCTGGTGCAGGCGTTCGGCACCGGATTCGATGGACAGGACCGAACCGAGCAGTCCGCGGGTGTATTCGTGGGTCGGCCGCGACAGGATCGAGTGCACCGGCCCGGATTCGACGACCTGTCCTGCATACATGACGGTGACCTTGTGGGCCAGCGAGGCGACGAGGGCCAGATCGTGGCTGACGAACACCATGGCGAAGCCCAGCTGCTCGCGCAGTTCGTTGAGCAGGTCGACCACCTGCTTCTGCACGGTGACATCCAGTGCCGTGGTCGGTTCATCGCAGACCACCAGCTTGGGTTTGCGGGACAGGGCCATGGCGATGAGCACGCGTTGGCGCTGGCCGCCGGAGAGCTCGTGCGGGTAGGACTTCAGCGTGCGGGCCGGATCCAGTTTCACCAGTTCCAGCAGCTCGGCGGGGCTCTTGCGGCCACCACGACGGGTCAGCTGTGCCAGCTGGTCCTTGATGAGCATCGAGGGGTTCAGCGAGGACAGGGCATCCTGGTAGACCATGGCGATCTGTTCACCGCGCAGCCCCTTGTAGACCCCGGGGTCCCCGGCGCGGGTTCCGCCGCGGCCGTCGGAGGGCAGCAGCTCGCGGCCGGCGAAGCGGATGGAACCGGTGATGCGGGCACTGGCCGGGAGCAGGCCCATGATGGCCAGCGACGTGATCGACTTGCCACACCCCGATTCGCCGACCAGCCCCATGGTCTCGCCCTCGCGGACGGTGAAGGAGACGTGGTCGACGATGCGGGTCTGGCCGTAGCGGTCAGGGAACCGGATGGAGAGGTCGCTGACTTCCAGCACGGGTGCGGCGTCCGCTCCCCCGTTGGCCAGCTGGAGCCGGTCGGTCCGCGTGGACTCGACCACTGCTAGGCGGTCGAGTTCGGTGGCCAGCCGCCGTCGTTCGGCTTCCCCCTGGTCGGTGGCCAGGGAATCAGTGCCGGGGGCCAGCGCCCGGTCGTCGTCCTCGGCGACCGTGGCGCCCGGGGTGGGTGCCGTGCCGTGGTGCTGCACGGTGGCATCGCCTGCGGCGGCGACTCCGAGGGTCGCGGTATCGGCGGCCGGGGTGGCGCCGCGCAGCTTCGGGTTGACCAGGGCGTCGGTCATGCCCTCGGCGAGGATGTTCAGCGCCAGGACGGTCAGCAGGATGACCAGGCCGGCGAAGGTGGTGGCCCACCAGGCGTTGTTCAGGACCAGGGTGCGCCCGTAGGAGATGACGTTGCCCCAGGAGGGTGCCGGGTCCTGGACGCCGGCACCCAGGAAGGACAGCGACGCCTCCAGGATGATCGCGTCCGCGACCATGACGGTGGCGAACACCAGAACGGGGGCCGCGCAGTTGCGCATGATGTGCTTGATGAGGATGTAGAACCGCCCGGCGCCGATGACGCGTTCGGCCCGCGAATAGTCCTCGTCCCACTGGGCGAGCACATTGGCGCGGACCACCCGGGCGATCTGCGGGGTGTAGATGATGGCGATCGCCAGGATGATGACCGGGATGGAGTTGCCCAGCGACGCCAGCAGTGCCGCGGCCAGGGCGATGCCCGGGAAGGCCATGAGCATGTCCATGATGCGCATGATGACCTCGTTGGCCCATTTGCTGCTGGTGGCCGCGAGCGAGCCGAGCAGCCCGCCGAGCACCAGGGCCAGCGCCACGGATCCCAGGCCGATGACCAGCGAGGTCCGGGCGCCGAAGAGCAGGCGGGAGAAGATGTCGCGCCCCAGCCGGTCGGTGCCGAAGAGGTTCTCGGCGCTCGGCCGCTGGGCGGGGATGCCGGAGGCCAGCGGGCTGTGCGGGGCCAGGACCGGGGCGAAGATGGCGGCCAGGGCGATGACCACCAGGAAGACCAGGGCGATCTTCGAGCCAAGGGTCAGCGAGGTCAGGCGGGTCGCGCCGGAACTCAGGCGTGCCACCAGTGCGTTGCGGGGTGCCAGGGGAGCCATCGGCTACACCGTCCTAATGCGGGGGTTGATGAGCAGGTACACCAGGTCCACTGCGATGTTCACCAGCACGAAGGTCACGGCGATCGCCAGGACCACGCCCTGGACCAGGTTGGTGTCATGGGCGGTGATGCCGTTGAGGATCAGCTGGCCCATGCCGGGCAGGGAGAAGATCATCTCGATGACCACCGCACCGCCGAGCAGGTAGCCGATGCGCAGGCCCAGCACCGTCACCGGGGTGACCAGGGCGTTGCGCAGCACGTTGCGGGAGATGACCTCGTTGCGGGGCACGCCGTTGCCGATCGCGGTGCGGACGTAGTCCTTGTCCAGCTCCTCGACCATGGAGGTGCGCACCACGCGGATCAGCGACGCGGAGACGGGGATGGCCAGCGCGAGGGCGGGCAGCGTCATATGTGCCAGCCAGGCGCCGAAGCCCTCCCCCGGGCCGGGCATGCCTCCGGAGGGGAAGACGGGGTTGGTGCCCAGGGCCAGCCATTGGATGAGCAGGATGCCCAACCAGAACGACGGCGTCGCCACGGCGGCGATGGAGAAAACGCGGATCAGCTGGTCCGGCAGCTTGTCACGGTAGAGGGCGCCGAGCACGCCGAACGCCAGGGAGATCACGACGGCGATGACCACGCCAAACGCCGTCAGCTGCAGCGTGAGCGGGAACGCCTGGGCGATCATGCCGGCCACTGGGCGCGACGGAGGGGTGGTCACCCCGAAGTCCAGGGTCAGCAGGCGGCCCAGGAAGGCCACGTACTGGACCGGCAGCGGCAGGTTCAGCCCGCGTTCCTCGCGGTAGGCCTCCTTGGCGTCGAGGCTCGCGCCCTCGCCCAGGGCCATCGTGGCCTCGTCGCCGGGGGCGAGCTTGAGGATCACGAAGACCAGGAACGTGACGCCCAGGATCATCAGCGGCAATGCAGCCAGGCGGCGCATCAGCAGTCGCAGGAGTGTTCCCACGGTCGGACTCCCATGTGTCGGGGAAGGATGTACTCGAAAAGGTCAGCGGGGCCGCACCGCCGCCATCGGGGGACGACGGCGGTGCGGCCGCTGCGGGGGTGGCTAGGCCTTGGGCTTGACGCCGACGAAGGAGACACCCGTGGTCGGCAACGGCTGGAACCCGTCCAGCTTGTTCTCGTCCCAGGCGGTGGGCAGCTGGCGGTGGAAGATCGGGTACAGCGGGGCCTCCTCGGCCACGGTGTTGATGATCTCGCCCCAGGCCGCCTTGGCCTTGGCCTCGTCGTCGGTCTTGGCTGCTTCGTCGAGCTTGGCCTGGACCTTCTTGTTGGCGGCCGTCTTGTCCCAGTGGAAGCGGTTCTTGGGCCAGACGTCGCCACGGTAGAACCAGCTCAACAGCAGGTCCATGTCGTTGCCGAACACCGAGGGATCACCGGGCGCGACCACCACGGAGTACTTCCCGGTGTCGACGTTTTCCCCGTACAGGGCACCCGACTGCAGGTTGCGCATGGTGACCTGCACGCCCGGGATCTTGTTCCACGACTCGAGGATCAGCGGGGCGACGTCCTTGACCCAGGAGGTGTCGGTGGTGAGCAGCTCGAACTTCAGCGACGTCACCCCGGCCTCCTTGAGCAGCGACTCGGCCTTGGCCTGGTCGTAGGTGTAGACGGTGGAGGCCTTGATGTACTGCGGGTGGGTCTCCTGGACATAGGACGTGGCCGCCTTGGCGTTGCCCAGCAGCGCCGTCTTGATGATTGTGTCCGTATCCACGCCGTAGTGCAGGGCCTGGCGGACCTCCTTCTTGTCGAAGGGCGCCTGGGTGCAGTTGAACATCAGGAACAGCAGGCCGAACGACTGGACCGATTCGACCTTGATCTTGGCCTTGAGCCGGTCGACGTCCAGGTAGGGGACGTCCTCGATCGCCGCGACCCGGCCCGACTCGGCGGCGGTCACGCGGGCCGCTGCGTCGGAGAGGAGGTACCAGGTCATGTTCTTCGCGCCGGCCGGGTACTTGCCGTTGTAGTCGTCGAACTTCTTGAAGACGATCTTGTCGTCCTTGGTCGCCGAGACCAGCTGGTAGGGGCCCGAGCCGATGGGCTTGGCATCGAAGCCGGCCTGGTCGGCCTTCGCGACCTTTTCCGGGACGACCTTGACCACTGAGATCCGGGTGGGGAACAGCGGGAAGGCGTACTTGAGGGTGAAGACGACGGTGTCCTTGCCTTTGGCCTTCACGGACTTGATGAACGGCACGAACTGGGCGAACAGCGACGCGTTCTTGGTGTCGAGCACGCGCTCGAAGGAGTAGACAACGTCCTTGACGGTGACGTCGTCGCCGTTGTGAAACTTCGCGCCCGAGCGGAGCTTGATCTCCCAGGTGGTGTCGTCGACCTGCTTCGGTTCCTCGGCCGCCAGGGCCAGGTACGGTTCGCGGGTGGCCGGGTGCAGGTCCACGAGGCCCTCGAAGATGTGCATGTTCGCCGCGTACGGGGTCGCGCCCGAAGATGTCATGGGGTCGAACCCGGTGGAGAGTGCATAGGAGATCCCGGCTTCGAGCGTGTCAGCGCCGGCCCCACCGGAGGCGGCGCCGGCCCCGGAAGAACTGGGGCCGCTGCAGGCGGCGATGCTCGCGGAGAACGCGGCAGCGGCACCCATCAGGCCGGAGACCTTGAGGAAATTGCGTCGGCTGCCTTCTTTGGCTGCCAAGTCGCTGAGGGACATGATGACCTCTTCTGTACGATGAAGTCGGACGTAGGATGTCCGATGTAATGATGTAGACTGTAAGCCGAATCACAGAGCAGGGTCAAGTGCCCCGCCCAGGTTTTTGACAAGGCTTCTACGGAGCCCCGCCGGCTCCACCGATCCGGCGCCGATGAAAGGAAAAGGCCATGACCGCTCCGACGCGTCACGTCCGGCTCGGGGCGCACGAGCGCCTGCGCGCGCTGACATCCGACATCATGGACCTGATCATCGAACGCGGTTTGCGTGCCGGTGACGCACTCCCCACCGAAAACGTCCTGACGGAGGAACTCGGGGTCGGGCGAAACACCCTGCGCGAGGCCATCAAGGTCCTCCAGGCCCTGGGGGTCGTGGAGATCAGGCACGGTTTCGGCATGTTCGTCGCCTCCAACAACTTGGTGGCACTGGCCGACAGCCTCACGTTCCGGGGACGGATGTCATTGCGGCACAAGGGTCACGAGGCGCACGAACTCGTGGAGGTCCGCCAGGCCCTGGAATCCGGGTTGATCGGATCCGCCATCGATGCCCTCAACGAGGAACAGCTCCAGGAGCTGGACGCCATCGCCACCGCCATGGAAGACCGTGCGGCCCGCGGCCTGGGGTTCGTGGAGATCGACCAGGAATTCCACCGGCTGTTGTTCTCCTGCCTGGAGAACGAGCTGCTGAGCAACCTGCTCGGTGTCTTCTGGCAGGTCTACCGCAGCATCCACGACGCCATCGAAACCGCAGGCGACGACAGCAACCCGGTGGGTTTGGCCGAAACCGCGAAGATCCATCGGGACATCCTCGATGCCGTCCGCAGCAAGGACAAGCCCCTCGCCTCCACGCTGATGCACCGCCATTTCGACGGGATCCGCGACCAGCTCACGGCCTTCGCACTCGAGCCCTGAGGGGTGCCGGCCGGCAGCGCCGCGGGGGTTACCGCCGCAGGCCCGGTGCCCAGGAGTGAGGGGCCGGTTTGCGCGAGCCGGGCAAGGCCGTCGATTCACGCCACCGGGTCGCCCAGTCGGGCAGCTCCAGGTCCGCGGGCACCTCGACGTCGATCGTCTTCAGGATTTCCTCGTTGGAGACCGGCCCCTGGCGCCCCAGCAGCCGGGTGCAGATCAGGGCGCTGACGTAGATCTCCCCGTCGGCGACGATGCGCTGCTCAAAGTAGATGCTGCGCTCGTCCATGCCGGCGATGCGGGTTTCCACGCTGAAGCGCTGGTTGAAGACCACCGATTTGCGGAACGTGATCGTCTCCGCCTGGACCACCGGAGTCCAGCGTTCGCGCCTCATCGCGTCCCAGGCGCCCGCCCGGACCATGAGGTCGAACCGTCCGAGGTCGAAGATCGAGAAGTACATGCCGTTGTTGATGTGCCCGGCGATGTCGATATCCGTCAACAGGGCGCGCATCGGCAGCGAGCTGACGCCGAACAGGTCCAACCGGGAACGACGGCGGGCCTTGAGGAGCATGAGCCAGAGGCGGAAGATCATGTGCATATCCGCATGCTACCCGACAGTAACAACGTCTTGGTGCATTACTGATTGACACCTGCCAACCAGTAGCGGCAAAATGGTCTGTGGTGGCCACCGGCGCCATCCCCCAACCCATCACGTCCCGTCCCGTCCGAAGGAACGCACCATGGCCCCGCGCGCCCTCCGGCCTTTCGCCCATCGCGATTACCGCATCCTGATCGCCGCCCTGGTCGTCAGCGTCTTCTCGCACGGGATGTGGGCGGTGGCCATGGTGTACCAGGTCAAGCGCCTGGGTGGCGGCCCGGTGCAGCTCTCCTTCGTGGCGACGGCCACCAGCATCGGCCTGCTGGGGTTTGTGCTGGTCGGCGGCATCGCCGCGGACCGCATCTCCTGCCGGCGCATCATCATCACCGTGGAGGCAACCAGCCTCGCGGTCATGGCGGCAGTGGCCACCCTCGCGCTGACCGGGGTGATCGAACTATGGCACCTCGTGGTGGCAGGATTCCTGGTCGGCGCCGGCGCCGCCTTCTTCTTCCCCGCCTATTCGGCCTTGCTGCCCCGGATCCTGCCGCCCGGGGACCTGCTGGCCGCCAACGGGATGGAGGGCACGCTACGTTCCGTCCTGCAGCAGGCCGCCGGGCCGGCTGCAGCGGGCATGATCGTCGCGGCACTCACCCCCGCGTACGCGATCGCGGGGATGGCCCTCTGCCACCTGGTGGCACTCTCCGTCCTGCGCACCATCAGCCACTCGACCGCGTACGACGTCCACCTGGAACCGGGCGAGGTCCGCCCCAGCGCGCTGGCCGATCTCCGCGAGGGGATCTCCTACACGCTGCGGACCCCCTGGCTGCTCTGGACCCTGCTCTTTGCCGTGCTCTCGGTGCTGAGCTTCATCGGGCCGATCGAGGTCCTGTTGCCCTTCGTCGTCGGCGGCCAGCTCGGTGGCGACGCGCAGGCGTTCGGTTTCATGCTGGCAGCCTTCGGCATCGGCTCCGCCGCAGGCTCCTTGTTCACCGCCTCGCGCCCCCTGCCCCGCAGGTACCTCACCTGGATGGTGGCGGTGTGGGCGCTGGGGACCCTCCCCCTCGCGGCCGTGGGCATCGTGACCGGTCTGTGGCAGCTGGCGTTGGCCTTGTTCGTCGTGGGTGCCACCGGTGGGATGGGCCAGGTCATCTGGGGAACGCTGTTGCAGCGGCGCGTCCCGCGCCGGATGCTGGGTCGGATCTCGAGCCTGGACTTCTTCGTTTCATTGGCCCTCATGCCGGTGTCCATGGCCCTGGCCGGCCCGATCGGCGAAGTGGTCCCCCTCTGGCTGGTCTTCGTGGTCGCGGGGGTGGCGTCCCCGGTCATCGGCGTCATCGTCTGGGTGGCGGGGCGCATGGCCCAGGATGAGATAGCGCACCCCCTGGATGCGAAGAGCGCGGCACCCCTGGGGTCGACGTCCTGACGCCGACCCGGCCGGAACCAGCCGGGCCCACCTCAGATGGCGCGCTGGCCGTGTCCGTTGATCGCATCTGCCGCACGGATCAGGGTCAGGTGGGAGAAGGCCTGGGGGAAGTTCCCGGCCATGCGCCCGTCGACGGTGTCGTATTCCTCGGCGAGCAGTCCCAGCCCGTTGGAGTAGCCGACCAGCTGGTCCATCAGTTTCCTGGCATCATCGATGCGGCCCGAACGGGCATACTGCTCCACCAGCCAGAACGAGCAGGCCAGGAACGGGTGTTCTGCACCGCTCAGCCCGTCCTTGCCCGATGAGGTCCGATACCGCAGCAGCAGGCCGGCGTCGTCCATCAGATCGCGTTCGAGGCGGGCGACGGTGCCCAGCATCTTCGGGTCGTCGTATTCGATGAAGCCCACCTGGGCGATGACCAGCAGCGAGGCGTCGACCTCGGCGTCGTCGTACGTCTGGGTGAAGGTCCCTTCCTTTTCGCTGTAGCCGTGCTCCATGATCTCCTCGCGCAGGCGGTCGCGCAGCTCCTCCCATCGGGCAGCGTCGCCGTCGAGCTGGTGTTCGCGCACCGCACGGACGCCCCGGTCGAAGGCGGCCCACATCATCACGCGCGAATGGGTGAAGTGCTTCTGGTCCCCGCGCATTTCCCAGATGCCGTGGTCCTTGTCGTCGATGTGCTCCTCGACGTAGCCCAGCAGCTTCTTCTGCAGCGGCCAGGAGAAGTGGTCCTCGACGCCGCCCATGTTGCGCAGCTTCTCCAGCGCAACGAGCACCTCCCCGACGACGTCCCCCTGGTATTGGTCGACGGCTCCGTTGCCGGCGCGGACCGGCAGCGAACCCTCGTATCCGGGCAGGTGGTCGAGGTTGCGTTCGGGCAGGCGCCGTTCCCCGCCCACGCCGTACATGATCTGCAGGTCATCCGGGTCCCCGGCGACGGCGCGCAGGAGCCAATCGCGCCAATTCAGCGCTTCCTTCTCATACCCGTGGGTCATCATGGCCTCGAGCGTCAGCGCGGCATCACGCAGCCAGCAGAAGCGGTAGTCCCAATTCCGCTCGCCGCAGAAGTCCTCGGGAAGCGACGTGGTGGGTGCCGCGACGATCCCGCCGGTGGCCTCATGCGTCAGTGCACGCAGGACGAGCAGCGACCGCTTGACGACGGCGTGGTAGGACTCCTGCTGGGGGATGTCCTTGGACCAGTTCTTCCAGTACGAGACGGTCTCCTGCAGGCTGGCCCCGGCGTCGATGCGTGCCGGAACGTGTCGATGCGAGGGGAACCAGCACAGTTCGAAGTCCACCGCCTCACCCGCGGAGACGATGAAGTCCCCGATGTGCCGGTGGTCGTGGCCCTGGGGCAGGCGGTCCCCATGCAGGACCACCGCATCGGGACCGGCCACGGCAACAATGGAGGTGTCGCCGCTCTTCTGGTCCTCGTGGCGTCGCACCCAGGGGACCACCGCCCCGTCACCGAAGCGGAAGCTGATCTCCTGGTGCATCCGCACGCTGCCGGCCAGCCCCTCGACCCGCCGGACGATCGATGCACGCCGGTCACCCACGGGCATGAAGTCGGTGACCAGCGCCTGCCCGTCGGGGGTCTTCCACAGCGTCCGCAGCACGAACGTCGAATCCACGTAGGTCCGCTGGACGACGACGGGGCGGCCTTCGGCTGCGGGATCCGGCTCCGCCTCCCCCTGCAGCGGGTCCTCCTCGCCGGCGGCGCGGGCGGCCCGGCGGCGCTCGGAGCGTCGGGCCGGATGCTGGGGCTCGCAGTCATCCACCGCACCCTCGGGCGCCAGCAGCCACCGCCCATGCTCGGAATCCCCCAGCAACGCCGTGAAGGCGGCGTCCGAGTCGAAGCGCGGGAAGCAGAGCCAGTCGACGCTTCCCGATTCCGACACCAGGGCACCAGTACGCAGATCGGACAGCAATGCATAGTCTTCGATCAAAGAGGCCATTCACCCACCCAACCGCAGCCGGCCCCGCGGGGCAAGTCGCAAAGCCTCCGGACCTCCGCCGTTCCGGGCTGCCCCTCCACCCTTGAAGTCCGTTTCAATTTGTTTTTCTGCTTTTCTGTTGACTTTGTTTCCCCGGTGGATCTAAAGTCAACGAAACACAGATCGACTGTGATGCGGACCACCGAAGGGAACCCACCATGTTCGCCGAAGAGCGACATCGTCTGATTGGCGACCTGGTCACCAGCGCCGGACGGGTTTCAGTGGCCGATCTGGCCCGGCAGCTGGAGATCACCCGGGAAACCGTGCGCCGCGACCTGGCCCAGCTCGAACAGGACGGCTTGCTCCGCCGCGTCCACGGCGGGGCAGTGGCCAACGGAACCACCAGCACCGCCGAGGAAAGCCTGAGCGTCCGCACCGCACTGAACCACGCACAGAAGTCCCGGATCGCCGAACGCGCGGTGGACCTGCTGCCCTCCGGGGCCACCTCGGTGGTTCTGGATGCGGGCACGACGACGGAACTCCTCGCCCAGGCGATGGCTTCCCAGGTGCCGGCCCCGCGGAGCGCCGAGCTGCTGGTGCTCACGCACTCCGTTCCCGTCGCCTACCGGATCTCCACCACCGGCACCTTCCAACTCGAGGTCATCGGCGGCCGCGTCCGCGCCCTGACCAGTGCCGCCATCGGCAATTCAACGATCGACCAGTTCCGGGCGCTGCGCCCGGACATCGCCTTCATCGGCGCCAACGGCATCCACGCGGGGTTCGGCCTGAGCACCCCCGACCCGCTGGAGGCGGCGGTGAAGTCGGCGATCGTCGCCTGCGCCCGCCGCGTGGTCCTGCTCGCCGATTCCAGCAAGCTCGGCCAGGAGACGTTGATCCGCTTCGCCGACCTGGACCAGATCGACACCCTCGTCACCGACTCCGCCCCCGAGCCCGGCCTGGCCGCCGCCCTGGAGGACGCCGACGTCGAGGTCGTGATCGCATGATCACCACCTTCACCGCCAACCCCAGCCTCGACCGGACCATCGAGCTCGGCTCCGCGTTGGTCCGCGGCGGCGTCCAACGCGCGCGGACTGCCGGAGCCCAGGCGGCCGGCAAGGGCGTCAACGTCACCCGCGCGCTCGTCGCGGCCGGCGTCGCGACCCTGGCCCTGCTGCCCGGGGATGACACGGACCCGGTCGTCCTCGGCCTGGCCGTCGATGGATTACCGCACCGTGCGCTGCCCATCGGCCAGCCCTTGCGCAGCAACGTCACCATCACCGAACCGGACGGGACCACCACCAAGGTCAACGAACCCGGCCCGTCCCTCGACGCCGCCCACCAGGAGCAGATCTCCGCCGCGCTGCTGCACGCCGCAACGGAGTCGTCCTGGATCGTCCTGGCCGGCTCCTTGCCCCCCGGCGTCCCCGCCTACTTCTACGCCGAGACGATCGCCCGGCTGCATCTTGGCCTGGGCGGCCGTTGCCCCCTCATCGCCGTCGACACCTCCGATGCACCGCTGGCCTGCCTCTACGACGCACCGGCCGGCCTCCCCGACCTGATCAAGCCCAACGCCGAGGAACTGGCGGGCCTGGCGGGCACCCACTCCGAAGCCGAGCTGGAGGCCTCCCCCGAGTTGGCGGCGGCCGCCGCCCGGCAACTGGTGGACCGCGGAACCACAGCGGTCCTGGCCACGCTTGGTGCCCGCGGAGCCCTCCTCGTCACGGCGGAGGGCGCCTGGCTGGCCACGCACTCCCCCATCCAGGCGCGCAGCACCGTGGGGGCCGGCGACTCCTCGCTGGCCGGATACCTCATCGCCCATGACCGCGGCGCCACACCGCCCGAATGCCTCCGATCCGCCGTCGCCTACGGTGCGGCAGCGGCCTCCCTCCCCGGTTCGCTGATCCCCACCCCCGAACAGACCTCGCCGGAATCCGTCACCGTCACGCCCCTGGCCCCGGCACCCACCGGCCGCCTGCTGGCCCCCTCGACCCAGACTCCCAAGGAGTAAGCATGTCCGAGCTCATCACCGAAGACCTCGTCCTCTTGGACCGTGACCTCGGCGGAACCAGCGCCGACGTCGTCCGCGCCCTCGCCGCGTCCGTCGCGGCTGCAGGACGCGCCACCAACGCCGACGACCTGGCCGCTGACGGGATCGCCCGTGAAGCGAAGACCGCCACGGGTGTCCCCGGCGGCATCGGCATCCCCCACTGCCGTTCGGCGGCGGTCACCGAGGCCACCCTGGTGATGGCCCGGCTGGCCCCACCCGTCGATTTCGGTGCCAAGGACGGCCCGGCCGACCTGGTCTTCTTCATCGCCGCCCCCGAGGGAGCCGACCAGGAGCACCTCAAGCTGCTCTCCAAGCTGGCCCGATCCCTCGTCAAGAAGGACTTCACGGCTGCCCTCCGCTCGGCGGCAAGCCCCGCCGAGATCGTGGAGCTGGTCCAGGGTGCCATCTCCCCGGCACCGGTCCAGCCTGCGCCCGCCCAGCCTGCGCCCGCCTCGGAGCCGGCGAAGCGCCGTCGTACCCTGGTTGCCGTGACCGCCTGCCCCACCGGCATCGCCCACACCTACATGGCCGCCGATTCCCTGGTCGCCGCGGCCGCCGAGGCAGGGGTCGACCTGCAGGTCGAAACCCAGGGATCGGCCGGCTCGACCCCGCTGGACCCGGCGGTGATCGCCGCGGCCGACGCGGTGATCTTCGCCGTGGACGTCGACGTGCGCAACAAGGAACGCTTCGCGGGGCTGCCCGTCATCCAAGTGCCGGTCAAGCGCGGCGTGGACGAACCGGCCAAGCTCGTTGCCGACGCCCTGGCCGCCGCCGATACCCCGGGCTCCCGCCGCGTCCCGGCCGGCAGTGGCGGCTCCGAGGCCGACGGCCGTTCCGGCGAGGGGCGCGAGGGCCTCGGCGCTGCGCTGAAGCGTTCGCTGCTGACCGGCGTGAGCTACATGATCCCCTTCGTCGCCGGCGGTGGCCTGCTCATCGCCCTGGGCTTCCTCATTGGCGGATACGACATCACCGAGGTCGCCGACAAGGTCAGTGTCCAGAACAACCTGTTCAACCTGCCCGATGGCGGCCTGCACATCTACCTCGGTGCCGTGGCGTTCAAGATCGGCAGCCTGTCGATGGGCTTCCTGGTTCCGGTCCTCGCCGGCTACATCGCCTACGCGCTGGCGGACCGCCCCGGCCTGGCGCCGGGCTTCACCGCAGGAGCCGTGGCGGGCTTCATGGGTGCCGGCTTCCTGGGCGGCATCGTCGGCGGCCTGCTCGCCGGCGTCATCGCCCGCTGGATCGGCAGCTGGCGGGTGCCGAAGCTGCTGCGCGGGCTGATGCCCGTGGTGATCATCCCGCTGATCGGCTCCATCCTGGCCTCCGGCGCCATGTTCCTCTTCCTGGGCGGCCCGATCGCCGCACTGAGCACCGCGCTGAGCAACTGGCTCTCCGGCATGTCCGGGACCGCTGCAGCCCTCGTGGGGCTGATCCTGGGTCTGATGATGGCCGTCGACCTCGGCGGACCAGTGAACAAGGTCGCCTACGCCTTCGCCGTCGCCGGCCTGGGCACCGGATCGATCGCCAACCAGGCACCGTGGGAGATCATGGCGGCGGTCATGGCAGCCGGCATGGTGCCCCCGCTGGCCATGGCGTTGGCCACCGCCCTGGACAAGAAGCGCTTCACCACCGCCGAGCACGAGAACGGCAAGGCCGCCTGGCTGCTCGGCGCCGCCTTCATCTCCGAGGGCGCCATCCCGTTCGCCGCCGCCGACCCGCTGCGCGTCATCCCCGCCAGCATGCTCGGAGCCGGCGTCACCGGCGCCCTGGTGATGGGCTTCCACGTCACCAGCCAGGCACCGCACGGCGGCCTGTTCGTCGCCTTCGCCATCGGCAACCTGGCCATGTTCCTCATCTCCATCGTGGTGGGCATGGTCATCTCGGCCCTCGCGGTCATTGCCCTGAAGCGCTATGCCCGCAAGGCGCCCACCGCCGTGGCTTCGTCCGAGACCGAGAAGGTGGCGGCATGAGCCAAAGGTTTGCAGGCGTCGGCGTCAGCGCCGGCCGCATCATCGGCCCGGTCCGCCGGATGCCCGAGGCGATCCCGGCGCCCGCCGACGGCGCGCCGCTGCCCGAGGGCGTCACGGCCGAGCAGGAATCCGCGCGGTTGGCCGAGGCCACACGCACCGTCGCCGCCGGGTTGAAGGAACGGGCGGCCACGGCCACCGGCGATGCAGCTGCCGTCCTGAAGGCGACGGCCCTGATGGCCTCGGACAAGTCACTCTTGAAGTCGGCGACGCGGCTCGTGGCTTCCGGAACGTGCGCCGAATCGGCCATCTGGGAGGCCGCGGATGCCGTCGCGACCCAGCTGTCGGCTCTCGGTGGCTACATGGCAGAACGCGCCACCGACGTCCTGGACGTGCGCGCCCGGATCGTCGCCGAGCTGCGTGGCGTCCCCGCCCCGGGCATCCCCGATGCCGACGTGCCCTTCGTGCTCTGCGCCACCGATCTGGCCCCGGCCGACACCGCAACCCTGGACCCCACCCGGGTCCTGGCGTTGGTCACCAGTGGCGGTGGACCGCAGTCGCACACAGCGATCGTCGCCCGCTCGCTGGGACTGCCGGCCATCGTCGCTGCCGCGGACACCACGGTGTTGGCCGACGGCGACGTCGTCTTCGTCGACGGGATCGACGGCACGGTGGTCCGCGAACCGGGAGCCGCCGAGGCGGCACTTGCCGAGGCCTACGCCTCCCGTGTTTCCCTGCCCGACTTCGATGGTTCCGGTGCCCTGGCTGACGGCCATCGCGTTCCGTTGCTGGCCAACGTGGGCAGTGGCGCCGACGCGGTGGACGCAGCGGCCGCCGGGGCCGAGGGCGTGGGCCTGCTGCGCACCGAGTTCTGCTTCCTGGGCCGGGACACCGAGCCCACCCACGGGGAACAGGTCCGGGCCTACCGCGCGGTCTTCGACGCCTTTGCCGGCTCCAAGGTGGTCGTGAGGACCCTCGACGCCGGGGCGGACAAGCCGCTGCCGTTCCTGACCGACGACTCCGAGCCGAACCCCGCCCTGGGCGTTCGCGGTTACCGGACCGACGCCGCGGTCCCCGGGGTCCTGGATCGCCAATTGGCGGCCATCGCCGAGGCCGAAGCCGCCTCCGGAGCCGAGGTCTGGACTATGGCTCCGATGATCTCCACCCCGTCCGAGGCCGCCGCCTTCGCCGCACTGTGTGCCCACGCCGGGTTGAAGACCCCCGGGGTCATGGTGGAGGTCCCCTCGGCAGCCGTCATGGCACGGCAGGTCACCTCGGAGGTGGCCTTCGCATCCATTGGCACCAATGACCTGACCCAGTACACGATGGCCGCGGACCGCCAGCTGGGCCCGCTCGCCGAATTCAACGACCCCTGGCAGCCCGCAGTGCTCCACCTCATCCATACCACCTGCGACGGTGGAGCGGCCTCCGTGGGAGGCCCGAAGCCCGTGGGCGTCTGCGGCGAAGCCGCAGCCGACCCCGCGCTGGCCGTCGTCCTCGTCGGTCTCGGGGTGGCAACGCTCTCCATGAACCGCCGCGCCCTGCCCGCCGTCGCAGCCATCCTGAAGACCGTCGACCTCGCAGCAGCCCGGCGGATCGCCGAACTGGCCCTCGGGGCGGGTTCCGCCGCCGAGGCCCGGTCCCTGGTCCGCCACGAACTTCCCGAGCTGGACGTCTTCGGACTCTGAGCCGTCCACCCCCATACCCCACCACCAGATCGCAACACCAACACCCAGGAGAACACCATGGCAGAACGTACAGCAGTCATCGCCAGCCGCGTCGGCCTGCACGCCCGACCGGCAGCCATCTTCGCCGAGGCAGCAGGGGAACTGGACCTCGAGGTCACCATCGCCCGTGAAGGCGAGCCCGCCGACGAGGCACTGGACGCCTCCAGCATCCTGTCACTGATGGGCCTGGGTGCCGAGCACGGCACCACGGTCGTCCTGCGCGCCGAGGGCGAAGGGGCCGACGCCGCACTCGAGCAACTCGTGGGCATCCTCGAAACCGACCACGACGCCGAGTAGTCCCCGCTTCCGTCGGCATCGTGGTCTGCGTGCACCGCGATGCCGAAGCGGTCCGTGCTGCCAGCTGTTGCCGGATTTCTAGCGGGGCCGCACCAGGTCGAAGAGGCCCTCGGCCAGGACCTCGAAGTAGGCGCTCGGGCCGCCGGCACGCAGGACCGGCTGCGCACGGGCCGTCTGGTAGATGCCGTCGGGAATCATGGATTCATCGATGTGCACCGCGATGACTTCCCCGATCGTGAGCACGCTGGCGGACGCGTGGCCGTCGACACCGCGCAAGGGAAAGACGTCGCTGACCCGGCACTCGAAACTCACGGGCGAGGCGGCAACGCGCGGCGCACTGATGTCGACGGAGTCCGCGGCTTCCAGGCCGGACGCGGTGAATTCATCGACGTCCGACGTCGTCGATGTTGCGTTCATCTGCTCTGCCAGGGGGCGGGTGACGAGGTTCCACGTGAATTCACCGCTCAGTTCGGCATTGCGCGCGGTGTGCTTGCGGGTGGTACTCGAGAATCCAATGAGCGGCGGCGTGTAGGAGAACGCATTGAAGAAGCTGTATGGCGCGAGGTTGCGGACCCCTTCGGGGGAGAGCGTTCCGATCCAACCGATTGGACGTGGTCCGACAATGGCATTGAATGGATCGTGCGGAAGCCGGTGGCCCTCTGCTGGGCGGTAGAAATGCGCTGTCACCCGTTCAGTGAACCATCCATCGCCAGCACGAACCAGTTTTCGTTCCCTCCGGGAAATCGTTTCGGCCCGAACGGAGATGGGCGTCGCACCGGGTGCTGTGGTTCGCTGCATGCCACGACGGCGGCCCGGGCAGGCGAATTCAGGGAGTCGTTGCAACACCGGGTTGGTTAGGTAGCCAATAGTAGGCCCTGCAGGCGATCGGCTGGGGTATCCCAGTTGTGTGTCTTGCGGGGCCTGCCATTGAGCTCCTGCGCTACTTGTTCGAGGTCTTCAGGACCATAGACCGAGAGGTCCGTGCCCTTCGGGAAGTATTGCCGCAACAGGCCGTTGGTGTTCTCATTGCTACCGCGTCGCCAAGGGCTGGCGGGGTCGCAGAAGTAGACGTCCATGTCCGTTGCCATGGAGAACGCCTTGTGAGTGGCCATTTCCGCGCCTTGGTCCCAGGTCAGGGATCCACGCAGGTGCGCGGGCAGGGTGGACATGGCCTCGATAAGTCCGTCACGAACCCGGTCGGCGGTGTGGTTGCCATCGAGGTGGACCAGCATGACGTAGCGGGTCGTGCGCTCCACCAGGGTCGCTATCGCCGACTGGTTCAGCTTCCCTGTAATCAGGTCCCCTTCCCAGTGCCCGGGAACGGCGCGGTCCTCGACTTCAGCAGGTCTTTCGGAGATGTTGACCATGGGGTCGCGGAACCGGTGCGTGCGCTGCTCGGGATCGCGCCGGGGTTTGCGGCGGGTCCGACCCGTGCGCAGGGCCGCGGCGACCTCGCGTTTGAGACCGCCTCGGGCCTGGACGTAGAGGGCTTGATAGATCGTTTCGTGGCTCACGCGCATCTCGGTGTCGTCCGGGAATTCCTTGACCAAGCTGTTCCTGATCTGTTCCGGTGACCAGCGGACTCGTAGCTTGTCTTTCACATAGTCGCGCAGTTTGCCCCCGGCGGACAACTTGCTGGCTTTGGGCCGGGGCCGACGGACGGCAGCTGCCCGGTGCGCTGAGTACGGACGGTAGGTACCGTCCGGCCCGCTGTTACGGGCGATTTCCCGGCTAATGGTCGAAGGAGATCGCCCCAATGCGGTGGCGATCTTCCGAATCGAGGCGCCGCCGGCGCGCATCTCCGAGAGGGTCTCCCGGTCCCCAATGGCCAGGAACCGCCCATCGAGCACCTGTTCCAAGGCGGGAAGGCCGGGATGGGAGGCGAACGGCTTGCCCGGCCCAGGAGGGGCAATCCCCGCAGGGGTTTCAAAGGTGGTCACTCCCCGTTTATAGTCGACCACCCTGCCGTCGACGTAGATGCGCCCATTGCCCGTCTTGCGGATCCCGAGATCCCATTCGGCGGCGGTATTTTGGTGTATTCCCAAGTCCCGGGCCGCTTCCCGCCGGGTGAGACCACGTTGGCGCAGGCGCAGGAAGTCCTCACGTTGCGGCATTTCAGCGCGCTTCCTGGCGATTCCGGCCCTTTTCGTCCAACCAAAACAGGTGTTGCGGTTCAATCCCAACAACTTCGCGGCCCCGGTCACGCTGTTGAGCCTTGCCAGCTCCCGGAAGAACTCATCCTTCTGGTCAGTGCTGTGCTTCCGGTGAGTCTGGGAGCGCGCGGAAACTGCGCCCGTCTTACGAACCCAGGCATGGCATGTATGGCGATTCAACCCGAGGACTCTGGCCGCTGCAGCGACGCTTCCGAGCCGATCCAGTTCCCTGAAGAACGCCTCCTGTTCTTCAGACGTGTATTTCCTTGGCGCACGCTTTGCCTTGACAAAAACAGACACGGTCGTCGCAACTCCCTGCGAATCAGGGTGTTGCAACGACCGCTAGAACGCGCCGCACTTCTGCCCGGGCCGCCGACGTCTGCGTCTGGAGCTAGATGATCCCGTCGCTGAGGTGGTTCGGGGTGCCGAACCGGTGCGCGGTGATCGAGATGGCCTGTTCCCGCACGAACGGCAGCAGTTCGACCCGGCCGGCGGCCACCACCGGGTGGTCGTAGACGGCGACGTCCGGCTTGCCGCCGGCAGCGGCGTAGGTCGCCGCCGATGAGTCTCCGATGTAGCGGATGCGCGCCCCGGAGTCGGGTCCCGTCTGCGCGGCAAGCCGGCCCACCCGGGCAGCCCACGCGGCATCGTCCTCCACGGCCACGCCGACGCCTTCGGCCTGCAGGGCGGCCAGGACGCGGGCCGGAAGCTCTGCCTTGAGGCTGACGGTGATGCCGGATCCGTGGCGGGACCCGGTTCCGACCCGGCCGCTGATGCCCTCGGTTCGCGTGGCGACATGCGCGCCGATCCCCGCGGAGACCACGCGCAGCAATTCGGCGAGGCCGTGGCCGGAGGTTGGCTCCTGGAACCTGATGGTCACCGGGACCGGGCGGTAGCGGAAGACGTTGCGTTCGGACTGCAGCCCGGACACATCCTTCGCGACCCCGAACTCCTGGGCCAGCTGGGCGGCATCCGTGGCGCGGGCACCCTGCAGCCAGGCGAAGTCGGCGGGGTCGATGGCATTGCCCGCTGCGGTTCCGGCCTCGGCGGCGACCACGCCGAGGATGTCGCTGCCCCCGGCGACTCCTGCGTTGGAGGTCGCGGAGGTGTCCATGCCCGTCGCCGTCCGCACGGTGGCGTGGGAGACGGCTGCGTGTGCGTCGGCGGCTGCCATGGCCTCGGCGCTGACGGGTGCGTCGATCCAGGACCCCATGCCGAGAAGGTAGTTCGGCCCGCCGGCCTTGGTGCCGGCGCCGACGGCGGACTTCTTCCATCCGCCGAAGGGCTGACGGCGCACGATGGCCCCGGTGATTCCACGGTTGATGTAGAGGTTGCCGGCCTGGACGTTGTCCAGCCAGTAGCCGAGTTCCGCGGGGTCCAGCGAGTGCAGCCCGGAGGTCAACCCGTAGTCGATGTCGTTGACGATGCCGACGGCCTCCTCGAGCGTCTCGGCGGTCATGACGCCCAGGATCGGCCCGAAGTACTCGGTCAGGTGGTATTCGGAGCCGCGCTTGACCCCGGAGCGCACGCCGGGGCTCCACAGCTGGCCGGAGTCGTCGAGTTGGCGGGGCTGCAGCACCCACTGCTCACCGTCGCCCAGGGTGGTCAATCCGCGCAGCAGCTTGCCCTGCGCCGGTTCGATGACCGGGCCCATCTGGGTTGCCGGGTCCACCGGGTAGCCGACCTTCAGGGACCGGACGGCGTCGACGAGCTGGCTGTGGAACCGGCGCGAGGTGGCGACGGATCCGACCAGCACCACCAGCGAGGCGGCGGAGCACTTCTGCCCGGCGTGCCCGAACGCGGAGGCGGCGACGTCGCGGGCTGCCAGGTCCAGGTCGGCGGACGGGGTCACGATGATCGCGTTCTTGCCCGACGTCTCGGCCAGCAGCGGCAGGTCCTGGCGGAAGGAACGGAACAGTTCGGCCGTCTCGTATCCGCCGGTGAGGATCAGCCGGTCCACGCTGGGGTGCGATACCAACCGGGTCCCCAGCTCGCGTTCGGAGAGCTGCACGTAGGAGAGCAGTTCGCGGCCGATGCCCGCGGCGTCGAGCGCCTCCCAGATGGCCTGGACCATCACGGCACCGGAGCGGGCCGCCTGCTTGGCGGGTTTGATGACGACGCCGGATCCCGCGGCCAGTGCCGACAGGGTGGACCCGGCGGGGATGGCGACCGGGAAGTTCCACGGCGGGGTGACCACTGTCAGCCGGGAGGGCACGTACTCGGCCCCGTCGACGTCGTCGAGCGCGCGGGCCGATTCGGCGTAGAAGTGGGCGAAGTCGATGGCCTCGGAGACCTCGGGGTCGCCCTGGTCCAGGGTCTTGCCGCATTCGGCGGCCATGACCTCCAGCAATTCGGCGCGGTGCGCGGCGAGGCGTTCCCCGGCGTGGTGGAGCACCGCAGCGCGCTCGGCGCCGGTCATCTTCCCCCAGGCTTCGGCGGCGGCCCGGGTGGACTCCACCACGGCGTCGACCTGGTCGGTGGTGCCCAGGGTGTGGGCGGCGATGGTGTCCAGCCCCAGCGTGCTGTCGGGGACGCGGGCCAGGATCGCCGAGCCCCACTCCCGGTTGCCGGGCAGGTCGGGGTCGGTGTCCGGGGTGTTGGCGAACCCGCGGGTCCCGGAGGCGAGCTCCGCGACCTCGGTGGCGGCAGCTCCGGCGTCGTACTCCCGGCGGTCCTGGGTGCGGTTGGGCGCCGGGACGGTGTCGCCGAGGTCCTCGAGGGAGGCGAGGAAGCGCTGCTTTTCGCGCTCGAACAACGCCTCGTTGCCGTCGAGTTCAAAGACGGCCGACATGAAGTTCTCCTGGCTGGCCCCCTCCTCGAGCCGGCGGATCAGGTAGGCGATCGCGACGTCGAACTCCCCGGGGTGCACCACCGGGGTGTAGAGCAGCAGGGAGCCGACGTCGGCCTTGACCGCTGCCGCCTGGCCGGTGGCCATGCCCAGCAGCATCTCGAAGTCCAGCCCGGAGGTGACCCCGCGGGCCTGGGCCAGCAGGTGGGCCAGGGCGATGTCGAAGAGGTTGTGCCCGGCAACGCCCAGGTGGACGTTGGCTGTGTGTTCGGGGCGCAACGCGTAGTCCAGGACCGACTTGTAGGAGGTGTCGGTGGCCTGCTTGGAGTGCCAGGTCGCTGCGGGCCAGCCGTGGATGTCGGCCTCCATGATCTCCATCGGCAGGTTCGCGCCCTTGACCAGGCGGACCTTGACCGGGGCGCCGCCGGCGGCGACGCGGTCGGCGGCGAATTCCTGCAGCGAGATCATCGCCGACAGCGCGTCGGGCAGGTAGGCCTGCAGCACGATCCCGGCCTCGACGTCGTGGAATTCGGGTGCCGCGAGCAGCCGCTTGAACACGGCCATGGTCAGGTCGAGGTCCTTGTACTCCTCCATGTCCAGGTTGATGAACTTGCGCGGGGAGGCGTCGCGGGCGATGCGGTAGAGCGGCGCCAGCTTCTCGACAATGTGGCCCACCGCCTTCTCGAAGTCCCAGTGGTTGTGCGGGGCGACGGTCGAGGAGACCTTGATGGAGACGTAGTCGACGTCCGGGCGGCGCAGCAGCCGGGCCGTGCCCTGCAGGCGGCGGTCCGCCTCCTTTTCACCCAGGATGGCCTCGCCGAGCAGGTTGATGTTCAACCGGACGTCGTCGCGCTTGATCTTCGCGATGGCCGGGCCCAGCTTGGCGTCGGTGGCGTCGACGATCAGGTGGCCGACCATCTCCCGCAGCACGCGCCGGGCAATGGGGATGACCACTCCGGGAAGCACGGGGGCCATGGCCCCTCCGAGTGCGACGGCGGAGCGCATGTACCAGGGCAGGAAGCCGGGGACCTTCGGGGCCAGGGACCGCAGGTTGCGGGCGGCCACATTCAGGTCCTCGGGGCGGATGACGCCGTCGACGAAACCGACGGTGAAATCCAGTCCCTGGGGATCCTTCAGGACCCCGGCCAGCTGCTGGGCCGAGGCGTCGACGGGTTGCTTGGCCCCCTCGACCAGCCAGCGTCGGACGAGCGCCACGGCGTCGTCGGCGAGATCTTTCGGGGAAGCGAGGCTGTCCGGGGCGGCGGACGGGGAAGCGGTGGTCACTTCGGTGGTGCTCCTAGCAGAAAACGACCGGCACGGACCGGCCTGCACGGCGTGGGGCAGACCCCCACAAATTCAGTATCCAACCGTCATGTATTAAGTAAAAGCAACGATTAGTGAAGAATGGCGTGAAGTAAAAGTGATGGTTCGTGGAGTGGGGAAGGGGAACGCCGATGCTCGAGGTCAGGCGGTTGCGGCTGCTGCGCGAAATGAGCATCCGCGGCACGGTCGCCGGGGTCGCCGCCGCCCTGAACTACAGCCCCTCGGCGGTCTCGCAACAGCTGGCCCTGCTGGAGAAGGAGACGGGTGTCGTCCTGCTGCGGCGCAGCGGCCGCCGCCTGGCGCTCACGCCCCAGGCGCAGGTCCTCGTCGCGCACACCACCGAGCTGCTGGAATCGCTGGAACGGGCCGAGGCGGCACTGGCCAGCACCCTGCCGCTGGTCTCCGGCACCGTCCGGCTGGCCACCTTCCAGACTGCGGCACTGGCCCTGCTGCCGCGCACGTTGCGGGCCCTGCGCACGGAACACCCGCACCTGCGGGTCGAGGTCGTCCAGCATGAACCCGAGACGGCGCTGCACGAGACCTGGGCGCGTGATTTCGACCTGGTCGTGGCCGAGCAGTACCCGGAACATGCGGCCCCGCACTACGCCGAGCTGGACCGCGAGATCCTCACCCACGACGACATCCGACTCGCGCTGCCCGCCCACGACGCGCCTCCCGAATTCGACAGGGTTTCCACATTGCGCGAGGCCGCGGCCCTGCCCTGGGTGATGGAACCCCACGGCGCCGCCTCCCGGCATTGGGCGGAGCAGGCCTGTCGGCTGGCCGGCTTCGAGCCCGACGTCCGGTACGAGACAGCCGACCTCCAGGCCCACATCGGCCTGGTGGAATCAGGCAACGCGGTCGCCCTGCTGCCGGACCTGGTCTGGGCGCACCGCGAGCCCACCGTCCGGCTCGCCGACCTGCCCGGCCGGCCGCAACGCTCGATCTTCACGTCCATGCGGCACTCCAGCGCACGGCACCCGGGCATCGAGGCCGTCCGCCGGGCGCTGGGGCGAGAAGTGGAAATCTTGTCACCCGGATACCACTAGCCACATCACGAAAGCATCACGGCGGCGTGATCGTCCTCACATGGGGACGTTGCGGAGTGCCATACTCGGAAGACCACTCACCCGCATCGCCCGGTTTTCGTTGACAGATCGCCGGACGGACCCTACCGGGGCCACCCCCCGGCGGACATCCCACCCACCGGACAATTGAGGAACACCATGTCTGAACAAGCATTCCAGCTTGCGGCCATCGTCGTCTATCTCGCCGCAATGCTCGGCATCGGCTACTTTGCCTTCCGCCAAACCAAGGACCTCGACGACTACATGCTCGCCGGCCGCGGGCTGAAGCCCGGCGTCGCGGCGCTCTCGGCCGGGGCCTCCGACATGTCCGGCTGGCTGCTGCTGGGCCTGCCCGGCGCCATCTACGTCTCCGGTCTGGTCGAGGCCTGGATCGCCATCGGGCTGACCATCGGTGCATGGCTGAACTGGAAGTTCGTCGCCCCGCGGCTGCGTTCCTACACGGAGGTGTCGCAAAACGCGATCACCATCCCGAGCTTCTTCGAGAAGCGCCTCAAGGACAGCTCGCATGTCCTGCGCATCGCCGCCTCGCTGATCATCCTGGTGTTCTTCACCTTCTACGTCTCCTCCGGCATGGTGGCTGCGGGCAAGTTCTTCGAGAGCTCCTTCGGCTGGCCCTACCTCGTGGGGATGGTCACGGTCGCCGTCATCACCCTGGCCTACACGCTGTTCGGGGGCTTCCTGGGCGCCACCCTGACCGATGTGGCCCAGGGGCTCCTGATGTTCGCGGCCCTCATCGCCGTTCCGATCGTCGGCGTCATCGCCACCGGCGGCATTGGCGCCACCGTGGACGGCATCCGGGCCGCCAAGCCGGGGGCCCTGAACCTCTTCGACGGCCTGGGCGTCGATCCGACGGGACTCTGGATCCTCGGCATCGTCTCCGCTGCCGCGTGGGGCCTGGGCTACTTCGGCCAGCCGCACATCATCGTGCGCTTCATGGCACTGCGCACCCCCGCCGACGCCAAGGCCGGCCGCCGCATCGGCATCAGCTGGATGGCCATCTCAGCGCTCGGTGCCATTGCCACCGCCCTGGTTGGCATCGCCTACTTCGCCGGTGACCCCGCCAAGGAGATCACCGACCCGGAAACGGTCTTCCTGCTGCTGAGCCAGATCTTCTTCCACCCCTTCATTGCCGGCCTGGTGCTGGCAGCGGTGCTGGCGGCGGTCATGTCCACCATCTCCTCGCAGCTCATCGTCTCCTCCTCCGCCCTGGTGGAGGACCTCTACAACATCGTGGGGAGGGAATCGACGGCGAAGAAGCAGGTCATGCTGGGCCGCTCGGGGGTGCTGGTCATCGCCGTCATCGCCTTCCTCATCGCCCTGGACCGCAACGCCAGCGTCCTGCAGCTGGTTTCCTTCGCCTGGGCCGGTTTCGGCGCAGCGTTCGGGCCGCTGGTCATCCTGAGCCTGTACTGGCGCAAGCTGACCTCCGTCGGCGCCCTGAGCGGCATGGTCGTCGGCGCCGCAACGGTCTTCATCTGGGGCAAGATCCCGGCGCTGCACGACTTCCTCTACGAGATCGTGCCCGCCTTCGCCCTGAACATCATCGTCGCCGTCATCGTCTCGAGGATGACGCACCGGCGCAATGAGGTCATCGAGGAAGAGTTCTCGGCCATGGAGGCGCAGGTCTCCGGGACCCCGGAAGCGGCAACGCGCAGCTAACGGCGGGGAAACCGGGCCGAAACACGGCCGGTGGAGAGTGGGGGTGTCATATCCGGCACGCATCCCCAGGAGCACCCCATGGACATCCCCCTCTCCCCCGTCGCCGACCTCGCCCTGCTGGAACCCTGCGACCTCATCGAGGCCCGCCGCGACGGGCACCTGCACTGCCGCGGGCGCATCGAGGCCACCGCACCCTCGGCAGGTGTGGTGTGGGTGCGCGACGACGCCACGGGAAGCCGGCTGATGCTCCACGCCGGGTTGCTGGACGTCGTCAGGATCTCCACGGGTTTTCAGCAGGTGGCCTGAACGCCGGTGTACGCTCGAGCGCATGGCTGAGCAGACGTCCGCGACGGATAACGAACCGACCGGCGCCGGCGCGTCCCCCGCGGGTCCCGCCGGAGTGGCGGACGACTTCGTCACCCGGCACCACCGGGCCCCCTCGGGGCTGGCCTACACCACCACCACCGGCCGGATGGTCCTGCGCCGGGAGGAGTCCTCGGACGGGACCAGCGACGGGCACCGGCCCAAGGCGGAGATCTTTGTGGTCGCCTATACGGCCGACGGCCCCCGGACCGAACCGCCCACCCCCCGGCCCGTCGTGTTCGCCTTCAACGGCGGCCCCGGGTCGGCCAGCCTGTGGCTGCATCTGGGCCTGCTGGGACCACGCCGGGTGGACTCCGGCGATGTCGGGGCCATGACGCCGCCGCCCTATGCGCTGGTGGACAACCCCGAATCCATCATCGAACACGCCGACCTGGTGGTGATCGACCCCGTCGACACCGGCTATTCGCGGGTGGTCGACGGCGGCAAGACCGACGAGTTCCATGCGTTCATCGAGGACCGCGACCTGGTGGCCGAGGTCATCCGCCTCTGGACCAGCCGCAACGGGCGCTGGCTGTCCCCGAAATACCTGGTCGGCGAAAGCTACGGGACCCTGCGCGCCGTCGCCGTCGCCCGGCGGCTGTATGACGCTCACGGCCTGGCCGTCAACGGGCTGGGGCTGGTCAGCACCGTGCTGAACCTCTCCACGCTGGACTTCCAGCCGGGCAACGACACCCCCTATGCGCTGCACCTGCCCACCTATGCCGCCATCGCCCACCACCATGGACGGCACGGAAACCGCCCCCTGGCAGAGGTCCTCCGCGACGCGCAGGACTACGCCTCCGGCGACTATGTCCTGGCCCTGCACCTGGGCCACCGGCTCACCAAACGCAAGCACGACGCCGTCGTGCGCCACCTCGCCGAGTTGACCACCCTGTCCGAGGCCTTCATCCGGCGCACCAACCTGCGGTGGGACTACATGGAATTCGCCACCGAGCTCCTGCGGGACCAGGGCCTGCTGGTGGGCCGGATCGACGGGCGGTTCACCGCGCAGCCACCCAGGCTCCACGCATCACACACCTGGGAGGACCCGAGCATGCGGGCGATCACCGGGCCCTACGCCGCAGCCGTCAACCACTATGTCCGCGTCGAGCTCGGCTACGAGTCCGACCTGCCCTACGAGGTGCTCACCGGACGGGTCCAGCCCTGGAGCTACCGCACCTTCGAGGGTGCACCGGTCGACGTCTCCGGCGATCTGGAGCGGCTGCTGGTGGACCTGCCGGACTTGCGGGTCCATGTGGACTACGGCTATTACGACGGCGCCACCCCGTTCGCGGCGACCGAATACACCTGGGCACACCTGCGGCTCTCCGAGCAGGCCCGCTCGCGGTTTTCGCACCACTACCATGCAGCCGGCCACATGATGTACCTGAACGAGGCGTGCCGGCTGGCCCAGTCCGCGGCGTTGGCGGCGTTCGTGGCCTCCGGGCCCCAGGACGCCGACTAGCGATTCCGGCACGCGGCAGCTGGCCCGACGAGGCGGCCATCCCGTTATCTCTTTCCCAGCCCCTAGTTGAGCAAGCATTGGGGTTGCTGGCCTGTCGGCCCCGGCATTGATTCCTGCCCCCAGTCTTCAATGATCCGGGGGGTGTTGTCACCGGGGTTCGATAGGCACCAGGGAAATCGCTAATAGGGGCCGGATACAGGCGGGGTTGAACCACCAATATCGGCCATAACGTGGATGCCGAGCCTTGGAGCCGCAGGACAAGCCAGCGCGTCACATCCGCTGGCTGTCCCGATGTTTCCGAAAGGCAAGACGATGATCCCCGAACACGAAACCGTCGATGTTTTCATCGGCATCGATGTCGGCAAAACCAACCACCACGCCGTCGCTCTGGACCGCGCCGGCAAGAAGATCCTGGACAAGCCCCTGCCCCAGGACGAGGCCAAGCTCAAGGCCATCATCACCAAGCTGGCCCGCCACGGGCGCCTGCTGCTGGTCGTGGACCAGCCCGCGACCATCGGCGCCCTGCCCGTCGCGGTGGCCCAAGCCGCCGGGATCATGGTCGGCTACCTGCCCGGACTGGCGATGCGCCGCATCGCGGACCTGCACCCCGGGGAAGCGAAGACCGATGCCCGCGACGCCTACATCATCGCCGAAGCAGCACGCACCATGCCCCATACGCTGCGCTCGATCGTCGTTGCCGACGAGCACGTCGCGGAGCTGGCGATGCTCTGCGGATTCGATGACGACCTGGCCAAGCAGGCGACCGCCACCAGCAACCGGATCCGTGGGCTGCTCACCCAGATCCACCCCGCCCTGGAACGGGTGATCGGCGAGCACCTGGACCACCAGGCGATGCCCGAGCTGCTGGCGAAATACCCGACCCCGGCAGCCCTACGCCGCGCCGGGAAAGCACGGGTGGAGGCCCTGCTGCGCAAGCACGCCCCTCGCGCCGGGAAACGCTGGGCCGTCGACGTGTTCACCGCCCTGGACGAACAAAGCGTGGTGGTCTCGGGCACCAATGCCGCCGGCATCGTGCTGCCGCAGCTGGCCCGGTCCCTGGCCCAGACCCGCGCCGCCCGCATCGAGGTCCTGTCCCAGGTCGAGCTGCTCGTGGAGGCCCACCCTCTTCACATCCTCCTGACGTCCCTGCCGGCGGTCGGCGTCAGGACCGAGGCCCGGATCCTCACCGAGGTCATCGGCAAGGACTTCCAGACCGCCGGGCACCTCGCCTCCTATGCGGGACTGGCGCCGGTCACGTGGCGCTCGGGTACCTCGATCCGCGGGGACCATCCCTCCCGCAAGGGCAACAAGGTCCTCAAACGGGCGTTGTTCCTCTCCGCGTTCGCCTCGCTGCACGACCCGAGATCGAGGACGTACTACGACCGCAAGCGCGCCGAGGGAAAGAAACACAACCAAGCCGTCATCGCGTTGGCCAGGCGACGCTGCAATGTCCTGTTCGCCATGCTCCGCGACGGGACCATCTACCAGGAACCCATGGCCCTGGCAGCCTGAATCCCGCCCGACATCGTCTCGCGCCGGAGCATCCGTCCCATCCGCTGGGCCCGCATCGCCATGCCCGAAAATCTCGCGACGAATATTCAGGATTCACGGTCCGGCCCCTTGACGAAGCAGATAGGGGCACCCCCCGGGAATGGCCGCCTCTTCCGCCTCCACGGCACCGACAGCACCCCGGCCGAAGGTTCGCGGCTAAGCTGAAACCATGGCCTGGAACCGCACACAGCACCATGTCCTCGCACTGCCGCCCCAGGAGGTCTGGCGCGTCGTCTCGGACCCGGCCCGGCTGCCGGAATGGAACCGGGCGGTGCGCTCACTGGTCCCCGCGCACGACGGCGCCCCGGTCCCGGGCACCCGGCTCGCCTTCACCCCGAATCCGCCGCTGCTGGGCGCCATCCACTCGCGCACCGCCCCGGACGCGGTGGTCACCCGGCATGAGGCCGGCCGGACCTTCGCCTGGCGCCAGCCGCAGCCCGGCGGCGGGCTGCTCGTCCAGTGGGAGGTCGCCGACCATGATCTGGGCACCCTGCTGACCCAGCGGGTCGCCATCGCGGGCTACGGCGCCGCCGTCTTCACCGAAACCGCTGCCAAGCCGCTGGCTGCCCACTTTGCGGAGAATTGTGCGCGGTTGTACCGGCTGGCCGGCGGGGCGACCGACCGGGCACGGCGCGTGGTGATCGCCGGAGGCAACGGCTTCCTGGGCACCCGGCTGGCCGCGGACCTGTTCTGCCGCGGCCTGGATCCCGTGATCCTGACCCGCACCCCGCGGCCCGATGCCCCGTTCCGGCAGGTCCGGTGGGACGGCCGCAGCCAGGGCGCCTGGGCCGCCGAACTGGCCGCCGGGGAGGGGGAGGTCTCGCTGGTCAACCTGGCGGGCCGCCTGGTCGATGTCCGCCCCTCGGCCGAGGCGATCGCCGAACTCCGCGATTCGCGGGTCGATGCCACGCGCACGCTCGTCCAGGCCAGCCGCACGCTCGCCACCCCGCTTGCCCGGTGGGTGCAGGCCAGCACCACGGCCATCTACTCCGATGCCGGCGAGGAGCAGCTGACCGAAGACTCCCCGGTCCCCGCCGGCCGGGCGGCCCTCCCGCAGATGACCGGCGTCGCCCGCCCCTGGGAGGAGGCCCTCAACGGAGCCAACGCGGCCCACGAGACCATCCTGCGCACCGCCGTCGTGCTGGAGCAGGAGTCCCCCGCCTTCGACCGGCTGGCGCTGCTGGCGCGGGCCGGGCTCGGCGGGCGCGTGGGGACCGGACGCCAATGGTTCAGCTGGATCCACCTGGCGGACTGGCTGCGCATCGTGCGGGCCGGGCTCGGGCTGGAGCCGGGGATCGAGCTGCCCGACGGGATCCTCATCGCCTCCGCGCCCCACCCGGTGCGCAATGCCGAGCTGATGCGCGGCCTCCGCGCCGTCCTGGCGGCCGGCCCCCTCAAGCGCCATGGCCTGCCCACCCCCGAACCGCTTCTCCGGCTCGGTGCAGCGGCGTTGCGCAGCGATCCCGCCCTGGGCCTGACGGGCCGGCACGCCACCTCGTCGCGGCTCGGCCCGGCCGGGTTCGCGTTCGAGTACCCCGAGCTGGATGCCGCACTCGCGGACATCACGAGGTAGCCGGCCATGACGGCGTACGCACCCCTGGACCCACCCCCTGCCGGCCGCGGCCGGCCCGCGTTGTTCTGAGCCCCAGGAGGAACCATGCTCACCGTCGCGATCGTGCACTACGCACGCCACGCCCCCACCCGGGACTATGCCCAGGCACTGGAAAACGAGCTGCGCGGCACCGGACATCTCGCCGAACAGATCCGGGTCAGCGAGGCCGCCGCCAACGACATCGTGTTCTACGACGCCCTGGTGCTCGTCGGCCCCCCGCGTTTCGGGCGGCTGCACGGGATCGCCCTGGCCCGTGCCATCGCCCCCGAACGCAGCAGCGCCGTCGTCATCATGGGGGGCACCCGGCCGGCGGAGTCCTACCACCGGCTCTTCAAGTCCGCCGAACGGCCCTACATCTCGCTGTTCCACGAGAACGACGGCGGAGCCGGCTTTGCGACGCTCTCCCCGGTGATGGACTGGTTGGGCGGGCGGGAACGGCCATGACCACGCTCACGGCCGTGCACGGGGACATCACCACACAGCACGTCGATGCCGTCGTCAATGCCGCCAATACCGCGATGCGTGGCGGTGGCGGCGTGGACGGGGCCATCCACCGGGCCGGCGGGTCCGAGGTGCTCGCCGACTGCATCGCCCGCTTCCCCCACGGCCTGGCCACCGGCGACGCCGGGTGGACCACTGCGGGGAACCTGCCGGCCCGGTGGGTCATCCACACGGTGGGGCCGAACCACGCGGCCGGCGAGCGCGACCGTTCGCTGCTGCTCTCCTGCTACCGGCGCAGCCTCGAGGTCGCCGCCGGGCTGGGAGCCAGGTCCGTCGCGTTCCCGCTGATCAGCGCGGGTGTCTACGGCTGGCCCGCGGACGATGCAGTGGCTGCCGCCATCGAGGCGATCACGTCCACGCCCACCGCTGTCGAACGCGTCCTGCTGGTCGCCTATTCGGCAGCAGACCACCACCGGGTTTCCGCCGCCGTGGAAGCCCTCGCAGAGTAAAGGAGCACCGTCCATGTCCACCGACCCCGCCGCCTCCATTCCCGAACTCGACGTGCGGGAGCTGCCGAAGCCCCAACGCCATCCGGAGATCTTCGCTGCCTACGGACAGCTGCCGGTCGGCGGATCGTTCATCCTGGTCAACGACCACGACCCGCGGAACCTTCGAGACGAATTCGAGGCCGGTCATCCGGGCAGCCACGGGTGGGAGTACCTGGAGACCACCGAGGGCGCCTGGCGGATCCGCATCACCAAGCTCGCCGGCACGCCCCTGCCCCGGATCCTGCTGAACACGAACGATGTGGCCGCCGAAACCGGCGCCCCCGGGGCCACCGGCGCGGTCTGGAACATTCCGGTGCGCGAGCGCGACCTGGATTCAAACATCATCGCCCTTCCCCCCGGGGGGACCATCGACGCGTTCGCCGGGCCCGAACTCGACGTGATGATCCACGTTCTGGGCGGATCGGGGACGCTGGCCACCGAACGCGGCGACGTGGACCTGGTGCCCGGGGCGCTGCTGTGGCTGCCGCGCCGCTCCCGCCGGGCGTTCACCGCCGGGCCCGGGGGGCTGCGCTACCTGACCGTGCACCAGCGCCGGCAGTCCTTGCTGCTGCAGCCGACCCGGTGGGCCGGCGAGAGCTGACGTCTGCGGCATTCCGGTCGCGGACTCCGCTCCCGCCGGATCGCGAGGGCTTCTTGGTTTTCCTGGCCATCGACGACCTTTCACGGACGGGCGGGTACCCCCGAACGCTGGCCGCGCCACCACCCGGGGTTTACGGGGTGAACAGCCGCCACGATCCCTCGGACACGACGTTGACCCCGCCGGCGTCCACGCTGATGGCCGTCTGGTCGTCGATCGCGTAGGTCGGAACCGGAATGCCCGCGGCCCATCGACCGATCTGCTCCGCGGTGGTGTCCGGCATGTCCGGGTGCCCGAAGTGCGGATACAGGGTGAACTCCACCAGTCCGAGGCCGCGTTCGGCCTCCGTGCCCCGGCCATCGCCCTCGGGCACGAACTGTAGGTCGAACTCCGCATCGCAGTTGTACGGTGTGGCTGCGATGCTTCCCGCACTCATCCCCACATAAACCGCCTGGTCCAGGGATGGCAGCAGGTCAGCCAACCCAGAGCGCCGCATCCAATGGGACAGGTAGAGCACGTCGCCTCCCCAGACGAGCAGCGCGTCGGCCTCCCGGACCGCCGGCATCCAGGTCTCCGGACGGATGGTCGGCAGCGCGGTCAGCTCCAGCACGCCCACCGACTTCCATCCCAACCCACACAGGGGGTTCTCCGCCGTGCCGGAAATCGCCTCCCAGGCCTTCACAGTGCCATCCGGGAAGGAATAGATGGCCGTGGGGATGACCAGGGCCCGGCATTCGCCGAGGGGCTTGCCCAGCAGTCCGGACAGTGCGGCGGCGATGCTGGGGTTGGTGATGCCCGCGGAGGTGAGGAGGAATTTCACGACAGGTCGTCCTTCCGGAACGGGATCGGGCCACGGCGCTGCATGTCCGGCACGATAGCCGCAGACGCATCCCCGCACAACACCAGCGGTCCGCGTTCACCCGGCGGCCACCCGAGGTCCGCGCCCGCCGCCCGCCGAGCGGTCATCAGGCCCGGGCGTTGCGGCCCGCCACTTCCCCGGCGCGCAGCTGCACCAGCGTCAGGTCCAGCAGGGGCGTCACCACGCCCAGGTGGCGGGCCCGGGACTGCAGATCCCCCAGGATGTGTTCGGTCTCGGCGGCATGTCCGGCGATGACATCCCGGTAGAGCGAGGAAGTGAACGCGGAACCGGGCTCGGTGAGCAGGCCGATGGACTGGTCGTGGCTGGAGCCGGTGGTGGCAAAACCGGCGGCGGCCGCCACGGATTCGGCCTCGGCGATGGCGGCCTCGATGTGGCCCAATCCCCCGGCCTCGAGGATGTTGCCCACCGTGTTGCGGAACAGGCAGCTGACGACGCCGGCCGCGGCGATGAAGGCCCATTTGTCCCACAGCGACTGCATGACGTCGCCGCTGACGGCCAGGTCGATGCCCGGCACCCGGAGCAGGTCGACGAGCCCGCCGGGGACCTGGCTGCCGTCAAAGGTGCCGATGGTCATGCTGGCCAAGGCGGTCATCTGCACGACGGCGGCTTCCTCATCGAGGGTGGCGACGATCTTCACCAGCCCGCCCAGCGGGATGCCGGTGGGCAGATCGCGGATCAGGTCCACATGGCGCAGGCCATTCAGGATGGGGAGCACGGCGGTGCCCGGGCCGATGAAGGGGCCGACATCGCGCAGGGCGGCGTCCAGGCCCGTGGCCTTCACCGCGATGACCACCAGGTCGAAGGGTTTCGCCTCCTGGTCTGCGGTGAGCACCTGCACCGGCAGGATGCGGTCGCCGTCCGGGGAGACGAAGCGCAGCCCGTCCCTGCGGAGACGTTCTGCCCGCCGCGCACGGACCAGATAGGTGACATTGCGGCCGGCTTCCTGCAGCCGGGCACCAAAGGCCCCGCCCGTTGCCCCGGCACCGACGATCAAGGTTCTCATCCGGAAATCCTCCCCCAGGGAACGGGGTGCGGGAAACCGGCGGCAAAAAGACACAGGGCCTTCCGGTTCCGACGAACCGAAAAGCCCTGTGCCTGTGGTGGAGGTAAGGGGATTCGAACCCCTGACCTTCTGCATGCCATGCAGACGCGCTACCAACTGCGCCATACCCCCGCAAGCTGTCCCCGCCGTCGTATTCGGACGTCCGGGACGAGTTAATAATCTACAGCACCCGGGCGGTGATGCGCCAATCGACGCCGGACCCGCCAGCCCACCTCATCCCCTGGGCCGATGCCGCCGCCCTCGCCGCCACCGTAAGCTGGTACCCGAACGAGAGCAGGGGGACCACCAACCCATGGAACCAACCATGGCCAACGACCCGACGCCGGCCGCCGAACCCAGGGCACCGATGCCACGCTTCGTGTTGATCTGCCTGGGGCTCGCCGGTTTGGCGGTCACCCTTCACTTCTTCCAGGGACTGTCCAGCATCGTCGCCCCGGTCTTCCTGGGCCTGAACCTGATGATCGTGGCCTATCCGCTGCAGTTGCTCATGTCCCGCTTCATGCACCGCTACCTGGCGGCCGTGCTGACGGTCCTGCTCGTGCTGGCCCTGCTCCTCGCCTTCCTGGGGTCCACGGCGTGGGCCGGCAGCGAACTATTGCTGGCCCTGCCCCGGTACAACAAGGAATTCATCGACCTCTGGATGAACGTCTCGGCCTGGCTGGGCGCCCTGGGCATCAGCGAATCGATGCTCGTGGACCAGCTCAAGTCCATCAACGCCGGCAGCATCGTCAATGTGGTGCGCCCGCTGCTGAACAACGTCTCATCTGTCATGTCACTGCTGGCCACCGTGGTGATGACCGTGTTCTTCCTCGGCATGGATTCCACCCAGATCCGACGCCGGCTGCAGGCGATCGGCGGGATCAACCCCCGGTTCACCGAGGCCATCATGTCCTTCAGCCAGGGGGTGCGCCGCTACTGGGTCGTCACCACGGTCTTCGGCCTGATCGTGGCCCTGCTTGACGTCTGGGTCCTGGCGATCCTGGGCATCGAGTTGATCTGGGTCTGGGGCGAGCTGGCCTTCCTGACCAACTACATCCCGAACATCGGGTTCGTCATCGGCCTGGTTCCGCCAGCACTGCTGGCCCTGCTCGATGGCGGCCCCGGACCGGCCATCGCCGTCGTCGCGGCCTACAGCCTGCTGAACTTCACCGTGCAGTCGATCATCCAGCCCAAGTTCACCGGCCAATCCGTCGGGGTCACCCCCACGGTGTCGTTCCTGTCGCTGCTGTTCTGGTACTGGGTCTTCGGCTGGCTGGGCGCACTGCTGGCCCTGCCGGCGACCCTGCTGCTCAAGGCCCTCCTGGTCGATGCCGACCCGAAGGCCCGGTGGATCAACGTGCTCATTTCCAGCCAGGCACCCCCACGTCCCGTCCCGGCGCGTGCCCGCGCCGCGAAGGTGGACCCGGAAGACACCGGTGGGACACAGGAGCGTCCCGGGGAGGAACGCGAACCTGCCGTCGGCGAGGGAGATGAGGGGGCCCGCTGAGGCCTTCCCAACTGTCCGCCCCGTCGGCAACAATGTCCTCGGGCGCCACCGCGTCCGTCCCCAACCGAAGGACAGCATCATGAGCATCGGATTGACCCCGTACCTGAGCTTTGACGGCAATGCGCGCGAGGCCATGGAGTTCTACAATTCAGTCTTCGGCGGCGAGTTGAGCGTGCTGACGTTCGCCGACGGCATGGGCGAGCAGGATCCCGAGCAGGGCCAGAAGGTCATGCACTCCTCGCTCTACGTCGAGCGCGGCATCCACCTGATGGGCAGCGACTCCGGCGAGGGCTACCCGGTCTCCCCCAACGGGACCACCGCCTTGAGCTCCGACGGAGCCGACGCCCCCGACGCCCAGACCCTCCAGGGCTGGTGGGAGAAGCTCTCCGACGGCGCGGACATCACCATGCCCTTGGAGAAGGCCCCGTGGGGCGACTCGTTCGGCCAGCTGACCGACAAGTTCGGCGTCGGCTGGATGTTCAACATCTCGGCCGTGCAGGACGCCGGCTAAGGCACCCTCCTGCCGTCCCCGGGCGGCGGGTCAGGCCAGTTCGGCGGCCTGCTCCGCGGCCCGGGCGTCGGCCGCGGCACGCGCCTTGAACACGCGTGCGGTCAGCAGCGCCAGGCACAATCCCAGCAGCGCCAACCCGGCGCCGAGGAACGCCGGGGCCTGGTATCCGAAGCCGAGCTTGATGACCGCCGCACCCAGAGCGGCACCGAGCGCGTTGGCGATGTTCAGGGCCGAGTGGTTCAGCGAGGCGGCCAGCGATTGGGCCTTCGGCGCCGAATCCATCAGCAGTGCCTGCAGGCTCGGCACCAGGATCGATCCGGTTCCGCCGAGGATGAAGACCAGGATCAGCGCCGGCACCGGGTACGGGGAGAGCAGCCCGAAGGCGCTCATGAACACGACCATGGCGATCGTGGCTATGTAGATGCTCCCGTGCACCGACCAGTCGGCCAGCCGGCCACCGAGCAGGTTCCCGAAGACCATGCCGATGCCGTACAGGCCCAGCACCAGCGGCACAGCGGCCGCCTGGAGCCCTGTCACGTCCGTCAGCGTGGGGCTGATGTAGGAGTAGACGGCGAAGAACCCGCCGAAGCCCACGATGCCCGTCGCCATGGCCATCCACACCCGTCCGCTGCGCAGCGCTGTCAGTTCCCTGCGGATGCTCGCCCCTTCGTGGATGGGGTTGAACGGGACCCAGAGGCGGATGGAGACCAGGGTCAGCACCCCGATGATGGCCACTGAGGCGAACATCCACCGCCAGCCCAATTGCTGGCCCAGCCACGTCACCGCGGGTACCCCGAGCACATTGGCGACCGAGAGCCCCATCATCACCCAGGCGATGGCGCGTCCACGCATGGTCGCCGGCACCAGGTTCCCGGCCAGGATCGCTGCCAGGCCGAAGTAGGCGCCGTGCGGCAGCCCGGAGAGGAACCGGGTCACCAGCATGGAGTCATAGGTGGGCGCCAGGAAGGAGGAGAAGTTGGCCACGGTGAAGAGCACCATCAGCCAGGAGACCATCGTCTTGTGGGCCACCCGGGCCCCCAAGGCGGTCAGCAGCGGAGCCCCGACGACCACGCCGAGGGCGTAGGCGGAGATCATCAGGCCCATGTCGGCGTTGCCGACCCCCAGGTCGGCAGCCCCCTCCTGCAGCAGGCCCATGATGGAGAACTCGGTGGTCCCGATGCCGAAACCGCCCAACGCCAAGGCGACCATCGCAATGAGCAGCGGGCGTCCGGACAGCAAGGTGGTGTGTGGCGGGGTGGTCATGCGGGGTTTCCTACCTTCGAGGGCATGGTGCGGTGTGGGTGACCGGCCAAGTGCCTCGTTGCTTCCGTGGCGCGTACCGAGGACAACAGTCTAGGGAACCGGATTCATTCCCGGCGCATCGTGCCCGTCCACGCGCCGCGGATCACAGTTGATCCAGGGGCACGTCCTCGTCGGCCAGCCGTTCCACTTCCACCGCACGGCCCAGCAGCGCACGCAGGGTGTCGTTGACGTCCCAGATGTTCACGTTCATCGCCGCGGTGAGAACTCCGTCCTCGACCCAGAAGGCGATGAACTCCCCCTCCTCGAGGTCACCGCGGATGACGGTCTGCGCCTCGGGCCCGGCATGCCCGACGTATTCCATGCCCAGATCGAACTGGTCGGTGAAGAAGTAGGGCTGCCAGTCGTAGCGGTCGGTATGCCCCAGGATGGTCTTCGCGGCCAGTTGCCCCTGCCGGATGGCGTTGTCCCAGTGTTCAACGCGCAAGCGTCCCAGCTCGGTGTTCTCGGCGTTGGCGACGTCCCCGGCGGCGAGGATGTCAGGGTCGCTGGTGCGCAGGGCGGCGTCGACCAGCACGCCGTTGTCCGTCGCCAACCCGGCGGCCTCGGCCAGTTCGACGGCAGGGGTGGCACCCACGGCCAGGAGCACGACGTCGGCCGGCACCTCGCCGTCGGAGGTTTCCACCCCCGCGGCCCGCCCGTCGGCCTCGAGGATGGCCGTGACCTGCAGGCCCAGGCGCAGGTGGACACCATGGCTGCTGTGCAGGTCGGCGAAATGCGCGCCGATTTCCTCGCCGAGGACGCTTCCCAACGGCGTGCTGCTCGGGGCGACCACCGTCACGTCCATGCCCGCCTGTTTGGCGCTGGCCGCCACTTCCAGGCCGATCCATCCGGCACCGACGACGACCAGGCGCCCGCCGGCGGCGAAGACCGTCTTGAGGTTCTCGGCATCCCCGATCCGGCGCAGGGTGAGCACCCCCGGCAGGTCGGCACCCTGCAGGTGCAGGCGGCGCGCGTCGGCACCGGTGGCCAGCAGCAGCTGGCCGTAGGGGATCTCGGTTCCGGAGGCCAGGGCCACGGTATGCCCCGCCCGGTCGATCGAGGCGGCGTGTTCGCCGAGCAGCAGGGTGACATCGTGCTCGGCGTACCAGTCGGCAGGGTGCACGATGGCCGCCTCGGCCTCCTGTTTGCCCTGCAGGAAGTCCTTGGACAGCGGCGGGCGTTCGTAGGGCGCCATGGCCTCGTCGGCGATCACCGTGATGCTGCGCGGGTACCCGTGCTCGCGCAGGGTCTGGACCGCGTGGGCCGCTGCCAGGCCCCCGCCGATGATGACCGTGCCGTCCGATGCTGCCATGGTTGCCTCCTGGATGCCTGGCGTCCCCGGCTGGGGGCTCTCCCTTCCAACCTAGGCCCCGCCGGCGACCTCCCGCAAGGAATCAGCGGGGCAGGTGCGGGTACTCGGGCCGGCGCTGCTGGAATTCGAGGATGGCGGGATTGAGCACGACGCCGTCGCGCACCTCGATGGCCCGGGTCAGGGTCTCGCTGTCCTTCCACGCCGCGGGCCCGCTCATGACCAGGTCCAGGAACGGCAGGACCGCCTCGCTGATTTCCCAGCTGGCCGAATTCCACAGGTAGGACGGGCTGTGGTCCACCGCGTAGTAGTCGATGTCCTTCCCGACCGTGAACATCGGGTCGGCGAAGCTGGTCGGCCGCGCCCAGTCGAACGCCATGCCGGCGTCGCAGGAGACGTCCACGATCAGGCTGCCCGGGCTGAAGGCAGCCAGGTCCTCGGTCCGCAGGTAGAGCAGCGGGTCGTTGGGGTCCTGCAGGGTGCAGTTCACCACGATGTCGCTTTCGGCCAGAAACGGGGCCAGCGGGACCCTGCCCCGGTCATCGGTGATGACCTCGCTGAGGTACGGGCCGCCGTCGTGGTCGAACTGGATCATCTGGGCCGAATGGATCGGCGATGCCACGGAGGCGACCCTGCGGTTGGTGAGCACCCGCACGTCCAGGATCCCGTGGGCCCTCAGCGCGGTGACCGCTCCCCGGGCGGTGGCCCCGAAGCCGATGACGACGGCGGTCAACCGCCGGCCGTAGTCCCCGGTGATCCCGGCGAGGCCCATGGCGTGGATGACCGAGCTGTAGCCGGCGAGTTCGTTGTTCTTGTGGAAGACGTGCAGGGAGAACCCGCCGTCGCTGGCCCAGTGGTTCATCGCCTCGAAGGCGATCAGGGACAGGCGCTTGTCGATGGCCAGCTGTGTCAGTTCGCGGTCCTGGACGCAATGCGGCCAGCCCCACAGCGCCTGCCCTTCGTGCAGGTCCTGGAGGTCGCGGGCCTGCGGCTTGGCCAGCAGCACGGTATCGGAGGCGTCGATGACCTGCTGCCGGGGGGCCACCTGGCGCACCAGCGCCGCGAGGTCGGCATCCGTGTAGCCGAACCTCTCCCCGTAGCCTTCCTCCAGGAGCAGGCGATCGCGCACACCGGGGTCGATGCGTTCCAGGTGGGCCGGGTGGATCGGCACACGGTATTCGTCGATTTTGCGGGACTTGCCCAGGACCCCCAGGACGGGTTGGTTCGGTGTTGCCATGATGCACATCCGTTTCGTGGCGCCTCCATGGCGCCGTGTGCCTTACGCTACACCGGCGCCGTCGTCCCCCTTCCCCGGGTCATACACTGGCGCCATGGAGTCCTGCACATGACAGTCATCATCGCCTTCTGCGCCAATATCCTGGTGGCGATCGCCAAGAGCGTTGTCTCCCTGACCACCGGCTCCGCCTCCATGACGGCCGAGGCAGCGCATTCCTGGGCCGATGCCGGCAACGAGATCTTCCTGCTGATCGCCGACCGGAAGTCGGCGCGGCCCAAGGACGACAGGCATCCGCTGGGGCACGGCCGGGAAGCCTACGTGTGGTCGATGTTCGCAGCCGTCGGCATCTTCACCGCCGGTGCCGTCTTCTCCGTCATGCACGGCATCCAGGAACTGGCCAATCCGGCACCGGTGGAATCGCCCGGGCTCTCCTTCATGGTGCTGGGCATTGCCTTCGTGCTGGAGGGCACGTCCTTCACCCAGGCGGTCGTGCAGGCCCGCCGGCAGGCCCGGGCGGCGGGGACGTCGGTGCTGAAGTTGGTGCTGCGGACCTCCAACACCACGCTGCGTGCCGTGGTGGCTGAGGACTTCGCGGCATTGATCGGCCTCATCGTCGCCGCCGCGGGCATCTACCTGCATCTGGTCACCGGCAATGGCCTCTGGGACGCCCTGGGATCGGTGGTCATCGGCCTCCTGCTCGGCGTCGTGGCCCTGGTACTGATCGACCGCAACCGGCATTTCCTGGTCGGTGCCAGCTCAACCCCGGAGATCCGCAGCAAGGTGGGCCGCGCCTTGCAGGATCACGAGGAGGTCAACCGGGTCACCTACCTGCACCTGGAGTACATCGGTCCGGGCCGCCTCTTCCTGGTGGCCGAGGTGGACCTGGTGGGCAATGACCCCGAAGAGGAAGTCGCCCGCCAGATGCGCAGGATCGAACACGAACTCGAGGGCCACGACGCCATCGAAACCGCAGTGCTTTCCCTCTCGGTCAGCGACGAGGCCTCGCTTCGCTTCTAGCGTCCGCCCGAGCTGGCTGGCCGCATGTCCAGCGCATGGTCCCGAACGTACTGCAACGACCGCACGACGGCACCGGCCCCGACTACCTTGTCCCCCAGGGTGGACGCCACGATTTCAGGTGGCGGGGTGTGCATCAGTTCCCCGAGTTTCCGGCAGGTCTGCTCGAGCAGGAGGTCCAGTGCGGGGGCGACAGCTCCGGCGACGATAATGCGCTCGACGTCCAACAGGCCGGCCAACACGGCGCAGATCCGTGCCAGGCGTGCCGCCAGGCGATCGGCAATGTCGACGGCCAACGCGTCGCCCTGGCGCGCGGCGTCGAAGACCTGCTCGGCGTTGATCTGTTCGCTGTCCAGCCCGGCCAGGACGCCTGGCGTCCCCGGTGCCTCGGAAGCGCGGGCCTCCCGGGCCCACTGCCGGGCGACCGCCCCCAGTCCGTCGGCCGATCCGACTCCCTCGACCAGATCCAGCAGGTGGAGTTCGCCCGCCCCACCGCTGGCTCCCCGGACGAGTTGGCCGTCCAGGACGTACCCGGCGCCGAAACGCTCGCCGGAAACCAGCGTCACGTAGGAGCCACAGCCTCGGCCAGCGCCCCAGGCGCCCTCCGCCACCGCGGCGAGGTTGGCGTCGTTCTCGACGACAGTTGCCCACCCCCGTGCAGCAAAGTGGTGGGCGAAGCCGGGGTTCATCCGCTGCCAGAAGTCAACGGTGGTCTGCGGCGAGATCCCCTGTCCGTCCACGGGGGCTGAAACGCCCACTGTCAGGCACAGGACGTCGGCGGCGTCGACGCCGGCCGTGGCCAGCGCCTCCCCGATGACCGCCTCGGCCAGGCCGAGACGTTCGCCACCGGCAGCCATGGTCGGGTCCGCGGCCCGGGAACTACTCCCGAGAACGGCGCCACGCAGGTCCGCCACTGTTGCCCGGAACCTGTGCGGCCCGGCGTCCAGTCCGATCACGACGCCCGCATCAGCCCGCAACTCGTAGCGCCTGGCCGGCCGCCCCTTGTGGTAGTCCGAACCAGCAGTGCGCGCATTGGGAAGCTCGCGGAGCCATCCGGTGTCCACGAGCTCGTCGCACAACCCGATGACGGTGGAGCGCGTCAAGCTCGTCGCCGCCATCAGATCCGCTGCCGTGATGGCCGCACCTTCCCAGGCGATGCGCAGGATCGTCGTGGCGTTGGAACGCCGTGGCGTTGCCGCCGTGAAAACTGCTTCATCCATGACCCTTGACACACCTGCCTTCCATGCCCAAGTATTGCCTCTCAAGACTTGATTGTCATATTAGATTTATTCATTCAACCAATTGCAGTGTCGACTGCACCGACGAATCCGGAGAACACGTGGCACGCACGCTTGCCCAGGGCCCCCAGAGCATGTCGCGGCGCTCGTTCCTCTCGGCCATGGGCGGAGCGGGTGCGGCGGCGGCCCTGTCGGGTTGCTCGACCGGGAAGCCGCGCACCGAAATCACGTTCCACCAGTCCAAGCCGGAGGCCATCGGCTATTTCAAGGACCTCGCGGGACGCTTCAATGCGTCGCAGTCCCGTATACGCGTCATCCACGACTCCACGAGCAGCTTGGCCGGCGCCTTCGTACGGGGAAACCCACCTGACATCGCGGCCCTGAACTACAACCTGGAGATGGGGAGGTTCATGGAACGAGGGGCACTTTCCGACCTTTCGGACCTGCCCGAGGCCTCGGCCATCCGGGACGACGTCAAGCAGCTGGCCGACCAATATGCGACCTACGCAGGCCGCACGAGTGTCCTGCCGTATTCGGTGACCGCGGCTTCGGTCATCTACAACAAGGCGGTGTTCGCCCACCACTCGTTGGAGATCCCCGAAACATGGTCGGACATGATCCAGCTCTGCGAGACACTGGCCGATGCGGGAACCACCCCCATCTACGGAACCTACCGCGACCCATGGACCGTCACGCAGGGCCTGTTCGACTACACGGTCGGCGGCATGGTCGACGTCCAGGCGTTCTACCGGCACATGCATGACCTGGGAACCGCGGTCGGACCCGAATCCCCGGTCTCGTTCGAGAAGACACTTGGCGAACCGGTCACGCGCATGACCAGGCTCGCCGCCTTCTCCAACGCGAACGCCCGCTCCCGGGGTTACGGCGACGGCAACACGGCCATGGCCAAGGGCAAGGCCGCCATGATCATGCAGGGCCCCTGGGCCTTCGGTGAGATCGCGAAGACCAACCCCTCCCTCGATCTGGGCACCTTCCCCCTGCCCATGACGGACGATCCCGCTGACCGCAAGATCCGGGTGAACATCGACCTGTCGTTGTGGATACCCGAGGACTCCCGTCAGCAGGAAGCAGCCAGGGAGTTCCTTTCCTTCCTGATGAAGCCGGAGATCCAGGATGCCTACAACCGGGAGTTCCTCGGCTTTGGCACCCGGAACGACGACGACCAGAAGCCCGACCCGCGCATCGCCCAAATGCGTGGCTACTACGACGATTCCCGCTTCTACATGGGCGCCTCGCAATTCATCCCGCGGATGATCCCGGCGGAGAACTACATCCAGTCGATTGCCGTCGGCGCACCCGTCGACCCGACCTTGCGCGCCCTGGACCAGGACTGGGCACGCCTGGCCCTGCGGCAGTAGCGACACCGAGCAAAGGACCCCCCATGTCTTCATCCCTCGATATATCCCCGGTCCACGCCCCGACCGACTCCCGGCCCGTTGTCCCCTCCGGCGCAGGATCCCCCGCGCCCCAGGCGAAAACGGCGCGTCGACCCCACCTTCTACCTGTTCCTCATCCCGACCCTGCTGGTGTTCACGCTGGCCGTCACCGTCCCGGCGGTGATGGGCATCGTCTACAGCTTCACCAACTCCATCGGGTTCGGGGACTTCGAGTTCGTTGGCCTGAACAACTACCTCGCATTGTTTTCGGACCCATCGATCCTCTCCGCGTATGCGTTCACCTTGGGCTTTTCACTCGTCACCGTGCTCCTGGTCAATGCCCTCTCCCTGGCCCTGGCCATCGGGCTGACCGCGAAGATCAAGTTCAAGGCGGCCCTGAGAGCCGTCTACGTCGTCCCCATGGTGGTCTCCGGGATCATCATCGCATACGTCTTCCAGTTCCTCTTCTACAACTCGCTGCCGGCGCTCGGGGAGGCGCTGGGCAGCAAGGTCCTGTCCGCGAGCATCCTGACCAAGCCCGACCTGGCGCGGACCGGCATCGTCGTCGTCACCGCATGGCAGGCCATCCCGTCCTCCATGCTGGTCTTCATGGCAGGTCTGCTGGCGATCCCCGGCGACATCTACGAGGCAGCCTCGATCGACGGTGCCTCGGCATGGCAGCGCTTCCGGGGCATCACCCTTCCGCTGATCGCCGGCTACCTGATGATCAACACCATCATCGGCTTCAAGAACTTCCTGAACGCCTACGACATCATCGTCGGGCTGACAGATGGAGGGCCGGGGACGGCCACCTACAGCATCGCGATGCGGATCTTCTCGGGCTTCGACGGGGGCGACTACGCCTACCAAATGGCCAACGCCACCGTCTTCTTCGCCATCGCCGTGGTCCTGGCCCTGCTCCAATTGCGCTTGACTCGCGGAAAGGCGGCACTGTGAACGGCATCGGCATCCCCCCTGTCCCACAGACCCCACGTCGTGGAGCCCGTCGCTCCCCACATGCCAACTGGCCGGCCACGCTCCTGCTGATCTCCGGGTCCCTGACAGTCTTCCTCCCGCTCTACGTCACGGTCGTGATGTCCCTGAAGAGCACGCGGCAGGCGGTGGACGGCAATGCCTTCTCCCTCCCCGCACCCCTCGACTTCTCGGGTTTTGCCGAAGCCTGGCAGCTCACCGGTTTCGCCCACGGATTCCTCATCTCGGCGGCGGTCAGTGCAGCCACCGTGGCCGCCACGATCCTGCTCGCGTCCCTGGCTTCCTATGCCATCGTGCGCAATTGGGGCCGTCGGCTCTTCAGGTGGTCCTTCTTCTACCTCCTGGCGGCCATGTTCCTGCCCTTCCCGGTGGTGGCGCTGGCACAGATCAAGTTGACGGGGATAGCGGGGTTGGACAACCCGGTGGGCGTTGCGCTGCTGCACGTCATGTTCCAGCTCTCGTTCAGCGTGCTGCTGTTCACTGCGTTCCTGCGCTCGCTGCCCGAGGAACTGGAGGAAAGCGCACGCCTCGATGGGGCCAACACGTGGCAGGTCTTCTGGAAGCTCCTCTTCCCCCTGCTGGCGCCCATGAGCGCCACCGTGGGCATCTTCGCGTTCCTGGCCTCCTGGAACGACTTCATGATGCCGTTCCTGATCACCTCCGACCCATCGCTGCAGACCCTGCCCGTGCTGCAGAGCATCTTCCAGACCCAGTTCAGCAACAACTACAACGTCGCCTTCGCCTCCTACCTCATGGCCATGGCCCCGGCCATCGTGGTCTACCTCTTTACCCAACGCTGGGTCCTCTCCGGAGTCACCCAAGGCGCCATCAAGTAATCCCCCCAACCAGCCACCGAAAGAAGGAAACCCCCATGACCGATACCTTGACCGACCCCCGTGACCGACCCGCGACCGGCGACCCCGGATCGTGGTGGCGCCAGGCCGCCGTCTACCAGATCTATCCGCGCAGCTTCGCCGACGCGAACGGCGACGGCATCGGGGACCTCGCCGGGATCACCGAACGCATCGGCTACCTCCGCGATCTGGGCATCGACGCCGTATGGCTGAGTCCCTTCTACCCCTCGGCACTCGCCGATGGCGGGTACGACGTGGACGACTACCGTGACGTGGATCCCCGGTTGGGAACGCTGGCCGACTTCGACAGCATGACCTCCGCGTTGCACGCCGCAAACATCAAGCTGATCGTGGACATCGTCCCCAACCACACCTCGGACCGTCATGAATGGTTCCGGGAGGCCCTGGCCTCCCCGCGGGGTTCGAGCGCACGCAATCGCTACATCTTCCGTGACGGCCTCGGTGTCGACGGCAGCCTACCCCCGGCCGATTGGGTATCGGCCTTCGGTGGGCCGGCCTGGGAACCGGTGGGCGACGGCCAGTGGTACCTCCACTACTTCGCCACCGAGCAACCCGACCTGAACTGGAAGAACCCCGAGGTGCGGGAGGACTTCCTGAAGACCCTGCGCTTCTGGTCCGATCGCGGCGTCGATGGATTCCGTGTCGATGTCGCCCACGGTTGTGCCAAGGAACTCCCCGAGGTCCTTCCCTCCCAAGCCGAACTGGATGCCCTGGACGCGACCACGGGCCAGCACCCCCTCTGGGATCGCGATGAAGTCCACGAGATCTATGCCGAGTGGCGTTCCGTCTTCAATGAATACTCCCCGCCGCGCACCGCGGTAGCGGAGGCATGGGTCGCCACCCCCGACCGCCGGCATCGCTACGCCAGCATCGACGGCCTGGGGCAGGCGTTCAACTTCGACCTGCTGGAGGCCGACTTCGATGCCGCCAGCTTCCGTGGCATCATCACCTCCAACCTGGCCCAGTCAGCGCGGACCGGATCCTCGACAACGTGGGTCTTCTCCAACCACGACGTCGTCCGCCATGCAACGCGCTATGCCCTCCCGCCGCGTGGCTCCTCCACCGAAAAGCAAGGGGCCTCCTGGCTGCTCACCGGTGGCACTGCCCCCGTTCTCGATATCGAGGGCGGGCTGCGGCGGGCACGGGCCGCGACCTTGCTCATGCTGGGCCTGCCGGGTTCCGCCTACCTGTACCAGGGAGAGGAGCTGGGTCTGCAGGAAGTCGCCGACATCCCGGATGCCGAACGCCAGGATCCTTCCTTCTTCAGGAATCCGGGAGTGGATGTGGGCCGGGACGGTTGCCGGGTGCCCCTGCCCTGGAAACGGTCAGGTCCCTCGTTTGGGTTCGGGGCCACCGGGGCACACCTGCCCCAGCCCGGGTGGTTCTCCGATTTCTCGGTCGAGGCCGAGGAAGACGACACGACGTCGACCCTGGCGTTCTACCGCCAGGCGCTGGCACTGAGGAAGGACCTGCAGACCGTCGAGTCATTGGAGTGGATCGACAGCGACGAGACGGTCCTGCATTACGTCCGTCCAGGCGGTTGGAGCGTCGTGGCGAACTTCGGCACCCGGGACGCGCCTTTGCCCGCAGGCGAGGTGCTCATCGCCAGTTCCCCCGTGGGGGAAGGCCGCCTTCCCTCCGAGACGGCTGTCTGGCTGAAGACGCCCTCGGCGCAGGAGCTCTAGGCTCCGCTCCAGCGGGCGATGCCGCCGGTCCACGCCGGGTAGCCGGCACCGTCGACCGAGGCGATATTGAGCAGGGCCGCCGCCGCCGGGTCCCGGTCGGCCAGGTGCCGGCGGCCGGCATCGGCGATGGCCGAGAGCAGGCGCCGCTGGGCATCGACGGTGTCCAGCGGTGGCCACTGCCCGGCGTCGAGTGGCCCGTCGGCACCCCTTTGGGCCGTTTCCCGGGCTGCCTCCTCGATGGCCTGGAACAGCGAAGAGGACAGGCCGGCCTGTTCGGCCGCGCGGCTGACGGAGATATCGCTCATCCCCTCGGTGACGAGCTCCCTCGCCGCGGTGCGGGCCGCCTCGGCCAGGTCGGCGACCATCTGTCGGGCCGCGTCCGGGCCGGCACGACGTGTGGGATCCAGTGCTTCGTCATCGCGGACCTCCGCGGTGTCCGCGTGCACGCCGGGCGTGGATTCCCCGGCGGCGGCGGTGGCCGTGTCGGGAACGGCCCCGGTGGTCGCGTCCATGGCCTGCGGTCCGGCCGACTTGCGGTCGGTGTGGCGCAGGCCGATCATCGCGCTGCAGACCGGGGAGATGACCGTTTGCGTGAAATAGCGCGCTTCGATGAGGGCCGCCGTGTCGAGGTCCACCTGGGCCCCTTCCACTGCAGCGGCCAGGATGGCCCGGGGTGCCGGGTTGTGCAGGGCATCGAGCCGGCTGCGGAGGCGTGCCGGCAGGAACTGCAGGACAGCCGTGAGGGGATTCGGTCCCGCCGGGGTGGGAATCCGGGGCGCTCCCCCGGGGAACTCGTAGCCGTCGGCATCCCAGGGCTGGACGGCGTCGGGATGGTCCAGGATCCACTGCCGGGCCGTCGGCAACAGGTCCTCCTCGTCCTCGACCGATTCGTCGACGATCCCCCGCTGCATGGCATCCCCCGTGCCCATGATGGCGGCGCTGAGCAGCAGTTCATCGAGGGAACGCTCGATACCCAACAGGCGGACCGTGCGCAGTACCCCTCCAGCTGCCGGGCAGATGCCGAAGTCCACCTCAGGCAGGCCGAAGCGGATGCCCGGAATATCGACGGCGATGCGATGGTGGGTCGCGAGCGCCAGGCCCAGGCCGCCGCCGAGTGCGGAGCCGTTCAGCGCGGCGACGACCGGGACCCCCTGGGTCTCCAATCGACGGAACTGGGTGCCCAAGCCGAGGGCCAGGTCATGGACCTCCTGGGCGTCGGCGGTCGTCGCCGCGGCCATGGTCTCCAGATCGGCGCTGGCGCAGAAGCTCTCCTTCGCGGAGGTGAGGATGATGCCCTTCACGGATTCCGGGTCCTGGGCGCGTCGGGATTCGACGCCATCCAGCCTCCGTTCCAGGGCTGCCACGAACGCCGCATCGAGCAGGTTCACCGGGGAGCCGGGGGTGTCGAGGATCCAGGTGAGGATTCCGGCGTCGTGCATCTCCTCGCGGATGATGTTGTGTTCTTCCATGGTCATCCTCCGGTGTCAGACGCGTTCGATCAGGGTGGCGACGCCCATGCCGCCGCCGATGCACAGGGTGACGACGGCCCGGTTCAGGCCGGTGCGTTCGAGTTCGTCGACCATGGTGCCCAGGATCATCGCCCCGGTGGCGCCGAGCGGGTGCCCCATGGCGATGGCCCCGCCATGGACGTTGAACTTCTCGTCGTCGATGCCGAAGTCGCGCTGGTATTTCAGGGCGACGGCGGCGAAGGCCTCGTTGATTTCCCACAGGTCGATGTCGGCGGGGGTGAGACCTGCGGTGGCGAGCAGCTTGCGGGTGGCCGGCGTGGGGCCGGTGAGCATGATGGTCGGGTCGGCCCCGGAGACGGCCGCGGCGGCGATCCGGGCCCGGGGTTGCAGGCCGAGGTCGCGGCCGATGGATTCGGAGCCGACCAGGACCAGGGCGGCCCCGTCGACGATGCCCGAGGAGTTGCCCCCGGTGTGGACGTGGTCGATGCCCTCCACCCAGTGGTATTTCTCCAAGGCGACGGCGTCGAATCCGCCCTCCTGGCCCATGCGGGCGAAGGCGGGGCGGATGGCTCCCAGGGTCTCGACGGTGGTGCCCCGGCGGATGTGCTCGTCGTGGTCCAGGACCACCAGCCCGTTCTGGTCACGGACCGGGACGACCGACCGGGCGAAAAGGCCGTTGTCCCAGGCCGCGGCGGCACGCTGCTGGGAACGGACGGCGAAGGCGTCCACGTCCTGGCGGGTGAATCCCTCGGTGGTGGCGATCAGGTCGGCGCTGATGCCCTGTGGGACGTAGGAGGTGTCGAAACTGGTGGCCGGGTCGAAGGCCCAGGCGCCGCCGTCGGTGCCGATGGGGACCCGGGACATGGATTCGACGCCGCCGGCGATGACCAGGTGTTCCCATCCGGAGCGGATCTTGGCGGCGGCCAGGTTGGTGGCTTCCAGGCCGGAGGCGCAGAAGCGGTTGAGCTGGAAACCGCCCACGGTATCCGGCAGGCCGGCGGCCAGGGCGGCGATGCGGGCGATATCCGCTCCCTGGTCCCCGATCGGGGTGACAACGCCGAGGACCAGGTCATCGATCCGTGACTCGTCGAGCCCTGGATTGCGCTGGCGGAGCGCGTCGATCAGCCCGGTGACCAGGGAGATGGGCTTGGTTCCCTGCAACGCCCCCTTGCGGCCGCGGCCACGTGGGGTCCGCACCGCATCGTAGATGTAGGCCTCGCTGTGCATGCCGGGTCGACTCCCTTCGACGGAGTGAGCATCGTCTCACCTGCCGTCCATCCTAGCGATCGTCCCCGGATCGCCACCCGGCCCCCGGTGGACAGCAAACGGCGCCCGCGTTCGGTGAACGGGGGCGCCGTGTGGGTTCGATGTGGCGGGTGCCGCAGGGAACGGCGGGCTGGTGGTGGCCGCCACCAGCCCAGGAGCTGTGGTGCCTAGGCTTCGCAGTCGCGGCAGAACTTCACGCCGTCCTTTTCGCGGGCCAGCTGGGAGCGGTGGCGGACCAGGAAGCAGGAGCCGCAGGTAAATTCGTCGGCGGCCTGGGGCAGCACACGGACCACCAGCTCGTCGTCGACGATGGCGCCGGGAAGTTCGGGGCCGTCGAGGGCCTCGCCTTCGTCAAGCTCTTCGGTGACGGTGCGGGCGTTGGGGGCATCCATCTCCTTGACGCGCTTGAGGGTTTCCTCGCTGCGCTCAGCGACGTCGGGGCGGGCTTCGTCGTAGTCCTGGGCCATGGTTGTGCTCCTCATGTTGTTGATGTATGCCCCGCAAGGATAGGACAGACGGGCGCGTTTCGCGGAAAATTCCACTGCGGGCGAACCGATGGGCAAATGATGGTTTGTCCCCCCGCTTTGCAGCCGGTTCCGGTGTCCCCCAATGGGGCATCAACCGCCCGGGTGGGCGGTCGCTGCCTGAAAGAAAAAACGAGCCCAGTCGAGGCGTTGGCCCCTTGTGGACTCGGATCGTGTGGAGCTTAGGGGAATCGAACCCCTGACCTTTTCATTGCGAACGAAACGCTCTACCAACTGAGCTAAAGCCCCGCGCGGATGTCGCCACCCGCGGTACCACGTGCGACAGCTTAACGCACTTCAAGCCCCCAGCACAAAACTGGTGGCGGGCGTCTCAGCTGTTGCACCCCCGGGCGGCCACGGACCAGCGGTCGACGATGCTGTACGCGCCGTGGAGGCCGTCGCCGCCACGGCCCTGCCGGACCACCGTCACCGCGTCCACGAGGTTCGGCACCAGGCAGACATGGTTCGGAATGACCTGCAGCTTTTCCCCGTGCCTGGGGAGCCGCGCGCCCTCGGGGAATTCCACGGTGCCATGGTGTTCGGACAGGGCGGTCACCCGGGCGTCGGGGTGGCCGAGGATGCGGGCGAAACCACTGGCCCAGGCCGGGCGGTCCCCGCCGAGGACCTTGCTCCCGGCGTCCAGCACCACGCGGCCACCCCCGCGCGGGTCCGGGCGGCGCGACACGACCGTTGACGCCACCGTCAGGGCGATGTCGGCGAACCCGCAGTGCCCCATTTCCAGTTGCTGGGCATCGTTGAAGACGTAGACGCCGGGCCTGACCTCGGTCGCCACCCCCGCGGTGGCGGCGTGGGCCGTGGGCGTGGATCCGCCGCTGAGTTCGAGGTCCCCAAAACCGGTTGCGCGCAGGTCCCGCGCAGCCCCTTCCAGGACCCGGGATTCGTCGGCCACGGCTCCGGCCGAGGCGCCCGGGCCGTAGCTGTGCCCCGGGAAGGTGAAGAGCCCGGCAACGCGGAGCCCGGCGGCCCGTGCCGCCTGGGCGATCTCCACGGCAGCGCCGGGAACCGCCCCGCTGCGGCCGTGCCCGCTGTCGAGCTCGACCATCACCCCCAGGGCCCCCTGGTTGGGCCCCAGCTGCGCGGCCAGGTTGCGGGCGCCTTCAACGGAGTCGATGCCGACACGCAGCGCGGTCCTCCCGGCCAGGGCCGTCAGCCGCCGCGCCATCGGGCCGCCGACCCATAGGGGGTAGGCGATGAACAGGTCGCGTACGCCCTTTTCGGCGAAGACCTCCGCCTCCCCCACCGTGGCGACGGTGAGCCCGCAGGCCCCGGCGGCCAGCTGCAGGTCGGCGATCTGCTGCATCTTGTGCGTTTTGGCATGGGGACGCAGCCGTTGCCCCCGGGCCGATACCGCGTGGGCCAGCGAGGTGATGTTGTGCTGCAGGACATCGAGGTCGATCAGGACCTCGGGCGTCTGGATGGAGTCGGGGATCCGCACGGTGGCCACCATGGAGTCAGCGTCCGCCGTCGTCCTGCTTGAGCCCCTCGCGGGTCGCCGTGTACTGGCGGTCGATGTAGGCCTCCAGCTCGGTGCGTTCCACCCGCCAGACGCCACGGCCACCCACCTTGATGGCGGGAAGTTCGCCGCTGCGCACCAGTGAACGCACCTGGGGCATGTTGACGCTCAGCTCCTCGGCGACGTCCTCCAGGCGCATGAATCTCATACGACGAAGTTAGCCCGAGTTGGCGCTCGTTTCCAGTCGTTCGCTGTCCATGGGGACAACATGGCGCCGGGCGGGACGGTTAAGTCACGAAGGCCCGCGGGATTCCACATCCGGGGAATCCGCGGGCCATACTCGTAGCTGGCTACCGGTTGCGGGCCTCGTGGGCCTGCCGTCCCGACGGCGGGGGTCTCGCCGTCGATCCGTCAACCTGACATCCCAATGAGGGTGACATTGTTCAGTTCCTGCGCCCAATAGACCATCAACCGGTCATAACGTGCAACACGCTTGCGACGCGTTGGTCAAAATGACTATTCTGGGCATTGGTTATCGCACGCGTTTGATCACATTGACCGGGGGGATCGCCCCCTCCGCCAGACCCCAGCAAAGGAGCCCCGGGTGACACCCGAGTCATACCAACTCGACGCCACGGACCGCCGCATCCTGGCCGCCATGGACCAGGACCCACGGATCCCGATCATGATGCTGGCCCAGCGCCTGGGCCTGGCCCGCGGCACCGTCCAGTCGCGCCTCGAGAAGCTCGCCGCGTCCGGCGCCCTTCGACCCAACAGCAGCCGCGTCACCCCGGCGGCGCTCGGCCGCGGCGTGGCCGCCTCGGTGTCGGCGGAGCTGGACCAGTCGATGCTCGACGAGGCGATCGCGGCCCTGAGCGAGATCCCCGAGGTGCTCGAGTGCTTTGCGCCCGCAGGCGATACCGATCTGCTCATCCGGGTGGTGGCCTCGGACCCGGACGACCTGTATCGGGTCAGCGAGGTCATCCGGTTCTGCCCGGGGATCACCCGCACCTCGACGACGATGTTCCTGCGTGAGGTCATTCCCTACCGGACGACGGGGCTTCTGTCCGGCCGGGATTAGCCGTCCTGGGCCTCTGCGGTAATGCGTTCGGCCATGCTGCGGAAGATGATCCCGTGGAACGGCAGCACGGCCAGCCAGTAGAGCCGTCCGGCCAGGCCGCGCGGGAAGAAGATCGCCCGCTGGCGGTAGATGCTGCCGTCGCCCTCGGGGTCGACCCGCAACTCCAGCCAGGCTCCCCCCGGGGCCAGCATCTCGGCCCGCAACCTCAGCAACCTCCCGGGTTCCAGGGCCTCAACGCGCCACCAGTCGACGACGTCGTTGAGCTGCAGGCTGCTCTTGCTGCGCCTCCCCCGGCGCAACCCGACACCGCCGCCGAGCTTGTCCATCCACCCGCGCACCGACCACGCCAAGGGCATTGAATACCAGCCGTTGTCCCCGCCGATCCCCTCGATGACCGCCCAGACCCGGTCGGGGGTGGCCGCCGTTTTTCGCTCCCGGGCATCGGTGAAGACGGTGCGCCCGGCCCAGTCGGGATCGCTGGGCAGGGGTTCTGCGGGCTCATCGGACCCCCGCGAGGTGGCCCAGGACGTTTCGACGGCATCCGCCTCGATTTTCAGCAGCGCGAGCTCGACCGAGCGCCCGTATCCGGTCAACCCGGCGGCCGGCGGCGGGATGAGGCCGTCGATGGACCGGTCGCGCATGACGCAGTCATGCTGCAGCGACTCGACCAGCGGCAGGGCGAGCCCCCGCGGGATCGGCGTCACCAGATTGACCCATTGGCCCGCCAGCCAGGGCGTGAGCACCGGCAGGGCCAGCACCACCGGGGGGCGCAGCCCGGCTGCTGTGGCGTAGCCGCGCATCATCTGCGCATAGGTCAGCACGTCGGGTCCCCCGATGTCATACGTCCCGGCGCTGCCGGCGGGCAGGTCCACGGCCGCCAGCAGGTAGTGCAGGGCATCGCGCACGGCGATCGGCTGGATCCGGTTCAGCACCCAGTGCGGCGCCGGCATCACCGGCAGGACATCGGTGAGGTGGCGGATCATCTCGAAGCTCGCCGAACCGGAGCCGATGAGCAGTCCCGCCTGCAGCACGAGCGTGGGGACGCCCGAATGCCCCAGGATGCGCCCGACCTCGGTCCGGGAGGCCAGGTGGCGGCTCAGCTCCCCCTCGGGGTGCAGTCCCGAAAGGTAGACGATCCGCCCGACACCGGCCTCGCGGGCAGCTGCCCCGAGCTGCAGGGCGCACAGCCGTTCGGTGCGCTCGAAGTCCCCGGGTCCGCCCATGGAGTGGACAAGATAGTAGACGACGTCGATGTCCTCCACGAGTGCCCGAGCGGCGGATTCCTCCTCCAGGGTGCCCTCCACGACGTCGACCCGTGGACCCCAGGGCACATCGCGGAGCTTGTCCGGGCTGCGGGTCAGGACGCGGACCTCATGGCCGGCCTCGAGCAGGCGCGGTACCAGCCGTCCGCCGACGTAGCCGGTGGCCCCGGCCACCGCGACGCGGCTCATCGGGTGCCTTCCTCGGGGTGGCCGGCCGGCTGGTGGCGCGGCACCCGGGCTTCGCGGATGCGGTACAGCAGCGTTGCGGCGACCACCAGCAGCGCGGCGGCACCGGCAGCCCAGGCCACCGGGACGGACTGCATGCCGCCGTCCAGCCGGCCGACGGCGATCCACGCCAATCCCCAGGCCAGGGCAGCCGCCGGTGCCAGGCGGCCACCACTGGACGCGGCCAAGGTGATGCCGATCGCCGCCGCGACGGCCAGCACGGCGGCGGCCACGACCGCAGTCGTGCCGTCGGAGGCCCGCGCTCCCCAGGAAGCCAGCACCGCCGAGGCATTGGCGACCGTGGCCACGCTGACCCAGCCGAGGTACAGGCCGAAGGTGATGCCGACGACCATCCGTTCCGTCCGCCCGGTCGCCGGGGTGCGCAGCAACAGGATGAAGGTCCGCGCCAGAACCGCCAGGAGGATGGCGATGACGACGACGCTGAGCAGGAGCTGGCCCCACTGCACCACCCAGATCCACGCGGCGTTCAGCAGCGCCGAGGCGGCTGCCCATGGCCGGATCCGTTGCTGGAGGGCCGATCCCCGCCAGGCGGGCAGCAGCTGGATCACCGCATGGACGACCAGGCCCGTGTAGATGACGCTCCAGATGGAGAAGGCCCCCGCGGCGGGAGCGAGCACGGTACCGTCCGCGGACAGCCAGCCATCGGCGGCGTCCTGGATCGGGGTTCCGCCCAGTGCCCCACTGCCCAGGAAGGCCCCGATGACGGCCACCGCCACCGTGGCCGCATAGATCCACGGGCTGAGGAGTGGCGGTTTGGTGTCCTTGCTACCCGGTTGACTGGTGTTGACCATGGTCGCCATTCCCTGCCTTTTCGATCGGAACCGATGTCGACTCGACTTTTGAGCGTCTGTGGATCAGTATGTAGCTAGATTATCTGATTATCAATATTGGGGTGGACAAAATGGCAGACAGCATCCCCTCCGGCAGAGGACGGCCCCCGATGCACCCAGCGTCGGTCCTGCTGCGCAAGATCCTGGTGCTCAACGACACGGTCGAATACCGGATGCGCGTCCACCTGAAGACCAACGACACCGATTTCCAGGCGATGCAGCACCTCCTCCAGACCGGGCCGCTCAGTCCGTCCGCGTTGGCCACCCAGCTCCACCTGACGACGGCGGCGGTCACCAGCGTGATCGACCGCCTGGTGCAGGCAGGCCATGTCCGCCGTGTCCCCCACCCCTCGGACCGCCGGCGCATCGTCGTCGAGCCGACGGAGTCCTCCATCCGCGAGGCGATGGCCCAGCTCATGCCCATGATCCTGACCACGGATTCCCTGGTCAAGGGCATGGACGAGGCAGGACAAGATGCCGTGGTCGCCTACCTGGACGGGGTGGTGGCATCCATGCAGGACCGCATCGATTCCATGACCGCAGCCGCCGAAGGGACCTCGAGATGAACCGCCAATCCGCGACCGCCGTCCCCCCGGTGGCGGCGCCGCCTGAGGAGCAGGCGTACCGCTCCGCGGTGCGCGCGGTCCTGGCCGCCGAGGCAGCGTCCGCCCTCGGATACGCCGGCCATGACACGAGCCGCTTCAGCCGGCTCTGGGACCGCCTCGCGGAGAGCCTGGCCGGCGGGAAACTCACCCGGCCCCACCTGGTCCATCTCTCCTACCGCGCCTTCGGCGGCAGCGATGCGGCCGCCGTCGCAACGCTCGGCGCCGCCTTCGAGATGCTGCACGCCTCCTTGCTGATCCACGACGACGTGATCGACCGCGACCTGGTCCGCCGCGGCCGCCCCACACTGGGTGCCCGCTATCGCGCCGACGCCCTGGCCGCGGGCCTGCACGAGGACACGGCACACCACGTTGGCAATTCGGCGGCGCTGATCGGCGGCGATGTCCTGCTGGCCGGATCGATCCGGTTGGCGGCGCGCGCCGGGGCGGCCACGGGCACCACCGAGGCGGTCCTGGAAGTGATGCATGCCGCCGTCCTGGCCGCCGCCGCCGGGGAACTCGACGATCTGGTCTTCTCCTACGAGGACTCCGACATCAGCGTGGACCAGGTGCTGGACATGGAGCGGCTGAAGACCGCCTCCTACTCCTTCGAGGCCCCCCTGCGCGCCGGGGCCCTGCTGGCCGGCAGCACCGCCGAGGACGCTGACCGCCTGGGGTCGATCGGCCAAACCATCGGCATCGCCTACCAGGTCATCGACGACGTGCTGGGCACCTTCGGTGATCCCGAGCTGACCGGCAAGTCCATCGACTCGGATCTGCTCTCGGACAAGCGCACCATCCTGGGGGCCTTTGCGGCCACCGACGACGCCTACCTCGCAGCACACCGCGCCTACCACCGCGGCGAGGCGGGCCTCGAGGACGTCCGGGCGGCCCTGCGCGCCGCCGGGGCCGAAGAGGCGGCACGGCGGCTGGCCCACCGCCTCGTGCGCCACGCACTCGCCGACGCGGAGGACGTCGCCCCGTCCCCCCGGCTCGTCCACGACCTCGCCGCCGTCTGCACCCTCGTTCTGGAGCGCACCAAATGACCCTTCCCCTCCGCCCCTTGCCCCGGTACAGCGATGCCGCCAGCCGCAGCGCCGGCGTCGTGATCTCCCGGTATTCGACCTCCTTTGGGCTGGCCTGCCGGCTCCTGGGCCCGGCCGCACGGCAGGACGTGGAGAACATCTATGCCATGGTCCGGGTCGCCGACGAGGCGGTCGACGGGGCCGCGGCGGAGGCCGGGCTGGATGCCCACGCCGTGGCCGCCCAACTCCAGCGCATGGAACACGAGGTGGAAAGCGCCCTGGAGGTCGGCTACAGCACGAACATGGTGGTGCACGCGTTCGCCGTCACTGCCCGGCGCCACGGCATTTCCACCGACCTGACGCGCCCCTTCTTCGACTCCATGCGGGCCGACCTGACGGTGGCCCAGCATGATGATGCCTCGCTGGAGGGATACATCTACGGTTCCGCCGAGGTCGTGGGGCTCATGTGCCTGCGGGTATTCCGCTCCATGCCCGGTGCAACGGCAGGGCACGACGGCGAATTGGAAGCCGCCGCACGCAGCCTCGGGTCGGCCTTCCAAAAGGTCAACTTCCTGCGCGACCTGGCGGCGGACCGCGACGAGCTGGGGCGGCAGTACCTGGAGACCTCGGCCGGTTCGGCGTTCGACGACGCGGCCAAGAGCACCGTGATCGCGCAGATCCGCAGCGAGCTGGCCGTGGCCGAGACCGCCTTCCCGCTGCTGGCGCCCGGGGCCCGACGGGCGGTGTCGCTGGCCCATGGGCTGTTCGCGGCTCTGGTGGACCGGCTGGATGCCGTCCCGGCGCGGGAATTGCTCCGGCGCCGGGTCCGCGTCAGCGGCCCCGGCAAGGCAGCCGTCCTCCTACGGGTGGCCACGTCCTTCCCGGTGCGCCAGGACCGGAGCGCCTGATGGCGCGCATCACGGTGGTCGGGGGCGGCATCGCGGGGCTGGCCAGCGCCGGACTGCTGGCCAGGGACGGCCACGAGGTCACGCTGCTGGAGCGCTCCAGCGGACTCGGCGGGCGGGCCGGCCGGTATGCCGCCGACGGGTTCAGCTTCGACACGGGCCCCTCCTGGTACCTCATGCCGGAGGTCATCGACCATTGGTTCCGCCTGATGGGCACCAGTGCCGCCGAGCAGCTGGACCTGGTCCCTCTCGCCCCGGCCTACCGGACCTGGTTCCAGGGCCACGCCGCGCCGATCGACGTCCATTCGGGCCGGGCCGCGGCCACGTCCGTCTTCGAGGCGATGGACCCCGGCTCCGGAGAGCGGCTCGGGTCCTACCTCGACTCGGCGGCCCAGACCTACCAGATGGCCAAGGAGCATTTCCTCTACGACGATTTCCAGGACAAGCGAGGCCTGCTGCATCCGCAGGTGCTGCGGCGCGGCCTGCGCCTGGCCGGCCTGCTCGGCACCCCCTTGGCCCGCTTCATCGGCCGGCGCTTCCGCGATCCGCGCCAGCGCCAGCTCTTGGGGTATCCGGCCGTCTTCCTCGGCACCGACCCCTACCGGGCGCCGGCGATGTACCACCTCATGAGCCATCTGGATCTGGCCGACGGGGTGCTGTACCCCCAGGGCGGATTCGCCGCGGTGGTCGATGCCCTGGCCCGCACCGCACGCGCCGCCGGCGCCGAGATCCGCACCTCGTCCACGGTGACGCACATCGAGACCGCCGATGCACCGGCACCCGGCCGCTGGCCAGCGCAGGTTTCCCGGCGCAGGTCTGCCGTCCGGTCGGTGGGGTATGCCGACGCCACCGGGGCGGCGCATGTGGTTCCCGCCGACGTCGTGGTGGCGGCCGCCGACCTGCACCACGTGGAGACGACGTTGCTTCCGCGCAAGCGCCAAACACACCCCGAACGCGTGTGGTCCCGCCGCGATCCCGGGCCCAGCGCGGTCCTCGTCTGCCTGGGTGTGCGCGGGCCGCTGGAGCGTCTGGCCCACCACAACCTGTTGTTCACCGCAGACTGGAAGGACAACTTCGGGCGCATCCGCGCCGGAAACGACCTGTCCCCGGAAACCTCCATCTACGTCTGCCGGCCCAGCGCCACCGACCCCGGCGTGGCGCCCGCCGGCTCCGAGAACCTGTTCATCCTGGTCCCCGCGCCGGCGCTGCCGCAATGGGGTGCCGGCGGCCCCCACGGAACCGGGTCCGCGCGGGTGGAGGCCGTGGCCGATGCGGCCATCGACCAACTGGCCGCCTGGTCCGGGGAAACCGACCTCCGCGCGCGCATCACCACCCGGCGGACCTACGGTCCGGCCGACTTCGAACAGGACGTCAATGCGTGGCGGGGCAGCGCGCTCGGCGCCGCCCACACCCTGCGGCAAAGTGCCTTCCTGCGCCCGGGCATCCGCAGCCGGCAGGTGCAGGGGCTGCTCTACGCGGGCAGTTCGGTACGTCCGGGAGTCGGCGTGCCCATGTGCCTGATCAGCGCCGAACTGGTGCTCAAGGCGGTGCGCGGCGACCGGCGGACCGGCCCGCTGCCCGAACCCGCCATGGACGGCAGCTGACATGCTCTACCTGCTCCTGCTGCTGCTCCTGCTGGGCTGCATGGCACTACTCGACGCACGGTTCCGGCTCTTCTTCTGGGCACGGCCCGTGCCCGCGGCCCTCGTCACGGTGCTGGGGCTCGGCTACTTCCTCGCCTGGGACCTCTCGGCCATCTCCTCCGGCCTCTTCCTGCATCGCGAGTCGCCGTTGATGACCGGAATCATGCTCGGCCCCGAGCTGCCGCTGGAGGAACCGGTCTTCCTGCTGTTCCTGGTCTACCAGGCCATGGTGCTCTTTACCGGGTCCCTGTCCTGGCTGCGCCACGCCCGCCACCGGCGACCGGTGCCCGGCGAGGCCGGGCCCGTGCCCACCGGCAAGGTCCGGGGCCAGTGAACGCCTACGCAGCCGTGAATGGCGCCTTCCTGGCCCTGGCCCTGCTGGCCTTCGGGGCCGCGGCCCTGCGCGGGCGAATCCACCACCGGGTCCTCGGTGCCGTGGGCATCACCCTGGGCTCCCTGTTGGTGCTCACGGCCATCTTCGACAATGTCATGATCGGGGCAGGGTTGTTCACCTACTCCACAGAAACCTTGGAGGGCCTGCTCGTGGGTCTCGCACCGGTGGGCGACTTCGCCTACCCCGTCGGCGCGGCCATCCTGCTGCCCTCGGCCTGGCTGTTGCTCACCGTCCGGACCACCCGGGCATCCCCCGACAGGAAGGATCCATGATCGACCTGCTGCTCACCTCACGGCCCGTGTCCTGGGTCAACACGGCCTACCCCTTCGCCGCCGCCTACCTGATCTCCACGGGCGGCATTTCCTGGGTGCTGGTGGTCGGGACACTGTTCTTCCTCATCCCCTACAACCTGGCCATGTACGGGATCAACGACGTGTTCGACTACGAATCAGACCTCCGCAATCCGCGCAAGGGTGGTGCCGAGGGCGCCGTCGTCGACCGTTCGCGGCATCGGGGCATCCTCTGGGCCTCCGCCCTGACCACCGTGCCCTTCGCCGTCGTCCTGGCGACCCAGGGCGGCGTGGCGGCCAACCTGGTGCTGCTCCTGTCCCTGGCCGCCGTCCTGGCCTACAGCGCCCCCCGGCTGCGATTCAAGGAACGGTCGTTCCTGGATTCGATGACCTCCAGCACGCACTTCGTCTCCCCGGCCGTCTACGGCCTGCTCCTAGGCGGCGCCGAGTTCACCGGCGGGCTGTGGTGCCTGGTGGCCGCCTACTTCCTGTGGGGCATGGCCAGCCACGCCTTCGGCGCCGTGCAGGACATCGTGCCGGACCGCGAGACGGGCCTGGGCTCCGTGGGCACGGTGCTCGGCGCCCGGGCAACGGTCCTCGCGGCAGTGGTGGCCTATGCCGCCGCCGGCCTGCTCATGCTCGGCACCGCCTGGCCCGGCCCGTTGGCCGGACTCCTGGCCCTTCCCTACCTGGCCAATGTCCTGCCCTTCCTGGGCGTGGACGACGCCGGTTCCGGCGCCGCCAACCGCGGATGGCGGCGCTTCCTCTGGTTGAACTACGTGACCGGTTTCGCGGTGACCCTGCTCCTGATCTGGTACGTGGTGATCCGATGACCTCCATCATGTGGTTCCGCGACGACCTGCGCCTCGCCGACAACCCCGCCCTGACGGCAGCCGTCCAGGACGGCTCGCCCGTCGCCCTGTACATACTCGACGAGGAGTCCGAAGGCATCCGGCCCCATGGGGCGGCGGCGCGCTGGTGGCTGCACCAGGCGCTCGCCGGGCTGCGCACGGCCCTCGCGGAGACGGGGATCGAGCTGGTGCTGCGCCGCGGCCCCGCGGACCAGGTCATGGCCGGCCTGGTCCGCGACGTGGAGCCGACGGGCGTGTACTGGAACCGCCGCTACGGTTCGGCCGAACGCGCCGTGGATGCCCGCATCAAGGAGGACCTGCGGGGCTGCGGCGTCCACGCCGAGAGCTTCCAGGGCTCCTTGCTGCACGAACCGTGGACCATCCAGACCGGGCAAGGCCACCACTACCGGGTGTTCACCCCGTTTTGGAACCGGCTGAGGGAGCACGACTTCCGCCAGCCGCTGGACGCCCCTCAGTGCGCAGGCCACCATGCCGGGAGCGGGCGAGAGGCCGTCTCCGGCGACGAGCTGGAGGACTGGAACCTGGTGCCGGCCTCGGCCCGGTGGCCGGACAAGCTGGCCCGGCACTGGACCGTGGGCGAGGCAGCGGCCTTGTCGGCCGTCGAGGATTTCGCCGACGGCCCGCTCCAGGACTATGCGGAAGGCCACGATTTCCCCGGCATCACCGGAACAAGCCGGCTGTCGCCGTACCTGCGGTGGGGCCATATCAGCCCCTTCCAGCTCTGGCACGCCCTCTCATCGCGACCCGGGCCCGTGTCAGGGGGCGCGATGGCCTACCTGCGCCAGCTGGGATGGCGGGAATTCTGCTGGCACCTGCTGTACCACCACCCGCAGTTGGCTACGCGGAACCTCCGCCCCGCCTTCGACGGCTTCCCCTGGCGGTGGCCGGACAGTCCCGGTGCCGAGACTCCGCCGTGCCTGCGGGAAGGGTCACCGGCCCCGGCAGCGGAAGCCGCCGCCACACAGGACCCGGTCGACGCATGGAAGTCCGGTTCCACCGGCATCCCGATGGTCGACGCCGGAATGCGCGAATTGTGGGAAACGGGGTGGATGCACAACCGGGTCAGGATGCTGGTCGCCAGCTTCCTGGCCAAGAACATGGGGGTGCACTGGCAGGTCGGCGAGCAGTGGTTCTGGGAGACGCTGGTCGACGCGGACGAGGCGTCCAACCCGGCGAACTGGCAGTGGGTGGCCGGCTCCGGTGCCGACGCCTCGCCGTTCTTCCGGATCTTCAACCCGAACACCCAGGCACGGCGGTTCGACGTCGGCGGAACGTACGTCAACCACTGGGTCCCCGACGCGCTGCTGCCGGGGTACCCCGAGCCGGTGGAGGATGTGGCGGCATCGCGCCGTCGTGCACTGGATGACTACCAGAGCATCCGCGAACACTAGCGCCACCAGCCCACGGCACTGCCGCTACTTCCTCCGCGTCAACGTCCTGCCGACGAAGTAGGCGGGGTGCCGCCAGCGCATGTAGAACATCACGGCGACCCCGAGGAGCAGGACCGAGACACCCAGGATGAAGACCATGCCGAGCCCGCCGATGTTGCTGCCCGAGCCATAGCCGGGGTCCATCGAGTCCACCGCGGTCTTGACGAACATGACCAGGAGGATGACCCCGCCCACCAGCGGGGCCAGCAGCTTGAAGACCACGGCGCGGGCGCTGGCGAACAGCTCGCGGCGGAAATACCAGACGCAGGCCAGTGCCGTGACGCCGTAGTAGAAGCAGATCATCATGCCCAGCGCGGTGATGGTGTCCCACAGGGCGTTCTCCGACAGCGTCCGGGTGATGACGTAGAAGACGGCAGCGGCAACTCCGGCGGTGATGGTCGCTGTCGACGGGGACTTGAAGCGCGGCGAGACCTTGCCGTAGCCCGGGGGCAGGGCCTTGTAGTAGCCCATGGCCAGGATCGTCCGCGCCGGGGAGACGAAGGTGGACTGCAGCGACGCGGCGGAGGAGGAAAGGATGGCCAGCGACATCAGGATCGCGAAGGGCCCCATCACCGGTCCGGCGAGGGCGGCGAAAATCGATTCCTGGTTCTCGGGGTTGCCGGCACCCAGGCCGGTGTCGCCAACGCCCGCGAAGGAGATGACCGAGAGCGAGACGACCATGTAGATGGCCATGATGGCCAGCACGGTCAACGTGGCGGCCCGGCCCGGGACCTTGTCCGGGTCCTTGGTCTCCTCGTTCATGGTCAGGGTGACGTCCCAGCCCCAGAAAATGAAGATGGACAACGAGACCCCGGCCGCAAAACCGGTCAGCGAACCGACGCCGAAGGGGTTGAACCACTCCCAGCTGATGGGGGTCGCGTCGAAGGCGGACCCGTTGGCCACGTGGGAGAACGCCGCAATCGCGAACCAGCCCAGCACCAGGACCTGGAAGGCGACGAGCACGTACTGGAACGATTTGGTGGTCTCGATCCCCCGGTAGGAGATCCAGCACGCCCCCGCAATGAACACCAGGGTCGTGGCGATGTTCAGCCACAGCACGTTGGTCAGCTCCGCCAGCTCGGGCCGGCCGGTGACCTGGGCCAGCATCAGGTAGAAGAAGTCCACGGCCACGGCGGCCAGGTTCGACAAGACGATGATGGTTGCGGCGATCAGCCCCCAGCCGCCCATCCACCCGATCCACGGTCCAAAGGCCCGGGTGGCCCAGGTGAACGAGGTCCCGGAGTCGGGCATCGCGGTGTTCAGTTCCCGGTAGCCCAACGCGACCAGGAGCATCGGGATGAACCCGGCGATGAAGATGGCCGGCAAATGCGTGCCGACCTCGGCGACGGTCGGGCCGAGGGCTGCGGTGAGCGTGTAGGCCGGGGCAATGCAGGACACGCCGATGACGACGGCGCCGAGCACCCCCACGGCCCCCTTGCTGAGCCCCTTCTCCCCCAGGCCCCCGGTCGTGTCCACGGCGAGGCGCCCCTGGGGGTCCCCGGATTCGATCTGCGTCATGATGCTCTCCTACGCCCCGGTGGGGGCCGGCGGCTGGTGGTCGCGCGGGACGACGACCAGCGGGACGGTCAGGGTGCGCAGCATGCGCTGCGCGGTGGCGCCCAGGAACAGGCGTCGGCGGTGGGCCAGGCGGCTGGAGCCGACGACCGCCACCTCGTCGCGCTGCCAGGGCAGCGCCTGCACGGCTTCTTCGATGTTCCGGCCCTCGGCCACCACGGTTTCGGCGTGGATCCCTGCCTCGCCCACCACGGTTGCCACGTGGTCCTGCAGCTCGGTGCGCCGAGCGGACAGCTGGGCATCATCGCCGCCATCCTGGCCCAGCAGCGAAACAATGCGCAGCCGGGCATCCCGGCGCCGGGCGGCCACGGCAGCCGTTTCGACCACGGCGAGGGCGCCGGGGCGGGTGCCCACGAAGGCGGTGACGCGCTCCAGGCCGTGGGGGATGGCCCCGCCGTCGCCGACGGGCGCCATGGCTACCGGGGTGGATGCGGAGTGCAGCAGTGCGGTGGCGACCGAGCCGGGGCCCATGCGCGCGGCGAGTTTGCCCTGCCGGCCACCGATGACGATGAGCCCGGCACCGGATTCCCGGGCCAGGTCATCCAGCCCCTCGGCTTCCGAGGCGGCGCTGCGGACCACGGCCCGTGCGGAGGTCCCGGCGGGGACCAGTTCCAGCGCCTCGGCGGCCCAGGCATCGACCTGCTCGGCGATGATGCTGCGGTAGCCGTGGTCGCCTCCGGGGTAGGTGGCGCTGAAGGGGGTGTGTTCGGGAAGGATCATGGCGAGGTCCAGGTGCGTGTCCTCCCCGCCTCCGGTGAGCCCCCCGCCCAGGGCGAGCGCGAGCTTGATGGCCTCAGCGCCTCGGGCGTCTGCGGTATACCCGACGATGTAGCGCATGCCTCAGCGCTCCCCGAGGGCGGCATCGATGCGGGCCGCGGTCCGCTGGCCCATCCGCACCGCGCCGTCCACATGCTGGTAGCCCTCGCCGGCGAGGTCGGAGGAACTGAAGTAGATGGGCCCGACCGGCTGGTGCTGGTCGGGACCGAACCGGTGCAGTCCGCCCAGGTCGTAGCTGGTGGCGTAGGCCCCCCGCGTCCACTCCTCCGCGCCGAAATCGGATTCGAAGTACACCTCGGGGGCCAGCGCCTCGTCGCCGAGGAAGGCGGCCAGGTCGGACAGGATGGCCTCGCGGCGGGCCTGGTCGCCGAGGGCGTAGAGGGCGTCGGCCTTCTCGTCCGAGACGAAGCCGACCAGGGTGCCGCGCGGGTCATCGAGCAGTGTGTTGTCGTAGACCTCCTGGACGTTGCGGGAGGGGCTGAACCCCGTGCCGGAGAGCCCCTTGTCGCGCCAGAACGGCGTCGCGTAGACGGCGTGGACCTTGATGACCAGCCCCATGGACTGGTGCTGGTGGGTCACGTGCTGGCGGCGCGGCATTGGCGGCTCGTAGGAGATGCGCGAATACAGATTTGGCGGTACGGCCAGGATGGCCTTGCGCGCCGTCACGGTGACCGTCGAGCCATGGGCGACCACACCGTCCTCGTTCCATTCGAGCCGCAGGACGGGGTTGTCCAGGTGCACCGCGTCCCCCAGGCGTTCGGCGAGCGCCTTCGAGACGCCCTGCATGGTGCCCACGATGCGCCGGTCCAGGATGAAGTCCTCGTCGACGAGGTTCGAAAAGGAGCCGGCCGATGCAGCCATGAGCAGGGCCTGGAGTGCGGAGAAGGCGTGGGCCGGCTTGGTGAGCATGCCGCCGGCGATGAACAGCCCGATGTTCGTGCAGGCCTCCTCGTTATCCGACTGGCCGCGCAACCAGTGGTGGAACGAAACGGTGTCCAGCTCCCGGGCGCGGGGGTGGGCCCACGGCTCGTCGGGATCGATCTCGGCAGCGAGCCGGTCCATCTCGGCGATGATCCGGTTCGTCTCGGCAATCGCCTCCGCACCGATCGGGAAATCCTCCCCCGTGTACTCGGTGCGGGTTCCGTCGGCGGCGATGAAGACCCCTGCCCCGTCGCGGTAGCGGGGGTAGGTGCCGATGCCCAATTCCCCGATGAGTTCGTACAGTCCGGTCTGGTCCGGGGAGATCCACTGTCCCCCCAGTTCCAGGGTCGCGCCGTCGACCTCGTCGGTCCAGGTGCGTCCGCCCACCCGGTCGCGTGCTTCGAGCACGGCGACCGTCCGGCCGGCTTGGGTGAGGGCGTGGGCTGCGGTGAGTCCGGAGGGTCCGGCGCCGATGATGACGACATCGCGGTCGATCGTTGCCATGGGTGTCTCTGCTTCCTGTCCGTGCATTATAAAATGAATAGAGTTCATTTACTAGAATGATGATAGGACTAAAGCACAGGTTTGTGAAGTGGAACACGGCAAGGAGTTTTCTGGTGGGATCGGCGACGGACACCGGGCCGGCGGCCCCCGCCCCCCGGCGAAAGGCCGGACGGCCCCGCGGCGAACTGCTCAACCGCACCAAGATCGCCGCTGCGGCGGTGCGGTTCGTCGGCGACCGCGGCTACGAGGCGCTGACCATGTCCGCCCTGGCCAGGGCCTTGGGCGTCTCCGCCTCGGCCCTCTACAACCACGTGGACTCGAAACAGGACGTGCTGCAGCTGGTCCAGGACCGGGTCATGGACGACGTCGACTGTTCCGGGTTCTCCGGCCTCCCCCTCCACGAGGCGCTGCGCCGCTGGGCGTGGTCCTACCGGGAGGTCTTCGCGCGGCATGCACCGCTGGTGCCGGTCATTGCCGTGCTGCCGGTCTCGGGATCCCCCCGGACGCTGCGGATGTACGAGGAGGTGGCTGCCGGCTTCGCCCGGGCCGGCTGGGCGAGGGAACGGGTCATCCCGGCCATCGTGGCGTTGGAATCGTTCATCTTCGGCTCGGCGCTCGACGCGGTGGCGCCCCAGGACATCTTCGAGGTGGGCCACCTGGCCGGGGAGGTCCCGGCGTTCGCCGCGGCGGTGCACAGCCAGAAGGCCTCGGTCCAGGATCCGGCCGAGGATGCGTTCGAGTATGGCCTGGAGGCCCTGCTGCGGGGATTGCTGGCTGCCGACGGCTGACCGGTCCGGGCGATGGCACCCCACCGTGCCCGGGCGGGGCCCGGCTGGTAGCGTGGCGCTTGATCCGCCGTATTAGCCGCCCCCCTGGAGTCGCCGTGTCCGTGCCGTTCAGGTCGTTCGATCCTGACGCCACCGTGCGACCGCTCGTGGGAGAGGCCCGGGCCCCGGAGCTGCACCTCATGACCTGGAACATCCGCCGCCGCATGCCGCGGTGGTGGCTCCCAGCGGCGGATCGGTGGACAGGCCGCCGGCCCCTGTTCCACCGCGTGCTGGCCGCCGAGCGGCCCAGCATCCTGGGCTTGCAGGAAGTGATGCCGGGCCAATCCGAGGACATCCAGTCCATGATCGGCCCCGATTATGCCCTCGTGGGCAGCGGCCGCTCCGCCACCGGCGGCGGCGAACGGTGCGAAGTGCACTATGACACGCGGCGGCTACGGCTCCTCGCGGCCGAAACCTGGTGGCTCTCGGCGCGTCCCGGCGAACCGGGCTCGCGCTCCTTCGGCAACCTGGTGCCGCGCCTGGTCATCCAGACCCGCCTCGAGGATCTCCGGACCGGCATCCGCTTCAACGTGCTGACCGTGCAGCTTGACCACCTGAGCCGCCGGTCACGCGCCCTCTCGGCGGACCTGCTCCGGCGACGGGTCGGCGACCTGGACGGGCCCACCGTGGTGATGGGCGATTTCAACGACGACGCCCACTCCGGATTGCACCGCCGGCTCGCCGATGGCCGCCTGCTGCAGGACGTCCTCGCGCTGGCCGGTCCCCGGGCAGGAGCCGAGTCCGCGACCTACACCAGGTACCGCCCGCCCCGGCCCACGGGGCGACGGCTGGATTGGATCCTCGTGACGCCAACGGCAACCGTCAGCGCGGCGGCGGTCAACGCCGTCCGCATCGGCGGCAGGGCCGCATCGGACCACGAACCGGTCAACGCGGTCCTGGCCTGGGACGCACCGGCCCATGAACGTGGGGGGAGCCGGCCATGGATCGCCTGATCCCGGCCTTCCTGCGGCGCCCGGAATCCCCCGCGGCCCGGGTAGCCGACGGCGTGCGCCTCCTGGCGGCTGCCAGCGTCGTGGCGGCCGCGCTGGGCTGGGGGTGGATCCAGTTCGCCGTCTTCATGCTGGCCCTGCTCGCCGCACTGGTCCCGCGGGCCCTGGCCTTCCCCAGCGCCCTGGACATTGCCACGGGGACCACGGCCCTGGTCGCCGCGTGGAGCAATGTGCTGGACCTCTACGAAACCGTTCCCGGCTGGGACAAGCTCATCCACGCCACGCTGGGAGGACTCGTGGCCCTGCTGGCCGTCACGCTGGCCCAACGCGCCGGCGTTGCCCCCGCAGCCGGCGACCGCAGGGCCGTACCGCTGCTGCTCACCCTGGCCGTGGCCTTCGGCCTGGCAACGGGGGCGGTGTGGGAAATGCTCGAGTGGGCGGGGCACACCTACATCGATCCCGGGGTGCATGTCGGATACGACGACACCATCGGCGATCTGGCGGCCGATGGATTCGGTTCCCTGGTCGCGGGCCTGGTCTGGTTCCCCCAGCGCCGGTCGCCCGGACGCCACCCGGGGGCCCGAACCGCTGCCGGTCGTTCCGGCGCACCGCGGCCATGACGGCGACACAGGGGCCGGGGTCCACGCTGCCCACGGTCAGCGTGGTCATTCCGGTCAAGGACGACGCCGAAAAGCTGCGCCAGTGCCTCGCTGCCCTTGGCCAGCAGGATCCCGCCGCCCACGAGGTCATCGTGGTGGACAACGCGTCGCACGACGACAGTGCCGGGGTCGCCCGGGCGGCCGGGGCACGCGTGGTCGAGGAGCCACGGGCCGGCATCGGCATCGCCAGCGCCGCGGGCTACAACGCGGCCAGCGGGGAGGTCATCGCGCGCCTGGACGCCGATTCCGTCCCGGGCCCCGGGTGGGTCGCCGCCGTGGCACGGCCGTTCGCGGCCGATCCGGATCTGGACGCCATCACCGGCCCGGCGCGGTTCAACGACGGACCGGCGTTCCTGCGCTGGCCGGCGCTGCTGGCCTACCTTGTCCCCTACTTTGCCTTGACCGGGCTGGCCCTGGGGCACACGCCGCTGTTCGGGTCCAACATGGCCTTTCGCCGGGGGGCATGGCGCGGGGTCCGCGGGAGCCTGCACCTGGATGACTGGCTGGTGCACGACGACGTGGACCTCTCCTTCCACCTCGGGGTCGCGCACACGCTGCGCTTCTGCCCGTCCGTCGCGGTCGCCATCTCGATGCGCCCGTTCTCCGACGGTGGCGGGCTCCTGCGTCTGCGGCGGGGATTCCATACCGTTTTCCTGCATTGGCCCGAGGAGGCACCGTGGCGCCGATTCATCCGCCGCATCCGGCGCCGGGCCGGCTCGTCCTAGTAGCCGGGGTTGGCCATGACCGCGTGGAGCATCTCCGAGTTCCCGGAGGTATACGTCAGCCAGAGGATCCCGCCGGTGAGTGCCAGGACGACACCGCCCCAGATGGCGCCGATTTTGGCCAGGAAACGGGCCTCGTCGCGCTTGATCCCGAGCCTGTCGGCCTTGAAGTCGTCGGTCAGCCGGCCGATGCGGGCGACCGGGAAGTCAGTGACCCGGGGGCTCATGTCGACCAGGGAGTTCGCGGCCCAATCGGTGCTGCCGCCGTGCAGGCGGGCAATGGTGATGTCGTGCTTGCGGTTCTGCCGGAGTTCGGCGATGCGGTCGCCATGGCGCGCCAACAGGATGTCCTCGCCCACATGCATGACCTTCGAGATCCCGAAGCCCTGGCGTGCTGGCGCGACCCGCATGGCGTCACTCCTCCCGGCGGCCCCTGCCGCACCTTGTGAAAATTTTCCTTTGAAACCAAGGTACGTCCGCCCCCGGACCACAACATAGGACGGGGGCCACTAAGCGGCCAATCTCACACGGGGGTGTGGCGCACGCCGCCGCCGAATCAGCGGGTGGCGAAGTGCCAGATGAGCCCGATGGTCCACACCGATCCGGCCAGTGCCGCACAACCGAACTCGATGAGGATGCCCAGGCCCGTCGCTTTCAGCGTCGCGATACTGGCCCGCAGCGCCGCGGGGAGGTCACGTCGTCGAACCAGTTCCGCCACCAGCAGCCCGACACCGAATCCGGCAAAGAGGCCCACCACGGGGATCAGGAACATTCCGGCAATGCCCGCCCCCACCGCGGCCAGTATCGTGCCACCGGGGATCTGCTGGCGTTTCATGCTGCGGCCCGTCAGGACCGCCGAGGCGGACCATCCCACCGCTGCCAGGGCCATGCCGATGCCCGCGCATGTCCACGCGGCCGGGCCGCCGAGGATCCAGGCCCATCCGAACAGCGTGAGGATCGTCAGCAGGCTGCCGGGCAGCACCGGGTACACCGTGCCGGCCACGGAAACGACCAGCAAAAGGCCGGCGATGATGGAAACCAGGATCTGTGTGTCCACGACCCCAGTCTGCCAGCACCACCGGCCCGAAGGCGTTCAGCGGTCAGAGGTTGACCTTGACGTCGCCTTCCTTCTTGAGCTTCTCGACCAGGGTTGCCGTGGCCTGGTTTTCCTTCTGCTGCTCGACCTGCTTCTTGAGCTGCGGCTTCACGTCCTCGTACTTCGGCATGGTCGTTCCGGAACCGCCACTGGCGCCGCCCTGCTGGGCCTGGGCCTCCTTGGCCTGCTTGTAGGCGGCCTTCAGCTCCTTCTCGCTGGCGGTGAAGGTGCCGAGCTCCTTCTTGATGACACCTTCGACCTCGACCTGCTTCTTGAGCTGCTCGTCGACGGTCTTGCGCTCCATGCCCTGCTTCTTCAGCGCGGCCAGGAACTCCTTGGAGTCCATCTTGTTGGTTTTCGCCGCGGCGGCGAGGGCCTTGTCCATGTCGGCCTTGGTGGCCGTCAGGCCGGTCTTCTCCGCGCGCTGCACCAGCAGCTCGGAGCCGACCATCCCCTCGACGGCCTGCTTCTTCAGTTCGGTCTGGTCGGAGACGTCCTGGCCGGACATCTGCGCCTGCATCGCCGCCTGCTGGAACTGGCTCTTGTAGACGCTGGTGAATTCGTCCTTGGTGATGTCCTGGCCATTGACCGTGGCCACCACATCCGGAACACCCTTCAGGTCCGGCGACGGCGCGGCAGCCTGCTCGCTGCCGCTGGCCTGCGAGGAGGGCGCCTGCGAGGACCCGGCGGCCTCGTCGTTTCCACCGCTGCCGCACGCAGTGACCACGGAAAGGGACCCCACCAATGCCAGTGCGGCCAACATCTTCTTCTTGTTCACGTGCTACCTCCTGAGGTATTCGAATCCCGACGAGGCTAGCAACGCGACCTGAACGGAGTCTGGACATGGCGCCCAAAACGGCAGTTTTACGCTCTCGGCCAACCCCGGAACCGCCCAAGGGTACCGGGAGTTGGGCAGGCCAGACGTGGAACAGGCAGGGGAGCCGCGCACCCGAGGGCACGACCAACTCACAGGAGGACCACCATGGGCATGTTCAACCAGCTGGTAAACCGGAGCAAACAGATGGCCGGCAAGTATGTTCGCGACCAACTGGCCGAGCGGCAGGGGCAGCGTCCCGACGCACCCCGGGCACCGGAGCCGCAGGGCAGCCACCGCGGGGAACGCCAGCAGGCAACGGGCCCGGCGCGGGGCACGCAGCCCCCCGCCGACGCGGAGGCGATCGCCAGGTACCGGTACATGCTGCGCACGGCCCCTCCGGAGGACATGGAGCGCGCCCACGCCGAGGCCTTCTCCCGCCTGACACCGCGACAGCGCGATGCACTCCAGTCCGGGCTGGGGGAAGAACTGCCCTCCGGCGAGCGGCCCCGCTCCAACCTGCCCGGTGACCTGGCCCGCTCGGCTACCCGCGCCGAGGTGGCCCACCCCGGGTTCATGGAGCGGGTCCTCGGCGGTGGCGGCCCGACCCGGTCCCCCAACGCAGGACGTGGATTCGGTGGCCTGGCCGCCGGTGCCGCGAGCGGGATCGGCGCCGGGCTCCTGGCTGGTGTGGCCGGCGGGTTCATGGGCAGCGCGATCGCGGGCCCGCTGCTGGAGGGCTTCTCCGGCATGGGCGACGGAGTCGCCGGTGCAGCCGACGGGCTGGGCGAGGGGCTCGGGGAGGTCGGCGGTGGGCTCGAGGAGGCGGCCTCCGGCCTGGGGGACTCGGTGGCGGCGGGCGGCGAGGCCCTCTCGGGTGGCGGTCTGCTCGATGGCCTGCTCGGCGGCGGGGCAGACGGCTTCCTCGGGGGCGGCGGAGACGGCTTTTTCGGCGGCGGCAGCAACGACTGGGAGCTCTAGCCACCACGGATTGTTGAACAATCCCCCGTCGTGAGGCATGCTGGGGGGACCAGCAAAAGAGACGGAGATCACGGTGGGCAGCATCGACTTGAACAGCGACGTAGGCGAGTCCTTCGGAAATTGGACCATGGGCGACGACGCCGCGATCTTCCGCTCCGTCTCCAGCGCGAACGTGGCCTGCGGATTCCACGCCGGCGACCCCTCCACGATGGGACAGACCTGCCGTGATGCGGTGGCCGCCGGGGTGGTCATCGGGGCGCACGTGGCCTACCGCGACCTGGCCGGCTTCGGCCGCCGGTTCCTGGACTGCTCCCCCGCCGAGCTGGCCGATGACGTGCTCTACCAGCTGGGCGCGCTGGACGCCGTGGCGCGGGCCGCCGGCGGCTCCATCCGCTACGTCAAGCCCCACGGCGCCCTGTACAACACGATCGTCCACCACGAGGGCCATGCCCAGGCCGTGGTCGACGCCGTGAAGGCCTTTGGCACCGACCTCCCCCTGCTCCTGCTCCCCGGGTCGGCCGCCCTGGACCGCGCCGAGGCGGCCAGCTTGCGCGCGGTGGCCGAGGCCTTCGCCGACCGCGCCTACAACCCGGACGGCACCCTGGTCTCCCGCCGCGAGGAGGGTGCCGTCCTGCACGATCCCGATGTGGTCACCGCCAACATGGTCCGCTTGGCGACCGACGGCACGCTCATCGCCCGCGACGGGTCGACGCTGGACCTGCAGGCCGAAAGCATCTGCCTGCACGGGGACACCGCCGGCGCCGTCGCCCTGGCCTCCGCCGTGCGCCGGGGCCTCGAGGAAGCCGGCGTCGCCATCCGGGCCTTCGCATGAGCACACCTGCGGTACGGTGGGCGGGCCCGCGCACGTTCCTGTTGGAGCCCGGCGGGCTCGATGAGGTGCTCGCCCTGCACGCCCGGCTGGCGCAGTCGCCCCTCCCCGGGCAGGTCGAGGTGCTGGCCGCCGCCGAAACGCTCCTGCTCGCCTTCGACACCCGCGCCCACGCGCTGGCCGCGCCGGCCGCCGTGGAACGGCTTGGCCCGGCCGACGGCGCCGGCACCGGCGGCCGGGAGATCACCGTGGAGGTGGTGTACGACGGCGAAGACCTCGCCGACGTGGGCCGCCTGACCGGCCTCGGCGCCGACGGCGTCGTCGCCTCCCACACCGGACAGGCGTGGACGGCCGCCTTCGGCGGCTTTGCCCCCGGCTTCGCCTACCTGCACGGCGAGGACGAGTCCCTGGCCGTCCCGCGCCGGGATACCCCGCGCACCGCGGTGCCCGCCGGGTCGGTCGCCCTGGCCGGCCCCTTCTCCGCCGTCTACCCCAGCCGCTCGCCCGGCGGCTGGCAGCTCATCGGCCGCACCAGCGCGCGCATGTGGGACCTGGGCCGCGAACGCCCGGCCCTGGTCCGCCCCGGCGACACGGTGCGGTACCGCGCCGTCCGGGAACTCGTCGAGGTCGCCCCCGCGGCCTGCGACCCTCCACCGGCCACCGGCACGGCGGAACCCGGCACGTCGGGCACCGCGCTGACCGTGCTGTCCCCGGGACTGCACTCCCTCGTCGAGGACCTCGGCCGCCCCGGGTCGGGCGACCTCGGGGTACCGGCCGCCGGTGCCGCCGACACGGCCTCCGCCCGCCAAGCCAACCGACTGGCCGGCAACGCCCCCGGAGATGCGGTGGTCGAGACCCTGCTCGCCGGGTTGCAGGTCCGCGCCGTCGGGGAACTGGTCCTCGCCCTAGCCGGGTCGGCGGAGCACGCCGCCATCTCGGGGCCACACGGGGAACGGACGGTTCCCGCGCGCACCCCCTTTGCCCTGCACGACGGCGAAACCCTCGCCCTGCAGGAGCCGGGGCCGGGCCTGCGCAGCTATCTCGCCGTCCGCGGCGGGATCGCAGTGCCCCCGGTCCTGGGGAGCCGCTCCACCGACACGCTCTCCGGCATCGGCCCCGCCCCGTTGGCTGCCGGGGCCTCGCTGCCGGTCGGGCCGGCCGGCCAGGGCCGCGTGGTCGGGAACCCGGAGCCGCCCGCCGCCGGGATGCCGGTGGACGGGGCCCTGGCCCTGCGCGTGACCCGCGGCCCCCGGGCCGACTGGTTCGACGCATCGGCCCTCGGCTCCCTGTGCGGGGACCCCTGGATCGCCGGCACCCAGTCCAACCGGATCGGCCTGCGGCTCGAGGCCGGCGGGGGCCGGCCCCCGCTGCAGCGCACCCGGACCGGGGAACTGGCCAGCGAGGGCACCGCCACCGGCTCGCTGCAGGTCCCGCCGTCGGGCCTGCCCGTGCTCTTCCTCGCCGACCACCCGGTGACCGGCGGGTACCCGGTGATCGCCGTCGTCGTCCCCGAGGACCTCCCGGCCGCGGCACAGGCGGTCCCCGGCACGGCCATCCGCTTCACCGTCGTCGACCCCGACACCCTCGACGCCCCAGCCACCACCGAAGGAACCCACCCATGAAAAAGGTCCTGATCGCCAACCGCGGGGAAATCGCCGTGCGCATCATCCGCGCCTGCACCGATGCATCGCTGGCCTCGGTCGCCGTCTACTCCGACCCCGACGCCGATGCCCTCCACGTGCGCCTGGCCGACGAGGCCTACGCCCTGCACGGCGCGGCCGGCGCCGACACCTACCTGGACGCCGCCAAGCTGCTGGGCGTCGCGGCCGCGGCGGGGGCGGACGCCGTGCACCCGGGCTATGGCTTCCTCTCCGAGAACGCCGACTTCGCCCAGGCCGTCCTGGACGCGGGGCTGACCTGGATCGGGCCGTCGCCGGAGGCCATCCGGGCCCTGGGCAACAAGGTCACCGCCCGCGAGATTGCCGTGCGCGCCGGGGCGCCCCTGGTCCCGGGCAGCGAGGGAACGCTCGCCGACGCGGCGGCGGTCCACGCCTTCGCCGCCGAACACGGGGTCCCGGTGGCCATCAAGGCGGCCTTCGGGGGCGGCGGCCGCGGGATGAAGATCGCCCGCCGCGTCGAGGACATCGACGACGCCTTCGAGTCCGCGGTCCGCGAATCCACCGCAGCCTTCGGACGGGGCGAGTGCTTTGCCGAACGCTTCTTGGACACGCCCCGCCACGTGGAGGCGCAGGTCCTGGCCGACACCCACGGCACCGTCGTCGTCGTGGGCACCCGCGACTGCTCGCTGCAACGGCGCAACCAGAAGCTCGTCGAGGAGGCGCCGGCCCCGTTCCTCACCGACGACCAGCGCTCGCGCATCCACGACTCCGCCAAGGCCATCTGCCGCGAGGCCGGCTACACCGGCGCCGGGACCGTCGAATACCTGGTCTCCCCCGACGGGATCATCTCCTTCCTGGAGGTCAACACGCGCCTGCAGGTCGAGCACCCGGTCACCGAGGAGACCGCCGGGGTGGACCTGGTCGCCGAGCAGTTCCGCATCGCCGACGGCCTGCCGCTGACGCTCACCGCCGACCCGGAACCGCACGGGCACGCGTTCGAGTTCCGGCTCAACTGCGAGGACCCCGCCCGCGGTTTCCTGCCCTCCCCCGGCACCATCGACGCGTTCGAGGCACCCACCGGCGCGGGCGTCCGCATGGACACCGGGGTGCGCTCCGGCTACACCGTCCCCACCGAATACGATTCCCTGCTGGGCAAGCTGATCGTCCACGGCGCGGACCGCCAACAGGCGCTGCGCCGGGCCCGGGCGGCCCTGGACGAACTGGTCATCTCCGGGTTGCCGACCGTCATCCCCTTCCACCAGGCGGTGGTCCGCCACCCGGATTTCACGGCCACCGACCGCTACGGGGTCCACACCACCTGGATCGAGACGTCCTTCGCCGACGAACTCGCCGCCTCCCCGTACCTCGCAGCCGCCCAACCCGACGCCGCCCGCGAACGGCTGACCATCGAGCTCGACGGCAAGGCGGTCCAGCTGGGCCTTCCGGCCGCACTGCTCGGCGCCCTGCGTGGCGGCGGGCCGGTGCACGACGGCGGTGCCCCCTCCGGCGCCTCCTCGCCCTCCGCCGGGGCCGGGGCCGGCGACGGCACCGAACTCACGGCCCCCATGAACGGCAACCTGGTCAAGTGGGTCGCCGCCGACGGGGCCGAGGTCGCCGCGGGCGATCCGGTGCTCATCTTGGAGGCCATGAAGATGGAAACCACGGTCCCCGCCCACCGGGGTGGCACCTTCCGCAGGGGTGGCACCGAGCCGGGCACCGCCGTCGTGCGCGGTGAAACGCTGGGAACCATCAACTGAACCGCACCCCGTCCGGGAGCAGCCACCCGGCCCGGTAGATTGGAGACATGTCAGTGAACGCCCTGCTGGAGGACCTCGACCCCGATACGTCGCGGCATGCCCACACCGGGGCATGGATCGCCGCCGTGCTGCGCCGCCGGATCGCCCAGGGGCTGCTGACGCCCGGCTCCAAGCTCTCCGAGCAGGCCCTGTCCGCGTCGCTGGGTGTCTCGCGCAACACCCTGCGGGAGGCGTTCAGCACGCTGGCCGGCGAATCGGTGGTGGAACGCATCCCCAACCGCGGGGTCTTCGTGGCCGCCCCCGGCGCGGAGGAGGTCCGCGAGATCTACCGGGTCAGGCGCCTGATCGAACCGGCAGCGGTGCTCTGGAGCACCCCGACCGAACGCGAACTCGAGGCGATGGACGCGATCGTCGAGCACGCCCAGCAGGCACGGGCTGCCGGCTCGGTCCCCGACATGGCCGACGCCAACCAGGCCCTGCACCAGGCGGTCGTCGCCCTGACCGGCAGTTCCTCGCTCCAGCTGCTGATGGAACGGGTGCTGGCCCAGATGCGCCTGGTCTTCCACGCCATGTCGGCGGCCCCCGATTTCCACACCCACTACGTCCAGCGCAACATCGACATCGTCGCCCGGCTGAGGGCCGGACGCCCCGCCGAGGCCGCCGAGGTGCTGCGCGGCTACCTCGACGATGCCGAGGCCGAACTGCTCGGACACCTCGGGGCCCAACACACCACGGCCGACCCGTCGACCAACTGACGCCGGCACACACCATGGGCATGCCGCGGATCCTGGGCCTGGTCCTCGCCGGAGGGCAGGGTTCCCGCCTGGGCGCGCTGACCGAGGACCGGGCCAAACCGGTGCTCCCCGTCGGCGGCACCTACCGGCGCATCGACGTGGCCCCGTCCAACCTGGCGCATTCACACATCGAGGACGTCTGGGTCATCCAGCAATACCTCCCGCACAGCCTCAACGAGCACCTGGCCAACGGCAGGCCGTGGGATCTGGACCGCACCCACGGCGGACTGCGCGTCCTGCCGCCCTTCCAGGGCGCCGACGGTGCGGGATTCGCCCACGGGAACACCGATGCGCTGAACCGGCAGAAGCAACTGATCCGCGAGTTCGACCCGGAACTGGTCCTGATGCTCAGCGCCGACCACCTGTACACCCTGGACTTCCAGGACCTCCTCGACACCCATCGCGGCCGCGGCGCCGACCTGACCCTGGTCACAACGCTCGTGGACGAGGACCCCACCCGGTACGCCGTCGTGTCCACCGACGACGCCGGCACCGTCACCGGTTTCGCCTACAAGCCGGAGCACCCACAGGGCCGGCTCGTAGCCGCCGAGATCTTCCTCTTCGAGGCCCCGGCGCTGCTCACCGCACTGGACGAGTTGGAGGCCCGGGACGGGGAACTGGGCGACTACGGCGATGACCTGCTGCCCTGGTTCATGGACCACCACACCGTCGTGGAGCACCGGTTGAACGGCTATTGGATGGACCTGGGCACGTTGCAGTCCTACTGGACGGCGCAGCTGCAGCTGCTCGACGGCAACGGGGCCGAACTGGACCAACCCGGCTGGCCGATCCGCACCGCCCAGCCCCAACTGCTGCCCGCACGCATCCACGCCACGGCGCGGGTCTCCGATTCCCTCATCGCCGCCGGCGCCGACATCCGAGGCACCGTCGAGCACAGCGTCATTGGCCCGCGCACCGTCATCGAGGACGGTGCCACGGTCCGCCACAGCGTGCTCCTCGACGGGGTACACGTCGCAGCGGGCGTCACGCTGGAGAACGTCATCGCCGATGCCGGCGCCCACATTTCCGGCGGCAACCGCCGGGGGCGGAGCGGTGCCGTGACGCTCATCGGCGACGACGGCCTGGTCAGCACCGCCGAGGACTTCGACCGTTCGGCGGCACTGCCCCGCGGGTTCTGAGCACGACGGCGGCCTCTCACCACCCCGGTGTCGGCACCAGTGTTTCCGCTCCCGGCAGCGGCCCGCCGATGATGTCCCGCACCGCGGCATAGGCGAACACCAGCCCGGGGCCGATGGTGATGCCCGGTGCCGGGTAGGTCCCGCCCATCACCGACTGCATGTCGTTGCCGACCGCGAACACCCCGCCCAGCCGTTCGCCGTCCGGGCCCAGGACCGCCGCTGCAGCATCCGTGACGAAGCCGGTCGCCGCCCCGATGTCCCCGGGGTAGATGCGCACCGCGAAATATGGTGCGCCCTCCACCGGTGCGATGTTCGGCGCTCCCGTTTCGGAGGCGGGATCCCCGTTGAAGCGCTGGTACTCGTTCATTCCGCGGTGGAAATCCGGATCCTCGCCGCGGGCCGCCGGGCCGTTGGAGCGCTCCACCGTCTCCCGCAGCGCTCCGGCCGGCACCCCAAGCTGGTCGGCGAGGTCCTCCAGCGAGTCGGCACGCACCAGGTAGCCGTCCTCCAGGTACTCGCGCAGCTGTCGTTCGCGCTGGAAGGGCCTGACCATGCCGAGGCCGTACTTCCGCATCCCGGTCGCATCGGTGATCAGGAACGACGGCGTCGCCGCCCCCGGGTCCTCGTGGTCATGCATGAGCATCTGGTTGCCGAACAGGTGGTAGCTGGTCGCCTCGTTGAGGTAGCGGTGCCCGTTCTGGTCCACCACGATCATGTGCGGTTTGGCCCGGTCCATGACGAAGTGCGGGAAGACCGCCCAGGAACCGTCCGCCCGCCGGCGCGTGGACACGGGGGCGTAGAAGGTGTGGGAGAACGCAGCGGTGCCGTACCGCCCACCGAGTGCGTCGATGATCCCGTGTGCCTGGCCAGTATGTCCGGGCGCGCCGGGGCACCATTGCATGGAGTGGCCCGGCAGCAGGGCGGCGCGTCGGCGCGGGTCCCGGTTGAATCCGCCCGAACCGAAGATGAGGTGGGAGACGGTGAGGGTGAGCTCGACGCCGTCCTCGTTGACCACCACCGACCACGCGTCCCCGTCGCGTTCCACGGAGGTGACCTCGCTGCGGGTGAGCACCGGGACGCCGGCCTCGTCCAGGCTGTGCAGCAGGCGGGCGATCAGCGCGTTGCCCATGGTCCGGCGTGCATCGCACCCGTGCTCCCGCACTGCATCGCGGTAGTTGCGGCGCAGGGCCAACAGGTGCCTGCGCGATTCCTCCGTCGGATGGGCGCCGGCCAGGTGGCCGATGTCGTCGCGTTCGATCGACATGCCGTTGAAGGCGGTGAATTCGGGCAACGGGGGCCGGACCAGCGCCAGCCGGTCCCCCAGGACGGCGCCGTCGAAGGTCAGTGGCTCCAGCGCGCGCCCCGCGAGGCGGGCCCCCGGCAGCTGGGTGAGGTAGTCGGGGTGGAGCGGGCGGGCCACGTAGTCCACCTTCGACCCGGCCTCCATGACGGCGACGGCTTCCGGGCCCAGGTCCAGCAGTGCCTCGCGCAGATCCGTCGGGGCGTGGGCGCCGATGGCCGCATCCAGGAACCGGCGTGCCTCGGCCTTCGAGTCCTGGGCGCCGACGCCTGCAGCGTGCCGGGTGCCGGGCACCCACGTGGTTCCCGCGGTGTAGGCGGTGGTCCCGCCGACGTACTCGGTGCGTTCGATCACCGCGGTGCGCAGTCCGGCGATGGCGGCGAACACCGCTGCGGAGAGCCCGGCGCCGCCACCGCCGACCACCAGCACGTCAAGGGTGTCCCCGTCCCGCAGCGCCGCTGCGGGTTCCCCCGAGGCGTAGGGGATGCTGGTCCCGGCGGGCACGTCCCGGCGGGTGGATGCGGTGCTCATGCGTTGGCCTTTCGGGGGTCGGTGGCTGCAGTACTGCGTCCCGGCAGCCGGGCCGCCAGGTGCTCCCCGGCGACGAATCCGCGGGTCACGGCCGGGCCGAGTGTCGATCCGCCGGCCGGGTAGGCACCGCGGAAGGCGGTGGCCGAGACGTTGCCCGCGGCATAGAGTCCGTCGATGACGGTCCCGTCGAAGCGCAGCACCTGGGCGTTGGCGTTCGTGGACAGTCCCCCGGCGGTTCCCAGGGCACCACAGTGCAGGGGCACTGCGTAGAAGGGGCCCTGCGTCAACGGGTGCAGACACGGATTCGGCGTCACCGACGCGTCGCCGAGGAAACGGTCCTCCGGGGAATGCCCCCGCCCGAAGTCAGGGTCCTCGCCGCGGGCTGCCGCCGCGTTGAAGTCGTCGACCTGTGCCGACAGGGTGGCCGGATCCACGCCGATGCGCCGCGCCAGGTCCTCGATGGTGGCGGCTTCGCTCATCCAGCCGGTGGGGGTGCCCGGGGTGGATCCCGCCACCGGGTAGGCCTCGAGGTAGCGGCGGTCGAAGACCAGCCAGGCCGGCAGGCCCTTGGCCGCGAGGCGGTGTTCGTCGAGGGCGCCCATCACGTGGGAGACGTCGTGGTAGTTCAGGGCCTCGTCCACGAAGCGGCGGCCGTCGGCGCCGATGGTCATCGATCCGGGCAGCGTCATCTCCACGTTCGCCATCCGGCCCGATGGCTTGCCGCCGTAGACCTGGTCGGGGGCCGTGATGACCGGTACCCCCCAGAAGGCTGTCATGTCGGAGACGGCGGCGCCGAGTTCCAGTCCCAGGCGCAGCCCGTCGCCCTCGTTGGACGGGGCGGAGATCGGGGTGATCGGGTGGGGCAGGAAGGCGCGCTGCAGTTCGGGGCTCCATTCGAATCCACCGGAGGCGATGACGACGGCGTCCGCCACGATGTCCACTGCGTCGTCTTCGCCCACGGTGACGCGCCAGGGGCCCGCCCCGGGCTCTTCGGAGGCACCGTCGTCGTGCACCAGTGAGGTGACGCGCGCCCCGGCGGCCACGGTGACGCCGCGCTGCAGTGCGGAGACCAGCAGGCCGGCGACCAGGGCGCCACCCATGGTCCGCACCCCGGAGGCGGCACGCGAGGCCAGCAATGCGGCGTCGGGAACGCCGCCGTTGAGGTCATCGCGTTCGGCCATGGTCAGCAGCGGGAAGTAGCTCGAGGGTCGCAGCGCCTCGCCGAGTCCGTCCACGGCCCCGACGTCGAACGCGTTGTTGTCCAGGCTGCGTCCGCCGCGCGTGGCACCGGGGAATTCCAGCCGGTAGTCCGGACGTGCCAGCGGGGTCAGGGACACCTGCGTCTTCTCGGCCAGGTAGTCAACGGCCCGCGCGGCGCTGTCCACATACCAGGCAGCCTCGGCCTCGGGGATGCGCCCTTGGCCTGCAGCGACGAGGTAGGCGATGGCGTCCTGGCGCGTGTCGGCAAATCCTGCATCGCGGCCGAGCCGGTTGGCCGGCGCCCACAGCACTCCCCCGCCCACTGCCGTGGTGCCGCCGAGCTGGCTGGCCTTTTCCAGCACGACGACGCGGGCACCGGAATCGGCGGCGCGTGTTGCAGCGGTGAGCCCTGCGGCCCCCGATCCGATGACGACGACGTCGACGCGGGTGGGAACCTCGGCCAGCGGGGTGGTGATCATGCCTCCACCTCCCAGTCGATGAGGATCTTGCCCACGCGTTGGGTGCGGTCCCTCATGGTGGCGAAGGCCTGGTCCAGTTCGCGGAGGCCGAAACGGTGGGTCAGCAGCCCGCTCACGGTGTCCTGGTGCCGGTCGATCAAAGCGAGCGCCTCGGGGATCAGCCCCTGGCTGTTGCGTGAGCCGAGCAGGTCGATTTCCTTGAACGGCAGCAGGTTCATCGGGAAGGCGCTGGGTTGTTTCGAGATGCCCACCTGCACCACCCGTCCCGCGGGGGCCACAGCGTTGATGGCGTTGAGCTGCGAGGAGGGGACGCCGGTCGCCTCGATGACCAGCTGCGGTCCGTCCGGGGCATCGGCGCCGAGGGCGGCGGCCAGTTCGGCCGTCGGGAACCCGGCTGCGGGATCGATCAGGAGCGTGTGTCCGGCCCCGAAGTCCCGGGCCATGTGGACGCGGTCGGCCACGGTGTCTGCGGTGATGACCTTCAGGCCCAGATCGTGCAGTGCCAGGGTGGCAAGCAGGCCGATCGGCCCGGCCCCCAGGACCAGCGCCGTTTCCCCTGCCACGGCCCGGCCGCGCTTGACGGCTTCCAGGGAGATCGCTGCCGGTTCGGCGACAGCACCCAGGGCGCTGGGCAGCCCAGCGGGGAGCCGATGCAGCTTGGGTGCCGCGACGGAGAGGTACTCCACGAAGCCGCCGTCGCAATAGCAACCCAGCACCACCAGATGGGGGCACACGTTGCCGCGGCCCTGCCGGCAGGCGGCGCAGGTGCCGCAATTGATCAGCGGGTCGATGGCCACCCGGTCACCGACCGCCACCTGCTCCACGCCCGGTGCGACCTCTACGACGGTTCCTGCGAGTTCGTGCCCCTGGATGAGGGGCAGTTCCGAGGTGTAGTCGTCCTCGTAGATGTGCAGATCGGTCCCGCAGAGCGTGGCGAACTCGATGCGGACCACCGCCTCGCCGGTACCGGCCACGGGGCGGGGGACGTCAACGTATTCCAGGGTCTGCGCGGAGACCGTGCGCACTGCCAGCATGGCCGCCACCTCAGTTCTTCCCGGCGGCGGGTGCGCCGGCCAGACGGTCGGCGCCGAACTTGGGGTCCCACGCCTTCACGGTCCGCTGGACGAAGCCACGGAGGGCGAAGGGGTCCTGGCTCATCATCTCCTCGGCCTGCTCGGGCGAGTCGGCGCGGACAATGAGCAGTGCGCCCGGGCGGGGGCCGGTGGCATCGGTGGGTCCTGAGACGACGAGGCGCCCGGAGTCGAACAGGCTGGTCAGGAACTCCAGGTGCAGCGGACGGTGCTCGTCGCGGCCGGCGTCTGATCCATCGGTGTAGTCGTAGGTGACTGCGAAAAGTGACATGGTTTTCTCCTGGGTGGTTGTGGTGGTGGTTCAGGTCCGCGCGGTGGCGGTGGTCGTAGTGGCGTCGGGTTCGGCCGGGTCGGTGGCCGCCAGGTCGAGGGCGGCGAGGTATCCAAAGGTCATGGCAGGTCCGATGTTCACGCCACCGGCGGGGTAGAAGCCCCCGAAGAGGTTCTTCTGGTCGACCCCCACGACGTGGACGCCGGGGACCGGGATTCCCTGCTCGTCGAGCAACCGGGCCTTCTCGTCGGCCCGCAACCCGCCAAAGGTCCCAAAGGATCCCTGCCGGACGTGCACTGCATAGAACGGTCCCTTCTCGAGGGGGGCGAGCGTCGGGTTGGGGCTCACGTCAGGGTCGCCCCCGTAGCGGTTGAACGGGGTCTCGCCGCGATGGAACTGAGGGTCGGAGCCCCGGCGGGCTTCGCGGTTGAAGTCCTCCACGGTGGCGGCCAGTTGGTCGGCATCGATGCCGCAGGCCTCGGCGAGTTCGGCCAGCGTGTCGGCCTTCGTGAGGTATCCGGACCGGAGGAACGGGAACTTCGGGACCGGTCGCGGCATCGCGAATCCGATGGGGTAGTGCGCCGCGGCGCGCGAATCGGCGATCTGCCAGGCCTCGGCGACCTCGCCGTCGGCGGTGGCCTGGTTCATGCCGGTGACGTAGTCCCAATAGCCGTTGGCTTCGTTGACGAAGCGCCGGCCATCACGGCCGACCCCGATGGAGCCGGGTTTGGCGCGGTCCATGATGTGGGGGAAGACCCCCGTCGCCCCGCCGGCATGGGGAACCAGCGAGACAGGGCACCAGGCGGCGGGCGACGCACCGGAGACATCCAGCACCCCGCCGACCGACCGGCCGAGCTCGATCCCGGCGCCGTCGGCGGTATCCGGGGCCAACGTCCAGTGGTCATCCGCTGTGTGGTTGTGCGGAAAGTATTCGCGGCGCATCGCCGCGTTGGCGGAGAAGCCCCCGGCCGCCAGCACGACTCCGCGGCGGGCGGTGAACGTCCGGCGGCCGCGCGGGGTCTGGGCGACGACGCCCACCACGCGCCCCGTGGCATTGCGGGTCAAGTCCACGACCTGGTGTCCCACCTTCACCTCGACGCCCGCGTCGATGGCCGACTTCAGCAGCCGGGCGGTGAGCGCAACGCCGTTGACGTAGTGCTGCCCCGATCCCGTGGTGAGCAGGTCGAAGGCATACCCCAGGACGCGTTTGGCCGAGTGGACCCACCCGCTGAGCTTGAATTTCGAGGCGGCCAAAAACCCCTGCAGGTCCGGTCCGGCCATGATTCCCATCCCCAGGAACGAGGTTTCCCAGTATTGGGGGGCCATGATGCGGCGCAGTCCACGGGGGAAGAGGCGGCCGTTGACCGGGAGGGGGCCCACCGAACGGTGGCCGGTGCCGGCGTGTGGAAGCTGTCCGTACACGTCGCAGATCGAGGTGCCGGGCGTGAATTGCAGGGCGGTCTGGTGTTCGAAGAACGAGACCATCTCGGGGGCGGCCTGCAGGAAGGCGTCGACGCGTGCCTCGTCGTACTCCTGCCCGATGACCGATTTGATGTAGGCCTTGATGTCCTCGATCGATTCGTCCACCCCGTCGCGGCGGGCGAACTCGTTGCGCGGAGCCCACATCCAACCCCCCGAACGCGATGTGGCGCCCCCACACTGGCGGGCCCGTTCCAGCACGAGGACCTTCAGCCCCTGGTGGGCCGCGACGACTGCCGTGGACAATCCCCCCGCCCCGGAGCCCACGACGACGACGTCGTATTCCCCACTGGGTCCGCTGCTTCGATGCGGCATGCTGGCTTCCTTCCTCCGGTGGTCCAGGACTTCAAACCATCGTGGTGTCGTACACCACTCAAAACAAGATTTTCCATGGATTGATCTACAGCCAGTCTGATATTGTGACTGTTTGAACACATAATGAGTTCGGTGATCGGAAGTCGGGACGTCATGGAAATCCGCTGGCTGGAGGCCTTTGTTGCCGTGGCCGAGGAAATGCACTTCGGCCGTGCGGCGGAACGCCTTCACATGGCCCAGTCCCCGCTCAGCCAGGTGATCCGCCGGCTGGAACGCCAGCTGGGGACCCCGTTGTTCGAACGCAGCACCCGCTCGGTGGCGCTGACCGCCTCCGGCGAGGCCCTGCTCCCGTACGCCTACCAGGCACTGCGCACCCTGGGCAATGCCGTCGACGCGGCACGCAGCGCCAACGGCGAGCCCAGCGGCCAATTGACCCTGGGGTTCTCCGGCGTGCACAACCACCACACGCTCCCGCGGATCACGCGTTCGCTGCGCAACGCCTACCCCTCCATCGACCTCAAGCTCGTCGGCGGCGTCCGCACCTTTGACGGACTGCGGTTGGTGCGCAACGGAGAATTGGACGCCGCCTTCGTGGGAATCCTCGGCCCCGCGGAACCGCCCTTGAAGATGCGGGAGATCTCGCGACAGCATCTGGGCGTCGTGGTACCTGCCGACCACCGGCTGGCCGGACGTGGCACCGTTCGACTACAGGAACTGCGCCACGAGCCCTTCGTCATGGGTCCCGTCGACGGCAATTCCTCCATGACGGTGCAGGCCAGGCAGGCCTGCCAGGGCGCCGGCTTCCTACCGGACGTCGTGCAGGCCGTCTCCGACCCGTTCCTCATCCTGTCGATGGTCGCAGCAGGAGTGGGCGTCACCATCGTTTCCTCCGAGGTGATGCCGATCCTGCCCGAGTCCTCGGCCTGGCTTGAGCTCGAGGGCGCACCCATCAGCTTCCGCCATGGCCTCACCTGGTCGCAGGAGAACCAGTCGGTGGCGCTCCAGGCCTTCGTACGCGTCATGGATGAGGTCTTCCCGGAGGGTGTCTTCGAGACGGAAACGACGACGCCCCAGCGATAATGTAGTTTCGGAGCTTAGTTGTAGACCTATTAGGTCTTGGATCTTTTGCAAAAAATGGGTCATTCTCGAATGTGTCACCGATCACGCCAGTAGGCAAAGTGACTTCAGAATTCCATCCAGTTCCGGCGCACATCAGCACGCGCTTCCGGTACCGATTCGAGGGATCCCATGTTCAGCAAAACCGCGCCGCCAACGACGGCAACCCGCACCGAGAAGCAACGCCGGAATGCCCGCAATGCCGCGGTCTCCGGGTTCGCCGGGAGTGCACTCGAGTACTACGATTTCTTCATCTTCGCCACCGCCGCGGCGCTCTACCTGAAGGACCTCTACTTCCCCGACGCCGGTGTTGCGGGACAGCTTTTCTCGCTCGCCACGATTGGCGTCGCCTACATCACCCGCCCACTCGGAGCAGTGCTGTGGGGCCATCTGGGCGACAAGATCGGCCGGAAGAACGTGCTCATCGCCGTATTGCTGCTCATGGGGATCGCCACCTTCCTGGTCGGCCTCGTCCCCACCTACGGCCAGATCGGCGTCTGGGCGCCGGTGATCCTCGTCGTCCTGCGCCTGGCCCAGGGGCTGTCGGCCGGCGGCGAGTCACCCGGCTCCTCCGCGCTGTCCATGGAGCACGCCCCCGATCATCGCCGGGCCTTCTTCTCCAGTTGGACCATGTCGGGAGTCACCTTCGGCATCGTGCTCTCGTCTGCAGTCTTCATTCCCCTGCAACTCCTTCCCGAGGACGCACTGATGAGCTGGGGCTGGCGCATCCCCTTCCTGCTCAGCGCCGTGGTCACCGTCGTCGCGCTGCTGTTGCGGCGTTCACTGGATGAGCCGGAAGTGTTCGTCGAAACCAAGGTCGAAGCCCAGGTGGTGAAGGTCCCCATCCTGGAACTGTTGCGCCGCCATCCACGGACCATGGTCCTGGTCACCGGCATGAGCCTGTTCACCATGGTCAACACGATGATCAACGTTTTCACCCTGTCCTACGGGACGCGGGTTTCCGGCATTCCTCGTGATGAGATGTTGTTGTTCATCACCGTCGCGAACCTGGTCGCGGTTCTCGCCCTGCCGCTGTGGGCACACCTCTCCGACAAGGTCGGCCGCAAGCCACTGTTCATCACCGGCACGGTGCTGCAGGTGATCCTCATTTTCGCGTTCCTCCGGGCACTCGCCACCGGTTCTCCCGAGAACACCTGGTGGGTGTGGATACTGGGCATCCTGCTCGTCGCCGGCGCCTATTCCATGACGAACGCGATCTACCCCGCATACTTTCCGGAGCAGTTCCCCGCCAACGTGCGCTACTCCGGCATGGCCATCTCCCTGATGATCGGACTCCTGCTGGCGGGATTCACCCCCGCCATCGCGGCCGGCATCTCCGGGACCGAGCACAACTGGTTCGGCGTGGCCCTCTTCTCCTCGATCTGCGTTGCCATCTCCGGAATCTGCGCCGCACTGAGCCGCGAGACCTTCAGGACCCCCACCGAGCAATTGGGCCAGCGGCACCGCTCCTGATCGACCACCGAAGGCTCCGGCCCAACGGATCCGGCACCCCGGCGGCCTGCCCGGCCCCAGGGAGCCACCGCAGAAAGGCTTCACGACGACCATGAATGAATCCAGGCCCCCAGTGCCGGCCGAAAACCGCACCTCCGCCAGCGGACTGCGCGTGGGCATCATCGGATGCGGCGCCATCGCCATCAACCACCTCGACGCCTACAACCGGCATGAGGATGCCTTCGTCGCCATCTGCATGGACACCGACCCCGACCGGGCCAGCACCTTTGCCCGGGAACATGGCATCCCGGCATGGACCACCGATACCGGCGAACTGCTCTCGGCAGTGGACGTTGTCAGTGTGTGCACGCCCCACCCCACGCATGAGGCGCTGGTCCTGCAGGCGGCCCGGGCGGGAGTCGACGTGTTGTGCGAGAAACCCCTCGCCATCGACGTGCAGTCGGCGGAAAGGATGGTCAACGCCTGCCGCGAAGCCGGAATCCACCTTGGGGCGGTATTCCAGCGCCGCTTCTGGCCCGCAGCCCAGCGGATCCGGGCCGCATTGGACGCGGACGCCCTCGGCAGCCCGATCCTCGCCCGGGCCGAGGTGCTGTTGCACCGCGATGCGTCCTACTACACCGCCACGCCCTGGCGGGGAAAGTGGGAGAGCGATGGAGGCGGTGTGCTGATGACGCAGGCCATCCACTACGTGGACCTCCTGCAGTGGTACCTGGGGGACGTCGACTGGGTCATGGCCACCGCGGACACGTTCAAGCATGGCGACTACATCGAAGTCGAGGACACGCTCGCGGCCACCCTGCGGTTCACCAGCGGTGCCATCGCCCAGTTCACGGCCTCGACGGCCCTCACCCCGGCGTTGGGCCAGCGTCTTTCCATCACCGGCTCCCACGGCGCCACGGTATCGCTGTTGGAATACCCGGAAGGCACCAGCGCGGTCAACGAGGTCTGGACCGTCCCCGGACACGAGGCCTTCACCCACCCCGCCGCCGTGCTCGACGACGTCGCCCTGCCGGAGATCAATGCTTCCCTTGCCCCCTTCCACGCCTTGCAGGTGGCCGACTTCGTCCACGCAGTCCGCCAGGGGACCGAACCCGCCGTCACGGGAGAAGATGCCTTGCGCTCCCTGCACACGATGACCGCCATGTATGCCTCCATGCGCAGCGGCCAGCCCGAACGTCCCGGCGGAGGAACCCAGCCAGTCGTCCCCACGGAACCCGTACGGGAGGTCTCACGATGACCGAATTGGGAATTGCCCACCTGAGCCTGCTCCAGCTTGATCCCGCCGACTTGGTCCGTGTCGCGGCCGAAGCCGGATACCAGTTCGTGGGACTGCGCGTCCGCGGAGCCACGCCAACTGAGACATGGCCGGACCAACGGCCCGGGTCCGCCTCCTCGCGGGCCACCGTCGCGGCACTGCGGGAGACGGGCCTGCGCGTGCGTGACATCGAGTTCCTCTCGTTGGACGGCCACACCGGCCGCGAAGCCTGGCTCCCGATGCTGGAGGCGGGTGCCGCCTTCGGCGCCGACACGTTGAACCTGGCCGGCCAGGATGCCGATGCCTCCCGGTTGACGGACACGCTGGCGCAGGTGGTGTCCGACGCCGCCGATTTCGGCATCACGCCGGCCCTCGAGCCGATCAGCTACAACGCGGTGTCAACCGTCCGGCAGGCAGCATCGATCGCCGGGGCCGCAGGTGCCCGCGTGATGTTGGATCCGCTGCATCTGCAACGCGGCGGCAGTTCCATCGCGGATGTGAAGGCTCTGGATCCGTCGCAGATCCCGGTGCTCCAGCTATGTGATGGGCCGGTCGCCACCCCGGAACGGATCACCGTGGGCTCGCCGCTGCCACGGGGCATGTCGGCCGATGGCGAGCCGCGGAAGGTTGAGTCCCGTGCCCTGCGGTTGGCACCTGGTCTGGGCGAGTTTGACCTGAAGTCCCTCGTGCGGACCGTGCCAGCTGGAACTCCGATCAGCCTCGAGGTCCCCCATGTGGACCTGGCCTCGGAGTTGGGGGCCCTGGGGTACGCGCGATACCTGCACGACGAGACGATGAGGCTTCTGAAGTCCGTCGACAGCGGTTTCGGGGGGCACGTCGATGAACGGTGAGCGCACCTTTCTGTTGGGGTTGCTCGGGGAGCACATCATGGAGTCCCTCACCCCCGCCATGCACGAGGCCGAAGGCCGTCGGCAGGGTCTGCCGCTGGTCTATCGTGCCCTGGATCCCGTGGAGTTGGGTTTGGCCGACGTCGATTGGCCGCAATGGCTGCTCACGGCCCGGGATTTCGGGTATGACGGACTGAATGTCACGCACCCGGCCAAGCAGGCGCTCATGGGTGTGCTCGATGGCCTCTCCGACGATGCGGCCCTGTTGGGTGCGGTGAACACGGTGACGTTTAGCGGTGGGCGTGCCTTCGGCGAAAACACCGACCACATCGGGTTCTCGGGAGCCTTGGATGCGTGCGGCATCGACGCCTCGGCAGGCAACGTGGTCCAGATTGGAGCCGGCGGGGCAGGTTCCGCCGTTGCCTATGCCCTGCTGAAGGCCGGGACGCCGCAGGTGACGCTGGTGGACGTGGACCCTTCACGGGCCCGTTCCCTGGTGGAACGGCTATCCCACGCGTTTGATGCCTCCCGGCTGCGGGTGATTCCACCGGAGGAGGCAACCGCGGCGGTGGGTGCGGCCACCGGCCTGGTCAACTGCACGCCGATTGGCATGGATGGGGTCTCTGACGGATCTCCCATCGATCTGGGCGCGCTGCACCGCGGTTTGTGGGTGGGCGATGCCGTCTACCGGCCGCTGCGGACCACGCTGGTGCGGGCCGCCGAGGACCTGGGGTGCACGGCCTTCGGTGGGGCGCACATGGTGGTCGGCCAGGCAGTGGCCTCCTTTGGGATGTTCACGGGCCGGCCGGCGTCCCGGGAGGCGATGTACCAGGCGTTTCTCCAGGGCTCGGGAACCCCCGCTCCCTCGTGAGAGTGCTGCCGGTCCGGTGCACGACGGGGGCCGCTGGGGGCGTCCCCCCGCCGGTGGTTTGGCCGGGGCGACCCGCGGTCACCCCTCGAACAGTGACTTGACGTCGTCCGCGCTGATGGCTGCACCAAAGGCTGCGTCCTCGTCCATCACCGAGGAGAACAACTGCGCCTTCTTGGCCTTGAGCGCCATCACCTTCTCCTCGATGGTGTCCTTGGAGACCATGCGGTAGACCATGACATTGCGGGTTTGCCCGATCCGGTGGGCCCGGTCCACCGCCTGGTTCTCACTGGCCGGGTTCCACCAGGGGTCCAGCAGGAAGCAGTAGTCCGCCTGGGTGAGGTTCAGCCCGAACCCGCCGGCCTTCAGGCTGATCAGGAAGACCGGCACGGTGCCTCCGGTGAAGGACTCGATGGCCTTCCCCCGCGACCGGGTGCCGCCGTCCAGATACGCGTAGCGGATGCCGGCCTCGTCCAGGCGTTGCGCCGCCCGGCCCAGGAACGAGGTGAACTGGCTGAACACCAGGGCGCTGTGCCCCTCGGACACGATGTCCTCCAGCTGCTCCAGCAGGGCGTCGAGCTTGCTCGATGGCACTCCTGCATATTTCTCGTCCACCAGCGACGCGTCCAGGCTGAGCTGGCGCAACATGGTCAGGGACCTGAAGATCTGGAAGCGGTTCTTGTCCAGTTCGTCGATCATCCCGAGCACCTTTTGCCGTTCCCGTTGCAGGTGGCGCTGGTAGATGGTCCGGTGCCTCGGCGAGAGTTCCAGCTCCAGGACCTGTTCCTGCTTGGGCGGCAGTTCCGTGGCGACCAGTTCCTTGGTCCGCCGCATGATCAGCGGACGGATACGACGGCGTAGCTGGGCCAGGCGCTCCCGGTCGCCGTCCTTTTCGATCGGCTTGCGGTAGAGCTCCTCGAACCTCTTGGCGGAGGGGAACAGGCCCGGGGAGGTGATCGCGAACATCGACCACAGCTCCGAGAGGTTGTTCTCCATCGGTGTTCCCGTGATCGCCAGCTTGAACGACGCCGGAAACGAGCGGGCCTGCGCGGCCGCCTTCGTCGCGGGGTTCTTCACGAACTGGGCCTCATCCAGCACCAGTCCCGCCCACCGTTGTTGTGCATACTCTTCGTTGTCCAGCCGGAACAAGGCGTAGGAGGTGACGACCACGTCCACCCCGTCCAGGATCGATGCCAACCCCCGTCCCGTGCGCTGGAGGGTTTCGGAGACCACGATGGTCCGAAGATCCGGTGCAAAACGATGCGCCCCGGCCGCCCAGTTCGGCACCACCGAGGTGGGGGCCACCACCAGGAAGGGCAGCGGTGGAACCCCGTCCCGGGCGTCCCGTTCCTTGACGTGCAACATCAGTGCCAGCGTCTGGAGGGTCTTGCCCAGCCCCATGTCGTCGGCCAGGACCCCTCCGAGGCCGTGGTCGTGCAGGAATGCCAGCCAGGAGTAGCCTTCCTGCTGGTAGCGGCGCATCGTCGCCGACAATCCTGCCGGTGGCTCCGCCGGTTCGATCCGTTCCAATTCCAGCAGTCCGCCCACGGATTTCTGCCACGACTCGGCCTGGTGGGCATCCACCGAAAGCTCCACCAGCTCATCCCAGAGTGAGGCCTGATGACGGCTGATCCGCAGGCTGTTCGCCTCGCGGTCCTGCAACGTCCTGGCTTCCTCGATGAGGCGGCGCAATTGCCGGTATTCGGGGTTGGCGAGGGAAAAGTAGCTGCCGTCCTCGAGCAGCAGGTAGTCATCCCCCCGGGCCAAGGCCACGAACAACTGGTCGAAGGGGACTTCCATGGTGCCGAGGTGGACCTGCACCCCCAGGTCGAACCAGTCGCTGCTGTCCGTTTCGCTGGCGCTCACCGAGATCTGGGGGACCTCGGTCAGTTCCACGTAGTCGGTGGGATCACCGTCGACGTCGATCTCCACGTGGTCGATGGTTTCGAGCCGGGGCAGTGCCTCCGCGGAAAAGCGCGCTGCGTCCACACCGGTCAATTCCACCGGCTCGCTGCTGCCGCGGCGGTTGAGCAGCGGCTGCGGGAACGTCTCCTCCCAGACGTGGGGGAAGTCCGGCAGTGCGTCGATCACCGTCCGCAACAGGGAGGCCTCGGCGACGACGTCGCGATCCGGGTCGCCGTCGGGGAGCAATGGGTGCCCCGGGGCCTGCTGTCCCGCCCGGGGGGCCCAGCGCCAGGACAGGCGCACACCCGGCACGTCCGGCGTCTTGCGTGTTCCCGCACGACGGAAGTGCCCCACCGTCAGCCGGAGCCGCGGCACCGCGCGCTCGGGGATCTGGACGGCGCCATCGCTGGAGGACACGCGGGCCCGTCTCACCAGTTCCGGTATGTAGTCGCTGACGAATTCATCCCTGCCGTTCCGCGGGATCTCCAGCGGTTTGGCCTCTTCGAGCAACTGCACGACGACGTCGGGAATGGTTCCCAGCGCGGGCGCCAGATGGATGCGAATCGTCCGCGCCGGCTGATCCGGGGCCTCGTCCCACCACGCCATGCCATGCCCGGGGGTGCCGATGACGCGCAGGTGCCGCTCGGTTCCCGCCGCCGGCTCCCCTGCCGGCCCCTCGTCATCCCCGCGGAGGGTCGGGCTCAAGCGCAGCTTGCCGTTGGCATCGGCCACGTCCAATCCGACGGCCACCGGGTCGTGCACGGTGACAGCACCCGCGGCACTGCGCAAGACGATTCCTGCCTCGTCGGCCGTCGACAGCAGACGCCAGAGCATGGGGGATGAGAAGCGCTCGAGCTGCATGTAGGGGTAGGAGTAGCCCATGTCATGCAACGCATGGAAATCATGCATCCAGCGTTCCTGGGCTTCGTCGAAGGTGGATGCGGCCGGCTGGTTCGCCGGGTAGTACGGCGAAGCGGCTGCCGTGCCGATGCCTCCCCAGCGAAGATTTGAAAAGACCCAGCGGCCCTTGTCGTTCAGCGTCACGGGGCGCAGGCCAATGGTGTGCCTGGCCTTGCGGCCCCTGGCCGCTGCGTTGATGACTTCGAAGTGGACACCCAAGGGGGCCGGAAGCCGACGCTCCGTGCGCCGGTCCAGCATGGCATCCATCCGGCGCCGCCACGGCGGAAGCTTTTCGACCTGGGTCGGCCGCGTCCGGCCGGCGGCCTCCGCGGCGGTGAGCATGAGGGCTGCCGTGTGCTTGCAGCGTTCGTGGACCGGACAGCTGCAGACCGCGATCGCCGGTTCCAGCGCTCGGGTGAAGGTGACGATGGAGCGGTAGATGCGGGCCCCCGAGCCCCTCACATGGGCCGAGATCTGACGGGTTCCGGAATCCCATTCAAGGTCCTGGACCCGCCGGAGGAGGTGGTATTCCAATCCGCGTTCAAAGGCCTGGCGGCCGACGAATTGCTGGATCTGGGCGTCGTGCAGCACGGGCGGCAGGTCGGGGTCCACCGGGCCGGTGTAGCCGCAGTGCCGGACAGTCCCTGGCTACTGTGCCACGTACCCGCCATCCACCGACCACACGGCACCGGTGACGAATCCTGCGGCGTCGGAGGCCAGGAAGCTGATGACCTCGGCGACCTCTTCCGGGGTGCCCAGTCGGCCCATCGGCTGGCGGGCCAGCATCTGCGAGCGCACTGCCTCATCCAGACCGGCTGTCAGGGGCGTTTCCACATATCCCGGGGCGACTGCATTGATCCGGATTCCGGACGAGGCATATCCCAGGCCGGCGGACCTCACCAGGTTCGCCACCCCCGCCTTGGCGGCCGAGTAGGGCGCCGATCCCGCCTGTCCCACCAGGCCGAGGATGGATGACACGGCAACCACCGCCCCGCCGGCGTTGGCCGTCATGTGACGCAAGGCGTGCTTCAGGGAAAGGGCCACTCCGGTCAGGTCGATGTCCATCACCCGCTGCCAGTGGTCCATGTCCAGTTCGTGCAGTGGCCCCTTGCGTTCGGCGATTCCGGCATTGGCCACCAGCACGTCCACGGTTCCGCCGAGCCGCGCGGCCTCGTCCATGAGCCGGGCAACGGCTGTCTCGTCGGTGACGTCCGTGTCCACGGCATGGGCCCTGCCCCCGAGCCCGGTGATCTGTTCGGCCACCGATGCGGCGCGGGGATCCACGTCGCCGATGACCACGCTCGCGCCGCGGGCGGCCAGCATGCGTGCCGTCGCGGCACCGATCCCTCCGGCAGCACCGGTCACGACGGCGGTGCGGCCGGCGAAGGCCTGGTCCACGGCCGTCAGGCCCCGACGATCAAGGCACGTTCCAGGGCCTCCGGTCGACCCGATTCGGCGGCCAGGGCGGCGATGTCGCGTCCCATCCGGTAGCCGAACACCAACCCGGGTCCGATATGGGAGCCGTAGCCGGGGTAGCCGCCTCCGAAGGCCGATACAGCTGCCGCTCCCACGGAGTACAACCCGGGAATCCGGGAGCCGTCCTCGCGGATGACTGCGTGGTGGTCATCGACGTCGATGCCCGCGAACGTGCCCAGGTCCCCCATCTGCACCTTCGCCGCGTAGTACGGGCCCTTATCCAGCGTGGCCAGATTCGGATTCGGCTGGTGCTCCATGTCGCCGCGGAAGTGGTTGTAGGCGGTCGATCCGCGCCCGTACTCCGTGTCCACTCCGGCGACGGCATCGCGGTTGAACGTCGCGATCGTCTCCTGCAGGCCGGTCGGGTCCACCCCGATCCTGCCGGCGAGCTCCTCGATGGTGCTGCCCTGGTGGAGGTAGCCCATCCACTTGAAGGGTGCCCTGGGGACGGGCCACGGCTTGGCGTAGCCGATCCCGTATTTGTCCATCAGCTTCTTGTCGCCGATGATCCACGCATGGGGGGAGTCCTGGTCGGCTTCGTGCCGGAGCATCGCACCGCCGAAGTCGTGGTAGCTCAGCGCCTCGTTGCCGAAGCGCTTCCCGGCCCGGTCCACGGTGATCATGCCCGGAAGCCCGATCTGGCGCAGATGCGGGAACAGCCGCTGGGCCCCGGTGCGCAGCGATTTGAAGACCGTCACCGGAGCCCAGGAGGCAACCGATGAGACCTCGGCGTTGATCCGTCCGCCGGCCGACATCGCCATCCTGGCCGAGCTGCCATCGTGGCCCTGGGTCGGGGTGAAGTGTTCGGTCCCGTGCCGGTCGTGGGCGAAGTACTTCCGCCGCAGCTGCTCATCGCCGGTGAATCCGCCGCCGGCCAGCACCACGCCCAGGCGTGCCTGCACCGTGCCGGGGTGGGCCCCGCCCAGGACAGCTCCGGTGACGGCGCCGCCGTCGTCCCCCACCAATTCCACCACCGGGGTCCCGGTCCACACGCGGACCCCGGCGTCGAGCGCCGATTTCACCATGCGGGTCATCAACGCGGAACCGTTGGTGCGCTTGAGCGGCTGGCGGTGCACCGCCATGTCCGCCCAGGTCTTCATCAGCTTCAGCGCGACATAGGTGAAGGACTTCACCGATTGGTTCGCGTGGAGGAACTGGGTGAGGTCGGGGCCGACCTGGGGCATGTATCCGAACACCGTGTAGGAGCCCAGGTAGGGCTGCAGCTCCCGCCGGCGTTCCCCCAGCATCCGCACGTCGGCGTCCGCGGGCAGGATGGCCCGCCCGCCGAGCTTCGCCCCGGGCAGGTCCATCTGGTAGTCGGGGGCCTTGTCCGGGTAGCTGAAGATGACGTCGGTGTGGTCTTCGAAGAAGTCGATGGCCTCCGGGACGGTGTCCAGGAAACCTGCGACTGCGGAGTCGTTGTAGGTGCCGGGGGCCAGGGCCTTGAGGTAGTCCTCGGCTTCGGCCCGCGTGTCACCGGCGGCGGCGGAGCCCTTCGGGTTGCCGGGGACCCAGGCCCAGCCCGCCGAGATCGCGGTGGTGCCGCCGAAGTGCGGGGACTTCTCGGCCACGATGACGTTCAGTCCGTCGTGCGCTGCCCGGATGGCGGTCGCCATGCCGGCGACACCGGAGCCGACCACCAGGACGTCGCAGCGGATGTCGGTCGTCGTGCCCCGGTGGCCGGAGGTGGAGGTGGGGGTGGTGGACATGATGTGTTTCCTTCGTCGATGGCGGTGCAGGGGAGGGGGGGGTTCGCCGCTCGGTGGCGAACCGCGGCCGGTGGGTCAGGACCTGGCCGTGGCCTTCAGGTAGGGCTCGCCCAGTTCCTTGATGGGGGTGTGGGCTGTTTCGCGGGCGCTGATGGCCGCTCCGGCGGCAATCAGCGCGCAGACGGCGCCGAAGACGGCCACCGGGACCCAGCCGAAGGTTCCGTCGGCGAGCAGCAGGCTCCCGATCATGGGGCCGAAGCCGGCCACCAGCAGGCTCAGCTGGTTTCCCATGGCCATGCCGGTGTAGCGGACGGGCGCGGCAAACAGCTCACCGAAGAACGAGGTCCAGACCCCGTTGAACCCGGAGTAGAGGATGGTCATGAACAGCAGCGACGCGGCAAAGACGATCCAGATGTTTCCGGTGCCCAGGGCCAGGAAGTAGAGGAAGATGGTGGCGGCGCAGCCGATCATGGCGGTGAGCATGAGTGGCTTGCGGCCCACCCGGTCCGAGAGCCGCCCGGCCAGCGGCATCAGGACCATGGAGAGGCCGATGGCCACTGCGTTGACCGTCAGGATCTCGGTCCGCTCAAATCCGCCGTGCTTGGTGGCATAGGACAGGCCGAACACGGTGAACACGGTTTGCATCACGGAGAAGATGGACATCAACAGCACGCGCAGGACATCGAATCCCTGGTACTTCAGCACCTCGCGGGCCGGCAGCTTGCGGACCTCTCCGGCCTGGGCCACTTCCTCCTCGAAAACAGGTGTCTCATCCAGCTTGGTCCTGACCCAGAAGGCGATCGCCAGCACGAAGACGGAGAGCAGGAACGGGATGCGCCAGCCCCAGCTCATCAGCTGGTCTTCGGGCAGGGCGGTGATCGGGATGAAGACGATGGTGGACAGCACCATGCCGGAGGCATACCCGGTCATGACGAACGAGGTGAAGAAGCCGCGGCGGCCCTCCGGGGAGTGTTCGATCGTCAACGAGGAGGCTCCTGCGGATTCGGCGCCCGCCGAGAAGCCCTGCGCGAGTCGGGCGATGACCAACAGGACGGTGGACCACACGCCGATTTGTCCGTAGGTCGGCAGCAGTCCAATGCTCAGGGAGGCCAGGCCCATGAGCACCAGGGTGAACAACAGGACGTTCTTGCGTCCGATCCGGTCCCCGAAGTGGCCCATCACCAGTCCGCCCAGGGGCCTGGCGATGTAGGCGACGCCGAAGGTCGCGAAGGCGGCCATCGTGGCCACCGTCGGGTTGTCCCCGGGGAAGAACAGGTGGGGGAACACCAGGGCCGCGGCCGTGCCGTAGATGAAGAAGTCGTAGTACTCCAACGTGGAGCCCAGGAAGGAGGCCAGGGCCGCCTTGGCGGGGGTCCGCGGCGATTCGAGGGTGTCGGCAGCGTGGGTCCCGGAGGCGGTGTCGATGCCGGGCGTGGGGGATGGTGAGGTGTTCATGTCTGGTCCTTAGGGGTGGATCCGGCGGCCGGGGCCGCCAGTTCGAAGTCGACGTAGGCCAGGTCCCTCACGTTCGGCAGGGAGTAGGGCTTGATGGCTTCGTGGAGTGGGTGGGTGTTGTAGACGGCGATGTCCTCGCGCGAGGCGAAATCCGCGACGATCACGTGGTCCCAGGATTTGCCGGTGCCCATGACGTCGGGTCCGTGGGTCAGGGACAGCAGTCCGGGGATGTTGCCGGCCATGGCCTCCAGGCCTGTGGTCCAGGCGTCGCGGATGTCGGGGGTGAAGGTGTCCTTGAAGCGGAACATCACGATGTGCCGGATCATGCGTTCACCGTTTCGGCCCGCCGGCCGGCCGTCGCGTGGTAGTCCGCTGGTTGTCCGGCCAGGGTGCGGCCGGCGAGGTAGGCCATGGTCATCAGCGGGCCCAGGGTCGCCCCCGCCCCGGGGTATCCGGCGGCGTAGGGGCTCTCGGTGGTGTTGCCGGCGGCGAAGAGGCCGGCGATGGGTTCCCCGTCGACATCCAGCACCTGGCCCCGCCCGTTGGTGGCGACGCCGCCGCAGGTGCCAAAGGCCCCGTTGACCACTTCCAGGGCGTAGTACGGCCCGCTCTGCAGCGGTCCGAGCGAGGGGTTGGGCCACGCGTTGTCCGAGTCGCCCCAGTACCTGTCGTATTCGGAGGTCCCGCGCCCGAAGTCCGGGTCCTCGCCGGCCACCGCGTGGGTGTTGAAGCATTCGACGGTTGCCTCAAGGGCTGCCGCGGGGACCTTGATGCGCTCGGCCAGGGCCGCCAGGGTCGGTGCCTCGATCAGCCAGGCGGGGGTCGGTTGGCCGCTGCGGTGGTCCATGATCCCGTACCGCTGCAGGTAGGTCTCGTCGAAGACCACGTGGGCCGGGGTGTTCAAGGTCTGGTGGTTGGCCGAGTCCCAGGAGTGCAGGACGCGGGCGAGGTCGTTGTAGTTCTGGGCCTCGTTCGCGAAGCGCTGGCCGTGGCGGTTGACCATGATGGATCCCGGGCCCTGGCGTTCGAAGCGCAGCAGGGAGCCGATCGGTTCGCCGTCGCGCAGGGTCCCGGTCAGTGACATCGGTGCCCACCAGGCTTCGCGGGTGCCGCGGGTCATGGCCCCGATGCGCTGCGCCATCTTCAGCCCGTCGCCGGTGTTCGACGGCGGGGAGCACATCGTATGGAGCCGGGTGGCCAGCATCGAATCCGCGAGTTTGCGGTCCCATTCGAAGCCGCCGGCCGCGAGCATCACCCCGGAGGCCGCGCGGAATTCGGTCCCGTCCTCCAGCACGACGCCGGTCACCCCACCCTGGTGGGTGAGCAGGCGGTCCACGCGGGCCCCGGTGGCCAGGTGGACCCCGTTCTGGAGGCAGGCGGCCAGGAGCATCCCGATGAGCGCGTGTCCCTTGGCCGCGAATCCGGCGTCCCGGCGGGCGTTGAGCTCATCCCAGGGGAAGCGCAGGAACGCACCCCAGTCCTCGTATTCCTGCATGGTGTAGGGGTGGCGTCCATCGCTGCGGACGTGTTCCGCCACGTCCCCCAGGGCCTGGCGGTAGTTGAACAACTCCGGTTCCACCGTGCGGCCCCCGGTGACGGCCCCGGGGAGGTCCTGGCGGTAGTCCGGAAAGTTGTCCAGGAAGATGAACTGGACGCCGAGCTCGTTCTCGGCGAAGCGGAGCATGGTGTCTCCGTGGTCCAGGGCGGCATCGAGCAGTTCGGTCCGGCCGCGGCCGCGTGCGACCGCCTCGACGTATTTGCGTCCGGCTGCCTTCGAATCGTCGATACCGGCCTCCCGGGCGTGGTGGTTGTCGACGATCCACAGCATTCCGCCGGAGACCGCCGACGTCCCGCCCAGGAGTCCTGACTTCTCCAGCACGATCACGGATTGGCCGGCCCGGGCGGCCGTGGCGGCCGCCGTCAGGGCAGCTGCGCCCGAGCCGACGACCACGACGTCGTAGCTGCCGGCATTCTCTCCATTGAGCATTCGCATGATGGGTCCTTCGATGTGCGGGGTGTGTGATGCAATGCACATGATCGTGACAGGGCACACAGTCGCCAACGAGGAGGTGTTCCGTTGAACTGAACACCCGTTCCATTCATCCGAACGGGGTGGGTGAGCCTAGCGGTCCGCCGGCATGCTGCGCCGCTGGGCCCCGACGTGGGTTGGATTGAACCCCAGGCGACGGGCGATGGCCCGGGCCGCCATCTGCAGTTGGGGAACGAGGTTGGGCAGGTTCTCCTGCCCCCGGGGCACGATGACCGACAAGCTGGCGACAGGACGATCGGTGCCGGCGAAGACGGGGACCGAGATGCCGCTGGATTCGGTCACGATGATCCCTGCCATGGAGCAGTATCCGGATTGCCGGATGGTCGCCAGGATGCCCCGCAGCTGATCCGCATCCGTCACGGTGGCCTCGGTCAGCTTCTCCAGGCGCCGATGCAGGAACGTCTCCTGTTCCCCGTCCGGGGCATGGGCCATGAAGACGAGGCCGGCCGAGCAACCGTGCACCGGCAGCCGTCCGGCGATCCGGGTGATGTTGACCGTGGATTCACGGGAAGCCAGCCGCTCGATGTACAGGACGTCGGTACCCTCGAGGACCCCCAGTGAAATGTGGTGGCCGGTCTGCACCAGCAGGTCCTCCATGACGGGAAGCGCGGCCTCCCGCAGGTTGGAGGCCCGGGATCCGCGGCTGGCCAGTTCCCAGAGACGGTGCCCATGGCGCAACCTGCCGCCGGAGTCCCGCTCGAGCAGTCCCTCCACCTCGAGTTCGGCCACCAGACGGTGCACCGTTGACAGTGGCAGGTCCACGGCGCGCGAGAGCTGGCGCAGGTGCAGGGCGGGCTGATCGTCGGTGAAGGCACCCAGGACACGCACGACGCGGTTGATGACCGATTCGCCCGATGAGGAGTTTGCCATGGGTCATGCCCTTCCCCGCGAATCGGGCCGGGGCGACCCGGATCCGCTAGCTTGACGGCCATCATATCCGTTGAACGGAACACCCGGGTCCCGGGCGCCGCCGCGGACCTAGCGTGGATGGCATGACAGCTGATACTCCCGCTCCCACTGCCCCCGCCGCCGGCCGCGTCGCCGGAAAGGTCGTCCTCATCTCGGGCGCCGCCCAGGGCATGGGCGCCTCCCATGCCAGCGCCTTGGTCGCCGAGGGGGCACACGTCATGATCGGTGACCTGCAGGAGGAGGCGGGCACGGCACTGGCGGAGAAGCTCAACGCTGACGCCGGCCGACAGGCAGCCGCCTTCACCCCACTGGACGTGACGAGTTTCGAGGCCTGGACCGCAGCAGTGGAGAGCACCGTCGCCACCTTCGGATCCCTGCAGGTGCTGGTCAACAATGCCGGGATCTACACCCCCGGCTCCGTCGCCGACGCCACCATCGAGAACTGGACACGGACCATCGACATCGATCTGACCGGGACGTTCTTCGGCATGAAGGCCGCCCTCGGCGAACTGCGCCGGAACCAGACCTCGTCCATCATCAACATCTCCTCCATTGCCGGTCTGGTCGGCTTCAAGAACCGCGCGGCGTACTCCGCCGCCAAATGGGGTGTGCAGGGGCTGACGAAGACCTCGGCCATGGATTTCGGGCCCGATGGCGTCCGGGTCAACTCCATCCATCCCGGATCGGTGGAGACGCCGTTGACGGCCAACCTGAAACGGGGTTTCGGCCAGGTCCCGGCCGGCCGGGCGGCTCAGGTCGAGGAGATCAGCGCCCTGGTGCTCTACCTGGCCTCCGACGAATCACGGTTCGTCTCGGGTGCGGGCATCCCCATCGATGGCGGCGAAACGGCGGGCAACAACCTGCGTCAGGACTCCTAGACTTCCGACAGGCGCAGCACCACCGCCGAAAACCGGGCCCACGGCGATCCCGCCGTCCACGGTTTCGGCCGCGGCCGCCCCGGTCGACAGCAGGATCCGACCCGGCTCCCCCGGCAGCGGCACGGTGGCGTCGTGCCCTGCCAGGTTCACGGCCACGGCGATCGAACCCCGGTGGACCAGCAACCAGCCCTCGGCCTCATGGAAGTCCACCTGCGGCCAGGTGCCGGTGTCCGCCAGATCGGGTTCGGCGGCACGCAGGGCGAGCAACCGGCGATACAGCCCGAGCAGACGCGCGTGCACCGTTCCCTGCCCTTCGGCCTCGGACCAGTCGAGCTTGGAGTCCAGGAACGTCGACTCGTCCTGCGGGTTCGGCACCACTGAGGGGTCCCATCCCATGGCGGCGAACTCGGCCAGCCGGCCCTCCGCCGTCGCCCGCCCGAGTTCGGGTTCCGGGTGGGAGGTGAAGAACTGCCATGGCGTCGAGGCGGCGAACTCCTCTCCCATGAACAGCATCGGGGTGAACGGGGCCGTCAGGTTCAGCACGGCGGCCAGCTCCAACCGGCCGGCGTCCAGGGTGGCCGTCAGCCGATCCCCGGCGGCCCGGTTGCCGATCTGGTCGTGGTTCTGCGTGCAGACCACCAGCTGCCCGGGGGCCACCCGGTCCTGGTTGATGGGCCGCCCATGATGACGACGGCGGAACGAGGAGTAGCTGCCATCGTGGAAGAACCCGCCACGCAGGACCTTGGCCAACGCGCCCACCGACTCGAAATCGGCGTAGTACCCGGCGGTCTCCCCCGTGAGGTTCACGTGGACCGCATGGTGGAAGTCATCGCTCCACTGTCCTGAGAGGCCGTCGCCGTTGACGTCGCGCGGCTGGATCAACCGGTCGTTGTTCAGGTCCGATTCGGCGATGAGGAACAGCGGTTGTCCCCTCTCGGCGGCCAGGGCATCGGTCGCGGCAGCCAGTTCCTCCAGCAGCGGCACCGCCCGTGCGTCCTTGAACGCGTGCACGGCATCCAAGCGCAGCCCGTCGACGTGGTGCTCGCGCATCCACATCAGCGCGTTGTCCACGATGTACCGGCGGACCTCATCCGATCCGGGCCCGTCAAGGTTGACCGAGTCGCCCCACGTGTTCGCGTTGCCCTCGGTCAGGTAGGGCCCGAACCGCGGCAGGTAGTTCCCGCTGGGGCCCAGGTGGTTGTAGACGACGTCCTGGATGACGCCGAGCCCGTGCCGGTGTGCGGCGTCGACGAACCGCTGGTAGGCCGCCGGCCCGCCGTAGGTTTCCTGGACCGCGTACCAGAGGACGCCGTCGTAGCCCCAGTTGTGGGTGCCGTTGAAGGCGTTGACCGGCAGCAGCTCGACGTGTTGGATGCCCAGGTCGGCGAGGTAGCCCAGGCGGGAGGCGGCGGCGTCCAGGGTGCCCTCGGGGGTGAACGTGCCCACATGCAGCTCGTAGATGGCGCCGCCGGCAAGCCCGGGCGAAACCCATGAGGCGTCGCCCCAGGCGTGCGCACCGGCGTCGACGGTGCGCGAGAGCCCGTGGACCCCGTCGGGCTGGCGGCGCGAGCGCGGATCGGGCAGCGCGGTGTCCGCGCCGTCGAGCAGGTACCCGTAGTCCAGTTCCCCGTGCGGGGGCTCGACGGCGGGGGCCCACCATCCGCCGTCGTGCCGTTGCATGGGCACGGTCTGGCCGCCGGCGAGCAATGAAAGCTCGTGGGCGCGTGGCGCCCAGACGGCGAAGCGTTCGTCCATGGTCCCTCCCTAACCCGCCGTCCTCACGAGCAGGGCGCCCGGGTAGTCGGCGAAGACCTCGGCGGCCGGCAGCTGGCCGTCGCTGGTGTGGATGCGGCCGGTGATTTCGTCGCGGTAGGTGCCCGCGGCGAGCTGCAGCCCGGTGTCCCGCCAGCCGCCCTCGGCGGCGAGCCGGACCGGGAGCCGGGTCAGTGCGGCGATGGCCCCGCCGCGGTCGAACGCGAAGAGGTGCCCGGCCGCCGCCCCGGTGACGGCGACCGACTCGTAGCCGGTGAACAGGTTCGGCCGGTCGCGGCGCAGGCGCAGGGCCCGGGACACCATCAGCAGCTTGGCCCGCCCATCGGCGCCGATCGGCGGCACCCGGGCCGGGCCGTTGAGCCGGTCCAGGTCAGCCAGCGCCTCGCGCCGCCGGGGGAAGTCCACGGGCCGGCGGTTGTCGGGGTCCACCAGCGAGCGGTTCCAGAATTCGGTGCCCTGGTAGACGTCGGGGACCCCGGGCATGGCCAGCTGCAGGAGCTTGGCGCAGAAGCCGTTGGACCAGCCCGCGCCCTGGAGGTGCCCGACGACGTCTCCGACCATGGCCACGAGGTCCGGGTGGTCGTACGCGGCGTCCACCGCAGCGTGCAGCCGGGCCTCGAATTCCTCGTTGGGCTCGGTCCAGGTGGTGCTGGTGCCGGCCTCGCGGGCGGCCTTTTCGGCGTAGGCGTGGGCCCGTTCCCGGCGGGCCGGGTAGGTGCCGATGGTGGCCTGCCACAGCAGGTCGGCGAACGGCTCGTCGCCCAGGGGCACGAGCGCGTGGAAGCGCGCCATCGTTTCCGCCCAGTACCCGGGCAGCTCGGACAGCACGCTGATGCGGGACCGGGTGTCCTCGCCCCGCTTGGTGTCGTGGGTGCTCAGCGTCGTCATGGCCTCCGGCGCGTCCAGCTGCCGCGTCGCCAGCTTGGTATGGAGCTCGAACGGCTCCACGGCGAAGATCGAGGGATCCGCCCCCACCTCGTTCAGCGAGGTCAGCCGCGTGAAGCGGTAGAACGCCGTGTCCTCCACGCCCTTGGCCATGACCATGCCGGAGGTCTGCTGGAACCGGGTGGCGAGTTCCCCCAGCGGCGCCCCGCCGTCGTCCCCGGTGGCGGGGTTGAGCAGCGGGTGCAGTGCGGCAATGGTCTCGGCGATGTCCGGCCGGTGGATGCGGGCGGCGATGACGGCCTGTTCGAGGTATTCGGCACCGTCGGGCAGGTAGCTGCGGTAGACGGGGAAGCAGCTGAGGATTTCGGCGAGCGCATCGACGACGGCGTCCGGGGCAAGGGCTGCTTCGGCGGGCACCAGCCGGGCCAGGCGCAGCACCTCGGAGTGCAGCAACCCGTCGGCGATGGCGCGCTTCGTGTCGTGGATCATCGGGTGGTAGCCCTCGACCGGTGCCACGTCGCCGAGCACCGCGCGCCCGTCGGGGTCCACGAAGAGCCGGTCGATGTCGGCGAGCGCGTCATACCCGGTGGTGCCCTCGCATTCCCAGCGGGCCGGCAGCTTCTCGCCGGGTTCGAGGATCTTCTCCACCAGCAGGTAGGCGCCGCCGGTGAGCGAGCGCAGGCGCTCCAGGTAGCCGGCCGGGTCGGCGAGCCCGTCCGGGTGGTCGATGCGCAGCCCGTCGACCAGGCCGTCGTCGAACCAGCTGCGGATCTGGGCGTGGGATTCCTCGAAGACCCACGGCACCTCGACCCGCAGGCCGGCCAGCGAGTTCACCCCGAAGAAGCGCCGGTAGTTCAGCTCGTTGTCGGCACGGCGCCAGTTCACTAGTTCGTAGTGCTGGCGGCCGTGCACCGTGGACGCGTCCTCGCCCGCTGCGGCGGTGCCGGCGGCCACCGGGAAGGCGTGGTCGTAGTAGCGCAGCTCGAAGCCCCCGGCCCCATCCGGGACAAGTTCCAGCCGCTCCAGCTCCTGGCTGCCGTCGCCGAGGACCGGCAGCCGCAGGCGCCCCGCCCCGGCCTCCCAGTCGACGTCGAAGGCCTCGGCGTAGCGGGAGCCCCGGCCCTCGGCGAGCAGGGACCACCACCAGTGGTTCAGCCGCGGGGTGGCCACGCCCATGTGGTTGGGCACGATGTCCACCAGCACGCCCATCCCCGCGTCGTGGGCCGCCCGCGAGAGGGCCTCAAGCCCTGCACGCCCGCCCCGGGAGGCGTCGACGGTTCCCGGGTCCACGACGTCGTAGCCGTGGTCCGAGCCGGTTTCCGCGGTGAGGATCGGGGACAGGTAGATCCAGTCGACGCCGAGGTCGCGCAGGTACGGGACCAGGTCGACCGCGTCGAACAAGGTGAAGCCGGGACGGATCTGCAGCCGGTAGGTCGAACGCGGAGACCTCATGCCGACGCTCCCGCCTTCGACGCATCGGCCTCGTCACCGGATCCGGCCTGGGCGGCCAGTGATGCGGCCACCGAATGGTCCGCCTCGGGCGTCTCCTCGTAGGCGCGCAGCACCAGCAGCGACCGGGCGCCCACGGTGATGGTGCTGGAGGCCTCCAGGGAATCGGTGGGGGCGTAGTCCCCGGCGGTGTCCAGCACCGCTTCCCAGGCCGGGGCGAATTCGGTGGAGGGGATGGTGAAGTCCGCGTCCTCGTGGTGGGGGTTGAAGAACAGCAGGAAATTGCTGTCCCGGATGGCCTGGCCGCGTTCGTCGGTGCCGGCGATCCCGTAGCCGTTGAGGAACACCCCGAAGGACTGGGCGATGTCGGCGTCCCAGTCCTCGGGGGTCATCGGGGTGCCGTCGGCGCCCAGCCACTTGATGTCCGGCAGGTCCTCGCCATCGGCACGCACCACTGGCCGGCCGTCGAAGAACCTGCGGCGCCGGAATGTGGGGTGTTCGGCGCGTAGCCGGCTCACGGCAGCGGTGAACTCGAGCAGGGGGGTGTCCGCGTCCTCCCAGTTGATCCAGCTCAGCTCGGAATCCTGCGCGTACGTGTTGTTGTTGCCGTTCTGGGTGCGCCCCAGCTCGTCACCGTGCGCAATCATCGGCACCCCCTGGGAGAGCAGGAGCGTGGCCAGGTAGTTGCGCTGCTGCCGTGCCCGGAGGGTCAGGACCTCGGGGTCGTCCGTGGGCCCCTCCACCCCGCAGTTCCAGGAGCGGTTGGTGGATTCACCGTCGTTGTTGTCCTCGCCGTTGGCCTCGTTGTGCTTGTCGTTGTAGGACACCAGGTCCCGCAGCGTGAAGCCGTCGTGGGCCGTGACGAAGTTGATCGATGCCACCGGCCGGCGGCTGGAATGTTCGTACAGGTCCGAGGAGCCGGTGATGCGGGAGGCGAACTCGCCCAGCGTGGAGGGCACCCCGCGCCAGAAGTCGCGGACCGTGTCGCGGTACTGCCCGTTCCATTCGGTCCATTGCGGCGGGAAGTTTCCGACCTGGTAGCCGCCGGGGCCGATATCCCAGGGTTCGGCGATGAGCTTGACCTGCGAGACCACCGGATCCTGCTGGATGAGCTCGAAGAAGGTGGAGAGCTTGTCGACGTCGTAGAACTCGCGGGCCAGGGTGGAGGCCAGGTCGAAGCGGAAGCCGTCCACGTGCATTTCCGTGACCCAGTAGCGCAGGGAGTCCATCAGCAGCTGCAGCGAATGCGGGTTGCGCACGTTCAACGAGTTCCCGGTGCCGGTGTAGTCCATGTAGTACCGCTGGTCGTCCTCCACCAGCCGGTAGTAGGAGGCGTTGTCGATGCCGCGGAAGGAGATCGTGGGGCCCAGATGGTTGCCTTCGGCGGTGTGGTTGTACACGACGTCGAGGATCACCTCGATGCCGGCCAGATGCAGTTCCTTGACCATGGCCTTGAACTCCTGGACCTGCTGGCCGGAGTCCCCGGTGGAACAGTACGTGTTCTGCGGGGCGAAGAAGCCGATGGTGTTGTAGCCCCAGTAGTTGGACAGCCCCTGGTCCTGCAGCGTGGAGTCGTTGACGAACTGGTGCACCGGCATCAGCTCGATGGCGGTGGCGCCGATCTTCTGCAGGTGGGCGATGACGGCCGGGTGGGCGACGCCCGCGTAGGTGCCGCGCTGGTCCTCCGGGACCTCGGGGTGCAGCCGGGTCAGGCCCTTGACGTGGGCCTCGTAGATGACCGACTGGTGGTACGGCGTGCGCGGCTTGCGGTCACCGTCCCAATCGAAGAACGGGCTGACCACGACGCCGAGCATCATGTGGGCCGCGGAGTCCTCGTCGTTGCGCGAGTCCTCGTCGCCGAAGGTGTAGCCGAACAGCGACTGGTCCCAGTCGATCTCGCCGTGGACGGCCTTGGCGTAGGGGTCCAGCAACAGCTTGTTGGGGTTGCAGCGGTGTCCTGCGGCGGGATCGTTGGGCCCGTCGACCCGGTAGCCGTACTTCTGGCCCGGAATGATCTGCGGCAGGTAGGCGTGCCAGACGAAACCGTCCACCTCGGTCAGGTCGACACAGGTCTCGGCACCGTCGTCGTCGATGAGGCACAACTGCACCGATTCGGCGATCTCGCTGTAGAGCGCGAAGTTCGTGCCGTTTCCGTCGTAGGTCGCGCCCAGTGGGTAGGCGTCTCCGGGCCAAACGTCCATGCATGCTCCTTGAAACGGGGGCGGGCACCGTGGCGGGGCCCTTCCGCCCACGATATAGGCAGGAGCGGCCCGCGCCCAGCTTCCCGGCACGGACGACTCGGAGGCCCGCCCCGCAGGGACTGGCCGCACCGGTCAGGGAACGAGGTACTCGCTGTCCCGCGCGTCGGTGATGAGCATGTGCCCGGGGGCGTGGCCGATGGCCAGCGGCGGGCGGGATTCCATGACGGCGGCCTGCGGGGTGACCCCACAGGCCCAGAACACCGGCAGGTGGCCGGCGGGGATGTCCACGGGGTCCCCGAAGTCGGGCCGCGACAGATCGGAAATGCCGAGGTCGCCGGGGTTGCCGATGTGCACCGGCGCCCCGTGGACCGCCGGGTAGCGGGAGGTGATCCGCACCGCGTCGGCGACCTGGGAGGCCGGGAAGGGGCGCATCGAGACGACCAGCGGACCGGACATCGTCCCGGCGTCCTGGCACCGCACGCTGGTCCGGTACATCGGCACGTTCACGTCCTGGTCGATGTGGGCGACGGGCAGTCCGCCCTCGAGCAGGGCCGTTTCGAAGGTGAAGGAGCAGCCGACGATGAACGTGACCAGGTCATCGCGCCAATAGGGGGTGATGTCGGTGGGCTCGGCGACGGGGACGCCGTCCTGGTAGACGACGTACCGGGGCACGTCGGTGCGGATATCCCCGCCGGCCAGGAGAGCGCCGGTGGTCTGCCCGGCGTCGAGGACACCGAGGAGGGGGCATGGTTTCGGGTTCCGCTGGGCGAAAAGGAGCACGTCGAAGGCCTGCGCCTTCGGCACGATGATCAGGTTCGCCTGGGCGTACCCGCAGGCGATGCCGGCGGTGGGTGCGACCAGGCCGTCGCGGAACGCCGCCCGCGCCTGGGCCGGGGTCCAGGTGGCACGCGCCGATGCCGGTTCGGCGCCCGGGCCGGGCACCGCCGTCGGACCGGGTGCTTCGGTGTCCATGGACTCGCTCACTTCCAGAGGGCGGCCAGGCCGGAGAGTGAGTTCCAGCCCAGGTAGAGGGTCAGCAGCCAGGTCAGCACGCCGATGACGAGCAGCCAGAGGGGGTAGGCGTAGCCGCGCAGCAGGTCGCGGCGGCGCCAGGCGATCCATAGGATGACCGCGAACCCCAGGGGCAGGATCAGGCCGTTGAAGGCACCGGCGAAGATCAGCAGCGTCTGCGGGGCCTGCCCGAGCAGCAGGAATGCGGCGGCGCAGAACGCGATGAACGCCACCGTGATGAGGTTCCGGGTGCGTTCGGACGTCGTGGAGGTGGTGATGAACGAGACCGAGGTGTAGGCGGCGCCGATGACCGAGGTCAGCGCCGCGCTCCAGAGCACGACGCCGAACATGCGCAGGCCGATGTCCCCTGCGGCGTGCTGGAAGGCCTCGGCGGCCATGTTGTTCCCGGCGAGCGTCGCGCCGCCGGCGACGACGCCGAAGATCGCCAGGAAGAGCAGCACGCGCATGATGCCGGTGACGATGACCCCGAGCACCGAGCTCTGCGTGATGGCCTTGACGTTCTCCGGCCCGGTGGCGCCGGAGTCCAGCATGCGGTGGGCACCGGCGTAGGTGATGTAGCCGCCGACGGTGCCGCCGATGAGCGTGGTGATGATCAGGAAATCGACTTTTTCCGGCATGACCGTGTTCTTCAGCGCCTCGCCGATGGGGGGCGCCGCGACGATGGCCACGTAGATCATCAACAGGATCATGATGGCCCCGAGCAGCACGACGATGCGGTCCAGCGCCATGCCGGCGCGCTTGGAAAGGAAGATCAGGATGGCCACGACGGCGGAAATGGCGCCGCCGATCTTCGGGTCCAGGCCGAGCATGGCGTTCATGCCCAGGCCGGTACCGGCGATGTTGCCGATGTTGAACACCACGCCGCCGATGAACACGAGGACGGCCAGCACCCAGCCGATCCCGGGAAGGACCTTGTTGCCCAGCTCCTGGGCGCGCATCCCGGAGATGCCCACGACGCGCCAGACATTGAGCTGGACGGCGACGTCGACGAGGATGGAAATCACGATGGCGAAGGCGAACGCCGCGCGCAACTGGACCGTGAATACCGTGGTCTGGGTGATGAAGCCGGGGCCGATGGCGCTGGTGGCCATCAGGAACATGGCCCCGAGCAGCGCGGTCCGGCGGGCGGCCGGGCTCAGGCCCTTCCTGGTGGGTGTCTCGGACATGGGGATGTTCCGTCCTGTTGGCGGTGATCGGGGTCACATGATCGGTGGTTGCTACGCAGCCTACAGGTTGTTCAACAATCCATACAAGACATTGTTCAACAATTTTCGCCGTCGCCGTCTCGAACCACGGCGGACGGCACGCTAGCCTGAGATGCGTGAAGTTTCTCAATGACGTGGACCCGCAGTACGACCTGACCTACAACGACACCTTCATGGTGCCCTCGCGCTCCGCGGTGGCCTCGCGGACCAGCGTGGACCTGACGACGCCGGACGGCATCGGGACCTCGATCCCGCTGGTCGTCTCGAACATGACGGCCGTGGCCGGGCGCCGGATGGCCGAGACGGTCGCGCGCCGCGGCGGCATCACGATCCTTCCCCAGGACATCAGCATGGACGCCGTCAACGACATGGTCGGGCAGGTCAAGCGCGCCCACCCCGTCCTCGAAACCCCCATCACCGTCCAGGCCGGGGATGCCGTGGCGACCGCCCTGTCGCTGCTGGGCAAGCGCTCCCACGGTGCCGCCGTCGTGCTCGACGGGGACGAGCCGGTCGGCATCGTCGCCCTCGGCGACTGCCAGCAGGTCGACCGCTTCGCCCGGATCTCCGAGGTCATGAGCGAGAACATCGTCACCGCATCGGTAGAAGAGGAACCGCGGTCGGTCTTCGAGACGATCGCCGAGCGCCATCTGAGCATGGTCCCGGTCCTGGACGACGGGCGCCTGGCCGGGGTGCTCACGCGCAAGGGGATCCTGCGTTCGGCCATCTACTCCCCTGCGGTGGACCCGCAGGGCCGCCTCATGGTCGGCGGGGCCGTGGGCATCAATGGCGACGTCCGGGCCAAGACCACCGGGCTGCTGGAGGCCGGAGTGGACGTCCTCGTCGTCGACACGGCCCACGGCCACCAGGAAAAGATGATCGAGGCGCTGCCGCTTGTCACCGCGGCGCGCGACGAATTTGCCCAGCGCACCGGGCGTCGCCTGCAGGTCGTCGCCGGGAACGTCGTCTCCTCCGGCGGAGTCACCGATCTGGTGGCCGCCGGGGCCGACATCCTCAAGGTCGGCGTCGGGCCAGGGGCCATGTGCACCACCCGCATGATGACCGGCGTGGGGCGCCCGCAGTTCTCCGCAGTACTCGAATGCGCCACCGCGGCTCGGGAATCCGGGGCCGAGGTCTGGGCCGACGGTGGCGTGAAGTACCCGCGCGACGTCGCCCTGGCATTGGCCGCCGGTGCCGCCAGCGTGATGATCGGCTCCTGGTTTGCCGGGACCCACGAATCGGCCGGCGACCTGGTCCTCGATTCCGACGGCCGGGCCTACAAAGAGAGCTTTGGGATGGCCTCGGCACGCGCCGTGCAGCAGCGCACGAAGCACCGCTCGGCATTCGACCGCGCCCGCTCCGCGCTGTTCGAGGAGGGCATCTCGCACTCGCGCATGTACCTGGACCCGGCCCGTCCGGGCGTGGAGGACCTGATCGACTCCATCATTTCCGGGGTGCGCTCGTCCTTTACGTATGCTGGCGCGGAGACCATCGCGGAGTTCCGCGAGCGGGCCGTCGTCGGCGTGCAGTCGAGCGCGGGCTACGAGGAGGGCCGCCCCCGGGACACCTCTTGGTAGGCGGCTTCTCCGGCGCCCGGCCGTAGGCTGGTTCCGTGACGCAGAACCAGGACGACGGCGGACCCGGTGGACGCCGCAGGGGACGGCCGCGCGGCAGCGCCTCCGGCGGCGGCCGCGGTCGCATCCTGCAGGCCGCGACCGCGGAATTCCACGACCGCGGCTACGAGGCGGCTTCCATCCGGTCCATTGCCCGCCGTGCCGGGGTGGATTCCGCTTTGGTCCACCACTACTTCGATGACAAGGCGGGCCTGTTCACCGAGGTCGTCAGGGTTCCCCTGCGCCCGGACCGCATCGTGGCCGAGGTGCTGGCCGGACCGCCCGGGCTCTTCGGCCGACGCCTGGTCCACGACGTGCTCACCGCCTGGGAGCGCCCTGCCGTTCGGCCGGCGGCCATCGCCTTGATGCGCAGCGCTGTCGGCACGGGCGCCGGGTCGGCCATGGTCCGCAGCTTCCTCAAGCGGGAGCTGATCGGGCAACTGGCACGCCGCGTCGGCGGTCCCGACGCCGATCTGCGCGCATCGCTGGCGGCCAGCCAGATGGCCGGGCTGCTGCTCATGCGCTTCGTCTTGGGGATCGAGCCCCTGGCCTCGGCACCCATCGGCCGACTCGTCGACACGGTCGGGCCCGTCGTCCAATGGCACCTCACCGGGCGAGTTCTTGCCGCGGAACCGGATGCGGGCCATCCCGGCACCGTTGACCCGGGGACGTGACAGGTCTTTAATTCATCACATGATGAATAGCCAGATGGCCATCGAGGTCGACGGGCTCACCATCCGCCGGGGCAAGGCCGCCGTGCTGGAGGATCTGACGTTTGGCGTGCCCGCCGGCGCCGTCGTGGGGCTGCTTGGCCCCAGCGGTTGCGGCAAGTCCACCCTGATGCGCAGCATCGTCGGAACGCAGGTGGTCCATGGCGGAACAATCCGGGTCCTGGGCGAGCCGGCCGGATCCGCCCCCCTCCGCCGGCGGGTGGGCTACATGACCCAATCCGTCAGCGTCTACGACGACCTCACGATCCGCCAGAACCTCGACTACTTCCGCAAGGTCCTGGGGGCCGGCCCCGAACGCGTCGACCAGGTCCTTGGCCTGACGGATCTGGCCGACACCGCAGATCAACTGGTGGAAACGCTCTCCGGGGGACAGCTCAGCCGCGTGTCCCTGGCGGTCGCCCTCCTGGGCGAGCCCGATCTGCTTGTCCTGGATGAACCGACGGTGGGGCTGGATCCCTTGCTGCGCGCGGATCTGTGGTCCCTCTTCCGCCAGCTCGCCGCCGAGGGCGCCACCCTGCTGGTCTCCAGCCACGTCATGGACGAGGCCACCCGCTGCGACCGCCTGCTGTTGATGCGGGACGGGGACATCATCGCTGATGATTCCCCGGATGGCCTGCTCGCGGCGACCGGGACCGAAACCGCAGAAGCTGCGTTTCTCGCCTTGATTTCCGGACAGGACACCGTCCCGCCACAGGCCGCACATGCCCGACACAGGCAGGCTCCGGGCCACGAACAAGGAGGCAGGCCGTGACCGCAGCGTCGACGTTTGCGACGGCGGGACGCGTTCTGGCACAGGTTCGGCATGATCCGCGCACCATCGCCCTGCTCTTGATCGTCCCCAGCCTGCTTATCGGCTTGGTGGCCTGGATCTTCACCGAGACTCCCGTCTTCGCCACGATCGGCCCGGCCATCATCGCCCTCTTCCCGTTCATCGTCATGTTCCTGGTGGCCAGCATCAGCACATTGCGGGAACGCCGCTCGGGGACCCTGGAGAGGTTGCTGACGATGCCGCTCGGAAAGGGGTCCTTCATCCTGGGGTACGCCCTGGCTTTCGGCTTGCTCTCCATCGTGCAAACCGGAATTGCCGTGGCATTCTCGGTGTGGGTGTGCGGGCTGGGGATCGAGGGCCAGGTCTGGCTCCTGTTCCTGGTGGCAGTGGTCGATGCACTGCTGGGAACGTCCCTGGGCTTGCTGGCCAGCGCCTTTGCCCGCAGCGAGTTCCAGGTCGTCCAGTTCATGCCGGCTTTCGTGTTCCCGCAGATCCTGCTCGGCGGGCTGTTCCTTCCCCGGGGGCAATTGCCGGATGTGCTGCGACAGATCGGCGACTGGCTCCCGCTCTCCCACGCCATGGACGCGCTGGGCGCCGTTGCCACCGGGGACCAGGACACGGCCTACGTGGTGGTCAGGATCCTGATCATCTGCGCCTGGATTGCCGGCGCCATCGCGCTGGGATCGGTGACCCTGCGCCGCAGGACCCCCTGATGCCACAGGTGCCCCTCAGGGGTCGGTGCCGGGCAGCGCTGGCGCTTGGGACCGGTAGGTATGGCCCGTCGGGGTGGTGACCTCGATGGCATGCCGGTCACCGGGGACCACCCGCGAGCTCCACCCCCGGGCCTCCTTGCTGTGGTTGCACGCCGTACAGGTTCCCGCACCGTTCTCCGCCGACGTGCGCCCCCGCGCCGCATGGGCCACAACATGGTCCCGCTCCCTGATGGGGGCGTCGCACCAGGGCCTGGAGCACACCTGGTCCCGCAAGTCGATGAACCGGCGCAAGCCATCGGGGAACAACCGCGCCTTCGAGTCCAGGCCCACCAGCGCCCCGCTACCGGGAGCCGTGTACAACCGCCTGAGCCACACCAGCTCTTTGTCAGCGCTCGACCCCGGGGCCGCCCCGACGTCCGCGGCGGGTTCCCCGGCATCACGGGATGGTTCCAGGCCCGGCGGCCGGGTGGCGTCCCGAATCAAATCCCTGGCGATTTGGGCCGGGACGACGCCATACCCCTGCAGGTAGGCCGGCTCGGCGTCCCCCTTGAACAGGGTCCGGTCCGTCATCACCAGTTCGATTTCCACGCGCACGTCCGTTGCGCGGGCCTGCCCCGTCACCCGCTCGACCAAGGTATCGGCCATGACCTGCCCCCTGCTGCGGGCATCCCCTTGCGAGGAGGCAAAGTCTGCGGCATGCGAGAGCGCTTTGAACACGGACACGGCTTGGGCGACGGGCAAGACTCCCGTGAGGACCCCCATGGTGTCCGGGGCGGGCCGCAGGCTCACGTGCCGGTCGCCCACCGCCTGGCGGGCACGGCGCACCAGGGCCGCCGCATCGATCTGGTCGGCGAGCTGGCGGGCCATGGCAGCGACCCGCCGATCCCCTGCACCCTCCGTGGTGCGAGGATCGGCCATCAGCGATTCGTCGACCTTCTGCCGGTCTTCCAGCGACAGGCACGCCGTTTCGCGCACCAGGATCATCGCCCGCCACTCACTGATGCGTCCCGTCCTGAAGGCCCGGTGGGTATGGGGCATCTCGGAGACCACGGCCCGGCAGAAACCCATCCAGCGCCCACCCCGGCACGGCGGTTCCCTGCGGGCCAAGGCCACCTGCGCCCCGGCTGCGGCACCCTGCTCGTCCGTGGGAACACCGGCGGCCTGTTCCCGTTCCACGATCCGGGCCCGCAGTTGGACGGCTGCCCGTGCCTGGTAGGCCGCGGCAGCGGCCTTGGCACCCTCCAGTTCCCGCAGCAAATCGACCAGTGCCTTCTCGGTCAGATCCGACCGCCCGGCGGCGAACCGGTCGATTGCCCCGGTCACCGCGGCGACGACCTCCGCATCCGGCACCACCGCGATGGGCGGTTCCAGCGGCGTTGGCACCGTGGCGGGAACATCCGCGGACCCGGTGAACGGCTGGATAAATTCTTCGAACATGTATTCGATTCTAGTAGCGCAACAACCGCGCTAGGCGGTCGAATGCCCGCCTGTGGATACCCACCCGGAACACCGTCCCCTGTGGAGGGGAACACACTCCCCGACGCCCGAATCAGAGCCAGGGCACGGCGCCGTGGGTGTGCTCAAAGACCAGCGACGTCTGCGTCGACGCCACTGCGGGGTTCGCCGAGAGGTTGTCGAGGACGAACTGGCGCACGTCGTTCGAATCCTTGACGGCGACATGGATCAGGAAGTCATCCGTTCCACCCAGGAAGAACAGCTGGACAACCCCGGTCTTGCCGCGGATCTCCTCGGCGAAGCTCGCCATCAGATGCCGGGCGCCGGGGCGGATGCGCACGAAGATCAGCGCCTCGAGCGCATGCCCCAGGACTTCCGGGTCCAGATCCAGGGTGAACTTGCGGATCACCCCCGACTCGCGCAGCGCATTCATCCGCGCCAGGCAGGTGGACGGCGCGATCCCGAGTTCCTCGGCCAGCGAGTTGTTGGTCCGCCGGGAATTCTCGGTGAGCATCCGCAGCAGCCCCCGGTCGATCTCGTCGAGTTCATACGGCCGCTTGCCCCGAAGATCTTTCGCTGTGGCCACGATCACACCCCTGTCGACTGATGGAAACTGCAGATTCCGGCCATTTTAGTGGAGATAATTCTGCAGAAGACGCATAGCCCCGCAGAAAAACTACGCTTAAATCACGACACCACAGCTGTCAGGGACCGGGAATGGGAGCCCGGACCACAAGGACCGCACCACCATCACCAAGGAGTACCCCATGATCATCGGCATTCCCCGCGAAATCAAGAACAACGAATTCCGTGTAGCCATCACGCCCGCCGGTGTCACCGAATTCGTCGAGCGAGGCCACGACGTCGTGATCGAGACCGGGGCCGGCGTGGGGTCGGGCATTCCGGACGCCGAATATGTCTCCGCCGGGGCGCGCATCGCCGGCGATGCCGATGCCACCTGGGCCGAGGCGGACATGGTCCTGAAGGTCAAGGAGCCGATCGCCGCCGAGTACCACCGTATTCGCCGCGGCCAGATCCTCTTCACCTACCTCCATCTGGCCGCCTCGCGGGAATGCACCCAGGCCATCCTCGATGCCGGCGCCACCGCGATCGCCTACGAAACGGTGACCAACGGGCGCGGGCTGCCCCTGCTCGCCCCGATGTCCGAGGTCGCCGGACGGCTCGCCGCACAGGTCGGCGCCTACCAGCTCCAGCAGCCCAATGGCGGCGCAGGGGTCCTCATGGGAGGCGTGCCCGGCACGCGGCCGGCGAAGGTCGTGGTCATCGGCGGAGGCGTCGCCGGCGAGAACGCCGCAGCCATCTCTGCCGGCATGGGGGCAGACGTCACGATCATCGACATCAACCTGGCCCGGCTGAAGGAAATCGACGTCGCCTACAACGGACGCATCAAGACGCTGGCCTCCTCCAAGCTGACCATCGCCGGCGAGGTCGCCGCGGCCGACCTGGTGATCGGCTCGGTCCTGATCCCCGGGGCCGCGGCACCGAAGCTGGTCACGCAGGACATGGTGGCCAACATGCGCCCGGGGTCTGTGCTCGTGGACATCGCCATCGACCAGGGCGGCTGCTTCGAGGGGTCGCGGGCGACCACGCATGCCGACCCCACCTTCAAGGTCCACGACGCGGTCTACTACTGCGTGGCGAACATGCCCGGCGCGGTCCCCCAGACCTCGACGGCGGCACTGACCAACGCCACCTTGCCCTATGCCCTGCGCATCGCCAACCAGGGCTGGCGCCGCGCGCTCCAGGCGGATCCGGGCCTGGCCAACGGCCTGAACGTGCACGATGGGCGCGTCACCTCGGCCCCCGTCGCCGAGGCACTGGGGCTCGAGCACACCCCGGCAGCATCGGTGCTCAACGGCACTCCGGTCGGCTAGGTCCGGCAGAGCGTGGGCGGCAGGCTCCCCCCGGGGGACCTGCCGCCCGGCACCGCATGCCTCCCCCTTTCATGGCGCGCCTCGCAGCGGGCTTAAGCTGGACCCTGGCAGAAAGGGGCCGAAATGTGGCATCAGTATGGCCTGACCTGGGCGGATGCGGGGCGGGTCGTCGCCTCGGCCGTCGTGCTTTATGTGTTGGTCCTGGCATTGATCCGCGTCATGGGCCAGCGGACCATGGCGAGCCTGTCCAGCTTTGACCTGGCCGCCGCCGTGGCGCTCGGCGCCGTCGTGGGACGCGCCATCCTCGGCTATACCCCCACCCTGGCCTCCGGGGCACTGGGCCTGCTGACCCTGTTGGTCCTGCAGGCGCTGACGGGTCAGCTGCGGCGCTTCCGCGCAGCCGCGGGACTGGTCAGCAATCCGCCCTACCTGCTCATGGCGGGCAGCCATGCCATCGACGAGAACCTGCGGCGCACCCATATTTCGGGCCCGGAGCTCACCGCCCGCCTGCGCCTGGCCGGGGTGCGCCAGCGCGCGGAAGTCGCGTGCGTGATCCTGGAGTCTACGGGCCAAATCAGCGTGTTGCGCGCCGGCGTCCCCATCGAGCCGGACCTGCTGGAAGGCGTCGTGGGCGCCGAGCAGGTTCCGTCGTCGTACATGCAGCAGCCCCCGCAGCCCTAGCCGCGCGCCCGGCTCAGCCGTTGCGCCGGCGGTAGCGGATCCAGAGCACGGTCCCGACGGCGAGGAGGGCCACCGCCAGGACGATCCACTGCCAGCCCACCGCCAACGCCGCGTAGACCACTGCCATGCCGACGGTGGCATAGATCAGCGCCCAGAGCAGGCACCCGACGACCACGGCGGGCAGGTACCGCGCCAGCGGCATCCGGGACATGCCGGCGCTGGCGTTGACTGCGGTCTGGATGCCGACGGTGAGGAAGGACAGCGGCACGGCCAGGATCCCCCAGCGCGCCACGAACCGGCGCGCCCGCAGGTAGATCGGCCCTTCCAGGAAGCGCTCGAATCGCGAATGGCTGACCCCGGCGACCACGCCGCGGCCGATCCAATAGGTGATGTTGGCGCGCGCCATCGCCAACAGGAAGAGGAACAGGTACGCCCAGTCCAGGGGTGCCTCGCGCAGCCAGTCCATCATCCCCCCAGATTACCGTGGCCGGACCACGGTGCACGACGGCGGAACCGGGCCGGGTGCCCGGGTTAGGGGACCGATTTGATGCGGTAGACCAGCACCGCTGCGGCCAGCCCGATGATGGCCGCAAGCACGAACAGGGCCACGTAGCCGCCCAGGAACTTCACCGCGAGCAGCGCAAGCGCCGGGGCAATCACCTGGGGCAGTGCTGCGGCGATGTTGACGACCCCCATGTCCTTGCCGCGCGCGGCGGCGGAGGGCAGGACCTGGGTCAGCAGGGCGAAGTCCACCGCCAGGTAGGCGCCGAACCCGATGCCCAGGACGGCGGCACCGACCATGGCCGCCGGCCAGACCTGGAAGAACGCCATGATCAGTGCGGCGCACGCGATGACAGCGGAGGCGCCGGCGACGAACACCTTGCGCTTGCCCACCCGGTCGCTCCACCGCCCGGCGATGACACTGGTGATGACCACCATGACGGCGTACAACCCGGTGAGCACCAGCACCCCCGCCGCGGGGTTCGGATGGTGGATCACGTCGGTGAGGAAGAACAGCAGGTACACGATCACCAGCTGGTTGCCCACGAACATCAGGAACCGGGTCAGCCAGGCCCACCCGAAGTCGGGGTGCTGGACCGGGTTGATCCAGAAACCACGCAGGAAGGTGCCCAGGCGGAAGCGCGGGTGGTGTCCGGCCGGCAGGACGGGGTCGTTGCGGTGGGTCAGATACGGGATCACCCCCAGGGCCAGGGCGGCGGCGCAGATCCAGTAGCCCACCGCGACGTTGCCGGAGATCACGAACCCCACCACCGAGCCGCCCAGGATGCCGATCGTCTGCCCCATGGCGGCCAATCCGCCCACGGTGGCCCGCTGGGCGACGGGCACCCGGTCCGGGACGGCCGCGGTGATGGTCGAATACATCGCGTTGCAGCCGGCCTGCACCAGGCACCACCCGATGACCAGGGCGGCGATCGTCGTCGCACCGGAGAGGAAGAGCATCGCTGCGGTGCCCAGCACCGCGCCACCCAGGATCCACGGCGAGCGCCGCCCCCACCTGGAGGTGGTCCGGTCCGAGAGCGCCCCAGTCACCGGGTTGGCCACCAGCGCGACGCCGGCCCCGCACGCGGTCACCAGCGTCAGGATGGCCTCCTTGTTGGCGGGGTCGATCCCGGTGGCCTGCAACCCGATGAGGATGTTGATCGGCGCGAAGAACGCGACGTTGATGACGACGTTGACGACGACGGCGCCGAGGATCCAGCGGGCCCTGACCTGCCGGTTCGGCTCGGCCAGCGCCTCGGAGGTGCTCACAGGATCGCCTGGAGCAGACCGGCCCCCGCGGTTCCGATGAGGGCGATGATCAACAGCCACGTCAGGGGCTTGGCGAGGGCGCGGGTTTTGTCCATGATGCCGCCTATCGTATTCCGCCCTCGGCCAAAGTCCTTGCCCCGGTGTCGCGCGCGCGGCGTACGGTGGTCACATGAACCCCGTGGACACGCCCAGCACCCCCCTGATCGCCATCACCGGAGCGACCGGCGCCGTGGGTTCGCGGGTGGCCCGGCGGCTCGCCGGCACCGCCCGGCTGCGCCTGTTCTCCCGCGACGCGGCCCGCGCCGAGGCGGCGGCCCGTGACCTGCCCGGTACGACGGCGGCTTCCACCGTGGAGTCCGCGGCCCTGGACTATGCCGAGGGGGAAGGTGCGGCCAGCGCCCTGGCGGGCGCCGACGTCGTGCTCATGGTCTCCGCCGCCGAGACCGATCACCGGCTGGCGGACCATGCCACGTTCATCCGGGCCGCGGCCGCCGCCGGGGTGGGGCATCTGGTGTACACGTCGTTCCTGGCCGCGGCGCCCGATGCCGTGTTCACCCTGGCGCGTGACCACCACGCCACCGAGGAGCTGCTGGCAGCTTCGGGGGTGTCGCACACGATCCTGCGGGACAACTTCTACCAGGACGTCTTCCCGCTGTTCGCCGGGGAGGAGGGCGTGCTGCGCGGCCCCGCCGGCGACGGGCGGGTCTCCGCGGTGGCACGTGACGACGTGGCGGCGGTGGCCGCAGTCGTGCTGGCCGAAGCCGCCATGGCCCTGGCCGCTGGGCGTTCGCCGGAACACTCCGGGACGACGTACGACCTGACCGGACCGGAGGCGTTCAGCCTCGAGGAGGCGGCAGCGGTGATCGGCGGGGTGACCGGCCGGCCGGTGCGCTATCTGAACGAGACCCTGGCCGAGGCGCGCGCGTCCCGGGCGGGCTACGGGGCGCCGGACTGGCAGCTGGAGGCGTGGATCAGCACCTACACGGCGATCGGATCGGGTGATCTGGCGGCGGTGTCCGGCGACGTGCAGCGGCTGCTCGGCCGTCCCGCCCAGACGCTGCGCCAGACCCTGGAGCGGTCACAGCGCCAGGTGTAGTTCCCAAGGCCGCTGCGTCTACGGCAGGGGTTGGCCGCGGGCGGCGATCCAGAGGGCATACCAGTCGTCGGGGTCCATCCGGGCGGCGACGGCCCCGGCGTCGGCGCAGGCGACGATGCGTGCGGGGTTCGTGGTGCCGATAACGGGCCGGATGCCCGCAGGGTGGCGCATCAGCCAGCCCAGCACGATCGCCTCCGGCGTGGTGTGCAGCTCCCCGGCCAGCCGGGCGACCAGTGCCGCCGCCTCACGGTCGGCAGCTGGAGCCGCGGGGTCCCCCACCGAGGTGTAGCGGCCGCGGTCCATCGACCCCCAGGCCTGCAGTTGAACGTCGTGGGCGGCACAGTATTCCAGCGTCCCGTGCGGGAAGGAGGAGGCGTCGATGCCGGGTTCGGCGACGTTGACCGCGACCGCGGACTCCAGCCAGCCGCGATGCCCCAGGCTCAGTTGCAGCTGGTTCACCGCCAGCGGTTCGTCCAGCACCGATTGCAGCCGGGCCATCTGCGCGCCCGAATGGTTGGAGACCCCGAAGCGGCCGACGGTGCCCGCGGCGTGCAGGGCGGCAAAGGCTGCGGCGATCTCCTCCGGGGGCGTCAACGGGTCGGGGCGGTGGATGAGCAGCGTGTCGATCCGTTCGACGCCGAGCCGGGCCAGCGAGTCCTGTACCCGGGCGGTGATGGTGCGGGCCGAGGAGTCATAGCGGCCCGGGGCGTCGGCGGTGCCGAGCACGATCCCGCATTTGGTCTGCAGGTGCAGCTGCCCCGCCAACCCAGGCCGGTCGGCCAGGACGCGGCCGAAGACCGCCTCGGCCTTTCCGTGCCGGTAGATGTCGGCGTGGTCGAACACGGTGATGCCGGCCTCCAGCGCCGCGTCGACCGCCGCATGGGCCGCAGCGACATCCGCCGCCTCGATCGGGCCGCGGTCCCAGCCACCGCCCAACCCCATGCAGCCGAACAACAGGGGGGATCCGGCGTCGTGCTTCATGGGTGTCTCCTGTCCGATGCTGACGGATCCCAGCCTACGGGCATAGGGTTCAGGAGAGACGACCCACACCGGAAGGGGCCCCCATGGCCACCACCGAGCAACCGGCCCACCGGCTGGCGATCCTCGACGACTACCAGGACGTGGCGCTGGATTTCGCGCCCTGGGACACCCTGGAGGACGTGGAGGTGGTGGTCTTCCACGACCCGATGCCCGACGCCGCGGAGGTGGTGCGGGCCCTGGCCGGATTCGACATCGTCGTGGCGATGCGCGAACGCACGGCCTTCGGCGCCGACGTGCTCCACCAGTTGCCCCGCCTGCGGCTGCTGGTCACCACGGGGATGGCCAACGCGTCGATCGACCTGGACGCCGCAGCGGCGGCGGGCATCACGGTCTGCGGGACACCGGGGTCGCCCACCGCCACCCCGGAGCTGGCCTGGGCGCTGCTGATGGCGTGGATGCGCGACATCCCCGCGCAGCAGGCCTCGCTGCGGGCCGGGACATGGCAGAGCGGCGTCGGCACGGAGCTGGCCGGCAAGACCCTCGGCGTGCTGGGCCTGGGCCGGATCGGCACGCGGATCGCCGGGTACGGGGCAGCGTTCGGGATGGACGTCATCGCGTGGAGCCAGAACCTGGAGCAGGACCGGGCCGAGGCCGCCGGGGCCCGGCTGGTGGGGCGCGAGGAGCTCTTCGCCGCCGCCGACGTGCTCAGCGTGCACCTGCGCCTGTCCGATCGCACGCGCGGGCTGGTCGACGAGGCCGAACTGCGCCTGCTCGGCCCCGACGGCCTGCTGGTGAACACGTCGCGGGCGGGCATCGTGGACCAGGAGGCGATGCTGCGCGGGCTGCACGAGGGCTGGCTCGGCGGTGCCGCACTGGACGTCTTCGACATTGAACCACTGCCGCTGGGGCACCGGCTGCTCCAGGCGCCGCGCACCGTGTTGACCCCGCATCTGGGGTACGTCTCCGACGCCAGCTACCGGCAGTTCCACGGCGGGGCGCTCCAGGACGTCGAGGCCTGGCTCGCCGACGCCCCGGTGCGCGTGCTGACCAGCTGAGCGGCGGCGTCCACCGATAAGCTGGGGGCATGTCATCCGCCCCGTCCCCCGCGCCCCGCTGGGCTGGGCGGCACCGCGGGTGGAAGCTGGCGCACCACCTGGTTCCCGCCCTGGTCATGGCGGCGTTCCTCATCGGGTTGGGCGCGTGGGCGTTGCTGTTGCAGTCGTGGTTGTTCGGCATCCCGCTGCTCGCGTTCGGCACCGGCACCGTCGTGTCGCTGGTGCGCGAATTCCGGCTCGATCCGGACCCCGTGGACCCCGACCTGGCTCCCGTCACCACCCGCAACGGGGTGCGTGCGGCGACCCGTTTTGCGTTCCGGCGCAACTCCCCGGCGTTCGCCGCGGGCACCGTGGGGCTCGGGGTGATCGGGCTGGTGGCCGCGCTGGCCGCGGTGGGCCGGTTCGTCCTGCTGCACTCCGGATTCGAACGGTACTGGACCGTCGCCGGCGCCCTGGTGTTGGGCGTCATCGGGTTCCTGATCCTGCGCGAGGGCCTGCGCCTGCTGCGCATCGCCTCCGCCGAACAGGCACCGGGCGTCTACCTGACGCGCAGCCGGGTGGTGGTCTTCGGGCCGCTGGGCCTGGACGAGATGTACTGGCGCGACATGGAATCGGTCGGCGCCGCCAACCCGCGCGGCCGCACCCCGTTGGGACGCCGGGGTCCGGCACTGATCGTGCTGCGCGGCCGCCGGCAGGACGTGGGCTCTTCCGGGAACGACGGCGATGCCCCGCACGAGCTGCTGGTGCAGGTGGAGTTCCTGCTCGCGGACCCCAACGTCCTGCACACCGCACTGCTGCATTACCTCGCCGAGCCGGCCGACCGACCGGAGCTGGGAACCGCCGCGGCGGTGGAACGGCTAGCCGTCGGCCGGTGAGACGCCGGGGTAGAGCAGCACCTCTCCGTCGCGGACCTCGACCTTGTGGGTGCGGGCGTTCACGGTGGCGGGCAGGCAGAGGGCCTCTCCGGTCGTGAGGCAGAAGCGCGCCGAGTGGACGGGGCATTCGACCTCGTTGCCCTCGATCCAGCCGTCGGCGAGCGAGGCGGTCTCGTGGGTGCATTCGTCGTCGAGCGCGTAGAAGCCGCCCTCTTCGCTGTGGAAGACGGCGATATCCGAGCCGGTGCCGGTGTCGTCGGCGTCGATGACCTTGGCCTCGCCCTCCTCGATCTCGTCGACCGGGCCCACATGGATGGGTTCGCTCACGGTGTCACTCCTTGGTTGGCGCAGCGGGACGCCGAACGGGTCCCTGCTTCCAGTGTTGTGCACGGCCCGACGGTGCGCAATTCCGCACCTCACACCCCGAAGCGGGAGGGCCTCACGAAGTCCAGCGCGTAGGGCTGCCGCTCCCCCGCGACATCACGGGCCAGGATCTCCCCGATGGCCAGGCAGTGCTTGAACGCGTGCCCGCTGTCGCCTCCGGCCACCAGCACCCGCGGTGATGCGGCGGTGGGCCCGATGACGAACTGGTCGTCAGGGGACAGCGTGATCATGCACGGTTCCACCCGCGCCGGAACCGCGTCCAGCCCCGGAAGGACGCGCTCGACGAGGGCAGAGAGCCGGCGCCATGCCGCCGAGTCGACCCCGCGGTCCAGCGTGTCCGGATCGATGCGTGGCGGCCGTTCGCCCCAGATGTCGCCGATCCCGAGTTTGACCAGGCCGCCGTCGACCGACCCGTGGCCCCAGAGCACGGTCTCGGGGTCGACCTGGTGCACGACGACGGGGAAGTCCCCCGCGTCGAACCCGGGGCTCCCGCCGGACTCGCCTGCCGGGGCCGCCGGGGCGAACCAGTGCAACGGGGTGCGGATCGGGACCAGGTCCACGTCGGGGACGAACGGGGGCAGCCAGGCACCCGCGGCGATGATGACCGTTTCGGCCAGGTAGTCGTGTCCCCCGGCGGTGAGCCGGACGCCCGCGGGACCGGCGTCGAGGGATTCGACCCGGGTGTCCGCGTGGACGGCCGCCCCGAGCCGGGCCGCCTCGGTGACGGCGGCGGTCACGGTGGCTTCGGGGTGGATGACGCCGCAGCCGGGGTCGAAGAGGCCGCGCGCGTCCGGGGCAAGATCCGCGAAATGCGGCAACCGCCCCGTCAGCGCCTCCCGGTCGAGCCGCTCGTAGGGCAGCCCGTGGTCGTCCGCCGCCCGCGCGGTTCCGGCCACGACATCGGAGTCAGCGGAGCCCACCATGTAGCCGCCCGTGATCTTCAGCAGGTCGCGGCCGGAGGCCTCCTCGAGCCGGCGGAACAGGCTCCGGCTTTCGGCGGCCATGGGTGCCAGGCCCGGGTGCTCGAGGCAGGCCTCGCGGAAGAGCCGGGTCTGCCCGTGGGAGGACCCGAGGGCATGGCCGATCCCGAACTGCTCGAAGCCGACGACGTCGATGCCCCGGGCCGCGAGCCGCCAGAGGGCCGCGGACCCGAGGGCCCCCAGGCCGACGACGGCGACCTGCACGCGCTGCGGTGCCATGGCGGCGCTATTCGGCCGGGCCGGAGGCGCGGTGGGCGCCACGGCGGTGCTGTCCGTTTCCGGACACGTCCGGGTCCGCCACGGCGTCGCGCGCGGGGACCGGGCCCATGGAGGGGACCTGGCCGCGTTCCCGGCCGGCGCCCGCGGCGGAGACGCTGACCTTTTCACGCACTGCCTCCTGCTGCGTGTCCTCCGGTGAGCGGGCAGCCGAAGAGGCACCGGCGTCGTCCGCCTGCACCCGGTGGGCGGCGGCCGCCCTGCCGGTGGAGTGGTCCTCGACGTGGCCGACCTGGCCGGTCGACAGCGACTCCGAGGGGATGTCGCGCTCGATCTTGGTGGCGAGCGCCTTCTCCGTCATGAAGCTCAGGGAAATGGCGGCGGCGATGGCCAGCGGGACCATCCAGAGGAAGAGCGGCACGAGCGCCTCGTTGTAGGAGCTGATGATGATGTTGCGGATCGGGTCCGGCAGCGAGGTGACCAGTTCCGGGGTCAGGGAGTTGGCGCTCGGGCCACCCGAGGAGCCGGCACCGGCCGGCATCTTGTCCTTCAGCAGGTCCGTCAGGCGGCTGGCGAAGAGCGAGCCGACGACGGCGGAGCCCAGGGTGGCGCCGACCTGGCGGAAGTAGTTCTGCCCGGCGGTCGCGGTGCCGACGTAGCGCAGGGGGAAGGAGTTCTGGGCCACGAGCGTGAGCATCTGCATGCACATGCCCAGGCCGAGACCCATCACACCGAGGAACACGCAGATCAGGTAGACCGGCGAATCGGCGTGGATGGTGGAGAGCAGGAAGAGCCCGAGGCCCAGGACCAGCGTGCCGGCGATCATGACGATCTTGTAGCGGCCCGATTTGGAGACCTGGCGGCCGACGATGACCGAGGTGATAAGCAGGCAGCCCATCATGGGGATCATCAGCAGCCCGGCCTCGGTGGGACCGTAGCCGGTGACCATCTGCAGGTAGGTCGGCATGTAGCCGATGGCGCCGAACATCGCGATGCCGATCATCAGGCCGGAGAACGTCGTCAGGACGAAGTTGCGGTTCTTGAACAGCATCAGCGGCATGACCGGTTCGGAGACCTTCGATTCGACCAGGACGAACAGGGCTGCGGCGACGACGGCGGCCGCGAAGAGGCCCAGGATGGTGGGTGAATCCCAGGCGTAGGTGTTGCCGCCCCAGGTTCCGGCCAGGACCAGCGAGGTGGTGGCCAGGGCGAGCAGGGTCATGCCCATCACGTCGATCTTCGGTCGGGTGGAGTTGGTCGTCTTCGGGATGTGCAGCAGGAAGATGGTGGCCAGCACGGCCACCAGGCCCAGCGGCAGGTTCAGCCAGAAGGCCCAGCGCCAGCCGGGGCCCTCGGTCAGCCAGCCGCCGAGCAGGGGGCCGGCGACGGAGGAGACGGCGAAGACGCCGCCCATGACGCCCATGTACTTGCCGCGCTCCCGGGCGGGGATGACGTCGGCGATGATGGCCTGCGAGAGGATCATCAATCCGCCGCCGCCCAGGCCCTGGATGACGCGGGCGATGATGACCAGGTTCATGGTGTCGGACAGCGCACCGAAGACGGAGCCGCACATGAACACCACGATCGCGAAGATCAGCAACGGCTTGCGGCCGAAGAGGTCGCCCAGCTTGCCGTAGACGGGCATCATCACCGTGGAGGCCAGGATGAAGGCGGTGATGATCCAGGCCATGTGCTCGACGCCGTTGAGCTCCCCGACCATGGTCGGCAGCGCAGCGGACAGCACGGTCTGGTTCAGCGACGCCATGAGCATCGTGACCATCAGGGCGGCGAAGAGCAGCAGGATGTGGTTCTTGCTCCCGTGTACCGGCTTGGACCGTGTGGGTTTAGTCGTTGTCATGGGTGGAGTTCATAACCTCTCGGAAGATGGTGACGGCTGAGTCGATGTGTCCGTCGATGTCGGCGACGGTTCCCTCGGGATCGGAACTGTAGGCGTAGCGGGTGATCGTCCCGGCGAGCATGAGCAGGGCCCGGGCGGAGTCCTCACCGGCAGGCAGCCGGCCGGGCTCTTCCTCTGCCTCGTCGGCCTGCATGCGTTCGCGGAGGATTTCGTCGACGAGCTTCTCGGCATCGTTGATGTGTTGCATGACCCGGCCCCGCAATTCGGGGTACCGCGTGACGATCTCGCGGCGCATCTGGTAGGACGCCCCCCGGCCCAGGCTGGTGCGCATGACACCGGTGAGGATCCGGACGATCCGGGTCAGCAGGTCGGCCTCGCTGGTGCGGAATTGCTCGAGCAGCTCCTCGGGGACGCAGGGGGCACGGGTGCCCAGGATGGCGTCCTCCTTCGTGGGGAAGTAGTTGAAGAACGTCCGCTTCGAGACGCCGGCCCGCGTCACGATGGCCTCGATGGTCACGGCGACCGGGCCGTCTTCCAGCGCCATGGCGGCCGCGGCGTCGTGCACCGCGTTCCAGGTGTCGAGGCGATTGCGCTCGCGTTGGGAGATGGGGACTTCTTGCATAGGTACAGTTTATGCACTCGTGCAAAGTTTGCACAACTGCAAGGAATATCGGCTATGCCACATCGTTCGGATGTGAGCCGTTCGCGGAATGGCAGCCCACCGGCCACCCCCCGGCCATTGACACGGCATCGGCGCTCGGTAGGATCGCCGATGTGCCGTGCCTCGAATGTGCGGCATATCACTCATCGCACCCGGGAGTCATGACATGAACCCACGCAAGCATCCGATCCAACGCGCCAGCCTGGTCGCGGCCGGCCTCGCCTTGGCCGCCACGTCGCTGGCCGCCCCGGCCCAGGCGGCGCCGACGGCGGTCCCGCAGGGCAAGCACCAGGGCAACCACCATGGGGGTGGGCACCACGGGGGCGGCCACCACGGAGGAGGCCACCACGGAGGAGGCCACCACCAGCCACGGACGAGCACCATCCAACTGCTCGGCATCAACGACTTCCACGGCAGGCTGGAGGCCAACGGCACCTCCGCGGGGGCGGCGGTGCTGGCCGGTGCCGTCGACGAGCTGACCGGACAGAAGAAGGACAACACGCTCTTCGTCTCGGCCGGGGACAATATCGGCGCCTCGACCTTCACCTCCTTTTCCCAACAGGACACCCCCACGATCGATGCGCTCCGGACCGGGGGGCTGGACGTCTCGGCCGTGGGAAACCATGAATTCGACCGCGGCTTCGATGACCTGAAGAACCGGGTCATCCCCCGCTACGGCAACGGCAGCGCGAAGCGCGGAGCGGACTACGCCCTGGGTGCCAACGTCTATTACCAGGGCACCCAGAAGCCAGCCCTGAAGGAATACGCCCTGCGCAAGGTCCAGGGGGTGACCGTAGGATTCGTCGGCGTCGTCACCGAGCAGACCGAATCGCTGGTCACACCGGCCGGCATCAGCCAGCTCGACTTCGGCAACCAGCTCGAGGCGGCCAACCGCGTCGCCCGCCAGCTCTCCGATGGGCGGAAGTCCAATGGCGAGGCGGACGTCGTCGTGCTGCTGGCCCACGATGGTTCGGCGGGCACCGACTGCTCGGCGATCGCCACCGAGGACACCGCCTATGGCGAGCTGGTCCGCGGGGCATCGGCCAACATCGATGCCATCTACTCCGGCCACACCCATCAGGGCTACGCCTGCTCGTACCCGGTGAAGGGATGGCCGAAGGCCATGAAGCGCCCGGTCGTGCAAGCTCATGAGTACGGGACCACGCTGGACCGCGTGCAGATCACCGTCGACCGCCGCAGCAAGAAGCCGGTTGCGCTGGCGGGCTCGCTGGTGCAGCTCACCACCACGGACGACGCCGGCGCCACGGTTCCCGCGTTCCCGGCGGATCCGCGGGTGGCCAGCATCGTCACGAAGGCCGCCGAACAGGCGGAGGTCGTCGGCGCCCAGCCGATCGGCAAGATCAGCGCCGACATCCTGCGCGGCGGGGCCGAGCCGGGCTCCGATCGCGGCGTCGAGTCCTCCCTGGGCAACCTCGTGGCCGACATGCAGCTGTGGGCGACCTCCAACGAGGACTTCGGCGGCGAACCGGCGCAGATCGCGCTGATGAACCCCGGCGGCCTGCGCGCGGATCTGCTCTACGGAACCGATGGCACCGTCACCTACAAGGACGTGGCCAGCGTGCAGCCGTTCGGCAACACCCTGTGGACCGAGGACCTGACCGGAGCGCAGCTGAAGGCGGTCCTGGAGGAACAGTGGCAGCCGGAGGGTTCGAGCCGTCCGAAACTGCACCTGGGCATCTCGGCGGGCCTGAGCTACACCTACACCGAAAACGCGGCCCGTGGCTCGCACATCACGTCGATGTCGTTCAACGGCGAGCCCATCGCCGATTCCGACGTGTTCAAGGTCGCGATGAACTCGTTCCTCGCGGCCGGCGGCGACAACTTCACCACCCTCGCCGAGGGCACGAACGCCGCCGATACGGGCCAGAGCGACCTGGTCGCAGCGATCAACTACTTCGAAGCGCACGATCTGGTCGATCCGGCGCCGCTTGGACGGGCGACGGCGCAGTAGACCCGGAGCACCCTGCCGCCGGATGGCGGCACGAGGGCCCGCACCCCGCCGTCGTCCTGGCGGCGGGGTGCGGGCCCTGGTCCGTGCCGGCTACTTCACCGTGACGGTGTGGGGCTTGCCCGCAGTGGTTCCGGCGTCGTTGGTGAACTCGACGACGTAGGTGTACTTCCCGGGCTCGCGTCCCTGGACCGGGATCCTCACATGCTGCGCGGCGGGGGTCTTCGCCTCCAGCGTGCCGGCGTCGATCTCCTTCCCGTTTTCCAGCAACCGGTAGCTGGTGGCGTTCGTGCCCCACCACAGGTCGGCGGCCAGCGTGAAGCTGCCATCGGCGTCGCGCTTCGGACCGGAGAGGACCGGCTTTCCGGGAGCCGCCTGGTCCACCTTGACGGTAACGGGCTTCGTTGCCGTGACGCCGGCGGCATTGACCAGCTCGCCGGTGTAGACGTAGGTCCCGTTCGGCCGACCGCTGATGGCCACCTCGGCCGACTGGGCCCGCGGCGTCTTGACGGTGAGGTCCTTGACCGCGACCAGCACGTCATTCTCATACAACCGGAACAGGCTGGCGTTGGAGCCCCACCACATGTTCATGGTGACGTTGTAGTCGCCATCGCGCAGTCCGGTATCCCAGCCGCTGTCCGTTCCCAGGACGCCCACGCCGGGCAGTGCTGCCTCGTGGTCATCCGGCTCCCCCGGGTCCACCGGATCGGTGGGGTCCGTGGGATCGGTGGGATCCGTGGCGTCGCCGGTCATCACGGTGACGTCGGTGGTGGCATCGCCGTCGCCGAAGGCGATCGATCCTCGGTAGGTGGTGTTCGGTTCCAGGTCCTTCCAGCTGGCGTCGAACGTGAGCGGGACCCCTGCGGTGCCGGTGATGCTTGCCGGAACCACCAGCGGCGTGACGGGTGCCTGCGGGTTTTTCTCGCTCATCGCCAGGCTGAAGTCCACGGCCTCCTCGCCCGAGGGGACGGACCAGGCGTAGACGAACACGGTGTAGCCACCGGGGGCCGGGTCCTTCATGACGACGCGCTCGCGCTTGGCCAGGGTGGCTCCCGTGAAGTTCCCGCTGCCTGCGCTGTAGTTGCCGGTGTCGGCGTCCTGGTAGATCACCATTTCCATGTCGGCGCCGCTGCCGTTTTCCGCCCCGAGTTCGAACGTTGCCTCGGTGCTGCCCGGGGCGATGTCGACCTTGTAGGCCAGGAAGCTGGTTGACTTGTCACCGGTCAGGCGACCACTGAAGGGCGATTCCGGCCCGGTGGCCGCATCCGGTGCTGGGTACTTGTACCGGGTCGGGGGGACCAGGCTGTCCTGCCACCGCAGGGTGTCCTGGCGGAACAGGCCGTTCACCGCCAGCTTCAGCTCCCCGGTGGCACCGGGGGTGACGGTGACCTGGGTGCTGCCGGTGGTGCCCTGTCCGATCACCGCTGCCGGCGCCTGCAGGGCTCCGGGTTTGACGGCGATCGGCATCCGCGAGGTCGCCCCCTGCTGGTTGGTCCAGGTCAGGTAGCCTTTCGCGAACGCGTCGACCGGCGCTGTGGTGCGGCGCAGGGTGATCTTCACCGTCTTGCTCTCTCCGGCGGCGTCGAAGTCCAACCGTGCCGGCGAGGTGGTGACCTCGATGCCGGGGACATCGGCACTGGGCGTCCAGGTTCCGGCCTTCAGGGAGGTGACGGTCCGGGTGGTTTCGCGGGCACCGATCATCTCACCGATCGCCAACGAGGGGATGTTCAGGTCGGTTCCGCTCGTGGCACCTTCGGCCGTCGGGTCGGCGAGCCAGCGGCGGTAGGCCGTCCAGTCCGCCGCGCCTGCCGGGTAGTAGAAACCGGCGTCGAGATACCGGGTGGGGTCCACCTGGCCGGCGCCCTGGGCGAAGACGTCGTGGGTTCCGGCGCCGTCGGCGTCGACGAGATCACCGGCGGTGCCCATGAGGGACGAACGGATTTCGGCCGGTGTGGCCAGCGGGTGTTCTCCGAGGTAGACGGCCGCGAGTCCCGCCACATGCGGTGAGGCCATGGACGTGCCTGACATGACCACGTGGATGGGCTTTTCGCCCGCGGCGTTGGCGCCGGCGGCGATCACCGTGGTGCCGGGTGCCGCGACGTCTGGCTTGAGGACGTTCTGGCCGTCCGAACGGATGGGGCCGCGGCTGGAGCTGGGGGCGATCTGCGGGACGGGCACCTCGACCGGTTTGCTGGGCTCCTTCTCGAACGCTGCCGTCGCCGTGCCGGCGGATGCGTAGTCCTTGATCGTGGCTGCCTGGTCGGCGTCGACGTGGACGGCCGGCAGGACGTAGTCCAGGGCGGCCAGGTCGGTGGCGCCGCCGGGGACGTTGGCCATGACCATGGCGATGCCTCCGGCCCGTTTGACCTCCACCCCCTTGTCGACGAGGGCGAAGTCGCCACGGTCGCAGATGACGACCTTGCCGGCCGCCCGTTCCGGATCCAGGGTGCCCTCGGCGCAGAGGTTGGCTCCGGTGGCGCCCTCCAGTGCGATGGAGGCCGCGGTGACCAGTTCCGCGGATGCGACCCCGGCGTCGGGGATCGTCAACGACTGTCCGGTGAACCGGCGCCCGTCACCGAGCACGACGTCGGATTGCGGGTTCATGTAGGTGCTGTTGGCCACCGAGGTCAGCCAGGGGGCGGTATTGCCCACCGTTTCCGCACCGGGCCCCGAGTTGCCCGCGGACGCCGCGACGAAGATCCCGGCGTTGATGGCGTTGAGGAAGGCCAGGTCGGTCAGGCTGGCGGTGGAGGGGGATCCGCCGCTGGGGCCGATCGAGTAGTTCAGGACATCGACTCCGTCCTTGATGGCCTGGTCGATGGCCGCCAGCAGGTCCAGTGTGCTGCACCCGCTGCTGCCGGTGATCTGGTGCCAGCAGGCCTTGTAGGCGGAGATCTTGGCTGCCGGGGCGACCCCCGAGATGCGCTGGGTGTAGCCGGGGCCGACGGTCGCGGTGACCCCGAAGTTCCCCGCTGCGGTGCTGGCAGTATGCGAACCATGGCTGTTGCCATCGCGGGCGGACCGGTATTCGCCCATCTCCGGCGTGCCGACGTTGCCGGCCCCCGCGAGGAAGTACTGCGCACTGATCAGCTTGCTGTTGCACATCTCGCTGGTGAACTGTTCACCTTCCTGGCACCGGCCGACGAACTGCTGGCCGTCGGCCTTGTTGAAGCGGATGGCGTCCCCGTCGCGGTAGGGCTGGGTATCGGATGCCTCGGTGGCCAACGGCTCGCCCGCGAACGAGGGGTTCTCCGGGGCAATGCCGCTGTCGATGACCCCGACGACGACTCCCTTCCCCGCATCCTCGATGCCCCCGAGGTCTTCCCAGACGCCGCCGGCGCCGGTTTGGTCATCGCCCAGGCCGAGGAACTGCGTCGTCGATCCCTGCAGTTCGAGTGTTTCGGCCGGGACGATGTCGGCGACGGCCGGGTCCGCTGCGAGTTCGCGGGCCTCGTCGGCGCCGAGTTCAGCGGCGAAGCCGTTCTGGGCGTAGGTGTATCGGTAGAGCGGATCGACACCTGCACGGTCCGCCACGGAATCCTGGCGTTTGCGCAGGTAGCCGGCATAGCTGCGGCTCGTGGCGCTCCCGGCATCCAGCCGTTTGCCGTCCTTCGGCTGGGTCGCAGCAAATCCGCGCACCCCGCCGTCGTAGGAGGCGACGGGATCTGCCTGGAGCCGGACGATGTACTTTCCGGCCTCGAAGTCCTCCTGATGGTGCGCTGCGGGGTCTGGCGGCGGTGCGGCAGTGGCCGGCGGACCGATGGCCAGGCCGGCGGACACCAACGAGATGGCGGCCACCAGCCGGACGGTGGGGCGATCCGCGCTCTGGGCGCGGCGGGAGAAGGGAATCATGATCTCAACTCGAATCCTGACGTGCCGGGGCGCCATTGCCCCGACCTCTTGGGTGCGGTGAAGTGGAGTGGAGCGTGGTTCGCCAAAGTTCCGAACCGTCACTTAATTTATTAAGCGACTGCTTCACAGTAGGTCAGTAAACGGAACTTGTGAACCCCTGAGACAGATATTCGGGGTTTGCGATCAGCCGTCTGCGGCCACCCGGTGGTAGCCGCGGCGGAAGTGCACCAGCGGCCCCTCCGATGGCACCGCCGTCGTGCCCACGACCAGGATGTCCGTAACCTGGGCGGCGACCAGGCTTGATCCGGCCACCGGCGTACGGGTGAGGACGCGGCAGCGCAGGATGGTTCCCCTGGTCTCCAGCAGCGGCTCGCCCGTCGGCGCTGGGTGCCAGTCGAGGTCCGGGCCGAAACGATCGATTCCCGCGGCGCTGAAGCGCCGGGCCAGCTCCTCATCGCCGGACGTCAGCAGGTGCACCGCCAGTTGGCTGGAGACGAGCAGTGCGCCGACCGAACCGCGGAACGAGGACAGCGAGAAGGCCAGCACCGGCGGCGCCACGGCCACGGAGATCACCGAGGACGCCGTCAGGCCCACGGGACCACGGGGGCCGGCGGCGGTGATCACCGCGACGCCCGAGGGATGGGCGGCGAAGGCCTCGCGGAAGGCATCTGCCACATCGGCACGGCCGCGTGCGCCCCGCGCCGCCCGGGCACCTGTGATTCGCTCCACCGTTGCCCTCCTGCCGGATGCGGTTGTTGCCTTCCACCGTAGGTCGGCCAGGCGATGGGCACCACCCCACGCGTTCAGCCCATGCGCGAATGGGCCAGCATGATGCCGATCGGTGCCGAGACCAAGAGGATGACGATCATGGCACGGAACAGGTACAGCAGCCACCGGTGCCGGCTTCCGCCGCCCCGGGCCGCCCAGATGAACAACACCATGGCCACCACGATCAGGGCCGCGCCGATCCAGGTCAGCACCACGATCGAGGTCAGCGAGCCGACCAGGACCGCAACGTTCGCCAGGTTGAACGCCAGCACCTCTGCGGCCACCAGGCCGGTCGAGGGGCGGCGCACGGCCAGCTGGTCCTGGCCGATGCCCAGCAGCAGCTGGGCGAATCCAACGACCAGGACCAGGTAGGCGACGGCCCACGAGGCGAGGTAGCTGGGGGCGGCTGCGCTGATGGCCGAGAGGAAGCCCCCGGCCAGGATGCCGAGTCCGCCGATGACGAGGAAAGGTGCTGCCGTTCTGTTCACGCTTCCAGTTTATGGATGCGGGACGGGCGGGGCGTCCGCCCGGGGGTTGGACGGGATCGGGGCTTGCGCATAGCGTAAGTCCCATGTCAGCCGCGCCCGCCGTCCCGAAGACCACCGGCAACACCCTGCTGGTGCTCGGAAAGATCACCGCCATCCTCGATGCGTTCTCCCTCACCCGTCCGGTGCTCACCCTGGGGGACATCCGGGAGGCCACCGACCTGCCGATGTCGACCGTCCAGCGCCTCGTGGCCAACCTGGCCGGGCAGGGCTTCCTGGACCGCGAAGGGGACGCCTACCGGATCGGTTTGAAGATGGCCTACTGGGCCGCGCCGGCGACCCGCGGCAAGGCCATGCTCGACGTGATCTCCCCCCTGCTGGCCGACCTGCGCGACACCGTCGGCGAGACCGCCTGCTTCTTCACCGCCGAGCAGAACCACCGCGTCTGCGTGGCGATGGCCGAGACCCGCCACGCGCTGCGCCGCGAAATGCACGTCGGCAAGATCCTGCCCCTGCACGCCGGTTCCGCCAGTCGTGTGCTGCTGGCCTGGGACCCGGACCTGCTGGCGTCGCTGCTGCGCAACCCGCTGGAATCGATCACCGACTTCACCATCACCGAGTCCAAGGCGCTGCAGGCGGCGGTCCGCCAGACCCGCACCGACGGGTTCGCGATCACCACCGGCGAGCGCGAGTCCGGGGCCTCGGGACTCTCGGCCCCCGTCTTCGACGCCTCCGCAGCCGTGCTGGGCGCGGTGACGATCAGCGGCCCGACGTTCCGGATGTCTGAAGAGGTCTGCCGGGGATGGGTCGAACCCCTGCTGCAGGCCGCCGAGCGGATGACCCGGATGGTCGGCGGCCGCTTCCCCGGCGAGCCGGGCGCCCCCGCCTGACCTGTCGTCCGCCGTCGCGTCCTTTCAATGCACGACGACGGTGTGCACCGCCCTTTCGAGCAGCTTGGGGCCGGCGGCTTTTATCCACTGCGTGACTCTACGTAGCTTCCGTACTTGGATAAGTCGCCAACAACGCTTCAGGCGCGGATGACCCACTCGAAGGCCTCGGCCTTGGACCGGGCACCCTGGGCGGCCTTGGACCGGCTGGACTCCCCCAGGTCCCCGAGGACCTGCTCGCCCAGCTCGACGATCCCTGCAAAAGTGTCGGGCGTGAGCCATCCGGGCCGGGTGGCGAAGAGGATGTCCTCGCTGGCCGTGTTCCCGCTGGCCCCCGGGGCAAAGGGGCAACCGCCCAGCCCGCCGAGTGCGCCATCGACGAGGTCGGCGCCGGCGTCGATCGCGGCCAGGGTGTTCGCCACCCCCAGCCCCCAGGTGTCGTGGCCGTGGTAGACGATGCGCCGGCCCGGCGTCTCGTCTCGCACCCGGGAAACCAGTTCAGTGACCTGGGCGGGGTGGGCCTGGCCCAGGGTGTCGCAGATGACGATGTCGCAGGTCCCTTCGGCGCGGGGATCGTTGGCGATGGCGAGAACGCGCTCGACGGGGACCTGGCCCTCGAAGGGGCAGGTGAACGAGGTGGCGATGCACAGCTGGATGCGGCCGTCCACGCCCTGCGCGTATTCAACGGCCTGCGGCAACGCCTCCAGGCTGGCATCGGTGCTGCGGCCGATGTTGGCCTGATTGTGTGCGTCGGTGGCCGAGAGGCAGTACTGGAAGTTCCGTACCCCTGCCGCGGCTGCCTTGGCCACGTGGCCGGGTGTGGCCACCCAGATCCAGCAGTGCTCCAGCTCGGCAGGTATCAGCTCGGCGACGACCTCGAGGGTGTTGGCCATGGTGGGGACCAGATCGGCGCGGGCCATGGACCCCAGTTCGATCTCCGGGACCCCGAGTTCCAGCAGCCGGCGCACGGTGGCGACCTTCGCCGCGGTGGAGAGGTTCTTGCCCGTGAGCTGCAGGCCGTCGCGCAAGGTGACATCGCGCAATCCCGCGCTGCGCACCGCCGTCGTGCCCTGGTTTTCTGGTGTGGATGTCATGCGCTGCGCGCCTCCGTTGCTCCGGCGGCCGCCGCCATGGCGTCCGCGTCCAGGCCCAGCAGTCCGCCGAGCACCTCGTCGTTGTGTTCGCCCAGGTCCGGGCCCAGGTGCCGGACCGGCAGCGACGTGGCGCCGATGACCGGGACGATGCCGGGGAAGCCGACGTCGTGCAGCATTTCGTCGCCGGTGGAGACGTCGAACTTCTGGACCATGTTGCGGGCCGCGTACTGCTCGTCGGCGACGATGTCGGCCGCCGTGTAGATGGGTCCGGCCGGGACGCCGGCGGCGTCGAGCAGGTCCAGGGCGGTGGCGGCGTCGTGGCGTGCCGTCCATTCCCCGATGGCCGCGTCGAGTTCCTCGCGGCGGGCCCAGCGGCCGGCGTTGGAGCCGAGGCCGGGGTCGGCGCCGAGGTCGGGGCGACCGATGGTCTCCATGTAGCGCTGGAAGATCGAGTCGCCGTTGCCGGCGACGACGATGCTGGCCCCGTCGGCGCAGACGTAGGCGTTGGAGGGGGCGATGCCCTCCATGCGGCCGCCGGTGCGTTCACGTTTCTTCCCGTAGGCCTCGTAATCCGGGACGAGGGACTCCATCATCGAGAACATCGCCTCGTTCAGGGCGACGTCGATGATGCGTTCGCCCAGTGCGGTTCCGGGCTGGCCCGCTCCGCGCCGGGTTTCGCGCTGGAACAGGCTCATGACCGAACCGAAGGCGGCGTAGAGTCCGGCGATCGAGTCGCCGATGGAGACCCCCACGCGGACCGGGGCGCGGTCCGGGTCGCCGACGAGGTTGCGGAAGCCGCTGTAGGCCTCCGCGACGGCGGCGAAACCCGGGCGCTCGGACAGCGGGCCGGTCTGGCCGAACGCGGAGATCCGGGTGATGACGAGCTCGGGGTTGGCCTCGTTGAGGACGTCCGGGCCGAGGCCCCACTTCTCCAGCGTGCCGGGGCGGAAGTTCTCCAGCAGGATGTCGGAGGTGCGCGCCAGTTCGAGGACCGCGGCGCGGCCGGCGTCGGAGCGCAGGTCCAGGACCACCGACTTCTTGTTCCGGTTCAGCGTCCGGTAAAGCATCGACGTGGTGCCCTTGGCCAGGCGCCAGTTGCGCAGTTCGTCACCGGTGCCGGGGCGTTCGACCTTGATGACCTCCGCGCCGAAGTCGGCCAGCAGTCGCCCGGCTGTCGGGGCGGCGATGTAGTTGCCCAGTTCCAGGACGCGGACTCCGGCCAGCGGGGCCGTGGTGTTCTCGCTCATTGGTTCTTCCTTTGCTACGGCGGTGTCGGTGGTTCGGGGGTGCTGGGTCAGATGAACAGGCTCAGGACCGTGACCAGGCCCAGGGCCACGACTGAGGCGACGGAAACGCCCAAGGTCACGGACTTCAGGGCACCGCGGGTGGTCTGGCCGAGCAGCGACTGCAGGAGCCAGAAGGTATTGGAGGTCACGTGGACCATGAACAGTGAACCGGCGCCGGCGGCCAGGGCGATCAGCACCGGGTCCAGACCCAGCGCTGGGGCGATGGGGGCCAGCAGGCCCGCTGCAGTGATGGCCGAGAGGGTGACCGAGCCGACGGCGATGTGCAGCACGGCCGCGATGACCCAGACTACGACCAGCGGTGCGACATGGCTGGCGGTGAAGAAGCCGCCGAGGATGTCGCCGACGCCTGCTGCGGTGACTGCTGCGGCGAGGGAGCCGCCGACGCCGGTGAGCAGCAGGATCTGGCCGGATTCCCGGAAGCCCGCGGAGATGCCGGCCTCGACCCGTTTCTGGCCCACGGTGTAGCGGCCGACGATGCAGGTGCCGACCAGGCCGATGAGCAGGGCGATGATGGGTTCGCCGACGAATTGGACGGGGGCGATCTCGATCTTCGCGATCTCCAGGATGGCGCCGGCCGCGATGAGGACCAGGGACAGCAGCAGCGGGGCGAAGAGCAGGATCAGCGCGGGCTCTTGTCGGGTCTCCTCGGCGACGGCCACGGCGGAGCCCTGGGTTCCGGCCGGGGGGACGTCGGCCGGCTGGCCTCTGCCGGAGCTGTTGTTGCGGAAGGGGGCACCGGGGCCCGTGGGGGCACCGCCGTCGTGCAGTGGTTCTTCTGCTTCGAACAGCTCATGGTTCTCATCCGATTCCTCTTTCCAGAGGCCGCGGCGGAAGAGGAAGGTCATGATGGCGATCGCGATGACGACCGTGGGGACGACGATGAGCAGGCCGAAGAGCAGCATCTTGCCCAGCGGGACGCCCAGCAGCCCGGCCAGCGCCAGGGCGCCGACGCCGGGGACCATGAACACGATGCCGCATTCGAGCGAGATGGCCATTGCGGTGGCCATGCGCGCGGTGCCGAGCCGGCCGATCTTCGGGGCGAGGCGGCGGGCCAGCGGGGCGGAGATGACCAGCAGGACGTCCAGGAAGATCGACTGCAGGACCGTCGCGCAGGCCAGGCCCATGGTGTAGGGCAGGCGACCGGGGCCGAAGGTCTTCAGCAGATGCTCGACCAGGCGGCGGATGGCCCCGGTTTCGTTGAGGATCGAGCCCATGAGGACGCCGAAGGCGATGAGCAGGCCGACTTCCATCATGATGTCGCCGAATCCGGTGGAGATGGTCTCGACGGTCTTCTTCACACCGAGGCCGACCGCGAGGCCGAGGTAGGCGGCGCCGATGACCAGTGAGATCACCGGGTTGACCTTGAAGCGCACGATCAGCACGACAGTGGCGATCACGGCCACTGCCGTATTGATCAGGATGGCTGCATCTGACATGGGAGGGTCCTTCGGGTTGGCGTCGCAAAGATGTGACCGGAACCACAGTACTGAACCCATATTATGGTTTTCAACCCATAATGCAAGACCTGTGACGACTACATGTCGGATCGGGGTGGCAACGGAGCCGGGCCGGGGCCTAGTCGGCGCAACGGATCGGTGCCACCACGCAGGCGGTGGCCGATCCGGGGGCGATTTCCGTGCGGCCCGCATCATGGATCAACGGCCCCGCACCCTCGCCCTGCACAGCCCGGCGGAAGCCGGCGGCCGGGAGGCGACGCACCGACAGGGGACGTCCCGCGCGCAACCAGCCGTCCACACGGGCCGGGGCGGCCTCCAGCACCCAGGCGAACAGCGCATGGGCGGCCTGCGCCGCCGCCTTGCCCGTGGACATGCCGAGGGAGTCGTTGAGCACGACGACGAGGCCGGGCCCTGACTCGGGTGCCCGGCCCGGCCGCGGGGCATCTCCGGCGCGGGGCAGTTCCGTGCCGGAGACCTGGAGCTTGGCGATCTTCTTCGGGACGTGCCCGGAAGGTCCCGGGACGAAGGCGATCGCCTGCCCGGCACCGGAAGTGGCCAGCGCGTGGTCGGGGTGCGCGGCACGGACCTTGGCGAAGGTGCCGGCATCGGCGCGGCGGACGACCTTCGCGAAGGAGCCTTCGGCCCACCCCCGCCACTCATCCGCCGCGGGGTGTGCCGTGAAGGCCCCCACGGAGGCCAGCGCGGCAGCGGCGATGCCCTCCGGCTCCGGGGCCGGATCCTCCCGGTCCACGAACAGGACGATCTGCTGGATGAGATCCTCCGGCGGGGTCTCCACGGTTCAGGCTTCGGGGGTTCCGGCGGCCTGCGCCGGGGCCGCGTCCTCGCGCAGGGCCTTGCGGCGGCCCAGGATCTGGGCGCCGGCCACGAGGGGGATGGCCCCCAGGGCGACGGCGCGCATCCACGGGCGGTCCAGGATGTTCCGGGTGGCGGCGTCCAGGGACACCGGGCCGGGGCCGGCGATCACGGTGCAGGCGGCCGCCAGGGACAACAGGGCCGGGTACTCCATTCCGCCCTTCGTGGCGAAGAATCCGTTGGGGGCGTGTACCGCTGCCGCCACGCCCATGGCGGTGGCCGCCGAAGCTCCGGCGGCGGGGGTGGCCAGGCCCAGGACCAGTGCAGCCCCGGCTCCGGCCTCGCCCCACCCGGCCAGGACCGCGTTGCGCCGTCCGGGCCGGAAACCCATGGCGTGCATTGCCTGGGCGGTGCCCTCGACCCCGCTGCCGCCGAACCAGCCGAAGAGCTTCTGGGTGCCGTGGGCGACCAGGACACCACCGACGCCGACCCGCAGCAGCGTATGGGCGATGGTGCTCGAGACGGTGGACGGGACGGACTGGGGCATGGTGGAACTCCTGCTGGTGGGGGGCTTGGTTGTCCACCCAGTTTGGCAGAAACGCGGTGCCCGCCGCGTTTGGATGAAGGTCCTAGACGAACTCCCCGCGGGCCACGCGGCCGAGCAGTTCGGTGAAGAGGTCGACGCCGGAGAGCATGTCCTCGTCGCGGGTCAGCTCCTTCTCGTTGTGGGAGATGCCCTCCACGCTCGGCACGAAGAGCATGATCGTGGGCACGATGTCCTTCATGTTGGTCGAATCGTGTCCGGCCAGGGTGCGGACGGTGCCATAGGGCAGGCCCAGCTTCTCGGCCGACGCGGCGGCCAGCTCCATCCCGGAGGCGTCGTAGGCCTTGGAGGCCCAGACATGTTCGGCGCCGCGTTCGATCTGGACGTTCGCGCGCGCCTCGATGGCGGCGACCCGCCGGTGCAGTTCGGCGTCGGCGGTGGCGAGCACGTCGGGGTCGGTGCTGCGCAGGTCCACCAGCAGGTTGACCCGGCTGGCGACAACCACCGGGGAGTTGGGGAAAACGGTGAATTCACCGCAGGAGGTGATGACCGCGTGCTCGTCGGTGGAGAACTCGTCGGCGATGTCCCGGGCGGCGGCCACCAGCAGGGAGGCACCGAGGAGTGCGTCGCGGCGGTCGGCGATGACGGTGGCCCCGGTGTGGGCCTGCTCGCCGTGGACGATGAATTCGTACTTGTTGGCCCCCCACGTCGACTCGACCAGGCCGATCACCAGCCCGTCGTCCTCCAGCGAACGGCCCTGTTCGATGTGGATCTCCAGGTACGCGGCGACGTCGAGGCTGAAGTCGCCGATGGTGCCGATGGATTCCAGGGCCTCGCGGACGGTGGTGCCGTGCGGGTCGGTGGTCTCCAGGACCTGCTCGGCCGGGAGTTTTCCGGTGAACACCGAACTGCCCATCATCGAGGGCTTGAAGCGGCAGCCCTCCTCGTTGAACCAGTTGATGACGGCGATGTTGAACTTCGCTCCGGCGGCCGACTCCTTGAGCCGGATGGCGGCGTGCGCCGCGGTGAGCACGCCGTAGGCGCCGTCGAAACGACCGCCCAGGGGCTGTGAGTCCAGATGCGATCCCATGGCCACGTAGGGGGCACCGGGGACGAGTTCGAGCAGGGCGAACTGGTTCCCGACGGCGTCGTAGCGGACCTCGAAGCCGTGCCCCTCGACGAGTCCGCGGAACCAGTTGCGGGTCTGGCCGTCGGCGGCGGTGCCGGCCTGGCGGTCCACTCCCCCGCCGGAGGTGGCGCCGAACGTGCTCATCGACCGGAAGTCGGCGAGGAAGGCGCGGGCCGCCTCGCTGTGCTCGCTCGTGGACGCAGCGGTGGTGGATGTGGTGCTCATGCTGGGGCTCCCTTCGGGGTGGCGGTTTCGGGGGTGGTGCCGTCGAGGACTGAATGGGTGAAGTGGCCGCCGACGATCGTGGCCAACACGTCGAGTTCGGCGACGTCGGGGGCATCGAGCGGTGAGCCGGAGAGGACCACCAGGTCGGCGAGCTTGCCGGTGCGCAGGGTGCCCTTCTCGGCCAGGGTGCCGGTCGCGGCGGCAGCCCAGCTGGTGTAGGCGCGCAGTGCCTCCTCCGGGGTGAGCCCCTCGAGGGGAGTGCCGTCGTCGTGCACTCCGCCCAGGACCCGGCCGGTGGAGGTGCGGCGGTCGACCCAGGCCTGCAGGCCGCGGCGGACGTTGTTGTCCGAGACGGGCAGGTCGGAGGAGCCGGCGAGCAGGCCACCGGCGTCGACGATGGAACGGCCGCGATAGAGCCAGCCCTCGCGCTCGGGGCCGACGAGTGCTGCCATCTGGTCCCCCAGCGGACCGATGAATGCGGCCTGCGGGGTGACCGCGATGCCGTGGGCCGCTGCGAGGGTGACCTGGTCGGGGCGGGCGATGCCGAAGTGCTCGATCCGGTTGGGCAGCGGGTTCGGCCCGTAGGCGTCCTGGCAGCCGATGACGATCTCCAGGGCGAGGTCGATCGCTGCGTCGCCGATGGCATGCAGGGCGATCGGCCAGCCGGCGCGGTAGGCGGCGGCGATCTTCTCGCGGTAGCTGGCCTCGTCGTCGAGCAGGTAGCCGCGGTGGTGCGGGTGGCCGCAGAAGTCCTCGGTGACCGCTGCGGTGGCGCCCAGCAGCGAACCGTCCATGAACACCTTCACCGGGCCCAGGGAGACGAAGTCGTCCCCGAAGCCGGCACCGAGCCCCAGGTCCAGGCCGCGGCCGGCGCCCCCGTGCAGGTCCTCCGCGTGGCCGGTGACCGGGTGCAGGGCGTCGAGGGTGGGCATCAGTTGGGCGCGGGCATACAGGCGGCCGGTACGGCGGGCGTGCTGGTAGGCGTCGACCTCCAGCGGGCTGTGGCCGATCCATCCCGCGGCGATGCCTGCCTCGGTGAAGCTGGTGATGCCCTCGGCGGCATAGCGGGTGGTCGCGGCGTCGAGCGCATCGACGATCGCGGTGCGGGAATACGGCAGCAGCAGCGCCTGCACGAGCCCCTGCGCCGCCTCCTCGACGACGCCGGTGGGACGGCCCTGCCCGTCGCGGACCACCGCCCCACCCACGGGGTCCTCGAATCCCGGCTCGAGCGCCCCGGCCAGGGCCAGCGTGGCGGTGTTGGTGATCGCCTGGTGGCCGGAGACGTGGCGCAGGTAGAGCGGTCGGTCCCCGCTGATCGCGTCGAGCCGGGCGAGGTCGGGGAACGCCCCGCCGTGGTGTTCGTGGTTGAAGCCGGTGCCGTGCAGCCAGGCTTCCCGGTCCCCGAGCCCGTCGAGGCGGTCCGCCTCCGCCTGCAGCAGCGCATAGAGCTCCTCGAGTCCGCGGGCCCGCTGCAGGTCCACCGACTCCAGGCCAAGCCCCCACCAGGTGGTGTGGCAGTGGGCATCGATGAACCCGGGCACGACGACGGCGCCGGCCAGCTCGATCTCGGAGGTGGCGGTGCACCCGTCGAGTTCCTCGTCGAACCCGGCGATGCGCCCGTGCAGGATGCCGATGCGGTGGGCACGCGGGCGGTCCTCCTCCAGGGTGATGACCTCCGCACCGGTGAGGACCAGGTCCAGGTTCATGCGGTGGCCTCCGGCGCAGCGGTGGACGGCGGCATGGTGGCCGGGTCGATGCGCAGGTGCAGCAGGGCCGGGACCTTCCTGGCGGTGACGGCCTGCAACGCCCGGTCGATCGCCGCTGCCACGTCGGCGGTGGCGTGCACGTCCTCGCCGTGGCCGCCGAACGCCTCGATCAGCGCCGCGAACCCGGGGTTCACCATGGAGGTGCCGGAGGGGCGGCCGGGGTAGTGCTTCTCCTGGTGCTGGACGATCGTGGCGAAGACCCCGTTGTCCACCACGATCACCAGCGGTGCAGCGCCGTGGGCCACGGCCACCGCGAGCTCCTGCCCGTTCATCAGGAAGTCGCCATCGCCGCAGACCGCGACGGCCACCCGGTCCGGGTGGATGAGGGAGGCGGCCACTGCCGCGGGCACCGAGACGCCCATGGCGCCGTTGCGTGGGCCGACCAGGGAGCCCGGGCCGGCGTGGGTCAGGTACCGGTGTCCCCAGAGCGTGGCGTTGCCGGCCCCGTAGGTGATGGTCCGGTCCGCCGGGAGCTTCTCCTCCAGCAGGCCGAAGGCCACCGAGAGGTCCACTCCGGTTGCCGGGTTTTCCGCTGCCGGGGTGGCGAACCTGAGCTGTTCGGCAGCCAGCGTCTGCATCCAGCCACCGCCCCGGGTCCCGCGCACCGCATCAGCGGCCGGTAGCGCCGAGGTGAACGAGGCCGGGGTGGCGACGATCTGCTGGTCGATCCGGCCGGCGTGGGTGGCTGCAGTCGGATCGGGAAGTACGACGACGGTGTCTGCCTCGAATCCGCGGGTATACCCGTCGGAGGGCACGTCGGAGCGCCCGCACCCGACGAAGACCAGCAGGTTCGCCTCGGACATCCGGTCGGCGAGCGCGTCGGAACGGTAGTAGCCCAGGTACCCGGCCCAGGCGGGCGAGGTGTGCGGGACTGCGTCGTAGGCCCGCCAGTCGGCGGCAACCGGGACTTGGGCGGCTTCGGCCCAGGCGGCGAGCGTGGCTCCTGTGGTCCGGCCGTCCACGTCCTGCGCCCAGCCGTCACCGCCGGCGATGACCAGGGGGCGTTCGGCGGCGGCCAGCCGTGAGGCCAGTTCGTCCACCGCGGCGTGCCCCGGCACCGGCGCCGGGACGGGACGCGGGGCCACGGGCGCCGAGTCCGTGAGGCGCACCAGCACGTCCTCGGGTAGTCCGACCACCACGGGTCCGGGCCGCCCGGAGGAGGCCGCGTGCATCGCCTCGGCGACCAGCTCGGCGGCCCGGTGTTCGTCGTCGAGCACCATCACGCGCTTGGCCGTGGTGCCGAACCAGCCGTCCAGGCTGAACTCCTGGAAGGAGTCGCGTCCGCGGTCGGCCACCGGGATGAGCCCGACGAACAGCACCAGGGCCGTGGCGTCCTGCCAGGCGGTGTGCACGGAGATCATCGCGTTGGCCGCACCGGGCCCGCGGGTGACCATGGCGATGCCGGGGGTACCGGTCAGCCGCGCCTCGGCCAGCGCCATGAACCCGGCACCGCCCTCGTGGCGGGCGACCACCGTGGTGATCGGGGAATCGTGCAGCCCGTCCAACACGTCCAGGAAGCTTTCCCCGGGGACCGAGTAGACGCGTTGCACGCCGTGGGCCTCGAGTTGGCGGACGACCAGGTGGCCGGCGGAGATGCTCATGGGGGTCCTTTCTAGTGCTTGAAGCCGGGCAGGTCCACGCTCATGCGCGGTGCGAGGTAGCCGGCGACTGCGGTGAACAAGGAGAGGAAGATCAGGATCAGGGCCGCTGGCCACCAGTGGTTGCCGGCCGCGGCGGTGACGCTGACGGCCAGCAGCGGGATGAACCCGGAGAGCATGCCGGCCACGTTCTGGGAAAAGCCCACCCCCGTGTAGCGGGTGGTGGCCGGGAACAGGCCGGTCAGCACGGTGCCGGAGGCGGCATACGGGAAGGACAGCGTGGCCACGGCAAGGACCATGCCGAGGATGACCAGGACGTCGTTGCCGCTGGCGACCAGCAGGAAGGCGGGGAAGGCGACGACGGCGGAGAGCAGGCCCCCGTAGATGATGACCTTGCTGCCACCGAACCGCTCGCCCAACCGCCCGCCGGCGATGAGCACGGGGATCTCCACGACGGCGGCGATGATGGTTCCCAGCAGCATCAGCGAGGCGCTGTAGCCGAGGATCTTCGTGCCGTAGTAGACCATGAACGCGGTGACCAGGTAGAAGCCGCCGACGCCCAGCAGCGCTGCGGCCATGCCGACGATGATGTGCTTCCAGCTCTGCTTGAGCACGGTGCGGATCGGGGCCTTTTCGGTTGCGCCCGCTTCCATGAGCTCGGCGAACACCGGGGACTCGTCGAGCCGGGACCTGATGTACAGGGCGAGCAGCAGCATGGGGAAGGCGGCCAGGAACGGGATGCGCCAGCCGAAGGAGGTGAACGAATCCTGCGAGAAGTACAGGGTGGCCAGGAAGAACCCGCCGGAGGAGAGGATGGTGCCGATCGGCGAGCCGATCTGCGGCAGCGCGGCGTAGCGGGCGCGGCGTTGCAGCGGGGCGTTCTCCACCACGATGGTCATGGCGCCGGACCATTCGCCGCCGACGAACAGCCCCTGGAAGATCCGCAGCAGCACCAGCAGGACGGGGGCGGCGATGCCGATGGCGGCGTAGTCCGGCAGCAGGCCGATCAGCCCGGTGATCGCACCGATGCCGACGATCGTGATCATCAGCGTCTTGCGCCGCCCGATCTTGTCGCCCATGGCACCGAAGAACATGCCGCCCAGGGGACGGGCCACCAGCCCCACGCCGAACGTCGCGAAGGAGGCCATGGCGGCAGCCGTCGCGTTCTCGTTGGTGAAGTAGTGGATGTTGAAGATCAGCGCGGCTGCGGCGCTGAAGAGGAAGAAGTCGTACCATTCCATGGCGGTGCCGACCAGGGCGCCGATGGCGACCTTGGTGGCCTCCTGGTCGGTGACCTGGTGGGTCGCGCCCGCTTCGAGGTTCGTTGGCTGTGACATGTGTGCCTCCACACTGGTGCTCGGGGCAGGACGGCATGGCTACCGTGCCCGGGATCCCCATCAGTCTCGCAGTGTGAGCGTGCTCACCCGTAGCGTTGTTTGTCACGGCTTGACCTCGCTGGCCGGTGCAAAAGCACATATTCTGGTGGCATGAGCCACTCCAGGACGTCACATACTGTGGAAAACAACGGCACGACGGCGGACGAGGACTCGGCGCGTTGGAACACCCTGCTCGACGGGTTGGGCGTGGAACGGCTGACCGACGAGTTCCTGGCCCGCGTCCTGCGCATGCCCCACTACGAGGACGGGCGCCTCCCGGCCACCGAGTTGCGCCGCACCGGCGAGCAGTCCTTCGAGGCATTGATCGACAGCCTGCGCTCCGCCGATGCCTCCGGCACCCCGGCCGACCCCGACGAGCTGCGGGACGCCAAGCTCGGCATCGCCACCGACGTGGGCGTCTCCCGCGCCCGCGCCGACATCCCGGTCGACGCCCTGATGACGGCCATCCGGCTGGACTTCTCCGTTTTGTGGGAGGCGCTCATGGACCTATCCACCGCAGCGGATGCCCCGTTGCTGGTGGCCCGCGCCAACAGCGTCTGGCATGTGGTCGACGCCTATGCCAGCCAGACCCAGGGCGCCTACATCGCCGAACGCCAGCGCATGGCCACTGAGGCCTTCTCGGTCCGCCAGGGGCTCGTCGCCACGCTCTTCGGCGACACACCCGCACCGGGCACCGTCATCGACCGGGCCGCCGCCGCCCTCGACCTGCCGGTGGACGCCCGGTTGTCCGTCGCGGTCGCCGCCGGCGAGGATGCCGCCGCGTTGCGGGTGAGCATCGCCCTGGCCGCCCGCCGCGGCGCCGAGGTCTTCACCCACCCCTTCGCCGACGCGCTGCTGGCCTTCTGGCCCGCCGACAACCGGCCAGGTTCCGCACTGCACGAGGCCGGCGAACGCATAGCTGCACTGCGCTGCGGCCTCGTCGAGGAGGTCCACGGCCTGGCGGGGCTGCACGACGCCGGGGAACTGGCACTGGAGCTGGCGCAGCTGGCCACGGACTCCGATGCCACGGCCCTGCGGCTGCACACCGCCTGGGCCCGCTTGGCAGCCTCCCGGCTGGCCACCGACGGCATCCGGCTCGCGGCGGACGTCGAAGCGGCCCTGGCCGGATGCGGCACGGTGGAGCGCGAGCGCCTGGTGGAGACGGCGCGGGCCTACCTGGAGACCGGGAGCGTCGCCGAGGCAGCCGCCCGTCTGTACTGCCACCGCAACACCTTGATGAACCGCATGCATCGGTTCACCGCGCTGACGGGGGTCGACCTGTCGATTCCACGGCAGGCGGCCCGCCTGGTGGTCGCCTGGGCCTGACCTCGATCCTCCGCTGACCAGCGGACGCGGGGAGATCTCCCCATCGCGCAGGGAGGTTCAATCTGGAAGACTACTAGCGATCGCACGTAATCACTTCGATGGAGCTAACTTGAGCAACCAATATCCCAGCCCCTACGCATCCGCCCCCGTGGCCACCACCGGGAATGGCGAGGTTCCCTTGGACCAGCCGCTGTACGGTGCGTCCTTCGGCCAGGCCGTCAAGCGCTTCTTCACGAAGTACGCCACGTTCAGCGGCCGCGCCAGCCGCAGTGAGTACTGGTGGTGGATGCTCTGCAACGCCCTCGTCGTCATCGTCCTGTACGGGGCATTCATCGCGCTCATGGTGACCGGCATCGACCCGGATACGGGTGAGCCAGACAGCCTCGCCTTCGGCGTCCCGTTGGGGCTGCTCGGCCTGTACTGGCTGGCCATCATCATCCCGACCATCGCCCTCGCCGTCCGCCGATTGCATGACGGCAACTTCAGCGGCCTGCTGTACCTCTTGATCCTGGTCCCGGGCATCGGTTCACTGGTGATCCTGGTCCTGATGCTGATGCCGACCGTCCCGGACGGTGCCCGATTTGACGCCGACGGCGGCGCGGCGGCACACGCCAACGCCTTCGGCTCCCCGTCCGGCTACCCCGGGGCACCGGCCGGTGGATACATGGGCCAGAACGCCCCGCAGGGTTACCAGCAGGCCGACTCGCAGCAGGGCTACCAGCAGCCGGGCGGGCCGACCCAGCCGTAGGTCCACGACCCGTCACACCCCGTGGATGTCCCGGCGATGCAGTGCCGCGACGGCCAGCGCAATGCACAACGCGCTGACGCCGAGCAGCAGGAGCGCCGCCGGGGCATCCACGCCGTTAAGCAACGGCGACTTCCCGTAGGCCCAGTAGTACGGCGACACGGTGTGCATCCATTCCAGATTCGGATTCTGGTTGCCCAGCGCATTGAACGCGTACCCGAGGACCGCCACCCCGGCACCGGCGGCGATGCCGTGGACCTTCCGTCCACCGAGCGCCCCGCCCAACAGGGCGAAGCAGCCGTTGAGCAGCACCAGCAGGGCGAACATCAGCACCCCTGCTGCGGCGTGGGCCGCATCAAACCCCAGCTCCGAGGGCCCCTTGAGGACCAGCAGCACGATGAGGATGAAGACGTGCAGGATCGCCACCCGGAGGACCAGGGCCGCGGCGCGCTCCAGCACCACCTGGGTGCGGGTCACCCCGTGGGCGATGGTGAGCTCCAGCAGCCCCGACTCCTCGTCGCCGCCGATGGCCGCAGCCCCGGCCGACACCGCCATGATCGTCATCAGCAGGAATCCCAGCAGGCCGAAGACCGTGGCCTGCGTGTAGCCGGGGCCCGAGGCGATCTGGCCGTAGTTCAGGGCGTTGACCAATTTGGGTGGCAGCGCCTTGAGCATCTGCTGCATCTGGTCGCTGCCGCCGATGGCCGGGAAAAGCGGCAGGTACAGGCACATCACCGCCAGCATCGCCACGGCCCAGGTGCCCATCGAGAACCGGGCGTCCACCAGTGCCTTGCGCAGCAACGGAAGCCGCGACGGCCGGACCGGGCCGTCGCGGTGCGACGCCTGGGCCTTCGCCTTCGCTTGTGCGTTCATGGTGTCCCCTCTTCCGCAGGCCGCCGGTAGAGGGCCAAGACGGCCTCCTCCAGGTCGGGTTCCTCCAGCGCCAAGTCCACCGGGTGCAGCCGGGGCAGCACGTCCACCAACTCGGCGACGGGCCCGGTCCAGTCGGCCGTGGCCTGGCACACGGGCGAGCCACCGGCGTCGTGCACTGTCTCGAGGCGCAGGTGGGACAGGCCGGCGAGCGCCCCGAGCAGCGTGCCGACGTCCCCGGACGGCAGCTGCGTCTGGACCCGGAGCCGGCTGGTGGCGGATTCACGCAGCGCCGCGACCGTCGAGATGGTCGCGATGCCGCCCTCACGCAGGATCGCCACGGCGTCGGCGGCCTGTTGGATTTCGCTGGTGACGTGCGATGAGAGGAAGACCGTCTGGCCGGCCTCGCGGGCCTCATGGACCAGTCGCAGGAACTCCTGCTGCATCAGCGGATCCAGGCCGCTGGTGGGTTCGTCCAGGATGAGCAGTTCCGGGTCGTGCATGAAGGCCTGGATGATGCCGAGCTTCTGCTTGTTCCCCTTGGACAGGCTGCGGGTCTGGCGGTCCAGGTCCAGGTCGAGCCGCTCGGCGAGGTCGTCGATGCGGCCCGGTGCGACGGGGCCGCTGATGTCCTCGAAGTGGGCCAGGAGCCGGCGGCCGGTGGTGCGCCCCTCCAGGGCGAGTTCGCCGGGGAGGTAGCCGATCCGGCGGCGGATGTCCGGGCCGGCCCGCCGGGGTTCGACGCCGAGGACGCTGATCCGGCCGGCCGAGGGGCGGATGATGTCGAGCAGGCAGCGCATGGTGGTGGTCTTGCCGGCGCCGTTGGGCCCGATCACCCCGAACACCTGACCGCGGGGAACCTGGAAGTCGATGCCGTGCAGGACCTTGCGGACACCGTAGCTCTTGGCCAGGCCCGCCACCTCGATGGCGTGTTCCATGGCTACTGCCCCGCTTCCTGTCCTGGTTCGGGAACCGAGACGGCGTCGCGGGTGGCCCGCAGGAACGCGTCATCGAGATAGAGCGGGTGCGTATAGAGCTCGACGGCGGGGCCCGCGATGCGGTTGATGGTCTCGGTGCCGAACTCGGGGTGGCCCAGTCCGCGGGCCACATGCCGGCCGAGCACCAGCAACCCGAGGGAATTGGCGACCATCCAGGCGGCGGTGGCGCGCGGGTCCTGGACCTGGCGCATGGTGCCGGCGCTGACGCCGTCGGCGAGGAGCTGCTCGGTCAACCGGACGTAGGCGTCGAAGAACGCGTCACCTGCAGCGGAGTCGTCGATGACTGCGCGCCGGATGTAGGCCAGTTCGCGTCCGTATGCGTCGGGCTGCTCGAGGTATTCGGTGAGCACATCACGCAGCCGCTCGGGGTCGTTGCCCGATTCGGCGCTGGCGCGGGCGTTGTCCAGCACGTGGGCATCGCACGCGGTGCGCAGCGCCGCCTTGCTGCCGAAGTGGTGGATCACCAGGCCCGGACTGACACCGGCATCCGCGGCGATGTCCCGCACGGTGCCGGCGGCGAATCCCCGCTGGCCGAAGACAGTGATCGCCGCATCGCGGATCCTCGCCCGGGTGGTGGCATCTTCCGGATGTGAACGCATGTTCAAGATACTAAACATCTGTTCAGCCCTGTCAAGGGTCTTTGGTCCCGGGATAGGCTCGGGGGAGAACGCCACAGCGGAACCAACCCGAGGAGCAACGCCATGCAAGACCATGACGGACACAAGATCCCGCAGGTTGACGAGCATCCGCTGCTTGGCGGAAACCGGGTGACCTCGGCGTTCCGGGAGCCCTTCGACCCGCAGGCCGGACCCCGGCGGCTTTGGCCCCTGGCCGTCGGGCTGGTCACCGCGGTGTCGGTGGTGGTGGTGCTGCTCTTCGTCGTCTTCTAGACGGCGGCGGGCCGCGATGAGCAACCCCGGGTCACGGGCAGGGCAGGTGGCGGAAGCCATCCACAGCGCTGAACTCGAGGGGTTGAGCGTGTCCACCAGAACTCGGGGAGACGCGGATTCCTACATCGCTGGCGACATCGACGCGAGTGGGCTCGTCGGCCTCGTGCGTGCCCGATACTGCCAGCGCCCACCCTGCCTCAGGAAGCCGTCGAGCCGCGCACCATCAGCGACGTCGCCAGGGTCAGCCGGGGCTCCTCGAGGGGCCGGCCGTCCATGAGGCCGCGCAGCTGCTCACCGGCATGGCGCCCCAACTCCTCGGCGGGCAGGTGCACGCTGGTCAGCGCCGGATTGCTGGTCTGCGAATAGGGCAGGTCGTCGAACCCCGCGACCGCCAGGTCACCGGGGACCCGCACACCGGCAACCCGGGCTTCCTGCAGGATGCCGTAGGCGTGGGTGTCCGTGGCACAGACGACGGCGGTGATCCCCGCGCGCTGCCAGGCGGGCCAGGAGGCGGCGAAGTGGGAGGCAGCGACCCCCACGTCGATGGTCGTGGCCAGCTGCCCCGCCGGCGGCACCTCCAGGCCCCGCGCCAGGGCCTCCTCGAGGAAGGCCGAGCGCCGCACCGCAAAGGTCGCAGTGCCGGTGATCCCGTCGACGTAGGCGATGCGGCGGTGCCCCAACCCCGCCAGGTGGGCGGCCAGGGCGCGGGCACCGCCGGCGACGTCCAGGTCCACGCCGGCCCGTCCGGTGCCGACGCCGGGGGCGTCCAGCAGGACCACCGGCCCGGGGGCGGAGAGCTCCTCGAGGAAGGCCTCATCGGGGGCGTCGACCAGCAGCCCCGCGGGGCGCAGCGAGAGCAGCTTGCGGGTCTCGAGGGCGCTGGGGAACTGGCCGGCGTCGGTGACGGAGAGCAGCAGCTGGTAGTCGCCCCCCAGGGCGGAGCGCACACCGGCGATGACGCGGGCGAAGAAGGGGTTGGAGATGTCGGGGGCGACCAGGATGACAGTGGAGCTCACACCGCGCGAGAGCGAGGAGCCGATGCCGTCGACGACGTACCCGAGTTCGCGGATGGCGGTGAGGACGCGTTCCTCGTTGGCCGCCGACACCCGGCCCGCGGATTTGCCGTTGGCGACCAGCGACACGGTGGCGGTGGAGACCCCCGCCCGTTCGGCGACCAGCGCTGCTGTGACGCGGCGGTGTCCTCGCGCACCGGGGCGGGGGGTCGCAGCTGGAGCGTCGTCGGATTCCATGCCCTCCATCCTAGCGAGTCAACGCCCGGGGCGGGCCGGGGGATCAAGCGCTTGACACCGCCGTCGCGCATCATTGCGTTAAGCGCTTGACGTCGGCGGCGTGGGGGTGCACACTTTTCTAGAAACCCCTGAACCGCCGGGCACCTTCCGGCGACCCCAATGACGTGGAGAAAAACATGGGCGCACACCCCGCGACCGACGGCCCCCGCAAGATCATCCTCGACTGCGATCCCGGTCACGACGACGCCGTGGCCATCCTGCTGGCGCACGGCAACCCGGACATCGAGCTGCTCGCAGTCACCACGGTGGTCGGCAACCAGACCCTGGCCAAGGTCACCGCCAACGCCCTGTCCGTCGGCACCATCGCCGGCATCACCGGGGTCCCGTTCGCCGCCGGCTGCGACCGCCCGCTGGTGCGCACCATCGAAAACGCCCCCGACATCCACGGCGAATCCGGCATGGACGGGCCCGCCCAGCCGGAGCCGGCGATCGAGCTGGACCCCCGTCACGCGGTGGACTTGATCATCGAGACCGTCATGGCGCACGAGCCCGGGACCGTCACCCTGGTCCCCACCGGCGGGCTGACCAACATCGCGATGGCCGCCCGCAAGGAACCGCGCATCGTCGAACGGGTCCGCGAGGTCGTGCTGATGGGCGGCGGCTACCACGTGGGCAACTGGAGTGCCGTGGCCGAATTCAACATCATCATCGACCCCGAGGCCGCGCACATCGTCTTCAACGAGCCCTGGCCCGTTGTCATGGTCGGCCTGGACCTGACCCACCAGGCGCTCGCCACCCCCGACGTCGTGGAGCGCATCGAGGCGCTGGGCACCGGCCCGGCCCGGTTCGTGCGGGAGCTGATGGACTTCTTCGCCCAGACCTACAAGGACGCCCAGGGCTTCGACTACCCGCCCGTGCACGACCCCTGCGCCGTCGCCTACGTCATCGACCCCACCATCGTGGCCACCCGCAAGGTCCCCGTGGACATCGAGCTGACCGGGACGCTGACCCTGGGCATGACGGTCGCCGACTTCCGTGCCCCCGCCCCGGCGGACTGCCACACCTCGGTCGCGACCGAACTGGACCACGCACGCTTCTGGGACCTGGTGACCGATGCGCTCGAACGCATCGGCGAGGTCGAGCTCGGCGCTGCGGGAGAGGCGGCCGCACGATGAGCACCACCTCCACCGCCCGGAACGCCGCGACCGGCGGCACCGGAACCCTGCTGTTCGCGCTGCTGGCCGCCTGCGTTGCCTTCCAGCTCAACGCCTCCATGCTCAGCCCCGCCCTGGTCACCATGGGCGAGGAACTGCACACCGACCAGGCGGCCATCGGCCTCTCGCAGACCTGGTTCTTCACCACCGCCGCCCTGTTCTCGCTGTTCCTGCCCCGGCTCAGCGACATCGTGGGGCGCAAGCGGATCCTGGTCATCATGCTGGTGCTCACCGCGGCCGGCTCCGTCGTCGCCGCGCTGGCACCGAACATCGGCTGGCTCTTCGCCGGACGCATCATCCAGGGCATCTCCGGCCCCACCGTGCCGATGTGCCTGATCATGCTGCGCTCCGCGGTGACCGACCAGCGCCGCTACGGGACCATGATGGGCCTGATCCTGGCGGTCAACGGCGGCGTGGCCGGCGTCGACTCCTTCCTGGGCGGCTACCTGGCGGAGAACTTCGGGTTCCGCAGCATCTTCTGGTTCATGGTGGTCCTCGCCCTGGTGGCAGCGGCCGCCGTGGCGTGGAAGACCAGCGAAACCAAGCCGCAGGCCGGCACCACCATGGACTGGCGCGGCGTGTTCTGCATCGTCATCGCCGTCGGCGCACTGCTCACCGCCCTGAACGAGGGGGCCGGGCTGGTCGGCGGGTTCTCGGCCTCCACGCTGGTGCTCTCACTGGTCCTGCTGGCCGTCGCCATTGCGGCGTTCGCCGCGTTCTGGGCCACCGAGAAGCGCACCCGCCAGCCCATGGTGGAGATCGTGCACCTGCGCCAGCGCTCCACCTGGGCGCCGCTGCTGACCACCATCCTGACCATGACCGGCATCTTCGCCGTCATCAACGGCATCATCCCGGCCTACGTCCAGGCCGCCGACCCCGGCTTCGGCATCGGCCCAACCGAGACAGCACTGCTCATCCTCACCCCCTACGCCCTGCTGGGCTGGATCTTCGGCCCCGTCAGCGGACGCCTGGCCCCCGTAATGGGGTACACCCGGGTGCTGCGCATCGGCATGATCGGCTCCGTGGTGGCCCTGCTGCTCATCCTGTTCCTCGGATTGGGCAGCCTGCCGCTGATGATCGTGGGCACCGCACTGCTGGGCATCATGTATGCCGGCACCGCGAACATCATGCTCAACGGGCTCGGCGTCGTCCTCTCCCCCGCGGGCAACCCCGGCTTTCTGCCGGGCATGAACGCCGGCGCGTTCAACCTCGGCGCCGGGCTGAGCTTCCTGGTCCTGCCGGCGGTCCAGGTCGGCACCGCGTCGCTGGGCGCCTCCGGCTCCTATGTGGCGGTCATCGTCACCGGCCTGGTCATCACGCTCGCCGCGTTGGCCGCCTCCCTGCTGATCCCGAAACCCGTCGAAGCGGAGGTCACCGCATGAGCACCCCCACCCCGGACCAGGAAGCGGCAGGGCGCATCGTCGTCGTCGGCTCCCTGAACGCCGACCTGACGATCTACACGCAGCGCCTCCCCGGTCCCGGGGAGACCCTGCAGGGCTCCGGCTTCGGGGTGAACCCCGGGGGCAAGAGCGCCAACCAGGCGGTCGCCGCCGGCCGGCTCGGTGCCGACGTGGCACTGCTCGGTGCCGTCGGGGACGACGCCAACGGCACCCTGCTGCTCGATTCCTGCACCGCGGCAGGAGTCGACGTCACCGCGGTGCGCACCGCCGCGAACGTGGAGACCGGCGTCGCCCTCATCACCGTGGACGCCGCCGGGGAGAACAGCATCGTCATCTCCGCCGGCGCCAACGGCACGCTCACCCCGGCCGACGTGGACCACGCGGCCGGGCTGTTCGCCGGCGCCTCGGTCCTCTGCCTGTGCCTGGAGGTGGCCCCGGAGACGGTGGTGGCCGCAGCCCGCGCCGGGCACGACGCCGGTGCCACGGTGGTCCTGAACCTCTCCCCCTACGCGCCGATCAGCACCGAACTGGCGCGCGCCACCTCGGTGCTGCTGGTCAACGCGCACGAGGCCTCCCAGTTCCTCGACGGCGCACCGATCCCCGGCCCCGACGCGCCCGACAGCGCGTGGGAACCGGTCGCCGAGCGGTTCGCCGGCCGCGGCCTGGACCGCGTCGTCGTCACCCTGGGAGCCCACGGTTCGGTGGTTCTGGATCGAACGCACGACGCCGGTGCCCCCATCACCCGCATCTCCCCCACGCGCGTGGATGCCGTGGACACCACCGGCGCCGGGGACGCCTTCACCGGCGGGCTTGCCACCCGGCTGGCCGCGGGCGAGCCCCTGGCAGACGCCGCGGCGTTCGCCTCGGTGGCCGCCGCACTGGCCGCCACGAAGAAGGGCACCCAGGCCGCCTACCCGACGGCCGCCGAGGTGGCAGCAGCCCGGGAGTCGAACCCGGCGTAACGCCCGGGCGGGATGCGGCCGGCATGTGGTGGGATGGTGGCATGAAACTTGCCACCCTCCGCCGGCCCGGTGCCGCCCAGCAGACCTTCGCCGCCGTCGTCCTCGGGGACACAGCGCATGAACTCACCGGTTTCGATGACGTCGGCACGTTCCTGGCCGCCGACGAGGCCGCCCGGCAGCAGGCCCTGGACACCGCGGCGGGGACTGCCCGTGTTCCGGTGGCCGACGCCGCGTTCGGCACCCTGGTCCCGACCCCGGAGAAGGTCTTCTGCATCGGCCTGAACTACCGCAACCACATCCTGGAGACCGGGCAGGAACTGCCCTCCCACCCGACGGTCTTCACCAAGTTCGCCCGCTCGCTCACCGGCCCGACGGATCCGATCCAGGTCCCGGCGGAGGACCACCGGCTGGACTGGGAAGGCGAACTGGCGATCGTCATCGGCACTGCAGGACGGCGCATCGCCGAGGAGGACGCGGCGGCGCACATCGCCGGATACGCCGTCTCCAACGATGTCTCGATGCGCGGCTGGCAGGGGCGGACCACCGAGTGGATGCAGGGCAAGGCCTGGGAGGCCTCGACCCCGGTGGGCCCGTTCCTGGTCAGTGCGGACGAATTCCCCGATGGCGCCAGGATCCGCACGAAGGTCAACGGGGAGGTGGTGCAGGAGGATTCGACGGCGGACCTGGTGTTCGGACCGGCCGCACTGGTCTCCTACCTCTCGACCATGGTCACTCTCATGCCGGGTGACCTCATCCTCACCGGCACCCCGGCCGGTGTTGCGCTGGGCCGGCGCAACGAGGCCGGACGGCACCCCTGGTTGACCGCCGGAGACGTGCTGGAAACCGAAATCGAGGGGCTCGGCGCGCAACGGAACCAGATCGTCTAGCCCGCTTCACCCGCCGCGGTGAAGGACAGGCAGTAGGTCAGGTTGTCCGTGGTGCTGCGGGCAGCGGCCTCACCGTCACCGGCAACGATCGCCTCGAGGACCTCTTCGTGCCCCGCTGCCCGGCAGCCGTCGAATCCTGCCTGCAGGCGTTGGGCCGTCTTCGTGCCATGGAAGACGTCCCCGAAGCTGGCATAGAGCTCCACCAGCAGGGCGTTACCCGAGGCCCGGGCCACCGCGAGATGGAATTCCCAGTCGGCGGCGATCCACGCTTCCACGTCTTCGGCCGCCCAGGCGCGGCGTCGTTCGGACAGGATGGCGCGCAGCCCCTCGATCGCCGGGGCGTCCGCTGCCGCGGCGGCCAGCCGCGCTGCCTGGGCATCCAGGGCAAAACGGACCTGCAACACATCCTCGTCGACATGCCGGTCGTAGGCCTGCTGGACGGCCCCCTGGATTTCACTGTCGGTGCGCACGTAGGTCCCGTCGCCGCGGCGCACCTGGAGCATGCCGGCATGGGCCAGTGCCTTGATCGCCTCGCGCAGGGTCCCGCGGGAGACGGAGAAGCGTTCCATCAGTGCCGGTTCGGCGGGGATGCGCTGCCCGACGGGCCATTCGCCGGCCGCAATGGCCGCACGCAACGCCTCGATGACCTCCTGGGCCAGGGGCGTGCGGTGGGGGCCGGTCATGCGCCCACCCGCTCGCTGCGCAGGACCCGGGGCCGCCCGGACTCCCCGGCGGTCAGGGCCAGGCACAGCACCATCTGGGCCAACGCCACCACCACCAGCAGCCACAGCGGCAGTCCCCAGGCCCCGGTCAGCCCGTGGATCAGCCCCATCCCGAACGGGCCGGCGGTGGCCACCAGGTAGCCGACCGACTGGGCGACGGTCGAGATTGCTGTCGTCTCCGCGGGGTCCTGGCCACTGCGGCTGATCACGATCAGCACCAGCGGGAACACCGAGATGCCCAGCCCCAGGAAGAAGACAGCCAGCACGGACAGCGAGAGCGGCAGCAGGGCCAACCCCGCCAACCCGGCCATCACCGTCACGCAGCACAGCATGAACGCCCGGCGCAGCCCGCGCGGTCGGGCAGCCAGTGGCAGCAGGACCAGGGTGAACGGGACCGTCACCAACTGCATGCCGGCCAAGAGCAGCCCCGCCATCGCGGGCTCCATGCCGCGGGAGATCAGGATGACGGGCAGCCAGCTGATCAACGAGTACGCCAGCAGTGCCTGGACGGTGAACAGTCCGGTGATGAGCAGTCCCTTGCGGGTGCGCAACACCTGCAGCGGGGAGAGCTCCGCGCCTGCTCCCGGGAGGTTCCGGGGCCTGCTGCCGAGGGCCAGCGGGATGAAGACCAGGGCGGAGACAGCGGCCAACAGGGACCAGGCGGCCAGGCCCAGCGTGGGCGATTGAAGCTGCAGGGCCAGCGGAACGCCGAGGGCGGAGGCCGCGGTGGCCCCCACCGACATGGTGATCGTGTAGGTGCCGGTCAACAGGGAGGTGCGGTGGGCATAGTGTTCGCGGATGAACGAGGGCATGGTCACGTTGCACAGCGCAATGCCGCACATGGCGGCCACGGTGCCCAGCAACAGCATCCCCACCGAGGGGATCGCCCGGACGCCCAGGCCGGCGGCGAGCAGCACCAGGGCCAGCAGGATGGTGCGTTCCAGGCCGACCCGGCGGACCAGCCACGCGGTGGCGGCGCCGGCGAAGGCGAAGGTCAGCGTGGGAATGGACGGCAGCACGGCGGCCACGAGCGGGCCATACCCCAGGACCTGTTGCAGGTCGTGGAACAGTGCAGCGGCGCTGGCGATCCCGGCCCGCAGGTTCAACCCGACCAAGACGATCGCGATGACCCCCAGGACCACCACGAACCGGGTGCGCGGGGCGGCGTGCTGGGCCACGGATTCGTCGAAGGTCGCGACGGGCGCGCTGGGGGAAGGCGGGATGGCTGGCATGCTTAAACATTAGACGTCTGATGTCTGCATGGACGCATCATGTGACGCATCCCCCACCTATGCTGGTTCCATGACGTTCACTACCTGCGACGTGTACGACGCCGACGAGACCTTGCAGTCCCTCTCCCTGCAGCTGCAGAACCTGGGCGGCCGCGCCCGGTTCAGCGGGCCGGTCCGCACCATCCGGTGCCACCGGGACAACGGGCTGGTCAAGCAGGTCCTCAACGGCCCGGGCGACGGAGCCGTCCTGGTGGTCGACGGCGGTGGATCGCTGGAATCGGCCCTCATGGGGGACATGATTGCCGCAGCCGCCGTGGCGAACGGATGGGCCGGCGTCGTCATCAACGGAGTCATCCGCGACCGGGTCGAGGTGGCCGGGCTGGATCTGGGCGTCAAGGCGCTGGGGTCCAACCCGCGCAAGTCGTCGAAGGACGGGGCCGGGGAGCTCGACGTCGTCCTGGACTTCGGTGGCGTGAGGTTCCGTCCCGGGGCCATGCTCCACAGCGATGAGGACGGGATCCTCGTCGCCCCCTGACCTCCACGGCAGACACCCGGCCGCCCCCGATTCGTTGCGCGTGGGTGACATTCGATAATTTGGTGGGGGCCGCCTCCGCGGCCCGACGGCGAAAGGGGATGGCATGAACGCGACTGCCCCCTTGCGCCTGTTCCGTTCCGCCGCCGTGACCACCACCGTGTTGTCGCTGGCCGCCGGCGCCCACGTCCTCGGTGGCGCACCCCTGCCCGGGATGCCCGTGCTGGTGCTGCTCGCCGCGTTGGTCAACATCCCCGTCGTCCTGCTGGCCGGCCGCCGGATGGGGATGCGGACGCTGGTCCCCCTGCTCGGCGTCGGCCAGTGGTCCCTGCACCACGCCTTTGCGTGGTTCGGTGCCAGCGGCGCCTGCACCGGCGGATCCGGCCACGGTTCCGCGGGGCACGCCCACCACCTGCAGACCGTGGTGGCCTCCTGCGCCGGCGGCGACGGTGCCGCCGCCCTGGCCGGGCTGCACACCGCCAGCTGGGGACTGCCCATGCTGGCGGCCCACCTGTTGGCCATTGTCCTGACGGCGCTGGCCCTCTCCCGCGGCGAGGACGCCCTCTGGTTGCTCATCGCCTGGCTGCGCCCACTGGTGTGGCTTCCGCGCGCCGTCCTCGTGCACGCTCCTGCCCCGCGCCTGCAGGCCATCCGTTCCCTGCCGGTGTTGCGCCCCCGTTGCCCCGCCCGTGCCGAGCGCCATCGCGGGCCGCCGGCACGCCTGCACCCGGCACCCGCCCTGTCCTGACGCAGGAGGGCGGCCCGGGCTCGTTTCGCCGGCCGGAAACCTCGGCCGGTTCCCCGAACCACCCTCCGTGGCCGTGCCCTGCGCGGCCCTGCAAAGGAACGATTTCCGATGACACACACCACCACCCCCACGCGCCACCGTCTGGCCACCACCACTGCAGCCGCAGCAGCCACCGGCGCACTGATGCTGCTCGGTGCCGGCATGGCCTCGGCCCACGTGACAGTGAGCCCGAACAAGACCGCCGAGGGCACCTACGCCCACGCCACGTTCAGCGTGCCCAACGAATCGGACAGCGCAAAGACCGACAAGCTCACCGTCCAGCTGCCCGAGAAGACGCCCTTCACCTCCGTCAGCGTCCAGCCGGTGGAAGGCTGGACCGTGAAGGTGAACCAGGGCAAGCTCACCCAGCCCGTCGAGGTCCATGGCACCACGGTCACCGAGGCGGCCACCTCGATCACGTGGACCGCCGACCGGGCCCATCAGATCGGGCCTGACGAGTTCCAGACGTTCACCGTTTCGCTGGGCACGTTGCCGGCGGCGGGTACCGAGGTGGTCCTGCCCGCCACCCAGCACTACACCGACGGCTCGGTCGTGAAATGGGATGATCCGGCGACCACCGACGGCCAGGAAGCCGAGCACCCGGCACCTGCGTTCACCACCACGGCCGCCGCAGCAGACGATGCACATGGCGGCTCCGCGGCGTCTTCGGCGCCGGCCGACGAGGCGGCAGCCGCGCCGTCGACGTCCGATGACGGCGTGGGCGTGGCCGGGCTGTGGATCGGCGTGGTCGGCCTGTTGGTGGGCGCGTTCGCCCTGGTCAGGACGTTCGGAACCCGCAAGAACTAGTCTCCGGCGCCCGGGTGGCCCGCCGTGCGGCGGCGGGCCACCTGGCCTTCCTGAAAGCGAATGCCATGAACCCCACAACTTCCACCCGCCGTCGCCGGCCGGCCGTTTCGCGCGCCGTTACCCTGATGGCTGCAGTCCTGCTGGCCTTGTTGGTCCCGATCGGTGCGGCCAGCGCCCACGACACCCTGGTTTCCACCAGCCCCGCGGAGGGCTCCACCGTCGCGGACATGCCGGCGAAAATCGGCCTGACGTACGACAACATCCCCATCGCGATGGGATCTGAAATCCGCGTCGTCGACGACGCGGGAAACAACTGGGCCCAGGGCCCGGCCACTGTCACCAACCGCGTGGTCACCCAGGCGGTCCAACCGGGCACGCCAGCGGGCACCTACACCGTGCAGTGGCGCGTCGTCTCCTCCGATGGGCACCCCATCCAGGGCAAGTTCAGCTTCACGACCACGAGCGGGGCGCAGCCCGGGGCGGCCACCCCGACCGCCGCGGATGCCGCCCCGGAACAGCACGGGGAGACGTCGCGGGGCCTGGCCCCGTGGGTCATCCCCGTGGGCGTGGCAGTGCTGATCCTCATCGGTGCCGGAGCCGTCATCGCGTGGCGGCGTTTGGGCACCGAGTAGACGGGATCAGGCGTTCCAGAGGCCGTAGGAGTCGGCCAGGTCGGCGATCTTCTGCGCACGCGCCAGGCGCGGCAGGTACGAGCCGTCACCGACGGCAGCGCCTGCCGCGTGGGCCTCGAGCAGCTCATGGGCCCAGGACAATTCGTCGGTGCTCGGCGAGAGCCCCTGGTTGATGTCCTCGACCTGGCCCGTCGACAGGCTCAGCTTGCCGGTCATGCCCATCGATGCGGTGACCTTGCAGCCGGCGAGGACGTCCGGGGAAGCGGCTGCAGCTGCCGCCGGCCCGTCGATGGCGCCGGGGAGCTGCCCGACGCGCGAGGCGACGACGAGCTTGCCCCGGGCGTAGGCCAGCGCCATCGGGTCCTCCGAGACGCCGGTGTCCTTGCGGAAGTCGTTGGTGCCGAACGCGAGGCGGAACGTGCCCGGGGCCGAGGCGATCGCGGTGGCGTTCTCGATTCCGATGGCCGATTCGATCAGCGCCAGAACCGGCGTGCCGGCCTGCAGGCGCATGGCAGTGTAGGTGACCTGTTCGGGCTTTTCGGTCATGGCGAGCATGACCCCGCGCAGGCCCTTCGTCTTGGACAAGGCCGCCAGGTCATCGGCCCAGAAGTCGGTTTCGATGCCGTTCACGCGCACCCAGGCGGTCATGCCGGAGTTCAGGGCCTCCACCACTGCATCCCGGGCGGCTGCCTTCTGTGCGTCCGGAACCGCGGCTTCCATGTCGAAGATGACCGAGTCCGCTTCCGAGGCCAGGGCCGACGCGTAGGTCTCCGGCTTGGAGGCGTTGACCAACAGCCACGAGCGGGAGAGTTTGGCAGGCAGGGACGCGGCGCGGCGGTTACGAAGGGACATGCCCCCCACATTACCGAGTCCGCTGCCCGCCGTTCCACTGACGGGACGCCGGTCACACGGCATTCGTCACCTGACGGTGCTACCAGCCAGCTGGGTAGCCGCGGCCGCACCTTCACCGAAGGCGCCGCGGTAGCGGGCACCCGGGTGGTTTTCCGGCAGCCGGTCGCGGCCGAAGATCTTCCGGCGCAGCGTGCCGGGGCGGTATTCGGTCTTGGCCAGTCCGCGGCGCTGCAGCGTGGGCAGGATCCGCTCATTGAATTCCAGGTAGCTGCCGGGAAGCCGCCAGTTCATGACGTTGACCCCGTCGATCCCGGCCCCCTGCCATTGCTCGAGCTGGTCGGCAATCTGGTCGGGTGTGCCGGCGACGATGCCGCGCTGGATCCTTCCCCGGGCCAGATCGGCCAGGGTCGGTTCACGGTCGGGGTGGGCCCGGCGCAGCCAATCCACGAAGCCCTGGCCACCGTTGTTGGGGATGTCGCGGAGCTCGGTGTCCTCCGGCAGGCGGGATCCGTCGGGGAGGATCCCCAGCGAGGAGTGCGTGAGGTAGCCGGTGACCGATGAATACTCCTCGAAATCGGCGCGCCGGCGGTCGACTTCCGCCTGGGTGCTGCCCACGATGAAGCTCAGTCCCTGGAAGAACTTGATGTCCTCCGCACGGCGGCCGGCGGCGACGACCTCGGCCCGGGCATCCTCGGTGTGCTGGCGGGCGACCTCGGGCGTGGGCGGACCGATGAACACCGCTTCGGCATGCCGGGCGGCGAAGCGGATGCCCCGGGCCGAGCCACCGGCCTGGAACAGCAACGGGGTGCGCTGCGGCGAGGGAGCCGGCAGGTGGGGCCCCTCGACCGAATAGCGGGGCCCGACATGGTGGATCTTGTGGATGCGGGACGGGTCGGCGTACCGCCCGCCGGCCTTGTCGACCAGCACTGCGTCCTCGTCCCAGGATCCCTCCCATAGCTTGTAGGCCACCTCGAGGTATTCGTCGGCCCAGTCGTACCGGGCATCGTGCTCGGGCAACCCGGGGAGGCCGAAGTTCCGTGCGGCATTCTCCTGGGTGCTGGTCACGATGTTCCAGGCCACCCGGCCGCGGGACAGGTGGTCGAGGGTGGAGACCTGCCGGGCGAAGTTGAACGGGTGGTTCTGCATGACGTTGGACGTGTAGGCCAGGCCGATGTCCCGGGTGGCACCGGCGAGCGCGCCGAGCAGGATGGCCGGGTCGTTCGAGGGGATCTGCAGGCCCTCGGTGACGTTGTCGGCGTACTGTCCTCCGGCCGGGCCGTAGAGGCCGGTGACGTCGGCGAAGAACATGGCGTCGAACAGGCCCTCCTCCAGTGTCCGGGCGAGTTCGATCCAGAGGTCCAGGTCGTTGAACTCGTGTTGGCGGGCGTCGGGGTGCCTCCACTGTCCGTGGTGGATGTGGGAGGGCGTGTTCATGAGGAAGGCGTTGAAGAGCAGTGGCGTACTCATGCTGGTTCTCCTGTCGTGGGCTCGGCATCCTGGTGCGGTGTGCCGACGTAGATGGCCGTGGTGTGCTGGTCGCCGGTGAGCCGGTGCTGGCCGACTTCCCGGGCACGATAGATGACCGGGTTGTGTTGGCCCAGGACGCGGGCATTGCGCCAATGCCGGTCAAGCCCGAGTCCCTCGGAGACGGCGGAGGCGCCGCCGACCTCGAAGAGCTGGTTCGTCACCGCCAGCGTCTGCTCGACGACGAAGACCTGCGCTTCGGAGACCGCGGCATCGAGTTCCTGCGTGGCGGGTGCATCAAGGTCCCCCACGGTGTACCGCCGGGCCGCCTCCTGGATCCGCACGCCCAGCGCGTCCAGTACCGCATCGATGGCGGCCACCGAGCTGGAGAGACGGCCAATGACTTCCTGGACGAGCGGATCACGCTGGGCCGAGTCCCCGATCCCATGGGAGAAGGTCCGGGTCCGTCCCCGGACATAGCGGACGGCGTCGTCGCGGGCGGCGCCGGCGATCCCTCCCAGGGCAACCAGCAGGTTGGCCTGGACATAGGCCGCAGTGAATCCGGTTCCCCCGCGGGGGGCGTCCACCACATCGTGCGGGTCCACCGCGACGTCCTCGAAACGCGCGGTGCCCGAGGCGGTCAGTCGTTGGCCGAATCCATCCCAGTCATCGACCACGTGCACGCCCTCGGCGTCCCGGCGGACGGTGGCGCGCACGCTGGCACCGGTTTCCGTGTCGGCGTGGACCTGGATCCAGTCGGCATAGAGGCTGCCGGTGCTGTAGTACTTCGTCCCGTTCAGGACCAGGTGTCCGCCGCGCTCGATCAGCAGGGTCGAGTTCGTTCCCGGCGCGTTGCCCTTTTCGGTGGTGGCGTTTCCGAGGATCCCTCCGGCGGTGATCCGGGCGAACCAGCGGGAACGACGGGCCGCATCCGGCGACGCGAGCAACGATTCGACGGCGGTGAAATGGGCCCTCAGTGCCTGGACCAGGTTGGGATCGGCCTGGGCCAGGGCACGTAGCAGCCGCAGGCTCTGGGACAGGGTGGCCCCGCTGCCTCCGTCGGCGTGGGGGATGCGCACCGCGGTGAAGCCGGCCTCCGCGAGTCGGGCGACGGCGTCGTAGGCCAGGGAGCGGGATGCCTCGCGTGCGGCCGCGCCGGCGGCAATGTCCGCCAACAGGGGTGCGAAACGTGCCAGCAGCTGCGCAGTGGTCGGTGGGGTGCCGGTGTTCGGGTCCTCGGTGATGGCCAGGGCGGTCATGGGCGTCCTTCCGGATCGTGGGGTGCTGCCGCCCGGACCCTCCCGGTCGGGGAGGCCAGGCGGGGTGCCGCCTCGAGCAGACGGCGGGTGTAGTCCTGGGTGGGGTGGGCGAAGATCTCCTCGGCGCGGCCTGCCTCCACCACGTGCCCGTCCTGCATCACCAGGATTTCGTCGCTGATGTGCCGCACGACGCCCAGGTCGTGGGAGATGAAGACGTAGCTCAGGCCGAATTCGCGTTGCAGGGCATCGAGCAGGTCCAGTACCTGGGCCTGGATCGAGACGTCCAGCGCGGAGACCGGCTCGTCGCAGATGATGATCTCCGGGCCGCTGGCCAGAGCCCTGGCGATGGAGACCCGCTGGCGTTGTCCCCCGGAGAGCCACAGTGGCCGGCGCACGGCCAGCTGGGCAGACAGGCCGACGGTCTCGAGCAGTGCGGCGACCTCGTCGCGCACTGCGGTGCGGCTGCGTTTTCCGCTGCCTGACACGGCGTCGGCGAGGATCCGTCCCACGCTCCATTGGGGGTCGAAGGAACCCAGCGGATCCTGGGCGATGGTGGCCACATGACGACGGCGGGGCCGCCGTTCCCGTTCGGGGACCGCGCTCCACGGCAGGCCCAGCACCTCGATGCTGCCCCGGTCAGGGCGGGTCAACCCCAACGCCATGCGGGCCACGGTGCTCTTGCCCGACCCGGACTCCCCCACGATCCCCAGGGTGGACCCCCGGCGCAGGGCGAAGGACACGTCCCCGACGGCCACGCGGTCGGTGCCGTCGGGGTTCCGGTAGGACTTGCGCAGGTTCACCGCGTTGAGCACGACGTCCGGTTCCCCGTGTCCACCGGTGTGCGAGCCGGCCCGGGCGGTCATGAGGTTCCGGTGCCGCTCCGAGATGACGGTTTCCTCCGCCGAGAGCCGGCTGCCGCGCGGCTTGTCGGTGGGCACGGCCCGGAGCAGGCGGCGCGTGTAGTCGTGGCGGGGGTTGGCCAGCACCTCGGATGCCGGGCCCGACTCCACGATCTGCCCGGCCTGCATGACGGCAATCTGGTCCGCCAGTTGGGCCACGACCGCCAGGTCATGGCTGATCAGCAGCAGGGCCGAGCCGGCCCGTTTGCGCTCGGCCAGCAGGTCAAGGATTTGCGCCTGCACGGTGGCATCCAGTGCGGTGGTCGGCTCATCGGCGACCAGCAGTGCCGGGTCGGCAGCGATGGCCGAGGCGATGAGCGCGCGTTGGCGCAGGCCGCCGGAGAGTTCACCGGAGCGTTGGCGGATGCGCTGTTCCGGATCGGGGATCCCCACCTGCTCGAGCAGCTGCAGGACCCGCCGACGGCGTTGCCCCGGTGGCAGACGTGTGTGCAGGCGCAGGGAGTCGTCGATCTCCGCACCGATGGTCCGCAAGGGGTCCAGCGACACCAGGGCGTCCTGCAGGATGTAACCCACGCGGTCACCCCGGACCCGGCGCCAGGCGCGGTCGCCGAGGGCCCGCAGGTCCTCCCCGGCCAGCTCGATCCGGTCGGCCTGGATCCGTGCGCCGTGTCCGGTCAACCCGATCAGGGTCCTGGCCGTGACCGACTTGCCGGAGCCGGACTCCCCCACGATCGCCAGGCACTGCCCGGCGTGGAGGTCGAATCCGATGCCGTGGACTGCCGGGACGGGGGCGTCGGCGGGGCCGAAACCGATCCGCAGGTTGCGGACGCTGGCCACCGGTGGTGCCTGGGTGGTGCTCATCGGTTCTCCTTCAGGTGTCGTTGCACGCCGTGGCCGATCAGGGTGGTGGTAGCGGCGCTGAGCACGATGCACAGCCCGGGGAAGACGGTCAGCCACCAGGCGTTGCCGATGTACAGCCGCCCGTTGGAGAGCATCGAGCCCCATTCCGGGTCGGGCGGCGTGGCCCCCAGCCCGAGGAAGCTCAGCGACGAGGCCCAGACGATGGCCTGCCCGATGCCCAGCGTGGCCAGCACGAGCAGCGGCGCGGCCACGTTGGGCAGGATGTGCTGCCGGATGATGAACCACCGGGATCGCCCCTGCACCAGCGAGGCCTCCACATAGCCGGAGTGCCGCACCGAGAGGACCTGGGATCGGATCATGCGGGCGTAGCCGGGGGCGGTGGAGAGCCCCACGGCCACCGTCGTGGTGACGACGCCGGGGCCCAGGATGGTGATGACCAACAGGGCCAGCAGCAGGCCGGGAAACGCGAAGAGGACCTCCAGGAACCGCGAGACGCCGAAGTCCAGCGTCCGGGTGCCCAATCCGGCCAGGGCGCCGAGCACGGTGGCGACGCCCAGGCCGATGACAGTGGCCAGCACGCCGATGAGCAGCGAGCTGCGCGCACCATGGATGACCCGGGAGAAGACGTCCCGCCCTGATTCGTCGGTGCCGAACCAGTGGCCGGGCCCGGGCGGGGTGAAGGCCACTGCCGGTTCCATGGCCAGCGGTCCCGACGGGGCCAGCACCCCCGGGATGGCCGCCGCCGCAACCAGCACCGCCAGGAGGCCGGCCGGAAGCAGGATGGATGGGCCCAGCCGCAGCAGCCGGTTCCGCCGGCCCGCGGGTCCCGGGGCAACGGGTTCGGCCGGGGCGTGCGAGCCGGTGTCCGGCGCGGTGGTGGACACCTGGCCGGTTCCGGGGATCGGGGCGCTCATGCGGCACGCAACCGGGGGTCGGCCAGGCGGTCCGCCAGGTCGCTGAGCAGGGTGACCACCACGTAGATGGCGGCGACCAGGACCACGACGCCGAGCACCAGCGGGACATCGCGCACCAGCACCGACTGCAACAGGGTGCGTCCGATCCCGGGACGGGCGAAGACCGTCTCGACGACCACTGCACCGCTGATCAGCGATCCGATGGCCCAGCCGGACAGGCCGATGGCCGGAAGGGCTGCGTGGCGCAGGGCATGGCGCAGGCTCACCTGCGTCTCCGCTTCGCCCCGGGCCCGGGCCGAGAGGGCGAACGGCGATTCCATGGCCGTGAGCATCGATTCGCGCATCACCTGCCCCAGGAATCCGGCCAGCGGGATCGCCAGCGTCGCCACGGGCAGGATGAGCCCCTCCACCCCGGGGGCGCCGCTGGTGGCGGGTAGCCACTGCAGCTGGACGCTGAAGACCAGGATCAGCAGGCTGCCGAGCCAGAAGTGCGGAACCGCAGCCGAGACGACCTCCAGCAGGTTGCCCACCGTGGTGGCCACGCGGCCGCCGCGGGCGGACCACAGGGCCAACGCCAGGGCCATTACCCACGCGGCGGCCAGGGCAAGAACCGCCAGCAGCAGCGTGCTGCCGAGCTGTTCGCCGAGGATCTTGGCCACCGGTTCACGGAGCTGGTAGGACTGGCCCAGGTCCCCGGTAGCCAGTCGGGCCAGGTAGGCGGCGTACTGCACCAGCAGCGGACGGTCCAGCCCGTTGGCCTCGCGCGCCTGCTGGCGCATCGCCTCGGTGGCGTTGTTCCCCGGCCCACCCAGCAGCGCGTCCACGGGGTCTCCGGGGACGAGCCGCAGGGCGAAGAACGCCAGGGTGGCCACGGCCCAGAGCACGACGGCGGCACCCAGGATGCGCTGGATGGCGAGCCGGGCGAACGGGGCAGTGCCCCGTCGTCGTGCAGGGATCTCGGGTGGTGTGGCGGCGGGCGTGGCCAGCACTGCCGGCCGGGTCTCGGTGGGTGTCGTCATGATCGGTCCAACCAGGTGTCGTAGAAGGTGGGCATCCCCAGCGGGGACAGGAGCTTGACGCCTTCGACGTCAGCACGGAACCCGAGCCGGGTCTGCTGGTCGAAGATCGGCAGGGAGAGGTACTGGGCGTCGATGAGCCGTTGTGCCTTCGCGTAGAGCCGGCCGCGCTCGTCCTCGTCGCCGGTGGTGGCCGCGGCGCGGAGGGCGGAGTCGATCTTCCGGGCCGCCGGTCCGGTGAGGCCGTTGTTGTTGGCGTGGTATCCGCCCCTGATGACGGAGGGGATGTGCGCGGAGTCGTAGACGATGTTCAGCACCGACGGCGAGTTCTTCGTGTAGTACAGCGGGGCCAGCCCGTAGTCCCAGGCGTAGCGCCGGGCGTTGAAGCTGGAGGTCTCCTCCTGGCTGATCCGCAGCTCGAACCCGACGGCCTTGGCGCTGGCCTGGAACTGCTCGAGGACCGAGACCGGAACGAGGATCGAGTCGTTCTGGATGACGGTGCTCCCCAACCGCTTCCCGTCCTTGGTCCGGTAGCCCTCGGCGTCGCGGGCCGTCCAGCCCGCCTGGTCCAGCAGCCGGTTCGCCTGCTCCACATCGGTGGAGTAGACGGCAGGTTCCTGCAGGTTGTATTTCGTGATGCTGCTCAGCACCGAGTTCGATCGCGGGACGGTGCCCATGAAGATGCTCTTCAGTGCCGCGTCGACGTCGACCGACCTCACGAGGGCCTCGCGGACCCTGACGTCGTCCAAGGGGGCGGCGGTGGTGTTGAACGTCAGGTTCACCACGTGGCCGGGGCGGGATCCAATCAGTGTGTCCAGGGCCGGGTCGGCATCCGCGGCGACTGCGTTTTGCGGCTGCAGGACGTCGATGGCGTCGACCTCCCCGGATTGCAGGGCGGCGAACCGGGCGGCGTGATCGGGCAGGAAGCGCCAGATGATCTTCTCCAGGTACGCCGGTCCCGTGTGCCCTGCAGTGGGCGGTGGGGTGTCGTAGTCCTCGTTGCGGGTGAGCACGACCTCCTGCTGCTTGTCCCACCGCTGGACGGTGAACGGTCCGGTTCCGACCGGCGAGAGGCAATTGGCGTCGGCGCCGCGGGCCAGTGCCTTCTGCGACTGGATCGGCAGCCAGACCTGGGAGAAATGCTCCAGCAGGGCGTTGTCGCGTTCGGAGAGGTGCAGCCGGGCGGTGAACTCGTCGACCTTTTCAACGGAGGCGACCTTCTCGACAGCCAACAGCGCGGTGCTGGACAGGGTCTTCGGGTCCTTGATGTAGGCGACGTTGTCGATGATGGTCTGGGCATTCAGCTGCTGGCCGTCGGTGAAATGCACGTCGTCGCGGACGGTGATGTCCAGCGAGAGCCGGTCCGTGGACCACTTCCAGCGCGTGGCCAGCCACGGAAGGATGTCGCCGTCCTCGTTCTGGAAGAACAGAGGTTCCAGGTACTGCGTGGACACCAGCGCCTGGGGGACGTTCCCGGAGACGATGGGATCCAGGCACGCCGGCTCGACGTCACCGGTGGCAAAGGTCAACGTCCCCCCGCTCACCGGTTTGCCGCCGGAGGCCCCGGTGTCGGCCCGGCTGGCCCCGCCACACGCGCTCAACGCGAGGGCGAGCACCGCCATCATGGCGGCCAGCGCCCTGGTGTGGTGCGTTCTCCCGGCGGTGCGGCGATACCGCGAACGGACGGTCGGATCGGGTGGTGCCTGGTACGCCGGCTGGCGATTTTCCACGGATGCTCCTTGAAGTCGGCGGCATCCGGGCGGAGGGGTGGATGCCGTGCTTCGATGGGAACCCATGCGCGGTGCGCGCCTCAAGCGGGCCGTCACGTGGCGCTCAACGACGTATTTTCGGGTCATATGACGCGGCCTTCGACCCGCTTCCGGTGGGTTTGCGGCCCGGCGGGGTGCCAGGCGGCGCCACACGGCGACATCTATGGACTTGTCCTTGACCGGCGGGCCCGCCTCGGCTAGGGGGCCGTGGGCGGACCGAGGCACCACGTGGACCCGCCTGGTTGTGACGGGGAAGAACGCATGCTTGACTTCCACACACGTGCTTCGACGACCACCCCACGACACCAGGAGGTTTCGAATGACCGCTCGACACCAGGCAGACCCGGCCGCCGGGACCGCACCGCGGACCGAGGACCGACGCAAGCCCTCCGCGCCGCCCGAGCTGACGGGCAGCTCCTGGAAATATGTCCTCAAGCGCACCGTCCGGGAATTCACCCGCGACAAATGCACTGACCTGGCGGCCTCGTTGACCTACTTCGCTGTCCTGTCGGTGTTCCCGGCCCTGTTGGCGCTGGTGTCCCTGCTCGGCGTCGTGGGCCAGGCGAAGTCGACCACGCAGACGATGATGCGCATTCTCGAGGACGTGGCCAGTCCCCAGGTCGCCGACACCCTGCGCCAGCCGATCGAGCAATTGGCCAGCGCGCCCTCGGCAGGATTCGCGCTGATCGCCGGCCTGTTGGGTGCCCTGTGGACGGCCTCCGGTTATGTCGGCGCGTTCGGCCGGGCCCTGAACCGCATCTATGGGGTCGAGGAGGGGCGCCCGTTCTACAAGCTGCGCCCGTTGATGCTCCTGGTCACGCTCGTCATGCTGCTCATCGCGGTGTTCATGGCGATCCTGCTGGTGGTCTCGGGGCCCATCGCCAGGGCCCTGGGTGATGTCGTCGGGCTCGGAGACACCGCCGTGATGGTGTGGGGCATCGCCAAGTGGCCCATCCTGGTGGTGTTCGCCGTCGCGCTGATCGCCGTCCTCTACTACGCCACACCGAACGTCAAGCAGCCCAAATTCCGGTGGATCAGCCTGGGCTCGGTGATCGCACTGCTGGTGCTGGCGATCGCCACCGTGGGGTTCTTCTTCTACGTTGCGAACTTCGGGAACTACAACAAGACCTACGGGGCCATCGGCGGGGTGATCGTCATGCTGTTGTGGATCTGGATCGCCAACAACTCGCTGCTCTTCGGCGCCGAATTCGACGCCGAACTCGAACGTGGGCGCGAACTGCAGGGAGGCATTGCCGCGGAGGATTCAGTGCAGCTGCCCCTGCGGGACACGAAGGCCATCGACAAGCTCGCCCGGCAGGAGGAGCAGGACATCGAACAGGGACGCGAACTGCGGCGCGAATCGGCCTCCGACGGCGACGGCTCCGGGAAAGGCTAGCGGGCGAGCTTCTTCAGGTTCACGGTGGGATCGGCCAGCTGGGCGGGATCCACGCGGATCCGCCGATCGATGATCCTCCGGGCGGCCCGCACCGCGAGTCCCCCGTCGATGGCGGCGCACCCGGTGAGGTAGCCGTCGTCGTCCACGCGGAAGGCGATGGCCGGCTGCCCGTCGATCTCCCGGATCACGGTGCTCCCCGATCCCGTCATGGAGCCGACGCCCTCGACGTGGACCCCATGGCGGTCCGACCAGAACCAGCTGGCCCCGTGGACGGGCACGTCCACGCCGGCGATGGCCGCGGCCGCGGTGTGGCCGGTGTTCATCGCGCTTTCCCAGTGCTCGGCCCGGCGCCGCAGGGTCCCGTCGCTGTCGCGGATCCGGGCGGCGTCGCCGACAGCGTAGACCCGCGGGTGGCTGGTGCGCTGGCGTTCGTCCACGATGACGCCGGCTTCCGTTTCCAGTCCGGCGGCCTCGGCGAGCGCCGTGTTGGCGGTGATGCCCACGCCCACCAGTACGGCATCGGCGCCGATGGTCCGGCCATCGTCGAGCCCGATGGTGTGGCCTGCTCCGTGGCGCTCGATCGAGGTGGGGACACCCGTGATGACTTCCAGCCCGCGATCGGCGTGCATGTCATGCAGGCGGCGGGCCAGTTCGGGTCCCACCGCGGGAACCAGGGGCGGGTCCACGGGATCGATGAGCACGACGTCGGCTCCCAGTTCGCGGGCCGCCGACGCGGTCTCGGCACCGATCAGCCCGGCCCCGATGACGGCCAGCCGCAGGCCGGGACGCAACACCGCCCGCAGGCGGTCGGCATCGGCGCGGGTGCGCAGCTCCAGCACCGTGTCCAGGTCGCCGCCGGGGATGGGCAGCCGTCGGGCGGTCCCGCCGGTGGCCAAGACCAGGACGTCGGCCTGCAGCACCGTCCCGTCGGCCAGGTCGGCCTGGCCTGCATCGGGCCGAAGGGCCACCACCGTCCCGGTGAGGATCCCGACGTCGTGCGCCGTGGCCCAGTCGGCATCGGCGAGCAGCAATCCCGCCCGGTCCGTGTGGCCGAGCAGGTAGGCCTTGCTCAGCGGCGGCCGGTCATAGGGCAGCCCCTCGGGGTCCACGATCCGGATGACCCCGGTGTGGCCGAGGGCGCGCAGTTGCCGGGCCGTGGAGAATCCGGCCAGCCCACCGCCGATGACCAGGACGGAACGCGTCCCGTCTCCCGGGTCCGCCGCCGTGTGCCCCTGTGGGCGTGCCGCACCAGTCATCGCATCCATCCTCGTTTCCGGCGCCAACCGCCCCAACCAGCCTACCGAGGACCCGGCCGGTGCTCCGTTGCCCTCCCGGCTCCCGGATACCTGACGGCCGCGGCGTAGCATGAGCGCAGAGGCGCCTCCCCCCACCAGCGGTTCCTGGGCTACAGGATCCCCACGTCAACCGGAACGCCACGTACGCGGCCACAGAGCTCCGACCCGCCGGGTCGACCACCGGGGCCGGAACTGCATGCTGGTTTCCGGTATCCCCATCCCCCGCCCCCGCCCGGCTCCATCGTTGCCGCAAGGCTCCACCAGCCGGGGCACATCACCCGCATTTTCCGCTGTTCCCGCCTTCACCGTCGAAGCGGGGCCTTCACCTCGAGGACAGACCATGAGAACCCGATTCGCCCTTCCCGCCCTGACCGCCGCCGCCGTCCTGCTGATGACCGGCTGTGTGGACAACAGCGGAGCCGACGCTCCCCAGGGGGAGGCCACCGGAAGTTCGGCGGCCGTGACCGTGAAGAAGAACGACGAGCTGGCCGCCCTGCTACCGGAGAAGATGCAGAAGGCCGGCGTGCTCAATGTGGGCATGGCCAACAACTACCCGCCCAACGAGTTCAAGGACGGCAACGGGGACCCTGCAGGATGGTCCGTGGACCTGACGAACGCCATCGGCGCCGCCCTGGGCCTGAAGGTCAACTTCGATATCGGAACGTTCGACAACATCCTGCCCGCCGTCAATGCCGGCAAGGACGACATGGGCATGTCCTCCTTCACCGACACCCTCGAACGCGAAAAGCAGGCGGACTTCGTGAACTACTTCTCTGCCGGCATCCAATGGGCGGCGCCGGTCGGCAAGACGGTAAACCCGGAGAATGCGTGCGGGCTGAAGGTCGCCGTGCAGGCCACCACCTACGAGGACACCCACGAGGTCCCCGCCAAATCCAAGGCCTGCGTGAAGGCGGGCAAGAAGCCGATCGAGATCTTCAAGTACGACGCGCAGGACCAGGCGACCAATGCGCTGGTCATCGGACAAGTCGATGCGATGAGCGCCGACTCACCCGTGACCCTGTACGCGATCTCGAAGACCAAGGAAAAGATCCAGACGGCCGGTGATGCCTTCGAGGTCGCCCCCTACGGCATCCCCGTCGCCAAGGACAGCGCCTTCACCCCGGTGCTGCAGAAGACCCTCCAGTCGCTGATCGACGACGGGACCTACACCCGGATCCTTTCCCAGTGGGGTGTCGAGAGCGGCGGGGTCGAGAAGGCCGCCCTCAACGTCGCCGCCGAGAAGTAGGCAACGGTGAGTCCCGACCCCCGGCCGGCCGCCGGGCACCCGGCCACCCCGGGCGCCTCCTCCGCCACGCCTGCGACGTCCGAGGGCGAACCGATCCGGGCCATACCGTTGCGCCACCCCTGGCGGATGCTCGTGGCCGTCGTGCTCATCCTGGCGCTGGCCGTCTTCGTGATCGACGCTGCCCAGCGCGAGGACTACGGGTGGGCGGACGTCGGCAAGTACATCTTCGACCGGCGCATCAGCGCCGCCGCCCTGGTCACGTTGCAGCTGACCGTCTATTCGATGGCCATCGCGATCGCGCTGGGGCTGCTATTGGCCATCATGCGGCTCTCCCCGAACCCGGTGGTCAAGAGCGTTGCATGGCTCTACCTGTGGATCTTCCGCGGGACACCCGTGTACGTCCAGCTGGTGTTCTGGGGCATCGTCGCACTGATCTACCCGGTCTTCACCTTCGGCATCCCGTTCATGGACCCCTGGCTCACGGTGCCCAACGACATCTTCACCAACCTGTTCATCACCGCGATCATCGGCCTGGCCCTGAACGAGGCGGCCTACATGTCAGAGATCGTGCGTGCCGGGCTGCTCTCGGTCGACGAGGGACAGGAGGAGGCCTCGAAGGCGCTGGCCATGTCATGGGGACAGACCATGCGCCACATCGTGGTCCCCCAGGCCATGAAGATCATCATCCCGCCGACCGGCAACGAGGTGATCTCCATGCTGAAGACCACCTCGCTGGTGGCCGCCATTCCGCTGAGCATCGACTTGTACGGGGTCTCCCGCGGGATCTCGGCGGTGACGTTCACCCCGGTGCCGCTGCTGATCGTCGCATCCATCTGGTACCTGCTGTTCACCTCGCTGCTGATGATTGGACAGCATTTCATCGAAAAGCGCTATTCCCGCGGATCCGGCCGGCGCAAGGACACGGCCGGCCCGGTTCCGCCGGGGGCCGCAGCCGCCACTACGGCGCCAACGGGCAACGACATAGGAGGCAAGGGATGAACGACGTCGCCATGGTGCACGCCGACAGGGTGTCCAAGAGCTTTGGCAGCAACCAGGTCCTGCGCAGCATCAGCCTCACGGTCAACACCGGGGAGGTGCTGTGCATCGTCGGTCCCAGCGGGTCCGGCAAATCCACGTTCCTGCGCTGCATCAACCACCTCGAGCGGGTCGATGCCGGGCGGCTCTCCGTCCAGGGGCAGCTGGTGGGTTACCGGCAGAAGGGTGAAAAGCTCTATGAGCTCCGCCCCAAGGAGGCGGCGTTCCAGCGCCGGGAGATCGGCATGGTGTTCCAGCGGTTCAACCTCTTCCCCCACCTCACGGCATTGGAGAACATCATCCAGGCCCCCATGCGGGTCAAGAAGCTCTCCAAGGCCGCGGCGACGGCCCGCGCCAACGAGCTCCTGGCCCGGGTCGGGTTGGGTGACAAGGGGGACCACTTCCCCGCGCATCTCTCCGGCGGGCAGCAGCAACGGGTCGCCATCGCCCGCGCCCTGGCCATGGACCCCAAGCTGATGCTCTTCGACGAGCCCACCAGCGCGCTGGACCCCGAACTGGTCGGCGAGGTGCTGGAGGTGATGAAGGAACTGGCCTCGAGCGGGATGACCATGATCGTGGTCACCCACGAAATGGGATTCGCCCGGGAAGTCGCCGATTCCCTGGTCTTCATGGACGACGGCGTCGTCGTCGAATCAGGCGATCCGCGCCAGGTGCTGACGGCTCCGGCGCATGACCGGACGAAGGCCTTCCTCTCGAAGGTCCTCTGACCGACGCCGGATCCCGGTCAGGACCGGTCGGAGCGGTGGATCCCCTCGATGATCTCCAGCACGGTGATCGCGTCGGCCGGGTCCACCGGAAGCGGGCCCCCGCCGTGCACCGCTGCGGCGAAACCACTGTAGAACGCCGGGTAGTCCCCGGTCTCGGAGGGTACCGGCTCCAGCGCGCCGGGCACCCCGAGGCGGCCCCATTGGTCCCGGGGCACCTGGCCATAGCCGGGATCGGCGGGTGACGCCCCGCCGTCGAGCGCTGCCTCCTGCCCGTCCAGGCCCCAGACCTCGTAGCCGGCCTCGGTGCCCAGCACCCGGAAACGGGGCGCGGGGACGGCGAAGTGCAGGCCCAGGGAGAGGTGGGAGTCCACCCCGCTGGCGTGGCGGATCGCCACGAACGCGTCCTCGTCGGCATCCGATGCCCCACCGCTGAGCCTGCGGGTTTCGCCATGGACGGAGGTGGCGGGGCCGAAGAGTGCCAGGGCCTGGTCGATGACGTGCGTGCCCAGGTCGAACAGGATGCCCCCACCGCCGGCCAACCCGGCCGTGTCCTTCCAGTCACGCAGGCCAGCGGGCTTCCAGCGTTCAAACCGGGACTCGAACGTGTGCACCGTACCGAGCGAACCGTCGGCGACGAGCCGTGAAACCGTCAGGAAATCCGCGTCCCACCTGCGGTTCTGGAACACGGAGAGCATGACGCCGGCCTGCCGGGCCGCGTCGAGCACCTCCTGGCCCGCGCGGCTGCTGATGGCAAAGGGCTTGTCCACCACCACGTGCAGGCCGTGGCCGATGGCGGCCAACGCCAGCTCGGCATGGGTGGCCGGCGGGGTGCCGATGACCACGACGTCGAATTCATCGGCGCGGGCGAAGAGGGCGGCGGCATCGGGCAGGATCCGAGCGCCGGGGTGCAGCGCTGCGGCCCGGGCGGCGCGTTCGGGGTTGCCGGTGACGATGGCCGTCAGCGAGTAGGCGGGGTCGGCCTCGATCAGCGGGGTGTGGAAGACCCGGCCGGACAGGCCGAACCCGATGACGGCTGTGCGCAATGGTCGGCGCTGGTCCACGGTGGCTCCTTCGGGTCGGATACGGCCAAACACTACCAATGCTGCAGCACCCGGGCTGCCACGGACCGTATGCTGTTGCCCAGAACCCCGGTGGTTGGCCCACCCTACGTCGAGGAAAGGCATGCACATGTCGAAGGACCCCCACAAGAACCCGACGCCGCAGCAGGAACCGCTTGAGCCCGTCACCGGAGACCACTCCGGCGGGACCGTCTCCGGACGCCCCGCAGCCGATGCGACCGGTGGGGGTGCCCCCGCCGAGGATCCGATGCGGGTCACCCGCAGCGGCGTGATGTGGACGGCCACGGTCCTGGCACTGGTGCTGCTGGTCCTGCTGATCATCTTCATCGCGCAGAACACCAACACGGTGGACCTGCAGTACTTCGGCCTGAAGGGCACCGTCCAGCTGGGGTTGGCGCTGTTCGTGGCGGCCGTGGGCGGAGGCATCGTCGTGGCGATCGCCGGGGCGGCCCGGATCGTCCAGCTGCGCTCCATCGCCCGCAAGGGCAAGGCCACGCCGAAGACCGCGAAGAAGCGCTAACCGCCCGCCGACCAGGCGGTGATCGCCACGGCGCTTCCGTCGAGGATGTCGAGGCCCGGGCCACCGGCGTCGGGACCTGCCGGAAGCCGCGTCCGGTCGGTGCCGGCGTAGGGGGCGATGAGGATCGTTCCGGCGGTGGTGTCGCCGGCAGCTGCCATCGCATTCCACCCGAGCATCGCCGTGGCTGATGCACCGGGTTGCAGCACGACCGCGGACGGGCCAGGGTCGGTGGTCATGAATGAGCCGCCCCGGTAGAACAGCACGTTCATCGCATTGCCCTGGGGGTCGTCGAAGGCCACATCCGGGTAACCGCCCAGCCGGCACGGGCGCGACGAGGTGTTCGTGGTGCGCAGCTCCTGGGAGCGGTGGCCGGTGGCGGCGTCGCCCGCGCCGAGCACCGTGTGCACGTCGCCGCCCGCGCACCAGTTGCCTCCCGCAGGATGGAGCGAGCCCGGTGCCCCGTCCTCGATCGCGTAGGACACGGTGGGCTGGCCGATGGGAACCGGCGCCGGAGCCGGTTCCGCCGTCGGCGGCGGCTGGGGCGTCGCGGCCCGGTTGGCTTCGGACGCCAGTGGAAGAGCGGCCAACAGGAGTGCGGCGCATCCCACGGCCGGAAGCAGCCGCAGGACGGCGACCGCGCGGCGGGAGACGGTGCGGCGTCGGTGCATCCCGCGCCCGACGGCCGCCGCGACCCAGGCCGGGGCCCACCCCCACGCCAGTCCCCAATACGCCCCCGCCCCGACCGCTGGCTGGACATCGCGTAAGAGGAAGGCCAGCCGCGCCGGCGGCCAGTCCGCGATGATCCCGCCGACGGCCCACAGCAGGCCCAGCCCGGCCGAGGCGGCCACCAGGCACGCCCAGACCGTCCAGAACACCGGCGTCCGTCCGGTCCGCGCGATGGCGGCCAGCGCAGCGGGCACGCAGCCCAGCACGATCGTCCCCAGCGCGAGGGCCGCCGCGAGGGGGACCAGGAACTGCCACGGTGTGGCGGAGGCGGCGATCCAGGACGGCCCGGTAGCGGGCAGCAGCGGCAGGACGGCCGCCGTGCGCGGACCTGCGCCGACCGTGGCCGCCAGGTGGTTGATGGCGCTGGTGGCCAACCACGCGGCGACCGTTGCCAGGGCCGCGACGAGCCCGATCGTCGGGCGGGTGATGGCAGGTCGCGGCGAGGTCATGCCCCCGAGCCTACCGAGGGCATGACACGGCCGGGGTGTCGCGGCTCAGCCCCGGCGGGACTCGCGGATCAATTCGGCACAGCGTTCGCCGATCATCATGGTGGTGATGTTCGGGTTCACGGTCACCAGTTCAGGCATGACCGAGGCATCGGCGACGCGCAGTCCGGTGACCCCCTTGACGCGCAGTTCGGGGTCCAGCGGCGACATCGCATCGTCGGCGGCACCCATCCGCACGCTTCCGGCCGGGTGGTAGACCGTGTTGTGGGTGCGGCGGATGTAGTCGGCGATCTCCTCATCACTCTGCGCCTCGGTGCCCGGGTAGAGCTCCTGGCCCGCCCATTCGGCCATGGCCGGCTGGGAGACGATGTCGCGGGCCTTGCGGATGCCGGCGACCATGACGCGCATGTCGTGGCCCTCCTCGTCGGTGAAGTACCGCGGGTCGACCATGGGCTTGTCGCGGTAGTCGCTGCTGCGCAGGCGCACGGTCCCCCGCGACTTGGCATGGGTGACGTTCGGGGTGAGGCAGAAGCCGTTCTCCGTCGTCGGATACCCCTGGCGCAGGGTGTGCATGTCGAAGGGCACCGATCCGTAGTGCATCATCAGGTCCGGCCGGTCCAGGCCATCGGTGGTCTGCGTGAAGACGCCGATCTCCCACCACTGGGTCGATTCGGTGACCATCGGCTTCTTGGCTTCCCACTGGATGACACCCTCGGGGTGGTCCTGCAGGTGCTCGCCGACGCCCGGCGAATCCACCCGGACCGGAACCCGGTGCTCCTTCAGGTGCGCCGCCGGGCCGATGCCCGAGAGCATCAGCAGCTTGGGCGAATCGATCGCACCGGCGGAGACGACGACCTCGTGGCGGGCGTTGAGCTTCAGGGTCTTGCCGAAGGCATTGTCCACGACGCTGACACCGGTGCACCGGTTGTCCTCGTCGAAGTCCAGCACCCGGGCGCGCAAGCCGGTGAGCAGGTGGAAGTTCTTCCGGTCGGAGATCGGGTGGATGTAGGACACCGAGCTGGAGGAGCGGGTGCCATCGGCCCGGCGGTTGATCTGGAAGAAGTTCGCACCATTGGTGACGGTTTCGTTGTTGTTGAACTTCGCGCGCGGGATCCCAGCCTGTTCGGCGGCATCCAGCAGGGCGACGCCGCTGGGGTCGGCCGGCGGGACGTTCATCAGGTGCACGGGTCCCGAGTCACCGTGGTGCGGTGCCTGGGGGCCGGCGTCCTCGTTGGTCTCCAGCTGCCGGTACAACCGGTACGCGGTCTCGGAGTTCCATCCCGTGGCGCCGAACTTCGTTTCCCACTCGTCCAGGTCCTCGCGCGGGGCCCAGAAGGCGATGCACGAGTTGTGGCTCGAGCAGCCGCCCATGACCTTGGCGCGGGCATGGCGCATGAACGAATTGCCGTTTTCCTGCGGTTCGATGGGGTAATCCCAGTCGTAGCCGGATTCGAGCAGCTCCATCCAGCGGTCCAGTTGCAGGATCTCGTCGATGCCGCGGTCGTCGGGGCCGGCCTCCACCAGGGCGACCTCCACTGAGGGGTCCTCGCTGAGCCGGGCGGCGACGGCGGCACCGGCGGAACCGCCGCCGATGACGATGTAGTCGTAGCTGGAACCATCCAGCGTCTCAAAATCTGTCATGTCTGTTCTCTCCTTGTTCAGGATCCGGGGGGGAAAGGGGATCAGGGCCGCTCGGCGAACCAACCGGTGACCGCCGGGGCGGTGTTCTGGTAGATGTGCTTGGCCTCCTGGTATTCGCCCAGGCCCGTGGGTCCGAGCTCGCGGCCGACACCCGACTGCCCGAAACCTCCCCATTCGGCCTGGGGGAGGTAGGGGTGGAAGTCGTTGATCCAGATGGTGCCATGGCGCAGCCGCCCGGCCACCCGCTGGGCGCGTCCGGCGTCCTGGGTCCACACGGCCCCGGCCAGGCCGTAGATGGTGTCGTTGGCGATGGCCACGGCCTCGTCCTCGGTGGAGAACGTCTCGACGGTGACCGTCGGGCCGAAGGCCTCGTCGGTGACCACCGACATGCCGCGGGTAACCTGGTCCAGGATGGTCGGCAGGTAGTAGTGCCCCTCGCCCAGCCCGGCACCGTCGTCGTTGGTGGCCGCGCGGCCACCGGTGCGCAGCCGGGCACCCTCGGCGACGCCGCGCTTGACATAGGCGTCGACCTTCTCCAGCTGGGCAGCGGAAATCAGCGGGCCGGTCTCGGCGTCCTCGTCGTAGGGTCCTCCGAGGCGGATGCCCTCGGCCCGGCGGACCAGTTCGTCGACGAAGCGTTCCGCGATGGATTCATGGACCACCAGCCGGGCTCCTGCGGAGCAGACCTGGCCGGAGTGGACGAAGGCGCCGTTCAGGGCGTTGTCCACGGCGGCGTCGAAGTCGGCGTCGGCGAAGACCACGTTGGGGTTCTTCCCGCCGAGTTCCAGGGCCACCTTCTTCACAGTTGCCGCGGCACTGGCTGCGATGACGCGTCCGGTCACCAGGCCTCCGGTGAAGGAGACCATGTCGACGTCGGGGTGCGAGGACAGCGGAGCACCGGCGCTGGCGCCGGCCCCGGTGACCAGGTTCGCCACGCCGGCCGGAAGCCCGAGTTCGGCGAAGACGTCCATCATGAGGATCGAGGTCGAGGGGGTCAGCTCGGCGGGCTTGAGGATGAACGAGCAGCCGGCGGCCAGGGCCGGGGCCATCTTCCAGGCCGCCTGCAGCAGCGGGTAGTTCCACGGGGTGATCATGCCGCACACGCCCACGGGTTCGTAGGCGATGCGCGAAACGACGGTGTTGTCGCCCGCGTCGACGATGCGTCCGGCATCCTGCCCGGCCAACCGGCCGAAGTACTCGAAGCAGTTGGTGATGTCGTCCATGTCGATGCGGGACTCGAGGATCCGCTTGCCGGTGTCGCCGGTCTCGGCGCGGGCGAACTCCTCCTTGCGCTCCCGCAGCCGGGCGGCGACCTTGAGCAGGAAGGCACCGCGCTCCGGGGCGGGGACCGAGGACCAGACGCCGGAGTCGAAGGACTTCCGGGCCGCCGCGATGGCGCGTTCGGCGTCGGCGGCCCCGGCCTCGGAGACGGTGGAGACGTGGGTGCCGTCGGCGGGGCAGATGATGTCGCGGGTTTCCCCGGACGCCGCGGGCTCCCACGCCCCATCGATGAAGAGCGTGTTCACATCGGGGTACGTGGTCTGCGGGATGGCTGGCATGGTTACTCCTTGTCGGGGATGCTGGTGGACCCGCGGGGGTCCGTCGGGTCGGGGGATGCGGTGGAGGACGAAGCCGCCGTCTCGATCTGGTGGTCGGGTCCGGCAGCTTCCTCGACCATGGTGAAGTCACCCTCCCAGTCGGTGATCTCGTCGGTGTCCTCGGAGATCCTGCTGCCGCCGATGCCTCCGTTGTTCTCGTGCAGGAAGGCCATGTGGACCTCGTATTGGTCCAGGACGTCGGCGATGACCTGTTCGCGGCTGCAGCCCAGCAGGTCATATCCGTGGCTTCCCTCCAGCGAGAAGACCTCCATGCGGTAGTACTTCTCCGCCTTTGCGGAGGCGGTGGCATAGGTGGGCACATCCAGCTGGACGGGGAAGATCTGGTACTTGAAGGCCCGTTCGTCACCGTGGTGGACCACCAGGTTCACCGAGTCGATGCCCACCAGTTCGACGGTCTCCGTAGCCAGCGTCGCCTCGATGCCCTGGGCGGCGAACTCCTCGCGCATCTCCTCCAGCGCCGGGCGGGCCACTTCGGTGATGAATCGTTGGGCGGAGCGCTTGCCCGGGTAGCTGACGGCCCGGGAGAGGCGTTGGCGCCACCCCCTGCGCGAATCGCCGGCATGGGTGCGGGAGGCCAGCACGCCGTGCAGCCCGGCGCGGAAACTGCCGGCCAGGGCGTTCTCCACGCGGAGCGCCTTGTACAGGCCCAGCATGATGAACACCAGCACCACCGAGAAGGGCAGGCCCATGATCACCGTCGCGTTCTGCAAGGTGGTGACGCCGCCGACCAGCAGCATGGCCAGCGTCAGCAGGCCCGTGGCCACCGCCCAGAACACGCGCACCCATTTGGCTGCGTCCTGTTCGGGGTCCTTCAGGTTGGACGTGAAGTTCGCCATGACCAGGGCTCCGGAATCGGCGCTCGTGACATAGAACAGCAGTCCGGTGAAGGTGGCGATGGCGGCGCTGAAGGGAACAAAGGGATATTGCTCCAGCAGGGCATAGAAACCCTGTTCCGGGGTGTTCATGGCGACGTCGCCGAAGGCCTGGTTGCCGCTGATGACCAGGTCAAGCGCGCTGTTGCCGAAGATCGAGATCCACAGCAGGATGAAGGCGAAGGGCACCACGAGCACGCCGACGACGAATTCGCGCAGCGTGCGCCCGCGCGAGATGCGGGCCAGGAACAGGCCCACGAACGGTGCCCAGGCAATCCACCAGGCCCAGAAGAACAGGGTCCAGCCGTTGAGCCAGGCGTCGGGCCGGTCGTAGGCGAACGTGTCCAGGGCCATGGAGGGGAAGCGCGAGAGGGTGTCGCCGATGTTGGTGATGATCCCGTCGAGCAGGAACCGGGTCTTGCCTCCCAGCAGGACGAAAAGCATCAGCGCAATGGCGAGCAGGACGTTGAGCTCGGAGAGCCGGCGGATGCCCTTCTCGACGCCGGTCAGGACGGAGATGGTCGCCATGATGACCGCCAGCGCGATGAGCGAGATCTGGGCGCCCTTGCTCTGGGGGATCCCGAACATGAACTCCAACCCGAAGTTCAACTGGGCGACGCCGATGCCCAGGGACGTGGCAATGCCGAAGATCGTGCCCATGACGGCTGCGATGTCCACGACGTTGCCCATCCAGCCGTGGATCCGCTTGCCGAGGATGGGGAACAGGGCCGAGCGGATGCTCAGCGGCAGGTTGTGGCGGTAGGCGAAATAGGCCAGCGCCATGCCCATCAGCGCGTAGAGGCCCCACCCGAGGATGCCGTAGTGGAACAGGGTCCACACCAGTGCCTGGCGGGCGGCTTCGGCGGTGCCGCCGTCCCCGCGCGGTGGGGACAGGAACTGGGTGACGGGCTCGGAGACCGAGAAGAACATCAGGTCGATGCCGATGCCTGCGGCGAAGAGCATGGCCGTCCAGGTGAACAGGTTGAAGGTCGGACGCGAATGGTCCGGCCCCAACCGGGTCTTGCCGACCTTGCTGATGGCCACCGCAATGACGAAGGCGAGCACCGCCACGACGATCAGCGAGTACCACCAGCCAAAGGACTTGCCGACGAATTCGACGCCGGCGCCGATGACGCGATCGGCACCGGGCTGGTCGATCATGGCCCACAAGGCGATGGCCAGGACCGCGGCGGCGGCACCGAAGAACACGATCCTGTTGATCGGGCTCCGGTCCTGCGGTTGGTCGGAACCGGCCGTGTCGGCGGGCGGTTCCAGGACAGATTCAGGCGGATTGCTCGAAGTCATATCCTGCACACTAACAAGCTGGGGTCTCCGCGCCCGCGGGCACGCGCATATTAACATACGAATCGAGTGACCAACCCCACAATTGCCGTGATGTGCCGGCAGTTCACGGCTCGGTGGCGCGGGGGCCTGTGGCGCGGGCAGGCACCTGGGTGCCCGCCCGCGCGTCGTGCTATTGCTGGGAAGCGGCACCCACCGCCGCGGCGACGGCGTCGGCAACCCGCGGATCCAGCGGCGAGGGGACGATGAAGTCCGCCGCCAGGTCCTCGGCCGCCAGATCGGCGATGGCCATGGCGGCGGCGATCTTCATGTCGCCGGTGATGCGGCGGGCTCCCGCATCGAGGGCGCCGCGGAAGATGCCCGGGAAGGCGAGCACGTTGTTGATCTGGTTCGGGAAATCACTGCGCCCGGTGGCCACCACGGCGGCGTAGCGGGCGGCGACGTCGGGCATGACCTCCGGGTCCGGGTTGGACAGGCCGAAGATGATGGCGTCCTCGTTCATCCCGGCCAGGTCCTCTTCGGCGACCGTCGAGGAGGAGACGCCCACGAACGCGTCCGCCCCGTCAAGGGCCTCGCGGGTCCCTCCCATGATGCCCTCGCGGTTGGTGACGGCGGCATACTTCGCCTTGATCGGGTTCAGGTCGTCGCGGTCACGGTGGATGACGCCCTTGGAGTCGAGCAGGATGACGTCGCCGACTCCCACGTTGACCAGGATGTCGGCGATGGCGATGCCGGCGGCTCCCGCACCGGAGACGACGACGCGCATTTCGGAGAGCTGCTTGCCGACGACCCGTGCCGCGTTGGTCAGGGCGGCGAGGACGACGACGGCGGTGCCGTGCTGGTCATCGTGCATCACCGGGCAGTCGAGCGCCTCGATGAGCCGCTCCTCGAGCTCGAAGCAGCGCGGTGCCGAGATGTCCTCGAGGTTCACCGCCCCGAAGCTCGGGCGCAGGCGGATGAGCGTCTCGATGATCTCGTCGACGTTGGTGGTTTCCAGGACGAGCGGGATGGAGTTGAGCCCTCCGAAGTTCTTGAAGAGCGCCGATTTGCCCTCCATGACCGGCAGTGAGGCGGCGGCGCCGATGTTGCCCAACCCCAGGACCGCTGTCCCGTCGGAGACCACTGCCACCAGGCGCGAGGCCCAGGTGTGGGTGGCGTGCTTGGCAGGGTCGGCGGCGATGGCGCGGGAGACCTGGGCGACACCGGGCGTGTAGGCGATGGACAGGGCGCGCTTGGAATCCAGCGGCATGGTCGATTCCACCGAGAGCTTGCCGCCGATGTGGGCGGAGAAGATGTCTTCTTCGCTGATGGGCGCGGTGGATGAGGTGTTTTCTGGGGTCGTCACGATGGACATGGGAATGCTCCTGGTGAAAGTCAGCTGATCTGGAAGCGGGCGTGGCACGGATTCCGCGGGCTGCGGCACCGGTGACTGGGTCGACGTGCGGCGGGCAGCCAGCCCTGCTCTGCGGAGGCCGGCCAGGGGTGTTGGCTCGCGGCGCTTGCGCAGTGGTCAGTACTTTCTTTAGACCGTTGCATCCACAGTAGGGCATGACCGGGGCCCGCCCAACCACTTGCAGCGAACTTTACGGATGCACCGCCGTCGTGCCCGGGGCCGCGGCGGAGCCCGCGGCGTCGATCCGGCGCGTGTTGGCCAACACCGGGAGTTTCCCGCGGGCATCCCCCAGGCTTGCCACGTCCAGGTCCGCGATGGTCAGCGACGGTGTCGGCGGTGCGGCCGCCAGCGTCTGGCCCAGCGGGGAAATCGCCGCGCTGTGTCCCACCCCGAGCGGGGTGCTGCCGGCGGCCGGCTTCCCGCTGGCCGCCGGGTCCGCCTGGTCGCAGGCGACGACGAAGGTCGTGGTGTCCAGGGCACGGGCCCGGATGAGGGTGTCCCATTGGCCGGCCTTGCCGGGGCCGTCGCCCCAGGAGGCGCAGACGATGTTCACGGCCGCCCCCGCTGCGGCGTTGGCGCGGTAGAGGTCGGGGAACCGGACGTCATAGCAGGTCGAGAGCCCGAAGACGGTGCCCTCCACTTCGAAGGTGGCGATCGATTCCCCGGCCGTCACCGTGTCGGATTCGGCGAACCCGAAGGCATCGTAGAGGTGGATCTTGTCGTAGGAGGCCTCCACCCCGGGGCCGGTCGCGAGCAGGGTGTTGCGCACCCGCCCGTCCTCTCCGGGCGTGAACATCCCGTGCACGATCACGATCCCGAGCTCGGCGGACAACGTCCGGACCTGCTGCGCCCACGGCCCGTCCAGGGGTTGGGCGATCTCGGCCAGCGGGTTGCCGAAGGCGCACATGGTGGCCTCGGGGAAGACCACGACGGCGGCTCCGGCCTCCCGGGCACGCCGCGCGTGGTCGCTGACGAGTTCGAAGTTGGCCGGCAGATCGGAGGTTGAATTGATCTGGGCAATGGCGATTTTCATGTGGGTCCTCCCGAACTTGTTATATACCTTGTGTATGCCAAAGACCCCGCCCCCGGCCACCTCCGGCCGAGACAAAGCCTACGATTACCTGCGCGAGCACGTCCTGGTGGACGCCCGGATGCAGGGTCGGTTCCTGAATGAAAAGCAGCTGGCCGAGGAAATCGGCGTCTCCCGCACCCCGGTTCGCGAGGCGCTGCTGTTGCTGGTCGCCGACGGGCTGGTGGAGATGATCCCCCAGCGCGGGGCGCAGATCCCGGTGCTGTCGGGCCGGGACATCTCCGAGCTGATGGAGATGCGCCAGGTCCTGGAGGTCCACGCCGCCGAGGTGGCGCTCGCCTCCGGGAATCCGCCCGTCGCGGAGATGGAACGGATCATCGACGAGCAGGAGGCCCTGCGGTCCGCCGACGGCGAGGACAACGCCCAGGCCTTCATCGAACGCGACGCGGCGTTCCACCAGGTCCTCATCGACTCCGCCGGCAACGCCCTGATGTCAGCCACCTACAACAAGCTGCGCGTACGCCAGGTCCTGGTCGGGGTGGCGGCCCTGTACCGCTCCGCCGACCGCCAGCTGCATGTGTGCACTGAACACCGTGGCATCGTCGAGGCCCTGCGCGCCGAGGATGCCACGGCGGCCCGGGCCGCCATCGTCAGCCACCTGGCCGTCACCCGCGACGTCCTGCTGCGCGCCTGAGCCGCCGGGGCGCCGGCCCGGCACCCCGGCGGCCTGTCCTTACCGCACCGCTTCGGCGATCGGGCCGCCCGACGCGGCGACATAGGCATGGTCCTCGTCGGTATTCGAGTCCCGCCCCAGTGCCAACCCCACGAGCGTGAGGGCACAGGCCAGGGTCAGGTAGAGCGCGACCGGAATCCAGCTGCCGAAGGCATCGAGCAGCACGGTGAACATCAAGGGCGCGATGGCACCGCCGATGACCCCGGCCAGGGTGTAGGCCAGTGAGCTGCCGGTGGAGCGCAGGCGCGGGGAGAACTGCTCGACGACGTAGGCCGCCTGCGGCCCGTACATGAACGAGTGGCACAGCAGGCCCAGCACGATGCCGACGATCAGCATGGCCTCCGACTCGCCCTTGAGCACGGCAAAGAAGACGAAGGTCCACACCACCGCGGCCACCGCCCCCGCCGCGTAGAGCAGCCGGCGGTTGATCCGGTCCGAGATGGCGCCGGCCAGCGGGATGAGGAACAGCTGGCAGAACGAGCCGATCATGACCGCTGCGAGCACCTGGTTGCGTTCGAACCCCAGGAACGTGATGCCGTAGGTCAGGGTGAAGACGGTGAACAACGCGTAGACCACGTCGGGGCCGACGCGGCTGAGCACTGCGGCGACCAGCGGGCGCAGTTCGGTGGTCAGCACGTCCCGCACCGGGCTCTGCGGACGGTCGCCACGGGCCTCCATGGCCCTGAAGACCGGGGTGTCCTCCAGGTGCAGGCGGATCCACAGGCCGAAGGCGACCAGTACCGCTGAGAGCATGAAGGCGATGCGCCAGCCGAAGGAGAGGAACTGCTCCTCGGACAACATGAGGGTCAGCAGGGCCAGGGCGCCGTTGGCCAGCAGGTTGCCGGCGGGCGGGCCGATCTGGGCGGCAGACGCCCAGAATCCCCGTCGTTCCGGATCGCCGAACTCGCTGGAGAGCAGGACGGCACCGCCCCATTCCCCGCCGACGCCAACGCCCTGGGCGAAGCGGAGCAGGACCAGGATGATCGGCGCTGCCACGCCGATGCTGGCGTAGCCGGGCAGCACGCCGATCAGGAACGTGGCGACGCCGATGAGTGCCAGCGTGATGACCAGGATCTTCTTGCGGCCGATCTTGTCACCCAGCCGGCCCAGGACGATGCCACCGACGGGCCGGGACACGTAGCCCACCGCGTAGGTCGAAAAGGCCAGCAGGGTCCCGGTCATCGGATCGGACGCCGGGAAGAAGATCGCCGGGAAGACGATGGCTGCGGCTGCCGAATAGACGGCGAAGTCGTACCACTCGAGGGCGGTTCCGGTCAGCGACGCGGCAAATGCCTTGTAGAGACCTGGAGGGGCTACGTAGGTTCCCGCCCCGTGGGGCAGGGTGTCTGGACGTGTCGCCATGATGTTCCTTCTGGATCGGGGGGTGATTTCCACCACAATAACACCTAGTGTATACATTAAGCATACGAACTTGCGATGACCATTCCCCCGGACTCCGGACACCACGGAATCCCTCCCGAACGACAGGAAGTTGAACCATGACCACCCTGGCCTTTGCCCTCCCCGACGGCACCACCGAACAGGTCGAGGTGCACGCCCTGCTCAACGCCGGCTATGCCGGACGCGAGCAGTCCGAAGTCCAGGCCCACATCGACGAACTGGCGCTGCTGGGCATCCCCGGACCGGAAACCATCCCGGCCCTCTACCCCGTCTCGCCCTACCTGGCCCAGCAGACCAGCGAGGTGCCCGCGCAGCACGGGCGCACGTCGGGCGAAGCAGAGTGGGCGCTGGTCATCACCGAAAACGGCCCCCTCCTGACGGCTGCCTGCGACCACACCGACCGCGACCTCGAGGTCCACGGCGTCGCCTGGAGCAAGAATGCCGGCCCGGATGTCCTGGCCGATCGCGCCTGGCGTCTGGACGACGTCCGCGACCACCTCGATTCCCTGCGCCTGCGCGCCTGGGTCTCCCACGGCCAGGAGGACGGATCCCTCATCCAGGACAGCCCGCTCTCGGCGCTCCTGTCCCCCGACTACTGGCTGGGCGTGCTGCGCGAGCGCGGGCTCGACCGCCCGGGCACCGTCCTGATCTCCGGCACGGTGGCCATGGCCGAGGGCGTGGACCAGTTCGCCGACGCCTGGCGCGTGGAACTTTCGGACCCCTCCACCGGCGAATCCATCAGCCTCGGGTACTCCGTGCGCCGCATGCCGCAACCCATCGGCTGATCCGGCACGGCATGATGGACTCATGCCCCAGGAGACCACCGCCCTGACGAAGACCACCCAGCACGAGGCACTCAGCGGCGCCGACGCGACCTCGCTGGCCGTCGCCTTGGCCGAATCCACGGACGCCACGGTGTTCGTCAACGGCACGGCGCTGCGCCTTCCGGCGGCCGCCACGGACGCCGTGCTGGACCTGCTCACCCGCCTGTCCGCCGGAGAATCCGTGGTGCTCAGCACCGCCGAACGCTGGCTGAACACCTCGCAGGCCGCGCAGTTGGCAGGGGTCTCCAACACCTACATGCGCAACCTCACAGATGCCGGGACGATCCCGGTGGAGTACCGCGGCAGCCACCGGCGCATCAAACCGGCGGACGTCGCGGCCTGGGTCGCCGCCCGGGATGCGGCGCGGACCGGCGGACCGCCCGCCTGACCGGGAGGTGCAGCCGCCGCCCACGGCACGTCCCCGAAGGAGGTCAACTGGGGAACAACTGTTGCCTAACGGTGAACACCTGTGGTTACCATGTGAGGGTGAACACATCCCAGAACGCTGCTGCACAGAACCCTGCCATCGTGCCGACCGAGTCGGAGATCGCGCTCGAACGCGCGGAGGCCTCGGCGCGCCACGAAAGCCTGTTCTCCGAGCGCGCGGCCAACATCAAGCAATCCGCGGTGCGTGACGTCTTCGACATCTCGATGCGCCCCGGCCTGGTGTCCCTCGCGGGCGGCAACCCCTACCTGGCCTCGCTTCCGCTGGAGAAGATCGGCGCGATGGCCCACCAGCTCATCGCCGAGCAGGGTTTGACGGCATTGCAGTACGGCGGCGGCAAGGGCACCATCGAGCTGCGCAACCACATCTGCGACGTCATGGCCGAAGAGGGCATCACCGGAGTGGACCCGGAGAACATCGTGGTCACCACCGGCTCGCAATCCGCCCAGGACGTCGCCTGCAAGGTCTTCTGCGATCCCGGCGACGTGGTGCTCTGCGAGGACCCCACCTATGTGGGGGCCCTGAACACGTTCGAGGCCCAGCAGATCCAGGTCGAGTCCGTCGCCATGGACGAGCACGGGCTCATCCCGGAGCAGCTGCGCGCACGCATCGCCGCGATCCGCGACAGCGGACGGCGCATCAAGTTCCTCTACACGATCCCCAACTTCAACAACCCCTCGGGCATCTCCCTGGCGGCGGAGCGCCGGCAGGAGATCGTGGACATCTGCCGTGAGGCCAACATCCTGGTCCTCGAGGACAACCCCTACGGGCTGCTGAAATTCGACGGTGCCCCGTATCAGACGCTGCGCGCCGGCAACCCCGACGACGTCATCTACATGGGCTCGTTCTCCAAGATCCTCGCCCCCGGCCTGCGCATTGGCTGGGCCCTGCTCCCGGCACACCTGACCCGGCGCTTCTACCTGGCCAGCGAGGCAGTGGTGCTGTGCCCGCCGACGCTGAACCAGATGCTGATCACCAGCTACCTCGACGGGCACGACTGGCGTGGCCAGATCGAGAGCTACCGCGACCTGTATGCCGAACGCTGCGCCACGATGCTCGCAGCACTGCAGGAGCACATGCCCGACGGCGTGGAATGGACGAGGCCGGAAGGCGGCTTCTTCATCTGGGTCACCCTGCCGAAGGGGATCGACACCTACCCGCTGCTGGCCCAGGCCATCGAGGACGGGGTGGTCTTCATCCCGGGCGCAGCCTTCACCCCGGACGACGAGCCGAACAACCGGCTGCGGCTGGCCTTCAGCGCCGTCGAACCGGAGAAGATCACCGAGGGCGTCAAGCGCCTCTCGGTGGTGCTGCGTCGCGCGATCGACGCCGCCTGATCCACCCCGCCACGCACTGGCGTTGAACGGCTCCGGGCCCCGGGCATGATGCCCGGGGCCCGGAGCCGTTGCGGCCCATGGGCCTACTTCAGGTATTCGTTGGTGTAGGTCTTGGACAGGTCGATCTCCTTGTCCCCCACTTCGGGATTGGCCACCCGTTGGGTCTCCAACACCGCCTGGGCGCCTTCTTCGGTGAATTCCCCGGTGGTGTTCAGGGTCTTCTTCAGCTCGCCGATGACCTTGGCGTACTGCTTCTCGTCACCACCTGCGTACTTCTGGGGCATCTTCGCGGCGATCTCCTCGCCGCTGTGGTCGGAGATCCACTGCAGGGTCTCCGGATCGCCGCAGCGAGCTTCTTGGCGGTTTCGGGGTTCTTCTGCAGCCAGTCGGTCTTGGCGTAGGGCTCGACGACGGCCAGACGAGGTGCCGAAGACCTCCTTGAGGCCTTCCGGGGTGCGCACGTCGGCGATGATCTTCGGGGCGTGGCCGATCCTCTTGGCCAGCACCGAGATATCCGGTTCGAGCATGACGGCGGCGTCGACCTGCCCGTTCTCCACCGCGGCGACGGCCGAGGACCCCGCGCCGACGGCCGATACCGGGCGTCGGTGCCCTTCATGCCGTCCTTGGTCAGCAGGTACTTCACGAACATGTCGGTGGAGGAACCTGGCGCGGTGACGCCGACGTTCTTGCCCTTCAGGTCCTCCAGGAGGTGATGCTGTCCTCGTTCTTCGGTGCCACGACCGGGGCCAGGCCGGAGGAGAGGTTTTCGTTCACGAACGCCTCGATGGACTGCTTCTTGGCCTGCATCTGGATGGGCTGTGCTCGAGTAGCCGCTGGTGACGTCGGTGCTGCCGCCGATCATCGCGGTCAGCGCCTTGGAACCGCCCTGCAGGTCCTGCAGATCGACGTCGAGCCCCTCCTTCTCGTAGAAGCCCAGCTGCTGCGCCAGCGTCGTGGGCAGGACGGCAGCGTCTGCCCGCCGACGCCGATGGTGACCTTTTCGCCGCTGCCGCCCGACCGCCGGCCGCGGATTGGCCGGGAGGCGCCGAGGCGGGGCGCCGCAGGCCGAGAGAACAGGGAATCCCGCCACGAGGCGGCTCCTGGGCGCCCGGCGGAAGCACGTGCTGGGGTGTGCTGTTCATGGGTCTTCCTTCATGGGGTGTCTCCGGCCGGGGTGGTCGGGCTAGCGTTGTTGGTGGGACGCCAGCGCAGCGGTGCCGCTCGACGCGGTTGACGAGCAGGTCGATGATCAGGACCACGAACATCAGGATGAACATCCCGGCGAAGACGCCCGTCGTGTCGAAGACGCCCTGGGCCTGGGCGATGGCGTATCCAGCCCGCCGATGCCCCGAGGTATTCGCCGACCACCGCGCCGGTGATGGCGAACCCGACGCTGATGTGCAGGCTGGAGAAGATCCAGGTCAGTGCGCTGGGGATGAACACGTGGCGGAGCAGCTGGCGTTCGCTGGCCCGAGCATGCGGGCATTGTCGATGAGCACGCGGTCGACGCTCTTGACGCCTTCCAGGTGTTGAAGAAGACGATGAAGAACATAGCGTGAACCCGAACGCGACCTTCGACCAGATGCCCAGGCCGAACCAGAGCAGGAAGATGGGGCGAGGACCACGCGGGGCAGCGCGTTGAACATCTTCAGGAAGGGTTCGAAGAGCTGCTCGAGGAAGCGCACGCGGGCGAGCAGGAATCCGAGCAGCAGTCCGACGGCGGCGCCCGTGGCGAACGCCAGCGCGGATTCCTCGAGGGTGATCAGCAGGTGGGGAAGACGAACCCGGATCCGACCCACTCCCAGACGGTCTTCAGGATCTCCGAGGGGCGGGGGAAGAAGAAGTCGTCGATGACCCCACCCGGCACAACAGTTCCCAGGCGACCAGGACCAGGACGGTGAGCCCGATCTGCCCGACTCGGACGGCCGGCGGTGACACGGCCTTGCGGCGGGTCGTTGGGGGCGGGAGGCGGGTGTTCGCTGCGCGTTCTCGGTGGTGGCGCTCATGCCGCACCGCCTTCTTGTTGGACGGACGACTGGTAGTGCGGGAGACCTCGATCTTCAACCTGCCCCAGATCTCCCGGTGCAGTTCGAGCGAACTGGGGATCGTCGCGGATCTCCAGCAGGTCACGGGGTCGGGGATGGTGATGTCAGGCGGCCGACCACGGTGCTGCCGGGGCCGGCCCCAGGATGACGACCTCGTCGGACAGGGCAATGGCCTCATCGAGGTCGTGGGTGATGAACACGACGGCCTTGCCGGATTCCGCCAGGGCCAGTAGTTCGTTCTCCGCGATCTGGCGTGTCTGGACATCCAGCGAGGAAAACGGCTCATCCATCAACAGGATGTCCGGGTCGACGATCAGGCCTGCGCCGGCAGGTGCGCTTGCGCATCCCTCCGCTGAGCTGGTGGGGATAGCGATCGCGAGTTCTTCAGGCCGACCTTTTCCAGCCACCCGCGGGCCGGTCATTGGCCTCGCCCTTGGAGACGCCTGCCATGGTCAGGCCCAGGCTGACATTGTCGATGACCGTCTTCCACGGCAGCAGGGCATCCTGCTGGAACGTAGGAGGCCCTGCGGTTCACCCGCGCACCGGGAACCAAAGCTCGATGCGGTGCCGGAGGTCGGCTCGACCAGGCCGGCGGCATGTGCAGGATGGTCGACTTGCCCGAGCCGGTGGGGCCCACGATCGACACGAACCGCCCCGGCTCGACCGCCAGGTCGATATCCTGCACCGCCTGGTAGGTCCGCCATGCGGGGTGGTGAACTCTTGCTGCATGCGTTCAGTTCCACCGCAAAGTTCGGTGCCACTGCTTGATCGCTGCTCATCACTGCTCTTCCCGCGTAGGACCTTCGGAACCCGCGGGGGCAGAAGGAGCCAAAACGCCCACCGCCACCCCATTGTGGGTTCAGCTTCATATTGCGGTGTTGAGAATAGCAGTAACACAGATCACACTCAACGCTTTTCTGCAGCGTTACGTGCTCGGGCGCGTCCGTTCCCGAATCCACGGCAGGTGCCGAGGTGGAGGCGGTTGCGGTGCCGGCGGGCCCGGCCCGCCCATCGAGGTCATACGCTTCATCGCCGGCCCACGCCACGATGGGCCGCCTCGTCGTCGAGGGTGCGCAGGCTCCTGAATTCGGCGGCCGGTTGGCATCGGGCCGCAGCCACGGCCCGGCCGCCGAGTCCTGCCCGGCGAGCCAGCGCAGCGTCATCCAGGTGGGTGGAACCAGGTTGACCAGCCCTCGCCGTGACGGCGCAGCGCCTCGGCGGGCGTCACCCAGGCATGGTCCACATGTTCGTCCGGCTCAGGACGATCCGGGTGTCGGCTCCGGCATCCACGGCGGCCAGGAAGAACCAGGTGCGCAGGCGTTTCGGGGCGGTGGGCGGCGGCGTCCGATCAGAGCCAGATCGGCCGCGCTGACCGCCAGCCCGGTCTCCTCCAGGGTTTCCGCACCCCGGCCCGCAGGGCCACGGCCCCAGCGGATCCCGGGCATCGCCGTCGTCCGGGAGGGAATTGGCGGTCTTCGGGGTCGACGTGGCCACCGGGAAGACCGCCCCGGCGAAGGACCCGCGATGCGAGGGCGTTCCAGCAGCAGGACCTCGGGGCCGTGCGGCGATTCCGCAGCAGGACCACGGTGGCGCGTCCCCGTGCAGTGCGGGAGTGGGCAGCGATTCAGGCACGGACGGCCTCCTGGCGGTCGTCATAGTCGTCCCGGGCCTCCAGGATCGACCCCGCGTGCTCGGCCAGGCGCGGACGGCGTCCAGGGGCTCCAGCAGGGTGGCGCCCAGTGGCGTGAGCGCATAGTCGACGCGGGGGGGACCTGCGCGTAGACGGTGCGCGCAACAAGTCCGTCACGTTCGAGCGCGCGCGGGTCTGCGTCAGTACCTGGGGTAACGCCACCCACCGCGGCTCGAACCGCGGTGAACCGGCCAGCCCGGCCTTGAGTGCCTGCATGACCAGGGTGTCCATTTGTCCCCGATGCGCTGCACCAGGCGCGACGGGCAGTCGACGTCCATGACATCGAAGGGGCGGCCTTTGGTATCCATATGGATACTTTATGACGTTGAGGTACTGGGTATCAAATGCATAGCATGAGGTCATCAGCCATTCACGAGAGGGATTCACCATGAAGATCGCCATCTACGGAGCCACCGGCATGGTCGGCAGCCAGATCGTCACCGAGGCGCTGGGCCGCGGACACCAGGTCACCGCCGTCTCGCGCAAGGGCACGCCGGTGGAAGGTGCAGCCTCGGCCACCGCCGAGCTGGGGGATCTGGGCGCCTACCGTGCGCTGGCCGCCGACCACGACGTCGTCGTCTTCTCGGTCCCCCCGTCCCGCGAGGGCGGCGACGCGCAGGACTTCATCGTCGCCCACGAGGAAATCAGCGAGACGCTGGTTCCCGCACGGGTCTTCATCGTTGGCGGTGCCGGCAGCACGATGGTCGGCGGTGGCCTGCTCGTGGACCAGCCCGGCTTCCCGCCGGAGTACGAGGCCGAGTCACGCGCCATGATCGCGGTGATGGAAAACTACAACTCCGCCTCCGGTTTGGACTGGACCATGCTGGCGCCCGCGCCGGTCATCGCACCGGGCGAGCGCACGGGATCCTACAAGCTGGGTGCGGACTCCCCGGTCGGCGACAGCATCTCCACCCAGGACTTCGCCGTAGCAGTGCTCGACGAGCTGGAGGAACCGAAGCACCAGCACCGTCGGTTCACCGTCGCCAACTGAACCGCCAGGTCGGGTGACCTGCATCCATATGCGCCAGGTCCGAATCGGGACCAAATGGATACTTCTGTTGCCTAGATCACCTCTATAGGGTCAGGCGTTGAACCGCACCTCAATCGGTGCACTCCGCCACACCCCTGAGGACCTTATGAGCACCGAGACCCAGATCCCGTCACCGCGGGTCGATCCAGGCCCCGCCGCACCCGAAACCGGGACCGGCGGCGGGCGCCGTCTGCTGGCCCTGCTGGCTGGCCCGCTGGCCGGCCTGGCGCTGGCACTCGCGCTTCCCGCCTCGCTGGCGTTCGAAGGCCGGGCCGTGGCCGGTTGCGCCCTGTGGATGGCCATCTGGTGGATGACCGAAGCGGCGCCGATCCCCGTCACCTCGTTGTTGCCGCTGGTGTTGTTCCCGCTGTTCGGGATGGACACCATGGCCAACGTCGCCTCCCCCTACGCCAACCCGGTCGTCTTCCTGGTCATGGGTGGCGTCATCCTGGGGCTGGCGACCGAGAAGAGCAACCTCCACCTGCGCATTGCGTTGCTGACCATCAAGCTGGTGGGAACCCGGCCCAGCCAGATCGTCTTCGGGCTCATGCTGGCCTCCGCGTTCATTTCGGCGTGGGTTTCCAACACGGCCACCGCGGTCATCATGGTTCCCATCGGTGTCTCGATCCTGCAGCTGGTGCGCAGCATCGACCAGGACGCCGTGGACGCCAAGTTCTCCGCCTCGATGATGCTGGGCATCGCCTACGGCGTCACGATCGGCTCCATGGCCACGTTGATCGGGCAGCCGCCCATGGCCCTGATGAAGGCCTATCTGGGATCCGAGCAGGGGTACGACATGGGCTTCGGCACATGGATGCTGGTCGGGGTCCCCGTTGCCGTCGTGATGTTGTTCATCGCCTGGCTCGTGCTGACCAAGCTCGTCTTCCGCACGGCGTTGGACCAGATTCCCGGCGGCACGGAGCTCATCCGCGGCGAGCTGGCTAAATTGGGTCGCCTCACCACCCCGGAACGCCGGGTGGGCGCGATCTTCCTGCTGGCGATCTTCTTCTGGGTGGCGGTGCCGTTCATCGCCCAGATCCCCGCCGTCGCGCAGGCGATGCCCTTCCTCGGCACCATCGACGATACGCAGGTGGCCATGGCCGCTGCCGTGGCCACGTTCCTGGTCCCGGCACGCAAGCGGTCCGACAAGGCCGGCTCGGCTCCGCTGCTCGGTTGGGAATCCGCCCGGGACATCCCCTGGGGCCTGCTGCTGTTGTTCGGCGGGGGCTTGAGCCTGTCGGCCATGTTCACCAAGACCGGCCTCTCGACCTGGATCGGTGACCAGGTCGGCGGCCTGGCCGGAATGCCCCCGGTCTTGATCCTGCTGGTCGCCGCAGTCGTCGGCCTCGGACTGACGGAGCTGACCAGCAACACGGCGACGGCCGCGGCGTTCTTCCCGATCATGGGCGCCGTTGCGGTGGGGGTGCGTCTCGACCCGATCCTGATGACCATCGTCATGACACTGGCGGTGTGCTCGGCCTACATGCTGCCGGTGGCGACACCGTCCAACGCCGTCGCCTTCGGCTCCGGCGAGGTCTCCATCAAGCAGATGGTCCGCGCGGGCCTGTGGCTGAACCTGGTCTCCATCGTCCTGATCTCGGCGGTGCTGTTCACCTTGTTGCCGCTGGTCTTCGGCGTCTCCGTCTGACGACACCCCGCGGCGCGGGCCGGTGGCGTGGCATGGATCAGGGTCGCGGCGCCGTGTAGTCGATGCCGCGTGCGGCCAACTGGCCGAGCTGCAGGACCAGCCACGGGCTGAAGGCCCAGGGAGTGGCGGCAACCGCTGCAGCGAGGTCGGCCGGAGCCACCCAGTGGTATTCGGCCACCTCACTGGCCCGTGGCGCGGGCAAACCGTCGGCGAGCGCGAAATGGACCGGGCAGAACTCGTTTTCCACGATCCCGGATGCGTCCACGGCCCGATAGGCGAAATCTGGCATGACCTCCTGGACGATGCCCAGGCCCAGCCCCAGCTCATAGCCGGCGCGGCGCCTGACGGCATCCCGGGAGGACTCCCCCGGGGCCGGATGTCCGCAGACCGAATTGGTCCACACCCCGGGCCACGCCTTCTTCGCCAGCGACCGGCGCGTCACCAGCACCTGCCCGTCCGGGGCGAAGACGTGGCAGGAGAAGGCCAGATGCAGCGGTGTCTGCGCCGTGTGGACCTCGGACTTCGGCGCGGTGCCGATCGGCCGGTGCCCAGCGTCGAGCAGCACCACCCGCTCCACCGGCCCCGGTGGGGCCATCCGATCCGTCACATCCGCTCCCTCGGCACATTGCCGGTCCTGCCGGCCACACTCTGGTCCTTCCCGGAACCCTAGCGGATCCGGGCGGCTTCCGCTGCCTCGGTCCTCGTGGTGTGCAGGACGTCGATCTCCTCCAGTGTGAGCTTGCCGGTCTCCTTGGCGGTCAGGGCCGCCACGGCGGACAACAGGCACATTGCGCTGACGAAGATCCCCACGCCCACCCAGTTCGCCATGTCGTCTCCGGCCAGGAACGTGGCGAGCGCAGGGGCGACGCCGCCGGAGACGGCAAAGCCGATCTGCGTCCCCAGGGCCAAGCCGGTGGCCCTGACACGCGTCGGGAACATCTCGGCATAGAACGCCGGCCAGATGGCGTTGGCCAGCGAATAGGTGATGCCGGACATGAGGATCCCAAAGACGAAGATCAGGGGCCAGTTGCCGGCGGTGACGGCCGCGAGATACGGGTAGATGAGCACGGCCGGGCCGATGGTCCCGACGACGAACACCGGCTTACGGCCGAACTTGTCGGCCACGATGCCAGCCAGTGGGATCGCGAAGAGTGCAACGAAGTTGGTCACGACGGTCACCCAGAGCATGGTCGCCCGGTCCAGCCCCACGCCGTTGGTGGCGTAGCTGATGGACCAGACAGTGAAGACCATGTTCACGGTGTTGATCATCGCCGCGGCGGCGATGCGCAGCACCGCGGCCTTGTGATGGCGGAAGGTCGCGGCCAACGGGGACTTCTGCACGACGGTCTCGTCGACCTCACGGAAGGCCGGCGGCTCCTCGAGCTTGCGCCGGATGATGTAGGCGGTCACGATGACAACGGCCGAGAGCCAGAACGGCACCCGCCAGCCCCAGGACAGCAGTTGTTCCTGCGGGAGCGTGGCGAACGGGATGAAGACGCCGGTAGCCAGCAGGGTGCCGAACTGGGTTCCCTGCAGCGTCCAGCTGGTGGTCACCCCGCGGCGATGCTCGCTCGAGTGCTCCAGGGAAACGGAGATCGCCGAAGCCTGTTCCCCGGAGGCCGACAGGCCCTGGATGATCCGGCAGATGACCAGCAGGACGGGGGCCAGGAAGCCGACATCGTGGAACGTGGGCAGGCAACCGATGGCGAACGTGGCACCACCCATGAGGAACAACGTCAGCATCAGGACGAAACGCCGGCCGTACTTGTCGGCCAGCGGTCCCATGATGAGTGCACCCAGCGGGCGCACGACGTAGGCGACGCCGACGGTCCCCATGGAAGCCAGGATGGCCAGGGCGGGGTTGGTGTCGGCGGGGAAGAACAGGTGGTTCAGAACGAGTGCAGCCGCCGTTCCGTAGACGGCGAAATCGTAGTACTCCAGCGCCGAGCCGATCCAACTGGCGACAGCGGCACGCTTGGGGGTTTTGGCAAGGCTTGTTTCTGGCTGGTTCATGTTTCCTCGGGACCCGGGTGGCAGACGACGATGTCGTTTCGGCGAAGGCACCTTTGTCTTCATGTCCAAATAGTGGCAATAGCTTCTGTATTTTGGTTATACTTATGGTGCCCGTCACATGGACGTGTGTCAAAGATTAAGGAGCACCATGGCCGAGGGATCGGGGACCGTGGCGAAGGCCCTGGGGTTGTTGACCCTCTTGGGCGACCACCCGGACGGGTTGCCCGCCGGAAAGGTGGCCGAAGCCAGCGAGTTGCCCTTCAGCACCGCCTATCGGTTGTTGAACACGCTGGTCAGCAGCGGGTACGTGGTCTACGAGGACGTGGCGAAGACCTACAGGCTGGGGTTGAGGATCTTCCAATTGGGGCAGAAGGTGGCGCATGCCCGTGGCTTCGAGGGGACGGCCGGCCCGGTCCTGCGCAGATTGACGGAAACGACCGGGGAGAGTTCCATCCTCGCCGTCCGTGACGGTGATCGGACCCTCACCATCGCCAAATGCGACGGCCCGCAATATCGCATCACCACCGACCCCGGCGACCACGGCCCCCTCTCCACGAGCGCCATTGGCAAGGTCTTCCTGGCCTTCGAGCCGGGCCTGGTGGCCACCACCGAACTGGTCGTGCGCACCCGTCGTTCGATCACGGACCGTGGCGCACTCGAGGCGGAGATGTCCGCGGCCCGGAATTCAGGTTGGGTGTCGCAGCAGGAGGAGAACGACGACGGCATGGCAGCGGTGGGTGTCCCGGTCTGGTCCGCCTCCGGACGGCTGGTTGCCGCCATGGCACTGGCTTCGCCGTTGTTCCGCAAGGACCGCGAGGCGCTATCGGGCCATCTGGACCAGCTGCGGGCAGCAGCCGCGGAGCTGGGGCCCCAATTGCCGTTGTCCTGATCGGGACGGCTCCGGGGCCGAACTCAGTCGAGCAGCAGCGCCGGCTCCTCCATGATGGCGGCGACGTCGGCCATGAACCGCGCGGAGAGGTCCCCGTCGACGACCCGGTGGTCGAAGCTCCCCCCGAGGGTGGTGATCCACCGGGGGATGACTTCACCGGAGACCACCCACGGCTTCTGCCGGATGGTCCCGAAGGCAACGATGGCCACTTCGCCTGGATTGATGATCGGCGTGCCCGTGTCGATGCCGAGGGCGCCGATGTTGGTGACCGTCAGCGAACCGCCGCGCATGTCTTCCGGCTTGGTCTTTCCCTCGCGTGCAGTGACGGCGAGGTGGTTCAGGGCCACGGCCAGCTCCTTCAGGCTCAGGTCCTGGGCGTCCTTGATGTTCGGCACCAGCAGTCCACGCGGGGTGGCAGCGGCGATGCCCAGGTTCATGTAGTGCTTGACGTGGATCTCGGCCCCGCCCTCGGGCCGGTCCACCCAGCTGGCATTGACGCTGGGGTTGCGCGCGGCCGCCCAGATCACGGCCTTCGCCAGGATCAGCAGCGGGGACACCTTGATGCCTTCGAAGTCCCTGGACTTCTTGAGCCGTTGGGTGAACTCCATGGTGCGGGAGGCGTCGACGTCGACGAAGATGCTCACATGCGGTGCGCTGGAGGCCGACTCCACCATGGCCTTGGCGGTCGCCTTGCGCACGCCGCGAACGGGTTCGCGGGTGACCCGGTCCTCGTCCACGCTGCCCTGCATCCAGAACGTCGGTGCCTGGTCCTGCTCGGCCTCGCGTTGTCCCTGGTAGGAGATGAGGTCCTCGCGGGTGATCTCCCCGCGCAGTCCGGTTCCGCTGATCTTGGCCAGATCGATGCCCAGTTCCTTGGCGATCTTGCGCACGGGCGGCTTGGCCAGTACCCGGTCCAGCAACTGGGTGACCGACTGGCGGGCGGCGCCTGCACGGTTTCCAGCTGTTGCAGGGGCCGGCTGCGGCGCCGCTGCAGGTGTTCCGGTCGCGGGACGGCGGGAGGCAGCCGGCGCGGGGGCCGCGACTGCCGCGGGTGCCTCGGTGGCGGGGGTGCTGGCCGGCGTCCCGCGCTGGGTGCGCGGTCGGCGGCGGACTGGATCGGCCTTCGGCCCGGAACCGACCAGGGGGCCCGGCGCCTTCTCCTCCGCCGTTCCAGGAGCTTCCCGGGTCGGCGGAACGGATACGGCAGCGGCCTGCGGTTCGGCCACCGCGTCGGCGGTGGGCGCCGATTCGATGCCCGGTTCCTGCGGCGCCGGAACGTCCTGCCCGGTTTCATCCACGGAGAAGAGCGGCTGGCCAACCTCCACGGTTTGCCCCTCGTCGGCATGCAGTTCGGTCACGACACCGGCGTAGGGGCTGGGCAGTTCGACGAGCGACTTGGCCGTCTCGATCTCCACGAAGACCTGGTTGATCTCCACGGTGTCGCCGGGCTTGACCTTCCACGAGGCGATGTCGGCCTCGGTCAGGCCTTCGCCGACGTCCGGCAGTTTGAAGGTACTCATGGATGGCTCCTTGGGCGCGTGCTGTTCGGGGTGCCGGTCGGCCTAGTACTCGAAGGAACGGTCCAGCGCATCGAGCAGCTTGTCGATGTCCGGCAAGTACTGTTCCTCGACCTTGGCCACCGGGTAGGGCATGTGGAATCCACCGACGCGGATCACGGGGGCCTCCAGGGACAGGAAGGCGCGTTCGGAGACCCGTGCCGCGATTTCCCCGCCGATCCCGCCAAAGGTGGGGGCCTCGTGGGTGACGATGAGCCGGCCGGTCTTCTGCACCGAGGCGATCACCGTATCGAAATCAATCGGGCTGATCGAGCGCAGGTCGATGACTTCGATGCTGCGCCCGTCCTCCGTGGCGGCTTCGGCGGCGGCCAGGGCCACCGGGACCAGCGGCCCGTAGGTCACGATGGTCGCATCGCTCCCCTCGCGGATGACCTGGGCGCTGAAGGCGTCCGGTGCCGACGTTTCGGTGTCGACCTCGCCCTTGAGCCAGTAGCGGCGCTTGGGTTCGAAGAAGATCACCGGGTCCTGGCAGGCCGCTGCCTGCTGGATCATCCAGTAGGCATCGTTGGGGTTGGAGGGGGTGATGATCCGCAGGCCGGGCGTGTGGGCGAACAGCGCCTCGGGGGATTCCGAATGGTGCTCGATCGACCCGATTCCACCTCCATAGGGGATCCGCACGACGACGGGGGCCCCGAAGCGGCCCTCGGATCGGGCCCGCATCTTGGCCAGTTGCGTGGTGATCTGGTTGAACCCGGGGAAGACGAAGCCGTCGAACTGGATCTCGGCGATGGGGGCGTAGCCGCGTAGGCTCATGCCGATCGAGGTGCCGATGATGCCGGACTCGGCCAGCGGCGAATCCACGACGCGCTCGGTGCCGAAGTCGGCCATCAGGCCCTCGGTCACGCGGTAGACGCCGCCGAGACGACCGATGTCCTCACCGATCAGCAGTGACTTGGGGTTCTCTTCCAGCACGCGGCGCAGGCCCGCGGACAGGGCCTTGGCCAGGGTCATCGTGGTCATCGGGCATCCCCTTGCTCGTCGGTGCCGGTCGCATCGGCGAAACCCGCCTCGTACTGGAGGTGGAACTCCAGCTCCTCACGGATCAGCGGATGGGCTTCGGCATAGACGTTGGCGAAAGACTGGGCCAGGGTCGGCGCCGGGAAGGCCAGCGCCTCGCGGCGGACGCGGGCGGCCATCTCGTCGCCATCGGCGGCCAGCTGGACGAAGAAGTCGTCATCGACCATGCCCTGGTCCCTGAGGTACTTCTCCAAACGGACCAGCGGGTCCTTGGGACCCCAGGTCTCCTCTTCGAGTGCCGTGCGGTACTTGGTGGGGTCGTCGGCGGTGGTGTGTGCACCGACCCGGTAGGTCTGGGCCTCAATGAGCACGGGCCCGTTGCCGGAACGCGCATGTTCCAATGCCCAGCGGGTGACGGCGTGCACGGCCAACACGTCGTTGCCGTCCACCCGCACCCCCGGGAAGCCGTAGCCCGCGGCGCGTTGTGCCAAGGGGACGCGGGACTGGACCTCGAACGGGACCGAGATGGCCCACTGGTTGTTCTGGCAGAAGAAGACCACCGGTGCCTGGTTGCTCGCGGCGAAGACCATGGACTCATGGGTATCGCCCTCCGAGGAGGAACCGTCGCCGAAGTAGGCCACCACGGCGGTGCCGTCGGCGGCGAGCCGCTGGGCATCCCACCCCGCCTGGTCGCGTTGGATGCCCATCGCATAGCCCACGGCGTGCGGCATCTGCGCGGCGAGCACCATCGTGTACATGTGGAAGTTGTTTTCCCGGGGGTCCCACCCGCCGTTGGAGATGCCCCTGAAGATCCGCAGCATCTGGGGGAAATCCACCTGCCGGGTCAGGGCCACACCGTGCTCGCGATAGGTGGGGAAGATGTAGTCACGGGTCTCGGTGGCCCGGCCGGAGCCGATCTGGGCCGCTTCCTGCCCCCGCAGCGGCACCCACAAAGCCAGCTGGCCCTGTCGCTGCAAGGCCGTCGCCTCGTCATCGAAGCGGCGGGTGAGCGCCATGTCGCGGTAGAAGCCGCGCATCTGCTCGGCATCGACGTCGGCCAGATACCGCGAATAGACGTCGTCCTGCCGGAGCTCTCCGTCTGGCGTGAGCAACTGCACCATGTCAGTTGCCGCCGTCGCCTGTGCGGTTGAGGTCATGCGCGTGGATACCCTTCGATCGAAAATATGCCCCCTGCGACATGCATTCCGGAGGGGGCATATAACGGAAATACCCTTACAGCCTACTGGGCGAGGGGCTCGCCGCCGCGATTGGCGACCGGCTAGGAAAGGGTGGGTCGTTTTGGATACTTGCTACAAAGCTCCAAAAAACGCGTGTTGGCTTCCTCCTCGCCGATGGTCACCCGCAGGCCCTCGGTGCCGAAGGCCCGTACGGAGAGGGCCTGCTCGCCGGCAACCCGGGCGAATTCAGGGGTCTCATCGCCAAAGGCGAGCCACACGAAGTTGCCCTGGGCATCGGGGATCTCCCATCCGAGGTCCCGCAGGCCCGTGACGACGCGGGTCCTCTCGTCCACCACGCGTTGTACGCTTTCGACAACGCCATCAATGTTCTCGATCGACGCCACCGCAGCTTTTTCCGCCAGGCTCGACACGGCAAATGGCGTGGCGATGACCCGCAGGTACTGCGTGATCGACGGATGCGAAATGGAATATCCGACCCGCAGGTTGGCCAGTCCGTGGGCCTTGGAGAAGGTCCGCAGGACGACCACGTTGGGGTACTTGCGGTACATCTCGATGCCATTGACCGCATCGTCGGCACGGACGAACTCGTTGTAGGCCTCGTCGATGACAATCAGCACGTTGGCGGGAACCGAGTTGATGAACTTCTCGACCTCGGCGGTCGTCAACACCGGGCCCGTGGGATTGTTGGGCGTGCACAGCAGCACGACGGAAGTCTGCGCGTTGACCGCTGCGGCCATGGCATCCAGGTCATGGCGGCCATCGGGCAGGTTCGGGATCTCGATGGCATCCGCGCCGGTGGTCTGCACGACGATGGGGTAGGCCTCAAACGAGCGCCAGGCGTAGATGACCTCATCGGCGACATCGTCGTCGTTCTGTCCGGCGAAGGTCTGCAGGATCTGGGTCAGGGCGCCCAGGCTTCCGGCGCCGGTGACGATGTCGTCAGCCGGCACATCGAGGTATCCGGCCAGGGCCTCGCGCAGCTTCGTTGCCAGCGGGTCCGGATAGCGGTTGAAGTCGACGCCTTCGCGGATGGCCGCCAGCACTGCCGGCACCGGTGGCTGGGGGTTCTCGTTGGAGGACAGCTTGTATGAGGTCAGTCCCGGAACGACGGCCGGGGGTTTGCCCGCGGCATACTTCGGAAGCTGGCCCAGTACGGGACGTGGTTGCACCTCGACGGGTGTGACGGGGTTCTCGTTGCTCATGGCCCAACCCTATCGCTGCCGGGCTGTGCCTCACATCCACGTGGGCCCCCGGTGAGAAAGAGTTGCCCGGCGCGAAACGGCAGCCACGGATTCCGGAAACACGAGCTTGGCACGGTGGACCCCAGACGATGACACACGACGTGGAGGTAGCTGTGGGCCACACCGAACAACTCATGCCGACAACCAGTACGGCGAACCCGATGCGACTCGAGGTCGGACCCGGCCGGTGGATCGGCAATTGGGATGCCGAAGACCCCCGCTTCTGGAAGGACGTCGGCCGCCGGACCGCCCGGGTCAACCTGAAGTATTCGATCCTCTGCGAATTCCTCGGGTTCGTGGTCTGGCAATTGTGGTCGATCGTGGCCATCTACCTGCCGGCGGCCGGTTTCGACCTGGAGACCACCGAACTGTTCTGGCTGATATCGATGCCCAGCCTGGTCGGGGCCACCCTGCGGATCCCCTACTCCTTCATGGTGGCCCGCTTCGGCGGGCGCAACTGGACGGTGGTATCCGCCCTGCTGCTGCTGGTCCCGGTGGGCGGGATGGCCTGGGCCGTTGCCGATCCGACGACCCCCTTCTGGATCCTGCTCACCTTGGCCGGGCTGGCCGGGTTCGGTGGCGGGAACTTCGCCAGCTCGATGGCGAACATCACCTATTTCTACCCGGCGCGGGAAAAGGGGTGGGCGCTGGGCCTGAATGCGGCCGGTGGCAACCTCGGGGCGGCTGTGGCCCAATTGGCGGTCCCCGTGGCGGTCACCGTTTTCGCTGCCGGTACCCTCCACCTTCCGCTGGCCGGCTTGATGTGGATGCCGTTCATCGTGCTCGCGGCGTTCCTGGCACTGCGGAACATGCACAACCTCAGCCAGGCCCGATCCGACCTCTCCGGATCCCTGGCCGCCGTACGCGAACCGCAGATGTGGGTCATCGCCGTGCTGTACATCGGAACCTTTGGATCCTTCATCGGCTTCTCTGCGGTCTTCCCGAAACTGATCAAGGACTCCTTCCCTGCGTTTTCGTCCTTCGCCGTGCTCGGCGCCGCGCTCTCCCTGGCCTTCCTCGGCCCGTTGGTCGGCTCGCTCACCCGGCCACTCGGCGGTCGCCTGGCGGACAAGCACGGCGGTGCACGCATCACGATCGCCGCCTTTGCCGTCATGGCGGTACTCACCGCGGCCCTGGCGTTGACCTCGCCCGCAGGAGGATTCTGGTGGTTCCTGGCACTGTTCATCCTGCTCTTCGGGGCCAGCGGGGTCGGCAACGGTTCGACCTACCGCATGATCCCGGCCGTCTTCACCCGACGGGCCCACCTGTCGGCCCGAGCCGGGCGTCGGGAGGCGACGGCGATCTCCACCGAGCGGCAAGCCGCGGCCGCACTGGGCCTGGTCTCGGCCATCGGCGCCTACGGCGGATTCCTCATACCCCAGGCCCTGGGCGCTTCCGTCGGGGCGACCGGTGGCTACACCGCCGCCTTCTGGTCCTTCGTCGGCATCTACGCCTTGCTGTCGGCGGTGGCCTGGTTCAACTACCAGCGGGCCTCGTCGCCCTTCGCCGGATCGGGGGCCTGAGGTGGCGACCGCGCCGCAGAACGCGACCCACTGCCCGTATTGCGCCCTGCAATGCGCCATGACCGTCAGCCCGGTGGAGAACGGAGCACCGGTAATACAGGGACGGGACTTCCCCACCAACGGGGGCTCGTTGTGCCGCAAGGGCTGGTCGGCCGGCTCGCTGCTGCAGGCGCCCGAACGGCTCGACGGCCCCTTGCTCCGTGGCGCCGACGGCCAGCTGCACCCCGCCTCCTGGCAGGACGTACTCGACACGGTGGCGGCCCGGATCGAGTCCGTCCGCTCGCTCCACGGCCACGATGCGGTGGCGGTGTTCGGCGGCGGGGGCCTGACCAACGAGAAGGCCTACCAGCTGGGGAAGTTCGCACGTCTGGCCGTGGGGACGTCCAGGGTGGACTACAACGGCAGGTTCTGCATGTCCTCGGCTGCTGCGGCAGGCAACCGCGCCTTTGGCCTGGACCGTGGGCTGCCCTTCCCGCTGACGGATCTCCAGGGAGCCGGGACGGTCCTGCTGCTCGGGTCCAACGTCGCCGACACGATGCCCCCGTTCGTCCGGCATCTCGAACCTGCCCGGGATGCCGGCGGCTTAATCGTCGTCGACCCGCGGCGCACCGCCACCGCCGAACTGACAGGGAACGGCGGCGGCGTACACCTCCAGCCGACTCCGGGCACCGATCTCCAGTTGCTGCTCGGTCTCTGCCACGTGGTCCTGGTCGAGGGCCTGGCCAACGAGACCTACCTGGCCGAGCGCACCTCCGGCAGGGCCGACATCGTGCGCACGGTGGCGCAGTGGTGGCCCGAACGGGTGCAGGCGGCGACCGGAGTGCCGGCCGGCCTGCTGCGCCAGGTGGCCCACCAATTGACCGATGCCGCCCGGGAGTCACGAACGGGTGGACGGCGCGTCTATGTACTCACCGGGCGCGGGGTCGAACAGCACGCCAACGGAACCGACACGACGACGGCGGCGATCAACCTCGCCCTGCTACTGGGACTTCCGGGGACGACGTCCGGGGGCTACGGGACGCTGACGGGGCAGGGCAACGGGCAGGGCGGCCGTGAACATGGCCAGAAGTGCGACCAGTTGCCGGGATACCGCAAGATCACCGACCCCGCGCACCGCGCCCACGTGGCGGGTGTCTGGGGGGCCGACGTTTCGGCCATCCCGGGCCCGGGGGTGCCCGCCACCGAGTTGCTCCACGGGCTGGCCAGGCCCGGTGGCGCCCGGATGCTCCTGGTCCACGGTGCCAACGTGGCGGTCTCCTCCCCCGATGCGGCACGGGTCATCGAGGGCCTGCGGCGCTTGGACTTCCTCGTCGTCGCCGACTTCTTCCTCTCCGAAACCGCTGCCCTGGCCGATGTGGTGTTGCCGGTCCTGCAGTGGGCCGAGGAGGAGGGGACGATGACCAATCTGGAGGGGAGGGTGCTACGGCGGCGCCGCACCGTCGAGCCGCCGGAAGGGGCGCGCTCCGAGTTGTGGATCTTCGCCGAGTTGGCCCGGAGGTTGCGGGCACCCGGACGGTATCCGAGCGACCCGCGAGAGGTCTTCGAGGAATTGCGCGCCGCCTCGGCGGGCGGGCTGGCCGACTACTCGGGCATCACGTACTCGGCACTGGAGAACGGGTCGGCCATCTACTGGCCCTGCGCCGCGTCCCCGGGGGGCGGTACGACCGGGACACCGGACCCCGCACGCCCGCTGCTGGGCACTCCGCGCTTGTTCCTCGACCGCTTTGCCCATCCCGACGGGCGGGCCCGGCTGGTTGGCGTCCGGGTCGGGGCGCCGTCCGAAGAACTCCACGGCCGCGGGACCCTGACCCTGCTGACCGGACGTCTGCTCGAGCACTACCAGAGCGGATCGCAGTCCCGGAGGACCCCGGAGCTCCTCGCCGCGCAACCGGAGCCCCGGGCCGAACTGCACCCCGCAACGGCACTGGCCCTGGGCGTGCGGGACGGGGAACCCCTCGCCCTCAGCAACGGTCGTGGCCGGGTGGTTGCACGTGCCAGGCTCAGCACGGGCATGCGCCGGGACGCCGTGTTCCTGCCGTTCCACTTCGAGGGACAAGGCAGTGCGAATCTGCTCACGGCGGCCGTCACGGATCCGGTCAGCGGGATGCCCGCCTTCAAGAACAGCGCCGTGGTCGTGGAACCCCTCGTCCCGGCTGGCCAGCTGGCCACCGCCGAGTCCGCCGGGAGGCCCGCATGAACGGCTCCACCGGCCCGGCAGAGCGGATCGTCGTGCTGGGCTTCGGCCCGGTGGCGGCCAGGTTCGTCGATGACCTGCTGCCCCACAAGCTCGCCGGCACGATCGGCCTCACGGTCATCGGCGGCGAAGTGCGGCCGGCCTACAACCGCGTTCTCGTCGCCGATGTGGCCACGGGCCGCACGGACGCCGCGTCCTTGTCGCTGGCCGAACCCCAGGAACTCGCGGGGGCGGGGGTCGATCTGCGGCTGGGCACCTCCGCCGTTCGTGTTGACCGTTCCCGACGCCGCGTCCTGCTCTCCGACGGGTCCGAGTTGGGGTACGACCGGCTGGTGTTCGCGACGGGCTCGCGGCCGGCCATACCGGTCCTGCGCGGGCTTGACTTCTCCCCGCTCGGCGATCCCCCGCTGCCCGAGGGGGTCATGGCACTCCGGGATCTCGACGACGCCGCGCGCCTGGCCCGTGTCGTACGCACGGGTGGACGGGTGGTCGTCCTGGGTGGCGGCATCTTGGGAGTCGAAGCTGCCCTGGCCATTCGCGAGGCCGGTGCCGTCGCCACGCTCGTCCACCATGGACCGGTCCCGCTGGCGCGGGCGCTGGACCACGACGGCGGCCGCGTCCTGGCGGCGGCCCTGGCGGATGCCGGCATCGAGGTCGTGCCGGACGTGCGGGCCGTGGGGGTGCGCGTGGACGGGGGGAGGTTCAGCGGACTCGACCTCGAGGGAGGAAGGTCCTGCCCGGGCGACGCGCTGGTGGTATCCGTAGGTGTCCGGCCGCGCACCGAACTGGCTGAAGGGTGTGGCCTGGTGGTCACCGGGGGGATCCGTGTGGACGAGCGTCTTTGCGCCGATACAGAGGAACGGGTCTTCGCCATCGGCGACTGCGCCGCCGTCCAGGGCCGTCCCCCCAGCTGTTTGATCGGCCCCGGGTGGACCCAGGCGTCCTGGCTGGCCGGGCACCTCGCCCGGCTCCTGTTGTCCGCGCCTTCCCTCCCGGGACCCGCCGCCCGGCCCGGTCTCGCGGAACCAGTCCCGGAAGAGGCCGCTGCCGTGATCATGCTCAAGGCCCGCGGAGTTGATCTGGCAGCCGCGGGCACCGTCTCGTCCGGCCCGTGGGATCCGGGCACCCAACGGGTGAGCGTCTGGGCGGATCCCGGGCAGGGCCGATACTGCAAACTGGTCACCGAGGGTGGCGTCCTCACGGGATTCATCGCGATCGGCATGCCACGGACGGCAGCCGAGTTGGTGCTGCTGTATGAACGTGGCGATGATTTGCCGGCGGACCGCAGTTCGCTGTTCCGCCTGGACGACGCCGCCCTGCCGGCATCCGCCCGCGTTCCCGAGGACTCGGATGTGTTGTGCCGGTGCAGTGGAGCCACGTTCGGCGAGGTCCAGCGTGCCTGCGACAGCGGATGTTCCTCGGTGGACGCGGTCGGCTCGGCCTGTCGTGCGGGGACCGGGTGTGGTGGGTGCCGGACGGTGATCGAGGAGATGCTCGCGTCTGCGGCGGAGGCCGCCCCGGCCTGAGCACCCCACCCGCCAGGAGCCGCACAGCACGGTGTGGAAGGATGTCCCCATGCTGCGATTCATCGTCAAAGTCATCGTCAACGCCCTGGCCTTGGCGGCCGCGACCTGGCTGCTGCCGGGCATCACCGTCGGTTCCAGCGCCGTCAGCGATGCCACCGGCAACGACTCGGTCGGCAAGGTGGTGGCATACCTGTTCATCGGCCTCATCTTCGGCATCGTCAATGCCGTGGTCCGCCCGATCATCGGTTTCCTGTCGCTGCCGATCACGTGCCTGACCCTGGGTCTCTTTGCCATCGTGATCAATGCGGCCATGCTGATGCTGACCTCGTGGCTGAGCAGCTACACGCCCATCGGCCTGCACATCGACACGTTCTTCTGGGATGCCGTACTCGGGGCGATCATCATCAGCGTGGTGTCGGCAGTGATCGGCTGGGTCGTCCCCGACAAGGAGCGCTAGGCATCGCAAGCTCCGCGCCCGGTGCCGTGACCGGTCAGTGCGCCGGTGCCGCATGCAACCCCCTCCTCAGGGGCCCTCGCCGCTGACGACGCACCGGCTTGATCCGGGCGACCTCGCGTGCGCGCCCCCTCCGCAGCGCCACAGTCGTCACCGACACGGTGGTGGCCCCCGCGAACACCGCACCGAGGGCCTGCCGGTCCTCGACGATATTGGGTTCGGTGCTGGTCGCCAATTCCTCCGAGAGCGCCGTGTAATTGCCGAGCTGGTGGGCCGCGCCAAAACCCCCGGCCTCCATGTCCGTTCCGGGCGCGTAGCCCGTGAAGCGCACGGTGACCTGGTTGCGGCTGTCCGGGTTGGGCCGGCCGTCCAGCCCCGGAACCATGTCGTCCACGTGTTCCATGTGCAAGCCGCGGACCCCGTCGGGCAACGGGATTCCGCCCACGGGTGCACCACTGGTGACCACGTATTCGACGTCGTACATCCGCGCGATCCGCGGGTCGACCGCCAGGTTGGCGGCATGGATCCCGCCCTGGCTGTATCCGGTGATGACCAGCCGGTCCCCCGGTTGGGCCCCGGCGGCGTGCAACGCCTCGGCGGCGGCCTCGCCCACATACCGGCTGTCGAGGCCCGCGGCTTCTACGATGCCGCCCTCATCGAAGGGGTTCACGGGCAGGGAGGTCAAACGATCTTCCGCCGGTTGCGTCCCTGGAAGGGTCAGGACATGGACGGGTCCCGCGGGTGTCTGGGTGGTGGACACCAGGACAGCGCCGTCTCCCGAGACCTGCGCTTCTGCCCGTTGCTGCAGTGACATCAGATCGGGCAGGGTGCCGGTGAAGGGCTCCGGTTGGGCGCGGGAGACCGAAGCCACACGGATCCTGCGGACGTTCAGCAGCTGGCGGAGGGCCGCGTGCGAGGCCAGGTTGGTGGCGAGCCGGTCGGCGATGCCCGTGGTGAACGGGCCACCGTGGTCCCGGTCGGCCACCGCCCGGGCGAGAAAGCGCAGCACCGCTGCGGGGATCGGCGGTGGCTCCGGGTGGCCGGACGCCAACCGCATCGGCGCCCCGCACAAGAGCAGGAGTGACAGGGCATACCCGGGAGCGGCATTGATCAGGTCCTCCATCGTCTGCCCGTCCGGATGGCCGTGGTTAGACGCCAGTTCATGGACCAGCCGGGGGACGGTCGTCTCCGAGCGCACCTGGAAGGCCTGCTGGCGGGCCCGCCGTTCGGCATCCTCGTAGGACGCCCTGCTGGTTTCGAGCCCGATCCGGCAGTGGGCAAGACGGTCCTCCACCTCGTTGGCCAGGGCGTTTCCGGTCCTCAGGTGGTCCTCGACGGCCCGGGAGAACTGCCAGACGTCCCGCCAGGACGGTGGGCCGGCATCGGCCAGGGCGGAGGAGAGGAGCATCCGGACCATCCCCAGGGAGTGCTCGGCCCGCGCGAGCAGCACCGCCGCGCGTTCGAACTCGTCGAACTGGTAGTCCACGCTGGTCACACCGCCGGTACTGGTATGGCTCATGGGCCATCCACCACGGAGTGCGCCCTGCCTTGCTGCACCGCGGCGAGGGCGTCCTCCAGCTCGCGGGGAATGGCGTCCAGCTGGCCCAGGGACTCCTCCAAACGCCGACGGTACGCGGCTCCCGCCGGCGAGCGCCATTGCACGCCGCACGCCGAGAGCAGTGCGGCACGGGCACAGGAGAGCTCGCCCAGGGCCTGCCGCGCCCTGGCCTCCAGCAGATCCCAGTTCTGCACCGTGCCTCCCTTTCCACCCGGAGGGGACAGCGGGTCCAACCCCTCACCGGTTAGACACCACGCTAGGTGCGCTCCGGGCATGGCGCAGGCACCGCCGTCGTACCTGTGGATAGCGCGGCAGGGCCGCGTCATGCGGTGCCCCCTGCCGGGCGGACCATGAAAGAATGGGCACCATGGCTGATTCCGCGCGCACATCCCTTGCTTCAGAACCACTGGCACTCGGTGCCCTCGACGGCCGCTACCGGTCGGCGATCGCCCCGCTGGTGGACCACCTCTCGGAGGCGGCACTGAACCGCAACCGCGTGCACGTCGAAGTCGAGTGGCTGCTGCACCTCACCTCGAACTCCGTGCTGCCGGGCACCTCCCCGTTGACCGCCGAGCAGACCGCTGCGCTGCGGCGGATCGTCACCGACTTCAACGCCGATTCGGTCTCGGAGCTTTCGGAGATCGAGGCCATCACCGTCCATGACGTGAAGGCAGTGGAGTACTACATCAACCGCCGCCTGCCGGGCATCGGCATCGAGGCGCTGACCCCGATGGTGCACTTCGGCTGCACCAGCGAGGACATCAACAACCTCTCCTACGCCCTGGGGGTGAAGGACGCGGTCGAGGACGTCTGGATGCCCGATGCCCGCGCCCTGGTGGAACAGATCACCACGATGGCCGAAACCCTCCGCGAGGTGCCGATGCTCTCGCGCACCCACGGGCAGCCGGCCACCCCGACCACGCTGGGCAAGGAGCTCGCCGTCACCGCCTGGCGGTTGACGCGCCAGCTGGAGCGGATCGCCCGCACCGAATACCTGGGCAAGATCAACGGGGCCACCGGCACCTACGCCGCGCATTACGCTTCAGTGCCCGGCGCCGACTGGCAGCAGGTCTCGAAGACGTTCGTGGAGGGGCTGGGGCTTGACTGGAACCCGCTGACCACGCAGATCGAATCCCACGACTGGCAGGCCGAGCTCTACGCCGACGTGGCCCGGTTCAACAGGATCCTGCACAACTTCTGCACCGATGTGTGGAGCTACATCTCCATCGGCTACTTCAAGCAGGTCCCGGTCGCCGGGGCCACCGGGTCCTCGACGATGCCGCACAAGGTCAACCCGATCCGCTTCGAGAACGCCGAGGCGAACCTGGAGATCTCCAACGGCCTGCTCGACACCCTGGGCGCCACGCTGGTGACCAGCCGCTGGCAGCGCGACCTCACCGATTCGTCCTCGCAGCGCAATATCGGCACCGCGTTCGGGCACTCGCTGCTGGCCATCTCCAACGTCGCCAAGGGGCTGCAGCGCCTGGATGTGGCCGAGGACGTGCTGGCCGAGGACCTGGACCACAACTGGGAGGTGCTCGGCGAGGCCATCCAGATGGTCATGCGTGCCGAGGCCATCGCCGGGACCCCCGGCATGGAGAACCCCTACGAGCGGCTCAAGGAACTCACCCGCGGGCACCGCGTGGACGCGGAACGCATGCAGGAATTCGTCGCCGGCCTCGGTCTGGGCGCGGAGGCGGCCGCCCGGTTGAAGGAGCTGACGCCGGGGACCTACAACGGCATCGCCTCCGACCTGGTGGACCACCTGAAGTAAGGCACCACCGCGCAAAAGGTCAAGCAACTTGATCAAGTTGCTTGTAGAATCACCGGATGACCTCCGAGCCGATCGCCCACGCCTTCCTCGATTCCCTCCAGCCGTTGCTGCGGCAGCTGGACGCGGGACGTACCCTCTCACCCGGCAAGGTCGGCGTCCTGCGCCACCTGGCCGGGCACGGTCGGGCCACCGCGGCACAGCTGGCCACTGCAGTGCACGTCAGCCCGCAGGGGATCTCGCTGGCCGTCCGCGAGCTGGAGCGCCAGGAGCTGGTGGTGAAGGTCCCGGACCCCGCAGACAAGCGCCGCTGGTGGATCGAGGCCACCGAGGCGGGCCGGCAGCGGCTGGACCACGATTCCGCGGCGGGCCGGCAGTGGCTGGACCGGGCCGTCGAGGACGTGCTCTCGGCCGATGAGCGGCGGGCCCTCGCCGCGGCCGTCCCCGTCCTGCAAAAACTCGGAACGCAGCTTCCCGATGCCTAGCGGTGCGCAGGGGACACGGCTCGTCCAGGGCCTGGTCTACGCCGCCTTGTCCACCGCGATCGTGAGCTCGCTGGGCATGCTCCTGGTGCCCACCGTCGCCGAGGAACTGGACGTCTCGGTCAACACCGCCCAGTGGATGCTGACCGTCAACCTGCTCGTGGGGGCGATCGCCACCCCGGTGATGGGCCGGCTCAGCGACGGCCCAGACAAGCGGCGGCTGCTGTTGGCGTCACTGGGCATCATCCTGCTCGGGTCGGTCATCGCCGCCCTGGCCACCACGTTCCCGGTCTTCCTGCTCGGGCGCGCGCTGCAGGGGCTGAGCTACGGCATCGTCCCGGTGACGATCTCCCTGGCCCGGCGCTACGTGCAGCCCGCGAAGGTCCAGCCCTCGATTTCCAGCCTGTCGGTCACCGTCTCCACCGGCATCGGCATCGGCTACCCGCTGACCGGCATCATCGCCGGGCTCTTCCAGTTCCAGATCGCGTTCTGGTTCGCCGCGCTGTTCGTGCTCAGCGCGATCCTCGTGGTCCTGCGGACCGTTCCGGCGGGGCCCGACGAGCGCGCTCCCCGCCTGCCTTTTGATTTCGGGGGCGCAGCCCTGCTGGGCCTTGGCCTGGGCGCCCTGCTGCTGGCCGTCAGCGAGGGGCCGAACTGGGGATGGGGCTCGGTCACGACCGTGGGCACCTTCATCGGTGCCGCGCTGGTGCTGGCCGGCTGGGTCCTCACCGAGTTGCGGGTGGGTCATCCGCTGGTCAACCTGCGGGTCCTGCGCACCGGCGATGTCCTGCTGGCCAACGGCACCGCCGTCGGCCTCGGCGCCGCCATGTACATCGCGTTGTCGATTTCCAGCCTGGTTGCCCAGGCCCCCGTTGCCACCGGTTACGGGATCGCGCTTCCCGTCTTCTGGGCCGGCTTCGTGATGTTCCCCCTCTCGGTCGGCAGCTTCACGGCCAACCGCGTCGTGCGCCGCCTGGCGGGCCGCATCCGGTTGACCACGCTGCTGCCGTTGGGCACGGCCCTCATGGCGGCCTCCGGCACCATGCTCTGGCTTGCGCACTCGGCGCTCTGGGAGATCCTGCTCGGGATGCTGGTGTTCGGCCTCGGCATGGGGGCCAGCTACGCGGCCATGCCGGCGCTGATCGAACGCAGCGTGGCCACGTCCGAACTCGGCAGCTCGGTCAGCTTCAACCAGGTGTTGCGCACCGTCGGCAGCTCGTTCGGCACCGCGGTGTCTGCCGCGATCTTCGCAACGCACCTGGAACCCGATCTGCGCCCGAGCAGCGCCGGCATCACGACGGCCTTCGGATTGGGTGCCGCCTTGTGCACCGCGGTCTTCCTCGTGCTGCTGGCCCACCGCTTCATCCACCGCCCGGGGAGCCGCGCGTCGGGTCGCTGAAAGTGCCGGGCAACAACTCTTGGTGATTGGGGTCACGTGCCTTACCATCGAACTAGTCGGATACCGCACGACTGTACGGAATGCGCACAACACCTCGCGTGCGACCAGTATTCAGCCCCAGTTCCAAAGGATTCCCCTCATGGCCACGAAACCAGCCGCCACCCCCGCCGCTTCCGGCACGGAGCAGGCACGACGCCTGCACCGCGCCCGCAAGGCGGCGCTTGCCGCCTTCCTGGGCGGCATGCTCGAGTACTACGACTTCTTCGTCTATGCGACGGCGGCCTCCCTGGTCTTCTCGCACATCTTCTTCCCCGGCGGCGACCCGACCATTGCCCTGCTGGCCTCCTTCGCCACGTTCGGCGTCGCCTACGTCGCCCGGCCCTTCGGTGCCGTCGTCTTCGGCCACTTGGGCGACCGCCTCGGGCGCAAGAACACGCTGGTGCTGACCCTGGTCCTCATGGGCGGATCCACCTTCCTGATCGGCGTCCTGCCGGACTTCCACACCGTCGGCTACCTCGCACCGGCCCTGCTGGTCTTCCTGCGCCTGTGCCAGGGGCTTTCGGCCGGCGCGGAAACCGCGGGCGCCTCAGCACTGACCATGGAGGAGTCCCCCGTGGGACGCCGCGGCTTCTTCCCCTCCTTTGCGATGAGCGGGATCTCCGCCGGCATCGTGCTGGCCTCGCTGGTCTTCCTGCCGGTGGCCGCGATGAGCGAGGCGGACCGCCTGGCCTGGGGCTGGCGCATCCCGTTCCTGCTCTCCATCGTCGTGCTCGTCGTCGCGTTCATGGTCCGCCGCTCGCTGGACGAGCCGGAGGTCTTCGAGGCGAAGGCCGAGAAGAACGACCTGGTGAAGCTGCCGTTCATGGACATGTTCAGGACCCACCCGGCGCAGTTCCTGCAGATCTCGATGATGTCCTTCGAAACGGTGACCAACACGTTCATGCAGGCGTTCGGCCTGGCCTACGCCGTCAGCGTCGGGATCCCGGCCTCCACCATGCTGGTGGTGAGCATCGCGGGCAACGTCCTGGCCATGGCCACCCAGCCGCTGTTCGCCCTGTTCTCCGACAAGTACGGACGCCGCCCGATCTTCATCGCCGGGGTCATCGGCTCCGGCGGACTGATCTGGGTCTACTTCTGGGCGATTTCGACGGCGCAGATCGGCCTGGTCTTCGCGGTCAGCACGGCCATCACCGCCGGCACCTACGCAATGTCCAACGCGATCTACCCGGCATGGTTCTCGGAGCTGTTCAACGTGCGCGTGCGCTACTCGGGAGTGGCCATCGGCCTGCAGGTCGGCATCGTCTGCGCCGGCTTCACCCCGCTGCTGGGCACCGCGCTGGTCGGCGGCGTCCACTCCAACTGGGGACCGGCGGCATGGATCGTCGCCGGCTCCTCCATCATCGCCGTTGCCGGTGCCTGGTGGGCCCGCGAAACGTACAAGACGCCCATCGAACAACTGGGCAACCACGTGCACCACCCGCAGGCCGATCCCCAGGACATGCCGGCCGTCTCGGGACACCGGCACCCGGCCAGCTAGACACGCACGTGCGGCACGACCATGGGTGTGAGCGATTGCGGATCATCCATGACGTCGGCCTCGAGGCCGAAGACGCCGCGCACCAGTTCGGGTGTGAGGATCACGCGGGGCGGCCCCTGGGCATGGATCGCCCCGCTCTTCATGACCACCAGGTCCGAGGCAAAACGGGCCGCCTGGTTCAGGTCATGCAGGACGGCAACGATCGTGCGGCCCTCCCGGTTGAGCTCGGCAAAGAGTTCGAGCAGGTCGTATTGGTGGGCGATGTCCAGGAACGTCGTCGGCTCGTCGAGCAGGATGACATCGGTGTCCTGGGCCAGGACCATGGCCAGCCAGGCCCGCTGGCGTTGTCCACCCGACATCGAGGACACCTGGACCCGCTCCTGCCCTGACAGGCCGGTGCGCTCCAGGGCCGCGGCGATCGCCGCGTCGTCGGCCGGCGACCACTGGCGCAGCAGCGTGTGGTGCGGATGCCGGCCGCGGGCCACCAGGTCCCCGACCGTGATGCCCTCCGGTGCCACGGCGCCCTGGGGCAACAGCGAGATGCGCCGTGCCACGGCCCTCCCGTTCAGGCCGGCCACCGGTGCCCCGTCCAGGCTGATGGACCCGGCGGCCGGCTTGTTCACCCGGGCAAAGGCCTTGAGCAACGTGGACTTGCCGCAGCCGTTGGGCCCGACGATGACCTTGAAGTCCCCCGCGTGGATATCCAGGTCCAGTTGCCGGATGATCGTGCGGCCGCCGTAGCCCAGGGTGAGGCCCGTGGCCGAGACGACGGGTGGGGTGGGAGCGTGGTTCATGCCAGGCCCTTTCTGAATTCACGGACCAGCAGCGCACCGAGGTACACGCCGCCGATGGCCAGGGTGAGGATGCCCACGGGAAGGGCCGAGGCCCACGGCGCCTGCTGCGCCACCAGGTCAGCGACCACCAGCAGCAGTGCCCCGGCCAGCCCGGAGAGCAGCAGTTGTGGCCGCCCGCTGCGGGCCAGCCGCCGGGCAATATGCGGGGCGGTCAGGGAGATGAAGGCGATCGGCCCGGCCACCGCGACGGCGCCGCCGGCGAGCACCACGGAGAACAGCACGGCCCAGCGCCGGGTGGCCACCGCCGGGGATCCGAGCGCCATCGCGACGTCGTCGCCCATCTCGCTCAGCGCCAACGGGACGCTCAACAGGGCCAGCGGAACCGCGCAGGCCAGCAGGACCACCCCGATGATGGCTGCCTGGTCCCAGGACCGGGCCTCGAGCGAACCGTTCAGGTAGGCAGAGAGCATGGTCGCCTGGTCGCGGGCGACGACGTAGACCACATATTGGGTGAAGGCCGCTGCCATGGCCGAGACCCCGATGCCGGCCAGGATCATCCGCAGCGGGTTCCCGAAGCCGGTCCCGGTGCCCAGGGCGACGAGCCCGACGGCGGTGGCGGCCCCGAGGACCGAGCCCAGCGGTATGGAAGCGGTGCCCGGCAGCAGGAGGCCGAACAGGGCGGCGCCCGCCCCGGCCCCGGCGCTGACGCCAATGACGTCCGGGCTGCCCAACGGGTTGCGGGTCACGGATTGGAACAAGGCCCCGGAGAGCCCCAGTGCGATTCCCGCACCGACGGCCACCACCAGCCGCGGTCCGCGCAGGTGTCCGAGCACGAAGGCCTGCTTGCCGTCCTCGGCCCCGCCGAAGAGGGCAGCTGCCAGCTTGGAGGGTTCGATGCCGAGCCCGCCCATCGTCAACGTCGCGAAGGCACCGGCCAACAGGAGCAGCACCAGCACGGCCCCGACGGCCAGCGGACGCCGGGCCACGGGCAGGGCCATGCCGCGCCCCAGCCGCAGCACCGGCCCGGGGGCAGCGGACGACGGCGGCGCCTGGCCACCGCGCGGTTCCTCCGGACCGCCCGGGGCACCCGGGAGGGCCCCGTCATCGTGCCGGGGACCGGCGCCCTGCGTGATGACCCCGCTCATGATCGGTCCCCCAGTTTCCGCACCACGAACAGCAGCACCGGTGCCCCCACGAACGCCGTGACGACGCCGACCATGAGTTCCTGCGGGCGCAGCAGCACCCGGCCGATGACGTCGGCCCCCAGCAGCACGATCGGGCCCACGAGCGCCGCGCCGATCAGCTGCCGGCGCATGTCGAGTCCCACCAGGGCGCGGACGATGTGCGGCACGGCCAGCCCGACGAAGGCGATGGGGCCCACGGCAGCGGTCGCCGCGGCGCTCATCAGGGTGGCGGCCCCGAGCCCGGCGGCCCGGGTGAGGCCGGTGTGGACACCGAGCCCGGTGGCGGCCTCGGTTCCCAGCGCCAGGGAGTCCAGGCCGCCGGCCACCGCGAACGCGATCACCAGGCCCAGCACCAGGAACGGCAGCACGGCGAGGAACTGGCTGTAGCTGCCGTGGTTCAGCGCGCCGACGACCCAGAACCTGTAGTTGTCGAAGATCTTCGGCAGGCTCAGGGCGATGCCCTGCACATAGGCGGTCAACACGGCGGTCACGACGGCGCCGGAGAGGATCAGCCGCACCAGGTTCGCCCCGCTGGACCCGGCAGTGCCCACGACGTAGACGGCAACTGCCGCCAGCCCGGCCCCGGCCAGCGCCACCCAGACGGCGGCCGGCGATCCGAGCGTGAGGCCGAACAAGGCGGTGCAGGTGACCATCGCCGCGGCAGCGCCGGCATTGATGCCCAGCAGGCCCGGGTCGGCCAGCGGGTTCGCGGTGACGGACTGCATCAGCGCCCCCGACAGGGCCAGGGCGGCGCCGACGACGACGCCCAGCACGGTGCGCTGGTAGCGCGAGTCGAACACCGCCTCCAGGTAGGGATCACCGTGTCCGGCCCACGAGTTGAACAACTCGGTGAGGCTGGTTTCCTTGGACCCGAACACCAGGCTGGCCACCACGACGGCGGCGAGCACCACCAGGCACCCCAGGTACACGGGCGCAGCCCGCAGCAGGCCAGGACGCCTGGTCCGGGTCTGCTGCGGGCTGCGCTGCAGTGTGGTGGTGCCCGGGATGGCTGCCTACTTCTTGGCCTGGGCGATGGCCCGGTCGATCAGGGGGATGTAGCGGTCCAGGGCGTACGGAACCGTCAGCGGGTTGATCATCGAGGAGGCGGTGACGAAGGCGTTGTCGTCGCTGGCGACGACGGCGCCCTTCTTGATCGCCGGGATCTGGGCGTAGAGCTTGTTCGACAGCGCCTGCTTGCGGGCCGCGGCGTCGGAATAGAAGGTGAAGATGAGGTCGCTGTCGTTGAGCTGGTCGGCATTTTCGTAGCCGATGACCGCCGAATCGGTCCCCTCGGTCTCCTTCATCTGCTCCACTGCCGGATCGGTCTTCAGCCCCAGGGCGCCCACCATGGCCGCACGCTGCTCGGTCGGCAGGAAGACGCCGAGGGTATCGGGGGTGGTGTAGATGTAGGAGAAGCTGTAGTCGGCGTACTCGGGGTGGGCAGCGGCCGTGTCGGCGAGCTGCTTCTTCAGGTCGCTGATCAGCCCCTTCGCGTCGGCTTCCTGGCCGAGCGCCTGGCCGACGATCTCGATCTGCTGGTCCCAGTCGATGCTCCAGGCCTTGTCCGGGTAGGCCACGGTCGGGGCGATGGCATTGAGCGAGTCGAACTGCTCCTGGGTCAGGCCGGACCACGGGGCCAGGATCACGTCGGGGTCGAGTTCGACGATCTTCTCCAGGTCGAGCTTTTCACCCGAGCCGACGAGTTCGGGCAGCTGGCCGCCGTCCTTCTCCACCGCCTCGTGGATCCAGGGAAGGTATCCGGTCTCGTCGGCCGCCCAGGCGTATTCCTCCATGCCCACCGGGATGGTGCCCAGGGCGATGGAGGTCTCGGCCGACCCCTGGCCCAGCGTGATGACGCGTTCGGGCTTCTTCGGGATCTCGGCGGTGCCGAGCGCGCTCTTGATGGCCACCGGGAATCCGGCGGCATCGGCAGCGGGGGTGCTCCCGCCGTCACCGGAGGCGTCGCCGCCGGCGCAGCCGGCCAGGGCGAGGGCGGAGGCGGCCAGCAGGGCCACTCCGGCCCCCAGGGAACGCAGACGTGCAAAGGACATGGGATTCCTTACCGTGGAGCGGACCATGCGTCAGCGACGGGTCCGCCAAGACTCGAATGATGTGCAAGGTTAGGCTACCCCAACCTCACACCCCCTATGCAACGTCACGTTGTTGTCGCGTAATTATCCGCGTCCCGAGTCAGAGCCAGCCCCGCTCGGCGGCAATGCCCGCGGCCTCGATGCGGTTGACGGCACCGGTCTTGCCGATGGCTGCCGAGAGGTGGTTGCGCACGGTCCCCGTGGAGAGGTGCAAGACCGCGGAGATCGTGGCCACCGCCTTGCCGTCGCGGGCCAGGGCCAGGGTTTCGCGTTCCCGTTCGGTGAGCGGGTTCTCCCCCTCGGACAACGAGGCGGCCGCCAGCTCGGGGTCCACGACCCGCAGTCCGGCATGGACCTTGCGGATCGCCTCGGCCAGTTCGGACGCGGGTGTGTCCTTCACCACGAAGCCGCTGGCTCCCGCCTGGAGGGCCTCGCGCAGGTAGCCGGTCCGCCCGAAGGTGGTGACCATGAGCGACCGGCAGCCGGGAACGCCGTCGTGGATCTGCCGGGCGGCCTCGATCCCGTTGGTTCCCGGCATCTGGATGTCCAGGACGCACACGTCCACCGCGTGTTGGGCGGCCAGCCCGACGACGGTGGACCCGTTGTCCGCCTCCGCGACGACCTCGAGGTCGGACTCCAGGTTCAGCAGGGCCACCAGGGCGCCGCGCACCAGCGCCTGGTCGTCGGCTACCAGGACCCTGATGTTCACCATGCCGCCTCCACCCGGGTCCCACCCAGGGACGCAGCGCCGACATGGAATGAGGCCCCGGCCTCCGCCATGCGTTCGCTCATCCCGCACATCCCGTTGCCTGCAGCGCTGCTGCCCAGCCCGACGCCGTCGTCCTCGATCACCAGGGATCCCGGGGAGAAGCGGATGACGCACCGGGTGGCCCGGGCATGGCGCAGCACGTTGGTCCCCGCCTCACGGACCAGCCACCCCAACGGGTCCCGCAACCGGTCGGGGACCTGTCCGGCGTGCTCGCCCTCGACGTCCACCGCCACACCGGCCCCGTCCAACGTCACGCGCAGGGCGGCGAGCTGGGTGGAGAGGTCGTTGCCCCGCAGGCCGCCGACGGTGGCCCGGACATCGGCCAGGGCCCCGCGCACCAGCGCACGGATCTCCACGATCTCGGTGCGGCTGCGTTCCGGATCGCCGTCGATCAGCCGTTCGGCCAGCTCCGCCTTCACGGCCACCACTGTCAGGGTGTGCCCCAAGACGTCGTGGACGTCCCGGGCCAGCCGCTCCCGTTCGGAGGCCAGCGCCAGGTCCGACTGCATCTTCTCGCTGCGTTCCCCCGCTTGGATCAACGCGAAGGTCACCATGTTCAGCACGAAGATGCCCACTTGGATGGCGACGATGAACACGTAGTCGGGCAGGGTCCCCGTCAGGCCCGACAGCAGCAACGTGGTGGCCACCGTTCCCAGGCCCACGCACCACGCCGCCGGCCGGGGCAGCAGGAAACAGGCGTAGGCGATCAGGAACGGCGTCATGTACAGCGCGTCCAACCCGATGATGGCAGCCATGCCCGCCACGATGGCCAGCATGAGCACCAGGCCCACCGGATTCCACTTCACCCACCGGGCCTCGGAGTCCAGTCGATTGCCGAAGATGAATCCGGCCAGGTAGACACCGGCGTAGAGGATGACCAGGGCCAGGCCGAGGACGAGCTGGCCCGCCCCCAGCCCGTCCTGCAACAAGGCGGCGATGGTGTAGCCGAGGAATACCAGCCAGATGGCCGAGAGCATCCACCCGTGGCGTTCCCAGCCATCCACCGCCGGTGTCGGCGCGGGGTCACCGATCCTGCTCATGGTGTTGCCCCTACCGGCGGGCCCGGCCACGGCGAACGGCCAGCACCGCGATGATCCCGAAGATGAGTAGCCATGCCACCAGATTAGCGATCAGCGCCCACAACGGGTCGACCTGGCTCGATCCGGATTGGGCGCCCTCCAGGATGGGCCACCGCACCAGGCCGACGAATCCATACATGGGGGTGAAGCGGGCGACGTCGAGCAGGGTGCCGCTCAGGGGGACGAAGACGTTGCCGAGGAAGGACAGGACCACCAGCAGGCCGGAGGCGATGCCCATGGCCGATTCGCTCTTGAACAGCATGGCGACGGCGTACCCGAACAGGGCGAACAGGATCGATCCGGCGAGCGCGATGGCGAAGGTGGCGGCCCACATCCAGCCGTTGTCGGCGTGGGCACCGGTGAGCGCACCGACCACGAAGACGACGGCGATCGCCATCGCCGTGACGATCAGCGCCACGACCGCCTTGCCGGCGACGAAGCCCGCTGGACGCAACGGGGTCAGGGCGATCTGCCGCCCCCAGCCCTGCATCTGCTCCACTGCGGACACCCCGGTGACGGTGGTGGCGGCGACGGAAGCGCCATAGGCGGCCATCGAGGCCATGATGTAGAACTTCACGTTGCCGTTTCCGGCTGCCTCGTTGGCGTAGCTGAACGAGAGTCCGAAGATGACGTACATCAGGGTCGGGAGGACCAGGACGAACATCAGGTTCATGACGTCGCGTAGTTGTCGGGTCAGGTCGATGCGGACAAAGGTGGGGTTCATGGCGTTTCCTCCGTGGTTTCCGGGAGCGGTTTCAGGCGCCGGCGTGGTCAACGTCGGCCGAGGTGGTGGGCGTCCGGGTCATCTGGACGAACGCGTTCTCCAGGCTCGGCGCCGAGATCTCCAGCTCCGTCCCCCCGCCTCCGTTGAGCAGGTGCCGGGCCACGGCGTCGGAATCGGTGGTGGTGATCGAGACCCGGGGGCCGTTGACCTGCAGGCCGGTCACCGAGTCCAGGGCCCTCAGCTCGGCCAGGCGGGGATCGGCGGCGTCGATGGTTCCGTGCGCCTGCAGGGTCGCGGCGACGGTCCGGCCGGCGGCCAGCGCCCTGACGCTGGCGGTGCTGCCGTCGGCGATGATCTTTCCGGCGTTCATGAGCACGATGCGCTGGGCAAAGTTCTCGGCTTCCTCCAGGTAGTGGGTGGCGAAGATGACAGTTCGGCCCTCCGTGGCGTCCCGGCGCATCGTCGCCCAGAAGTCGCGGCGGGCGTTCACGTCCATGCCGGCGGTCGGTTCATCGAGGATCAGCACATCGGGATCCGGCAACAGGGCCAGGGCGAACTTCAGCCGTTGTTGTTCACCGCCCGAGCACTTGACGACTTTGCGTTGCCCCAACCGGGCCGTGTCGGTGGCTTCCATGACCTCCTGCACCCGGGACGTGGCGCCATGGAGGGAGGCGATCGCCACCACCGTTTCGCGCACCGTGAGGTCACGGAGCAGGCCGCCGGTCTGCAGCAGGGCGGAGACCCGTCCGGCGCGGACCGCCTCCTGTGGTGCGCGTCCGAAGACCCTGGCGGTCCCCGAGGTGGGTGCCGTCAGGCCCAGCGCCATGTCGATGGTCGTGGTCTTGCCGGCGCCGTTGGGACCGAGGAGGGCGACGATTTCCCCCGGGTCGACGGCCAGGTCGATGCCGTCCACGGCGTTGAGCCGGCCACCGTCCGACGGGAAGGTCTTGTGCAGGTCCTGCAGCTCGAGGGCTGGCTGTGCGTTGTCCATGACGCCAGTCTTGCCGGTGGTCCGTTGCGGCACATCGGGCAACGATCATGTCCTGCCCATGACCGTTGTCATGGTCGGGGTGGATCCCCCAACCGGCGCGCCGCGGCGTCCTGGTGGGCCAGCCGGCGCAACGCAAGGATGACGGGCTCATAGAGTGCGGTGCCCAGGACGGCGTGCTCCACCGTGGCTGCCGGTTCCCCGGGGATCCCGGCGATGTCGTACTCGGCCATCTCCATCAGGGATCGGCCGTAGACCGCCAACTGCTCGTCTCCCAAGGGGATCCCTGCCGCCGCGACCGCCTGGAGGGCCCGCTCCAGCTGCGCGACGGCGGCATAGCCGGGGTCGAAGACCTGGCCCAGCGATTCCATGGCGGCGCGCGCCAACGGGTAGTCGGTGCCACTTTCCGACTCTTGTGCCCCGGCGTCGTGCAGATAGGGGGGCAGCGCCGCGACCGCGCGGCCGAGCGTGGAAAAGGTGTCCTCGCCCGGCTCGTCGATGAGCCGCAGCACCTCCCTGACCCGGTGGAGGGGCAGGCCGGCCACCTCGGCCAGTGCCTTGACCACCCGGATCCGGTGCACATGGGCGGGTCCGTAGTCGGCCTGTGTGGCGCCACGGGAGACCCCGGGGGGCATCAGGCCTTCACGCAGGTAGTACTTGATCGTCGACACGTTGCTGCCGGTGGTGGCTGCAAGTTCCGATATCCGCATGGTCGCCTCCCTTGACTATTGGATAGTAGCAGTATCCAATATTGGATACCGACACTATCCAACTAGTCGGACGGTCCGGCCCCAACCACAGGAGACATCATGGATACCGGAAGCAGCATCACAGCGGGAGTCGTCCTGCTGGCCGTGGTCACCATCGCCTACGGAGGCACGTTCGTGCTGCGAGTGGTGTCGGGAAAGCAGCCCGCCAACGACTTGCAGAAATCCTTCTTCCGCGCCGGACACGCCCACGCCGGCGTGCTGGTCATCCTCGGGCTGGTCGTGCTGCTGCTCATGGACGCCGCGGCGGTGGCCGCCCCGTTCCGCTATGCGGCCAGCGGCGTGCTGTTTTCGGCGATCCTGATGCCCGCCGGATTCTTCCTCTCGGTCATCGGCAGGAATCCGGCCAAGCCCAACGGCTTCATCGCCCTGCTGTGGGCCGGTGCAGCACTCCTGGCGATGAGCCTTGTCGTCGGCGGCATCGGGTTGATCCGGGCCGGTTGAGTGCCCTGCGCGCCGACGTCCCTGCCGACGCGCTGGCCGCCACCTCACCTGCGTCGGTCCACCGCCTGGAAGCGCACGATCCGTTCCACGGCAGCGACGACGGCTTCCCGTCCAGCCGCGAAGCTCAGCCGCACCGCCCGCCGGCCACCGACACCATCGAAATCCCCGCCCGGCACCAGCGCAACGCCTTCCTCCTCGAGCAGCGCCGCGCAGTACGCGGTGGAGTCCTCGAAACCCGCCAGGGCGGTGCCGAGGTCCGCATACAGGTAGAACGCCCCGTCGGCCGGCGCCGCGGGCCCCCACCGCAACCGCGGCAGGCTCTCCAGCAGGACGGAACGGGTCGTGGCGAACTCGTCGACGAACCCCTGGGCCTGGCGGTAGGAGTCCTCGTTGAAGGCCTCCACGGCTGCCATCTGCGCGGGAGCCGGAGGGCAGAGGGCAACGTTTCCTGCGAGCGCATCGACGGCCGGGAGCAGGTCGTCGGGAACGACCGCCCAGCCCAGCCGCCACCCCGTCATGCCCCAGTACTTGGAAAAGCTGGAGATGACGACGCCGGAACGGTCAAGTTCCCAGGCACAGACACCCCGCGGGTCCGGGTCCCCGACGGCCGGGTAGGTGATGCCGTGGTAGATCTCGTCGCTGACCAGCCGGACCCCGTTCCGCGCACACCACACGGTGAGCTCAGTGAGCTCACCGCGGGAGACCATGGTTCCCGTCGGGTTGGCGGGCGAGGCGAGCATCAGGCCGGCGAGGGGCCCGTGTTCTGCAGCCGCGGCATCCAGTTGCGGCGGCGTCGGCTGGTACCGGGTTTCCGGACCGCAGTCCAGTTCGACGACCTCGATCCCCAGCGCCCGCAGGATGTTCCGGTAGGCGGGATAGCCGGGGCGGGCCAGGGCAACGCGGTCACCGGGGTTGAACGCCGCCAGGAAGGCGAGCATGAAGGCCCCGGAGGATCCAGTGGTCACCGCGACGTTGGCGGCCGGCACGTCGAGTCCATACCAGCGGCCGTAGTGTCCGGCGATGGCATGGCGCAGTTCCGCGATGCCGAGCGCCGGCGTATAGGTCAGTGGCACACCCGAGGCGTGGATGGCCGCCGCACGTTCGGACACCCCCGTCGGAGCGCCACCGCTGGGCTCGCCGGCACACAGGGAGATGATGTCCCGTCCGGCGGCGCGCAACTCGGCCACGCGGGCCAGGACGTCCATCACCTGGAACGGCGGCACCTGGGCCCGGGAGGCAACGGTGAGTGGTCGCTGGTTCACGGGGGCGCTCCTCGGTTCGGCGGACGGCGTTTCCACCAGCCTGTCACACGCCGCCTCCGGCGAAGCTGCCGCCGCACCCGCCTTAGGCCCATAGCGTGAGCCGATGAGCGGCACCGGAAACCCTCCAGGTCGTGGTGCGGACCCACAGGTGGCAGCCCGCCGTGGAGCCCGGGGCCACCTGCAGGCAGTCCGGGACACCATCCGGAGTTTCTCCCGCATACCCAGGTCCTCCGGGGTTCCAGGAGACGGCGCGGGGTTGGTGGGCGCCGAAGACCAGATCGGACGCGCTCCGCACGCCGGCCGCTGCCAGCCGCTCGTCCAGCTGCCTGTCCTGCCGGGCCGAGAACCCGCGATACAGCTGCACCAGGGCCAAACCGTCACCGCATCCGTGGTGCCTCCACATCCGGTAGACGTAGCAGACAAGGCATTCGCGGCGCCCCGGCACCCGTGCCAGCGGCGGGATGTCCCGGATGTGGGCCACCATCGCTTCGCTTCGTGGTGGAGGGCTGGTCCTTGGCATGATGTCCCCTCTCGACACCACCACACTCCCCCCGTCCGCGGGCGCTGGCGGCCCCGGGGCGCCAGCTGTTGATCAGCGGGCCGATGGGCCGGTGGTGGAGGGCGCGTCGGCGCTGGGCGAGGAGAAGGCGTCGAGCCGGCGCAGGTAGAAGTGCAGGGGCGCGTGGCGCAGCCGTGCGGGAAGCCGGGGGTAGACCAGGGCCACCGTGCGCAACAGTGCCCGAAAGACGGCGTCGTGCACTGGCCCATAGCGCAGGCCGAAGCCGGCGCGAAGTTCCGGGCCCAGCAGTCCTGCGGTGAGCAGCCGGGCGACGGGCATGAGCATCCGCACCCAGGCGGGGGCGTTGCGGGCGGCCAGCAGGTTCCGTCCGACCTTCAGGATGGTCCGGTCCACCGAGAGCTGCGCGCTCATCGATTCCCAGTAGGCGGCGAAGTCCGCACGGGTGGCCGGCCAGGCGTCGGCGGGCAGGCGCAGCGCCGTGCCGAGTATGGCGTATTCGCGGTAGATGCGCTCCGCCGTCACCGCCGGCAGGGGCGGGAACAGTGCCTCGTAGACCACCATGGCGGAGTCGTAGAGGGTGGCCGCAACCCACAGCTGGGCCCGCGGGTCGTTGGCGTCGTAGGCGGGATGGCTGCCGTCGGTGGCGGCGTCGGCGTGGACCGGGGCGTGGGCGCGTTCGACCCAACGGCGGGCGGCGTCGGCCTGCGCCCTGGTGCCGTTGGTCAGCGCGTAGATGTAGGTCAGCGTGCCGTGGAGGCGGGCCAGCGGGTCCTCGACGAATCCCGAGTGGCGGGCGACGCCGTGCCCCACCGGAGGGTAGGCCAGCTGGAGCAGGATGGCGCGTCCCGCCCCGGCCAGCAGCACGGATTCGGGGGCGAGCTCGGCGATCGTCGACGCGGTGGTGGTGCCGTTGCTGAAGATGCCCATGGAACCGATGCTAACGCGGCCCGCTGGGCGCCGGCCTACTCGGCGGCGGCGAGCTGGCCGCAGGCCCCGTCGATCTCCTTGCCCCGGGTATCGCGCAGGGTGGTGGGGATCCCGGCGTCGATGAGCCGGTTGATGAACTCGTCCGTGACGTCCGGTTCCGAGGAGGTCCAGACGGATCCCGGGGTGGGGTTCAGCGGGATCGGGTTCACGTGGACCCAGCCGCGGCCGCGGGCGTTGAGCTTTTTTGCCAGCAGGTCCGCGCGCCAGGCGTGGTCGTTCATGTCCTTGATCAGCGCGTATTCGATGGAGACACGCCGCCCGGTGGTCCGGTAGTAGTTGTAGGCGGCGTCGATCGCCTCGTCGGCCTTCCAGCGCGAGTTCACCGGGATGAGCTCGTCGCGCAGCTCGTCGTCGGGGGCGTGCAGGCTCAACGCGAACGTGATCGGGATGTCCTCGGCGGCGAGCTTGTTGATCGCCGGGACCAGGCCCACGGTGGAGACGGTGATGTTGCGTGCGCTCATGCCCAGGCCCTCGGGGGCGTCGTCGATCATGCGGTGCACCGCAGTCATGACGCGCTTGTAGTTGGCCAGCGGCTCGCCCATGCCCATGAACACGATGTTGGTGACGCGTTCGGCGTCGTGCCCTCCGTCGCGGCGTCCGCCCTTGAGCCCGCCCTCGGCGATGACCCGGTTGGCCTGGACGATCTGGTCCAGGATCTCGGCGGCCGACATGTTGCGGGTCAGCCCGGCCTGCCCGGTGGCGCAGAACGGGCAGTTCATGCCGCAGCCGCACTGGCTGGACACACACAGCGTGACGCGGCCGGGATAGCGCATCAGCACCGACTCGACGAGGGAGCCGTCAAACAGCCGCCAGAGGAACTTGATGGTGTCCCCGTTGTCGGTGGTCAGCCGCTTGACCTCGGTGAGCAGCGTGGGGAACATCGCCTCGACGAGTTCGGTCCGGCGCTCCTTGGGCAGGTCGCTCATGGCCTCCGGGTCGGTGGTGTAGTGCTGGAAGTAGTGCACGGAGAGCTGCTTGGCGCGGAAGGCCGGCAGGCCGAGCTCCTTGAGCTTCGCCTGGCGTTCGGGCAGCGAGAGGTCGGCCAGGTGCACGGGCGGCTGGGAGACGCGCGGCTTGGACTTGAATTCCAGCTTGGGCCGGCCGTCCGGCGCCATGGCCTGCGTCCAGCCTTCGGCCGTGGGACGGACCTGGGTGCGGCCCTCCTGCTCGGCGCGGCGTTCGGAGATGCGGCGCTTGTCTGACTCATCGTGCTTGGCGGGGCGGTCAGCGCGCGCGGCAACGGCCTCCGAGGTCCGGCTGCGGGAGTGCTCGGCGGCGTCGGGGGGCGTGGGCTTCTCGGAGGTAGTCATCGTCTCCATTGTCCCATGCCTGTCCAGCCGGGCAACGAGTGTCCCCCACCACTGTCCCGGGGCTGCTAGCCGGCGTCGTTCCCGTCGGTGCGGGGCCCGGTGGCCGCGTCACGGGCAGCGGCCTTCGCGGCGCGGCCGTCGAGCCGGCGCCTGCGCCGGGCACGCAACCCGGTCCGTGCGGCGACGACCGCCGAGGGCATGCTGCGCGTCTCCCACCACTGGATGATGGTGGAGATCAGCCGGCCCAGCACCAGCGAGACGACGATGGCCAGCAGGACGGCGAACTCGGTGTCCAGCCCGTCCCACAACCCGGAGAGCACGCCGACCCCGACCGAGTAGATCGACCACACGATGCCGGCGATCAGCGAATGCCGGAAGAAGACGCTCCACGGATGCGGGATCAGCGCGGATCCGACGTTCAGGGTCAGCCGTCCCAACGGGATGAACCGCGAGGTCATGACCAGCGGCAGGTCGTTGTCCTTCAGCCGGCTGCGCGCAGCGGCCAGGGCGGATTGCCACCGCCTGCCGGAGAGGATGCGCCAATGCACGACGTCGTAGCGCAGGGCCAGCGCGTAGGTCGCCAAGTCCCCGGCGAGGGCGCCGACGAGCATGGCGATCCCGAGCAGCACCGGGTTCAACGAATCAGAGTTGGCCGCCAGCGCGCCGAGGGCCACGAACAGCGTGGTGCTGGGCACCGGGGGGATCAGCGCGGAAACCGTCACGAACAGGGCGCCGACGGCATAGACCCAGATGTCGTCGAGGGAGCGCAGCCCCTCGCCCAACTCGTTCACGGGTCCAGCCTTTCGTTGTGGTCGTGCGTCCGAGGGTCGATCCTATGCCAGGCGGGCACACATCGGGGCCGGGCGCCCGACCGTCTTCCATCCAGCAGAATCCACCACTTGGCCGGGCGGGCCTTCGGTGCAACGCTGGCCCCATGACCAAACTGCAGCCGCTGGCCAACCACTACGGCTCCGACGTTTCCGCCGACGTGCCCACGGCGCCGGACGGGGTGGTGTCCCTGCACGGCCGGGATGCGGCCATCTGGGAGCAGGCCGCCCCGTTGCTGGCCGTGCGGGACAACGACGCCCACACGCTCTACGCCTACGCCCTGGCCCAGTCGTTCCTGGCCGCCCACCCCGAGGCCGATCCAGCGGTGGTCGGTCCGGCCATCCTCCTGCATGACATCGGCTGGTCACAGGTCCCACCCGACGAGGTCCTCTCGGCGATCTCACCGAGTGGTGGCCGGCCCGACCTGGTGCTGCTGCATGAACGTGAGGGCCGTCGGCTGGCCGAAGGCATCCTCGCCGGAGTCGGGTACGACGCCGACCGCAGTGCCCGCATCCTGCAGATCATCGACGGGCACGATTCCCGGCGCGAGGCCCTGGACATCGACGATGCGATCGTCAAGGACGCCGACAAGACCTGGCGCTTGAGCCCCCACGGCCTCGATACCGTCATGGACTGGTTCGGGCTGGACCGGGATCACGCGCTGCGGTTGTGCAGCGCCCGCGTCCACGGGCACCTGTTCACGGACGAGGCCCGCGCCACGGCCCGGGCACTGGCCGGTCTGGAGTCGGCGAACCTATGGCCCCAGCGCCGGGCGCTGTTGGAGCCGTAGGCCGGGCAGCACGGAACTGGAACCGGGACCGTCCACGTCGCCTGTCGGCGCGCGGGCCCCGGCACATTGTCCGCGGCATCTTCCGGTGTCCTGAACCGGGCATCCGCCTCCCACCAGCCCGATATCCTGCCGCCTGGGAACAAGCAACCTGGCTGCCGCGGTGTGCGCAGCAGATGGCCGGACGACGTGCCGATCGCCGGCGAAACCACCGCGCCGGCCGGGCCCCGGGCCCACCATCGGGCCAGATGGCCACGGGGTGATTCGCGGGCCCTAGACTCAAGCGTGGCGGCACCGTGGGAATCCACGGGGAACCGCAGATCGAGGTCCAATCCGGAAAGGTGGCAGCGATGGCCGGCGGCAGCCAGGAGAGCGGACGCAGCGTCACCTCCAAGGTGCTGGGCATCCTTGAGGTCTTTGAAACCACTCGTCGCTCCATGTCACTGACGGAGATTTCCGCGCACTCGGGCCTTCCCCTGAGCACCACGCACCGCCTGGTGGGCGAACTGGTCGATTGGGGGTTCCTTTCCCGCGGCCCCACCGGCCGCATCCAGTTGGGGTTGCGCCTCTGGGCGATCGCGCAGAACGCCGGCCGGCAGTTGCGCGAGACGGCCCGGCCCTTCGTGCAGGACCTCTTCTCATTGACCGGGGAAACCAGCCAGCTGGTCGTCCGCGATGGGGTGAATGCGCTGTACATCGACCGGGTCTACGGCAGCAAGCGGATCCCCCGCGCCTCACGCGTCGGGGGCCGCCTGCCCCTGCACGCGACCGCCTGCGGCAAGGTGCTGCTCGCCTACGAGGAGGACTGGGTCCGCCAGGGATACCTCCAACGGACCCTGCAGCAGCCCACCCTGCATACCCACGCCAACCCGGAACGGCTGGCCACCGAACTCTCGGACGTCCGTGCCCAGGGGTACGCCACCACCTTCGAGGAGATGCGCCTGGGCCTGTGCTCGATCGCCGTACCTGTTTTCCACACCGGAAAGATCGGCTGCTCGATCGGCCTGGTGCTCCCCGCCGGGCAGGCGTCCGCGATGAACCGGCACCTCCCCGTGCTCAACGGCATCGCCGCCCAGATCCAGCGAGCCACGGCCCACATCCCGTTGGAGACCCTGCTGGGCAGCATCATCGATCCGCTGCCGCCGGCACCCCCGGAACACTAGCCGCGCGAAGCGACGAGGCCACCCCCACATACGCCTTCCGTCCAGTGGAAGATTGCGCGGGCCTTCCGGTGTGACGTGGACGACACTGGTAGGACGACGGCGGAACATCCTGCCGCACCGCAGACCCCACCAGGAGTACACATGTCTTCCCCTTCGGATACGGCAACGGGCTGCCCCTTCGGCCACGGGGCTGCAGCAGCACCGGCCGGCCACCACGGCTACGAGCCGTTCGACATGAAGGACCCGTTCCCCGCCTACGCCGAACTCCGCGCGGAACAGCCGGTGATGTTCGACGAACGGATCAACTACTACGTCGTCACCCGCTACGACGACATCAAAGCGGTCTTCGACGACTGGGAGACCTTCTCCAGCGAGAACGCCCAGGCCCCCGTCAGGGAACGCGGCCCGGAGGCCAAGCAGATCATGGCCGACGGTGGATTCACCGCCTATTCGGGCCTTTCGGCACGGGTGCCCCCGGAGCACACCCGGATCCGCACCGTCGTCCAGAAGGCCTTCACCCCGCGTCGCTACAAGCAGCTCGAACCGGCGATCCGCGAGAACGTGGTGTCCCGCCTGGAGACGATGCTCGCCCGCCCGGAACGCCGCGGCGACATGGTCCACGATCTGGCCTACGACATCCCGACCATCACGATCCTCACGCTCATCGGCGCCGACACCTCGAAAATCGACACCTACAAGCGCTGGTCGGACTCGCGGGCCGCGATGACCTGGGGAGACCTCGGCAACGAGGAACAGATCCCCCACGCCCACAACCTCGTGGAGTACTGGACCGAATGCCTGCGGCTGGTCTCCGAGGCCCACGCCGAGGGCGGCAACAGCCTGACCGCCGACCTCGTGGCAGCACAGCACGACGGCGCCGACATCACCGACCACGAAATCGCCTCCGTTCTGTACAGCCTGCTTTTCGCAGGACACGAGACCACCACCACCTTGATCTCCAACTGCGTGCGCGTCCTGATGGCCCACCCCGACCAGTGGCAGCAGGTGGTCGCCGACCCGAAGCTGATCCCCAAGGCGATCGACGAGATCCTGCGCTACTCGGGGTCCATCGTCGGCTGGCGCCGCAAGGCGCTCCGGAATGCCACCGTCGGCGGCGTCGACATCCCCCAAGGCGCCGGGCTGCTGCTCCTGATGGGCTCGGCCAACCGGGACTCCTCCCGATTCGAAGCGGGCGAGGCCTTCGACATCACCCGCGACAACGCCCGCGAACACTTGTCCTTCGGATTCGGGATCCACTACTGCCTGGGCAACATGCTCGCCAAACTGCAGGCAAAGATCTGCCTCGAGGAGATCGCCCGGCTCGCCCCGAACCTCCAGCTCGACTCGCCCGAGGACATCGGGTTCCGCAAGAACCTGTCCTTCCGCGTCCCCGAAACCGTCCCCGTCACCTGGGAGGCCTGACACCATGACCACCACCGAACACATCCAGTTCTTCGACGACCGCACCCCCGCCTCCCTCGAACGCCTCGGCGGCAAGGGCGCCTCGCTGGTCACCATGACCGCCGCCGGCATGCCCGTCCCACCGGGATTCGTGGTCACCACCGACCAGTTCAACCTGTTCATGGAATCGACGGGCATCGCCGGGAAGATCACCGAGCACCTCTCGGGCATCGACCCCGACGACGTCGCAGCCGTCGATGCCATCTCCGCCCGGATCCGCGAGGCCATCTGCTCGCGGCCCGTTCCGGAGGAGGCGCGCGAAGCCACCCGGGGCGCCTACGCCGATCTCATGACCCGCTGTGACGGCCCGGTCCCGGTGGCCGTGCGCTCCTCGGCCACCGCGGAGGACCTGCCCGACGCCTCGTTCGCCGGCCAACAGGACACCTACCTGTGGCTCGAGGGCTTCGACGCCGTCGGCGAGCACATCCGACAGTGCTGGGCATCGCTCTACACCTCCCGCGCGATCCTGTACCGGCTGAAGAACAAGATCCCCGACGAGGGGCTCTCCATCGCCGTCGTCGTGCAGAAGATGGTCAACGCCCGGACCTCCGGCGTGGCCATGACCCTGGACCCGGCCACGGGAGACCGCTCCAAGATCACCATCGACGCCTCGTACGGTGTCGGGGAAATGGTGGTCTCCGGGACCGTCACCCCGGACAACATCCAACTCGACAAGGTGACGTTGGCCCTGGTCCACGAGCACATTGGCGACAAGCATGCCGAGCTCATCCCGGATGCCGGAACCCACAGCCTGGTCGAACGCGAGGTCGACGCCGACCGCCGCGCCCGCCGTTGCCTCACCGATGACGAGCTCGCCGCCGTCGCCGCGATGGCCAAACGGGCCGAAAAGCACTACGGCTGCCCGCAGGACATCGAATGGGCCCTGGACGCCGACCTGCCCGACGGCCAGAATCTCCTGCTGCTCCAGTCCCGGCCCGAAACCGTCCACTCCTCCAAACCGCACACCGCACCGAACCCCGTGCTGGGCGGCGGTTTCGCCGCTGCCCTCGGGCTCACCCCCGGCACCCTGAAGCAGGGAGCCTGACACCCACCGCGGGCTTCCGGCCCGCGTTCACCACCCCGGCACCCTCCCCCTCCCCGGCCCACCGTCGAGCCGACCCTGAAAGGACACGACATGTCCATGAAATCCTTCCCCAAGCCCTCCGAGCTCGCCGTCCCACCCGGGGCCGAAGGCTGGGAAAAGATCTATCCCTACTACCTGGTGTTCCAGGACGAGCTCAAGGAGGCGGAGGACGCGAAGTTCTGGTTCTGCGACTCGCAGCACTGGCCCACCGTCTTTAAGCCGTTCGAGACCATCGGCGGCGAGTTCGCCGTCAAGTGCCTGGGCCAGTACAACGCCCGGCACCTGATGATCCCCAACGCCAACGGCATCGAATTCCGGGTCCACCTGGGCTACCTCTACATGTCACCCATCCCGGTGCCGGAGGACCAGATCGCCGCACGCGTCCCGCTCTTCGAGGAGCGCGTGGGCCACTACTTCGCCAACTGGACCGAGAAGCTTGAGCAGTGGCACACCAAGGTGCGCGGCACCATCGACGAGATGGAGTCGCTGAGCTTCAAGAAGCTCCCCGAGATGGTGCCCATGGAGGACATCACCTCCGGCAAGGCCATGGACGGCTCCGAGGTGCTGCTGGAGAACTACGACCGGCTGATCCAGCTGGCCTACCAGAACTGGCAGTACCACTTCGAATTCCTGAACCTGGGCTACATCGCCTACCTGGATTTCTTCAACTTCTGCAAGGCCGTCTTCCCGAACATCCCCGACCAGTCCATCGCCACGATGGTCCAGGGCGTGGACATGGAGCTCTTCCGGCCCGATGACGAGCTCAAGTCGCTGGCCAAGCTGGCCGTCGAGCTGGGCATGCAGGGCGCCTTCTCCAACCCGGACGATGCCGGCACCACCCTGGCGTCCATCGCCACCTTGGAGGGCGGGGAGCGCTGGCTGGCCCAGTACGAGGAAGCCAAGGACCCCTGGTTCAACTTCACCGTGGGCAACGGCTTCTACGGTCACGACAAGTACTGGTACGAGCACCAGGACATCCCGCTGGGCTACATCGCGGACTACATCCGCCGGCTCGACGACGGCCAGGACATCATGCGCCCGAAGGAGGCGCTGATCGCCGAGAAGGAACGCATCGTCCAGGAATACCGCGACCTGCTCGACGGCGAGAACCAGGCGGCCTTCGACGCCAAGCGCGAACTGGCAGCCACCGCCTACCCGTATGTGGAAAACCACAACTTCTACATCGAGCACTGGACGATGGGCGTCTTCTGGCGCAAGATCCGCGAACTCTCGCGCATGATGCACGCCGAGGGGTTCTGGACCGAACCCGACGACCTGCTGTACCTGGGCCGCAACGAGGTCCGCGACGCCTTGTTCGACCTGGTGACCAGCTGGGGCGTGGGCGCAAAGGCACCGATCGGCCCCATCTACTGGCCCGGGATCATCGAGGAACGCCGCGGAATCGTCACGGCACTGAAGACGGCACGCCCGGCACCGGCGCTGAACACCCCGCCGGAGATCATCACCGAACCCTTCACCCGGATGCTCTGGGGCATCACCACCGAACAGGTCGAGCAGTGGCTCGGCGGCGGCGAAGCCGTTGAAGGCGGCGGACTGCGCGGCATGGCCGCCTCCCCCGGCACCGTGGAGGGGCCGGCCCGCGTCATCCACGATTCCGACCAGCTCTCCGAGATCCAGCCCGGCGAGATCCTGGTCGCGACCGTCACCGCACCGAGCTGGGGTCCGATCTTCGGCAAGATCGCCGCGGCGGTCACCGACATCGGCGGCATGATGAGCCACGCTGCCATCGTGTGCCGTGAGTACGCCCTCCCGGCGGTCACCGGAACCGGTTCCGGGTCGACGACCATCACCACGGGCCAATGGCTGCGCGTGAACGGCACGGCCGGCACGGTGGAGATCCTGGATCGCCAACCCGTCGCCGGTCCCGGAGCCCACAGCCACGACCACGCCGGCGGTGTCCCCGCGGCGGCGCCAGCAGGTGCCAGCCATGTCTGATGTGCCCACCCCGGGCGACCCGCAGTCCAAGGCCTCCCCCTCCCGCACGGTGCTCATCACCGGCGGGGCGGGGGGCCTGGGCCGGGCCTTCGCCCTCGGATTCGCCGCCCGGGGATACCGGGTGGCCGTCGCCGACGTCAACGAGGAGGGGGCCCGGGAGACGGCGGAACTGGTGCGCCGGCAGGGGGCGCAGGCCGCGGCCTTCGCCGCCGATGTCACCGACCCGGCCTCCACCGCCGAGCTGGCGCGGCAGGCCGCCGAGTTCGGTGCCGGGCGCATCGACGTCGTCATCAACAATGCAGCGATCTACGCGACAGTCACCCGCAGCCCGTTCGAGGAGATCGACGTGGCCGAGTGGGACCTGGTCATGAACGTCAACCTCAAGGGCCCCTGGCTGGTCGCCCGGGCGGCCAGCCCGTACCTGCCCGACGGCGGTCGCATCATCAACCTCTCATCGGCCACCGTCTTCTCCGGCTCCGAACAGTGGATGCACTACGTCGCCTCCAAGGGCGGGGTCGTGGCGCTGACCCGCGTCCTGGCCAAGGAACTGGGCCGGCGCAACATCACCGCCAATGTCATCGCCCCCGGCTTCACCCTCACCGAGGCCAGCTACGGGCTCATGGACGACGCCGCCACCTACGGAGTGGACCGCGGGGCGCTCAAACGCCCCAGCCAACCCGAGGACATCGTCGGCGCCGCCCTGTTCCTCGCCGGACCCGACAGCTCGTACGTCACGGGCCAGACCCTGGTCGTCGACGGCGGCCGGCAATTCATCTAGCCACCCAGACCTGCACCAACCACAGGAGGAATCATGCCCCAGGTTCAATTCACCGACGCCGACGGAGACGTCCGCGACATCACGGGCAACGTCGGGGACTCGGTCATGGAGACCGCGGTCCGCAACGGCGTGCCGGGCATCGTCGCCGAATGCGGCGGTTCCCTGTCCTGCGCCACCTGCCACGTGTTCGTCCGCGAGGACGACCTTGAGCGGCTGCCCGCCATGGAGGACATGGAGGACGAGATGCTCTACGGCACGGCGGTCGACCGCGAGGAGAACTCCCGCTTGTCCTGCCAGCTCAAGCTCTGCGAGGGCCAGGACCTCCACGTCACCACCCCCGAAACACAGGTGTAGCCATGTCCACCGCCCCCACCACGACGGCCGAACCCACCGGCCTGCTGATCATCGGCGCCAGCCAATCCGGCGTCCAGCTGGCCATCTCGCTGCGGGCACTGGGCTTCGAGGAGCCCATCACCCTGCTCGGCGACGAGGACCACCGCCCCTACCAGCGGCCGGCCCTGTCCAAGGAGTTCCTGCAGGACAAGGTCGACAAGGAGAACCTGATCTTCCGCTCCAACGAGTACTGGGCCGAGCACAACGTGGCCCTCGTCAAGGGCGAACGGATCGAGTCGATCGACACCAACGACGACGGATCGGGCGTGGCCCACGCTTCCTCCGGGGCCGCCTTCCCGTTCCGCCGCCTGGCCCTGGCCGTCGGTGCCCGTGCACGGCGGATGGACGTCGACGGTGGCGGGCTCGACGGCGTGGTCTACCTGCGCAACGCCGATGACGCCCTGCACCTGAAGGAAATCGTCGGCTCGGCCACCGACGTCGTGGTGGTCGGCGGGGGATTCATCGGCTTGGAGGCCGCCTCCAGCCTGCACGGCATGGGCAAGCACGTCACGGTGCTCGAATACGGGCCGCGCCTGGTCGGGCGGGCCGTCGGCGAGCAGACCGCCGAATTCTTCCTGGACGCCCACCGGGCCCGGGGACTGGACATCCACCTCAACGCCAGGATTGCCCGGATGGTGGACGACGGCGCCGGCGCCGTTTCCGGCGTCGAGCTCGAGGACGGAACCCACCTCGACGCGCAGATCGTGCTGATCGGCATCGGGGTCATCCCGAACACCGAACTCGCCGAGAAGATGGGGCTGGCCGTGGACAACGGGATCACGGTCGACACGAACGCCCTGGCCTCCGACGGGACCACCGTGGCCGTCGGCGATGTGGCCAACATGCCCAATCCGCTGCCCGGGGCACCCGCCGGCGAGCGCCTGCGGCTGGAGAGCGTGAACAACGCGATCGAGCACGCCAAGGTCGCCGCCTACTCCCTGATGGGCCACCGGGAGGACTACGCCGGGATCCCCTGGTTCTGGTCGAACCAGGCCGACCTGAAACTGCAGATCGCCGGCCTGTCCATGGGATTCGACCAGACAGTAGTGCGCCGCGTCGAGGAGCGCGGGAAGTTCACCGTCCTCTACTACCGCGACGGGCGGATCATCGCCGCCGACTGCATCAACGCCCCGCTGGACTTCATGGCGGTCAAGAACGCCCTGGCCAACGGGCAGACCATCCCCGCCGACGCCGCGACCGACCCGGCCGTCCAGCTCAAGACCCTCGCCGTCGATCCGGCGGCCACACCCCATCTTGAAGGAGCATCATGACAGCGCAACCCACCGGCTCGGCCCCCGGCACCACTGCCGCCTGGGCGCCGCACGCTCCGGCCGACCATGGCTCCGACCCGCGGGCCCAGGCCTTCGCTACGGCCCACCCAGACCGGCCCATCCCCGCGGCCGGCCCCGTCGACACCTCCCCCATTGCCTGCACCCCTGCAACGGAGTACACACAACTCTTCGCCGCCGTCGTCCCCGAGACGCGCACCCGGGGCAACGACATCCACCTGCCGATCTCGCTGGCCTTCGCCGCCCGGCTCTGCGACGCCCATCCTGACGCGGATCGCGAACTGGTATCGGTGGCCATCATCCTGCATGACACCGGATGGGCCCATGTCGACGAGTCCCGGATCCTCTCCGAGGGGTTCGGCGGGGATTGGCGCAAGGCCGCCATCCGCTTCGAACACGAGGCCGAGGGCTGCGCCGTGGCACGACGGGTCCTCCCGGGGCTCGGCTACGACGAGGAGTTCATCGAGCGGGTCTGCACCATCATCGACGGGCACGACACCCGGCCCGTCGCCTACTCGCTGGAGGATGCGCTGGTGCGCGACGCCGACCGGCTCTGGCGCTTCGACCATGCGGGCATCGCCCTGGCATCGTCGTGGTTCGGCATGAACCCTGCGGTGTACAGCGACAGGCTCCGCGCCGAGATCATCCCCGAGCTGATCACCGAGGCCGCAGTCCGGATGGGCACCGCGGATCTGGACCGCTCCGTGACGCTGTTGCGGACCGAGGTCCTGCGATGAGCGCCCCGGCACCTGCCACCCCCGACGCACTGTCGCTCCGGGCTGGACTGGAACTTCCCTACACCCACGTGGACGACGTCTTCAGCGGCGGCCGCTGGACCCCCGCCCAGGGCACCGGACGGAACCCGGTGACGGACCCGGCGACCGGGGAAATCTGGGGCTCGGTCCCCGATGGCAACGCCGAGGACATCGACGCTGCCGTCGGCGCTGCCCGGCAAGCGTTCGAATCCGGGCCGTGGCGGCGCATGAGCGCCACCGATCGGGCGGGCTACCTGCTGCGCATCGCCGAAGGGATCGAGGCCCGCGCGGAGCAGATCGCGCTGACCAATACGCGGGAGAACGGCTCCCCGGTGGCCGAATCCCGCGGGGCGGCGGCCAATGCCGCATCGATCCTGCGGTATTTCGCGTCCCTGGCCCCGCGGCTGGACGCCGAGGATGTGCGCCCGTTCCCGTCGGGCGTCGGCGAGTCGGTGGTCCGCCGGGATCCGGTGGGCGTCTGCGCGCTGATCGCACCATGGAACTTCCCCATCAACCTGATGGTCATCAAACTGGCCCCGGCCCTGCTGGCCGGGTGCTCGGTGGTCATGAAACCGGCCTCCCCGACGCCGTTGTCCTTCCGCTTCATCGTCGACGCGGTGGCCGCCGCCGGGGTGCCCGACGGGGTGGTGAACCTCGTGACCGGTTCGGGGCGGCTCGGCGATGCCCTGGTGAGGCATCCCGGCGTGGACAAAGTCGCCTTCACCGGCTCAACGCCCGTGGGCCGGAAGATCGCCGCGGCGGCCGGGGAACTATTGCGTCCCGTCACCCTGGAGCTCGGCGGGAAATCCAGCGCCATCGTGCTGCCGGACGCGGACCTCGAGGCCATGTCTTCGGTGCTGGTGCGCTCCTGCATGCGCAATACCGGCCAGACCTGTTACATCTCCACCCGCATCCTCGCCCCGGCGTCGCGCTACGACGAGGTGGTGGACATGGTCACCGCCACGATTGCCGCCGGACGGCAGGAAGATCCGCTGGATCCCGACACGGTGTTCGGCCCCTGCGCGACCTCCTCGCAGTTCAACACGGTGATGGAGTACGTGGCATCCGCCCATGCCGAGGGCGCCCGCGCCACCACCGGCGGTCGGGCGGCACAACTGGGCGGCGGGCTGGAGGACGGGTTCTTCGTCGAACCGACGGTCTTTGCCGACGTGGCCCCCTCCCTGCGGATCGCCCGTGAGGAGATCTTCGGTCCGGTGCTCTCCGTCCTGCGCTACGACGATGTCGACGACGCGGTGGCCTTGGCGAACAACACCCGGTTCGGCTTGGGAGGCCTGGTCTTCGGCGAGGACCAGGACGCTGCCCTGGCGGTCGCGGACCGCATCGATTCGGGATCGGTGGGCCTGAACTTCTTCGCGTCGAACCATTCGGCACCCTTCGGCGGACGCCACGACTCGGGGCTGGGTACCGAATACGGCGAGGAGGGGCTCTCCGCGTACCTGAGCTACAAGTCGATCCACCGGCGATGAGGGGCGGCAATGTCCGGCGCACACCAGCCCACCACGTCGAGGATGAGGGGTCGGCGCCAACGCCCCGTCAAAACTCGGCATCAACGTGCTGCTGTTCCTGACATTCGGCCTCCACCTCGGGCTCCCGCGGTGCGGTGGCCATGGTGGACGGCCGGTGCGGTCGTCGCCACCGCGAGCCTCGAGCCGGAGGCCTTCCAATACGTCCTGGCCGTCGGGGCCTGCGATGCCCCGGGGCGGTCCACCACCGTCGTGGGCTGGTATGGGTCTTCGCGAGCATGGCCCGGCCCTTGGCCACTCTGCTAGCGGAATTCTTCCCGGCGGTGCCGCAACTCCCGCTGCGCACCGTGGCGCACCGTGGCGCAATGACCCATCGAACGGCAGCGTGGACAGGTCGGCTTGGACCGCAGCTTTCAAGGCCAGCTGGTTGGCGCTGCGCGCTGCGGCAGGCCGATGGCCTCGGCGAACTCCTCCCAGTGCCTAGCTCGCACGTTCCTGGTTTTTCCGGCGACTGGTAGTGCCAGCGTCATGTCCCGGTAGAGGGCGGTGCAGGGGGTGTCGTAGCCGGGTGCCACCACAAACCCTCCGCGTCGCCCAGCCAATACCGCGAGGTTCTTCGCGTGCAGGTCCCCGTTGCCGGTCAACCAGGCAAAAACGAACTGGAGGTAGAGGTTCCGGGCGGCAACGGCAGGGGCCTTGGCCACTCGGGACAGTGCCTGGACCACTTCCTCGGCCGCAACGTTGTATTTGGCCGCCGGGAGGATGTCCATGACTTGGGCAGCGTCTTCCCTGGCCAGGCGGATCCACGAGCCTTGATCATCTTGCACACGATCGAACCGCTCGACCAGTAGCCCCGCCCGATCGCGGCGATCGTGGACAACCCTGGCTGTCGCCACGGTCAGGCCGAGCGCCTGTGCCGCTTTCAGGTGCAATGCCTCATTGAGCACCAGGTGCGGGTAGTCCGGAGGGTCGATTTTGAGGATGGCCTGGAGGCCTGCAGCATGGACGCGAGTCGTCAGCATGGTGGCGCTGGCTTTAGCCTGAATACCGGGGATGCCATGGCGATCCGGTGCCTCGGCCAGTTGGGCAAAGTCGAGAGAGGCCGCCGCTGAACCCGCCCGGGGCTCGGGAGTCACGGGCGGTTCCCCCTCCGGCACGACCTGGACATCCCCGGGGACATCGGAGCCCACGGCCAGAAGGAGCGTGAGTTCGTCGTCCATGCTCGTCTTGGCAGCACGCCGCAAGACGGTCAGACGATGCCCCTCAGGGAGCAGCCCGGCGAAGAACGCCGGAAGCCCCCCACCCACCGATTCGGCCTGCGTGCACGGGCAGCGTCGAAGCCACTGCCGAACCGCTGTACGCCGGGAGGTAGTCGAACCTCACGCTTCCCGACGCCCTCCGGCTCAAGCGGCCCGCCAGCACACCTGCCTTGTAGACGTCGGCTTCGGCAACGAACCGCAACTCCTCCAGATCGTCGACCATCAGGAGGCAGCTATGTGCAGGCCGAGGGCATTGGCTGCAGCCGATACGGCACCAAGACTCGAACCGCCGCCGCCCTTTTCGATTTCACGAACCGTGCGGTCCGACAACCCGACAAGCTCACCGAGCTGCGTTTGAGTCAATCCGGACTCCCGCCGTGCAGCTCGGATGGCTTGCCCCACGGCCATCGCATCGTTCCCTACCGACCTATCCATGAGCGGAATGATCCTTCCGGTTCTGTTCTCCAGTCGTTCCATCATGACCGGTCCGCATCATTTCGGCAAGATTCTTCCGTTTCTTGCTGGTTGGCCAAGGCGATCATGGAATATCGAGCGCATCGGAATAATCCTTCCGAAATTCCGGGCAAATTCAGCGGTTACCATGGCCTATGCGCATCTGGTCCCTGCACCCCCGGTATCTGGACGCCAAGGGACTCGTGGCCTGTTGGCGGGAAACGCTGCTGGCGCAGAAGGTCCTCGACGGCAAGACCACGGGCTACCGCAACCATCCCCAGCTCGCACGCTTCCGCGCCGGTGGGGAACCGCTGGCCTTGATCGGCGCCTACCTGGAGGGCATTGCGGCGCAGGCCGATGCCCGTGCCTACCGCTTCAACCGTTCCCTCATCCTGCGCCCCCCGACCGGCGTGGTGCCGCTGATGACGGTAACCACGGGCCAGCTGGACCACGAGCGCGTCCACCTCCTGGCCAAGCTCGCCGTCCGGTCCCCCGAACGCCTGACGGCCGTACCTGCCGCGCCAGCACGACCGGATCCGCATCCCCTGTTTTCGGCCGTTCCCGGCCCGGTGGAACCATGGGAGGTCGTCTCGTCGGCGGGTTAGCAGCCCTGACAGAGCTGGCGGCCGGAACCACAGGTTCCAGCCGCCGTCGTGCAGTGTTCTTGTTGCGCCTTAGCCTGCGGGGGTGAAGTCCCGCGACCCAGCGAAGTCCGGACGGCGCCCGGCCGCCGCGAACGGCTCGACCAGCGTGTTCTCGACCGAGTTGAAGACGATGAACACGTTCGAACGGGCGAACGGGGTCACGTTGCCGTTGGAGGCGTGCATGCAGTTCGAGTCGAACATGATGGCGCCGCCGGCCTGGCCCTCGAGGACGTCGATGCCGTATTCGTCGGCGAAACGGGTGAGCGTCTCCTTGTCGGGGACGCCGGCGCCCTGCATGATGAGGGACTTCTTGTAGTTCAGCTCCGGGGTCGCGCCGTCGCAGGAGACGTACTTGCGGTGGGTCCCGGGCATGATCATCAACGGGCCGTTGAACGAGTGGTTGTCCGTCAACGAGATCGAGATGCTCACCGCGCGCGGGGCGGGCATCCCGTCCTCGGCGTGCCAGGTCTCGAAGTCGGAGTGCCAGGCGAACTCCTTGCCCTCGAACCCGGGCTTGAAGTTCACCCGAGACTGGTGGATGTACACGTCGGATCCGAGGAGCTGCCGGGCGCGGCCGACGACTCGGGGGTCGTTGGCGATCTTCTTGAAGACCTCGCTGGTGCGGTGGATGTCGAAGACCGATCGCACTTCCTGGGAGGCAGCCTCCACGATGGTCGCCTCGTCGGCGCGGACCTCGGGGTCCTCCGAGAGGCGACGCAGCTCGGCCCGCAGTTCCTCCAGCTCATCGGCGCTGATGAGCTGGTCGATGGCGAGGTAGCCGTTGGCATCGAACCCGGCCAGTGTGGCCGCGTCGAGGGGCCCGTCGTCGGGGCCGCCCCACACCACGGGGCCTTCGCGGTCGATCACCCGGACGTCGTCGTCCGTTCGCGTTGGATACTGGTCAATGTGGCGACGAAGGGTTTCCGTCATGTCCATTTCCTCCTCGATGGTTTGCCGCCGGAACTCCGCTGCCCCGCGGCTGGGTACGTCGGCCGGACGGACGGTCCGGCCGGGGATACGCCGAAGCGCGGCCCGGACCGAAGTCCGAGCCGCGCTTCGCGCAAACTGTGGGTGCCGGGGCCTTAGGCCTGGGCGGGCTCCTCGACGACCAGCGGGTAGACGCCGTTCTCGTCGTGGACCTCGCGGCCGGTCACCGGCGGGTTGAAGACGCAGGCCATGCGCAGCTCGGTGGTGGCGCGCACGGTGTGCTTCTCGTTGCCGTCCAGCAGGTACATGGTGCCGTCGGAGATCTCGTGGACCTCGCCGGTCACCTCGTTGGTCAGCGTGCCTTCACCCTGGACGCAGTACACGGCCTCGATGTGGTTCGCGTAGTGGAACGTCGAGGTGGTGCCGGCGTAGATCACGGTGTCGTGGAACGAGAAGCCGACACCCTCGCGGGCCAGCACCATGCGGCGGCTGCGCCAGGTCTCGGACTTGATGTCGCGCTCGGTGTCGTTCAGGTCGTTCAGGTTCACTACCTGCATGGGTCCTCCTGGGAATTCATGATGGTTTGCGGTGCCCTGACGGACACCCTGGTCATTCACACCGGGGCAATGGGTTGGCATTCCCCCGGTGTGGAATCTGGGGGCTGGCCTAGACGGCGGCCAGCGCGGGCTTGCCGGCGACGGTGCGCACGGCCTCGGTGATGATGGCCAGGCCACGCTGGAGCACGTCATCGGTGATGGTCAGCGGCGGCATGACCTTCAGGACCTCATCCTCCGAGCCGGAGGTCTCCACCAGGACGCCGTGGGCGAAGGCCTCGGCGGCCACGTTGGAGGCGGTGGCCTGGTCGGGGAAGACCACTCCGGCCAGCATGCCGCGGCCGCGGATCTCCGCGCCGTCGACGAGGCAGGCGATCTCGGCCAGGCCACGGTGCAGCGCGGCGATGGTGCCGGCCAGCTCATTCTGGAAGTCGTCGGTGGCCCAGTACTTCTTCAGGGCAGCCGTCGCGGTGACGAACGCCGGGTTGTGGCCGCGGAAGGTGCCGTTGTGCTCCCCGGCACCCCAGACATCCAGTTCCCGGCGGAACAGGGTCAGGGCCATCGGCAGGCCGTAGCCGGAGATCGACTTGGACACGCACACGATGTCCGGTTCGATGCCCGCCTCCTCGAAGCTGAAGAACGTGCCCGTGCGGCCGCAGCCGGCCTGGACATCGTCGACGATCAGCAGGACATCATGGCGCTTGAGCAGGGCAGCGAGGTTGCGCAGCCATTCGGCCCGGGCGGCACGCAGGCCGCCTTCGCCCTGCACGGTTTCCACGATGACCGCGGCGGGCTTGTCGATGCCCGAGCTGGTGTCCTCGAGGGAGCGCTCCAGGAAGGCCAGGTCGGATCCGGCACCTTCGAGGTAGTTGTCGTAGGGCATCTTGGAGGTGTTGCCCAGCGGGACGCCGGCGCCCTGGCGCTTCATGGCGTTGCCGGTCACCGAGAGCGAGCCCAGGGTCATGCCGTGGAAGGCGTTGGTGAACGAGATGATGTTCTGGCGTCCGGTGACCTTGCGGGCCAGCTTGAGCGCGGCCTCGACGGTGTTGGTCCCCGTGGGGCCGGGGAACATGACCTTGTAGTCAAGGTTCCGGGGCTTGAGGATCAGTTCCTGGAAGGTCTCCAGGAACTCCCGCTTGGCCGGGGTCATCATGTCCAGCGAATGCACGACGGCGCCGCTGGCCAGGTACTCCATCAGCGGGGCGGTCAGGGCCGGGTTGTTGTGGCCGTAGTTCAGCGCACCGGCACCGGAGAAGAAGTCGATGTACTCCGTGCCGTCCTCGGCGGTCTGGATGGCGCCGGAGGCATGGGTGAAGACGGCGGGCCAGCTGCGGCTGTAGCCGCGGACCTCGGATTCGAGCGTTTCAAAAATGTCAGTCATGGTCATTCCCTTCGTAGGTGCGATGACAGGCGTGATGACGGCAGGGGGCAAAGGGGTGCCCCGGGCGTCGGAAACCAGGGGGTGCTAGGACTCGGAGCGGCTGGCCGCGAGGTTCAGCGAGCGCAGGTCGGCGTCCAGGCCCAGCGGGGCGATCCGGTACAGGTACTCGGTGTCGTGCCCGTCCGGGTACATCGCCGTGGTGAAGAGCGGTTCGCGGTCGCAGTCGGCCTCGTGGCGTTCGGCGAAGCGCTGGAACAGCCGGTTCGATGCCGCGTTGTCCGCGGTGATCGTGGTCTCCAGCCGATCGGCGTTGGTGCGTGCTGCGAGCTCATCGAGCATGGCGGCGGCCAGGCCGCGCTTCTGGAAGTCGGCGCCGACGCAGACCTGCCAGATCATCAGCGTGCCGGGTTCGTCGGGGCGCATGTAACCGGTGACGTAGCCGGCGGCGCGGCCGTCGATTTCGGCCATGATCGAGCTCTGCGCGAAGTCGCGGCCCCACAGCAGGTAGGAGTAGGACGAGTTGAGATCCAGCACCTCGGAATCCTTCGCCATGGTCCACATGGCGGCTCCATCTTCGGTGACTGGGTGGCGAAATGTAGCCTCGGACGTGGTGTTTACGAGTTCATTTTCCATCCCCACCAACGTAACGTGCTGAGATTTTCGATCAACCCGGGGTGTGGGGATTTGACACCGAATCCCCCCAAGAGGACACTTTCGCCGTCGCCATCCCATTCGGAGGGATCCCAAAGATGCCAAGGGATGCCGCCGATCACACCCGGGCGTGTCCCCCGACCGCCCATCGTTACCGTTTCGTTATATTACCGGAGGCTTCGTCGGGGCCTTCCGGGGCCGCTGGAACCCCGGCAGGGAGCCCGGGGACGGCCGGGGCGACGCCCGCGGCGGCGACGACTGCCGTGGTGTTGCGGATGAAAACCACTAGCCAGGCGAACACGATTCCGGCCGCCGCCAGCTCGAGTGCCGTGAGGTTGTAGTACTGCACCGGGCGCCACAACAGCGCCGCTGCGATGAGCGCGGCCACCGACATATACGTGAGCAGGAAAAAGGCCTTCGGGAAGCCCGGCAGCCAGAGCGGGACACCGGTCAACAGGACCATCAGGGCGACGGCGAGGACCTGGACGAACGAGGTGTGGATCCGCTCGAACGTGTTGACCGGGAACAGGCCGATCCCGACCATGCAGATGCCACCGACCACCAGGCACGCGCGGATGACCGCCGGGCGGGGACGCAGGAACCTGCCTCCCGGGTTCCGGTGCCCGCGGCCGGGGGCACCGGCGTCGTGCCGGCGCGTGGCGACGACCTCGGCCCAGCGTTTGAGATCGCGGGTGATGAAGGCCGAGAGGGTCGTCAGGATGATCCCCGAGGTGGTGATCGTCGTGTTGAACGTCCAGAAGGAGGTCAGCCCGGCCTGGCCGGTGCCCAACTCGCTGAACATCGAGTGCCACCACAGCGGGTTCTCCGCGTAGAGCATGCTCACGAGCATGCCGGAGGCCATGAACACGGCCAGCATGACGGAGAGGGCAACTGCGGTGATGCGGGCCCCGGAGGTGTAGCCGAAATAGCCGGCCACGCCCGCGGAGACGGCCAGCATCACCGTTCCCGCCACCGGGTCGACCGTCAGCCCGGAGAAGGCCTGTTGGAAGAGCCGGAAGAGCACCAGCGCCGACATGGTGGCAATGGAGGCATGGACGACGAGCAGGGCGGCGACGTCGACGATTTGGCGCACCACCGGCCTGGCCCCGAGCCAGAGGTGGACGGTCCGCACGTTCTGCACGTAGCCGGCGACGAAGGCAGCACCGGCCATCGCACCGGCGACGACGGAGGCGTAGATCGCCACCGATCCGTCCCCGGCCAACGGTGGCCGGTATCCGCGGAACGCGATGAGCCCGACGATGATGGCGACCACCCCGGCGGCGACACCCGCCCAGATGGAGCGCGACTCGATGTCCAGCTGTCGCCGGGCAACGGGGACGGCTCCCTCCTCCTGCATCCTTCGACGGCCTCCTGACGACACCCGGGCGCTGACGGCTGGCCCCTTGATTCTGCCATGGCTGGCGCCGCGGTGGGCGGGCCTAGAAGGGGTACGGGGCGATCTCCGGTCGCATGGTCAGCCATTGCAGTTCGGTGAAGGCCTCCATGTTCGCGGCGGCACCACCGATCCGCCCGCCGTTGCCCGAATCCTTCACCCCGCCGAACGGGGAATTGGGTTCGTCGGAGACGGTCTGTTCGTTGATGTGGACCTTGCCGGACTCGAGCCGGTCGGCCAGCTGCATCGCCGTGCCGACGTCGCCCAGGACGGAGACGGACAGTCCGTAGCTGGAGTTGTTGGCCATCGCCACGGCCTCGTCCAGGGTGGAGAAGCTGCGCACCGGGGCGACCGGGCCGAAAATCTCCTCGCGCCAGGCGTCCTGTTCGTCCGTCAGATCCGCCAGGACGGTGGGGTGGTAGAACAATCCGTCGCGGACCGATCCGCCGGCGGCCAGCCGGGCGCCGGAGGACACCGCCGATTGCACGAGGCCGTCGATCCGCTCCAGCTGGCCGGCATCGATGACCGGTCCGATGGCCACGGTGCCGGTCTTCGGATCGCCCATCGGCAGGTTCCTGGCCTTCTCGGCCAGGGCCGCCACATAGTCCTCGTAGAGGTCCCGGTGCACCAGGTGGCGGCCGGTCGCCATGCAGATCTGACCCTGGTGCATGAAGGATCCGAAGGCAGCGGCGGAGGCCGCTTTCGCGAGGTCGGCGCCGGGCAGCACGATCATGGCCGAGTTCCCACCGAGTTCCAGATGCGCGCGCTTGAGCAGCCGGGCGGCCGACTCGCCGATCTTGCGGCCGGCGGCCGTGGAACCGGTGAAGGCGATGACACGTACCTCGGGCGCCTCGACCAGGGCAGCGCCGACGTCGGCGCCACCGGGCAGCAGGGACAGCAGCCCCGGGGGCAGACCGGCTTCCTCGAAGACCCGCATGATCGTCACCCCGGCGCACACGGTGGTCCGCGGGTCCGGCTTCAGCAGCACGGCATTGCCCAATGCCAGGGCCGGTGCGACGGCGCGGATCCCCAGGATGAGGGGGAAGTTGAACGGGGAAATGACCGAGACGACCCCGGCGGGACGGCGGCGGGCGAAGGACCAGCGGTCCTCGTTGGTGGTCAGCACCTCACCGGCGGGCAGTCCGGGCAGCGCCGCGGCCTCATGGCATTCGTTGGCCGCGGTATGGGTTTCCAGGCCGGCCTTGGCGGGGATGCCGCCGGATTCCCTCACGATCCACTCGTCCAGCTCCGCGGCGTGCTCTTCCCAGAGGGCACCGGCCCGGCGCAGGACGGCGGCGCGTTCCTCCGGTTTGCGGGCCGCCCACTCCTTTTGCGCTGCGGCGGCGGCCCGGGAAGCCTCCAGGACGTCCTCGCGGGAGGCCACGCCGTAGCTGGCCAGCGTGTCACCGGTGGCCGGTTCCACTGCGGCCGACGTGCCGCCTCGCCCTGCCTTCCAGCCGCTGGAGTAGATTTTCGCGTCCCAGAGTGAATCGCCAAGGAAGGTCACGGTGTCAGCCTTTCGGTCGGAGGATCGGGAAGCCGCGGGGCCCCTGCGCCCATTGTGCCCATGTTCCAGCACGAAGGGACAGGGGTCCGCCCGAGGGGGCCGGCCCGGAGCCGGGCTCCGGGCCGTGGATTCACCGGGCCAGCCGATGCAGCTGGGCCTTGCGCAGCACCGCCGGGTAGTAGCCGTACAGGTATCCGGCGGTCGTCGGGTGCAGATTCACCGGGTCAGCCGGGTTCAGCGGGTTGAGGTGGATCCAGGACACCGGGGAGCCGATGCCGTGCCACGTGAACGCGCTGGTGACCGGGACGAAGCTGGCATGGCCCCGGGTTCCGGCACGGACCGCGCGATTGAGCTGGTCCGCGAGCCGGTTCAGCGCCCGGGCGTTGCCGGCGGTGATGACTGCATTGTCACCGAACTGCGGGGAGAACAGCCGCGGGTATCCCAGCACGAGGATGCGCGCGCGGGTGGACCTGTCGATTTTCCGCAACGTGGAGCGCACGTCGGAGGTGATTCCCGGCATGGCCCTTCGTGCCGTCGTCGTGGCCAGGGCGCAGGCCTGTGCGGTCCCCTGCGTGCTGCAGGCGGTCGCGATCCCGCGGAAGTCCAGATCGTTCCCGCCCAGCGTCAGCGTCACCAGCTCGGCTGCCGCGAGTTGTGGCTTCAGGCCCGCGGCAACGGTGGCCACGTCGGACGGGGTGGCCCCGGCACAGGCGGCATTGGCGATCAGGCGGACACCCGGCCGGGCCGCCAACCGGGTCACATGCGTGGGCCCGTCACCCTGCAGGCAGCCCGGGAAGGGGCCGGCGACGATGTTCCCGGAGCCGAAGCCCGCCGAGTAGGAGTCACCCAGGTTGACGTAGTCGATGCGTTGCGGAGGGTGGTGGTGGCGCTTTCCGGCGGTCCCGTGGAAGGAAGACCCGTGGGAGGCGGTGGCGTGGGTGGCCGGGACGCCGGCGGTCGGCGTGAGGGCGGCGGTTGCGGGTCCGACGCCGGTGGCGACGAGGGCCAGGGCGGCTGCGGTGGAGTAGAGCAGGGTGCGGAGTCGTTGTAGCTGGGTGCGGTGCATGATGAGGGTCCTTCTCCTGTCCCCTCCGCCCAAACCTGCGCGGAGAGGCGGTCCCGAGAGGTCGGGCGGCGACAGGCGGGACCCCCAGGGGTCCCGCGTGGATCCGCCCCCAGGGGAAACCACCGGCCGTCGACCCGGATGCCTCGCGGGGTCGGCGCAACAGGCCAGGCGCCCCGGAACACGGGGCACGCGCGTGATGTCATCGTAGGACGGGACCGCGGAGGAAGGAAGGTTTGTCATCCCCGACGGCGGGCCCCGGGTTCAGGCCCCGATGAGCTCGCTGCGGATCAGGAAGCGCTTGCCCTCCGGTGCCTCGACGGAGAATCCGGAACCGCGGCCGCTGACCACGTCGACGGTCAGCCGGGTGTGCTTCCAGTACTCGAACTGTTCCCGCGACATCCAGAAGTCGAGCTCGCCCAGGGGTGCACCGTCGTCGTCCGTGAGGTCGAAGACGCCCAGCCGGATGTCCGCCTCGGCCGTGATGAAGTCGCCGTCGGGGAAGCACATGGGCGAGGAACCGTCGCAACAGCCTCCGGATTGGTGGAACATCAGCGGGCCGTGGCGGGCCCACAAGGTGCGCAGCAACGCCTGGGCGTCGGCGCTCAGGCGCACCCGGGTGAAGTCCTCCCCCTCGATGGTGGGGCGGGCGTCGAGCACCGTGTCCATGGTCGTTTCCCTTTCTGCTGGGTCCGAAGCCGCGGTCCTGCAGCGCCGCGGGGGCGCTGCAGGACCGGGGCCCGGATGCCGCTGGTTGCCGGTTAGGCCGCGCCGACGTAGTCGATGACGACGCGGCCATCGATCTTCGCGTGGCGCATCTCGTCGAAGACCGCGTTCACGTCTTCCAGTGGCCGCGTGTGGAACGTGGGCTTGATCTTGCCCGCCGCGTAGAACTCCAGGGCCTCGATCATGTCCTGGCGCGTGCCCACGATCGACCCGCGGATGGTCAGGCCCTTGAGCACGATGTCGAAGATCGGCGCCGGGAACTCGCCCGGGGGCAGCCCGTTGAAGACGATCGTCCCGCCGCGGCGGGTCATGCCGATCGCCTGGCCGAACGCCGCAGGGTGGACAGCCGTCACCAGCACGCCGTGGGCTCCCCCGGTGGCCTCCTGGATGGCCTCGGCGGGATCCGCGGCGAAGGCGTTCACGGTGACCTCGGCGCCGTGGCTGCGGGCCAGGGCCAGCTTCTCCTCGGCGACGTCGACCGCGGCGACCCGCATGCCCATGGCGACGGCGTACTGCACGGCGATGTGGCCCAGTCCGCCGATGCCGGAGATGACCACCCATTGGCCGGGCTTGACCTCCGTGCGCTTGAGCCCCTTGTAGACGGTGACGCCGGCACAGAGCACGGGGGCGATCTCGTACGGGTCTGCGCCCTCGGGGATGTGCGCGGCGAACTTGGCGTCCACCAGCATGTACTCGCCAAAGGATCCGTTCATGGAGTACCCGCCGTTGGCCTGGGACTCGCAGAGCGTCTCCCAGCCGGTGCCGCAGAACTCGCAGCTTCCGCAGGCGCTGGCGAGCCAGGCGTTGCCGACCAGGTCGCCGACCTTGACCTCGGTCACGCCCTCCCCGATCTTTTCGACGTAGCCGACGCCCTCGTGACCGGGGATGAGGGGAAGGTTGGGCTTGACCGGCCAGTCGCCGCCGGCGGCGTGCAGGTCGGTATGGCAGACGCCGGAGGCGACCAGTTTCACCAGCGCCTGGCCGGGGCCGGGCTCGGGGATCTCGGTGCTGTCGACGTCCAGGTCCTGGCCGAACTCGCGGACGATGGCTGCTTTCATGGTGCTCATGGGTATTTCCTGTCGTTGAGGGGCCTCGGGCGCGCTCCAGCTACGCTGCCGGCGCACGCCGACGGCCTCCGGGTGGGGAAATGCGCGGTTTAGAAGAACCCCTGCTTGTTGGGGTTGTAGGAGACCAGCAGGTTCTTGGTCTGCTGGTAGTGGTCCAGCATCATCAGGTGGTTTTCCCGTCCGATGCCCGAGGACTTGTACCCGCCGAACGCTGCGTGCGCCGGGTAGGCGTGGTAGTTGTTCACCCAGACACGTCCTGCCTGGATCTCGCGGCCGGCACGGTAGGCGGTGGACCCGTCGCGGGACCAGACGCCGGCACCGAGGCCGTAGAGGGTGTCGTTGGCGATCTTCAGCGCGTCGTCGTAGCCGCTGAAACGGGCCACGGAGACCACCGGCCCGAAGATCTCCTCCTGGAAGATGCGCATCGAGTTGTCGCCCTCGAAGATCGTCGGCTGGACGTAGTAGCCGCCGGAGAGGTCCCCGCCGAGGTCGGCGCGGGCGCCACCGGTGAGGATCTTGGCGCCCTCCTGCTGGCCGATGTCCATGTAGGAGAGGATCTTCTCCAGCTGGTCGTTGGACGCCTGGGCGCCCATCATGGTGTCGGTGTCCAGCGGGTTGCCCTGCTTGATCGCCTGGGTGCGTGCTGTGACGTCGGCGAGGAACCTGTCGTAGATCGACTCCTGCACCAGGGCGCGCGACGGGCAGGTGCAGACCTCACCCTGGTTCAGCGCGAACATGGTGAAGCCCTCCTGCGCCTTGTCGTAGAACGCGTCGTTTTCGGCGGCGATGTCCTCGAAGAAGATGTTCGGGCTCTTCCCGCCCAGTTCCAGGGTGACCGGGATGAGGTTCTGCGAGGCGTACTGGGAGATCAGCCGTCCCGTGGTGGTCTCGCCGGTGAACGCGATCTTGCGGATGCGCTTGTTCGAGGCCAGCGGCTTGCCGGCCTCCAGGCCGAACCCGTTGACGACGTTCAGCACGCCCGGGGGCAGCAGGTCGCCGATGATCTCCATCAGGACCAGAATGGACACGGGCGTCTGCTCGGCGGGCTTGAGCACGACGGCGTTGCCCGCGGCGAGTGCCGGGGCGAGCTTCCACACGGCCATGAGGATGGGGAAGTTCCACGGGATGATCTGTCCGACCACACCGAGCGGCTCGTGGAAATGGTAGGCGGTGGTGTTCTCGTCCAGTTGCGAGAGCCGGCCCTCCTGGGCGCGGATGGCCCCGGCGTAATAGCGGAAGTGGTCCACGGCCAACGGGAGGTCGGCGTTCAGCGTCTCGCGCACCGCCTTGCCGTTGTCCCAGGTCTCCGCGACAGCCAGCTTCTCGAGGTTCTCCTCGATGCGGTCGGCGATCCGGTTCAACACCAGTGCCCGTTCGGCCGGGGAGGTGCGGCCCCAGGCGGGGGCAGCGCCCTCGGCGGCGTCGATGGCCGCCTCGATGTCCTCCGCCGTCCCGCGGCCGACCTCGCAGAACACCTGCCCGGTGACGGGGGTGATGTTCTCGAAGTACCCGCCCTTCACGGGTGACTTCCATTCACCGCCGATGTAGTGGTCGTAGCGGGGCTTGAAGTCCAGTAGTGCGCCATCGGTTCCGGGGGCGGCGTAGACGGTCATGACAACTCCTTTGTTGGTGGCCCGGAGCGGCCGCGGGCCGCAGGGCCCGTGGACGCATCGGCTGGTTCCGCGTGATGTGGATCACGCTATGCCAGCAGGGGTTGCACCAACGTTGCATGTCCGCCGGGAGGCTAGGCGAGCTCCGCTTCCAGGCGCTGGAGCCGGGAGACGACGACGGAGCGGCCGGGTGAGCGCGGCGGCAGGATCTGGAGCGCTGTCCTCAGTCCGTCGACGTCATCGGCGGCCTCCGGCAAGTCCAGGTATTCCAGCAGCATCCCGGGGTCGGCGTCGTTGAGCATGGCCTCGCGCAGGGCACCGGAGACCTCGACCCGGATGTCCGCGATGCCCGGCGCGTCGGACCGGGGCAGGACCGGGCCGCCGTAGGTGTCCAGCGCCTGCCGGTGGCGCCCCGCGGCCAGATGGCGCAGGACGTCCCGCGCATCGGTACCCACCGTGGGCGCGACACGGTAGGGGCGCGAATCGAGGCCGATGGCCGACGCCTCCTGCCCCAGGGCCTTGCGCAGGCGGACCATCTCCGCCCGGGCGCTGACCTGCTGGTTGGTGTCGCCGAAGAGCAGCCCGGCGAGTTCGGCGGCATCCAGGCCGCCGTGGTGCCAGGCCAGCAAGGTCAGGATCTCGATGTGCCGTCCCCCCAGGACCCGGCGCGCCGGACCGCGTTCGAGCACGGGATCGTCGTATCCGAGGACCCGCAGCCGTGCGGGCCCCGCAACGGGGGCGGCCGGCATCACCGACGGGGCACGCCCGGGGGTCCCCGAGGAGGCCCCGCGGGCGGCCAGGTCGAGGGCATCCAGGCGCAATTGCGACTCGGCAGCGGCGACCGCTGCCTGCAGGAGGGCGAGCGAGTGGCCGGCCACGGCGTCGTCGTTGCCCGTCAGATCCACCACGCCGAGCAAACGGCCCGTCAGCGGGCAGTGGATGGGGACCGCCGAGCAGCTCCAGCGGTGGGCTTCGGGGCTGAAGTGCTCCGCACCGCTGACCTGCACCCCGGATCCGGTCGCCAGTGCCGTGCCGGGCGCCGAGGTCCCGACGGCCCGTTCGGACCAGTCGGCCCCCGGCACGAAGGACATCAGCTCGGCGGCACGGCGGGCCGTGGGGTCACCCTCCACCCAGAGCAGACGACCCGCGTCGTCCCCGACGGCCACGAGGATGCCCGTGTCGCGTGCCGGCTGGACCAGGAGCCGGTCGAACACCGGCATCACGGAGGCCAGGGGGTGCGTGCGGCGGAATTCGTCGAGTTGGGGGTCGCTCAGGCCACTGAGGGCCCGGGCGCGCGCGGGATCGCGGTGGAAGCCGAGCGAACGCACCCAGGAGTCGTGGACCACGGGCCGCAGTTTCGGGAACCCGGGGTCGTCCCAACCGGACAGGGCCGGCCCGCCGGAGGCCAGACGGGCATGGGCGCGCGCGGCTTGCTGCTGCAGCACCGGCGAAGCCGGAGACGTCAAGGCCATGAGTTACCACCATCCAGGCGCCGGTTGCCGCACAGGAGGATCCTGGCGCATCGCGACCACGGGGAATCGAAACAACCCCTGTGGCCTACGGCACAGTGTAAGGGGCAGGGTGCCGGAGGTGGAAGCCCCGGCGGCTGCCGTGGACAGGCCGGCCAGCCGTTCAGGCGGTGCAGGCCTCGTTGGAGCAGCCGGCGTCACGGGGAACCCAATGGGCCGCCCCGGTGCCCTTGTCCTCCCATACGATGTGGCGGTGCTGGCCGCACGAATTGCACGCGGGGGCCACGTAGCTGGCCTTTTCCTCGTCGGTGTATGCGCGATAGTCGCCCATGGCTGCCTCCCGGTGTCGGTGCCTATGGTGCCACTCTATGTCCGAAGCCCGGGCGGCGGTACCCTCCGGTTCAGTGGCGGTTGCGGGCCCGCATATAGAGGTTGAAGGCCGCGGTCATGGGCTTGTTCAGGGGTTTGTCCCACTCCCCCAACGTCTGCACGACGTTGCAGCCCAGGGTCGTCTTGAACAGGGTGAGCCCTGCCAGGTGGTGTTCCTTGTCCAGCGTGGCGGAGACGCCGCCGTGGTCCAGGAACGCGCAGCCGTCGGCCAGCGAGTCGATGATCATCCGGTGGATCAGCGCCTTGGGGGCGAAGAGCTTGCGCTCGGACGCCGAGGAGGCGCCGTAGACGTACCAGGCGCCCTGGCCGCTGGAGACGCGGATGGCGGAGGCCAGGTCGCGGCCTTCATGCACCGCGAAGTAGAGGGTGCAGGTGCCGGGTGCGTGCTCGTTCAGGGCATTGAACATGGTGGTGAAGTAGCTGGTGGGCCGCCCGGTGAACCCGTCGCGCTCTGCGGTTTCCCGGTACAGGGCGTGGAAGCGTTCGATGTCCTCGACGCTGCCGGCCTGGACCTCCAGCGGGCCGGAGGCCGCCTTGCGGGTCTCTCGCCGTGCGTTCTGGTTCATCTGTGCCAGCACGCCGTCGACGTCGAGCGCTTCGCCGTCGGCTCCGGCCAGCGGGATGCGTGCCTGGAATTCGGGCTGGCCGGCGTTGAAGTCCTCGCTGACCTCCTGCTTGGTCCATCCCTCGGCGCGCAGGGCATCGGCGAGCGCCACGGCGCGGGTATCGGCGTGCAGCGTGTCGAGTTCGGTCATCAGCGCATGCCCACCGGCGGACAGTGCCTTGCGCACCACTCCGGCGGCCCAGCTGCGCTCCACGGCGGGCAGGCCCATGCGGGCCAGGAAGACCTTGCTGGCCTTGAAGTGGGCCAGCATCGGGGCGGTGACGTCGCCCGGCTCCAGTTCGTTCCAGTCGGCGACCGGCCCCTCGGGCAGGTAGGCCAACGTGTACTTGAGTTTCGGGACCGGACGGTGCAGCACCTGCACCGAGGCCCGCAGGGTGCCGGTGGGGTCGAACCAGCCAAGGTATTCCGCCCGCCATTCGCCCTTCACGCGCGCCCAGGCCGGCAGCTGCATGAAGCTGGCCTCGGGGTGGGAGGCCAGATGGGCCAAGTGGTCGTCGGCGGGAATCTGGCGGACCGAAAGCTGGGTGGATGTCACGCCAGCCAGCATAGCAACGCGCCCCGGGGCCCCGGCCGTCCGACACTGCGGCCCGGCCCAGGCGTGACCCGGGGCACGACGGCGGCCCGGCACCGCCGTCACCATCCCGCCTTAATACCCCCGTGGGGTACTTGACGAGATACCCCACTGGGGTATACGTTGAGGGCATGGACAGCGCGACGACCACCACCGACGAACACCGCGAACACGGCTACACCGCCGACAAGACGGCCCTGCTCAAGCGGCTCGGCCGCATCGAGGGGCAGGTCCGCGGCATCGCGCGCATGGTCGACGAGGAGAAGTACTGCATCGACATCCTCACGCAGATCTCAGCGGTCAACGCCGCCCTGCACAAGGTGAGCCTCGGCCTAGTCGAGGAGCACATCGGCCACTGCGTGGTCGGCGCCGCCCAGGATTCACTGGCAACCGGCAACCCGGAGATCGTCAACGACAAGGTCCGCGAGGCATCCGCCGCCATCGGCCGCCTGCTGCGCTGACCTGCCCACCCCGACCACCAACACCCGAGGGAGCATCAACATGAACACCACCACCATCAGCATCGACGGCATGACCTGCGGACACTGCGTCGCCTCCGTCACCGAGGAGATCACGGGCATCGACGGCGTCTCGAAGGTCGACGTCGACCTCAACGCCGGCGGCATCTCGACGGCGACCGTCGAATCCGCGGGACCGATCAGCGAGGCCACCCTGTCCGAGGCCGTCGCCGAGGCCGGTTACACGGTGGTCGGCAACAACGCCTGACCCATGCCTGACACCGCAGGATCCCCCACTTCCCCGCCCTTGCCGAAGGAGCAGCACCCCATGGAAGAGCACGAAGCCCTCACCACCGACGGAGCCCGGGTCATCGACCTGGACATCCAGGGGATGAGTTGCGCCTCGTGCGTCGGGCGGATCGAGCGCAAGCTCGGCAAGATCGAGGGCGTGCAGGCCAACGTCAACCTACCGCTGGAATCGGCGCGGGTGACGGCCCCAGCAGGGGTTTCGGACACCGACCTGCTGGAGACCATCCAGGCCGCCGGCTATGGCGCCCGGGTGAAGGCCGACCCCCACGCGGACTCCGGCCATGGCGGCGGCCAGGACCCTGAGGCGTCGGGACACCCCGGGGACCACACCAACCACCTGGAGCACGGCGGCACGGCGGATGAGTTGCGCCCCCGCCTCATCGTCGGCGCGATCTTCACCCTCCCGCTGTTCCTCATCTCCATGGTCCCCGCACTGCAGTTCCCGCACTGGGGCTGGGTGGCCCTGGCCCTGGCCACCCCCGTGACCTGGTGGTCCGCCTGGCCGTTCCACCGCGCGGCGGCAGTGAACGCCCGGCACCTCTCCTCCACCATGGACACGCTGGTCTCGATCGGCGTGCTGGCCGCGTACCTCTTCTCCCTCTGGCAGCTGGTCATCGATCCGACCCTGACCGCCCACGGGTCGGCGATGGACATGTCCGACCACCAGCTCTACTTCGAGACAGCGGGCGTCGTGGCCACCTTCCTGCTGCTCGGCCGTTGGCTGGAAGCCCGCGCCAAGTCCTCGGCCGGTGACGCGCTGAAGACCCTGCTCAGCCTGGGGGCCAAGGAGGCGAACGTGCTGCGCGGCGGCGTGGAGGTCCGCGTCCCGGCCGCCGAGCTGGTGCCGGGAGATGAGATCGTGGTGCGTCCCGGGGAGAAGATCGCCACCGACGGCTACATCCTCGAGGGCGCCTCCGCCATCGACACCTCCCTGATCACCGGCGAATCCGCACCCACCGAAGTGGGGGTGGACGATACCGTCACCGGTGCCACCATCAACACCTCGGGCCGCCTGCTCATCCGCGCCACCCGTGTCGGCGCCGACACCACCCTGGCCCAGATGGGCCGCATGGTCTCCGACGCCCAGACCGGCAAGGCACCGATCGCCCGGCTCGCGGACAGGATCTCCGCGGTGTTCGTGCCGATCGTGCTGGCGATCGCCCTGCTCACATTCATCGCCTGGCTGGTGTTCACCGGCGACGTGCAATCCGCCTTCACCGCCGCCGTCTCGGTGCTGGTCATCGCCTGCCCGTGCGCCCTGGGCCTGGCCACCCCCATCGGCCTGCTCGTGGGCACCGGCCGCGGCGCCCAACTGGGCATCCTCATCCGCGGTCCCGAGGTCCTCGAGGACACCCGCCGGGTCGACACCGTCCTGCTGGACAAGACCGGGACGGTCACCGAGGGCCGGCTCGCGGTCACCGACGTCATCGCCACGTCCACCCTTGGCGAGGACGACCTCCTGGCCCTGGCCGGAGTCGCCGAATCCGGATCCGAACACCCCATCGCCCACGCCATCGCCGCCGCCGCGGCCGAACGTCCCGGCGCAGCGGCGACTACGGTCTCCGGCTTCACCTCCTCCCCCGGGGGTGGCGTGCGCGCCACGGTGGGAACCGCCGTCGTCCTCGCCGGGCAACCCGCCTGGCTGCGGGAAAACGGCGTCGACCCCGATGAGGCCACGCTCACGGCCCTCCGCACGGCCCAAGAACAAGGCACGACGGCGGTGCTCGTCGCCGTCGACGGCGCCACTGTGGGCGTCATCGGGCTGCGCGACACCATCCGGGCCAGCTCGCCGGAGGCCATCGCCCGGCTGCGTTCGCTCGGGCTGCGCCCGGTGCTGCTGACCGGGGACAACGCCGACGTCGCCCGGCTGGTGGCCGCCGAGGTCGGGATCGCGCCGGAGGACGTGTTCGCCGGGGTCCTGCCGTCCGGGAAGGTCGACAAGGTCGCCGAGCTGCAGGCCGCCGGCGCCGTGGTGGCGATGGTCGGCGACGGCGTCAACGACGCCCCCGCCCTGGCCCAGGCCGACCTGGGGCTGGCCATGGGTTCGGGCACCGACGTGGCGATCGCCGCGGCGGACATCACGGTCATGGGCAACGACCTGGCCCAGATCCCACAGGCGATCGAGCTCTCCCGCAAGACGTTGGGCACGATCAAGACGAACCTGTTCTGGGCGTTCCTCTACAACACCATCGGGATCCCGGTCGCCGCGTTCGGGCTGCTCAACCCCATGATCGCCGGCGCAGCCATGGCCGCCAGCTCGGTGCTGGTGGTGCTGAACAGCCTGCGCCTGCGCGGCTTCGGGAAGTAGCCAGACGCCCGGGCACGGCACGAAACGCAGTATTCTTGAGGCCGTCATGACCAACCCACCGGCCTCCCGTGGCCTCACCCGCGGCCTGAGCGCCCGACACATCCACTTCATCGCCCTGGGATCGGCGATCGGGACCGGCCTGTTCTACGGGTCGGCGGAGGCCATCCAGAAGGCGGGGCCAGCCGTCCTGCTGGCGTACGTCGTTGCCGGCGCGGCAGTCTTCGTGGTGATGCGCTCCCTGGGCGAAATGGCGGTACGCCACCCCGTCCCCGGATCCTTCGGCCAGTACGCCAGCCGGTATCTGGGTCCACTGGCCGGTTTCATCACCGGCTGGACCTTTGCGTTCGAGATGGCGATCGTGGCCCTGGCCGATGTGACAGCGTTCGGCGTCTACCTGAGGTTCTGGTTCCCCGACGTCCCCCGCTGGATCTGGGTCCTGGCGATCATCTTCGTCATCGCCGGTCTGAACACGATGCGCGTGAAGGTCTTCGGCGAACTGGAATTCTGGCTCTCCCTCATCAAGGTCGTGGCCATCCTCGCGATGATCTGCGGGGGCATCACCCTGATGGTCTTCGGGTTCCACCTGCAGGCCGAAACGGCAGTGGGACCGCAGAACCTCATCCAGCACGGCGGGTTCATGCCCCATGGCGTGGGCGGGATCATCGCCTCCCTCGCCGTCGTCGTCTTTGCCTTCGGCGGCATCGAGACCATTGGCATCACCGCCGGCGAGGCCAGCGACCCCGGACGCAGCATCCCGAAGGCGATCAACACGGTCCCGCTGCGCATCCTGCTGTTCTACGTGGGGACCCTGGCCGTGATCATGTCCCTGTTTCCCTGGGACAAGATCGGTTCCGAGGGCAGCCCGTTCGTGACGATCTTCGCCCAACTCGGCATCCCGGCAGCACCCTCGATCCTCAATGCAGTGGTCATCACCGCCGCGGTCTCCGCCATCAATTCGGACATCTTCAGTGCCGGGCGGATGCTCTTCGGCCTGGCCCACCAGGGGCAGGCCCCGCGGGCCTTCGCCCAGGTCTCCGCCAATGGAGTCCCGCTGCTGACGGCTGCCATCATGGGTTGCACGCTGCTCGTTGGCGTGGTCCTCAACGCCGTCATCCCGGAGAGGATCTTCCTGGTGATCGCCTCGATCGCCAGCTTCGCCACTGTCTGGGTCTGGATCATGATCCTGTTGGCGCACATCGCCATGAAACGTGAACTCGCACGTGAGGGTGCGGCCCCTTCGGCCTTCCCGGTGCCCGGGTGGCCGGTCGCCAGCCATGCGGCGCTGGCCTTCATGGTGCTGGTCCTGGTGGTGCTGGGCTTCTTCGAGGACACCCGGACAGCGCTATATGTCGGAGCCGCGTGGATTGTCCTGCTGGTGATCGCCTATCGGCTCTGGGTCAGGGGAGACGGCCGACGGCGGGCGGAACTTGACGGCGCGGGCGCGGACGCCCGCTAGCTGGGCATCCCCGGCGTTCCGCATGCAAGACTCGGTCCATGGGCGAACAACGGGATTATGGTCGCTACGCAGCCAAAATGAGGAAACACGTCGAGTCCGGTACCGACCTGGAAGTCGACGTGCGCTTCATTGACATGCTCAGTCGTCGCGGGGCGCGCATCCTGGATATCGGATGCGGCATCGGCGCAACGGTCAGGGGTTTGCGGAAACGTGGCCACGACGCCTACGGGATCGACCCCACGGAGACGGTCCTCCGGGTTGCCCGGGAACTTCACGACCCCGAGTGGTTTCGGCCCCTCTCCGCCACGCAAGCCACACCAGAGCAGCTGGCAGGCAGCGGCCTTCCTCCTTCCTACGACGTCGTCCTCTTGTCCGGCAATGTCCCGTCCTTCGTCCCTGCGGACGAGCTGCCGGCGGTGTTTGCCTGTATTGAAGGCATCCTGGTCCCGGGCGGCTTGCTCGTAACCGGGACGACGTCGGAAGTGCCGGGCGGCCCGGCCGACCAGGACGCTGCGGCGGAAATGACCGGGCTGACCTTGGAACACCGGTATGCAGACTGGCATCTCGGCGCTTACGCATCCGATTCACCGTGGTCCGTCAGCGTCTTCGCTGCGGCGGGAACCCCGGAGCCGATCAATGCTCCGGACGGCATATTCGTTCTCAGCCGGTGAATAAGGTGAAGCGAAATCGGGTCATGAGTCACACACAATCGGACCTCACGCCGTCTCTCCTTGATGAGCTGGAGGAAGTCTGGCCTCGGCATGACTGGAGCAACACCGAAATTCGGCACGGCGCCTTCCACACTGCCGTCATGCTCGAGGATGCCGTCTACCGGGTCAGGCATGGTCGAAACCGTCGTCTCGCCATATACGCCGAGGTCGCCGTGATGCAGAAATTTTCGGAATTCGATCTGAGGGGCTCCACGCCCCGGGTCATCGCAGATGGTTTCCACGCCGCCGAATGGTCAGCTTTCGGGACAACACGGTTACCGGGCACACCCCTGGTTCCAACCTCGTGGGCCAGTGACCGCCACATCATCCTCCCCCTGCTGGACTCGCTCCGATCCGTGGAGGCCCACCTGGACACTGGCATTCCGGAGTCACCGCAGTGGTGTGGCGGTCGCGACTTTGCAGACCTGCTGGAGCAGCTCATGGAGGATATCGCTCCACCGGTCAGGGCTTCCGCACGTGACACGGTCGCCATGATGTTCAGCATGGAAAACGACGAGATGAAGCTTTGCCACGGGGACTTCGGGCCACACAACATCCTCATCAGTGACACCGGGATCGGTCTGATCGACCCCGACAACCTCTGTCTGGGGGATGAAGCCCTTGACGTCGCCCCCTTGCTGGGGTCATATTCCACCGGCGACCTGAAGCAGGATTTTTCCCAAGAATTGCTGCAGCGCGCTGCCGCCATTAAGCGCGCTCTTCCGCTTCAGGTGGCAGTCGCCGCAGACTTGGCTGGCGACGAGGGGTTGCGCAACCACGCGCTCAACAACTTCGCCACCCGGCGCGGATTCCGATCGGCGCATGCGGCGTCGTGAGGACTTTCAGGCCACCGACATCTCCGAAATCCGCACCGTCGTGCCGCGGGGTTCCCGAGGAAACCGGGCTTCACGTCCTGACCTCGGGCCTGTTACTGGCCAGGGATTTCGACGTCGTCCCCGGCCCTTCCGTCCTGGTGATTGCAATCGGCGTCGCCCTGCAGAGACCGCGCGCGGACGCCACCACGTCAGGTGGGCATCGGTGGATGGGTTGGAAACCGATGGCTGATCTGGGTTAGCTTCGACTTCCGGAGATCTGTCGGCAAGCCATCCCCCTGGCATTCCGCTAGGCGGACGCCCGGCGCCCGGCTTCCTGCACCAGAACCACGGTGCTGGCCAGCGCTTCGTCGCCCAGCCGGTAGGACGGTCCGGCCACGCCGATCTGCGCGATCATCGAGCCGTCGGCCCCGAAAACAGGGGCTGCAGCCGAGGTCAGCCCCTCCTCGAACTCCTCCAGGGCGAGCGCATAGCCACGCTCGGCGGTGGCGTCCAGTTCCCGGGCCAGCGCCTGGCGATCGGTGATGGTGGCCGGGGTATACCGCTTCAACCGTCCTTTGAGCAATTGCCCCCGGGCGGCGTCGTCCTGCAGGGCCAGCGACACCTTGCCCGGTGACGTGCAGTGCAGCGGGGTCCGCCGGCCCAGCCAGCTGCGGCTGACCACCGACGATCCGGGGAGGATCTGGTCGATGGTGACCGACTCCCCGCCTTCGGTCACGTTCAGGGTCACGGTTTCCCCGCATTGCCCGGCCAGCCAGCCGCAGGCCTCGTGAACGCGCGGGCTGAAACTGTGGGTCGCGGGAACGGCTTGGGCCAACCGGACCAGGCCCTCCCCCAGCTGGTACTCCGCACTGTCGGAACGCTGCTCCACCAGCCCGTGGTCCAGCAACGTGTTGAGGATGCGGAAGGCCGTCGACTTGTGGACGTCCAGTTCCTGGCCGACCGAACTGACGGTGCTGGCCCCTTCACGGGCCAGGTATTCCAGCACGACGGCGGCACGATCCACCGACTGGATCCCGCCCTTGGCCACGCGTTCGCTCTGTGCCGTCATGGCGCTCACGCTACCAGCAGGAATCGTACGGTTTGGCCACGTGCCGGGGCATGGCTCAGCCCTTCATCCTGAGGTTCTCCGGGTCGAACACCGGAGTGCGGCCCGCGCTGAGGACGGTGACCGGATACCGGCGGGCGAAGTACTCGACGTGCAGGTGTTTGCCTTCCTTCGCGTGCTCCGGCGGCAGGTACGCCATCAGCAGGTAGCTGCCGGCCGACGGGCCGTCACCTGCACTGGTGACATAGGAGCGTCGCCCGCAGGCATCGGTGATGGCGTTCCCCGCGGAGTCCAGGATGGGTTCGTTGCCGGTGGGGAAGCGTGGCGTGCCGGCCTCCGGTGGCTGGGCGTCCAGGCCCAGGGTGCACAGCACCGCTGCGGGTTCGCCCTCCCGTGCCCGCAGGTAGGAGTCCTTTCCGATGAATTCCGCATCCTTGACCCGCGGCAGTGCCAGGCCGGCCTCGACCGGGTTGTAGTCGGCGGAGAGTTCGGCCCCCATCAACCGGTACCCCTTCTCCAGCCGGGCGCTGGTCCCGTAGACACCGATCCCCGCCGGCCGGATGCCCAGGGGTCGTCCGCCCTCGGCGAGCGCATCCCAGAGCCGCAGCCCCTGGTCGACGCTGGTGTGCAGTTCCCACCCCAGCTCGCCCACGTAGGAGATGCGCAGCGCCAGGACCGGGATGTCGCCGACGGTGATGTCCCGCGCCGTGCCGAAGCCGAAGGCCGCGTCGGAGACGTCATCGGCACTCACCGCCGCCAACACCTCACGCGCCCGCGGGCCCCAGAGTCCGACGGTCGCCGTTGCCGAGGTCAGGTCGGCCAGGTGGACCGAACGGTCCGCGGGCAGGTGTTGACGTAGCCACGCGAAGTCCCGTCCCGCGTCGCCGGCACCGGTGATGACGCGGTAGTGCCCGATGCCCAGCCGCACCAGGGTGAGGTCGGAGCGGAAGCCGCCGCGAGGGTCCAGCAGCGGGGTGTAGATGATCCGGCCAACGGGTCGGTCAACCTGGGCCATCGCCAGTGATTGCAGGAAGTCCATGGCCCCGTGCCCGGCGACGTCGAATTGGGCGAATGCCGACAGGTCGATCATGGCCCCGCGTTCGCGCAGGCACAGGTGCTCGGCAACGCTGATCGGCGAGTGCCACCTGGCGTCCCATTCGTGCCCGCGCCGCGGCACTGCCTCGCCAAATTCCTCGAGCAGGTCGGCGTTGGAGGCAAACCACTGCGGCCGCTCCCATCCGGCGGCTTCGAAGAATTCCGCACCGTTCTCCAGATGCCGTGGATGGATCGGCGAGCGCCGCAGGCTCCGCGCGCTGGCGTATTGTTCGCGCGGGTGCACGATCCCGTAGGTCTTGGGGAAGGCCTCGGTGGCGCGGGCGCGCACGAACGAGCGGGTGCGCTGGGAGGGGTGGAACCTGGCGATGTCGTCGGCGTGCAGGTCGACCTCGGCGGAGCCCTCGGTCATCCACTGGGCCAGGTACCTCCCCACGGCCGGGGCCTCACGGATCCACACGGCGGATGCCGACCAGAGACCGTCGACCTCCGGGGTGGGTCCCAACAACGCCCCGCCATCCGGGGTCAGGGACAGCAGCCCGTCGATGGCCAGGGTGCGTTGCAGCGATGGGTCGCGCAGCACCGGGAACAGCTGCCGGGCGTGCTCCAGCGGACCGGCGAAGTCGGCTTCACTGAGCGGGAGCTGGGTGGGCGAGAGGGGAACGGTGCCCACGCGGGCCAGGGATTCGGCGTCGTGCAGTATCGACCGGTGCGCGTAGGAGCCGATCTGCAGCTCGCCCCAGCGTTGGCGTTCGTACATCTTGGCCGTCATGTCGCGGATGATCGGGGTGTCGATTTCCACGCCGCTGGCCGTGAAGTCGGCGATGGGCCCGAGGTTGATCATCTGGTGCACCGCGGGGGTCAGCGGGATGCTGGCGCCGGCGAGGGCCCCGATTTTGGGGGACCAGACCCCGCAGGCGATGACCACGTTCTCGGTGGCCACGTCGCCGACAGTGGTGCGTACCCCGGTGATGCGTGCCGGGCCCCCGGAGGCCGGCTGTTCGGTGAGCAGCCCGGTGACCTCGATGTTCTCGGCGATCCGGGCGGCCCCGGCGTCGAGTGCCGGTTGGCGCAACAGCGCCCCGGCGCGCACCGGGTCGACGACTGCTGCAGAGGGGGTGTGAAATCCACCGGTGATCAGCGAGGTGTCCACCATCGGGACCAGTTCACCGACGCGCTCCGGGCCGATGAGCTCGGCGTCGACGCCCCAGGATTTCGCCGAGGACAGGCGGCGGCGCAGCTCGTCCTGGCCGGCGTCGTCGCGGGAGACCTCGATGCCCCCGCAAGTTCTCAGCACGCCGAGGTCCTGGAACTGGCGCATGGATTCCACTGTCAGTTCGGTGACGTTGCGGTGGTGGTCCACGGGGAAGATGAAGTTGGAGGCGTGGCCGGTGGATCCTCCGGGGTCGGGAAGCGGGCCCTGCTCGATGAGGAGCAGCTCCCGCTTCCCGGCTGCGGCGAGGTGCTTGAGCAGTGAACTGCCCACGATGCCGGCACCGATGATGACGATCTCGGCCCGTTCGGGCAGGGGCGTTGATTCCGTGGGCTGGTTCATGCTCTTCTCCTCCGCTGCTGGTCGTTGGATCAGGCCTTGGGCGTCTCCTTGGTCGGGTCGATGAACGGCTTGCGCACCACCACGCCCTGGCGAACGCCCTCGGGGGTGTGGACCGCGACGGTGGTGCCCTCCGCGCTGAGCCCGATGGGAACCATGGCCAAGCCGATGTTGCGCTCCAACCTCGGCGAGAAGCAGGCGCTGGTGACCTGTCCGAGTTCGTCGCCTCCGGCCTCGGAGACCGGGAACGGCTCGATCATCGAACCGTCGTTGTAGCTGCCCAGCGGTGGGCCGTCGATCTCCAGTCCGACCATGAGCCGGCTGATGCCCTCGGCACGGATGCGGCCCAGGGCCTCCTTGCCGACGAAGTCCGCCTCCTGGTCCAGGTTGACCATCCAGTTGTAGTCGTAGCCGACCTCCAGCGGGTTGGTGTCCAGGGTGATGTCACAGCCGTAGGCCAGCATGCCGGCCTCGATGCGGCGGATATGGCAGGGGCCGATGACCCGCAGGTCGTGCGCCTGCCCTGCCTCCCAGACCATGTCCCACAGTTTCCCGCCGTCGCGGCTGGCGTTCTCCAGGTAGATCTCATACCCGGTTTCGCCGGTGTATCCGGTGCGGGAGACGACGACCGAGAGGTCCCCCAGCGTCCGGCGTTGCAGGTAGTAGTAGCCCAGCTCCAGGATGTCCTCGCCGAACAGGTCGCTCATCAGCCCCTTGGCCTTCGGGCCCTGGATCTGGACGGGCGCGACGTCGACTTCCTTCACGGTCACGTTCCAGTGGCCCGCGTGGGCCAGTCCCATGGCCCAGAGGTGCACGTCGCTGTCGGCGAGTGAGAGCCAGAACCGGTCCTCTTCCACCCGCAGCAAGATCGGGTCGTTGACGATGCCGCCGTCGGCGGCGGTGATGAAGACGTACTTGCACTGTCCGACGGCGCACTGGCCCAGGTCGCGCGGGATCAGGTAGTTGGTGAAGTCGAAGGCATCCGGTCCGCTGATCTCCAGTTGCCGTTCCACGCCCACGTCCCACAGGGTGACGTCGTTGAGCAGGGACCAGTATTCGGAGACGGGATCGCCGTAGTGGCGCGGGTGGTAGGTGTGGTTGTAGACGCTGTAGGCGGCGACACCGTGCTCCCGGGACTTCCAGAAGTAGGGGGATTTGCGCAGCCGCGTATACAACGTGACAGCGGGGTTCGGATTGACGGCGGAACCCTGGCTGGACGTGCGGAATGCGCCTGTATCGGTGGCCTCGGACATGATCACTCCCTGATCGGATCCCGGCGCCGGCCTCGTGCCAATCGTTGCGCATGGTGCGCAACACTGCGCCATGTGCAACCAGTGTGGACGTCGTTTGCAGCGGGGTCAAGGGTAGTTGGACCCGGGATGTGAAGCGATCCGCCCGGGGTCCATCCGCCGCGGGTGGAACCGGCGCGGACGTCCCGGTCAGGGCCCCTTGAGCTCGTCTGCCCTCACCAGCAGGACACCGCCGACGATGGCGACGCCTCCCAGCAACTGGATGGGCGCGGGCAGCTGCCCGAGCAGCAGCCAGGCCCACAGGACGGCGAAGAGCACTTCGGTGAGGGAGATGAAGGAGGCGACCTTGGAACCAAGCGAACGGGCCGCCATGATGCCGGAGACGTAGGCCAGGACAGTGGCCAGGATGATCAATCCGGCCAGGGCCACCCACCAGGGGGTCTCGAACCCGGCGAAGCCCACCGCCCCAAAGGTTGCGGTGAAGGGCAGCAGGCGCGTGGCGCCGAGCAGGAGCATCAGCACCGCGCCGACGAGCAGCCCGCCGGTGGCCAGGACCAGGGGCGGCAGCGAGTCGTTGGCCTTGGCGGTGACGAAGAAATAGACGGCCAGGCCCACCGCGGCACCGAGCCCCCACAGGACCCCGATCGGGTCGACGCGTTGCGGACCGGTCAGGTCCAGCACCAGCATCAGTCCGCCGAGGGAGAGCAGCGTGCCGGCAATGGTCAGCACCCGCGGGGTCCTGCGGGTGTGGGCCCACAAGGCCAGGACGATGAGCACGGGCGCCAGGTACTCCAGGAGCAGCGCCACCCCCACGCTCAGCCGTCCAACCGCCTGGAAGTAGGCGAACTGGCAGATGCCGACCCCGAACAGGCCAAACAGCGCGATCGGCTTCCAATTGGCGAGGACCGACCCCCACCGCCCGCGCAGAACCAGCAGGGCCGGCCACAGCAGGACCAGGAAGGCCCCGAACATCCGGGACGCCACCGCGGCACCACTGCTCCAGCCGGCCTCGAGCAGGGAAGTGGCGAAGGATCCCGAGATGCCGAAGACCGCCGAGGAGAACAACGCGATCCACACTCCGGTGGCCGCCGGATGGGTGGCGCCGTGGACACGGCGTGTGGTCTGCGTGGACATGTGCGCTCCTGGGTGGAAATTCTCGGTCGGAGCGTGCGCGGGGGCATCCCCCACCCCGACACCACATGTCAGGGGCAAAACTCCGTATACTACTGATACGAGCATACTCCGTTGACATGACGTGGAGAAGAAGGAGTCAAGATGATGTTTGCCCCTGACACCGAGCAGTCCCTGCAAACGATCGTGAACCTGGTCAATACGCTGCGCCCGAACGCCGACGACCTGCTGACGGTGGCCGACCTGGACGTCTTCGTCGAACAGGAGGAGTTCACCGGATCGCGGACCCATGATGCGCCGGAACTCCGCAGCGTCCGGCACGTACGCGAGACCCTGCGCACCCTGTGGTTGGCCGACGAGGACGAGTCCGTCATCATGGTGAACAACATCCTGCGCAATGCCCGCGCCCTGCCCCAGCTGGTCAAGCACGACCACTGGGACTACCACCTGCACGCGACCAGCCCCGCCGCCCCGCTGGCCGAACGCATGGCCGTGGAAGCCGCCATGGCCATCGTGGACGTCCTGCGTTCGGGCGAACTGGATCGCTTACGCGTCTGCGCCGCCCCGGACTGCGACGCAGCAGTGCTGGACCTCTCACGCAACCGATCGAAGCTCTACTGCGAGACGGGCAACTGCGCCAACCGCGAACATGTGCGTGCCTACCGCCAGCGCCAAGCGGCCAAACGGTCCTAGACTGTTCCCACGTGACACGCCACGCAGCACCGGCCAGGAAGGAAGAGACCGTGAACACCTCTGAACAACCGCAGGAGCACCACGCCTCCGAGAACTACGACGTGGATCTGGAACACGCTTCCGACGGGACGCTCAAGGCGGCCGGCCGCTGGTTCGTGGGGCTGGCGGATGCAGTGCTCGGTGGCGACGGAACGGATGCGATGGGCGCGACCGCAGTGGTCCGGCGCATCGACAACGACGCGGAGATCCTGCGCATCACGGGCAATAACATCGATGAGGCCGAGGGCCTGGTGGCCTTGATCCGCCGGGACCTGGCGGAGATGACCCGCGAGCAGTTCCTCGAGGAATGGGGCGGCAAGGACGGTGTCGAAACCGCCGGTTAGACGGGGCCGGGCGGCTACTTCTGGCCGGGCCTCTTGGTCGGCTTGTCCGAGGACAGGTTCACGCCGGAGCCCTTGCTGAGTTCTTCGGGGTTTTCCTTGCCGGCCATGGTGAGCACGGAGATCACCAGGAGGCTGGCGATGAAGGCCACGCCGAAGGCAATGAGGCCGATGTCCATCCGCAGGGGGTTGTCCCCACCGCCGGTGGCTGCGATGGAAGCGACCACGCCGGCGACGATGCCCGCGACCAGTGAGAAGATCAACGGCGCCTTGATGCTCTGCTGCCATGAGCGCTTCTGCTGGGACGGGTTGGAACCCACGGGGATGCCTCCTGGAAGAATTTGGGACGGCTCCAGTCTACCGCCCGGTGGACCGCTCGTGTGCATCGTGGCGATAGCCGAAGGCGGCGATGAGCAGGAACACGGCGATGATGATCGCCCCACCACCGGCCACGCCGAAGATCCCGTGCGCATCCAGCCCCGGCCACACGAGCAACAGGAGTCCGGTCACCGTGGAAACGACACCGGTGATGAGGAATTCCCTGGCCGGCACCAGATCGCGTCGATGGCGGAAATAGACCACGAGTTCCAGGATTCCGGCCACGGCCAACCCGATGCCCCCGGCGAGGGACATCGCCGTCGTGCTGGCGAAGATGAGCATGAAGATCGCGCAGAAGGACCACGCGATGGCCGCCCCTCCCAGCAGCCCGCGGACCGGCGAGGGAACAACGGGTGCCACCGCGAAGTCCCAGGCCGACTTGGACGTCAGCACCAGGTACGCGCCGAACGAGTAGGCGACGAAGGCCTCGCCGGGGTGTTGCCAGAACACCGAGAGGGCGCCGAAGGCCACCGCGATGACGGCGCGGAACATCAGCGGCTTCCAGACGGCGGCGGCTACTTCAGGGGAGGCGGTTACGGCAGGCACCCTACGATCCTAGTGGGAATCGCCGTGGCCCGGGTTCAGGCAGGTGCACCGAGGGACATCCACCGGTCATTGCGGATGCGCCAGAGCAGGGTCACCGCGCGCAACGCCATGTAGCCCACGCCAAAGGCGCACCACAGCCAGAGGATCGGCAGGTCGGGCACCAGCGGCAGCAACGCCGCCCCGGCCAGCAGCGGCGCATACAGGACCAGGGCGATGACCCCGGCGACGGCGAGGTAGCGGGCATCCCCGGCGCCGATGAGCACCCCGTCCAGGACGAAGACGAGACCGGCCAGCGGCTGGGAGGCCGCCAGCACCCACAAGCCGATCGCCGCGGCCCGCTGGACCTCGGTGTCCGAGGTGAACAGGGCGCCCAGCACCGGGGCCACGAGCGCCAGCACGACGCCGGTGCCCACACCGAAGAGCAGGCCCCACCGGGTCATCACCCGGGTCAGGGCACCGGCCCGGGCCTTCTCCCCGGCACCGAGTTCCTTGCCGATCAGCGCCTGGGCGGCGATGGCCAGGGCGTCCAGGGCGAAGGCCATGAACGTGAAGATGGTGAACACGAGCTGGTGGGCCGCCAGGGTCAGGGCGCCGTCGGACGTGGCGACCCAGACGGTGGCCAGGATCCCCACCCGCAGGCTCAACGTGCGCAACATCAGCCAGCTGCCGACCTTGCCCGTGCCTTTGACGCCCGCCAGGTGGGGGCGCAGCGGCACGCCGGCGGCGCGCAGGCGCGGCACCAGCAGCACCAGGTACACCGCTGCCATGCCCCACTGGGCCAGTGATGTGCCGATGGCCGACCCCGCCACGGACAGCCCGGCACCGTAGACCAGGACCAGGTTCAGCACGATGTTGACCCCGAATCCGGCACCGGCGACCCACAGCGGGGTCTTGGTGTCCTGCAGCCCGCGCAACACCCCGGTGGCGGCCAGGACCAGCAGCATCGCCGGAAGCCCCGGCATGGAGAAGCGCAGGTAATCCAGCGCGAAGCCGTACACCTCACCGGTGGCACCCATGCTGGAGAGCAGGGCGGGTCCGGCGAACCACCCGGCCACGGCCAGCAGCACCCCCAGGCCCAGTGCCAGCCAGAGCCCGTCGCGTCCGGCGGCCAGGGCCCGGTCCAGTCGTTTGGCGCCCAGCCACCGGGCCACGGCCGGGGTGGTGGAGTAGGCGAGGAAGACCATGAGCCCAACGGCCGTCTGCAGCACCGTGGTGCCCAGCCCGGCCCCGGCCAGCTGGTTGAGCCCGAGGTGTCCCACGATGGCGGTATCGGCCATGAGGAACAGCGGTTCGGCAATCAGGGCGCCCAACGCGGGAACGGCGAGGGCCAGGATCGTGCCGCCGAGCCCGGTGGGGACCTGCGCCGGCCGCGCGCGCTGCTCATCGGCCATGGGGGGCCACCGTTCCGACGGGTCGGGCCCCGGAGGCCCGCAGGAAGAGGGCGGCCAGGACGGCGGCCAGGCCCTGCAACAGGAGCACGAACAGCACGGCACCACCCCAGCCATAAGGGGCGAACGCCAGGCCCACCGCCCAGCCGAACAGGCTGGAGCCAGTGTAGTACGCCAGGTTGTACAGGCTCGCCGACTGGGCCCGCCCGGTCCTCCCGATCAGCGGGACCCACCCGCTGGCGATGGCGTGGGCCGAGAAGAACCCAGCGGTGAAGAGCACCAGCCCCGCGAGGACGACGGCGAGGTGCGGCACCAGGGTCACGCAGACCCCCACGGCCATCGTGGCGATCGATCCGAGCAGGGCCGGCAACCGGCCGATCCGGTTGACCAGCACCCCGGCCTGCCGGGAGGACCACGTCCCGGACAGGTACGCGATGAACACCAACGACGTCAGCGAGGCCGGGACCAGGAACGGCGGGGCCTCGAGGCGGAAGCCCAGGAAGTTGTAGACGGCGACGAAGCCGCCCATCAGCAACAGGCCCTGCGAGTAGAGGGCGAGCAGGCGGACGTTGGCCAGGTTGACCCAGAGCTTGCGTGCCAGCCCGGGCTCCCCGGGCGTGCGCCGTGGCACCGGCGTGAAGCCCAGCGGCCTCGGCGCCAGCGCGATGAAGGCCACCGCGGCCACGGCGGCCAGCAGGGATACGACCAGGACGCCCACCCGCCAGCTCACCAGTTCGGAGATCGGTCCGGCAATCAGCCGTCCGGCCAGGCCGCCGAGGGTCGTGCCGGAGATGTAGGTTCCGGCGGCGATCGCCGAATGCATGGCGTGGATCTCCTCGCTGAGGTACGCCAGGGCGATGGCGGGGATCCCGCCCAGGGCCACGCCCTCCAGGAAACGCAACCCCAGCAGTGCCCCGAACCCGGGGGATGCGGGGACCAGCAGGCCCAGTACGACGGCGGCCACGACGGCGACCTGCATGGCCCTCAACCGGCCGACACGATCGGCGACGACCGACCATCCGATGACCGAAACGGCCAATCCCAGCGTCGCGGCGGAGACGGCGAGAGCGGCCCGGGCCTCCGAGACGCCCGCTGCCCGGGACAGGGCGGGCAGGACCCCCTGCACCGAATACAACTGGGAGAACGTGGCGACGCCGGCGGCGAAGAGTGCCAGGATCATCCGCCGGTAGCCCGCCGAACCACGGGCATGTCCGGCGAAGGGAACGGCACCGCTCATGCGCCGGATACCAGGGGCAACAGGAAGTAGGCCACGGAGAGGGCAATGAGGTTGTTCAACAGGTGGATGAGATACGAATACGCCAGGGAGCGGCCGGTGAGCACGTAGGCGACGCTGATGACCGCGCCCAGGCTCACATACGGAACCGCAGCCATCGGATCGAAGGATCCGCTGCCCAGGAAGTGCATGCCGGCGAAGAGCACGATCGAGATGACCACGCACACCCACACGTTGACCTTGCGGCTGAGCTTGCCGATCAGCAGGTGCCGGAAGATGTATTCCTCCACGAACGGGCCCATGACCACCGCCATGACCAGCATCGTGGGGAACGGCACGGTCGTGGTCATCCCCTCGATGGCCAGCTGGTTCTCGCTCTTGACAGCGCCGCCGAGCGAAACGAGCACGATCGTGGTCACGATCAGGTTCGCCACCCAGGCCCCGGGAACCATGAAGGCCTTCGCCCACGGGTGACGGGCGAAGGTGCGGAAGGAGTGCACCAGTGTGGGGAACGCCATGATCATGGCCCCGGTGAACAGGACGGCGTAGATGATGAAGTTCACCGCAGCGGCGGCCGATTCCGCCGTGTTGAAGGTTTCCTTGAAGCCGGGGATCAGCGTCAGCAGTGAGGCGGCTCCGGCGACGAAGAGCACCGCGTAGGCCAGCACCATGACGGCGTCGCCGATGCGGAAGCGCCCAGGAGTGAAACGTGCCCCCCGGCGCGGTCGTGGCGCACGGGGAGAGGAACCCGGAGCGGCCGGATGCTGGGTGGATTGCATGCTTCCAGCCTAGCGAACGCTAGAGGACCCGCAGTCCCGCCTCGTGCGCCAGCAGGGGTGCCAGATCCTGGAGCTGGAGTTCGCCGATCGTCGCGCCCCGCAATCCCGCCACCCCGGCCAATCCGGCCAGGGAGGCGCCCCGCAGGTCGACGTCCTTGAGCCGCGCCCCGTGCAGGGCGAGCATGCCGATGCGGCAGTCCTCGAAGGCGACCCGTTCGGCCTGGACGTCCCCGAGGTCGAGCTCGTCGATGATCAGCGAACGGAAGAGGACATCACGCAGCTTGGCCCCGCGCAGGTTCACCAGGTCCAGCTTCCCGCCGTCGAACATCACGGCCCGGACGTTGGCTCCATGGAGTTCGGCCGATCCGATGCGTGTGCGCTCGAGCCGGGTGTTCCACCACCCGCTGTCGGAGGCCCGCAGCGAGGCGGCCGAGAGATCTGTGATCGAGCAGTTGCCGAACGTGGCCCGGTCCAGGTCGGCCCCCTCCAGGGAGACCCTGCGCAGGGTGCAGTCGGTGAAGACAGTGTCCTGCAGATCCTGCCCGTCGGCGTCGTCCGCCTCGAAGAGCAGCCCGTCGCTGCGCCCGTCAAGATCCACTGCCGTCAGGTCCCCCGACGGGCGGCCCGCCGGTGCGTCGAAGGCGGGCAGGCGGGGAGGGCGGGGTGCCGGAGTCTTCGTCATCCGCCGAGACTACCGGCAGCTGCCGTGAACGGCAGAACGCACCCGCCGTGGACCCGTCCATGCCGTTGGCGGCATGTTCGGGTGGTGCGGCGGGCGCGTTCGGTGGCCGTGGCTCAGGTGGCCGTTCCGGGAGACGACGGCCCGTCGGCGTCGGCCGCCGGACCCTCGTCATCGGCGATCATCCCCGCGGCCACGCCGGCCGGCGGAGCCGCCGCGGCGTCCGCATCGGCCTCGGCATCCGGGTCCTCGGCGGGGCCGGCGAACTGGGACATGTAGAGCCGGTGGTAGGCGCCACGGGCCTCCAACAGCGCCTCGTGGTTGCCCTGTTCGACGATCCGCCCGGCCTCCATCACCAGGATGGTGTCCGCGTCGCGGATGGTGGAGAGGCGGTGGGCGATCACGAAGCTCGTCCGGTCGGTGCGCAGCGCCGCCATGGCGTGCTGGACCAGGACCTCGGTGCGCGTGTCGACCGAGGAGGTGGCCTCGTCGAGGATGAGCAGCGAGGGGTTGGCCAAAAACGCCCGGGCGATGGTGATCAGCTGCTTCTCGCCGGCCGAGACGTTGGTGCCCTCGTCGTCGATGACCGAGTCGTAGCCGTCGGGCAGCGCCTTGACGAAGCGGTCGACGTAGGTGGCGCGGGCCGCCTCGTGGACCTCCTCGTCGGTGGCGTCGAGCCGGCCGTAGCGGATGTTGTCCATGATGGAGCCGTTGAACAGCCACGCATCCTGCAGGACCATGCCGACCTTCGAGCGCAGTTCTGCACGCGAGAGGGCGGTGATGTCCACCCCGTCCAGGGTGATGTTCCCGCCGTCGAGCTCGTAGAAGCGCATCACGAGGTTCACCAGCGTGGTCTTGCCGGCGCCCGTGGGTCCGACGATCGCCACCGTGTGGCCGGGGTGCGCCTCGAAGGAGAGGTCCTCGATGAGCGGCTTGGCCGGGTCGTAGGAGAACGTGACGCCGTTGAACTCGACGTGGCCCTCGGTCCGGGCGGCCAGGTGGGCCGTCGCGGTCTCGGGGTCCTGTTCGTCGGCGTCGAGCAGTTCGAAGGTGCGCTCGGCCGAGGCCACACCGGACTGGACCTGGTTCGCCATGCCGGCGATCTGGCCCAGCGGCTGCGTGAACTCGCGCGAGTACTGGATGAACGCCGTCGCGTCGCCCAGGCTCATCTGCCCGGAGGCCACGCGCAATCCGCCGACGACGGCGATGCCCACGTAGGCCAGGTAGGAGATGAACTGCATGACCGGGAAGATGGTGCCGGAGACGAACTGGGCGCCGAAGGAGGCCTTGTAGAGTTCCTCATTGCGCTCGTCGAACCGGGCCACCGAGTCGTCTTCGCGGCCGAAGACCTTCATCAGGTCATGCCCGGAGAAGGACTCCTCGATCTGCCCGTTCAGCGACCCGGTGGACTTCCACTGGGCGGCGAACAGGCCCTGGGCCTTGCCGCCGATGACCGCCGCTGCGACCCCGGAGAGCGGCAACGCGATGAGGGCGATCAGGGCCAGCTGCCAGGACACGATGAACATCATGATGACGATGCCGATGACGGTCAGCAGCGACTGGATCAGCTGGGAGAACGCCTGCTGCAGCGCTGTCTGGATGTTGTCCACGTCGTTGGTCACCCGCGAGAGCAGGTCGCCGCGCTGGCGGGTGTCGAAGTAGTTCAGCGGCAGCCGGTTGAGCTTGTCCTCGACGTCCTTGCGCAGCTTGTAGACCACGCGCATGACGAGCTTGTTCAGCAGGTAGCCCTGCGCCCACATGAACACGTTGGACACGAAGTACATGGCCAGCACGATCGAGATGATGATGCCCAGTTCGTGGAAGTCGATGCCGACGCCCGGGACCAGGTTCATCCGGCCCAGCATGTCGGCCAGATCCGTCTGGCCCTGCGCCCGCAGCCCCTGGATGACCTGGTCCTTGGAGGCTCCGGCCGGCATCTGGGAGCCGATGACGCCGGAGAAGATGACGTCCATGGCTTTGCCGAGGATCTTCGGGGCGATGACGTTGAGCACCACGCCGGCGGCGACGAACACCAGCACGACGGCGATGCCCGCCTTTTCGGGGGCCAGCAGCCCCACGAGGCGCTTGGCGGAGGGCCAGAAGTGCTTGGCCTTGCGGACCGATTGCTGTCCGCCGAATCCGTCGTCCATCGACATGTCGGCGAAGTCCTCGGTCGCTTCGACCTCGGTGGTCGGGTTCTTGTCCGCCATCTAGGCCACCTCCTCCGCGCTGATCTGGGATTCGACGATTTCCTGGTAGGTGGCCGAGGTTTCCAACAGCTGCTCGTGCGTGCCACGGTCCACGATCTCCCCGTCGTCGAGCACCAGGATCTGGTCGGCGTCGATGATGGTGGAGACGCGCTGGGCGACGACGATGACCGTCGCATCCCGCGTGGTCCCCTTCAATGCCGCCCGCAGGCGGGCATCGGTGGAGACATCCAGTGCGGAGAACGAGTCGTCGAAGAGGTAGACCTTGGGCTGCGCCGCCAGGGCCCGGGCGATGCAGAGGCGTTGGCGCTGGCCGCCGGAGACGTTCGTTCCGCCCTGGGCGATCGCGGAGTCGAGTGCTCCTTCCTTGGCCCGGACGAAGTCGTCTGCCTGGGCGATGCGCAGCGCCTCCCACAGCTGGTCATCGGTTGCGTCCTCGGCGCCGAAGCGCAGGTTGGAGGCCACCGTGCCGGAAAACAGGTACGGCCGTTGCGGCACGGTGGCGATCCGCTCGGAGAGCTGGTCGCGGGTCAGGTGCGGAACCGGGACGCCGTCGATGAGCACCTCGCCGGCATCGGCGTCGTACAGCCGCGGAATCAGGTTCAGCAAAGTGGTCTTGCCGGCACCGGTGGAGCCGATGATGGCCGTCATCCGGCCCGGTTCGGCGGTGAAGTCCAGGTTCTTCAGCACCGGCTCCTCGGCGCCGGGATAGCCGAAGGAGACACCGCGGAATTCGACGACGCCGCGCAGCGGGGCGTCGACCAGCGGTGTCTCGGGGTCGCGCAGCGAGGGCTCGACCTTCAGGACCTCGTCGATGCGTTCGGCGCAGACCGCGGCGCGCGGGATCATCATGGCCATGAACGTGCCCATCATGACGGCCATGAGGATCTGCAGCAGGTACTGCAGGAAGGCGGTCAGCGAGCCGACCTCCATGTTCCCGTCGGCAACGCGGTGTCCACCGAACCAGAGCACCGCTGCGGTGGCCAGGTGCAGGATCATGCCGATGAGCGGGAACATGAGCACGAAGAGCTGGCCCACCTTCACCCCGACCTCGGTCAGGCGTTCGTTGGCGGTGTGGAAGCGCTCGGTCTCATACGGTTCACGCACGAAGGCGCGCACCACGCGGATGCCGATGATCTGTTCGCGCAGCACGCCGTTGATCTTGTCGATCCGCTCCTGCATGAGGCGGAACAGCGGCATGAGGAAGCGGATGAGGATGCCGACGATGATGACCAGGAACGGGACCGAGACCCAGACGAGCCAGGAGAGCCCGGCATCCTCGCGCAGGGCCATGATGATGCCGCCCACGCACATGATGGGGGCCGACACCATGAAGTTCAAGCCCATCAGCACCAGCATCTGGACCTGTTGGACGTCGTTGGTTCCGCGGGTGATCAGCGTCGGCGCCCCGAACTGGTTGACCTCCCGGGCGGAGAAACCGGCGACCGAATGGAAGACGCCGCGGCGGATGTCCCGGCCGACGGCCATGGAGGTCCTGGCGCCGAAGTAGACGGCTGCCACCGCGGTGAGCACCTGGATGAACGCCACGGCGAGCATGATGCCGCCGGTGTGCCAGATGAAGTCGGTGTCACCCTTGGTCACGCCGTCGTCGATGATGCGTGCATTGAGGCTGGGGAGGAACAACGTGGCCATGGTCGTGGCAAGCTGGAAGACCAGCACCGCGATGATCCACGGGACGTAGGGTTTGGAGTACTTGAGGATGAGGCGCAACAGCATGCAGAAAGGTCCTTCGGGGCAAGCCCCACCGGTGGCTGGATCGCGTCGGCGGGGTACGGCCCGGACGGCTGCAGCCGTCCGGGGCACTAAAAACCCTACTCCGCGATTCGGACAATTCAATCCGTCGTGGGGATGATTTTGGGTGAACCCCTACCGAACACCCGTTGTATTCGTATACTGGAAAACAGATATCACCATCCGACAATTCGAGGAGTCGACATGACCGAGACCAGCACCCCCCTGAAGCCCGGACAGCAGGCACCGGCGTTCAGCCTGTCCGACGCCCGGGGCAACACCGTCAGCCTGGCCGGCTTCGCCGGCCGCTCCGTCGTCGTGTACTTCTACCCGAAGGCCGCCACCCCGGGCTGCACCACCGAGGCCTGCGATTTCCGCGACAACCTCTCCTCCCTGGCAGCGGCCGGCTACGACGTCGTCGGTATCTCCTCCGACCCGCTGGAGGACCTCCAGGCCTTCGCGGCCGACGAGTCCCTGACGTTCCCGCTGCTCTCCGACCCGGGGCACGAGACGGCCAAGGCCTACGGCGCCTACGGCGACAAGGAATTCGGCGGCACGGTCCACACCGGCACGCTGCGTTCGACGATCGTCGTGAACCCCGATGGCACGGTGAAGTCCGCCGAATACAACGTCAACGCCCAGGGCCACGTCGCCCGCCTGCGCGAAGAACTCGGGGTCTAGCCGCGCCCGGGGGCCATCGGGCCATGGAGATCCTCTTCATGCATGGGGCCGGCGGCCGGGTTGCGGACCAGCCGATGGCGGCGCAGCTGCGCCGGGCCCTCGGCACCGGGGTGTCCATGGCCCGCCTGCCCGCCGAGGACATGTCAGTGGACGCCTGGCGGGGGGCGATGCGCCGGCACCGCGCGACGATGGGCGCGGACGTGGCAGTCATCGCCCATTCGTTCGGCGCCTCCATCGCGCTGTTGGACCTGGCCGAGGAGGCCACCGCACCGCCCCCGCGGGCACTGGTCCTGCTGGCCATGCCGTTCTGGGGTCCCGACGGGTGGGATGTCGAGGACTACGCTCTGCCCTCATCCGCCCGGCTCCCCGCCGAGGTCCCGATCCTGCTCGCCCACTGCCGCGACGACGACGTGGTCCCCGTCGGGCACCTGGCCCGGCACGCCGCCTTGCTGCCGTCGGCGGCGGTCCGGACACATGAATCGGGGGGCCACCAGTTCGCGGGGCGAATGGATGCCGTCGCCCGGGACCTGCTGGAGCTCCTGCCCTGAGCCACGCCGCCGTCGCGGCCCGGGAGGGTACTGTGTGGATTCCTGCCACACGTCGCGAAGGAATCCGCATGTCCACCACCGGTTTGGTGCTCGCCGCCCTCGCGGCCTTGCTGCACGTATACATCTTCTACCTGGAGTCCCTGGTCTGGACGACGCGGGCCCGCGCGGTGTTCGGGACCACCCGCGAGGAGGCTGCTGCCACCCGGGAGCTGGCCTTCAACCAGGGGTTCTACAACCTCTTCCTGGGCGTGGTGGCGGCGATCGGGATCGTGCTGACGGCTTCGGGGCACGAAGGGGCAGGCCTGGCCCTGGTCTATGCGGGTGCCGGTTCCATGGTCGCCGCCGCTGCGGTGCTGTTCCTCTCCTCCCCCGGCAAACGGTCCGCGGCCCTGAAACAGGGGCTCATCCCGCTGCTCGCCATCATCGTGCTCGTCGCGGGACGCGTCATCCAGCCCCGGCTGCTACCGCTCGCCGCGGCGCAGCAGCCGCCCCCGCGGGGTGGTGAAGTCAACCCGTGTGCCCCGAACATACGTTCCGGAGATGGTGCCGGAGAGTTCCTTGCCCTGGTACGGGGAGATCGGGTTGCGGTGGTGCAGCGACCCGACGTCCACCGTGTAGGTGTCCTCCGGGGAGAACAGCGCGAAGTCGGCGTCAGCGCCGACCTCGAGCCGGCCCTTGGCGTCCAGCCCGGCCAGGTCGGCCGGATGGCGGGACATCCAGTCCAGCACCGTTTCCAGGGTGACGCCCCGCCGTCGTGCCTCGGTCCAGATCAGCGAAAGCCCCAGTTGGAGTGAGGCAACCCCGCCCCAGGCTGTGCCGAAGTCCCCGGATTCGACCTCCTTGAGGTCAACGGTGGAGGGCGAGTGGTCCGAGACGATGAAGTCGATGGTCCCGTCGATGAGGCCCTGCCAGAGCAGTTCGCGGTTGGCGTCCTCGCGGATCGGCGGGCAGCACTTGAAGGCGGTGGCGCCGTCCTCGATCTCCTCGGAGAGCAGCGTGAGGTAGTGCGGGCACGTCTCCACGGTCAGCCGGATCCCCTCCGCCTTCGCCGCGGCGATCACCGGCAGCGAGTCGGAGGAGGACAGGTGCAGGATGTGGGCGCGGGCACCGGTGCGCCGGGCGGCGTCGATGACGCGCTGGATCGCCAGGTTCTCGGCACCGCGCGGACGGGAGGCCAGGAAGTCCGAATAGGCGCGGCCGCCCTTCTGCGGCGCGGTGTCGATGGTGTGGGCGTCCTCGGCGTGGACGATCATCAGAGCGTCGAATCCGGCCAGTTCGGCCATGTCCGCCTCCATCTCGTCCGGCTCCAGGGCGGGGAACTCGTCGACGCCGGAGTGCAGCAGGAAGCACTTGAAGCCGTAGACGCCCTCGTCGTGGAGCCGGCGCAGCTGGTCCCGGTTGCCCGGGATCGCGCCGCCCCAGAAGCCGACGTCGATATGGGCCTGGCCGGCGGCGACCTCGCGTTTGAGCTCGAGCGCCGCCACGTCGACCGTGGGCGGGATCGAGTTCAACGGCATGTCGATCAACGTGGTCACCCCGCCGGCAGCAGCGGCACGGGTGGCCGAGTCGAAGCCCTCCCACTCGGTGCGACCGGGCTCGTTGACGTGCACATGCGTGTCCACGAGCCCGGGGATCAGCACCTGGCCGTCCGCCAGGTCGATGACCTCGGCTCCGTCCAGCCCCTCCCCCAGGGGCACGACGGCGGTGATCTTCCCCCCGCTGATGCCCACCTCGGCCGGGCCGATGCCACCGGGCAGGGCGACGCGTTCACCGCGCACCACCAGGTCATGGGTTCCTGTGGTGCCGACCGCTGCGGTGCTGCCGGCGGTGGTCATGTTGCGGGGGCTGGTTCCCATGGCTTCCACTCCTTCGTGTGTGCTGCTGATCCTGCCGTGGTGCCGGCGCTAGGCGGTGGCGCCGACGGGCACCGGGGTCGGTGTTGCCGCCAGCGGGACCAGGGAGGTGGGCGCGTCGGCGGCGTCCACCGCCAGGTCCTCGAACTCGTTGACGTTGTCCAGTTCGGTGCCCATGGAGATGTTCGTGATCCGCTCCAGGATGACCTCGACGACCACCGGGACGGAGAACTCCTCGGCCAACCGGCCCGCCTCGGCGAAACCGTCGGCCAACTTCTCGGGATCCGTGACGCGGACCGCCTTGCAGCCCAGCCCCTCGGCCACCTTGACGTGATCCACACCATACCCCTCGGTCTCCGGTGAGTTCACGTTGTCGAAGGCCAGGGAGACGTGGTAATCCATCTCGAAGCCCCGCTGGGATTGGCGGATCAGGCCCAGGTAGGAGTTGTTGACCACCACGTGGATGTAGGGCAGCTTGAACTGGGCGCCGACCGCGAGCTCCTCGATCATGAACTGGAAATCGTAGTCCCCGGAGAGGGCGACGACCTTCTGGCCGGGCTTGCCGCGCACCACTCCCAGGGCCGCGGGGCCGGTCCAGCCCAGGGGCCCGGCCTGCCCGGCGTTGATCCAGCGGCGGGGGCCGAACACGTGGAGCATCTGGGCGCCGGCGATCTGGCTCAACCCGATCGTGGAGACGTAGGTGGTGTCCTGCCCGAAGGCGGTGTTCATCTCCTGGTAGACGCGCTGCGGCTTGATCGGCACGTTGTCGAAGTTGGTCTTGCGGTGGCCCTCGCCCTTGCGCGCAGTGGTCGTGTCGGCCCAGGCGGCGTAGTCCGGCAGGGTGCCGGCGTCGCGGCGCTCGGCGGCGACCTCGAGCAGGATCTCCAGGGCCGCCCCGGCGTCGGAGACCACGCCCAGGTCCGGGGAGAAGACGCGGCCGATCTGGGTGGGCTCGATGTCCACGTGCACGAACGTGCGGGTGCCGCGATAGGTGTCCAGTCCGCCGGTGTGGCGGTTGGCCCAGCGGTTGCCGATGCCCAGGACGAAGTCCGAGTCCAGGAAGTTGGCGTTGCCGTAGCGGTGGTGGGTCTGCAGGCCGACCATGCCGGCCATCAGGCGGTGGTCATCGGGGATGGCACCCCAGCCCATCAGGGTCGGGACGACCGGGACGTTGAGCAGTTCGGCGAGGCGGACCAGGGCATCGGAGGCGTCGGCATTGATGATGCCGCCGCCGGCCACGATCAGTGGGTGCGCCGAGGCGGTGAGCAGGTCCAGGATCTTGTCCGCCTGGGCACGGCTGGCGCGCGGCTTGGAGACCTCGAGGGGTTCGTAGGCGTCGATGTCGAACTCGATCTGGGCCATCTGCACGTCGATCGGCAGGTCGATCAGCACCGGGCCCGGACGTCCGGTGCGCATCAGCTGGAACGCCTTCTGGAAGGTACCCGGGACCTGGCCGGGCTCCAGGACGGTGGAGGCCAGTTTGGTCAGCGGGCGGGCGATCGTCTCGATGTCGACGGCCTGGAAGTCCTCCTTGTGCAGTTTCGCCACCGGGGCCTGGCCGGTGATGCACAGGATCGGCACGGAGTCGGCCCAGGCGGCGTAGAGCCCGGTGATCATGTCGGTTCCTGCGGGGCCCGAGGTGCCCAGGCAGACGCCGATGTTCCCGGCGGCGGCCCGGGAGTACCCGTCGGCCATGTGGGAGGCGCCCTCGACGTGGCGGGCCAGCGTGTGGCGGATGCCGCCGTGGGCCTTCATGGCCGAATACAGCGGGTTGATGGCGGCACCGGGCAGCCCGAAGGCCTCGGTGGCACGTTCCTTCTCGAGGATGAGGACGACGGCGTCCACGGTGCGCATGGTGGTCATGGTGTTCTCCTTGGGGAGGCCCGCTGGGCGGGCTGGAAAAGGGTGTGAAGTGGTACGGCCGCCGGTACGGGCCGAATACGGGTACCGGCGGCCGGGTCTGGTGTGGCTGGACCCGTGGGTGGGGTCAGCCGGCGGCGGGAGCCGGTTCCGGCGTCGTGCTGGTGGTCCCGGAGAGGCGTTCGACTCCGCGGAAGAGCCCCGAGTGGTCCAGTGCGCCGTCGCCGGTGGCGACGGTGGAGGCGACCAGCTGGGCGACGAGTGCCCCCAGCGGGAGGACGACGCCGGCCTCGCGGGCGGCGGCGGTGACGATGCCCATGTCCTTGTGGTGCAGGGCGAGGCGGAAGCCGGGGTCGAAGTTGCGGTCCAGGATCTTCTGGCCCTTCTGGTCCAGCACCTTGGAGCCGGCCAGCCCGCCGCCCAGGACCTGGAGGGCGGCTGTCGTGTCGACGCCGTAGGCCTCGAGGAAGACAACGGCCTCGCCCAGGGCCTGGATGTTGGCGGCGACGATGAGCTGGTTGGCTGCCTTGACGGTCTGCCCGGAGCCGGAGGGGCCGACGTGGACAATGGTCTTGCCGATGGCCTCCAGGACCGGTGAGGCGTCCGCGAAATCGGCGGCGTCGCCGCCGACCATGATCGATAGTGCGGCGTCGATGGCCCCCTGTTCTCCGCCGGAGACGGGCCCGTCCAGCGGCCGCAGGCCAGCGGCGCGGGCCTCGTCGGCGAGTGCGACGGCGACGTCGGGACGGATCGTGGAGTTGTCGATCCACAGCGCACCGTCCTTCGCGTGGGCGAAGACGCCGTTCTCGCCGGTGACGACACCTTCAACGTCCGGGGAATCGGGAACCATGGTGATGATGACGTCGGCGTCGGCGACGGCTTCGGCGATGTTCGCCGCTGCGTGCCCCCCGTGGGCCGCCAGGTCGGCTGCCTTGTCGGGGCTGCGGTTGTAGCCGGTGACGTGGAAGCCCGCGGCTGCGAGGTTCTTGGCCATGGGCAGGCCCATGATGCCGAGGCCGATGAAGGCGATGTTCGTGGTGCTCATGTGGTGCTCCTGGGGAAGTCGTGGGTGGGGATGCGCCGGGGCTAGGCGGGCTGGCGGATGAGCCAGTCGAAGGCCGTCTCGGCTGCTGCCTTGTATTCGAGTCCGATCGGGCCGTGGTAGCCGCGTTCGCGGCTGCGGGTGATCCATTCGCCCAGCGGCAGTTCGCCGCTTCCGGGGGCGCCACGTCCTGGGTTGTCGGCGATCTGGATGTGTCCGAAGTCGTGGGCGTGGGCCTCGATGACGGCGTCCACGTCGTCGCCGTTGACGGCCAGGTGGTAGAAGTCGGCGAGCAGCTTGACGTTGTCCACGCCGGCCGTAGTGGTCTTGTCGATGACCGCCAGCGCGTCGGCCGCGGTCTTCAGCGGGTAGGCCGGGGCGCCGGAGACCGGCTCCAGCAGGACGGTTCCGCCGATCCGTTCGATACCGCGGGCCGCTGCGACGAGGTTCTCGACCGCGAGCTCGTCCTGGGCCGCGGGCTCGACGCCGTCCTGGCGGTTGCCGTAGAGGGCGTTGAAGCCGCGGCAACCGGTGGCCTCGCCGATGGCCGCGACGACGTCGATGTTGTCGCGGAATTCGGCGTCACGGCCGGTCCAGGAGACCAGGCCGCGGTCACCGGCCGGCATGTCACCGGCCAGGAAGTTCAGGCCGGTCAGCTGCACGCCGGCGTCGGCGAGGGCCGTGGTGAAGGCCTTCACGTCCGCGTCGGACGGGACGGCCTCGGCGAAGGGCCACCAGAACTCGACGTGGTCGAAGCCCGCCTTCTTGGCCGCTGCAGGTCGCTCGAGCAGCGGCAGCTCGGTCAACAGGATGGAGCAGTTCACGGTGTACGACATCGCACGGTCCTTTCGAAGCAGTTGATTCCGAATCGTGGAAGTTTTCTTCTGCACACTGAAAACATTAGAAGTGACTCGGGCCGCTGTCAAGAGGCGGGCCATCGGCGGCAGGCGGTTCGGAGGTGCTACTTCGATTGCGTGGCCCTGAATGCCTTTCCGTTCGACGGGAAGCAGGGATGGGGAAGCCCAGGACATCGGATGGCGCCCACTGACGGTGCGTTCCCGCGGCCGTTGCCCAGGGACGGGTACCGGGTCGCCGGTGGGGCCTCCGACGCTTCCACAGTCCGGACGGCCTCGAATGGCTCTTGCACACGGGCTCGGCCCACCCTCGCCGGCGTCACGGGCCTGCGGGCAGTGGGCGGGCAGTGACAGGTAGTCGCCGTTCTTCACCTCGACGAACGGAATCCAGGCGTCTGGTGCCGGTCACTGGCGCAGACGCCCCGAAGGGGCACCATCAAGAGCCGGAACCTTGCATGGGTTGATGAATCCATATGAGTTTTCTCTTATACGAGCATAGAAAAGGACATAAATGCCTCTCACAGAGACGAACCCGTTCCGGCCGGTGCCGGTCGCGTTCCTCCGCAGTTGTCCGGACACGACGAAAGCGTGACGGAGGTGTCACGACTGATGGACCTGGTCCTTGATGCGTCGGAGGGCGAACACGTCCGGGAAAAATTCCCAACTGCACTGCGCGTCTTCCGCTCATTCCAACTAACAGTCGGCCCCATGGGCAACTGTGGTTTCGGGTTCGAGATTAGATCCCGAACCTGGCACGGCGGACAGCGGAGAGCCGGAGCAGGACGTCCGCGACCTGCTCGACAGTTTGGGGTCGCCACCGCGCTCGATGGATGCGGGAGTCCTCCTTGCGGTCGATGAACCCCAGGAAGCCGGGCCACCTCCCAGAGGAGGTGGCCCGGCCACCGCGGTGCCGCCGTCGTGCAGTGTCGGGAGAACCGGGCCTTAGAGCACCACCTGGCGGTTGACGTCCTTGTAGAGCAGGTAGCGGAAGTTCGACGGTCCGCCGGCGTAGCAGGCCTGCGGGCAGAAGGCGCGCAGTGACATGTAGTCGCCGGCCTCCACCTCGACCCAGTCCGCGTTGAGCCGGTAGACCGCCTTGCCCTCGAGCACGTAGAGGCCGTGTTCCATCACGTGGGTTTCGGCGAACGGGATCGAGGCCCCGGGTTCGAACGTCACGATGTTCACGTGCATGTCGAACGCCAGATCCTGCGGATCCAGCATGCGGGTGGTGCGCCACTTGTTCTCCGTGCCGGGCATCGCGCCCGGGGTGAGGTCGCGTTCGTTGCCGACCACCACGCGGGCTGTGTGCCCGGGAAGTGGCTGGTAGCGCTTGCGGATCCAGTGGAACTGGGTGGGGTCGACGCCGTCGTTCTGCGCACTCCAGGTGGTCCCCGCGGGGACGAACGCGAAGCCGCCCGGGGACAGCACGTGCTGTTCGCCGTCGATGACGAGCTTGAGCTCGCCCTCCATCACGAACAGGAAGCCCTCCACCTCCGGCTGCGGTTCAGGATGCCCGGATCCCCCGCCGGCCGCGACCTCCAGGATCGTCTGGGAGAACGTGGTGGCGCCGCCGGCGACCGGGCGGTTGAGCACCCACGCCCGCGTTCCGGTCCATTCGGGCAACACCGAGGTGACGATGTCCCGCAGGACACCGCGCGGGATGACAGTGTAGGCCTCGGTGACGACGGCCCGGTCGGTGAGCAGGTCCGTCTGCGGCGGGTGTCCACCCTGGGCCCCGGAGTACGACGACGATGCTGCCGTTGCGCGGGCAACGCTGGTCTCAGACATGGGATTCCTTTGCTGGTTGCATGGGGCGGCCGAGGGCCAGGGTGCGCAGCGCCTCGACGTCGATCTGCACCGCGGATTCGACCTCCGGCGCCGTCAGGGCGCCGCAGGCCAGGCCCCGGTGGATGAAGTCGGCAAGCGCCTTCGCGGTGGCGGGTTCGTCCATGATCGAGGATTCGATGCGGTGCACGTAGTTGCGCAGGCGGGCCGCCGCTGCGGCGAATCCGTCGCGGTAGAACGCGTACGTGGCCAGGTAGCGGGTCGGCAGCTGGGCCGGATGCAGATCCCAGCCCTGGTAGATCCCGCGTTCCAGATGGCGGCGGACCAGCCGAGCGTGGAGCTTCCAGGCCTCCAACACGTGCTCCGGATCCCCCACCGGCAGGATGTTGGTGGATCCGTCGGAGAGGTGGACGCCGGTCCCGGCCACGGCGACCTGCATGACCGACTTTGCGTAGTCGGCGGCGGGGTGCTCCATGGACTGGTAGGCGGCGGCGATGCCCAGGGAGGCCGAGTAGTCGTAGGTGCCGTAGTGCAGCGACGTCACCCGGCCCGCACCGGCGTGGATGACCTGCGCACAGGGCACCGTGCCGTCGGCGCCGAGAATCAGCTGCGGGGTCTCCATCTGGACCTCGAAGCGCAGCCGCTTCGGCGCGAGCCGGTGCGCCGCCTCGAGGCGTTCGCAGACGTAGACCATGGCCTCGACCTGGGCGACGGTGCTGACCTTGGGCAGGGTGAGGACGAGCCCGTCGGGCAGGCCACCGCTCTCCATTAGGGCGCCGATGAACAGGTCCAGCGTGCGCAGGCCGCGGGCCCGGGTGGGCGCCTCGAGGCACTTGAACCGGATCCCGATGAACGGCGGGGCGGTGCCGGCGGCGACGGCGCGGTTGACCTCGTGGCCGACGCGGACGGCGTCGGCGTCCTCCTCCGCGTCGGGACGGTTGCCGTAGCCGTCCTCGAAGTCCAGGCGCAGGTCCTCGATCGGTTCGGCGGCGAGCTTGGCCTCGACCAGGTCGGCGGCGACGTCGACGCCGATCTCGCGGGCCAGGGCTGCCACGCCACCGGCGGCCGCGGCGGCCTCCAGGGCCCGGCGGCCCCAGTCGGCGGCCAGGTCGGCGGTGAAGGCGTCGGCGGGGACGTAGGCGGTGTGGATCGGCTGGCGGGCCGGCGACGCGCCGGGGTAGGCGCGGGCGAGCAGCCGGTCGGTGGCGGCCAGCCGCACCTCCACGGCGGAGCGGGCCCCGTCGTCGAGCACGGTCCCGCCACTCATGGCTTCACCAGTTCGGTGGAGAGCAGCCGGTAGGCGGGCAGGGTCAGGAAATCCTCGAAGTCCTCCTCGCGGCCGGTGACCAGACGCCCGATCAGCTCGGCGGCCGGCTGGTAGTAGCTGGCGAACGCCTCCGCATTGTCGACCTCGGCGCGCAGCCGCTCGACCTCCTCGGCCAGGATGGTGGCGGCGAGCTCGGCGGTGATCGTGTTGCCGGTGTCCTCGGCGACGACCTGGTTGCGGATCTGCTGCCAGACCTGCGAGCGGGAGATCTCGGCGGTGGCGGCGTCCTCCATGAGGTTGTGGATCGCCACGGCGCCGTTGCCGGAGAGCCAGACGGCGGTGTAGGCGACGGCGACATAGAGGTTGGCGTGCACGCCGGCCTCGGTGACGGCCCCGGGGGCCGACTCGACGTCGAGGAGCATCTGCGAGGTCACGGCGACCTCCGGGCGCTGCCTCTCCAGCTGGTTGGGCTTCTCGCCCAGCACTGCAGTGAATTCCTCCTCGCAGACCGAGACCAGGTCCGGGTGGGCGACCCAGGAGCCGTCGAACCCGTCGCCTGCCTCACGCGCCTTGTCGGCGTGGACCTTCTCGAAGGCAGCCGCGGTGACCTCGGGTTCGCGGCGGTTGGGGATCACCGCGGCCATGCCGCCCATGGCGAACGCACCGCGCTTGTGGCATGTAGCCACCAGCAGATCGGTGTACGCGCGCATCATGGGGGCCGTCATGGCGACGTCGGCGCGGTCGGGCATCGTGAACTTCGGCCCGGCCTCGCGGAAGTACTTGATCATGCTGAACAGGTAGTCCCAGCGGCCGGCGTTCAGGCCGGAGGCGTGCTCGCGCAGCTCGTAGAGGATCTCGTCCATCTCGAAGGCGGCGGGGATGGTCTCGATGAGCACCGTGGCGCGGACGGTGCCGTGCGGGATGCCCAATTCGTTCTGCGCGAAGGTGAACACGTTGTTCCACAATCGGGCCTCGAGGTGTGATTCCAGCTTCGGCAGGTAGTAGAAGGGGCCGTCACCCGAGGCGGCCAGGTGGGCCGCGTTGTGGAAGAAGTGCAGGCCGAAGTCCACCAGCGCCCCGACGGCGGGCTTGCCGTCGATGAGCACGTTGGCCTCGGGCAGGTGCCAGCCTCGGGGCCGCACGACGACGGTGGCCAGTGGCGCATCCTGGCGCAGCGTGTATTCCTTGCCCTCCGGGGACCGGAAGGACAGCGTGCCGCGTGCCGCCGCACCCAGGTTGGCCAGGGCGTCGACCACGTTGTGCCAGGTCGGGGTGGAAGCGTCCTCCAGGTCGGCCAGCCAGACCTTGGCGCCGGAGTTCAGGGCGTTGATCGCCATCTTGGCCGGGCTGGCGGGGCCGGTGATCTCCACGCGGCGGTCGCGCAGCTTCTCCGGGGCCTCGGCGACCCTCCAGTCGCCGGAGCGCACGTCGGCGGTCTCGGGCTGGAAGTCCATGGTGCCGCTGGCCGATGCGGCGCGGCGGCTTGAGGCACGGGCCGCGAGCAGGGCGTCACGGGTGCCCGTGAACCGCTGGTGCAGCCGCTCGACGAAGGCCAGGGCCTCGTCGGTGAGGATCTCTTCGGCCCCGGCGACGCGGGGCGTGTGGGTCAGGGTGATGCTCATGGTGGCTGTCCTTACTTCGTGCTGGTGCGGGCGGCGGCGGCAACGGCCTCGGCGACGTCTGCGGCGACGTGCGGGTCGAAGACGCTCGGGATGATGTAGCCGGGGTTCAGTTCCTCCGGCGAGACGCGGGCGGCAATGGCCTCGGCGGCGGCGACCAGCATCTCCGGGATGATGTCCACGGCTCCGGCGTCGAGCAGGCCACGGAAGAACCCGGGGAAGGCCAGGACGTTGTTGATCTGGTTGGGGAAGTCGCTGCGTCCGGTGGCGACCACGGCAGCGTGGCGGCCGGCCTCGATCGGATCGACCTCGGGGTCGGGATTGGCCATGGCGAAGACGATGGCGTCATCGGCCATGGTCGCGACGTGCTCACCCGTGATGATCCCCGGCGCCGAGACGCCGATGAAGACATCGCTGCCGACCAGGGCCTCGTGCAGCGTTCCGCTGAAGTTGTCGGGGTTGGTGTTCTCGGCCAGCCAGGCACGGTGGCCTTCGGTGTGCGCGTCCGCACGCGAGATCGCCCCGTTGCGTCCGCAGGCGATGATGTTGGTGGCTCCGCGGGCCAGCAGCAACTGCACGATCGCGTTGCCGGCGGCGCCGACGCCGGAGACGACGATGCGGACCTGGTCCATGGTCTTGCCCACGACCTTCAGCGCGTTCTCCAAGGCGGCCAGGGTCACGATCGCGGTGCCGTGCTGGTCATCGTGGAAGACGGGGATGTCCAGTTCCTCACGCAGCCGGGCCTCGATCTCGAAACAGCGCGGTGCCGCGATGTCCTCGAGGTTGACGCCACCGTAGACGGGGGCGATCGCCTTGACGATGTCCACGATCGCGTCGGTGTCCTGGGTCGCGAGGCAGACGGGCCAGGCGTCGACGTCGGCGAATTGCTTGAACAGTGCCGCCTTGCCTTCCATGACCGGCAACGCCGCTTCCGGGCCGATGTTGCCCAGGCCGAGCACCGCGGATCCGTCGGTGACGACGGCGATGGTGTTGCGCTTGATGGTCAGGCGCCGGGCGTCGGCCGGGTTCTCGGCGATCGCCTGGCAGACGCGGGCGACGCCGGGGGTGTAGGCACGGGAGAGGTCGTCGCGGTTGCGCAGCGGGACCTTGGGGGTGACCTCGAGCTTGCCGCCGAGGTGCATCAGGAAGGTGCGGTCGCTGACCTTGCGGACCGTGACGTCCTCGAGGGCGTCCAGTGCGGTGCGGACCCGTTCCCCGTGGGCTGCGTCGGTGGTGTTACAGCTGACGTCCACGACCATCGAAAGGTGGGTCGATTCGGTGACATCCAGTGCCGTGATGGATCCGCCGGCCGCCCCGACGGCAGCGGCCAGTTCACTGGTTGCCGTGAACGTCGCCGGGGTCTCGACGCGAAGTGTCAGTGAATATCCGGGGCTGGGATTCGCCATGCGATTCCTCCTGTTGATCGGTGAACGGCGGGCCGTCGTCGTGAGATTTTGTTTCCGTATAGTGGACATTATTATTTGAAGAATGGAAAAGCAACCGCTCAGCGCGAGAAATTTCGACAATTTTTCATGCGCTGTTCTCGCCTGACGGAAAAGCGTTCCCCGATTCCGGTAGTGTGGCGAGCAATTGCCCCTTCACGAACCGCCGACGACCGCAGTCGTCGTCCGAACCCAGGAGATCCCATGCCTGCCAAACCCGCCAACGGCGTCCAGTCCGTCGAGCGCGCCTTCGAGCTGCTCGAACTCATTGCACGGGCCGGTGGGGAATGCACGCTGAGCGAGCTGTCCCAGGAGACGCCACTGCCGCTGCCGACGATCCACCGGTTGCTGCGCACGCTCGTGGGGATTGGCTACGTCCGCCAGCTGCCGAACCGCCGCTACGCCCTCGGGCCGCGCCTGATCCGCCTGGGCGAGGTGGCGAACCGCCAGCTCGGCGCGGTGGCCTCGCCGTTGCTGCGCCAGCTGGTGCAGCAGCTCGGCGAGTCGGCCAACCTGGCGGTGCTCGACGGCGACAAGATCACCTACGTCAGCCAGGCCCCCTCCCCCCACAGCATGCGCATGTTCACCGAGGTCGGGCGCCGGGCCGGTCTGCACAATACGGGTGCCGGCAAGGCCATCCTCTCGGTCTTGGACGATGCACGCATCGATCGGCTCGTCGGACAGGCTGGCATGCCCGGGCCGACCCCGAATGCGATCACCTCGTTGCCCGCCCTGCATGATGAAATCGAGAAGATCCGCAGCGTGGGTTTCGCCGTGGACGAGGAGGAACAGGAAGTGGGCGTGCGGTGCTTTGCCATGGCCGTTCCCGGAGCGCCGACCCCCATGGCGGTCTCCATCTCCGGCCCGGTCACCCGGGTGGACGACTCGTTGGCCGAGCGGGCGATCCCCGCGCTGACCGAAGCCACCCGCATCATCTCCGAGGCGCTGACCGGAGCCCAGGAGTAGGGGCCGCCGCGCGGATCCAGGCGATGCGAACGGCTCCCCGGTTGTCCGGGGAGCCGTTCGCTGCATCCGGGAGCCCCCGGGCCCACGGGAACGCCGTTCAGTCCTTCGCGGCAGACGGGACCGATTGCGCAGCCTGCAGCACGGCGTGGGGCTCCAGGCCCTCCGGCAGTTCGGCGCAGATGCCGGCGGCTTCGCAGGCCTTGACGTGTTCGGCCAGGGCCACGGTGTACTGCTCCGCGGTGACCACCGGAACCTCCTCGCCATCGGCGTCCACGACCTTGCCGTCATCCAGACGGTCGCCGTCACGCAATCCCCACAGCTGGTCCCGGCGCACCATCCGCGGCGGCGAGGCCACGAAGACCGAAGCGTGCTTCTTGGGGTTGCCGAATTTCAGCTCGTTGAAGAGCAGGTTCAGGGCAACGGCCATGATGGCGGCCGAGCTGATGCCCGAGTGCAGGATCGTCGAGAGCCAGACGGGGAATCCGGAGTAGAACTCGGGCATGACGATCGGGACCATGCCGAAGGCCAACGATGCCGAGACGATGATCATGTTCATGCCCTGGTCGTACCTGACCTTGGACAGCGTGCGGATGCCGCTGGCGGCGACGGTCCCGAACAGCACGATGCCTGCGCCGCCCAGCACGGGTGTGGGCACAGCGGCGACGACGCGGCCGAGGATGGGCAGCAGTCCCAGCACCACGAGGATCCCTCCGCCGGCGGTGACCACGAAGCGGCTCTTGATGCCGGTGATGGCCACGAGGCCGACGTTCTGGGCGAAGGCGCTTTGCGTGAAGGTGTTCAGCAGCGGAGCGGCGATGCTGGAGACCATGTCGGCGCGCAGTCCGTTGGCGATGCGTTTCTTGTCGACTTTGCTCCCGGAGATCTCGCCGATGGCCAGGATGTCGGCAGTCGTCTCGGTGAGGATGACCATCACGACGATCGTCATGGAGATGATGCCGCCGATCTCGAAGACCGGGGCCCCGAACGCCAGGGGTTGGGGCAGAGCGAAGATCGGACCGTGGCCCACCGAGGAGAAGTCGGCCATGCCCAACGCCCAGGCGACGAGCGTGCCGATGACGATGGCCAGCAGGATGGACAGGCGGGAGATCGCGGCGTTGCCGACCTTGCTCAGCAGCAGCACCAGCACCAGCGTGAAGGCGGCCAGCCCGATGTTCGCCAGTCCCCCGTACCCGTCGGCCTTTTCGTCACCGCCCATGGCCCAGTTGGCGGCCACCGGGGTCAGGGACAGGCCGATCATGGTGATGACGATCCCGGTGACCACCGGCGGGAAGAAGCGGACGATCCGGGCGAAGAACGGGGCGACCAGGAATCCGATGACGGCGGCGGCCAGGACGGAGCCGAACACGGCCTGGATGCCGCCGTCGCCGTTGACGATGGCCACCAGGGTGGCCACCGAGGCGAACGAGGTCCCCTGGATCAGCGGGAGTTGGGCACCGAAGAACGGGATACCCAGCGTTTGCAGGATGGTGGCCAGCCCACCGACAAACAGGCAACAGGCCACCAGCATCGCCTGGTCTGCGGTGTCCAGGCCCGCCGCGGCTCCGATGATCAGCGGCGGCGCGATGATGCCGCCATACATGGTCAGGACATGCTGGAACCCGTAGGCCAGGGTCTTGCCCCACGGGAGGCGCTCGTCCTCGGGACGTGGCGGGGTGCCGGTGGTTCGACGGTTTCGACGTTGTGCAGCCTTCACGGCCGACCTCCTCAAGGGACGGTGGGGGAAAGAGGACGCCCGCGCTCTCGCGCGGGCGCCCCGGGGGTGCGGCCTAGCAGAAGCCTGCGGCGTTCTCCCAGATCGGATGCGTAGGCGCCACGCCCTCGCGCTGGATGGTCGCCTCGATCAGCCCGTACGGGCGGTCGGCGGCGAAGAACACCTCATGCGGGTTGTCCTGCCCGAACGGCTCCAGGTCCACCAGGAAGTGGTGCTTGTTCGGCAGGGACATCCGGATCTCCTCGATCTCCGGATGCGCCTCCAGGACCAGCCGGCCCATTTCGAACATCGTCTGCTGCAGGGCCAGCGAATGCGTGTTCGCGAAGCCACGGAGCAGCTGGGTGCGCACCGAGGCGTAGATGGCGTTGTAGTCCAGGTCCCCGGCGGCCACGGCATCGGAGTTGTAGCGCCACCGGGCATTGACGTCGGTGGCCAGGATCCGCTCGGTGGTTTCCTGCAGGGTCGTGTACTGGTCGACCGGGAAGCCGTGGAACTCGCTGCCGGTGGATTTCAGCACGGTCAGTCCGCTGAGCCCGGCCAGGATGTCCTGGCGCCCATCGGCAATCTCCAGGACGGCGGTCCGGACCTCGCTCATGTTCCGCGAGAAGGCGTGGTCGTGGTCCTCGATGCGGTCCCAGGTGTACTGTTCGGCGGCCCAGCGGCCCCCGGTGACCCAGTCGAAGCTGCCGGTGAAGTGCTCACCCAGGCGGACCAGGAACGCCTCGGGCGAACCGACGCCCTCACGGGCCAGCCCGAAGACGGTGTTCTTCTGGGTGTCGGTGGGCACCACGTGGGCGTTGTCGCCCTCGGTGTGCGCGGCCTCGAAGTCGCCGTGCAGCTGGGAGGTGACGTTGAGGTCCTCGATCTGGTGGCGTGCGGTGTCGCGGGTGATCTTCACCAGGCGGACCTCGGCCTTGCCGTACTGGTTCTTGGCCAGCACGATCTTGGTTCCGTGGTTCGTCGTCGTGCCGGTATCGGCTGCGGTGGCGGTCATGGTTCTAGCTCCCTCGGTAGGTGGAATATGCAAACGGGCTGATGAGCAGAGGTACGTGGTAGTGCTCGCTGGCGTCGGCGACGCTGAAGCCGAGTACGACCTCGGGGAAGAAGGTTTCCGTGCCCTTCGTCCCGAAATAGGCACCGGTGTCGAAAGTGATCCGGTAGTGGCCTGGTTCAACCTGTGTCGGGCCCAGGCCGCCGATCCGGCCATCGCCGTCGGTGGTGCCTGATCCGAGTTCCTGCCAGCCGGTGGCCGTCTTGGCCTCCAGCGTGGCCTTGACACCGGAGGCGGGCCTCCCGGTCCCGGTGTCGAGTACATGGGTGGTGATGTGGCTGCGATGTTGCGGTGCGTTCATCTGCTGCTCCTGGGATGGTGGCGTGGTTCGCGGCTCTGCCCGCGGGAAATCAGAAAGTACGACGGCGATGCTGCTCAGGTGCCGGCGAGCATCCCGCGCAGGCGCAGCAGGGCGATTTCGCGCAGCTGGGTGGCGACCTCCTGCGCTTCCCGCTCCGGGGTGTTCTCCATGCGCCGGTCGAGCTCGGCGAGGATCTCGGCCGAGGTCCTCCCGGCGGCACGAATGAGGAAGACGCGGTTGAACCGGGCCTCATAGTCGGCGTTGGCCGCTGCGAGCCGGGCGGTGATGTCCGCGTCAACGGCCAGCCCGGACTGTTCCCCGCGGCTTAGGCCGGCCTCGGCGGAGTGGCCGGCCGCCTTCTCGCCGATGCGGGGATGGTGGGACAGTGCGGCGTCGACCTCATGGCCCTCAAAGGGTGCCGCGGCAGAGTGTGCGGTCGCCAGCAGCTCCTCGACCGTCCCATACGGGCGGGATTCGACAATGGTGTCGACCCAGCGGTCGATGTCCACGCAGGGACGGATGGCCTCCGAGGCCCGCTGTGCGGTCGCCTGGTTGAAATCCATCAAATCCATGGCGGTCATCTCCTTCACGCTGCTGCGTTTCCGCAGTGCCTGACACCCTTGACCATCGGCGGGACGCGCCAACTTGATTCGATGCTTCTGTATCGTGGAATCTTTGTTCCAGACACACTGTAAGCCACCTCACACCGGACCTGTCAAGAGGCGGGCGGAATTCACCCCGGCCGGAAAATAGCACCAGGGGGCCTTGTATTTGATGCAACCAGACGTCACACTAAATTCCATAGCTCAATAAAGTTTTCTCGCCATGCGAGAGAACGAGACAGGATATTCATCATGACGACTCTCGACAAGGCACCCCGTCCAGACGCCGACGGCCGGCCCGCAGCGACCACGCCACCGCATGACACGACCGCGCCGTTCTACGCGGTCGGCGGCGCCGACCCCGATTTCGTCCTGCCAACGCGTGGTGAACGCGCGCCAGGGAGCTTCTGGGCGCGCCTCTTCTCCTCCGCACGCCGAAAGTAGCCCTCGGCGCACCCGCCGTCCGGGCCTGTCCCGGACCTGCTGCCGACGCATGCACCCTGGTGATGCCCGGCTGCGGCCAAGGTGCCCGAACCGCCAGCCGCAGCCAGCGGCCACCCCGCGCCGGCCGCGGGAATCATCACGGGCCACCTGCCGCCACGGGCCGGCGAAGCCAACGCTTCGCCGGCCCGTGGTGTTCTCTGGTGGCCACGGACGTGGGGGCACACACCCGCGCGGGACCCCCACTTCCGCCCCCTGCCAGCGACGGCACCCGCCGCCGCTGGCGCGTGGGAACTATCCGGCCGCGTTGACGTCGTCGATCCGGTATTTCTTGAAAGCCTCCACAGCTATCGAATGCTCAACCTCCCCGCGGGCCGCCAGCATCTGCAGTGCGCGGACGACCATCGACTGCGCGTCGATGGCAAAGAACCGACGGGCCGCCGCGCGGGTGTCGGAGAAGCCGAAGCCGTCCGCGCCGAGGGTGGCGAAGTCGTTCGGGACGAACTGCCGGATCTGGTCCGGGACCTGGCTCGCGTAATCGCAGACGGCTATCACCGGCCCGGGGGCATCGGCCAGCTTTTCGGTGAGATAGGCGCGCCGCACAGGTGCTCCCGGATCCAGGAATGCCTCCCGCTCGGCGGCCACGCCGTCTCGGCGTAGTTCGGTCCAGCTGGTGACGGACCAGACGTCGGCGGAGACCCCCCACTCGTCGGCGAGGATCTGCTGGGCTTCCAGTGCCCAGGGGACCGAGACGCCGGAGGCCAGTAGTTGGGTGCGGGGCCCGTCGACCGTGGCCGGGGAGAGGAGGTAGATGCCCTTGAGCAGGCCCTCGACGTCCAGGTCCTTCGGTTCGGCCGGTTGCAGGATCGGCTCGTTGTAGACGGTGATGTAGTACATGACGTTGGGGTCC
>NZ_JBLXAH010000005.1:0-338865 GCF_048266065.1 Arthrobacter sp.
AGATCCTCGCCGACGAGTGGGGGGTCTCCGCCGACGTCTGGTCCGTCACCAGCTGGACCGAACTACGCCGAGACGGCCTGGCCGCCGAGGAAGAGGCGTTCATGCACCCCGGTGACGAGCCACGGGTGCCGTACGTGACCCAGAAGCTGGCCGGAGCCACCGGCCCGGTCGTGGCGGTCACGGACTTCATGAAGGCCGTCCCGGACCAGATCCGGCAGTTCGTCCCGAACGACTTCGCCACCCTCGGCGCAGACGGCTTCGGCTTCTCCGACACCCGTGCCGCGGCCCGCCGGTTCTTCAAGATCGACGCGCACTGCGTCGTCGTGCAGGCCCTGGAGATGCTCGGACGCCGCGGCGAGGTCGATAGCTCGGCAGCGGCCAAGGCCTTCGAGAAGTACCGGATCGACGACGTCAACGCCGGTACGTCCGGCAACGCCGGCGGCGATTCCTAGGCCACATCAGGCCACCCCGACGGGTGCCCCCGGCCATCTGCACACGCAGGTGCCCGGGGGCGCCCGTTTTTGTAGTGATCCTCCAAAATGGAGCCGCAGCCGGCCAGTGCGTAGTCTGGACCCATGACAGATGAGCGTCCGGGTACCGGATCACCCCGCATCCGCCCGGTCCGCCAGCCCAAGGCCAGTCCCGAAACGCTGAAACGGCTCAAATCCCATCTCGGAGTGCTCTCCACGGTTGCACTGAAGCACCTGGACCAGTCGCTGCCCTGGTACCGAGGCCTGCGCCCCCAGGAACGCGCGGCCCTGGGCCTGGTGGCACAGAAGGGCATCGCCTCCTTCGTGTCCTGGTATGAGCGCCCCTCCTCCCCGCAATGGGTTCTGACCGACGTCTTCGGCACGGCCCCCACCGAGCTGACGCGTTCGATTTCCCTGCAAAAGGCCCTGCAGCTGATCCGCACCATCGTCGAGGTGGTGGAGAACCAGGTTCCCGAACTGGCTCCCGACGCCGAACAGATGCAGCTGCGCGAGGCGGTTTTGCGCTACTCGCGCGAGGTCGCCTTCGCCGCGGCCGATGTGTATGCCCGGGCCGCCGAGTCCCGGGGCGCCTGGGACAGCCGCCTCGAGGCATTGGTGGTCGACGCCGTCCTGCGCGGGGAAAGCCCCGACGCCCTGAGGTCGCGCATCGCGGCCGTCGGATGGACGTCGCAATCCGGAATCCATGTCATCGTCGGCAGCGCCCCGGAAGATGCCGGGGCCACCTTCGTCGGCGACCTGAGGCGCGTGGGCCAGCGCGTTGCCAAGGACTGCCTGGTCGGCATCCAAGGCGACCGGCTGATCCTGATGCTTGGTGGCGTCCGCGAACGGGAGGCCACCTTTGCCCGCCTCGCCGAATACTTCGGACCCGGGCCCATCGTCTACGGTCCGGAGGCACCCAGCCTGCGCGACGCCGCAGCCAGTGCCCACGCGGCGTTCGAGGGAATTGCCGCGGCCCGGGCCTGGCCGCTGGTCCCCCGCCCCGTGGCCGCCGACGACCTGTGGCCCGAACGCGTCATGAACGGGGACGCCGCGGCACGCACCGCGCTGGTGGACAGCATCCACAAACCACTCGAACGGGCCGGAAACGGCTTGATCGAGACGCTCTCCAGCTACCTCGCCCTGGGGCACTCGCTGGAGGGGACGGCCCGCGAATTGTTCGTGCACGCCAACACCGTCAGGTACCGGCTCAAGCGGGTCTGCGATGTCACCGGATGGGATCCGTTGGTGCCCCGCGAGGCGTTCGTGCTGCAGACGGCACTCGTCGTCGGACGCCTGGACGCGGGCGAGTCGTTGTAGGATTCCTCTAAAGCCTCTCGCGCAGCTTCGTGCCGCAAGACACCCGTCATTTCGCCGATCTTTGGAAAGCTGGAATCGTGCTAGCTATCGTGTGCCCCGGACAGGGCTCCCAGACCCCCGGATTCCTCTCGCCCTGGTTGGAGGTGCCCGGAGTCGCCGACCATCTGCAACAGCTCTCCGACCTCACCGGCCGCGACCTCGTTGCTCACGGCACCGTCTCCGATGAGGAGACCATCAAGGACACCGCGGTGGCCCAGCCGCTCATCGTCGCCGCCGGATTGATCGCGGCACGCGCGCTGTTCGGCGGATCAGGTGCGGCCTTCCAACTACCCGCCTCCACCGTGCTGGCCGGACACTCCGTCGGGGAGATCACGGCCACCGCCCTGGCCGGCGCGCTGCCGGAAGGCGATGCCATGGCCTTCGTGCGCGAACGCGCCAACGCCATGGCCCAGGCCGCTGCGGCCACCCCGACCGGCATGGCCGCCGTCCTCGGAGGCGATCCCGAGATGGTCGCCGCCGCGCTGTCCGCGGCCGGCCTCACCGCCGCCAATGCCAACGGCGGAGGCCAGACCGTCGCCGCCGGCACCCTCGAGCAGATCGAGACCCTGCTCGCCGCACCGCCGGCCAAGGCGCGGGTCATTCCGCTGAAGGTCGCCGGAGCCTTCCACACCGGGCACATGGAACCGGCAGTCGGTGCGCTCGAGGCCCTGGTGCCCTCCCTGCACCCTGCAGCACCCACCGCTCCCCTGCTGAGCAATTACGACGGCGCGGCCGTGGTCAGCGGCGAGGCAAACCTCGCGAGCCTGGTCGCCCAGGTCTCCCGCCCGGTCCGTTGGGACCTGTGCATGGAGACGATGGCTTCCCTGGGCGTCACCGGGATTCTTGAACTCCCGCCGGCAGGCACGCTGGTCGGTCTGGCGCGCCGTGGCCTGAAGGGCGTCCCCACCCTGGCGCTGAAGTCCCCCGAGGACCTCGACGCGGCCCGGGAATTCATCAAGGAACACGGCCAGTCGGCCACCGGAGAGGACAGGAACTAACGTGAGCGCAGCACTGACCCAGAACACCGCCCGGGAATTCACCCGGATCATGGGCGTTGGCGCGGCACGCGGCGACGTCGTCGTCACGAACGAAGACGTCTGCCAGTGGATCGATTCCTCCGATGAGTGGATCCAGAAGCGTACGGGCATCGTGACCCGCCGTCGTGCCGACGCCGAGACCTCGCTGCTGGACCTCGCGGAGACCGCTGCGCGGGGTGCCCTGGAAAGCGCCGGGATCGAGGGCTCCCAGTTGGGTGCCGTGATCGTCTCCACGGTGACCTCTCCGTATGCGACCCCCTCCGCCGCCGCCGCCCTGGCCGACCGCCTCGGCGCGACCCCGGCGCCGGCCTTCGACATCTCTGCGGCCTGCGCCGGCTACTGCTATGGCGTCGCCCAGGCGGACGCGCTGGTGAAGTCCGGTGCGGCCGAGTACGTGATCGTCGTCGGCGCCGAGAAGCTCTCTGACATCATCGACAACCACGAACGGACCATTTCGTTCCTCCTCGGCGATGGTGCCGGCGCCGTCGTCATCGGACCGTCCGACACCGCGGGCATCGGCCCTTCGGTGTGGGGCTCCGATGGCAGCAAGTGGGACGCCATCGGCATGACCCACTCGATGCTGGACCTGCGCGACGTCGCGGTGCAGGCCGAAGAGGATCCGCAGGGCGATGCCCTGGTCGCCGGGACCGAAGCCAAGCTCTGGCCCACGCTGCGCCAGGATGGCCAGACCGTCTTCCGCTGGGCCGTCTGGGGCATGGCCAAGGAAGCCCAGCGCGCCATGGACGCCGCGGGCATCACGGCGGATGACCTCTCGGTGTTCCTGCCCCACCAGGCGAACATGCGCATCATCGACGAAATGGCCAAGCAGCTCAAGCTGCCCGAATCGGTGGCCATCGCCCGCGACATCGCCGACACCGGGAACACCTCGGCTGCCTCGATTCCCCTGGCCATGCACCGCATGCTGCAGGAGCGCCCCGAGCTCTCCGGAACGCTTGCCCTCCAAATCGGTTTCGGCGCGGGCCTCGTCTTCGGCGCGCAGGTCATCGTCCTGCCCTAGGCTATTGACCGGACAACACTAGAGTTCACCGTCCTCGGGACGGGAAATAAGCGTCGGGAGATTCCCGGCACAAGAGAAAGGGAGCCTCATGGCTAGCAACGAAGAAATCCTGGCCGGCCTTGCCGAGATCGTCAACGAAGAGACCGGCCTGGCCACCGAAGCGGTTCAGCTGGACAAGTCCTTCACGGACGACCTCGACATCGACTCCATCTCCATGATGACGATCGTCGTCAACGCCGAGGAGAAGTTCGACGTGAAGATCCCCGACGAGGAAGTCAAGAACCTCAAGACCGTCGGCGACGCCGTGAACTTCATCGCCAACGCCCAGGCCTGATCCACCCGGTCCCTTCCCCGTACGTCGCCTGAGGGCGGTCGACCGGGAAGCCACGGTCTTCAGGGTGGCCCGCCGAGGTCGGCGGGCCACCCTTTCACCACCTCCGGCGGACAGCAGCCCGCTGTCCGCCATCTGCAACACCACACAGAGAGTATGTAGATGGCTCGCAAAGTAGTAATCACCGGCCTCGGCGCAACCACGCCGATCGGTGGGGACGTCCCCACCCTCTGGGCCAACGCCCTGAAGGGTGTCTCCGGCGCCCACACCCTGACCGATGACTGGGTCGAGAAGTATTCCCTGCCCGTGCACTTTGCCGCCAAGGCCTCCACGCCGGCCGCCGAGGTGCTCTCGCGTGTGGAACTCAAGCGCATGGATCCTTCCACCCAGTTCGCCGTGGTCGCATCGCGCGAGGCCTGGAAGGACTCCGGCATCGAGGAGATCGACCACGACCGCCTCGCAGTGGCCTTTGCCACCGGGATCGGCGGCGTGTGGACGCTGCTCGATGCCTGGGACACGCTGAAGGAGAAGGGGCCGCGTCGCGTCTTGCCGATGACCGTCCCCATGCTCATGCCCAATGGACCCGCCGCCGCCGTCAGCCTGGATCTGGGAGCACGTGCGGGAGCCCATACCCCCGTGTCCGCCTGTGCCTCCGGAACCGAGGCCATGCATCTGGGTCTGGAGCTGATCCGCGCCGGCAAGGCCGACGTGGTCATGTGCGGCGGGGCCGAGGCAGCCATCCACCCCATGCCCATGGCCTCCTTTGCCGCCATGCAGGCGTTGTCCAAGCGCAATGACGATCCGGAACACGCCTCACGACCCTACGACGCCGACCGCGACGGCTTCGTCATGGGCGAGGGTGCCGGTGCACTCGTGCTGGAGGCCGAAGAGCACGCCCTGGCGCGCGGTGCCCACATCTACGCGGAGCTGGCAGGTACCTCGGTCACGGCCGATGCCTACCACATCACCGCCCCGGACCCCGAGGGCCTGGGCGCAACCCGGGCGTTGAAGGCCGCCATGTTCGACGGCCTCATCCAGCCCGAGGACGTCGTCCACGTCAATGCACACGCCACCTCGACCCCGGTCGGAGACAAGCCCGAGTACACCGCCCTGCGTGCCGCGCTCGGCAACCATCTGGACAGCGTCTCGGTCTCCGCGACGAAGTCCCAGATGGGGCACCTGCTGGGGGCTTCCGGAGCCGTGGAATCAGTGCTCACCGTTCTTGCCGTCCAGGAACGCAAGGCCCCGGTGACCATCAACCTGGAAAACCAGGATCCGGAGATCCCCTTGGATGTCGTGACCGGGACACCCCGCGAATTGCCATCGGGCCAGATCGTGGCACTGAACAACTCGTTTGGTTTCGGTGGACACAACGCAGTGGTTGCCATCCGCAGCGTCTGATCCGCCCCACCTGCACGAAAGCCCCGCACCTCGGTGCGGGACTTTCGGTGTTGCCCCATCGCCGGCAGGAAAGTGGCTGGGATCCAGTACTCCGGCGTCGCCCGACGTCGGGCGTACTGTTCCTCAGGTCAAACTCTGCATAGCGTCGAAGCCCCGGCCAATTGGCCACGTCTCTTGGCCGACAAACAAGGTCCGGAAATTCGAGCCGCATTTGCCCCAATGACCCATTTCGGACCGGGGTCCGTGTGACTCTGCCCTAGCCGCGTCCCAGTCTCTTCAGGAATCGCTTTGCATACCTCTTAGCCCGCGTGGGGATGGGAACATCGAGGCGCCTAATGGCCTTGGCTTGCGTCGCCACGGTTTTCTGGGTCTTCGCCAGTTGTTTTCGCGTCTCGGTCGCCACCTCATGCGACTTCGCCAGCTCGACCTTGAGAAGCTTCACTTCCTTAGTCAAGCGGGCATCCACCTGGCGCACAGTGACTTCCGGCTTTTTTGAGTGCGGAACTTCGGGCCGAAAAGCATACGCCAACCGTTCGCCATCGACTATTTTGCCCTGCCGAAGCCACCAGAGCCGTGAAATCACTTCACGACGGCCACCTTCCCCGGCAGCCAGGACAGGATGCACCATCGGCGGAAGGTCAGCCGCACCAAGTTTTTCATCAAAATCGTTGGCCCGCTGCCCTGGCGCATAAATGTGGGGAAGGTTGTTCTTCTCCAGAAAACCCGTGAACTGCTCGAATGTTTCAGCCTGGCGGTCATGGAACTTTCGGTAGTCAGCATATTGGTAGACGTCTTCTGCCCGCGTTTTACTGGTCAGCTGGCCCAGTGGAAGATAAGGGATCTCGTGGTAATCGGCCAACTCCCGGGTGCGCGAATCATGGGCCACCAGCAAGGTCGGAGTTCCAGAAAGTATTCCAGCCACAGTGCCATGAATGCGCGTCCCCACAACAAAATCGAAATCGCTAAGGTAGTTGACCCAGGTGTTCGGATCAAGCGGAAAACGAATTTGGTCATCCAAATGCAGCGAACTATCCGGATTCGACAACACGGAAATCGAGGTATCAGGACTGGCTGGCCCGCCCCAGACCATGGAATTGAGATCCTTCGAGTTCTGTGGAATGTACCTGAACCGTTTGAACCGCTGTGCATGCGATTGGATAATGGGCACCATGACGTCTGTCTCTGGTGATGCCGACATGGCCAGGGAAGATCCTTCGGTCAGTGTCGTATCGAGCGCACGGACTGTGGGACTTGGACCGTTCATGAAGACTGACGGGCATCCGATGACGTCAACGTGCTCCTCGCCGAATCCGAGTCGCTTCAGATATGCCGAGGTTTCTTCCCCGCGAACCCCGACGCTTGCCGACCTGTCGAGAACAACCTTCATAAAAGCCTGTACGTCGTGATCAAGTTCGCTATCCGCTGCGTCGTCTCCATCCAGAGAATGCTGGCTCCCGACGCCGACGACCGTCACTGGCATGTCCAGCTGACCTATGACACGGGTCAGCCGTTGCAGGTTTTGTCGGAAGCTCGGCCGAAAGGCGTTGGCCAACGGTACGACGAACGCGTCGAACTCATCGTTGATCTTCTGGATATACCTATCGTCAATACCCCGGCGCCCGCTGTTGTAGCTATTCGGAACAACTTCGGTGCCCTCCACACTCAGAGCCCGGAACATTGATTGGCCGAACAGCAAGTTGCCGATGTTGGTGGCGATGACGTTCTGTGCGAGGACAGATTCGGCCGGTACCGGTACCCACGGTGACTTCGCTGCCCGTAACAGTAAACGCGCCAAGAATGCATCTCCTACGGCTAGATGTGTTGCACCACCACTCACTGGCACATTTAGAACCCAAATTATCAACCATTGCACAGGAAAGGTACTTGAAAGCCATCAAAGCGTCCCTGGCAAACCTCAAGCGTCCGTCACAGGTTGATCCACCAAATCTGCCGATGCTTGGGGCGAACCGACGACAGTCGACGAATCGACTATGCATGGAGCGGAAGTGGGCTGGAGGACACTTCCCCTGGGCGTAAAGTCGATCCCAATGGACCCGATCGAGTGGAAGAAACGGCGATCTAGCCGACCTGGTGGAGCCAGCGCACGGGGGCGCCCTCGGTGGCGTGGCGGAAGGGTTCAAGCTCTTCATCCCAGGCTTCGCCCAGTGCCAGCGAAAGCTCGTGGTAGACGGCTGCCGGGTCGCCGGTACCCTGCTCGTAGGCGAAACGGATCCGGTCTTCGCCGACCATGATGTTTCCGGCGGAGTCGGTGGTGGCGTGGAAGATCCCGAGCTCGGGGGTGTGCGACCAGCGGCTTCCATCGACGCCTTGGCTCGGTTCCTCGGTGACTTCGTAGCGCAAGTGGGCCCATCCGCGCAGGGCTGACGCCAGTTGTGCTCCGGTGCCCTGTGGGGCCGACCAGTGGACTTCGGCACGGTACATTCCGGGCGCGGCCGATTGCGGCGCCCAGGTCAGATCCGTGCGGTCTTCGACCACGGATCCAATGGCCCACTCGATGTGCGGGCACAACGCCGTCGGGGCTGAGTGTACGAAGAGTACGCCCCGGGTCATGGGTACAGACATGCCATCCTCCAGTTCCTGTTGGTACGTCTTCCCCAACGACAACAGGCACTAACAGAGGCGTTCACATGCTACCTGAGTTCATTCTGCATGATTCTGCGTCGAATCGCCACCTTGACCTGCGGTGTCCTGCCACGTGTTGCGGTTTGTCCGGAGATTTCAGGCCCGAGGATGTGCCTGCTGGTAGCTGCTGCGCAGCCGGTCAACCGAAACATGCGTATAGAGCTGGGTGGTCGCCAACGAGCTGTGCCCCAGCAGTTCCTGCACGGTGCGCAGGTCCGCGCCGCCATCGAGCAGGTGGGTTGCCGCAGTATGCCGCAGGGCGTGGGGGCCCCGTGCCGCGGTGTCCCCGAGCCCTTCCAGGGCCCTTTGGACCATGGTCCGCACTTGCCGCTGCCCCATTCTCGCGCCGCGCTCCCCCAGGAACAATGCGGGGCCCGAGTGTTCGTTGGCTAGCTGGGTGCGGCCCCGGCGCAGCCAATCACTCAGTGAGCGGTGCGCAGGTTGCCCAAACGGAACGGTCCGCTCCTTGTCGCCCTTGCCCAGCACCCGCAAGGTACGCCGGTCGTGGTCTACATCATCGATGTCCAAGCCGACCAGTTCCCCGACGCGGATTCCAGTGGCATAGAGCATTTCAAGGATGGCCCGATTACGGTCCGCCACGCCCTGTTGGCGCGGCGTCAACGACACCTCCCCGGAGCCGGCATCTGTTGATGCGGTTAGCGGTTCCCCCGGGCTTTCCACATGATGGCTCTGGTATGGGCCAGGCGTCTGGAGCTCGGAGGAGGAAGTACCACTGTCCTCGTCCGCAACGAGGAGCCGTTCCATTTGCGAGGCCTGGAGCACGTGTGGAAGACGTTTGGCGTTCTTGGGTGAGCGCAGGCGCAATGACGGGTCGGTGGTGATGAGTTCTTCGCGCAGGGCCCAGCCCATGAAGGTCCGCACTGCGGCGGCATGACGCGCCAGGGTGGATGACGCGCGCCCGCGATGTTGCTGTTCGCCCAGCCAGAGCCGGAGAATCGACAAGTCGATGGCCGACAACTGGTCGAGTTGATGCTCCGTGGAGGCGTACCCGAGGAGGGAGGAGACATCGGCGAGGTAGGCCCTGAGGGTGTGCTCGCTGCGGGAACGTTCCAGCGACAGGTAGCGTTCGAAGCCATCCAGTGCCATGGTGAACTGCCGCGGCCACCCCGCTGATTCCCCTGGCTCCCGGTGCACGTCTACCGGAGGTCGAGTGGTCGTCATGCCACCAGCTTCGCCCCTGGGAGCGTTGCAGTGAAACTGCCACGCCGCACCGGGTGTCGGCAGCTCAGCCAGATCGCTTTCGCCGCCATCCGCCGGGTCCCTGTTCCGCCAGCCCGCGGGCCTGCAATCGGCTGAGCCCTCCCAGGACCGCGCCGATGCCCAGTCCGGACACCGTTGCCAACTTGTCCGGAGCAGCGCCTTGACGAAGGGGGAGGGCATCCATGAGCAGGAGGTCCTGGATATCCAACCCATCGTGGTCCCGCGCTGGGCTTGCTTGCCGGGTGGGTGGCTCCCCGGTCGGGGTCGAGGCCCCGGGTCCCAGGAGTTCCAGCGCCTCGGCGGCGTCCGTGACCGGAATTGCCGATCCCTCTCGCAAAAGACGGTGGCAGCCAGCGGAATTGGAGGAGAACACCGATCCCGGGACCGCTCCGACTTCCCGGCCGATCTCACTGGCACGAAGTGCCGTGGTCAGGGCCCCGGAGCGCCACCTCGCCTCCACTACGAGGGTGGCACCGCACAGCGCGGCCAGGATCCTGTTCCGCTGGAGAAATCTCCAGCGAGTGGGCGCGGTGCCGGGTGGCACTTCTGCCACCAGGAGCCCGGTGGACTCCACCCGGCGCAGCAGTTCGTCGTTTCCCGCAGGATAAAACCGGTCCAGTCCTCCGGCCATGATGGCGACGGTGCTCGGGCGCTCCGATCCCTGGTCAGCGTTGAGCGCCGCTTCGTGGGCACGGGCGTCGATCCCATAGGCACCTCCGGAGACGATGGTGATCCCCCGCTGGCACAGCTCGGCCACCATTTCATACGTCACATGCCGGCCATAATCGGTGGCATCGCGGCTTCCGACCACCGACATCGACGACCCGGCCGCCGGAAGCTGGGCGATCCCGCTGGCACCGCGCCACCAGAGGCACAGCGGCGCCCCGAGCCCCAGATCATCAAGCTGTGACGGCCATCCGGGATCCTCGGGAATCAACAGGTCCCCACCGAATCGACGGATGGTCGCCAGATCGCGGGTCGGGCCGTCGATATCAACGCGGGGCCGCCACCGCTCGAGCCCGGCATCCAGGCGGTGCGCGCCACGCAGTGCGGCTTCTCCCCCGAGCAATTCGGCCACGGCCTGCTGCTCGATGACCGGCGCCTTGCCGGAGGAGTGGCAAATGATCCGATAGGCCTCCACGGGCCCGGCCACCGTCACCAATGCGGTTCCGGTCAGGTCGTTGGGTTCCATCAGGCGGGCCAGACCGGCTCGTGCCCATCGGAGTTCGGCATCGGGGCTCATGTGATCGCTCCTTGGGCGTGGTGGCGCAGTTGCAGCGCGACGTCGATGTCCGCAGGCTGCGGGCGCTCCTGACCGGCCAGGTCGCTGATCGTCCACGCCAACTTCAGAACCCGGTGAAGTCCTCTCACCGAAAGCAGACCCCTTTCGAGCTGGCGGTCCGCCGTGGCAGTGGTCCGGGTCGGCAGCGCCAGGACGCCCCGTAGGATCGTTCCCGGCAGATCGGCGTTGCGCGTGATGCCCAGGGGTTGCAGCCGTGCCCTTTGGGCTCGGCGGGCCTCGGCTACCCGACGTGCGACGGTCGCCGTCGTCTCTTCGCCCCGCCCGGAGCCCAGATGCGTGGCGTTGACGCGGGGTACCTCGATTTGCAGGTCGATCCGGTCCAGGAACGGCCCGGAGAGCCGGTCGAAATACCGACGACGTTGCATTGCGGTGCAGCGGCAGTCGATGGCCTTGCCACTCGAGAGCCCGCACGGACAGGGGTTCGCCGCGAGCACGAGTTGGAAGCGCGCCGGATAGGTCGCCGCTCCCGCGGAACGGTGCAGGGTGATCTCCCCCGACTCCAGGGGCTGACGCAACCCATCGAGGGCTTGGGTGTTGAACTCGGGGGCCTCAGCAAGGAATGGAAAGTACACCTCGATTGGGAGCTTCCATTCTAGCCGCCAGCGCGCTCCGAACGGGGCTGATCAGAGGCAGAATCCCAGTCCGCCACGGTCAGATTGACGCATGACCACAAACACGATCCCGCCGTTGACGCCATCCGCTGTCGAGCAGTTACGGACCCTGATCGAGTCCGCCGCGACCATCGAGTCACCGATGCGGGGGTGGGGACTATTTCTCGCCTGCGGCCACACGATTCGGTATCGGCAACACGCGAGCCTCCATGCCCCGGATGCTCCGACCTGGTCGTGCGCCGATTGTGGGCACCGCCGCCGGCTGACCGGTTCGACTCCTGCAAACGACGCTCGGGAGCGGGCCTGGCAGCTCCGTGACGCGGAGGTTGAGTATCGGCGTGCGCTGGATGAGGTGGCGAGGTTGAAGCGGCAGCTCGTGCGGGCGGAGCGGCGCGTCTCCGCCGCGAGAGCATCACTCCTCAGAGCGCAGGACGATGTTGAGGCGTTCGGAGGGGTATCCGCGGCCCGGGGCGAGATCGATGTGATGGATGAGCTGGCGGAGTACCGTCCGGCGTGACTCGTTGTTTAGCGTCGGCCAGACCGTGACGAGTTGCTCGTGAGTGAGCGGTGCCGGGTGCTCGATGGTCAATGCGACACGTTCATCATTTAGGTTCGCGATGCGCTCCTGAACGTGGGCGATCATGCCGGTAACGATCTGGTGGAACTCGCTACCGACCGTCAGTGAAGACGCCTTGCTACGAAGGGCGTCGAGCTCCTCACCGGCAACGGCCAGGTCTGCATCGATGCGAACAACGGTCGCGACGTTCGAGGTCTCCGTTTTTCTGTTGTGGGCGTCGAGGCGGTCGCTGGAGTAGAACTCGAACAACCAGTCGATGACGTGCTGCTCGGCGATCGGCGCGGTGATCGACGCACCACCCCTGCAGGTACCGGCCCCGTGGCGGCGGTTCGCTTTGCACCGATACACGTACCGCACCGCCCGGCGACCGTCCGCGTCGGGTTTCTGCGGCTGCACAACACCGGCCAGCGGCGCCCCGCAGGGGCATCTCAGCAGCCCGGTGAGCAGCCATGCGCGTCTCCCCCACCCATTCCGTGCGCCGGTAGTGCGTGACCGGAGAGCCGCTTGGATGCGATGCCACGTGGCCAGGTCGCAGACTGGTTCCTGGCTGATCACCGGTTCCCCGTCCGGGGTTCGGGCGATGTGGTCGAGCGGATCGATGCTGACGCCCCGACGGTGCGGCGGCAGCTGGTGTTGCCGGTAGCCGACCATCCGGGGAGAGAACAACGCGGCGCGAACCTTCTGCTCGCTCACGAGCCCGCCTTCGGGGCCGGTGATCCCGTAGCGTGCTTGCCAGTGCACAGCGACTTCGCGGAGGCCGGCGCCGGCGAGCACGAGGGCGACAGCGTCCTTCAACGCCTGATGCTCGACCGGGTGGGGCTCCAGACGTCGCCCCGTTCGTCCTGCACGATCGGTGACGCGGGGTCCAGGTTGCCAGCCGAATGGGCGGCGTCCGCCGTTGATGAATCCGGCCTGCGCAGCGTGACGTTTCGCGGCACGCTGACGCTCACTCATCGTGTCCGTCTCAGCCTCCGCCAACAACGCCTTCACACCCGTCGAAAGCTTCGCGGCAGCGGTGACACTGTTCAGCTCCTCCGTAGAGTCCTGGTGCGACAACAACGTCACACCCTGCTGTTGGCATGAGGTCACCCATTCCAGGCAGCGTGACGCGACCCGCAGGGTGCGGTCGAGTTTCCAGAACGCCACCGCCCGAACCCGCCCCGACGCGATCCCCGCATTCAACGCACGCCACCCAGGCCGCTCCGTCCGGGCATAGGCACTGGCGGAGTCGCGGTCGACGTACTCGCCCATCACCGTCCACCCGCCCTCTGCCGCAAGCTTCCGTGTCAGATCGAGACGTTGCCTCTCGATCGCATCCCGCCCGTCGCCGTGGGCACGCGAAAGCCGCAGATAGAGGTACACCGGCAGTGTTCCCGGCAGTGGCGCTTCGGGGCCTGTCCACCGAAACGGTAACGGTTTCACTTTCACTGACGGGAGAAGGACGGTCGTCATGGCTGCCTGATCCTGGAAGAGCCACGGGTCGCCATAGGAACGAGTGTCGATACGGCCACCGACATTTATGCGGTGCGTTCAGTCCTCGAACGGGTTCACAACCGAATGCACACCATGCTCGGCACACACGAAACCGATTCGGAGATGCCCGTCAGCCTCGAACGGCTCAGGTGGAAGATCGCTTCCGCACTCTGAGCACGTGCGGTACGCGAGATCGTCTTCCCCGCCCTTCATCACTCGACTCTAGACTTCGCGCTTCAGGCATACACCTGCCCCTGGGTCTATGTGACAAAAGGGATACGTGGTGGCGGCCTTCATTGGAAGCCAACACCGGTGGGCGATGTGTCGGTGAAAACCAAGAGACCCGTCCGCTGTCGAAACACCCAGAGCGCCCAGAAGGTCATCACTCGACAGGGGGACGCCACGCGATCTCGCGTCGCACAGCTTCCCCCAGGACAGCCGTGAGGGTCTCGAACCCCTCGTGGAGTTCCATGATGTCCGACGTTGCACGGTTCTCAAGGTCGTCACCGACGAGTCCTTGGAGGTGTCGCGGCGAGATGGATAGACGAGCAGATGTGTCCTTGAAGGCATCAACAGCGGCGCGGACTCCGGCATCGAGCACACGGCTTGCCAGACGGCGCACATCGACACCGTTGGAGTGCATATCGTCGCTGAGTGTGTCGGGAAGGTGGGTGTATTTGCCTTCACGCGCCTGCATGTGATCAAAGTGCATCGCCTTGTAGGTAAGCCGCGCCATGAGCTGCACTGCATCCTGAAGCGCCAGCAGAATCTCGCGCTGGAAGGTATGCGCCTCATCGTCGCGTCGTGACTCTCGCTCGGTACCGCGAAGCTGCAACTCGCGCGCCAGCGTCCGAGCATCGCGCCGACGCTCATTCAGCCCCGCAAGCAAGTAGCCGCCCAACGAAGCAAGCAGCGTCGCAGCGGCAATGACAATCTGAGTAAAGACCACCGGCTCCACGCGTACTCACCCTCTCTTGCCAACAGGTCACACAATTGATCACCACGGTCGCACCCGGAACGATTCGCGCGGCTTGACTTCAGGTAGAGCCACTCGCACTCGGCAACTACCTGAGCGTTCAACTTGTTCGCAGTACTTCCTCCGGCTTGAAGTACTCCACGAAGAGGCGTCCCAGTTCGATCCAGTCTCCTGCTGTCACACTGTCATCGGCGTGCAGATCAAGAGCCTCCTCGACCGTCCAGCCTTCGTAGGTGACGTATGGCTCATTCCAGCGCCCAGAATCCCACGCAGCACACGCACCTTTGCGTCGCTCGGACTTCCCGACGCCGATCCAAAAGAGGTTGCCAGGGTCGTGACCTTTGATGCTCGGGAAGTGATTCGCTTTGCCCCATTGACGCCAGGCATGGTTGAAACCGAACTCGAAGGCCATCTTGTTGCTCGTGACAGCCTCGACTCCCTGCGCGAGCACACCCAGGGCCATGCCGATCACGACCTCTTTGACCTGGTTGTCTTTCGTAGGGCTCATGCCTCAACGGTATCGGGCGCCCCTGACGTCGTCGCGTGCAATCGCCAGTCACTCTGATGATGAAGCAACCGCCGTCAGACTGAACTCTCACGCAGTTCGCTTGGGAATCCCTTCCTCCGCGCACGTGACATCCGCAAAGGTCCGGCCGAGGCTCTTGTCTCTCATCAATCGTTAGCTGGGCCGCGTTACAGGCGTTTCAAGGCTGTACCCACCACCTGACAGTTGGCTCACGAGAGCGACTAGATCATAAGCGAGGTCGAGAATCGGCGGATGGACATGACCCGGAGTGCTCTCGTGTTCGAGCTTCGCGAGCAGAACGGGCATGAGCGCCTCAGCGAGTTCGACTTTGCTGACCTGCTGCTGGATACGTTGGAAGACCACTCCGATATCGAGTGCGCGTTCACGGGCGTACTCGATGTCTGCGCGTAGCCGAGGTGCCCAGTCTGCCTCGCAACCTGTCGCTTCGGGACTCGCTAGAAGCACCTGAGCGATCGCTGCCTCGAGTTCGTCATCGGTGAAGTTCGCGAGCTCGTACTTCTGATCACCCCAGGTACGCAGCTGAACGAGGATCTCAAGTTCATCGTCGGTGAGAGTGCCGCCTTGCGCGGCAACTTCTTGACGCACGATCCCACGTAGTTCGCCGAGGTGTCGGTCTTGCGCTTCCGGGGTACCCCAGTACTTTCCCTCGGCGTCCATTGCGATTACGAGCGCCGTGGGGCCAGTTTCAATCAGTTGACGATCACCACGTACGCGTCCCAACCGGGGCGCGACATATCGAGCCAGTTGGCGGGGCCTATCGCTCGATGTTTGTTGGTTGATGACACGCACTTGCTGCGGCTTGCTGATCCCCAGAGCATCCAGCAGCGCAGGTAGGTGAACCATCTCGGTCTGTCCTTCGAGCACGAGCACGACGGATGGTTCGGGTGACAGGCCCACCCGCGCGAGGCTTCGGTGAATGCCGTCGCTATCTGGTTGCAATCCGATTCGTTCCTGCAGGGGATGCCACATATGCGGGTCGTTCGTCTCAGGGAGTGACTCAAGGGTGCCCAGCGACGCGAGTTCTTCGTGTGCGCGCAGAAGCACTTCTGCCGCGATTCGTTGCCAGACCGCTTCGAGCGCGCCGCCGCGGAGCCGGAACCACCCGCTCGCATCGGAATGCCTGGCCAGATCCCACCGCTCGCGCATCGGGTCGTATGTGTGGGCGCGGGAGAGCAGGAACTCCGCTGCGGAGCGAAGACGCGCCACAGGAAAACCGGCCGCAACGAGTCGCGTCGTGGCGTCTACGTCGTAGCGGGCCGCGAGCAACGTCTCTCGTTCAGCACCATCTCGGTAGGTGACCCGGCCGACAATGGAGGGGAAGAACCGCGCTGACAGCGCAGCCAAGGCCAGGTGCTCGTGCCGCTGTCGAGCGGCAAACGTTCGGTAGCGCTCATCCTCCTCGGCAACAAGGCGTGGATCATCGGCGATAACGCGTAGGTTCTCGCGCTCTCGGAGAGCATCGCGGAGTCCCAGGAGCTGCCACCGACTGTAGAAGAATCCGTCCCACCAGCTATCGCCCGCGCCATCCGGGCGATAGTGCGGCCAGAGCGCTGCGTCCTCACCCTGCGGATCGCGAATCATGCCCTCGCGTGCGTATCGTGCGATCTTGCTGGAGTCGCCTTCGTGGGGGGCCGGAAGAGGCTCAGCCTCCCGGTCATCGTCTGCTCGATAGAGCGGGACCAGTAGCCCGAGGCGGTGAAGCTGCTCCAGGTCATCGAGAGAGATGCGCTGATCCCACTTGCTTCTAGCCTCATCTCGAAACTGCCCAGACGATAACAGCGGAACTTGAGAAAAGGCGAAGGGGATATCTAGTACTGGCAAGGTCGATGGAGAGTGCTGGGCATCAGCTGGCATTGCGCTGCCTTAGTTCTGCATTCAGCTTCTTCTCCAGACGCAGGGACTTCATGAAGCGCCACCAGTCGCGGAAGAACTCCGGCCGGCGTATACCGAGCTCAGGAATTGGCCGGTAGTAGTCGCGGTTGTTCGGCCCGAACGGTACCGGCTTTCCTTCGCGATACGTGATGTAGTCGTACGGTTGCCGCCCGGGAGCGCGGTGGCGGACGAAGAAGATGGCTGAGCCATCGAACTCGTCACCCTCCGGAGCGATGTCCTCGATCCATGTCCAGGGGATGTGACCGCACTCAATGACGGTCGACGCCGGCATGGACGTTTGCGCGAGAGTTCGACGGCCATCCTCATCGAGGTAACTCTCCACTCCCCTGGTAATGACCTCGACATCGCCGTGGCCAATCTCGATGATCTCTGGGCCGGTGAAGGCGTAACCTCGCCAAGTCATGTCGTTGCTACCGTCGTAACCGCGCTTGTAGCGGTCCACGTTCATCACGATGATCCTGCTGTTTAACCCCTTGGTGCGAATCGGCCCAAGGACCTCCCAAGCTTTAGCCTCAAGCTCACGGACGCGTTCACGCTGCTGTCGGAAGGAAAGACGCCGCCCGAGTAGATAGATTCCGACAGTCACCGCGAGCGCGGCCACGGCCACGACAAGCGCTGCAAGGTCCACCCATGAGAACGCGCTAGTCATTCTTCAAGGGTAGCGACCACGCAAACTGGTAAATATGCTCACCGTCTACCTGGATCAGAACAAGTGGATCGATCTTGCTCGCGCCGAGTCAGGCCATCCGCAAGGTGCGCGCTTCGTCGAGACATTGGCCGTCCTGAAGGCAGCCGCGGACGACGGACGCGCACGCTTCCCGCTCAGCATGGCTCACTACTACGAGACGGGGAAGCAGCGCGACCGTAGGAAACGCGAGGACCTGGCAACCACGATGACGCGGCTCGCAGGAATGCTGAGGATCGCTCCACCTCATGTGATCGTGCCGTGGGAGATCAAGCGGGCGCTGATTGACTCTTTCGGCCTGGATGTCCCTGTTGAGGAGCTCGACCTGTTCGGTCTTGGGGTCGCTCACGCGGCAGCATCACCAAGCCTGCGGTACGTGGCACCCACCGAGTATCGCGGGGTACCTCTCCCCGCAGATGTGCGGCAGGAGATTCAGCGCCGAGCTGAGCCAGAGTACGAGCGCGTGATCCTGGCCGGCGCGACACCGGACGGGATGCCTGATGACCGACGCATCGTGCTGAACGACATGAAGCACCTCACCGACGACCGCTTCGTAGACGGCCAACGCAACGTCGCGGATGTACTCAAGAGCCTCGGGAGAGGCCGTCTCAACGATGTCATGGTGGCAACAGCGATCGCCGACATCATCGACCCCCTGCTGCGGATTAGCGGACAACTCGGCGTAGATTTCGACGAGATCGTTGATCGACTGGCGCATCTTGTCGAAGCCATGCCATCTCGCTGGGTCGAGATGAGCCTCAGACAAGCACGGCAGGCGAACCCGCAGAAGGAGTGGAGCGGGAACGATCTCAACGACGTCACCGCCCTCGCGATCGCCGTGCCCTACTGCGACATAGTCGTCACGGAAAAGTCATGGGCTGCGATGCTCACAGATGCGAAGGTTCCTGCACGATTCGGCCATGTCGTCACCGCAAGTCTCGATGAGCTCGTCAACCACCTCACGGCCACGCCGCACCCGCGATCGCAACAGACGAACGTCGAGGAGTGAGGACGGGATCATCTTGGCTGTCGTTCGCCGCTCCTCGCACCAGGATTAGCTGCAGACGTCCCGTCGCTGTTCGTCCAGGAGGTGCTTCGCATGAGCAGTTCGCTCCATCACGCGGTTCGACTAGCGTCCTCTGTTGACTGATTTCGTGGTGGGAAGTCGATCCATGCCCACAGGCCGTTGCGGAACGAGAGGTAGCGGTGCCAATAGTTGGACCAGATCCAGAGCGCATCGACGGACTCGAAGCCGGCCGGCGTCGAGGTCGGCAGTTGGAAGTCGTCGGCGAAGAACCGGGCGGGCAGCGCGTCGTCCGTGGGGACCAAGAACAGGTGACGTTCCGAGACGTCTGCTGTGCGCCCTAGTTTGTTGAGATGCGACGCCATGTGCGGTTCGCCATGCCAGGTCTCGACGACCCGAGCGAAGTCGGAGGGGGCGTTATCGACGAACTCTGCGCGTACGGACTGGTAGATGACCACACCCGGATCAAGACGAGTACGTCGAAGCGCACCGAGATCGTCGGCAAGGAACCGCGCCAAGTCAACTTCTGCATCAAGCACCACCGAGGGCAAGTCGGAAGGTTTGTCTACCCCGTAGGTATCGCATAGCTCAACAGCCCGCAGGACGGCCTGCCGTACGAACCTGTACGGGAAGCTCGTCGCAGCAGCGCGGAACTCCCACGAGCTGGTCGCCGGCCAACGCCAGCCCTCTTTCATCGCCATCCCTTGCCAGGCGATAGATGCCTTTTCAGTGACGAGCGTGACCTCAAGAGCACCCCGCCGTCCGTCGGGCCATTCAAGGAGGAAGTCCACTGCCGCCTGGCGGCCGTCCGTGTCGTGAAGGTGTACCACGGCGCCGGTTTCGTAGCCGACCAAGTAGGCCGCGATTTGCTCGGCCCTGTCAGCAAGCCCCGTCACGCACGCGCCTTACCTCGGAGGCTGGCGAAGTACTCAGTGGTCCAATGATGGTCGTGGAACCCGGAACTGTTGAGGCTGTGCATCGCGGGAACGATCGTGGGCGAGGTGAGAATGGAATCGCACAGTGGCGTCAGGGCATCTACAACGATCTGGCCAAGATATCCAAGGATCTCGATCTGCCCAGTGGTGTTGCCCAGCAGCACGGGACTCATCTTGCTCATCGCTTCTTGGCCGTCTTCCTTCGGGTCACCAAAGTGGACTCCGCCTTCAACGTGGGCGTAGTAGCGGATGACCTGCTTGGCCGAGAGGTCACGACCCTCAAGCAGACCGACTCTCGCCGCAAGGAACTGGTCCGCCGTCAGCGCCTCAGTCTCAGCGTCGCCGACGAGCTCGCGCCCGCTCAGTCGAACCAGATACTCAAGCGAATCGTCGGCGCCGACAGGAGCCTGCCACGGTCTGATTCGGAACTCGGTCTTGACTTCCTGTCGAGCCCACTTGACCGTGGCAAGTAACGGCTCGCCGCGATCAGTAAGGAGTTTCCGAAGCAACGGCGCAATGCCGAGCAGCTCGTACCGGCTCCGAGAAGCTGGGGCATCACTGCGGTCGCGCAGATCAGCAACTGTTTCCACAAACAGCCATTCAGCCAACATCATTTGCGGACCGATGTCTCGTGCCACCGCGGCCTCCTCCCGTCCGCAGGCTGGCCTACCGCTTGGATGGCGTAGGCGCTCTCAGGTGTGCAGGATCGCCCGTAATCGACATCGAACCGGCTGGACGAGAATCAAGACCAGTCACACCCCGCGCTTGGCCTGCGCTCTCAGTTTACGAGCGCATTGCGCGTCTCAACTCGTGCCACAGCCGCCCGAGTCATTGCAGCGCCGTTGTAGCGCTTCGGTTCCTATCAGCAAGGAATCGAAAGTACACCCCGATGTGTGCTACCAGTTTACGCGAACGACCACCCTTGGATCTACGACTGCGTAGCTTGCGTTCGTTCAAAAGAACAGGGGGTGAATCGAGCCGTTGAGCCGTGTCGATTCGGCGGCGCGTTAGGCGATGATGCGAGCGAGTCGTGCGATGCCTTCAGTGATCTGGGCGGGGGTGGCTGCACCGTAGGAGAAACGGAGGAACGGGGCTGGGGGCTCGTCGACGAAGAAGTGTCGCCCGTCTCCGACGATTACCCCGGCGGCGTAGGCGTCGGCGCTAATCTGCCTGGTATCGGCCCCGTGAGGTAGTCGCACCCACAGGTGGATACCTCCGCTTGGTACGCTCTGGATTCGAACGCTCGGCAGGACCTGACGGAGCGTAGCAGCCAGGGCGTCGCGGCGTCCTGCGAGTTCGGTGCGCAGGCGCTTGAGGTGTCGTGGCCAGATGTTCGAGGTCAGTAGGCTCAGGGCGATCTCTTGAACCATGGGAGCAACGCAGAGGTCATCGGCGGTACGGGAGGCCTGGAGTCGGTCACCGGCGGGGCCGCGTGCGATCACCGCACCGAGCCTGAGTCCTGGAGAGGCAGGTTTCGAGAGCGTGGTGACGGTAACTACGTGACCGTCGGCGTCTTCAGTGATGAGCGCTGGCGGTGTGCGCCCGTCGATGCCGAGGTTCCTGGCCCAGTCGTCTTCGATGATGAATGCCCCATGTCGGGCTGCGAGTTCGAGTACCTGAGTGCGGCGTTCCAGGCTGAGCACCGCACCGGTCGGGTTCGCGTAACTGGGTTGCAGATAGATAACGCGGGCGCGGGTGCGTTCGAGTTCGTCAGCGAGACGCTCGACGATGATTCCGTCTTTGTCGGCAGGTACGGACGCGATGGTGAGCCCAGCGCTTTGTGCAGCGAGGATCGCACCGGGGTAGCTCGGACTCTCCATGATCACGGTAGAGCCCGGCTCGGCGAGGGTGCGCATCGTGAACACGAGACCCTGCTGACCGCCAGCGACGATGAGCACGTCGCCAGGATCAGCTCGATACTCGGCGGCGAGTACGCGGCGAAGCTCGGGCGATCCTGCGGGCGAGGTCATCATCCATGCCCTGTTGCTTTTGGCGGCGCGCGAGCCGATCCTGTGCAGGTCGTCGTGTGGGAGGAGTTCGGGGGCGAGGTACCCCCAGGAGAGCGGGATGTGCTCGGGCGTGCCGTAACCGCCGAGTCGTGACGCGCGGTCCGCGTCAACTCGGGCGGGGCCGAGCGCCTGAGACTGCCACGCGAAGTCGGCCTCGGCGAGCCGACCGCGCTCGGCCACGAAGGTGCCCCTGCCGGGCTCGGCGCGCACCAGCCCCATGGCGCTGAGCTCGGAGAGGGCAGCGGAGACTGTGGCGGCGCTCGCCTGGAACTCCTTGGACAGTTCTCGCACCCCGGGCAGCTTCTCTCCGGTGGGCGCCGCTGCCACCCGCTGATGCAGCCGAGCCGCAATCTCCGACGCTCTGTTATCATTGGACATGAAGCTAGTAGATAACGTTACTCACTTATTGACAAGTCCGTTACGGCCTTGCTCGGTTGTCGTCACGGGGACTGCACGGGTATGAGCCGGGTAGCTGCTGTCCTGCGGGATGTGTCCATCTCCGCCGTGGTCGCCGGGTTCCTCTCGGCGCTCATCAACTTTGCCGGCCCGTTCTTGATCGTGCTCGAAGCAACCCGAGCGGCGGGCCTTGACGAAGCGCAAACAGCTTCCTGGGTGTGGGCGCTGTCGATCGGCAACGGCGTATGCAGCATCGTGCTCAGCCTCTTCACCCGCATCCCGGTCATCGTGGCCTGGTCGACGCCGGGAGCCGCGCTCCTCATCGCCTCCCTCGGCGGCTTCTCGTTCGCCGAGGCCGTCGGCGCATTCCTCGTGGCGTCGGTTGCTGCGGCGGTCGTGGGGTTCACAGGCTGGTTCGGGTGGTTGCTCTCCAAGGTGCCCGGCCCCGTGTTGCAGGCGTTGCTCGCTGGCATTCTGCTTCCCTTTGTCGTGACCGCAGCGGGAGCGTTCGCGAGCGCTCCGCTGATCGCGGGCAGCATCGTAGTCACGTTCTTTCTCGGCAAGCGTTTCTTCGACCGCTTCGCGGTACTGGCGGCGCTCGTCGCGGGCCTCGTTACCACCTGGGCCACCGGGTCGTTCCACGAAGTCACGCCCTCGCTCACCCTGGGTGGCCCGGTTTTCACAATGCCCGTCTTCACGCCCGCCGCGCTGGTGAGTGTCGCACTGCCGCTGTTCATCGTCACGATGGCGTCGCAGAACGCGCCCGGCCTCGCACTGCTGCACTCGCAGGGCTACAAGCCGAATGACCGTCTGCTCGTGGGCACGATCTCCGCAGTGTCGGCAGCCTTGGCACCGTTTGGCGCCCACGGCATCAACCTCGGCGCGATCACCGCCGCAATCGCGCTCGGCCCCGAATCCCACCCCGACCGCACCAAACGCTACATCGCTGGCCTCTCGGGTGGCCTCACCTATCTGCTGGTCGGCTCTTTCGGCGGCGTGCTGGTCGCCGGGTTCCAGGCGATCCCCAGCGAAACCGTCGCTGTCGTTGCCGCCGTCGCGCTGCTGGGTTCCGCGCTCACCGCGCTCACGGGTGCGATGAGCGGCGACACCCGCACGGGCATGGCCGCGATCACGACACTCGCGGTCACCATGTCGGGGGTCGTCATCTTCAGCGTGGGCGCAGCGTTCTGGGGTCTGCTCGCGGGCAGCGCCGTCTACCTCGCGCTCGCCCCGCGCCGGGAATACGCGCCGGGAAAGGAGGCCGTCACGACCTCATAGGCGAGCCTCCACCATCCCACTTCGAAGAGTCGGCGCGCACCACAGGACCTTTCCGCAGGACGCAGAAGCACCGGCTCTCCAAATCTCAAAACTGAAGGACACCCCAATGACTACCAAGATCGCACCTACCGTTCGTTTCCTCACACCCGCCGATGAGGATCAGTGGCGCGTCCTCTTCCGCGCCTACCGCGAGTTCTACAAGCTCGAAGAATCCGAAGAAGTCGTCTCCCGCGCGTGGGGCTGGCTCATGGATCCGACCCACGAATGCAAAGCACTCGTCGCCGAAGCCGACGGCGAGATCCTCGGCTTCGCACATCACCGCCGGTTCTCGTCGCCCTACACCGGCACGAGTCACATTTTCCTCGACGACCTCTTCACCGTTCCCGCCGCTCGCGGCCTCGGCGTCGGGCGGGCACTCATCGGACGCCTCACCGACATGGCCGCCGCAGAGGGGCACGCCGGGGTGCAGTGGATGACAGCGGAGGACAACCACCAGGCCCAGGCCCTCTACAACACCCTCGCCACCCGAACCGCCTGGGTGACCTACCACGCCGAGTCGACACGAAAGTGATGCGTCAACTTCGCCGAATCATCGCCATAGTCAGCACCGACGAGGAGCTCCCGTCATGATCTTGATCCCCGATCCCTGGTGACTCCCGGCGATTCTCGCCGCCGCGCTCCTCTTCGACGTTGTCGCCTCGATTCAGCCACCGAAGTTCATTCAAGACTGTCTCGACGGGGTCGGCTTGCCCCGAGACTGGTGGTGGGCACTGATCGTGATCAAGAATCTTGCAACCGTCGGCCTGACCGTCGGCATCTGGGAGCCGGGGATTGCCTTCGCGGCCAACGTCGGGATCGTGGTCTACTTCATCGCGGCGGCCGCCGCACACATCCGAGCGCGGTTCACCGGTCAATCTTTCTGGGTGAACTGCCTGGGCATGCTCACTCTTTCCTTCGCTGTGCTGATCTTCTCTTTCCTGTAATCGAATGGGCCCGTCGTCAAGTTCGCAGGGTACCTTGCAGTCCGCGTGCGAATTCGGTGAGCGCTTTCAGAGTCGCGATGGCGTAGGAGACGATCTGGCTCCGCAGGACACCGTCGATGTCGCGGGGCACGCCTTGGCGTGTAAGTACCCAGATCGCGCTGTTCTGAACGCCAACGTCGTCCCCGACGATGTGGCCGGAGACGGTGTTCCGTATGAGACGCAGAGTCTTGTTGAACTCTTTGTCATCCCTCATCTCGGACATCGCCTGCTTGAACGCGCCGACTGCTTCATCGAACTTCGCAATATCGAACAGATGGGCGCCGGTGTCATTGGGGAGACTCCGCATGGCCTTGGATACGGCATTGACCATTCGCCCGGCTGACTCTTCCGCCTCTTCGAGTGTCAGGGCAAGGAACTTCTCGGCGGTGAGCCGGTTCTGCGGGTCCGCGAGTAACGCACGGAGCATGACCCGCATGTCGAAGTCGACGGTGAGGATGAAGAACTGGAGCTGCGTGAAGCCGCGATAAATCTCGGAGTCTCGTTCGAGGCCAAGCTTGACGTTCTGAGCAGCCTGTTCCAGCACGCGCTCCTGCTCAGGCAGTATTGCGTCGAACCCCGCGATAATGTCCGCGGCACTGCCACCCGAACTCGCACTCATTCTCGTTCTCGCTCCCCGCGCCAATGTCGCTGTCGATATGTGCCTGCACTGCTGTTCCTCGCCTCGTCAGATGACGGGGTCGCGTTCCCAGTTTGGCGATCGCGGGAAGTCATCGTCTGAGCGCCACCCCGCTGCGTTCGCCCACGGTGATGCGCGGGGCACATCGAACGCGTCCCATCGCCATACGTCAGGATGACGTCGTTCGGTGCTCGTTGTCGGACGAGCCGCGTAACCGAGTGTCTGTCCCGCGGGGACGGTGTAGTGCCACCAGCAGCCAACCTGATCTTGGCCTACGGCGAATGAGTCGGGATCGAGGTTGTGTTTTCTGGCAACCTCTATGAGCGTCGTATGCACGTCGAACGGGCCGGGGCGAAGCAACACAGCGTTGAGGTACTCGGTGTCGAAGTCGTAGGCAAAGTTGAGCAACTCAGGGATGTGTCGATCATCGACCAGCCGACCAGACTCATCAAGTTCTCGCGAGCCCGCGACGGACTCTTCATGAAGCCTGCGCAGTCGAGCGCCGGCGTCGTCAGCAATACGCGGGAAATACTCGGCCAGCGCGGCGACGAGCACGATCGTCTTGGTCGAGTTCACCCGTGTCGCGTAGCCAAGGTCTCGGCCGTGTAGGACGCCGTGGCGCGAGACGAGGCCGAAGCTGCCGGACTCATCGACGTTCTCGGAAAAGACACGACGGACGACCGGCAGGTTCGCTTCAATCCCCGCCAGCGTCGCGTCATCAAGATAGGGGTCCGCGTTGGCCTTGGAGAAGAAGGACTGCCCGGTAAGATCGCGGCTCATCCCATCGATCTGCGCGAGGATGATTGGGATCGACGCCTCGTAGGCTCCCGCGAGATGATGCTGAATCGCCTTCTCGATGAGCGCGACACGATCCCAGATGACCTGCTTGAACGGGTAGTGAGAGTTTGACCACCGGCGTATCGGTGCCGCTGCATGCCGCAGAAGAACCTGATTGTCGGAGTTCCAGACCTCGGTGATCGCCTCATCAATGGCCGTAGGCCCAGCACCCTTCGCGGCGAGGTGTAGGACCCCGACTGTACCGGCCTGATGCCAGCGATCGCACATCGCCCACCCCAGCGGGGCAAACAGCGCGACCGCCTCGGCGATCTGAGCGACGGCGGGGTGCGCGACGACTCCGAGGCGTCGCGCCACCTCAGCCGCCAACTCGGCTTGCGTCATGTTTCATCCCTCCGCTCAACGGTCTCCCTCAAGGATGACAGGCCAATGCGTTCCGCCCCAGAGCCCGCGCCCGCGAGTCATCTGCCTGACACCGACGGTCCTTCTCCGACGCCTCGTACGATGGGACAGCTACTGCGCTCGACCGTGCTTCCGATCAATCAGATCGCCGCAGATGTGGGATGGCCAGATGCCGACTTCGCGGCCCGCCAGTTCCGACGGAGCCTAGGGGCAACGCCAGAGGCTTACCGGCAGTTCGTGTGTGGCGCCGGTTCGGACGACGCGGCGTAGCGGTGCCGCAGTGGTCTGTCAGACCGCTTGCTTGACCAGTTCGGTTCATGCTCGTCGTTCGGCGCGAACGGCCACGGCCTCCCGCACACGAGTACGGGCGAGCAGGATCAGGCTGATGGGTCCCATGATGACGAGCTTCATCGTGTTCCACAGGCAGAGGAGGACGAGGAGGTTGAGCCATCCGGGTCCGCCGTCTGCGATGAGGGTGGTGAAGGTGCTCGCGGCTAGGAGGTAGGGCACGGCGAGGAGCATCGCGGGGACTCCCCATTTGAGTCCTCGACGGGTGCGGATGGCGTCGAGGAGGATGTTGGTGGGCATGTAGCGGCGCAGGAATGCGCGGGTGTGGACGCTGAGGGTCCAAAGCTGGCGGATCATAACGGGGGTTACCTCTCACATGCACGACGGATCGTCGGAGGCGGTGCGTGTGTGAGTGGCCTAGCGGCCTGCCCCGAGGAGCGTCATATCAAGGAGAAATCCACCTCACCACCAGGATATGACGCACCAGCGACAATCGGAAGGGCAACCGATCACCGGCCCCGGCTCGCACCCTCGCGCCGCATCACCCGCGACGGAGCATCCTGACCGTCACTGCTAGCCAGGTCGCGGAGCCTCGCAAGTGCTGCTTTCGCCCGTGCCGCGTCGATCTTCTGCGCATCGCTATCGGGGGCGGGGCCGAGCGGAGTGCGTGTGGTGATGCCGTAGCGGTCGCGATACGCGGCGACGGTCCGTGCCTGCCGTTTCCACGCTGCCGCGGCTCTCGTCTCTGCCGGTGAGTCTCCGAGCGCGAGCGCCCATTCCTGCCGTTCGGCGATGGCCTGGTCGAGGACGGCTTCGACACGTTGCTGGATCAGCTCGCCCCGCTCAGTGAGGGCCTTCCGCATCTCGGAGCGCATGGGTCCGGTTGCTTCGGGGATGAGGCCGGCGATCAGACGGGGTGCCTTGCGGGTGCGACCGGAACCGGCAGGCCTCTCGGTGGCTCGGGCGAGGCGGTGGTGAAGGACGGAGGCGATGTCGTCGGCGTCACCGAAGCCGCGGGCTGCGACCAGCCGCGGCATGATCGCGTCGATGTCGTGGTGGTTCGCTTCCGCCCGCCGCAGTTCGGCGGTGAGTGCGCCGAATATATCGGAGTGGATCGTGTCTTCAGCTTCCTCTAGGGTGAGGCCGGATTCGCGGATGAGGGTGGCGAAGCGGTCGTGTTGGGCGGCTTGCGCGATCGTCTCGTACTCGGCCGCGAGCTGTCCCACTGACCCCCACGCTTCTTGTTCGGCGGTGATCGTCTCGTGTGCGGAGAGTTCCGCGCCGGTGTGCTGCAGGACCCCGTAGAGGATGCTCCGCGCGGTCGCATCAGGATCATCCGCGGGGTGCGGGGTGGTGTGGTTGTCGTCGGGCCGGTCGGTGGCGACGTAGACGAGGTTCGCGTGCCTTCCGCGGGTCATCGCGACATATAGGTTCTCCCGCGTCGTAGACGGGTCAACGAGCACATGAGAGGTGTCGGTGGTGATGCCTTGCGCCCTATGCGCGGTCACTGCGTATCCCAGATCGACGTGGTCGGAGATGTAGTCGGCGGGGAGGATCACGGTGCCGCGGCTGTTCGCGCGTCGGGCGGTGAGTGATCCGTCGTCGCGAATGTCAGTGACGGTCCAGCGGTCCCCGTTGCGCACCCAACCTCGCGGGGTGCGGAGCCGTCGGTCGTTTTTCCTTGTGATGATCGTGTCCCCGACCCCGGCGCGAGCATCTCCTTGGAGTTGGACTTCGCGGCGGGCGTTCACGGTCCCGTCGAGGATGAGGTCGGCGCGGGCGCGCTGGTTCAGGGCGTGGACGGATTCGTTCGAGTCCGCGATCAATACGGTTGAGGCCCCGGCGAGGGCGTCGGCGCGCCAGGCGGTGTAGGCGGCGTCGATCATTGCCTCGGTGTTCCCGCCGTTGATGCGGTCGTGGGCGGTGTAGGTGTCGATGGCTTCTGGGCGGCCGTGGCGGAGGTCGAGGGAGGTGGTCTTTTCCCAGTCGTTGACGAAGCGGTGAACGTCGAGCAGTTCAGGGGCGTCGTTGCGGTCATGGACGAGGAAGGAGAACGCGCCGCCGGCGGTGACTGATTGCAGTTGCGCCCAGTCACCCACCAACAGCACCTTCGCTCCCACCTCCACCGTGTGCGCAGTGAGTCGATCGAGCGAGAGGGTGCCGGCGAGGGAGGCTTCGTCCACGATCACAAGCTGCCCTCTGCGGAACGACGCGCCGGTGTTGTGGTGGTCTTGCCACCATTTCGCGGTGTTCTCCGTCCGGATACCGAGATCATCGGCGAGGACCTGCGCGGCAACCGCCGACGGTGCCAGCCCGACGACGCTGCCGCGCCCATGCTCCCTCTCCCACGCCGTGCGCAGGGCACGCATCGCTGTCGTCTTCCCGGCCCCGGCCGGACCAACGAGCACATCGACTACTCGCCCTGACACGGCCACCGCCGCGAGTGCTGAGGCCTGGTCTTCGCCGAGCATTCGTTCTTCATGGTCGGGGCGGGTGGTCACCTTCCCGATGACGTCGATGGGCACGGTTGGCGCGGTGAAAGTGCGGGCGCGCTCGAGGAGCCGGTCTTCGGCGGCGAGGAGTTCTTCTGATGTGTAGACCGTCGAGGCTTTCGGGCGGAATGCGCTCGTGCCATCAGGTCGGCGGAACACGGCGGGACTGGTCGTGAGTTCGGGCGGGGTCAGTCGCAGTGAGGCGGCTTCGGCGGCATCCACGACCATCCCGACGATGGCTTCACGATCCCTCGTGGTGGTGAAACGGTAGGGCATGGTCTGGCGGGCGGCTTCGGCGCTGAGGTTCCACCGCCGCCAGGTCGACCGCTTCTCCCCCACCGTCTCAACGACGCTTCGCCCGAGTTCCGCGATCACGTCCAGTGGCACATCGTCAGCACGCAGCAATAGCGGGGCGCCGTTCACAGTGACGGTGCGAGCCCAGGTGGTCGCGTCTTCACCGAGTAGGTGGGTCGCTCGTGCGCGCCACTCAGTGGTGAGGTCGGCCAGCGAGCGGACTTGCTTCTCGGGACGAGTTGCGAGCGTTGCCTGTGCACGTAGCTTGATGACTGTGGTCGGCGACGGCTGCCGTCCGTGACGTTCGACGTACTCGGCGATCAGTCTGTTCTTGTCTTGCTCGATCTGTCGCGAGCGCGACGAGAAATCGGCCACCAGTTTCTCTGGCACCGCCGAGATCGCCCACGCAGGGTTTCGGTCACGCCCCATCTCGCGAGCCTCCCATCCGACGCCGAAGGTGCGGGCGAGGTGGTCGGCGAACACGGCTTCGTGCAGTTCCGACAGTGCGACCGTTGCCGCGTGCAGAGGACGGCCGTCGAGGGACCGCCACTTTCCGTCGTGAGCGGTCTGCACCTTGTTCGAGATCACGACATGGGTATGCAGGTGGGGGTCACCGGCTCTGCTGTCGTAGTGGTCGAACGCGGTTGCGATCAGCCCGGTCACGTCTACCTGCGCAACCGCCCCGTTGCGTCCGACGGCGCCGACCCGGGTTGCGGCAACCTCGCGTTCCATGAACGCAACCATCTCCGCAACCGCCGCGTGATGGGCGTCAGCAATCAGGGATTGCGTGCCCGCGTCCGACACCGCCCACAGTACTGACGCGGACTTCGGAATCGAGAACGTGAAGTCGAACCCTGCAACCGCCTTCCGCGACCCCTTCGCCAACTCTTCCGTCTCGATTGCAGCGACCGCTTCTGCTCGTTCGGTCACGCCGAGGTCTCCGTCGAGGTTGGCGACGCGCTGCTGGATGCGCTCGCTAGCTGTCGGATAGTTCCGATACGCGGACCCGAGCGGATCGCCAGTCACAGGATCACGGCCCATGCCGACCAGGAGCTGGAGTTGAGTCTCGGTGACTTGATCACCCACCGTGATCGCACCACCGCCGAGAGCGGGCACGGCGGAGCCGAGCCAACGGCCGGGCGGGCTGCCTTTCTCCGCGTAGTAGCGAGTCAGAGGTGTTGAAAGGGCCCGATCCCCGTCGCCGGAGGCGACGGTGCGCAGCAGGTACTTGTAACCGTCCCCCGCGCTCATCACGCGCATCGAAACCGTCATGCTCGTAGGTGTTCGAGGCATACCCCGCGAAGATATCGCAAGGCCCGCATCACGTCGCCGATAAAGTCGGACTATGAAGACCCCGTCCGCACGCATCGTCCTGACAGTTGCTGCTGTCGTGGTCGCGGCGTTCGGGCTGTTCTCTGCAAGTGTCGCCATCTGGGGATCGTGGTGGCGGTTCTCCGATATGCCGACCGCCGAAGAATGGCAGGCCGTTTTTGGGGCATCGGCTCTCGTTGCACTGGGATTCGCGTGGTACCAGATTCGACAAGTCGATCAGTCGAACAAGGCATTGATCGCCTCGAACGAGTTGGCCCGCCAAGTCAACATTGAGGCCGTCAGGCCCAGGGTGCAGGTTGCCCTGGAAGCTAGTCGCTTCGTTCAGAAGGACCGTGGTGCAGCGGCGACGGGCACGCTCTACATCGCCGTGCGAAATATCGGAGTGAGTCCTGCAAGCGATGTTCGGCTAAACGTGAGTCCGCCATTCACGTCGCTAGAGAAGTTCTTCAAGCCCGGAATGATGGGCGAGCACTTCGCCGAGGTAAACGAGACCTTCAACGGTGAGGTGCACTTCCCGACGCTCAACCCGGGCAACTCCTACATATGGTTCCTCGGACGCGTGCCGGAGCTGTTCCAAGACGGTTCTGGGATCCCGCGTCGCTGGGAGGTCGAAACCGAGTACACGGGAACTGCATCTCCAGAACCATTCCGTGAGACGTTCGTTCTTGACCTCGATGTCGAGAAGCGCATCGAGTTGCCCGTCGACCCACTCGTGCGAATCGGCAAAGACATCGAGGTCGTCGGAAGCCACCTCAAAGCGATCAAGGGCGTTGTACCAAGAGAACTCACACTGAGCGATGAATCCGTCAAGGCCCTTAGTCGCAACCACGGGATACGATCCTCGGCTATCCGCGCTCGGCGAGCGCCTCCTTGGCTGCGAAGACGTCGTTAACACCTCAGTAGAGCGGCGAGCGCAACCCCTCAGCGATCTGCTCAGGCTGCAGACACGCTCTTTGTCTGTATCGACATAGATCCCGGTTGCCGCTGCAATTCGCAGGTCGACACGATCACTCCCGGGCTCAGCTACGAGCGTGTACTACGCGCCGGAGATCGTATAGCCGGAATGCTTCGCTCAAAGTCATGGTTGCCGCTGCAATGGCGGGGCCGACATCGTTGTCGAGGTCACCGCGGAGGCGCACGATCGAACCGCCCGATTCCTCGCGTACGAGCTCGTTTCGGTCAAGCCGCATGATGCCGAAGTGGTACTGCGCGTGGGCAGCCGCACTGCCTGATCGCCAGATCGCCTGCGTTGCACCGACTAGGAGGTCGTCATCTACGCCGTGCATGTGATGCGCCACCCAATCGATCGCTCCAGTCTGATGGAATCGCATTTTCGTGACGTCCTCTTGCACTCCGAGCGCAGTAGCGACCTTCTGTAGGTTGGCTTGCCGCTCGCGTAGCTGCTCCAGAAGCCCGGTGCGAGCCTCCTCGGGTTTGCCCTCTGGGATCTGCATGTCGCGGAACGATGTGAGCTGAACACGGAGGTCGTCGGCACGAAGCCTCAGCGCCCTCCCGCGACGTTCTTGCCGTGTTGGCGGCGCGAGGACCCACACAGCGTTCACGGCCGCGACGAAAGCGGTCCGCGCAACGGTCATGTAGGCACTCGGGTACATCGTGCTTGTTGCTCGCATGGCGTTGATCGCGAAATCCAGGTGCTCGGAGGAGATGCACATCGAATACCACACGGGGTTCTCAACGCTTAATCCCTCGACTGAATCGGCTCCGAGCGAGCTTCCCGTCTCAGAGGACATTGGGTTCTCCGCACGCCTACGCCAAGCATCGACCACTTCCGAGATGCGGTCCAGACGCCTGAGCCATTCGTTGCCTTCGGTCGGTTGAGGCTGCTGTCTGGGGCGCCGCTTCGTCATAGCCGCACTTTATCTCCGTTCGCAGGTCGCCCTTCGCGACCGGTCAACCTCGCTTGCAAGACGCGTGACAACCCGTTTGAGCGAACCGCGAAGGGGTCAGACGAGCGAACTTTTGGGCGCGGCACGCGGGGGCGTGGCGAGCGGCCTGGGCGTAGGCCGGTGGGGCCGACCGTGCACCTCGTTTGTGACCAGCTCGGAGCAGCATCACGGCTCCGAGGATCACCGACCCAGGAGGCTCGCCGATGGCAAATATGGTTCCAAGCGACCCGGCCGCGCCGCTACGCGTCGGGTCGCTGTTCTCTGGCTACGGCGGACTCGATCTCGCCGTCGAGGAAGTGTTCGGGGCGAAAACGATCTGGTTCTCTGAGATAAACGAACCCATTGCCCGCGTCTTCTTCCACCACTGGCCCGACGCCCCCAACCTCGGCGACATCACCACCATCAACTGGAACACTGTCCCGCCGGTGGACATCCTCTGCGGCGGGTTCCCCTGCCAAGACGTATCCACGGTCGGGAAGATGGCCGGCCTGAAACTCGGCACTCGATCCGGACTCTGGGCGCACATGGCAGCAGCGATCGACGTTCTGCAACCGGAACGGGTGGTGATCGAGAACGTGCGCGGGCTGCTATCTGCACCCGCGATCCGCGCGATTCCCGAAGGAGACAACGATGAGCAGCGCAACCCCAAAGACGCAACCCCCAGCGACGCAGCCTCTCGCAGTGTGGAATCCGATTCGTGGCATTTGGGAGAAACCGCAACTCGACCTCTTCGGGCAGCGGGAGCAGTTTTGGGAGACCTGGCCGACCTCCGGTATGACGCGCAATGGATCGGTTTACCCGCTTCCGCTATCGGCGCACCTCATCCCCGATACCGGGTCTTCATCCTCGCCCACCGCGCTGTTCCGGACCCCACTCGCGTCGGACGCGTCTCGGGGCGGGGAGACCCTGCAACAGGTGAAAGCACGGCGGGGCACGATCGCTCTGAGCCATCAGATTATCGACCTCGCCCTCCACGGACCACACGGATACCCGCGCACCCAGGAGCCCGAGAGCCTGTGGTCGTTGATCGGGCAGCTCTTCGACGCTGGGGACGATACGCCGAAGCCGTGACCAGATGGGAGCGAATCACTGGCCGCTCCGCTCCGTCACCGGCGCTTCTGAGCGACAAGACCGGTCCGCGTCCGGCGCCCCCGTTCGTCGAATGGGGCTACCGGCCGGATGGGTGACCGATGCGTGTCATGGGCTGACCGCCAACCAACAACTTGCGTCGCTCGGGAACGGTGTTCTCCCGAGGCAAGCTGTCGCGGCTTTGGGAACGGCCCGGAAGATGCTCAACTTCTGAGATACACCAGCACTGTGAGGACCTGCTTGTTGCCAGCATGCTCACCGACGCGGAGCATGGCGAAGCTGCTGCCGATATCGCGCTCGATCCGTACGCGAGAGCCAAGGGATTGGGAACGATCAGCGGCTCCGGCTGCCCCCTGCGGCGCGGTGCTCGGGCGTCGGATGTGCCCGGTAAACGGGGGCGTTAGTGTTGGGAATGCGTTAGCGAACCGCGGTGATCTGCCGGTTTGCTGCATGGGCTCCGTATGGCGCTCTCGCGGCGGTCCCGTGAGCGGGTGAGCATCAGTGCATGTCTCGTGTAAGTCCCACAGCTGGCCGGTCGCGACAGCCCAGCGGTTCCCGGTTGCCGCGACCCGTGCGCTGGGGATCCGTTTGTCACACTGTCGCGCGTCACGGTGTGGGGACGTCCCGCCTGGTCGTGTATTCGCCGGTGTCGTCGGAGCGTGAACGGTTCTGGGCACGGTTGGCGAGTGCTTTCGTGCCGGCGGCCCTGAGGATGGGTCTGCTGCTGTGGCTTGTGCTTATCGCAGTTGGCGCGTCTCCTGAGGCGTCGGCGGTCGGGATCGTGCTGGTGGGGGTGTCGGCCGGAGTGTTCCTTTGGTGGAAGGCACGTCCGCTTCGTGGACGGGTGGCAATGGCGTGGTCAAGCCGATTCGTGTTCTGGCCTCGTCGTGATGATGAGGATCGTGAAGAGATGATCACGACGCTGTCGTTGCTGATGGAGCGCGCCACAGAGGATCTTCGTCACGGGAGGATCACGCGAAGCGTGTACGACCGCGTGTGGATGGCCGTCTACGAGGAGACGCATGCACTGTCTCCCGCGCGAGATAAGTAAGCACGCGGATTCGCGCTGGGAGCTGGCGCCCGTGACCATCGATGGGTCCACGGGTAGGCATTCGGCGACGCTAGAGAAGTGCTTCTGCGGCGGCGGCGGCAATGGATCTGTGTGCGATTTGGTCCCAGGAGGTCGCGTAGTAGCTCTCGAAGGGTGTGGTGGTGATCCTTTGGTGTACGCGTTCGGTGAGTGTCACGGGGTCGGTGTGGGGGGTGGTGATGATTCCGGTGATGCAGATGTCGCGGCCGTGGCGCATTTCGATCTCAGCGTGGTGTGCGCAGATCGCTGCGGACAATGCGTTGACGGCGCGGTCAGGGGTCGGTGAGTCAGACGGGACTTCGACGATGTAGAAGATGTGCCGCACCAGGGGGTGCGTGCGCAGCGGCTTCGTGAGGATGTCATGCGCTGCCCGGAGCTGACTCCGGAGCGCTTGCCGAGGGTGGTTCGTGTCGGGCACGCGGATTCCCACGATCATGGTTCGCGCCCTCCGGTTGTCGAGTGCGTCGTGATCGTAAGGAACGGGCATGGCAAGATAGGCGAGGCTGTCGAGCGAGTCGCCGTAGAGGAGCAAACGAGCCTTCCCAGACTGCGGGCCTGCCGGGGACGAGCGGGTGGTGTGTCGGATGGTGTCCATTATTTGAGGCACCTGCCTTGCCACTCCTCGTCGTCACTGCCCGGGTGGATGCGGGTGGGGTGGCTGGTGATCTGCCCGAGTGCGATCGTGCCTTCGCAGGTGAGGGCGAGGAGGTCACCGGGGGCGCAGGTCTGCGGAAGCAGCACCCTGATGGCGGTCTGCGTGTGCGGGGAGCGCAGCAGGGTCGTCTTGCGGTGCCGCGCGTTCGGGCACAGCAGGGGCAGGACGTCGAGGACGCGGGAGTCGAGGGCGGCCAGGTCGCAGTCGACCGTCAGTTCCAAGGGGTGCCGCAGCCCGCGGCGCGATGTGCGGGCGAGGATGGTGGTGACGATGACGGTGCGGTACTCCTCTCCTCGCGCCGACGCGCTGCTGGGCGCGATCAGGACACAGGGGGTGCCGCGCTGTGCTGCGAGGGCGGTGAGTGATTGCGCGCCGATGCTGATGTCGCGGTCGGCGAAGGCGGTGTCTGCGGGCCAGGGTGGGCAGTCCTCGTACAGGGCGGCAAGAGCCATCGCCCGGGACGAGATCAGGGTGTGCATGATGCTCATCGGGTCACCGCGAGTTCCCGGACCTGTTCTGCGCGTACGAAGGCTTCCTGTGGGCGTGGGCGCACGTCGCTGAGCGTGACCGCGCCGGCGCAGGGGACGGCGAGAAGGTCGCCTTGGTGGATGTCTGCGGGAAGGGTGACGATCGGGTACGGCCACGGCGCAGACCCGGTTTCGCCGGGGATGAGTTCGATGGTGGTGTTCTTCGCCGTCGACGTGCGGCCGATGAGCCGGCACTCGTCCCAGTAGGAGGCCACCCGGTCGAATCCGCAGTCGGTGAGGGCGACGCGTTTATCGGTGTCGGTGTCGACGCCGAGGGTGACCTGGAAGACCAGGACGGTGACGTCGTTGCCGATCCCCTGGGCGTGCGCCTGGGCCGGTTTCGGGTGCGGCAGGTCCCCGGTGAGTAGCGCCGGGGTGCCGGTGATGTCCACCAGTCGCCTCAGGGACACTCCGCCGATCACGACATCCGAGACCGTGGGGACGGTGTGCTCGGGCCAACGTCGGGGTTGGAGAGGGTCGGGGATGCTGCGTCTGAGGGAGGGGAGGATGGCGGTGAGGGTCATGCCTCCACTTCTACGCGGCAACCACCGGGCAGGGAACAGCCCCTCACGGAACTCATGCGCCTTCTCGGCCTGCCGCTAACAGCACCACGCAGAGGGCGCGGCCACTCGCGTCCGTGCCGTCGGCGCGCTCTGCGGGCCTGTGGTGTTAGCGGCCCGTCAGAGTCCGCCCGATCCTCGTATGGGTTCTGTTAGGACGCCTGTTTCGGGGGTGTGGGCGGGTGTTTAATCGTGAGTTGCACCCGCTGTTTCGGGTTGCGCGGCTAGTGGTCCTGCTGTCGCTTGTTATCCGAATGGAGCTTGTTGTGCTTGACATCGTCTACGTGCTGGGCGTGATCGCCTTGTTCGTCGTCGTCGGGCTGCTGGGGAAGGCGGTGGAGAAGCTGTGATCGTCTTTGAACTTCTCGCCGCCGGTCTCGGGGTCGCGGCGATCGTGTATCTCGTGTTCGCTCTCGTGAAACCGGAGCGCTTCTGATGACCTGGGTGTACGCGCTTCTCGCCCTCGCCACCGTCGCCATCATCCTGGGCATCCTGCACCGCCCGTTCGGTGACTACATGGCCTGGGTCTACACGTCCCGCAAGGACTGGAAAGTCGAACGCGGGATCTACAAGATCATCGGCGTCGATTCCAAGACCGAGCAGACCTGGCAGGCCTACCTGCGCAGCGTGCTCGCGTTCTCCGCGATCGGCCTGCTGATCGTCTACGGCCTGCAACGCCTCCAACAGTGGCTGCCGTACTCGCTGGGCCTGACGGCTCCCTCGGAGCATCTGTCGTTCAACACCGCGGCATCGTTCGTCGGCAACACGAACTGGCAGTCGTACTCGCCGGAGCTCACCGTCGGCTACACCGTCCAGTTCGCCGGTCTCGCGGTGCAGAACTTCGTGTCCGCCGCAGTCGGTATCGCGGTCGCGATCGCTCTGGTGCGCGGTTTCGCCTACCGGCGCTCAGGCACGATCGGGAACTTCTGGGTCGACCTGGTCCGCGGCACGCTGCGCATTCTGCTGCCGATCGCCGTGGTCGGTGCGATCGTGCTGATGATCGGCGGAGTGATCCAGAACTTCAACGGGTTCACCACCGTCAGCACGATCACCGGCGCCACACAGACGATCCCCGGCGGGCCGACGGCGTCGCAGGAGGTCATCAAGCTGCTCGGCACCAACGGCGGCGGGTTCTTCAACGCGAACTCGTCTCACCCGTTCGAGAACCCCACCGCGTGGACGAACGTGTTCCAGGTGCTGCTGATGCTCGCCATCCCATTCTCCCTGCCCCGCACCTTCGGGCGGATGGTGGGTGACAACCGTCAGGGTTACGCGATCGTCTCCGTGATGGCGATCCTGTACGTGGCGTCGTTCAGCATCCTCACCGCGCTGGAATCGGCCGGCATGGGCACCGCCCCCGGCCTTGCCGGCGGCGCGATGGAAGGCAAGGAGCAGCGGTTCGGGATCATCGGATCGACCCTGTTCGCCACCACCAGCACCGGCACCTCCACCGGCGCGGTGAACTCGATGCACGACTCGTACACCGCCCTGGGCGGGATGATGCCGATGCTGAACATGATGCTCGGTGAAGTCACCCCGGGCGGCGTCGGCTCCGGGATCTACGCGATCCTGATCCTCGCGGTCATCGCCGTGTTCATCTCGGGTCTGCTGATCGGACGCACGCCGGAGTACCTGGGCAAGAAGATCGGCCCGCGCGAGATCAAGCTCGCCGCGCTCTACATCCTCGTCATGCCCACCCTGGTGCTGGCCGGAACGGCGCTGAGCTTCGCGATCCCCGGTGTCCGGGAAGAGGTGGAGAACACGTCGATCTGGAACCCCGGCATCCACGGCATGTCCGAGGTTCTGTACGCGTTCACGTCCGCAGCGAACAACAACGGTTCCGCGTTCGCCGGTCTCACCGCGAACACGCCGTGGCTGAACACCACACTGGGGCTCGCGATCTTGCTGGGACGGTTCGTGCCGATCGTGTTCGTCCTCGCCCTGGCGGGCTCTCTCGCCGCTCAGGACAAGGTTCCGACCACCTCCGGCACCCTCCCCACGCACCGTCCGATGTTCATTGGGCTGCTGACCGTGGTCACGATCCTGGTGACCGCACTGACCTTCTTCCCCGTTCTCGCGCTAGGTCCGCTAGCGGAAGGGCTGATGTAAACCATGTCCACTATCACCGAACCCCGCCCGAAAACGGCGGGCACCCCCACCCGGAAGGGCGGGTTCACCTGGGAACAGGTCCGGGCCGCCCTACCCGGCGCGTTCCGCAAACTCAACCCCAAAGAGCAGTGGCGCAACCCCGTCATGTTCCTTGTCTGGGTCGGTGCCACGCTCACCACGGTCCTCGCCGTCACGGAACCGTTCATCGGCGGACCTGCCGATTCCGGCGGCACGGTCGTGCCGTGGTCGTTCACCTGGGCGATCGCGGTGTGGCTGTGGCTGACCGTGCTGTTCGCGAACCTCGCCGAGTCTGTCGCCGAAGGCCGCGGCAAAGCGCAGGCGGAGACCCTGCGCAAGACCCGCACCAGCACCATGGCTAACCGCGTCAGCGGCTACGACTCGAAGGCCGATGCCGCTGCAGAGCGGGCCGCGACCACGCAGGTGTCCTCTTCGGATCTCACGCTCGGTGATGTGGTTGTTGTGACCGCTGGCGAGCTGATCCCGGGCGACGGGGACATCGTGTGGGGTATCGCCTCGGTAGACGAGTCGGCCATCACGGGTGAGTCCGCCCCTGTGGTGCGCGAGTCCGGCGGTGACCGTTCCGCCGTGACCGGCGGCACCCGGGTGCTGTCGGATCGGATCGTGGTGCGCATCACCTCCAAGCCGGGTGAGACGTTCGTGGACCGGATGATCTCCCTCGTCGAAGGTGCCGCACGGCAGAAGACGCCGAACGAGATCGCGCTGAACATCCTGCTCGCGTCGCTGTCGATCATCTTCGTCGTCGTCGCCCTCACCCTGAACCCCATCGCGTCCTACGCGGCCGCCCCCGTGAGCGTCACCGTCCTGGTCGCGCTGTTGGTGTGCCTGATCCCGACCACCATCGGGGCGCTACTCAGCGCGATCGGTATCGCAGGGATGGACCGGCTCGTGCAACGCAATGTGCTGGCGATGTCCGGGCGCGCGGTCGAAGCCGCAGGCGATGTGACCACGCTGCTGCTGGACAAGACCGGCACCATCACCTACGGCAACCGGCGCGCCAGCGCGTTCGTCCGCCTCGGCGGGGTGCGGGAGCAGGAGCTGGTCCGGGCCGCCGCGCTGTCCTCGCTGGCCGACCCGACCCCGGAGGGCGTGTCGATCGTCGAGCTCGCCGAGCAGGAGCACGGAGAGTTCGACCGGAACACCACTGGGGAGATCGTCCCGTTCACGGCGCAGACGCGCATGTCGGGCCTGGACCTGCCCGATGGCACCCAGATCCGTAAGGGCGCCGGCTCCGCCGTGATGGCGTGGCTGGAAGAGGGCGGGAACCGGTTGCCGTCGTCGCTGGTCGCGGAGCTCGACGAGTATGTCGAGCACATCTCCCAGTCCGGCGGCACCCCGCTGGTCGTCGCCACCAAGGACGCGACCGGTGCGGGGCACCTGCTCGGGGTCGTGCACCTCAAGGACGTCGTCAAGGAGGGGCTGCCGGCGAAGTTCGCCGAGATGCGGGCGATGGGCATCCGCACGGTGATGATCACCGGCGACAACCCGCTCACCGCGGCCGCCATCGCGAAGGAAGCCGGTGTGGACGATTTCCTCGCCGAAGCCACCCCGGAGGACAAGCTCGCCTACATCCGCAAGGAGCAGGAGGGCGGGAATCTGGTCGCGATGACCGGTGACGGCACCAACGACGCGCCCGCGCTCGCGCAGGCCGATGTCGGGGTCGCGATGAACTCCGGCACGTCGGCGGCGAAAGAGGCCGGGAACATGGTCGACCTCGATTCCGACCCGTCCAAGCTCATCGACGTGGTGCGGATCGGGAAGCAGCTGCTGATCACCCGGGGAGCGTTGACGACGTTCTCGATCGCGAACGACATCGCGAAGTACTTCGCGATCATCCCCGCCATGTTCATGGGCGTGTTCCCGCAGCTCGCCGCGTTGAACATCATGGGCCTGCACTCGCCGGCCTCGGCGGTGCTTTCGGCGATCATCTTCAACGCGATCGTGATCGTGTTCCTCATCCCGCTCGCCTTGCGCGGAGTGAAGTACCGGCCCGGGAACGCGTCCAGCATCCTCGGCCGCAACCTCGCCATCTACGGGCTGGGCGGCGTGATCGCCCCGTTCGTCGGGATCTGGCTGATCGACCTGCTCGTCCGCCTCATCCCCGGCTTCTGACACACCTTCGGAAAGAAGAGAACATCATGAACACACAAGCTCGTGGAATCTGGCGCACCATCTGGGTCGCCACCCGTGCCATGGCGCTCCTGACCCTCGCCCTCGGTGTCGGCTACACCCTGCTGATCACCGGCATCGGGCAAGTCGCCCTGCCCGCCCAAGCCAACGGGTCGATCATCACCAACCAGGACGGCGACCCGGTCGGGTCGTCGCTGATCGGCCAGTCCTTCACCGACGCGGACGGCAACCCGCTGCCGGAGTACTTCCAGCCGCGGCCCTCCGCCGCCGGCGACGGGTACGACGGCGGCGCCTCCTCCGGGTCGAACTACGGGCCGGAGAACGAGGACCTGATCGCCGCGATCACCGAACGCAAAGCCCAGGTTGCGGAGTTCAACGGCGTCACCGAGGCCGAAGTCCCCGTGGATGCGGTCACCGCGTCCTCGTCGGGACTGGACCCGCACATCAGCCCCGCCTACGCGCAGATCCAGATTGACCGGGTCGCCGACGCACGCGGGATCCCCGCCGAGCAGGTACGGGAACTCGTCGCGGCACACACCCAGGGCCCGGATGCCGGGTATTTGGGAGAATCGAGGGTGAACGTTCTGGAACTGAACCTCGCCCTGGACGAGTTGGAGAACTGATCATGCCGAAACGGGGGCAGCTTCGGGTGTTGCTCGGCGCTGCCCCCGGCGTCGGCAAGACCTTCACCATGCTGGAAGAAGGGCGACGCCTCCTCGGGAACGGGAAAGATGTCGTCGTCGGGATCGTGGAAACCCACGGCCGCGCCGCGACGGCGGCGATGACCGCGGGAATCCCAGCCGTCCCGCGCACACGCATCGAACATCGCGGGGTCACGCTCGAGGAGATGGACCTGCAGGCGGTGCTGGACCGCCGCCCCGAGATCGCGCTCGTCGACGAGCTCGCGCACACCAACGCGCCCGGCTCGAAGAACGACAAACGCTGGCAAGACGTCGAAGAACTCCTCGTCGCAGGCATCGACGTCATCTCCACCCTCAACATCCAGCACATCGAATCCCTCAACGACGTCGTCGAACAGATCACCGGCGTCCCCCAGCGAGAGACCGTCCCCGACAGCTTCCTCCGCGGCGCGGAACAGATCGAGGTCGTCGACCTCGCACCGCAAGCGCTCCGCGACCGGCTCAGCGGCGGATTCGTGTACCCGGCCGAACGCATCGACGCAGCCCTGTCCAACTACTTCCGCCTCGGGAACCTCACCGCGCTACGCGAACTCGCCCTCATCTGGCTCGCAGACGAAGTCGATCAGGCGCTGAAGGGATACCGCAAAGACCACGGCATCGACAGCACCTGGGAAGCCCGCGAACGCGTCGTCGTCGCCCTCACCGGCGGCCCCGAAGGCGAGACGCTGCTGCGCCGCGGCGCGCGGATCGCGGCCCGCTCCGCCGGCGGCGAGCTCATCGCCGTGCACATCACCAGTCAAGACGGACTCCGCACCGGGAACCCGGCGACCCTTGCCGAGCAGCGTGCGCTCGTCGAAAAACTCAACGGCACCTACCATCAGGTCATCGGGGAAGACATCCCCACCGCGCTGGTGGAGTTCGCCCGTTCTGTCAACGCCACCCAGCTCGTCTTGGGTGCCAGCCGCCGTGGACGTGTCACCGCTGCGTTCACCGGACCCGGGATCGGTGCGACCGTCGTCCGTGAGTCCGGCGACATCGACGTGCACATGGTCAACCATGCCGCAGCCGGCAGACGTTTCGCCCTGCCCCCGCTGACCGGGGCGCTCACCCGCAAACGCCGCATCCTCGGCTTCGTCGCTGCGCTCCTGGGCGGGCCTGCGCTTACCACCCTACTGAGCGTGTTCCGCAGCGAGGATTCGATCACCACGGATGTCCTCAGTTTCCAGCTCCTCGTCGTCGTCGTCGCGCTCGTCGGCGGCATTTGGCCGGCCCTGTTCGCTGCGGTGCTGTCGGGGATCACACTCGATTTCCTGTTTATCGAGCCGCTGTTCACGATTCACATTTATCAGCCGCACCATCTCGCGTCCTTGATCCTGTATGTCTTGATCGCGAGCCTGGTGAGTTTCGTCGTTGACCGGGCGGCCCGGTACACCCGCGCCGCCCGCCGTTCCGCCGCCGAATCCGAACTCATCCAGACCATCGCTGGCAGTGTGCTGCGCGGAGACAACGCGATCCAAGCACTCGTAGACCGCATCCGCGAAGCCTTCCAACTCCCCGGGGTCCGGCTGATGCGCGGCGAGGACGTCCTCGCCCGGTCCGGGGAACCGCTCCCGAATAACCATCACGCCAGCATACGGATCACCGACGACACCACCTTAGAACTGCACGGTCCGGACCTTGCCGCGTCCGAGCAGCGCCTCCTTGCCGTCGTCACCGCACAACTCGCCGCAACCCTGGAACACGAGCACCTCACCGAGACAGCGAGACAGATCGAGCCGATCGCTGCATCGGATCGGGTGCGCGGCGCGCTCCTCTCGGCGCTCAGCCATGATCTGCGTCGCCCACTCGCGGCCGCGTCCGCCGCTGTCGGGGGTCTCAAAGCGGCAGGACACGACTTGGCGTCCGCGCAGAAGAGGGAACTGCTCGACACCGCCGAAGAAAGCCTCGGCGCACTCGCGACTCTGGTCACTGACCTCCTCGACGTCAGCAGGCTGCAGGCGGGCGTACTCACTATCGCGGAGATCCCGACCGATCCCGCCGAGACCATCGCGCCCGCCCTCGACGAACTCCACCTCGGCCCCACCGATGTGACCCTCGCGCTCAATCACGGTGATGCGGTCGCGCACGCCGACCCTGTCCTGCTCCAACGCGTGCTCGTCAACCTCCTCACCAATGCGCACCGCTACAGCCCGGCCGGCACCCCCATCCACGTCAGCACCAGCACGTTCGCAGACCGGCTCGAAATCCGCATCATCGACCGCGGCCCCGGCATCCCGCCTGAGAAACTGGACGACATCTTCCTGCCCTTCCAACGCCTCGGCGACACTGACAACACCACCGGCCTGGGACTCGGCCTCGCCCTATCTCGCGGATTCATCGAAGCCATGCACGGCACCCTCACCCCCGAAGACACCCCCGGTGGCGGACTCACCATGGTCATCTCCCTCCCTACGATCCGCACGAGCCAGGAGCCGTCATGAAAATCCTCATCGCCGACGACGACCCCCAGATCCTTCGCGCCCTGCGCATCACCCTCACCGCTAAGGGGTATGAGATCTTCACCGCAGCTGACGGTGCCCAGGCGATCACAGCGGCCATCGACCATCACCCGGACATCTTCCTCATCGACCTCGGCATGCCCGAACTCGACGGTATCGAAGTCATCCACGGCATCCGCGGCTGGTCCCAGGCGCCTATCCTCGTCGTGTCCGGCCGCGCCGGCGCCGCCGACAAGGTCGAAGCCCTCGACGCCGGCGCCGACGACTACATCACCAAACCCTTCGCCGTCGAAGAACTCCTCGCTCGCATCCGCGCCCTGACCCGACGTGTTCCCCAAGAAGACGCCACGCCCGTGGTGCACCTCGGCAGCGTCACCATCGACCTCGCCGCCCGCAGCGTCACCCGCGACACCTCCGAAGGGGAACGTCAAATCCGGCTGACCCCCACAGAGTGGCAGTTCATCGACATCCTCATCCGCAACGCCGGGAAACTCGTCACCCGCCAAACCATCCTCACCACCATCTGGGGCACCGAGCACGCCGAAGACACCGGCTACCTTCGCCTCTACGTCTCCCAACTCCGCCGCAAACTCGAAGAAGACCCGGCCAACCCCGCCCACCTGCTCACCGAACCCGGCATGGGCTACCGGCTCGACGGCATGACCACCTGACGCTCAGCACCCCCAGAGATGAGCATTCTCGACATCATCGGCGAAATGCTGTCCTGGATCGGCGCAATCATCGGCATCCCCTTCCTGGTCGCAACGCTCATCATCACCGCCATCGATGGTCCTCGCACCCCAACGAACGTCACCGTCGTCGAGGACCTCGATCAGCAGCGGATCGCGATATGGAGCGTGAAGGAACGCACCTATACCCGCCCCCTCACATCCCGCGATGATCTTCGCAACCACGATTCGACCACCGTCACCGGATACGTTCCCGAACGCCGGCCCGACCGACTCCACCTGCACAAACGCTCCCACCCGGAACGTCTCTGCCGCACCCTCGCAATCACCATGCTCAGCACAGCAGCAGTAGGATTCCTCGCATCTCTCCTCCCGATGGTCTGGTGACCTTACCTCGGCGCAAGCTGCACACAAACTGTTCAACGTGAGGTAGCCGTTAGGGTTCTGGCAAGCGTCATATGAGTATCGTTAGGGGTACTCGATTCTCAGACGCGAGTGCCCTTCAATTGCCAACTATGACTGGCGGTGTTCGGTGGGAAGGGCCTACGAAGCCTGCTGGTGTGCCGGCGGCGCCGGTGGGCGCGTTCTCGCCGTTGCTCGCCCGAACGCAAGTCGCGCACGCTCCAGTTGAGCCAATCGCTTTCGATTGCGTCAAGTTCATTGTCATACGGGCGGGTCGAGCTCGACTCTTCAGCGAGTTTGGCGCGCACTTTGTCAGCGTCGGTGATGTCGTTGTTCTGGCGGCAAACACTCTCTGTGGCGCTGAGCCCGACGGATGGGTAGCGACCACGACGCTCTATCTCGACCGAGACTATGTCATTGACCAAGTGTTTTGGCAGTATGCTTCACGGTTCCAGGAGCGACTCAACGCGAGCCAGTTCCTCGATACGCACTATGCGGAACCCACCCAGGTTCTGCGCATCGGAAAGCACCGGGCGGGGCTGATGATGCCGTGGCTCGACGAGTTGACTGCCTTGAGTGTCGAGGGCGTGCCTCCTGAACGTTTCTATCGGGCGCAATCGCTAGTCTCTGCCGTGTTCGATGTCTTGGTTCCGTTTCTCGTGGTCGCCAATGAGGGAACCGCTGTCGCGCGGCGAAACGCGTCGGTTCCCACCGTGCCGCGGCATCGCCTCTTCCGCCCTGTACGTCCTGAGGTGTTGGACATTGCACACTCCTTGCGTGTGGAGTTGGATCGTCATTGGACGGTGACCGAGCTCGCGGCGCGAGCGCATTTGTCGGTGTCTCAGCTGCGTCGAGTGTTCGTCGATGCATTTGGGAAATCACCGATCTCGTACCTGACGATGCTCCGTGCTGAACGAATGGCCCACCTCCTGTGCGTCGAGGATGCACCTATCTCGGACATCGCCGCCAGGGTGGGTTGGAACGACCCTGACTTCGCTGCACGTCAGTTCCGCAGGAGCATCGGCGTGTCCCCGTCGGAGTATCGCAGAATCACCAGTAGTGCTCCGGCACGCTCCAACCCTGACTGAACGCGCGTATGCCCAGGCGAAACGCTCATGTTTTGGTGCTCAGATCGTCAGGGCGCCAGCGGATGATGTAGACCGAGTTTGACCACGTCGGGTTCAGAGCTGCACCTGACGGTCGCTCACTTTTCTGTCCGTCGTCCGTCTCGATCGCGTCCCCTGACACCCTTCGCGCACCTTCTGGTCGCAGAGGTCACCCGCCGTGCACGGGTGCCTGCGGAGGGAGGACGACGATGGCAACCAGCGAAGAGGCGCGACCGGCGCGGGATGCGAAGCTCAATGCTCTGCACGAGCGACTCACCGGCGCTGTGGAGTCGTTGGTGTCGGGTGAGGACTGGAAGCAGGCACTGGAGTTCGCGGCCAGGTTCCGTGCCCGCTCGTTCAACAACACGCTGCTGATCTTCGTGCAGCACCAGAGCGCTTTCGAGGCGGGCAGGGTGCCCGAGCCGGTGCCGACGTATGTGGCGGGTTTCAAGCAATGGCAGACGCTCGGCCGACAGGTCGAGAAGGACCAGTCGGGGTACATGATCCTCGCCCCGGTCACGGGCCGGTTCGCATCGTTCACGCCGAAGGTGGCGGAGTCGTGGCGCAGGCTCGGCCGGTTCGAGAAGCCGAAACCGGGTGAGGTGATGCGGTCCCGCATGGTCGGTGTTCGCCCCGCCTATGTCTGGGATGTCTCCCAAACGGCCGGTGACCCGATCCCCACGCCGCCCTCGCCGCGGCTCCTGGAAGGTGAAGCACCTGGCGGGCTCTGGGAGGGCATCGCCCAGCTGGTGGAGGCGGAGGGGTTCACGGTGTTGCGGGTGCCGCATGAGGGCATGATCCACGGCGCCAACGGCCTCACCGACTTCGGCGCGAAGACCGTCGCGGTGCGAGAGAACATGCCCGACGCGGCACAGGTGAAGACCCTTGTGCACGAACTCGCACACGTCCTCCTCCACGGCCCAGAGAACCCGGATGCGTCGGGGCATCGCGGGATCGCTGAGGTGGAGGCGGACTCCGTCGCGTTGATGGTCGCTGCCGCTCACGGCATGGACACCTCCGACTACACGATCCCCTATGTGTCGGGGTGGGCAGCGACAGTGCCGGAGAAGTCCCCGGTGGAGGTCGTCCAAGCCACCGGCGAACGGGTGCGGAAGACGGCGGCGTCGATCCTCGATCAACTCCCGACCGAGCAGATCGCCAATGGCGACCCTCCCGGTCTGAACCGTGATGCGCAGTTCCAGAAATCTCCTGCGTCTGAGCGGGCACCCGATGCTGATCCGCTGACGGAGGAGCCGCGCCGTGTCGCAGCGAGCTCGGTGAGGAGCCTGTGATGGGCGCGATCGACGTGTTCGCTGAGGTGAACGGGATGCCACTAGCTGATGCCGCCGCGCGGTTCGCGGCTGCCGGGGTGCCGGTCTTCCCATGTGTGCCGAGCGAGAAGCGCCCGCTCGTGCGCCGAGGGTTCCATGACGCGAGCACCGACCTTCTTCAGGTTGAGGGGTGGTGGTCGAGGTGGCCGTCCGCGAACATCGGCATCCCTACCGGTTCTGCGTCCGGGGTCGAGGTCGTCGATGTCGACGTGCACCAGGCCGGCACCGGATTCCCCGCCTTCCGTGCTGCACACCGTGAAGGATACGCAGCGGCGTGGGCGGCGCTCGTGCGCACCCCGTCTGGCGGGCTGCACGTTTACTATCCGACGGGCTCTGAGCGTGTGCAGTCGTCGTGGCAGGCGGCGCGGGCGCATGTCGATTTCCGTGGCGACGGCGGCTACATCATCGCGCCACCCTCCCAAGTGCTGCGCCCCGGAGGGGTCCGGGCACCGTATCGACTGATCGTTACCTCCGGCGACACACCGGCACCGGTGGATGCGGCGCGGTTGCGCGATTTCCTGGACCCCCGCACCCCGATCCCCATTGATGGTGCTCGTCCGGCTCGGGTCAGCCAGCGGGGGCCAAACACGAGGGTGCTCGCCGGGTGGGTGGCGGGTCGTGGTGAGGGCGAGCGGAACCGTGGCCTGTTCTGGGCTGCGTGCCGCCTCGCCGAAGCCGGCACCCCGCCCGACGCAACCCTCCACGCGTTGGGGCCTGCCGCGGAGCACGCTGGGCTCGGTGCGCGGGAGATCATGGCGACGATCCGCTCCGCCTACCGCACCACCCACCCCGCACCGCGAGCTGTCACAGATTCCGGGCTAAATGAGCGTCGTCTGGTGCGCGGATCAGCGGGGCGGGTGCTGTCATGAGTGTTATCGAAACTGCCTCGCCGCGGAGTCGCCGCCTGGCGGTGGTGACGGCGATCACGGGGACGGTGTTCATCGCTGCCGGGGCGTTCTGGCTGTCGTTCACCGCGCTCGCCGATCTCGCACGCCGGTCAGGGATCGATGCAGGACAGGCATGGGCGTGGCCGCTCATTGTGGACGGCATCATTGTCGTCGCGACGGTCGCCGTCGTCGCCCTTGCCAGTCAGCGTCGCCCGACCTGGTATCCGTGGACGCTGCTGGCGACGGGTGCGGTGGTGTCGGTGACGGCGAACGCGATCCACGCAATCATCGCCGCCGACACCGACGTGCCCAGCGTGCTCGCCGCGTCTGTCGCTGCGATCCCGCCACTGGTGCTGCTGTCGATCACACACCTCACCGTCATCCTCACCCGCCCGGTTTCCGAGTCCGCCTTTCGTGCGCGTGGAGAGGACATGACCGTCAGCGCCATGCCGGACGAAGCCGCCACTGCGGATATTCCGGCGGCGCAGGAGGTGGATATTTCCGTGGTTCCTGCCAGCGAACGGCGTGCGGAGGCGACGCAGTTGCGGGAGGTGGAGGGGTGGTCGAACAAGCAGATTGCCAGGCATCTGGGCGTGCATCCCTCAACCGTGGGGCGCTGGTTCACCCCGCCCATCGGCGAGACGAAGGATAAGGCACCGTGAACGAGCATGCAGAGGTAGAGCGCACTGAGGCCCCGGAAGCCCGACACGAAGCGGCGGGCTCAGAGGCGGAGCGGTCAGCGTTCGCCGTCCACCGCGACCCCTCACTCACCACCACGGCCGGGGATGGCAGTTCGCGGGTGGGGCGCGGGATCGCGTGGGTGCGGCCGTCTGATCTGATCGCATCAAGCAGCGCACGGCTCGCGGGCCGTGGCATCGACTTTCAGGCGGAGCTCGCGCATCGGGTCCGCCGCGTCCCCGGCCAGACGTACCGTGCGACCCGGAACCGGGCACGCGACCTCCATGATCGACGTACCGCCCGAGTCGCGCCGGAGTCGTCAGTGTTCGAGTCGTTCGACGTGTTCGAGCCGCAGGATCGGCCCCGGTCGTCGTCGTGGGTTCGGCCGTCGGGGATCGGACTAGGGTGAGCCGCCGTGGACAGGCAACTGTGGGACGGCGCTGGCGGGCAGCCGGTGCGCACCTTCCTGTCAGGAGGTGCCACCATGCCACAACCCCACACCCCGCGCCGCAACGATCACCGTCGTGGGTTCGAGAACTCAGAACGACTCCGCGAACTCCTCACTCGCCTTCACATCGCAGGTCCTGACGCCTGGCGGAGTGATCCGGAGGTGGCGGCGCTCATGCAGCACGCCGCCCAGAAATACGCCGCCCTCGCCCGCAAACACGGGCTCGACCCGTGGGAAGCCGCGGGTGCGGCGTTCGAGGCGATGCGCACTGCCGCTGTCCGGCGGGCGGATGACCCGTGGGCGGTGATCACCCGGGCCGTGCAGATCACCTGCATCGCCGAGAACCGCGCCAACGGGCTGCTCTGCTCCGTGCACCAGGCACGCCGGCCCCGGTACTCGAGTTTCCATGACGCGGAACGGTTCTCCGACCGGGAGAACCCCCTCACCGACTACCACCCCGCGTTCCACGCTGACCCGTTCGCCACCGACGACGATGAAGCGATTGAGGAGCCGGTGTGCACGGGTGTGGAGTCCGCTCTTGAAGACACGATCGCGTTGCTGTGTTGGCACGGGTGGGAGCCGGAGATCGCGCGGGCCGCAATCGAGTGCGTCTGTGCGCGCCTCACCGAGTCGGTATCGCGGGCGGGCGCGTATGAGTCGCTGCGGCGGGATCGTCACGCCCGTGCGCTGCTCGACATCCCCGCACCTTCCTGGTACCGGCTACTGCGGATCATCCTCGGCGCACCGGATAGGCACCTGACCGGCACCAGTGCGGGTCGGGGCGTGCTGTTGCGGCTACTGATCGGTGAATCGTTGCAGCATCTCATGGACGATGCCGAGCTCGGCGCAGCGATCAAGGTTGCCGCCCCTGGCGTCATGCGAGGCCGGCCATGAGCGAGCCAGGACACATCGAGCTGGAACGGTCGGTCGCCTCAATCTGGGCCGGCCGACGGCACCGCGAGGACTACGGCGACGTCGACGCCCTGATCGAGTCGATCGTGCGGGATGGGCTGTTGCAGCCGATCACGATCACCCCCGACGGGATGCTGATCTGCGGCGCCCGACGTTTGGCTGCGATCCGCAAGCTCGGGTGGAAGACCGTGAACGTGTGGGTGCGCTCCGGCATCTCCACCACCCTGGGCCTGCTCCTCGCAGAGCAAGACGACAACCTGCTCCACAAGCCCCTCACCCGCACCGAAGAAGCCACCCTCTACGCCGAGCTGAAAGCACTCATGGTCGAGGAAGCGGCAGGCCGGCAGGAAGCGTCACGGTTCACCTCCAACCAAGAAAACCCCAGGTCACACGGTGCCGCCACCGTGGCGGCACCGCAGAAGGGCGACACGCGGCAGCAAGCGGCACTCATGGTCACTGGCCGCAACGCCTACACCTCGCTGGAACGCATCAACGACCTGCAACGCCTCACCGCTGACCCCGCCGAGACAGAGGATGTGCGCCAGCGAGCACAGGAAGAGCTCGACCGGATCGACGCGGGCGGGTCGATCACCGGCGCGAGGCATCGCATCCGCGCCGCCCAGGCACTCGCCGAACTCGACACCCTCGCGGGCGACCCCGCGCAACCCGCCCGTATCCGCGATACTGCCGCAGCCGGCGCCGCCCGCCTGCGAGAACTCGAACACACCGCAAGACCCGCTGACCTGGAACGGCTGGCTGAACTCGCCGTCGAGCGCGCGAAGACCGCGACTAAGAAGCGTCCCGCACAGCTCGCGAAGGCGCGGCTCCATGCGGTGGAGGAACCCGCGCGTGAGTTCTTGCCAGTGCGGTCGTTCGTCTACCTCTGGGATGAGCTCTCCACCTGGTCCGAACGCTACGACCCCGACATGATCGGCCCGGCATTGTCGGATGAGCAGTGGTCGATGTTCGAGAACGCCGTCGCCGCCACGATCACATTTCTCGATGCCGCACGTGTGGCGCGGAACGCGCGTCGAGACACCGCCTGAACCCTCCGGTGAGCTCAGCGTTGCTGAGCGGTTTGGTGCACCTTCCTGGTGATCCGTATTCGCCCGGAAGGACACCAGGATGGAACCCACCGCTCGCCGCCGTACCGTGCTCATCGCCACTATCGCCGGCGGTCTGATCCTCATCCTTCTCGTCGGTGTGGGCGTGTACGGCCTCATCCGCGGGCCGCAGCCCACCGAGTCTGATGACACGGTGCCTTCGGATCAGCCGACTGCGACCTCTCCCGTCGCCGAGCCTGCCGGCCCGGAGCCGGTGATCGGATTGGGCGGACCGGAGGAGTTCGCGGTGGCGGTCGCGGAGGCGTTGTTCACCTGGGACACGAGCAGCGGGTACGGGCCGGCCGATTACGCGCAGATGCTCGCCGATGTCACCGCCGACAGCGAGGCCGACGCGGCAGCCTCCGACGTGCGCACGTATCTGCCGACACCGGAGGCATGGGCGCAGCTCCGCACGCACCAGACGAGGCAGTGGCTCACCGTCGACACGATCGAGATCCCGGATGCGTGGGAGGACGCCGTCGAGCAGGCCGCGCCGGGGCAGATTCCGGATGGTGCGGTCGCGTACACGATCACCGGCACCCGTCACCGCACCGGCTACTGGGTCACCGACCCCGTCACGACGACCCATGATGTCGCGTTCACGGTGTTCCTCACCTGCACCCCCGAACGAAACCCGGCTCCGGCGCCAGCCGATCCGATCATCGAGAACTGTGCGCTGTTGCGGCTGTCGCAGCTCGACAACCCGCTGCGGTGACCAGCCATGCTCAAGAAGCTCCTCGCCGCCCTCGCCATCGCCGCTGTCTGCTTCGGCCCCGCGACCGTTCTCCTGTCCGTCGCTGTCCTCGCCAACCCCGCTGTCGCCGCGTGTTCGCCGGGGTCGTTGATCGTGGGACCGATTCCAGACTCGCTGACCGCGACCACCAAGAACGGGGAGACAATGACGCTGAACCGTCAGCAACTCACCCACGCCGCGACGATCATCACCGTCGGAGGACAAACCGACGGCGTCGGACGGCCCGGGGTGGTGATCGCGTTGATGGCGGCACTCACGGAGTCGCATCTGCGGATGCTCGCCAACACCGGCACCTACCCCGAATCCGCGAACTACCCCAACGACGGGGATGCCTCCGATCACGACTCCCTCGGCCTGTTCCAGATGCGCCCGCAGGCCGGGTGGGGCACGGTCGCGGAGCTCATGGACCCGAACTACCAGGCCCGCGCGTTCTACGGCGGACCCACCGGACCCAACTACCCCTCACCACGGGGCCTGCTCGACATCCCCGGATGGCAGCAACTCGACCCAGGCGAAGCCGCGCAAGCCGTCGAGGTGTCGGCGTACCCGGACCGGTATCAGAACTACCAGCCGGTCGCCGAAGCGATCCTCACCGCCCTCACCACACCCGCACCGTCAAGCGGAGGCGGTGGTGGTGAGGTGGTGGTGCCGGAGACCACGCGGGTCCTGTTCCCTCTGCCAGAAGGCACCTGGGTGCGCACCAGCCCGTTCGGGTGGCGCACCGACCCCATGACCGGCGAACAGGCATTCCACTCCGGAAGCGACTTCGGCGCTGCCGACGGCACCCCGATCTATGCCGTCGCTGACGGGATCGTGACCCACGCTGGCTACACCGGCAACTGGGGCGGGCTGATCATCATCGAGCACACCGTCGGCGGAGAACGTATCGCCTCGTATTACGCGCATATGTGGGAGCACGGCATCCACGTCACCGAAGGCATGACCATCACCGCAGGACAACACATCGGCGACGTCGGGTCGTCCGGGAAGTCCGCTGGCCCCCACCTGCACCTCGAAATCCGGCCCGGCGGCACCGGTCAGCCCGCGATCGACGCCGACCAATGGCTCACCGACCAAGGAGCCGAAGGCATCACCGGCGGCAACACCTCACGAGCATCCTGCACCCTGAACGGAAGTGGACGCTGATGGACGTGTTCCCCGACTTCGGCGGCGTCGGAGCCGCAGACGACCTCCGCACCGTCATCGGTGCCCTGTTGATGTTCGTGCTGGTCATCGCGGTGCTCATGCTGATCGTCTCCGCGATCATCTGGGCCATCGCCTCCTCCACCGGCAACCCACTCACCGCCACCAAAGCCCGCCTCGGAGTCTGGGTTGCTCTCGGGGCCGCCGCTCTTGCCGGCGCCGGGGTCGCGTGGGTGAACTTCCTCCTCGGCGTGGGCGAACGCCTTTAGTTGTGCGTCTAGCGCGTTGGTCGACTGATGGTGATCTCGCCACTGGTGAGAGCGTTCCGAAGGCACTCGGCGACGCGTTGCGCATCGTCTTCGGTCGCTTCGGGCTTGAGATTGATGCCGAGGCCGGAAGGTGGCAGGTCCGCGCTCATCACTGCGCTGTCAATCATGGGGTCCGAGTCACATCGGTCGTCCCCGGCGAAACGAGGATCAGCGACCCCGACCAACCACTGGTTGCCGTCTCCGTCCACGATCCTCACGTCGGAAACCTGAGTGCATCCCGCTAGCAGTACGCCAGTGGCGACAGCACATATCGCCATGAAGTACCGGCCTCTCCTCATGACCCGAGTAGCGGTAGTCGCATCAGTAAGACTCACCTGGCCCCGTTCCTTCGCGCGCCGACAAGTAGGCAACACGAATCCGCTTGTGACCACTCCAGCCTATCGAGGGACCTCGTGGTGCACCTGGCTGGCAAGTCCGCCTCCTTGTGGCGGTGTGAGCTGAAGGAGCACCCCTGTGATTGAGATTGATCCGAACGGTACTGGGCTTCCCGGTATCGAGCAGTTGCGCATCATCGTCGGCGCGGTGATGACCGTCGGTCTGATCCTCTCCGTCCTCGCCCTGATCGTCTCGGCGATCGTATGGGGCTTCGGCGCGAACAGCAGTAACCCTCACCTCGCGTCGCGCGGGAAGGTCGGGGTGCTCGTGTCCTGCGGGGCGGCGATCATCTGCGGGGCGTCGGTGACGCTCATCAACTTCTTCTGGGGCGTCGGCCAAGCCGTCTAGCCCCATCGTTCGCCAGGGAAGGAGAATGCGATGACTGTGTGTGATGTGCCGATGATCTCGGCCGTGTGCGACACCGTCGGACAAGGAGCTGCGACTCTGATCGCAGCACCGTTCGACTGGCTCGCCCAAGCAATGGGCGGCGCAGCTTCCTGGCTGTTCGAGGCAGTCTGGGCGGTGTTCGACACCACCACCCTCGTCGACGTCACCGATGAGGGCTACGTCGGGGTGTACAACATCTTGTTCGGGGTGGCGGTATTCGTGGTGCTGATCTTCTTCTGCCTGCAACTGATCACCGGCCTCATCCACCGCGACCCCACCGCCCTCACCCGCGCCGCACTGGGGGCGGCGAAGAGCATCCTCGGCTCGTTCGTCGCGATCGGCCTCACCGGCCTCCTCTTGGAGATCACCGATCAGCTCGCGGTCGGGATCGTGCAGGCGACTGGGAACACGATGGAATCCATCGGCGACCGCATCACCCTCCTCGCCGCAGGGTTCGCGGGGATCAATATCGCAGCTCCCGGGGTGGGGGCGATCGTCACGATCTTCCTCGCCGGGCTCGCCATCTCGGCTGCGGCGATTGTGTGGTTCTCGCTCCTGATCCGCAAAGCGCTGCTGTTGATCGCGATCGTGTTCGCCCCGATCGCTCTGGCGGGGTTTTCGTGGGATGCGACCAAGGGGTGGTTCGGGAAGTGGGCGACGTTCGTGATCGCCCTGATCCTCTCCAAACTCGTCCTCGTGGTGATCTTCCTCGTCGCCATCACCCAAGTCAGCGCGCCCATAGAGCTTGATCTTGCGTCGATCAGTGACCCCATCGCCGGGGTCGTGCTGATGTTTATCGCCGCGTTCGCCCCGTACATGACGTACAAGTTTGTGACGTTCATCGGGTTCGATATGTACCACTCGATGAGCGCGGAGCAAGAAGCGAAGTCCGCCCTTAACCGGCCTGTCCCTGTCCCGTCCGCGCCGAAGAGCGACGGGGCGAAGAAGGTGCTCGACGGAGCCAGCGACACCCCCGCAGGCGGCAAGGGCGGAGGCGCAGCGCCGGCAGGCGGCGCACCGCACGCATCGACCGCCGCACCTGCCGTAGGTAGCGGGGCCGCAGCGTCGAGTGGGAGCGCCGGAGCGTCTGCCGGTGGCGCGGGTGGTGGAGCCGGTGCGGCGGGTGCCGGGGCTGGTGCGGGGGCCGCGGCGGCGGGTCCTGCTGCTGCGGTCGTGGTGGGTGCGCAGGTGGCGAAGGCCGCCGCGACCGCGGGACCGAAACTCGGCGGCGCCGTGGGTGGCGCGGCTGAGGGTCACGCTGCGGGTGCTGGTGGGACGGTGCAGCCCGCACCCGCACCAAACCCGGCACCGACTGCACCTACGAGGCCGGCGCCTTCCGTGCCTCCGGCTCAATCGTCTCCTCCGCCGGCTCCGAAGCCGTCCGTCGGGAAGGGATAGTCGATGTCGTCTCAACAGTCCACGAGCGGTGTGGAGTTTGGGTTGCGGGCGGTGCAGTTCTCCCGCCTCACCCGCCGCGGCATCCTCCTCGGGCTTTCCCTGCCGCAATTGATCGTCCTCGCAACCGGTGTCCTCTCCATCGTCGGCGCCCTCTACGCCGGCGGCGGAATCCTCCTGGCTTGGACCGCACCCGTCTGGTTGCTGTGCGCCGCGCTCGCATGGACCCCGGTCGGCGGCCGGAAGCTGATCGAGTGGGTGCCCGTCACCTTCCGCTGGGTCGCCCGCACCCAGAAGCGGCAGACGGTGTTCCGCCGTCGGGTGGTGAAGCCTCGTCCCGCCGGGACGCTGGCGTTGCCGGGTGATGCGGCGGCTTTGCGGGAGTGGGAAGACCCGGAGACGGGGGCGGCGATGATCCACGACCCACACCAGCAGACCCTCACCGCGATTGTCGGCGTCTCCCACCCCGCGTTCGTGCTCCTCGACCCGGGCGAGCAGGAACGCCGCGTCGCGACCTGGGGGCGGGTGCTTGCCACCACCTGTCGCTCCGGGCGGATCGCGCGCCTCCAAGTGTGCGAACGCACCCTCCCCGACGGCGGCTCTGGCCTCGTGGAGTGGTGGCAGCGACACGGCCACGACGACGGGTCCTGGACGTCGACCGTGTATCGGGAACTCATCGACCGTGCCGGTCCCGCCGGGGAACGCCACGCCACTACCATCAGCCTCGCCCTCGACCTCCGCGCCTCAGCCCAGCAAGTTCGCACCAACGGTGGCGGCATCAAGGGCGCAGCCGCCGTACTGCGGCAGGAGATGACCACGCTCGTGACCGCGTTACGGGCGGCGGAGCTCACGGTCACTGGGTGGCTCACCCCCGCCCAGGTCGCGGTGATCCTCCGTTCCGCCTACGACCCCGCGACCGCCGCGATCCTCGAACGTCACACCGACATCGGCCGCACCCTCGCCACCGCCGGTCCCGTCGCGGTCACGGAGACCTGGGATCGGCTCTGGTCAGACTCCGCACATCATGCGGTGTTGTGGGTCAGTGAGTGGCCGAGGTCGCAGGTCTATCCGGGATTCCTCGCTCCGGTATTGCTGTCGTCCGGGATTCAGCGGGCGTTCTCGCTGGTGTGTACGCCGATCCGGTCGGATCAGGCGGCACGGGACATTCGGAAGAAGAAGACCGAGCTGATCTCGGACGCGGCGCAGCGGCAGAAGATGGGGCAGATCGAAGACGCCTCACAAACCGCCGAATACGGCGACGTGCTGCAACAAGAAGCCGACCTCACCGCCGGCCACGGCGTCCTCCGCTACACCGGCCTCATTTCGATTTCTGCACCGACCCCGGAGGAACTCGACACCGCCGTCGCCGCGATCGAACAGGCCGCCATCCAAGCCTCCTGCGAGACCCGCCGCCTTGTCGGTCAGCAAGCCCAAGCCTTCACCGTCGCAGCGCTGCCGCTGTGCCGCACCGTCTGACAGGAGTGAATGATGCCGACCTTCCAGAACCCCACTGCCGACGCTGCGGAAGCGTCCGAAGCGCTCCGCGGCCTTGCCCACGCCACCCGTGTGTTCGAGGACCCCGCCGACACCTGCGCGGTGCTCGGTGACCTCCTCGCGGGTGTGCGCTCCCTCCGGCAGGTGCTCGACCAGCTCGCTACCGCCGATGTCACGAACCGCGTGCGCGCGTATGACGATGCCGGCGACAAGAGCAGTGGTGCGACCTCCGCTCTCGCCGCGACCGCGGAGTTGCGGCAGGCTGCGGCGCTGCTGGATGGGGTGCATGACCGCGTGGATGCGGCGATGTCTGCTTCCGGGCGCATCGCCTGGCGCCCCGAACCCGAACCCGCATCCCAGTCGCCACGGTGGGTGAGCGTTGTGTTCCTGCAAGGCCAGGACGCCGACGAGGTGCTGGCGATTATCGACCGGGACGGCACGGATGCGGCGATCGAGCACCTGGCTGGGTTCGACATGGGTGAGGAGACCACGCAGGCGGCGCTGGTCAGCGGATACGTCTACGACGAACCCCCGACTGGCCCCCTCGATCGATTGGTCGAGGAGGGCGGCTACGTGCTGACGTACAACCTCGACCACGGGCACGTCTCCCTGCTCCGCGCACACCCCGAAGCGCGGGAACTCGATACGCCGCCTGCGGTGACGCGGCCGTTGCCGCAGTCGAGGGCTCGCCGCATAGTGCCCTCAGTTGAAGAGGATGACTACTTCGCACCATCGCAGGCGTCGTCGCTGTCTCGGGGGCGAGCACTGTGAGCGATCGGCAGAAGCTTCACACGGCGGCGCTAGTCGAACCCGCCGGGGAACGCCGCAAGCACCGGAAGGCACGCAAGCAAGCCGCCGCGAGCATCGAAGCGGCCGCCCGTAAGGCGAATCAGGCCCAGGAACGCGCGCGGTTGGCGGCGGAGCGTGCCGAGCGTCGCAACACCACCTACCTGCCCGCCGCCGGCGAGCCCGGAGTTGCGGCGCTCAGGACGCCGGGGAGGTTTCGCTTGCCGCGGCATCAGGACACGTCCGCGACGCTCGCGGGTGCGTACCCGTTCCTCGCCGAAGGCGGCCTCGGCGCCGACGGAGTGTTCATCGGGCAGGACCTCTACTCCGGCGGCTCGTTCGTGTACGACCCCTGGACTCTCTACGCCCGCGGCATCATCACCGCCCCCAACATCGTCCTCGCTGGCATCGTCGGCTCCGGCAAATCCTCCCTCGCAAAGTCCCTCTACACGCGGTCGATCCCGTTCGGGCGCCGCGTCTATGTCCCCGGTGACCCGAAAGGTGAACACACCACGGTCGCGGAGGCCGTCGGTGGGCGGGCGATCGTCCTCGGCCACGGGCTCCGGAATCGTCTCAATCCGCTCGATGATGGCCATCGCCCCTCCGGGGTCAGCGACGCGGAGTGGGCCGCGCAGGTCTCCTCCCGTCGTCGGGAGCTGATCGGTGCGTTGGCGGAGACGGTGTTGGATCGGGTGCTGTCGCCGTTGGAGCACACCGCGATCGACCTCGCCCTGAGAGACACCGTCCGATCCAGTGAGGTGCCGATCCTGCCGATGGTCGTCGACCGCATCCTGAACCCCGAACCTGCAACCGATACCGATGGGCGGCTCGCGGAAGACGGCCGACTCGTCGGCCACGCCCTCCGACGCCTCGTCGCAGGCGACCTCGCCGGACTGTTCGACGGGCCGTCGACGGTGCGGTTCGACCCATCCCTCCCGATGGTCAGTCTCGATCTGTCACGGGTGGCGGAGAACTCCACGTTGATCTCGGTGCTGATGACGTGCTCGTCGGCGTGGATGGAGTCGGCGCTGATGGACCCGAACGGTGGGCACCGGTGGGTGATCTACGACGAAGCCTGGCGGCTCATGGCCTACCCGGCACTGTTGCGGCGGATGGATGCGCAGTGGCGGCTCGCGAGGCATTACGGGATTGCGAACATGCTGATCTTCCACAAACTCACCGACCTCGACAACGTCGGCGACTCCGGTTCCGCCATGCGCGCCCTCGCGAACTCGCTGCTGGCGAATGCGGAGACGCGGATCATCTACCGGCAAGAACCCGACCAACTCGGAGCCACCGCCGCCGCCCTCGGCCTTACCGGCACCGAACAGAAACTCCTCCCAGGACTCGGCACCGGACAAGGACTCTGGCGGATCAAGGAACGCAGCTTCGTCGTCCAGCACCAACTCCACCCGGACGAACTGGCGGCGTTCGACACTACGGCCCGGATGAAGGGCTAAACACTCAGGTTCAGGATTTCTGACGCCATGTTCCGCGTGCTTCCGCCATTCCTGACCGGTTGCCTGGGCGTTCTGAGGGTGCATGTTCCCGCGCTGCTCGGCTGACCGGCGGTCGCGGTCACGGCGTTCCGGGCGCGTACCTATCCCTCGATTGATTCGCCACGACCGAGGGAGCAGAACCAATGGACCCAATCAACGAGCTGGCGGCGGATGAGCGCACCGCGAGGATCATCCTCGCCATCGCCTCCGAGCCAGGAGACGCCGTCACCGGGCAGATGATCCGCACCGTCGGCGCATCCGCAACCGTCGCGCGAGCGATCGGAGCGGAGGTCCCGGTAGGGCCGGATGGTGACACCTGGCAGCGGCGTCTCGCACCCCGTATCGACGCCGCACACACCGGGCGGGTGATCGCGGATGGTGAGCTTCACGGGATGCGGGTGCTGATCCCTGGCGATGCGCATTGGCCGTCCGGGATCGACGCCCTCGGCGATCGTGCACCGTTCGCACTGTGGGCGAGAGGCGACACCGAGCTGCTGACGGAACCTGTCTGGGATCGGCTCACGGTCACTGGGGCGCGCGCTTCTACCGGGTACGGGGAGCACGTCACGACGGAGCTGGTGCAGTCCGCGGTGGAAGAGGGGCATCGGGTGTTCTCCGGTGGTGCGTACGGTATCGACGGTGCCGCGCACCGTGCCGCTCTCGCAGCCGACGGCCCCACGGTCGCGGTACTGGCTGGCGGGCTTGACCGGCTCTACCCGGCCGGGCACACCAACCTCCTCACCCGCATCAGCGGGCAGGGATTGTTGTTGTCGGAGTTGCCGCCGGGGGCGGCGCCGACGAAGTGGCGGTTCCTGCAACGCGGCCGGCTCCTCGCCGCCCTCTCCGGCACCGTCATCGTTGCCGAAGCGGGCTACCGTTCGGGCACCCTGCATACCGCCGCCCGCGCGGTTGAGATCGGCCGGCCGGTGGGTGCGGTGCCGGGGCCGGTGACGAGTGCGACTTCGGCGGGCTGTCACCGTCTCCTCCGCGACGGCCTCGCCACGGTGATCACCGGGTACCACGACATCCGCGAACTGCTGCACACGCTTCGTGACGGGGCGCAGCGTCGGGTGCGTGAGCGGGCGGGGCTTGAGAACGATCCACTCGACACCGACCCGCCCGGTGCCCGGCGGGAGGGGCGCGGTGTGGGGTTGTGAGGGTGGTGGTGCACCTGCTGTGAAGGCGACCGGATTCCCGGGTCGCTGTTCGCAAACGTCAGGAGGCCTCTCGTGTCAGGATCACTCGCCCATATCTTGCAGCCGGAGGCTGCGCCACCCAGAGCGGGGGTGCGACGCTGGCTGTCAGCACTGCTCGCGCTCCTCGTCATCGCGGGTTCCTTTGCGCTCGGCACCCAGCCCGCGCACGCGGGCAGTGAAGGTGTTGGCTACTGGTCCGGTGGCGCGTTCCTGGGCGCGTACAACACGGATGTGGACGGCCGGCAGGCGTACTGCGCGGACCTCGACGCTGACCCGCCGTACGGGAACACGTCGGGGCCGGAGCGGATCACCGCGTTGGATTCGCTGTCGCGGCAGCAGCTTGCCGAGTTGAACTATGTGATGGACCGGTGGGGGCAGTCTGGTGATCCGAACATCACCTCGGCTGTCGCCCTGCATGTGTGGTCAGTGGCGAGCCCTGGCCGGTACAACTCGCACGGCATGTCCGGTGACGACTACTACGTTGCCCGGGCTCCGGCGTCGGAGCGGGGCTCGATTCTCGCGAACCTTGCCACGATGCGGCAGGAAGCCGCCCAGTATGCGGTGACCGACCCGTCGTTGACGTTGAGCCTGGACATGGCGGATCAGTACGCCGGCACCCTCACTGTCGCCACCCACCCCGCAGGCCTCACGGGCACCGCGTCACTCTCGGATGCCGTGTTCGCGGACGGGTCGTCGGCGCGGACGATCGGTTCGGGCGCGCACCCGATCACGGGTACCCCTGCGGACGGGGTGCCGTCGTACCAGGTGGGTGCGTCGATGAACATCGATGCGGCCGGATATGGTGCAGCGCTCGATCTCTACACGACACCTGGGAAGCAGCGTCTGATCGCCGCCGTCGCAGGTTCCTCCACCGGGCTGTCGGCGTCGGCGGAGTCGCCGGTGATCGAGTTGGATTTCCAGCCGGAGATCACCACCCAGGTCGCCTCCCGCTTCGTTGCCGAGGGTGACGCGTTCGTGGACGGGCTCACGGTTTCGGTGTCGAAGGGCACCTGGATTCACCTGGACGGAGAACCTATCGAGGTGACCGCGACCGGCACCCTGTACGGGCCATTCGATGAGCAGCCCACAGAAGCTGATACCCCGCCCGTCGGCGCACCCGTGGCAGGTACGGAGACCGTGACGCTCACCGGCGCCGGCTCGTACACGTCGCCTGGCACGATCATCGCGCCGGAGTCGGGGTTCTACACCTGGGTGTGGGCGATCGATAAGGACGCGCACGGTGCGAATGCGAAGTACCTCACCGATTCCTTCACCGACCGCTACGGGCAGGTCACAGAAACCAGCGTGGTGCCGTTCCAGCCGGTCGCGGTGTCAGAAGCGGATCAGCGTCTCGCCGTCCCCGGCGACGCGCTCACGGACACGATCACCGTGTCGAGCTCGAACGGTGCCTGGTTGAAGAAGGACGGCGCGTTCATCCCGGTGGTGTTCGAGGGCACCGCCTACCAAGTCCCCGGCACCCTCCCGCCCGCGCAGAACACGGTGATTGATGCGGCGGCGGTGCCGCTCGGCACAGTCACCGTGACCGCCGATGGCCCTGGCGTGTACACGTCGCCGTTGTTGGTGGCGCCCTCAGGCGGGTTCGTGACCTGGGTGTGGGAAGTGAAGAAGTCGTCGCAACCGGAATGGGTGCGCGACTACCTCGCCGCCGACTGGCAGGACGACTACGGCATCAACGTGGAGACGACCTCGGTCAGGTGGCCGATCACCGTGACGTCGCTGATGCGGGAGTACAACGTGCACCCCGGCGGGCGTGCCTTCGATGTCGTGACGGTGTCGGGGTTCCCGGCGAACCACGGGGATTTCGCTGGTGACGGGTACTGGGGTGCGGATGTCGATGAGCTCCGTCACACCGTCTACGGCCCCTTCACCACCGACACGGAACTCACTGACGATCTCGACCTCACCACCGCACCAGTGCTGGCGGAGCTGACGACGCCAGCGCGGAATGGGGTTTACAAGCTCGGGTACACGGATGAAGACCAGATCGTGCCGACCGAGCCCGGCTTCTACGTCCTCGTGACGACGTTCACTGGTGATGACCGGGTGCAGCCGTACCAGTCGTCGCCGGCGGATGTGCTGGAACGCTTCTACGTCCCACCCACCGGCACCGACATCCCCGTGTCGGTGATCACGCAGGCAACCCCGGAAGCGCTCGTCGGTGAACCGTTCTCGGATACGGCACTCGTGCAGGGCACGAAGATTCCCGACGGCGCCTACTTGGTCTTCCGCGCATACGGGCCGCACCCGGCAGACACCGGCCCGGTGTGTGAGGTGCCGTTCTTCGAGAGCGACGAGATTCCCGTCACCCAGGCCGGTGTCTACCGCTCCGGCACCACCAGCGTCGATGCGGCGGGGAACGTGTACTGGATCGAAACGCTCTACGACAGCGATGGCGAGATCATCGCTGAGGGTAGGTGCGGGGCACCCGGTGAGACAACGGTCGTCAAGGAGCAGCCAGAGGACCTGTCCGTGAAGACGAACGCAGTTCCGACCGTCACGTTGGGTGAGCCGGCGCATGATGTCGCGACTGTCACCGGCGCTGTCCCCGACGGCGCACGCCTCATGTTCGAGGCGTACCGGCAGGACAGCGACACCGCCGCCTGCACCCCGGAAGAACTGGTGTTCACCTCGACGGTGATCGACTTGGACGGGCCGGGTGAGTACCGCTCCGACGAGGTGACCTTCGACCGGACCGGCGTCTACTACTGGGTGGAGACCGTCACCGACGCCGAGGGCACAATCCTGCACCGCGGCATCTGCGGCGCACCGGACGAAACCACCACCGTCACCGACTCACCAGACGAGCCCGGCACGCCAGGCACACCGGGCGAACTCGCGCACACCGGCGGCGGTGACTGGTGGCCGCTCGGCCTCGCAGGTGGCCTGATCGCCGCCGCGACGGGCGGGGTGCTGCTGTTCGGGCGTCGCCTCGCGATCGCCCGCGAACGCAACGGCTATGTCCGTGAAGAGGACATGGAGTTCGAGGAGTTCAAGGCCCAGTTCGAGGGAGCAAAGGAGGACTAACGAAGCTGCTGATCCGCTGGCACCCCCAACACGGCGGGTCAGCACAGGAGGGCACGAACCACCCCCAGGTTCGTGCCCTCCCACCTTTCCGCGCTCAGGCCTCTCGCGGCGCTTGGGGCGGCGCGGGTGCACCTGAATGGCGACACCCCTGCACCGTTTGGAAGGACCCTCTGTGACGCCGAAGCCGCGCTACCGCCGCACCTACCCCGACCACCAGCCGCCAAGAGCGCCGAAGTCTGAGCCGGGCGGGCCGGTGGCCGTTCCGGTCGTGGATTTCACCATCGACAGTGATGGGTCGATGACAGTCACGGTGGATGGGGTGCCGTATCTGCCGGAGCCGTTCGCACCCGGCTGGCGGCGCGAGTCGTTCCCGACGATCCTCGACACCCTCACCGCCCGCTACCGGACGCCGCTGCGGGCGCACGTGCGGGAAGCAGACGGATCGATGTTCACCGACATCATCACCCCACCCCGCGAACGACCAGCCCCGAACCCCAGGGAAGCACCACCGTCAGCTCCGACTCCACCGATTCACGTGGTGCCACCGGTGCTGCACCAGGTCATAGGCTCGGGGTTCGTGCCGGGCGAGGATGTCGCGGTCGCGATCATCCACGCCCACAGCGACGCCGCTCAGGACGGTAGCGCTCGTGCCCTGCTGACTGCGGAGCAGGCGGCGGTTGCGGTGACGGGTGAAGTGGTCCTCCTCGGTCGCGTCTCCGGCACCCTCACCATTGGCAGAATCCAATGAGCGCCCCAAGACAGAGCGGGGCGCTCGGTGACGAGTTTGCGAACCTCGGCATCATCGCTCTCATCACTGCCGCCGCCCTCGCAGTCATACTCCGTATCGCCGGCAGCATCACCGCCTGGGTCACCGGGGTCGACCAGCCGTCGGGTGGGATCGAAGCCGGCCTCGGGGTACTCCTGCGCCCCGGTGATCCGGGTGCCGCGCTCGGCGCCGAAGGGCTCAACGCGGTCGTCTACTGGATCGTCGCAGGCGCCTTGATCATGGCGGTCGGGGCGGCGGGGTGGTGGGTGTGGCGGACGTTCCGGGAACAGGCGCGGCGCACGAAGGTCGACCCGTTCCGGATCGCGGGGATCGCCACCCGCACCGACGTGACAACTGCTGCATCAGAGAAGTCATTGCTGCGTCGCGCGGGGCAGCTCCGCCCGTCAATCCAGAACCCGGCGGTCGGAAACGTGGGCTATCTCCTTGGTGCGTCGCGGGGTGTGGATGTGTGGGCGAGTGTGGAGGACTCGATCTTGCTGATCGGGCCACCACGCTCGGGCAAGGGTCTGCATGTGGTGATCAACGCGATCCTCGATGCCCCCGGCGCGGTCGTCACCACCTCCACACGCCCTGACAACCTCACCGCCACCCTCACCGCCCGCAGCACCGACGACCGCCCTGTGGCTGTGTTCGACCCGCAGCACCTCGCAGAAGGCGTCCCGGCAGGGCTCCGGTGGTCGCCGATCTGGGGGTGCGAGGACCCGTTGACCGCGATGATCCGCGCCACCGGACTCGCCGCCGGCACCGGCCTGTCCGCCGGCGGTGTCGAAGGAGGCGACTTCTGGGAAGGGAAAACCCGCACCGCACTCCAAGCCCTGCTTCACGCCGCCGCGTTGGACCACCGCACCCCAGCCGAGCTCTTCCGGTGGACACTCGACCCAGCAGCAGCATCGGATGCGGTCGCGATCCTCACCGCGAACCCGAACGCCGCCACCGGGTGGGCGGACTCGTTACAGGCGATGATCGACGCAGACCCTCGCACTCGCGACTCCATCTGGCAAGGCGTCTCGTTGTCGTTGGCGGCGCTCGCTGACCCGAGAGTGCTCGACGCGGTCAGCCCCGGCCCGGATGAGCGGTTCGATCCCGAAGAGTTCTTGCGTAAGCGCGGCACCGTCTACCTCCTGGCGACGGGTGCGGGGGCGAACAACAGTGCCGCGCTGGTGTCGGCATTCGTTGAAGACCTCGTCGAAGCCGCCCGACGCCTCGCCGCCAGATCACCCGCCGCCCGCCTCGACCCACCCCTGCTGCTTGCGCTCGATGAGATCGGGAACCTTGCTCCGTTGCCGTCCTTGCCGACGCTGATGGCGGAAGGCGGCGGTACGGGGATCACGACGATGCCGGTGTTGCAGTCCCTCGCGCAGGCGCGGGAGAAGTGGTCGGACAACGCGGCCGGCGCGATCTGGGACGCCTCGATTGTGAAGATCATCCTCGGCGGCGCATCCAACTCCCGCGACCTTCAAGACCTCACGACCCTCATCGGGGAGCGTGACGAGATCACCGACTCCACCACGATCGGTGACCACGGGTCCCGCACCGCGCAACGCTCCATCCGAAGGGTGCCGATCATGCCACCCGACGTGATCCGCACCCTCCCATTCGGCACCGGCCTCATCCTCCTGCGCGCCGCACCACCGATCATCGCGCGCCTGCGTGCGTGGACCCGCCGCAAGGAAGCAAGCGAGCTGCATTCGCAGCGCCGCGGTGTCGAGGAGCTGCTGCAAGCCGGGGTCCCGGCGTCGACGGGTGGGCAGGGGGTTGCGGGCGCACCTGAGTGACAGAGCACCCCGACCGGGGTGCCGTCACAAATCAGGAGTGTCCCATGGCTATCCATACGCAAGAGTCCCTGTCCGGGTTCATCGCCTCCGAACCCCACCTGTCGTTCACCGAGAAGGGCGACGCTCGTCTGTTCGTGAAGATCGGGCAGGAGCACTACCGCCGGGAACCTGATGGGTCGTTCACGCAGACCGAGACCACGTTCCATGACCTCGTCGCGTTCCGGAAAACCGCCGAACGCGCCCACCAGAGGTTCGCGAAGGGCGACAAGTTCATCGCCGAAGGGTACGTGCACCAGTACGACCGCACCGACGACAACGGCCAGCCCGTCAAGGCAGAGGAGTTCGTTGCGAAGAAGATCGGTCACGACCTCGCCCGCACCCGCTACACCGTCGACCGGCCCCGCCGCACACCTAAAGCCGATTCCCTGGATGCGGGGCTCGAGGACGCCGCACTCTCACCCGACACCCAACGCCGCACATCCGCCGGCACTGCTGTAGTCGGGAGGTGAACACGCATCATGACCGATGAACTGCCCGAACAGAGTAACGCTGATCCCGACGAGATCGCGGAGGACGAGTTCGATGAGAGCTACGACCCCGACACTGAAACCCCCGGCGCTGAGGACGAGGAGTCGGCGGGCCTTCCGGGACCGGTGAACTGGAACCTCCTCACCGCCGATGCCGCGGAAGAGGAATGGCTCGCGCTTAACGAATGGGTGCACTGGCTCCGCCACACCTACGGCCTCCCCGTCGCCGTGGTTCCGCCGTTCTGGCACCGCCACCCAGAACTCGTCTGGGAACTGTCCGCCCTGCACATTCACTGGTTGTGCGCGATCCACCCCGAAGCGAAAGGCTCCGCGATGCTCGTCTGGCACCGCGACTTCGCCGACGCCCGCGAACGCCTCCGCGACTGGACCTCAGCCTGCGGCACCCGCCTGAACACCGACCGCACCACCCGCCAGATCACCTGGCCCGGAGAGAAACCCGTCGAACCAGTCGAGGACGTGCTGATCCCGAACCGCGAGGAAGACTTCGTGGAATACATGCACGCAGACGTGCAAGCACGACGTGCTGAGGAGGATGCCTTCTACAGCCGACTGGCGGGCGAGTTCTGATGAACGAGCCGGTTCCTTGTCCGCCGGCTGCCGATGTGGCGACGCTCATCACTGACAGCGAATATGCCGAGTTCGGCGCGGGGTGGCGCGATGGGGTTTCCCGTTGCATCGCGAACCCCGCACCGATCGAGGTACTCGAAGACCTTGCGTTTCTTCTTGAAGCAGCAGCCCTGGTGGAGAGAATCAGCCCGCCGGCGTGATCCTTATCCGCTCCTCGATGGGCCCGCGTCCCGGCAGCGCGTCGATCTGGAGGATCATTCGGCGCAGGTAGTTCCGTCGTTCTTTGATTCCCTTGCTACTCCACGAACGAACCACGTCAGGGCCGTCAGCCACGATCAACTCGTCTGATTCGACCGCCTCGATGCGGCGTTGGAGTGCGTCGATCCGGTGTTGGGCATCTTCGATCAGTCCGAGCAACACGGTCACCATCGTTCCTTTGTAAGAACCGGTGCCCTGCTTTGCCAGGAGTGCGTTCTTTTCTGCAGTTGCTTCATCAAGTTGGGTGAGCAGAACGTCTACCTCGTTGTCAGCCCGCGCGAGCTTCCTCCTGGCTCTGGCCCTTGCTAGCGCTTCGTCAGTGATCTGGGAGAAGAACCAGCCCAGCACGTATGCTTCCGCCTTCGTCGCACTCACCGTGCAACCGCCAGGACAGTTCCCCGGCCCGCGGTGCCGGTTCGTCATACAGCGATACACATACTCGGTCTCAACATCGCCGCCAGATCGCTCCCGCCTCTTCTGGTGCCCGTAGAGGCGCCCACCGCATTGACAGAAGAGGATGCCCGACAGAAGCCATTCGTGAGATCCCCAGGGCTTCCGAGCCTTGGACGTCTTTGCTTGCTCCAACAAGCGGCGCACGCGCAACCAGGTAGCTCGGTCGCACACGGGTTCCTGAGAGATCACAGGCTCGCCGTCCGAGTTCCGCGCGATGTAGTCGAGCAAATCAATCTTCACACCCCGCTGGTGCTCTGGCACTTGCCTCATCCGATAGCCGATCATCCGCGGGGATACCAGCGACCTGTAAATGGTTGCTTCGTACACGTACGCACCCGAGGCCGTCGTGATGTCGTAGCGTTCCCTCCAGTAGCGACCGATCTGAGACATGCTCTTGCCCGCAAGAACCATGTCAACTGCGTCCTTCAACGCCTGATGCTCGACAGGGTGAGGAACGAGCCGAATCCCCGTACGGCCCAGCTCGTCTGTCACACGTGGCCCAGACTTCCATCCGAACGGCGGAGTTCCACCATGATGGAAACCGGCCTCGGCCAAGTGCCGTTTCGCGGCCAGTTGCCTTTCGCTCATCGAGTCTGTTTCGACTTCGGCCAACAGTGCCTTGATGCCAGTGACCAGTTTCGCACCCGCAGTCGCGGTGTTGAGTTCGTCGGTCGAGTCTTGATGCGATCGCAACACCACACCCGCACGCTGGCAATCGCCGATCCATTCGATGCAATGCGCAGCAATGCGGTTCGTGCGATCGAGCTTCCAAAACGCAACCGCCTTCACGTTCTCAGTCTTGATGTCGAGGTTGAGCTGCCGCCAACCCTTCCGGGTCTTGACCGCCGATGAACTCGCGGAGTCATTGTCGATGTACTCGCCCATCACGGTCCAACCACCCTCCGCGGCGAGCATCCGGAGCAGATCGATCCTCTGCCGCTCGATCGCGTCTGCTTTGTCCTTGTGATACTTCGATAGGCGCAGGTACAGGTAGATCGGCCGCGTCCCTGCAAGGGGCGCTTCCGGCCCGGTTTGGGCAAAGGCGGGATACACCACGGATCGAGTGGTACGACCCGGACGAGCATTCAAGCCTGGACGGCGCTCCAGAGTCTTCATGAGTTGCCTCCTTGATCAGGAGGTGTACTTTCCAGTTCCCAACTCATCGAGGAAGAGCACGCCACGGTGCGCACGCGACGCCGCCCCGGGGCGTGGCAGACCAGCTCCACCGCCGATCAGGGCGACCATGCTGGCGCTGTGGTGCGGACTCTCGTATGGAGGACGACGCAACAGTCGATCCAGTCCGGTGGTCCCGCGCTGCAGTGAGTGGATGGCCGTTGCCTCCATGGCCTCCGCGTCGTCCAGGTCGGGCAGCAGCCCGGGCAGGCGTTCGGCCAACATGGTCTTCCCCGCGCCGGGCGGCCCCACGAGCAACAGGTGATGGCCACCGGCAGCGGCGACTTCGACGGCGAACCGTGCCAGCGGCTGGCCAACGACCTCTGACAGGTCCGGGACGTCGACCGGTGCTTTCGCCTGGCCGCCCGCGGGAACCGCTCGGCTGCGCGCGGTGGCCGGTCGGTGTACCGGGACGATGGCCTCGACGGCGCCGTAGGCTGCCATGACCTCGGCCAGATGACGGTAGGAGGTGATGCGGGCACCGGGCACCAGGCGTGCCTCGGCTTCGTTCCCTGCTGCCACGACAATGTCGGGACGACCGGCCCGGACCGCTGCCATCACGGCTGGCAGCACCCCGGGCACCGGGCGCAGGCTGCCGTCCAGTCCCAGTTCGGCGATGTAGACGACGCCAGCGGGGTTGGTGATGAGCCCGGAAGCCGCTGCAGCGGCGACAACGATCGCCAGGTCGAAGGAGGATCCGCGTTTGGGCAGCGATGCCGGGACCAGGTTCACGGTGATGCGTCGAGGACTCAACGGAACTCCTGCATTGCGGGTTGCCGAGCGGATGCGGTCCCGTGCTTCGATGAGCGAGGCATCGGGCAGTCCGAGCAACAGGAACGAGGGCAGGCCGCCACCGATGTCTGCTTCGACCTCGATCATGTGTCCGTTCAGGCCCACCAGGGACACCCCGGATGAGCGTCCCAGGCTCACGGGACCACCGCCGGGAAGTAGTCGAACTCTGGTTCCCGTCCGGGGACCGCGAGGATGCTGACCACGTCGACGCGGCGGGTGCGGTGGTTCGCCTGGTTTTCCCGGCACCAGGCACTGGCCAAACGGTGCAGGCGCACCAGCTTGCGCGGATCCACCGCATCGGCCGGATAGCCGTAGCCGAGCCCGGAACGCGTCTTGACCTCGACGGCGACGATGGTGCCCCGGTCGTCGGCAACGATGTCGATTTCTCCGGTCCGGCATCTCCAGTTCCGTGCCAGCACCTGCATCCCCCGCCGCCCGAGGTACTCTACCGCCAGCGTCTCACCACGTTGGCCCAATTCCTGATTGTGGTTCATCTGCCACCTCCACCCCCAGCTTCGATGGCAGTCGTGACGAGACGAAGGCGGGGACGCCCGGCTGTGGACGAAGGAGACCGTCGGGGTGGCTGTGGAGGACTGGCGGCGCACGAGAGCCCGGAGAGCGGCCGAGGAGGGCCATCCGCTACGCCGCGCCGAGCCGCCACAGGGAGGTGACCTCGGCGGAGCGGGCCGTGTGGAAGGGATCATCGGTGTCGGCGGAGCGGCGATGCGTGGGCCGGGTATCCAGTCGGTCCACCACCACCAGCCCGGCCGCCTCGATCCAGCCGAGCAGTTCGGCCCGGCTGCGCAGGCCCAGGTGTTCGGCGAGATCGGAGATGACCAGCCAGCCCTCGCCGCCCGGTTCCAGGTGGTCGGCCAGGCCGGTGAGGAACCCCCGCAGCATGCGCGACTTCGGGTCGTAGACCGCCTGGTCCAGCAGTGTGGTGGCGCTGCCGGGCAGCCACGGCGGATTGCAGATGACCACACCGGCGCGCCCTGCGGGGAACAGGTCGGCAACCTGCAGGTCCACCACACCGTCCAGGCCCAGGCGTCCAAGGTTGTCCGCCGCGCAGGCGATCGCGCGGTCCGACAGGTCGGTGGCCACCACCCGGGTGATGCCGCGGCGGGCCAGGATCGCTGCCAGCACCCCGGTGCCGGTGCCGAGGTCGAACGCGGTGCCGGTCTCCGGCAGCGGCGCCTCGGCGACCAGGTCCAGGTATTCGGCGCGCACCGGGGCGAACGTGCCGTAGTGCGGGTGGATCGTGGCCCCCAGGGCGGGAACGAAGATGCCGCGTTGCCTCCATTGTTCGGCACCCAGGACGCCCAGGAGGTCCTGCAGGGGCACCACCGAGGGTTCGCTGACGTCGCCGTGGGCGTGCCTCCAGGCGGTGGCGATGTCGGGGGCGCGCCGCAGGTCCACAGCTGGCCCCGGGACCAGGGGCACCAGCAGGCAGGCCAGGATGCGCGAGCGGTGGGCTCGTGCCTGGCGGTGGCGGTACAATTCGGCGGCCACGTCGGCCCCGGGCCCCGCGCCGGTCGCCGCCGGGGCCGGGATGCGCCGGCCCAGGGCGGAGAGCAGCTGGCGGGCGTTGTGGTAGTCCCCGCGCCAGAGCAGGGCGGTGCCCGACGTGGCGTGGCGGTAGGCGTCCTGGGCGGTCAGGCTGTCATCGACGGCGACGATGCGGGCCGGGGGTTTGCCGGAGCCGGCCCAGCGCCCGAACCCCGCCGTGTCCTGCGCCGCCGGGCGCTCGGGCTCCATGGGTGCTACGTCCCCAGTCCGGCGTCCTTGGGCAGGGTGAGCTCGTCGGTCTTGGCCAGTTCCTCGACGTTGACGTCCTTGAAGGTGATGATGCGCACGTTCTTCACGAAGCGGGCCGAGCGGTAGACGTCCCAGACCCAGGCGTCCTTGAGGGTGACGTCGAAGTAGACCTCGCCGTCGGCCGAGCGGACCTGCAGGTCGACCTCGTTGGCGAGGTAGAAGCGCCGTTCCGTCTCCACGACGTAGCTGAAGAGCGAGACGACGTCGCGGTATTCGCGGTAGAGCTGCAGCTCCATGTCCGTCTCGTAATTCTCGAGATCGTCGGCACTCATGGTTCCTGCCTTTCGCGTGGGGCCGGTGGTGTGCCGGTCAGCCGCCAGGAGCGGCGGTGGTGGGCGGTGGCACCGTGTTCGGTGATGGCCCGGCGGTGGGCCGCCGTGCCGTAGCCCTTGTTGACCGCCCAGCCGTAAGCCGGTTCCTGTTCATCATAGGTGGCCATCAGCGCGTCGCGTTCCACCTTGGCCAGCACCGAGGCGGCGGCGACCGACAGGCACGCCAGGTCGCCCTTGATCCGGGTGGTGACGCGGGCCCCCGAGGCGTCGAAGGGGTACGACGCCGGTGCGGGGTCCGCGAACAGGTCCACCTGGGTGGGGGCCGAGAGCCAGTCCAGGTTGCCATCCAGCAGCACCGCATGCGGGCGGGCGGTGGCGGCCGCTGCCTCCCAGGCCCGGTTGCCTGCCAGCCGCAGTGCGGTGAGAAGTCCGTGCTCGTCGATCTCCGTGGCGCTGGCGTGGCCCACGCCCCAGCCGGCGGCCCAGTCGCGGATCACCGGGGCCAACGCCTCGCGGACCGCCGGTTTGAGCAGTTTGGAGTCCCGCACACCGTCCAGCAGGGGCGCGGCGGCGGGGTCGATCACGACCATCCCCACCGAGACGGGTCCGGCCAGGGCCCCGCGGCCGACCTCGTCGCAGCCGGCGACCAGCCACGGACCGGCCCCACCCCCGGCTCCTCCCCCGGATCCGGCCACCGCGGCGGCCAGTTCCAGCTCGGCGGCCAGCGTCGGGGCTACGGACGGGGCGGCCGACGGCGTGCGGGCCATCGTTATTTGCCGGTGCCTGCGGGGACGTCGGCGAAGACCTCGTGGTCCCCCGAAATGGTGCCGAAGCGATCCAGCGGCCAGGCCCGCAACACCGCCTTGCCCTCGACCGAATCCAGGTCCACGAATCCGCCCTGGATGTCCTGGTGGAACCGTGAGTCGGCGGAGGCGTTGCGGTGGTCGCCCATCACCCAGATCTTGCCCTCGGGCACGGTGACCTTGAAGGCCTCGTCGGAGGGGGCGGCGCCCGGGTAGAGGTAGGGCTCGGTGATGGACACGCCGTTGACCATCAGGTGGCCGTCGGCGTCGCAGCATTCCACGGTGTCCCCGGGCAGGCCGATCAGGCGCTTGACCAGGTGCTGGTCGGCGGTGTCGGGGACCAGGCCCACGAACGTGAGGGCCTCGGTGACGGGGTTGGTGGGGGCCGGGGCGGTGGCACCGAGCCAGCCGAGGTCATCGGCGAACACCACGACGTCGCCGCGGTGCAGGTCGAACGGTCCCGGGACCAGCAGGTTCACGAAGATCCTGTCGTTGATCTCCAGGGTCTGCTCCATCGAGCCAGAGGGGATGTAGAAGGCGCGGAAGAAGAAGGTCTTGATGACGAAGGAGAGCACCAGGGCGATGCCGACCACGATGAGGAATTCGCGGACCCAGCCCCAGACGGGGTTCCGGGGTGCCCTCCCCCCTGCTTGGTGTTCGGGGGCGTGCTCGCTCACTCGGTTGCCTTTCCGTTGATGGTGCGCGCCGCGTCGGCGGGCCAGATGATGCGTTCGACCCGCCCGATGACCCGGTCCACGGGGATCATGCCGCCGCCGGGGGCGCCGAGCAGGGAGCGGGAGTCGGCCGAGACCGAGCGGTGGTCGCCCATGACCCAGATCCTGCCCTTCGGCACGACGGCGGTGAATTCCTGCTCGCTCGCTGCGTCCCCGGGGTAGAGGTAGGGTTCGGGCACCGGGGTGCCGTTGACCAGCAGTCGTCCGTGCGCATCACAACAGCTTATGGTGTCCCCGCCGATGCCCACCGCACGCTTGACGAAGACCGTGTCGTCCCCGCTGATCCGCAGGGCACGCAGCAGGGTGTCCACGGGGTTGGCCGACTGGTAGGGCAGCAGCGAGCCGCGGCCGTCGAAGACGACGACGTCCCCGCGGGAGATCTCGTGTCCGCGGTAGGCGGTGCGGTTGACCAGCAGGCCCTCGCCGGGGTTCAACGTGGGCTCCATGGAGTCGGAGCCGATGTAGTAGAAGTCCACCAGGGTCGCGCGCACGATGATCGCTGCCACGGCGGCCAGCAGCAGGGCGCCCACGACAAGGCGCCAGCCCCGAAAACGGGACCGGCGCCTTCCCGGGCCGCTCGGCGTGGCCTGCGGGCCCGGGGTGTTCGTCACGATCGTGGACGGGACGCTGTCCCGACGCAATCCGGCTCTACTTGGAACCGAAGTCGCGCTTTTCCTTGATGCGTGCTGCCTTGCCGTGGCGATCGCGCATGTAGTACAGCTTGGCGCGACGCACGTCACCGCGGGAGACGACCTCGATCTTTTCCAGGATCGGGGAGTGCACCGGGAAGGTGCGCTCCACGCCGACGCCGAAGGTCACCTTGCGCACGGTGAAGGTCTCGGCGACACCGTGGCCCTGGCGGCCCACGACGTAGCCCTGGAAGACCTGGACGCGGGAGTTCTTGCCTTCAACGATGTTGACGTGCACCTTGAGGGTGTCGCCGGTACGGAACTCGGGGATGTCGCTACGCAGCGAGGCCGCGTTGACCGAATCGAGAATATGCATGAGGTGCTTCTCCTTGGGCAGCTGCCACAGGTCACCTGCCGTCGACACGTCCGCAGCGGCCACGGCACGCAGGCCGCGGGAACCGCTGGAACGGAGTGTGGTGAACCGGTCGGACGCGTCTGCGCCGTCCGGCTGCCTGACTGTTGGCGCGCTCCCCCTGTGGCAGGGACGCACCCAGTAGGCGCAAGAACCCATTTTGCCACATCGACGCCTGCTGGGGGTAATCGCGGGTACTGGCAGTGGGCGGGGCCGGGCTACTCCTCGGTGGGCCCGACCGGTTTGTCGACGATGCGCCCGTCCTCGATCATGAACCCGGCGTGCCAGAGGGCGTCGCGGTCGTGCCGGTTCAGTGTCGCGGGGTCCAGTGCGCGGATCAGATCCGGGCGGCGCTGCGCGGTGCGCTCGAGCTGCCAGAGCCGGCGGGCGCGGGCGATCTTGCCGTGGTTGCCGTTCAGCAGGACCTCGGGGACCTCGCGGCCACCCCAACTGGCGGGCTTGGTGTAGACGGGGTATTCGAGCAGCCCGTCGGAGTGGGACTCCTCGATGAGCGACTCGGGGTTGCCCACGACGCCGGGGACCAGACGGCCGATGGCCTCGACCATCGCGAGCACCGCAACCTCTCCCCCGTTCAGGACGTAGTCTCCCAGGCTGACCGGGCGGACCTCGTAGTGTTCGGCGGCGAAGTCGTAGACGCGCTCGTCGATCCCCTCGTAACGGCCACACGCGAAGACCAGGTGCTCGCGGGTGGACAGTTCGGCGGCCATGGCCTGGGTGAAGACGTCTCCGGCCGGCGACGGAACCAGGAGCAGGGGCCGGTGATCGCCGGTGCCGGCAATCGAGCCCAGCGCCGCGGCCCACGGTTCGGGTTTCATGACCATGCCGGCGCCGCCGCCGTAGGGGGTGTCGTCGACGGTGCGGTGGCGGTCGTGGGTGTGTTCGCGCAGGTCGTGGACGCGCACGTCCAGCAGGCCCTCGCGGCGGGCCTTGCCGATCAGCGAGATGTCCAGTGCCTGCAGGTACTCCGGGAAGATGGAGACGACATCGATGCGCATGGGCTCAAGACCCGCCATTCCCGGCGCCGTCCGCGGCATCGGGGCGGTTGAGCGTGAAGAGCCCGGCGGGCGGGGTGAGCAGGATGTGCCCGCCGGCGATGTCGACCTCGGGGACGATGGCCTCCACGAAGGGGACGAGCACCTCCTCGCCGTCGGTGTCCTCGACGATCAACAGGTCCTGTGCGGCGTTGGTGCGCAGCCCGGTGACCTTGCCGACGACCGTGTCGCCGACGTGCACCACCAGGCCGGTGAGCTCGTGTTCGTACCAGGTGTCGTCGTCGTCCTCTTCGAGGTCCTCGGTCTCGATGAAGAGCCGTGCGCCGCGCACGGTTTCGGCGGCATTGCGATCGGCGACCTCCTCGAAGGCCACCAGCAGGATCTCCTTGTTCCAGCGCGCACCTTCGACGGTGAGTGCCTTCAGAGGGCCGGCCTCGACGTCGAAGACGGTGCCGGGCTCGAAGCGGGCGCCGGGGTCATCGGTCATCAACTGGACGGTGACCTCCCCGCGGATGCCGTGGGGCTTGCCGATGCGTGCGACCTGGAGGCGCATGGATACTCCTTGGGATTCGGGCGTTCTACAACGATCCTACGATGGGCTTAACGCGTTCGGCCCCGCACCGGTGAGGGTGCGGGGCCGGGGCTGCCAGGCCTGTCGGCGTGGCGGTGACTCTGCGACCTGGCCTAGCGACGGCGGTCGGTGTCGACGACGTCGACACGGACCGGTTCGCCGTCCGACAGTGCCGCCACCACGGTGCGCAGGGCGCGGGCGGTACGGCCCTGTCGGCCGATGACACGTCCGAGGTCATCCGGGTGGACCCGGACCTCGAGCGTGTCGCCACGGCGGGTGGCCTTGCGGTCCACTGCAACATCCTCCGGGGAGTCGACGATGCCGCGGACCAGGTGGTCGAGAGCCTCAGCGAGCATGGCTACTCGGCCTCGGTGGCTTCTGCCTTCTCGGCGTCGGCTTCCTCGGCGGGGGCCTCTTCAGCCTTGTCGGCCTTCTTGGTGATGGCCTCGGGCAGGATGACCGAGCCGCGGTCGGGGGCCACGTAGGCCTCCTTGTCGGCCTTGGTCTTCAAGGTGCCTTCCTGGCCCTCGATGCCCTTGTACTTCTGCCAGTCACCCGTGATCTTCAGCAGGGCTGCGACCTGCTCGGTCGGCTGGGCGCCAACGGACAGCCAGTACTGCGCACGCTCGGACTTGACCTCGATGAACGAGGGCTCCTCGGTGGGGTGGTACTTGCCGATCTCCTCGATGGCACGGCCGTCGCGCTTGGCGCGGGAGTCCATGATGACGATGCGGTAGTACGGGGCGCGCGTCTTGCCGAAGCGCTTGAGTCGAATCTTAACGGCCACTGTAGTGGTCACTCCTGTATCTGATACTGGGCGAATCCGCGGTTCTGCACCCGTGGGGCGGGCCATACTGCGTGGCTTCTGGGGACACGATGCACACGCGGAGAGAGGGGCCACGTCGATCGAGTACCTGTCCATTATGCCAGAAGGGACCGGCCGGCGCGACCTGCCGAGTTCTAAGCCGAAGAGCAACAGGGCATGGCCTGGTCCCAGGATAGTTCTTGGAAGACCTCGGCCGGGGTGAGCCATCCGAGGCGCTTGCGGGGGCGGTTGTTGATCTCGGCGATGAACTCATCGAGCTCCTCCTGGCTCAGGTCGGCGAAGCTGGTGCGTTTGGGCAGGTATTTGCGGATGCGTCCGTTGAAGTGCTCGTTCGTCCCGCGCTGCCAAGCCGAGTAGGGATCGGCGAAGTACGTCCGCACGGCCAGTGCATCGGCCAGCCGGTAATGCAAGGCAATCTCGCCGCCACTGTCGGCACTAAGCCGAATCCGGCTTAGTGCCGACAGTGGCTCCTGCTATCGATCCAAGGCCTTCAACCAGCCACTCGGGGAGGTGAAGCACAGGTGCACCCGCCCCTACCGGCCGCAGACCAAAGAAAGGTCGAACGCTTCAACCGATCACTTGCCACGGAACGGGCCTACGCCCAGTCCTACAGCAGCGAAACCGAACGGGCGCAGGCCTATTCGAAGGGGCTGCACTACTGCAATTATCATCGACCCCATTTCGGAATCGGCGGCGCAACTCCCATCAGCCGCGTTCACAACGACCTTAGAAACTACCACTTGGCCGTCGAATTACAGGACTCAGCTTGTCGGGGAAAGCACTTTCTAAGCGGTTAAGTGAGACCTGAAGACGCGGCAGGCGAGCTTGCCCGGCAAGACGTTCAATCCTAACTTTCGGCAATTCCTCAGACGAAACACGCACATGAGAAACATCGTCGTTCTCCAGCGTCGAATAGAAGTCGGTAAATTTGAAGTCCCCACCGGTAAGAGGCGCGTCTTCAATGGAAAGCCGAGTCCAGGGAACACCGTAGGCTTGGGCGACGATCAATCCATGCAATGACGTCGACACACAATAATCAGCCGATGCAATCTCACGTGCGACTCGTTCGAGACCATTTCGAACATCGACCACGTGAACTCTTGTCGAATTCATTCCTTGCAACTTGTCGGTATGGGCATAATGGGGTATAAAAGCAATTTTGCCTCGCGAAGCTTCGTTACCCGTCGGAGCAATAAATCGAGGCAGCAGTAAACCCGGGTCCCCCACCACAGCGGGCACTTCCCAACCCAATTTGGAGACCAACTCGCTTCGAGTTTTCCACCCGCGAACGGCATGAATACGTACGTCGCTCATCGACCTCAGCCGGCTTAGCGCTTTGCCCTCCAGCGGAGCGATAAGGCCTGAGCCCCATACTTGTGTGCCGTTTGCCGCCATAAGTTGCAGTATGGATCCAACGCTCATTAGAGGCGGCACACTGGTCTCGGCACCTCTGACGACATATGGGGTTTTGCCTGTGATTCGATGAACCAGCCAAGGACCAATTGCGTCTCCGAAATTCGGCCGGTTGTCCCACCAGAAAACTCCGCGATAGGGGCCACCGCGTTCGGACGCGGGCGAACTGAAGACTTTCCAATCCGTCTCTTGCTGTGTAATCCAAGTTGTCCATTTGAGCACTTGGCCGACCAGCGTCTCCGTCCGGAGTTCATGACCTAAAGCTGCAAGAATGTTCCTCTCGCCATTCTGTTGAACTAGTTCCGCCCTGCCGACCAAGAGGTTGCGAAGCTGCCGCTGACCTTCTTTCGTCCGTGCAAGCACGGATACTGACCAGCCAAATTGAGTGGAATACGACACATCCATCGCCAAAGGGGAGCCTTCATCGCCGAATTCCACAACAACAGTACTGCGTCGATATAGCCAGATCTTTCTGGCGATCCCCTGGAGTTGGGAGCTTTGAAGGGCATCCAACAACGCCTGAAGCTCGACTGTTTCCATGCTTCCTAGTTCTCCTACCTTCTAAGGTAACTGCGCAACCCCGGCGGACTATCTCTTAGTCCCGACGAATCAGGTTTATTGAGAGTTCGAATGTCAGCCCCACAGACGGGTAAAACGCCCTCTTATCCCGTCGGCCAAAATCAATCCTCTATCACAGTCCACGGGAACCCATCGGCAATGACGAAATTTTGTCGTGCAAAAGACAAAAAACAGGAAAGCGGATTATTCCAATGGACTAAAAGCGTTGATGGACTGCTGCTCAGAGTTCATCTAATTGACGATAACGCAAATCAGCTATACTCGTCGCTCGATTGGGGTCCGTTCAGGTAGCTCTCCCCCGGCGAATACGTGCAAATAACTATTCGACAAGTGGCCAAGATCAATTGCCTGAAGGCCTTCGGACGCCAGCAACGCAGCCAAAATAGTCCCCGCCGGCCCCAAAGAGATTAGGACTATATCCGCGCATCTCGACTTGCATTCAATTACTAATCTATCCAAGTCATCAAACGCATCTCTCGGTTTGGAATAAAGGAATTCTTGGCCAAGCGCCGTACTGAACAGTTCTGGAATTAGGTCAAATCGTGAGCCCTCGCCCGTGATTATGAGAATTCTTTTCCCTGCCCATACACGAGACCAACGTTCTGCCGCCAATGCGCCATGCGATTCGAATACAACCGGTCGAGAGACGTGGCTGTCCCCGAATCTCTGTATGCCCCCAAAAAGCTGGCGGCAAGAGTCCCAATACTCCGCATACGCTCGAGTCCAATGAACGTCGCTGAATGCATGCGGTGCCCCAATCAGCAGATTTGAGGGAGGATCCGTAAGTACACTCCGGAGGGCGGCCTGCAGTTCAGGACTGTTTCGCTGAAAACGAGCCTTAAAATCGATGCGGGTCAACATTTTGAGTTCCCCATCTCCGAAACGAGCGAAGCTGAGACCCTCCTCCGTAATGGCATCAAGAGTTTCGATGAGTGATAGCTGCTTACTCCCGACGACGCTCCAGATATCCCTCAGAGTCGCCGCTGAACTGTTAAGTCTAATATTCTCAAGGTTTTTGGTCTGACGTTCCAGCTGATGAACGGTGTTGGTCCGAGCATCTCGCTGCACGGCAATCAGGCTGTCCAGCCGTTTGGCGATACCTTTCAGGTGATCATTCTGCTCCGAAATCGCTTTGACAACGCTCTCTGCCGACTCAGCATTAGAGCGCCGGAGCTCCTCATGCTCTGCCATGATGAGCGAATTCGTCAGGCGCCCAACGGGGCCCAATTGCCTTATGTCGCCCACTATCGCCTGAAACTTGGCCGACAATGAACGAAGCCGTCTCGAATGAGGACGGAAGATTCTGCCGTATTTGAACCGGTTCACCTTCATGCTAGAAACCTCTCAGCTTGACTTCGGACTGTTTGCACAGCGCCAATCGCTGTGTAAAACTCATCGACGACTTCGTGGTTGTACGCCTGGAAGTCAAATCGGACCTCTAGTCGGTTGTCGGACAGCACGAAGCTTCTCATCGCTTGGCTGAGCTCATTGACGTCCTGCTCGACTACTACGCCTCGTTCCTCGGGCAAGGATTGGCCTATGCTCCCAAAATTGACCGTTATAATCGGCAAACGCAAGCAGGATGCCTCGAGAAGTACCATCGGCTGGCCCTCATAATCACTGGATAGAACAAAGCAGTCACACCGCTTCATGAGATCGAGTGGGTTATCGACCATGCCCGTAAAGGTAACGGCCGCGTCAATACCCAGTTCTTTAGTTAGCGCCTGCAATTCCTCCCGAAGCGCCCCGTCACCCAAGATGATCAATTCAATGTTCGGAAATTCTGAGAAAACGTCAGCGAAAGCCTTCAGAAGACGGGCTTGATTCTTCTCCGGCGATAGTCTCCCCGCAGTGACAAAGCGAGTTGTACCACGGCTCGAAAAAAGAGCTTGCCGTAGCAACGCATCGGACAGCTCGCGTTGTATTTCACGTTGAGAATACCTCTCCAACAAGCCGTCAAATACGGCTTCGATATTTCTGAAGTTCAGGTCCTTGATTTCGCCTCGGGTGTCCGCACTAGGCTCGAGTTCCATAGCAGACCGAATCTTATTTGTATCCAGGGAATTTCTGCTGAATCCGAAAACCGTCGGATAGGCATATTCGGATAGATTCTTTCGGTTTACGTTACGCAAGTCCTCCGAAACGGAAACGACATTATCGAAGAATCTGTAGGAATTGAATTGGGAGTTCAACGATGTGAAGTTTGGCTTCTTTCCATTCACCGTTTTATCTCTGTCGCGCAGAAGATCGTTATGCTGCCACACGCTATAGGACTTACGGGCTTGACCGGCAAGTAAGATATGAGACCAGAAACCGGCGTATCCGCTGAAGTCGACAATGTAGTCGAACTGGGTTGCACCGAAGCATCGCTGCCACTCAGCATCGAAGACTTCTTGGACTTCAGGATCCATATCCCTCAGCGAAGTTTCCGTACTTTCAAGGAATGCCTTCATCTTGTCATTTCGACCCCTTGAGAGGGGATGTGTACCTTGACGGAGAAACTGGCGTACTGACGAAGGAATACGATCGTAGAGGTACTCCGGGCGGGATCCCGACTTTTGGGGCGCGAATATGGAGACATCAAAACGTTCGTAGTCAAGATTCTGGAGGAGGTTCAGTGCCGCCGTAGTAATTCCGTTGTTCCGCATACCACCGATGTAAAGAAGCAGGGCCTCCTTAGCCGTGGAAAAATCCGTGACGAGAGGAAGCTGATCCGGATTGCCTCGCATTACTATGTCTACGACGCGCTTCGTTGAGTTTCCAGTTTCCTTCGAGCAATAGAGAGCCTTGGCTCTACTGCGGGCCTCCTCATGCGATGTGATTGGATCCAATCCACCGCCGGTACCAAGACACTTCAAGGTCGCAATTAGCTCTTCTATGGAGTCTAGAATCGGGCCTGGGAGCTCATCCAAATACACTCCCCGCGTACTATTGTACTGAGTTTGATCGGGAGCGAAGAAGATCATCGGCTTCTCAGAAGCCAGGAAATCGAAAAAAATGCTTGAGTAATCGGTTACAAGTACGTCGGCAATTGAAAGGACTTTATTTGCCGGAATCGAATGAGGTATTAAATAGGATTTGATCTCAGGTATTTCCAAAGCCATCTTGTAGACCTGCTGATGCACCTTAAGCAGTACCCTCAGGCCCGTTGCTTCTTCTAATTGAAGCGCTCGATCAAGTAGTAAATGAGCTTCATTCACCGGATTCTGAAAGTCGGGGCCCTTCCACGTGGGGGCATACACGACAACTTGCCCATCCAACGGTCCTAGTCCGAATGCCTCGAGTACTTCCTTGGTTTCCGCTACTTCACGCTCGCCTTCAAATTGGTAATCGATCCGTGGATATCCCTGCTCAATAATGGCACCGCGATAAATCCCTTCGAGGCGGTACGCGGAACGATACATCTGGTTCGTTGTAAAAGAATTTGGGGAAACCAGAAAATCAGCCTGGCAGAAATTTCGAAGGATGTTCCTTGCGCCGTGAGGGCCCTCGTTCGAGTCGTAACCCATGGTCTTCAGAGGGGTGCCATGCCATGTATTGGTATACACCTGTTCAGGACGCTTCGTGAAGGATGGCGGGAAGGTTGCGTTATTAAATAGGTACTTTGCAGTACACAGTTCGCGCCAATACTCGTCTGATTCCAAGATGACGGATCGAACGTTCCGGAGACGGCCGTACTTCGCATCAAATATCGACTTTTCATGCGGGTCCCGCATTGCCCACACGTGTTCCATGCTTTGCATGTCCCCTTGGACCAGTAGATATGTAAAAAGCGCCTCCGGGTTACACAAAGCTCCCCGGCCCGAAAAGGACTCGTAGAAGATGACGTTTTCGCGCACAGCCTCCTCGAAAAACGAATCCGACCAGGCGAAGCGCTTCTGCCCTAGCGAACGCGGTGGGTCTGCAGGAACTCCTTGAGATTGAGGAACGGGACGAATTATGTTGCGAATCGACCTGTCTTGGCGAAAAGCGCGCTTCCGCCATGCGACGGCACGCCCAACTCGGCCGAAGTTCGGCGTCCGTCCAATTGCTGACGGGTTTCCGTTAGAAGCAGAACGACTCGATTTCATAATCCCCTTCAAATTCTATGCTTCGCAATTGCACCTCGGGAAAGGTACCCCAAATTCCATGGGGACGACGACAGCACTTCGACACCGAAACGGATTCTCACATCACGGTTGACATACGTCTTTCCCCGGTGGCCTCGATCGATCGACTGGTGATGTCCGCGACCGAATGTCGGGTGGCGTCGAGGCCCCTCCAATATGATAATTCATTTTCTACGCCAGGCTTACAATGAGTACTTTGCCGTTTGACAATTCCAATGCACTTGCAGTGGACCTTCATCTGTCAACGCCGAACTAACCGCCTGCGCGGTTAACGAGCGAATCGGGACGTCAGCCAGCCGCTTGGAGCGCGCGTTCGTTCAGTCGCACGGGAGAGGTGCACCAACAACGGTAAATTACTCAGACCTAATATCACTTTGCCCCCCCCTTCCGGCTGTAGTTCAGACTACGACGGTCGCCAAGCAAACGCAGAGACGCAGGGCTCGGGAAGACCATTCCTCGGCACGGCGTTTGCACCGCTACCCCAGTACCGAATCGTGGTCATTCACCTGAGGACTCTCCTGCACGGTACGGAGAGGTCGCCTTGTTGCTCTACGTCTTAGCCGACAGTTGTTCAATTGGTATGATCAATCGCCTCCATGACAAAGTCCGCATGGAGTTCCGCACTCACAAGGTAGTGGAACAAGGAAATTAGCCCGACCAAACACACACTCACCGCATCTATTTTCCTGCCCGACCGCTGCCAGTGCCCGGTTGCTTGCGCACTTGTCATACAGAGTAGATACCAGATACGCAGACGCCGAGATCATTGGGAGCTGTAGGAAGGTTGGAAGTAGCGGCATACCCCTCTGCAACTCCGAACGCCTTGGGCGCGCAACGTTGAGGACCAAACGTTCGCATCTACTTCACCCGAGTTCAACCCGTCTCCGTTCAGCCGACGGCGATGCGCAGCCGGTTGAGCCAGGGGTCCTCGAAGCGCAGCTCGGATCCGTCGTGGTGGTTCTCGATGCCGGCGAAGCGCAGGCGATCGGCGACGGCGCTGACGTCATCGACTCCGGGGACCCGGATGAGGACCTCGCCCAGGCCGAGGGTGTCCTTGCGGGGACCGGCCCCGCGGCTGTTCCAGACGTTCATGGCCATGTGGTGGTGGTAGCCACCGGCGGAGACGAACAGTGCCTGCCCGTGCATGCTGGCGGTCTCCGCGAACCCGAGGGTGTCGACGTAGAAGTTCCTGGCGACTGCGGTGTCGCCGACCTGCAGGTGGACGTGGCCGATGTCGGCTGCCGTGGCATCCAGCGACCCGGTGCGCTGCTCGGTGAGGTGCTTGCGCAGGTAGTCGTTCGGGTTCAGGGCCAGGGAGTCCATTTCCACCGTCGTGCCGTGCCAGGTCCACTGGTCCCGGGGGCGGTCCCAGTAGAGCTCGATGCCGTTGCCCTCGGGGTCGGTGAAGTAGAACGCCTCGGAAACCAGGTGGTCGGCACTGCCGGCGAACCGGCTCTCGGGGTGCTGGGCGGCGGAGGCGACGACGGCGGCCAATGACGCCTGGTCCTCGAAGAGCAGGGCGGTGTGGAACAGGCCGGCTTCGCCACGACCGGGCAGGATCAGCCCGTGGCGGTCCTCCAGACGGAGCAGCGGTTCGTTGATCCGGCCGAGCAAGACGCCGGTGGCATCGTCTGCGAGGACCCTCAGGCCCAGCGCGGCGCGGTAGTACTCGGTCATCTTGGCCAGGTCGCCGACCTTCAGGGTCAGCGTGCCCATGCCCAGGCCAGCGGGCAGGAGATCGGTGGTGCGGGCGGCCGGTGCGATGGCGGTCATGGGGTGCTCCTTCTGGAGGATCGGCTGGTTGGCTTCTGCCTCCATCGTCGCACTTTTTGCTTGATACTTCAACTAAACGAGTTGCCGTCGTGTATTGCCTCACGGATTGCGCGCCGGCAGCGAGGACCGTGAGCGACAACGCCTCAGAGCACACGAACCAGGCGTAGACCAGCAACCGGTAGTGCACCCACGTGATGAGCACGGCGACGACGAGCAGCAGCGGAATGACCAGCCACCAGCTGCCCCGGCGGCGCGGCAGCAGCACGGACACTGCTCCGGCGATCCGGACGACCCAGATCAGCACACACAACCAGCCGAAGACCACGCTGATCGATCCGATTTCCCCGCACGAGCCAACGTCCATATCCTGCAGATGGGCTCTACGCCTCGGGTAGACCGATGACGGCGAGCCCTGGCTGGGAGTTGTGCTGCCGTTCGCCGGAAACCGGCAGGGAGGCTAGGCGTTCCGGCTATACAGCCCGGGGACCGGAGCCATTACGCGTGGCGGGAAGGATCGTTCACAATAAAGCCGTCGACTCCTAATGCAGTGAGCCGAGGATCGTTGTAGACGACGTCATCTCCCCAGGCCCAAACATGAGTGCCCTGCGCCTGCGCTTCGCTACAGATTCTTTCCGTGATCACATTGGAGCCGATTCCCAAGGCGTAAACGCCCGGTACAAGTTCCGGCGCTTTCTTTCCCGTCAACTGAACGACATCAAAGCCGGCATTCGTCATCGTTTTCACATGATCGACATTGAAGTCTTGAAGAATCACGTGTGATTTGAATGGTCGTATGGCTTCCATGAAGGCGTGGACTTCCGTATCGCCCTTCCGTTCAATCATGAGGACGCTGTTAGTACTGCCAAAACGCTCCAGGACCTCATCGAGAAAGACTGCAGGTTGCGCCCGACCGCCCTTCGGATCCCTGATGCGCAAGGCATGCCAGTCCTTCGGGCTCATTTCAGCGACCGCCGCTCGCGAGTTGGTCGCGATGCGACCAACTGTCGGGTCGTGAAAGATCACCATGGTTCCGTCGCGCAGCGTCCTCACATCCATCTCGAGAACTGCGTTCGGGTACTCGCCGATGATGGCTTCAAAGGCCTTCATTGTTGATTCAGGGTACAAGGACAGACCACCACGATGGGCAGCCATGGCGGGGTAGGCCAAGTCAGCAATCCGGTCCTCAGCCTCGACACTGCTCTCGCGGCTATCGGAACACCCCGTCACGGCAAGACCGACGGCACTACATCCCGCGATGAGCAGCGTTCGACGCGAACACCCCATTGGTATCTCTTCTCTTTGTGGTTTATGCCGTGCCCTGCAGCCAATGATCCGCAGCCAATAAGCACTCCTTGTGGCGCGAAAATTCTTCAGGAGATACCAAGGTTCCGGTTCCTCAACCCGGGGACCGGCGCCGTCAGCGGAAGCTGAGGCATCAGTTCTCGCGGGGGCTGCCGGTTGCCAGGCACATGGCGTGGGGTGACGTCGCGGCCGTGTTCCAGCTCGGCCACTCCCCCGAGCTCCAGCGCCCGCACGCCTGCCGCAGCGCGTTCCGCATCGGCCGGTGGCAGCAGGATCGCCAACTGCTCCAGCGGGCAGAAGCGCACCTGCAGCAGGCCGCCGTCGGCGGTGAAACGCTCGACCTCGGTGACCCACGTGCCGCCGTCGTACACCAGGAACTCATCGCCGGTGTCGCTGCCACCGGCGGCGTGGGCACCACCCAGGGCCGGCCGGAAGTCGTGGACCAGCATCCGGCCCATCGACGGCTCCAGGGCCAATCGGCTCAACACGGACGCTGCGGCTTCGCGGGGGCCGACCCCGGAGCGCACGGCGGCGGTGGGCAGCACCCAGTCGGGTTCGGAGTCGTCTCCATAGCTGGCCTCGTTGATCCCCGCCGAATCCTTCACCGTGAGCACCGCCCCATCGGAGCGCCGCACCAGGATCGAGGCGTAGGCCCGGTGTTTCCACCGGGCGCTGAGGAACCCGTCCAGTCCCTGCACAACAGCCATCAGCGCCTCCCTGCCCTCGCGCCTACTTGCCCAGGAACTTGTCGAACCCCTTGGGCAGGTTCAGGTTCGCGGGGTCGAAGTCCTGGTTGCCCTGCTGGCCGAAGGAAGCGCCGCTGGGTGCCGCTGGAGCGTTCGACTTGCGGTTCCTGGCCTCCAGTTCGGCCTGGGCGGCCTTGGCCGGGTTGCCGAACTTCTGCTTCTTCTTGTTGCCGCCCTTGGACTTCTTGGCGCCGCCGCGGCCACCTGGCATGCCGGGCATCCCGCCGCCGGCTGCCATCTTCTTCATCATCTTCTGCGCCTCGCCGAAGCGTTCCAGCATCTGGTTCACCTCGGAGACCGACGTGCCCGACCCCTTGGCGATGCGGGCGCGGCGGGAGCCGTTGATGATCTTCGGTGCCACGCGTTCGTGCATGGTCATCGAGCGGACGATGGCCTCGATCCTGTCGATCTGGCGTTCGTCGAACTGCTCCAGCTGCTGCTTGGAGATGGCCGCCCCGGGCATCATCGCGAGCATCTTCTTCATGGAGCCCATTTTTTTGATCTGCTGCATCTGGGACAGGAAGTCCTCGAGCGTGAAGTCCTCGCGGTCGGCGAACTTCTTCGCCATCCTCTCGGCCTCGCCCTTGTCCCAGTTCTGCTCGGCCTGCTCGATGAGCGTCATCATGTCGCCCATGTCCAGGATGCGGCTGGCCATGCGATCCGGGTGGAAGACCTCGAAATCGGAGAGGTTCTCGCCGGTGGAGGCGAACATGATCGGCTTGCCGGTCACCGAGGCGACGGAGAGTGCGGCACCGCCGCGGGCATCGCCGTCGAGCTTGGAGAGCACAACGCCGGTGACTCCGACGCCGTCGTTGAACGCCTGGGCGGTGTTCACCGCGTCCTGGCCGATCATCGCGTCGATGACGAACAGGACCTCGTGCGGGTTCACCGCGGCGCGGATGTCGGCGGCCTGCTGCATCATCTCCGCGTCGACGCCGAGGCGGCCGGCGGTATCGATGATGACGATGTCGTGCTGCTTCTGCCGGCCCTCGGAGACACCGTTGCGGGCGACGACGACCGGGTCGCCGGTGGATTCCTCGAACTCGGAGGAGACGCCGGGGTGCGGGGCGTAGACCGGCACGCCGGCGCGTTCGCCGTTGACCTGCAGCTGCTTCACGGCGTTGGGGCGCTGGAGGTCACAGGCCACCAGCAGGGGGGTGTGGCCCTGGGCCTTGAGGTACTTGGCCAGCTTGCCGGCCAGGGTGGTCTTGCCGGCGCCCTGCAGGCCGGCGAGCATGATGACCGTCGGCGGCACCTTGGCCAGGTTCAGCCGGCGGGTCTCCCCGCCGAGGATTCCCGTGAGTTCCTCGTTGACGATCTTCACGATCTGCTGGCCCGGGTTCAGTGCGGCACTGACCTCGGCGCCGAGGGCGCGCTCCTTGACCTGCGCGGCGAAGGCACGCACCACGGGAACGGCGACGTCGGCGTCCAGCAGGGCCCGGCGGATCTCACGGACGGTGCCATCGACGTCGGCCTCCGAGAGCCGGCCCTTGCCGCGGAGGTTCTTGAACGTCGCTGTCAGCCGGTCGGAGAGTGAATTGAACACGGGAGCTGGACTACTTTCGTGTGGATGGCTGCGGGAAAACCCCGCTGGACTCGACTACCAAGGCTACCAAGGTCCGACGCGCCCGGCGGCATCGAATCGCCTCCAGCAGACAGGGAAGCCGGGATGGTGGCAAGCTAGTGCTCGTGAGTGAAGCGAAGAAATCCCATGTCAAGACATTGCTCATCCTCGGAGCCTCGGGAGACCTGACCGGCCGGCTCCTGTTGCCCGGACTGGCCCAGTTGATTGCCACGGGCCGCGAGGCCGACCTGGTCCTGGTCGGCGCGGGCTCGCCGGATTTCAGTGCCGAGGACTGGCAGCAGCGCGTTGCCGACGTGTTTGGCCAGGCCAAGAAGAAGGCGACGGCACAGGGCGCGGCCCATCTGGACCGGATGGCCGCACACACGAGCTACTCGGCCCTTGATGTGACTGCCCCGGGCGAGCTCGGCCAGCTGGTCTCCACGCTGGAGGGTCCGGTGGCGTTGTACTTCGCCCTGCCACCGAAGATCAGCCAGAAGGCCTGCGAGGTCCTCACCCCGGCGGAGGTCCCCGCCGGAACCACGTTGGTGATGGAAAAGCCCTTCGGTTCCAGTGCCGAGTCCGCCCATGCCCTGACCCGGACCCTGACGCGGCTGGTGCCCGAGGAGTACATCCAGCGCGTGGACCACTTCCGCGGCAAGGCCACGGTCTTCAACATCCTGGGCCTGCGCTTCGCCAACCGTTTCCTGGAGCCGCTCTTCAGCGCCGAGCATGTGGCGAAGATGGAGATCTTCTACGACGAGGACCTTGCCCTCGAGTCGCGCGCCGGCTACTACGACCACGCCGGCGCGTTGCGTGACATGATCCAATCGCACCTGTTGCAGATCCTCGCCCTGCTGACCCTCAATGCCCCGGCGACCCTGGGCGAACGCGACCTGCGTGACCACATCGGTTCGGTATTGCGTGCCACGAAGGTGCCCACCGACTATGCCAAGAGCACTCGGCGGGCGCGCTACACGGCAGGGACCAGCCGGGGCCACGACGTCCCGGACTACGTGGACGAAGACGGGGTGGATGCGGCGAACGGAACCGAGACACTCGCGGAAATCGAATTGCGGATCAACAACTCCCGCTGGTCAGGGGTCCCGTTCCTGCTGCGTTCGGGCAAGGCGTTGGGCTGCCCGCGCAAGGAAGCGGTCATCACCTTCAAGCCCGTCTCACACCTGCCCGACGGCTTCACCGGCAATGACACGCCCACGCGGTTGCGCATCGGTTTCGGCCCGGACACCCTCGAGCTGGAGCTGGACGTCAACGGCCCGGGTGACATGTATGAGCTGGACCGGATCGGGCTCTCGGCCCAATTGAACAGCCCGGACCTGCTCCCCTATGGCGAAGTCCTGGCCGGCGTGCTCGCCGGCGATCCCACCCTGTCGGTGCGTGATGACACGGCCGAACAGTGCTGGCGGATCGTCGAACCGGTGTTGGCTGCCTGGGCCAACGACGAGGTCCCCCTGGAGGAATACGCAGCCGGCTCCAACGGACCCGGGAACTGGTTGACGAGCCAGGAGGTCCAACTGGACCGGGCACCCAAGGACGGTGAAGTCCCCGGCACCAGCCTCGACGCGCAGACGGCAGGCGGAGCCTAACCGACGGGTTCGCGTTCCCGGACCCCGGCGGGCGCCGACCGGGGAGGTGCCGTGGCGGCGCGTGGCCGTCCGATCCTTCGGACCATGGCGTCCAGGGGCCGCCACGAGGTCAGGGCCAGTGTTCCCACGGTCAGGACGGCGACGAGAAGCAGCGACAGTGCATTGTTGCCGGCCAGCACGGCCGGCAAGTAGGGATCCGCCGCCTTCACGATGAACCCGTGGAAAAGGTACACCGCAAGGCTTCGCCGCCCCAGCACGGACCACGCTGTGCCGGGCATCTTCGGGATGACCATGAGGAATCCTGCTGTCATGATCGCGGCCACCAGCATCAACGCGGTGCGGGTCAGCATCCCGGGCCCCGCCCCTTCGTTGAGCTCGTTGGCACTCATGCTGCCGTACAGCCATCCGTTGTCGACGTCCAGGACGAAGAGCACAACGGGCAGGGCCACGGCCGCCGCGACGCCCCAGCCGCGGATGGCCCCACGGGCCGAGGAGCACCAATTCAGGATGTCCTTGCCGTGGAGGTAGCCGATGACAAAGAAGGGAAGGAACGTCAGGGTCCGGCCCAACGCGAAGGGGTAGCCGGCAAACGGCATGGCACTGGCGGACGCGGCCACCGCGATCGACAACACCACGGATGCCCGGGGAAAGCGATGGATGGCAGGGGTCAGCAGCAGCCACCAGATCAGCGCCAGCAGGAACCAGAGGATCCAATACGGGGTGTTCCAGGTGAAGGTGGCTTCGGGATCCAGCCACGGACTGGCCAGCAGGAAGGCAGTCTGGAACAACACCAGGAGGAGGGCCAGCGGCCAGATCCGCCGCAGGATGCCATGCGGTTTGGCGGTGATGCCGGTCAGGAACACGAAGGCCGGCATGTGGAACGAATAGATCATGGTCAGCGGGAGCCTGACGGTCTCGGCGGTCCAGTCGTTCATCCCCTCCAGGAAGTGGCCCGCCACCACCAGGGCAATGAGGACGCCCTTGGCCATATCGAGTCGCCCGTCGCGCTGCTTGCTCACGGATTCAGACATCGGCACACGATAGCAATCCTCCTGCTGCCGTGCGACATCCCGTGACGTGGGCCACCGGCTCGGCTGTGGGCCGACCCGGTGGCCCGCTCAACGCGGCCGCCGCGGCTACACCGCCGCGTCACCCCGTTCGCCGGTGCGCACGCGCACTGCCTCTCGGACGTCGGTGACCCAGACCTTTCCGTCGCCGGCGCGTCCGGTGTTGGCGGTGGCGACCAGGACGTCGACAACGTCATCTGCCCAGTCATCGCCAACCAGCACTTCGACGCGGACCTTGGGCAGCAGATCGATGGTGTATTCGGCGCCGCGGTAGACCTCGGTGTGTCCGCGCTGGCGGCCGTACCCGCTGGCCTGGCTGACGGTCAGGCCCCGCACGCCGTAGCTTTCCAGGGCCTCCCGGATGGTGCCCATCTTCTCTGGCCGGATGATTGCGGTGATCAGCTTCATGACTGTGCCCCTTCGATGGTGTGCTGTGGCAGGTGGCTCGAGGTGGCCGGGTGCGGTACGAAGGATCCGGTGGTGCCCAGGCCTCCGAATTCGTAACCGGTTTCCGCGTGCTCGGTGAGGTCGATGCCGGTGTCCTCGGCGTCCTCGCTGATGCGCATCCCCAGGGTCTTGTGGATCGCCAGGCCGATGATCGCGGTCATGATGGCCGTGTACCCCATGCAGACCACGACGGCGACGCTCTGGGTTCCGAGTTGGGCCAGCCCACCGCCGTAGAAGAGCCCGCCGGCGGTGTCCTCGCCGGGCAATGCCAGGAACCCCAACGCCAGGGTGCCGACCAGGCCGGCGACCAGGTGAACTCCGACGACGTCGAGCGAGTCGTCATAGCCCCAGCGGTATTTCAGACCCACCGCCAGTGCTGCAGCCACGCCGGCCACGAACCCGAGCACGATGGCACCCACCGGGGAGACATTGGCGCAGGCGGGGGTGATGGCCACCAGCCCGGCCACGACGCCGGAAGCCGCTCCCAGCGAGGTGGGGTGTCCGTCGCGAAGGCGTTCGATTCCAATCCAGGCCAGCATTGCAGCCGCCGGCGCGGCCAAGGTGTTGATCCAGATCAGGCCGGCTTGTTCGGCACTTGAGGCCGCCCCGCCGTTGAATCCGAACCAACCGAACCACAGCAGGGCAGCCCCGATCATGACCAGGGGGATGTTGTGGGGGCGCTGGCTCGGGTCCTTGCCGAAGCCGCGCCGCTTGCCGATGATCACTGCGAGGATCAGCCCGGCGACTCCCGCGTTGATGTGCACCACGGTGCCGCCGGCGAAGTCGATGGCGTGCCCGGCCCAGGAGCCGATGGCTCCATCGGCCCCCAGCAACCCGCCACCCCAGACCCAGTAGGCGATCGGCACGTAGACCAGTGTGACCCAGATGGGTGCGAAGGTCAGCCAGGCACTGAACTTGGCGCGGTCGGCGATGGCTCCGGAAATGAGGGCGACGGTGATGATCGCGAACGTTGCGCCATACCCGACACTGATCAAGTCGCTGGTGCCCACCAGGGAACCGAGCCCGAAGGCGGTGAACGGATCGGCAACCAGCCCACCCAGGCCCTCACCGCCTCCGCTCATCGAGTAGCCCCACAGCACCCAGACGACGCCGACCACTCCCGCGGCGGCGAAGCTCATCATCATCATGTTCAATACGGCCTTGGCACGCGTCATGCCACCGTAGAAGAAGGCGAGTCCAGGGGTCATCAGCAGCACGAGGGCTGCGCAGACCATCATCCAGACATTGCCGGCAGATAATTCCATCTCGGTCCTCCCGAAGCGATCCCGGCGGGTCCGTCCCGCCTATGCCCCAAGAATTCCGGATCCGTGTTTCGCGTCGTGGTGCGCGGGCGTTTCGGCGGCGTTACGAATGCACCGTCCACGTAAGGTGCTGGTTCCGTGCACGTTTCGGAAATGTTTCGAGCCCCGAATCAGATCAATGGTTCGGGGCCCGGAACTACCGCAGATTGCGGGATGGAGCTCTCAGTCGAGCAGCGCGTCGACGAAGTCCTCCGCTTCGAAGGGTGCCAGGTCATCCGGCCCCTCGCCGAGCCCGACCAGTTTCACCGGGACGCCGAGCTGGCGTTGGATGGCCACGACGATGCCACCCTTGGCAGTGCCGTCCAGTTTGGTCAGGACGATACCGGTGACGTTGACGACCTCGGAGAACACCTTGGCCTGGTTCAACCCGTTCTGCCCGGTGGTGGCGTCGAGGACGAGCAGGACCTCGTTGACGGCGGCTTGCTTCTCCACGACGCGCTTGATCTTGCCGAGCTCGTCCATGAGACCGATCTTGTTCTGCAGGCGTCCGGCGGTATCGATCATGACGACGTCGACTTCCTGGTCGATGCCGGTTTTCACTGCTTCGAAGGCGACCGATGCCGGGTCGGCCCCGTCCAGTTCCGAGCGGACCGTGGGAACGCCGACCCGGGCGCCCCAGGTCGCCAGCTGCTCGGCGGCGGCGGCACGGAACGTGTCGGCGGCACCGAGGACCACGTCCTTGTCCTCGGCGACCAGGACGCGGGCGATCTTGCCGATGGTGGTGGTCTTGCCGACGCCATTGACACCGACCACCATGATGATCGAGGGCCCAGTGGGCTGGCGATCGGCGGCCAGGGAACGGTCCATCGACGGGTCGACCAGCTTGATCAATTCGGTACGCAACATGGCGCGGACCTGGGCCGGATCCCGGTGCCCCTCGACCTTGACGCGCTCGCGCAGTGCGTCAACCAGTTCCTGGGTGGGCTCGCTGCCCAGGTCCGCCAGCAGCAGGGTTTCCTCGATCTCGTCCCAGACGTCCTCGTCGATGTCGTCCCGGGACAGCAGGGCGAGCAGTCCCTTGCCAAGCGCGTTGTTGGACTTGACCAGCCGGGCACGCAGCCGGGCGAGACGTCCAAGGACCGGTGCCGGGACGTCGACGGCGACATCCTGTTGCCCCAGCGTGTCCTCGGGCGCGGGAGTGGTATCCAGCGATCCGCCGCCATCGGCATCCTGCGCGGGCGTGTCGCCGGGCCGGGTGAGTGTGTCGGTACCCCCGCCACTGCCGGGTGCCGGGTCGTTGGCGTCTCGAGTGGTCGTGTAGGTCCCGGGAGGCGTCTTGCGACCGCGCAGGAAGAAGGCGGTTCCGAGCCCAACGACCAGGACGACGACAACGATGATGGCAATGATCAGCAGGGTTTCTGTAGGCACGGCAACAGTTTCTCACAGACTAAGCTGGTGCCCTCATGACCACACTCCCCACCTCACCTGCCGCGCCACCGATCCCCCGCGAGATCAAGGTCCTGATCGCCGCCGCCTTCGTCATCGCCCTCGGGTTCGGCCTGATTGCCCCGATCCTTCCCCAGTTCGCCAAGAGCTTCGATGTGGGCGTGGCCGCCGCCGGATTCATCGTCAGCGTCTTCGCCCTGACGCGGTTGGCATTCGCGCCGGTCAGTGGGCGGCTGACCACGGCGCTGAGCGAACCCCCCGTATACGTCGGCGGAGTGCTCATCGTGGCCGTGTCGACCATCATGTGCGGCTTCGCCCAGGACTACGTCCAGCTGCTGGTGTTCCGGGCAGCAGGCGGACTGGGTTCCACGATGTTCACGGTTTCTGCCATGTCGCTGATTGCCCGGCTGGCACCGCCGGAGATCCGTGGCAGGATCTCCGGATACTATGCCGGCTCATTCCTGATCGGCAACATCGTCGGCCCGGTCGTCGGCGGCTTCCTCGCGGTGTTCGGCTACCGGCTTCCCTTCTTCATCTACGGTGGAGCGCTCGTCATCGCGGCCGCCATCGTCTATCTCTCGCTGCTGCGGGTGCGCACCTCGGGCCAGCGCGGCCCGCGCGACGCCCGCCCGGCCATGGGCTTCGCCACCGCGCTGAAGGACCCCGTCTACCGGGCCGCGCTCGTCTCAGGCTTTGCCAATGGCTGGTCCAACTTCGGGGTCCGCGTGGCCCTGGTGCCCCTCTTCGCAGCCCAGGTATTCGACGACGGCGCCGCCCTGGCTGGCCTGTCGCTCGGCCTGTTTGCCATCGGCAATGCGGTGGCCTTGACCATCGCCGGCAGGGTCACGGATCGTCATGGCCGAAGGATGCCCGTCCTCGTCGGGCTGACCGTCGGCTCCGTGGCGATGGCCGGCATCGGGCTGACCGACCACGAGGTCCTGTTCATTACCCTGTCGATCATTGCCGGTGCCGGGATCGGATTCATGAATCCCGCCCAGCAGGCTGCCGTGGCCGACACCATCGGACGGGAGCACAACGGCGGCAAGGTCATGGCAGGCTTCCAGATGGCCACCGATGGCGGGGCCATACTCGGACCAGTGGTCGCCGGGCTCATCGCCGACCACTGGGGGTTCGGCTGGGCTTTCGCCATCACAGGCATCGTAGGCCTTGCGGGCGCTGCTGCGTGGGTCCGTGTCGCAGAGCGGCAACAACGATGACGAAGTGAGCTGGGACACTTACCCTACGTGAAGCGGAAAATCCGGAATTTCCGCAACGACACGAGCGTGCTACGAATGACGCAGTCCTAGCGGCGTAGACGAGTCAAAACAGCCATTGCCTTCTGGCGTAGACGCCCACCGATCGTGACAGAGGTCCCAGTTTCCGTACTTGGTGTGGACGTGGCACCGGCACCTGTCTCTGTCGTGGAGTGGTTTGCGGACTGTTGGAGGATTCTTATGCTCAGATTTCCCTGCTGCGAGCGATATAGCGTGAATTGATTCGCTACCGATTCCCGCTTGAGGTCGTCAGCGGTGAAATCATCAGAGAGGGCGACCCGTCCAAGGTCGAGCAGCTGGTTCCTTGCCCTCAAGGACAATCGGGGATCCCATATGGCATTCCCGGACGAGTTTGGGGCCACAAACTCCGAGAGGGGAACGTCAAACGTGGTCTCGGTAGGCCCATTCCAACTCGAGGCTTGGAAAGTTTTTTGCTGGCTGGCGTTACGAGCTTTCATGACCAATTCGGGCCGGTAGGGGCTTCCATTCAAGGTCCGATGTGAGTGCGATACCCGGATCATGAGGTGGCGTTCAGTCCGTTCGAACTTCACAGCGGCAGGCATGGCGCGCAGCTCATTCCGACGAATTCGGAGATCATGACCGACGAGTCCGTTTAGCTCAGGACCCAAGTCCAACATCAGCTGCCCCTCGTCCCACTGCGAGACGAGTCCTGTGGCAACACTTTCGTTCAATGCTGCTAGGTCTCTGGCATCTCCTAATTGAGCGACCGCCAACCGTAGTCGGGGAACGTCACGTGCGTCGGCCAAATCTCCTCCGGCCATGTGGGCCAGAACTTGCTGTTGGATGCCCACGAGATACTTGTCGCGATCTGCTTCTGACGCCGCCATGAATGGAATACCCAAGCCCGGCGCGAGTGTGCGATACAGCACGCGGTGAAAGTACCGTTCACGGATTCGTCCAGGCTCCGTGTTTTGAACGATCAGTGCAGCCATCCGCGTCGTGGTCATGAACTTGTTCTCAAAAGACTGGACTCGTCGAGAGAGGTTCTCCCCATCTGTCCGGCCGCGCACAAAGTAATAGTCATAGTCGGCAAGGACACTGATTTTCTTCGCCGAAAAACAGCAGAGAGCTACAAATACCTGATCTTCCCCCTGCACCATGTCCTCAGGAAAGCGAGCGCCAACGCTTTCTATTAGGGAGCGGCGAAAGAGACGGCAGGGCGACAAGACGTCCCAGAGACCATCTTCCAGCAGGTCCGCATCGTAAATGGTCTCCAAAAACGCCGAGGTGGAAACGGTGCGATTCTCACCGCGTTGTCTCCCCAAAACCACGTCAGATCCGTGGGCCCTTGCTGCGGCCACCAGCAATTCAAGGGCTTTAGGGCCCAGCCAATCGTCCGAGTCCAAGAAGAAGACAAATTCGCCAGTGGCTTCGTCCATTCCGCGGTTTCGGCCCACGCTAGGACGCCCGGCGTTCGCCTGGTGCAAAGGCAAAACGTTGGAGTGCTTTTCGGCCAACGACTTCAAGAATTTCCATGTTGAGTCAGTCGATCCGTCGTCGATAACAATGACCTCAATTTCTCTCTGGTCCAGCGTCTGGTGCCACACGCTGTTCAGCGCTACATCAAGAAGTTCGACACTGTTGTAGGTCGGAATAATCACCGAGACTGATGGCTTCATGAGGCTGTGGATCCCAACTGCGAGTTTGAAAACAAGTGAGATGGAAAAGAGTGTTCCAAGAGATCCAAATCGTAATACGAGGTCGGGAGTGTGGCCCGGCCCGCTAAGTCGGCAACACGGAGATCACCCAACTCTCGCGTTGACGAATCAAGGGAAGCGACTTCATCGCGTGCCAACAGGGAAAAGAAATCCTCAAACTTGAATGCCCCACCGCCTAGTTGACTGTCTTCCAGACGCACCCAGAGCCAGGGAATCCCATACGACTGGGCCACGATAATGCCATGAAGTGACGTGGAAATGACTGCAGAACAAGAGGCGATTTGGTCCACAACAGGTTCAAGGCCCATTGCTACGTCGATGGTAGTCACTCCCACACCCTCAAGAGGTTTGAAAAGTTTTTTGTGTTTGTAGTGTGGGACCAATCCTATTTTCCGGGGTCGGTTGCTCGGTTTGGGTTGGTAGTACCGTGGCAGCAATAGAGCCGGATCTCCATAGACTTCGGGAACGTCCCAACCCAGTTCACGAATGAGAACTTCGCGGGTCTTCTTGCCTCGCACGGCGTGAATCCGTTTTGGAGGGGCACCCCGGAGTTGGTCCAGTTTCGCCGCTCCCGGCGGGCCGATCAATCCAGACCCCCAAACATGTTCACCGGGCTTAGTCAGATGTCCGAATACAGATCCCACAGTGAAAAGGGCTGGTCCGGTCCCTTGTACCCATCGACTATTCACCGGTCGGCGTCCGGAAATGCGAGAAACGAGCCAAGGCCCGATGGTGTCTCCAAAATTTGCCTTGGTGTCCCACCAATATGTCAGGGCGTCGGTTGGCCCGACTTCGCGATTCGGGTGCAGTTCTCCGGGCAGAGTACTTATGCGATTCATGGCGCTATGAATTTCCGCAATAACTTCTTCGACGACTCTTTGGCGTTTCGGCCGCATTGGCCACGTTCTAAGTATGTTTCGCTCGCCGTTTAGGCGAACGTTCAAGGCGACCCCTATGAGGGCATTGCGCAAAACTCTTGAGGCGTCTTCGCTTCGCCCCAGAACGGAGAGGGAAGCGACCCCCTTATCGACCGAGACATCAAAGGCGATGCGCAAATCCTCAAGGACACATTCAAGAACCACAGTTGAGGCCCGGTAGCCTCGAACGGAACACTTCGCTGCTTCCGGAAAGGCCGCGGATTCCAGTCCACGCCTGACGGCTGCAAGGTCCTTCTTAAGTGTCTTTGACTGCCAACGGTCCCGGGCATTTCTGAGTTTGGTTCGAATCATCTGCTTATTGCTCGTGCTGGTCGCTACGAGCTTTGTCCCTTCGCTCGGGGCCGTCGCCACTCCCACGAGGACTTCCTGTTGGGAGGCCAATATTTGGTCCCCATGTTACCCGCTCGGATCCTGAAGAACTCTCGATGGGCTATTTTGATCTCTACTACAAGGCACTGACGTCACTAAACGGGGCAGCATCATCGACGCTCAAGTGCAATTCCTTCGAATTGAATGGCAACGGGGCGCAATTAGCCCCTCGCATTGGCGTCTGGGAATAGACAAGCCCAGAAGAAGTCATCAAGTAGTTGTCAGCCGCTGGCTGATGACCTTCGTGACGCCGTCGCCACGCATCGAAACCCCATACAGCGCGTCGGCGATCTCCATGGTGCGTTTCTGGTGGGTGATGATGATCAGTTGGCTTTCCTCCTGCAGCTCGCGGAAGATCGTCAGCAGTCGTCCGAGGTTGGTGTCATCCAGCGCTGCTTCGACCTCGTCCATGACGTAGAAGGGCGAGGGACGGGCCTTGAAGATCGCGACCAGAAGGGCCACTGCCGTCAGTGAGCGCTCACCGCCGGAGAGCAACGAGAGCCGCTTGATCTTCTTGCCCGCTGGCCGGGCCTGGACTTCGATGCCGGTGTTGAGCATGTCCTCCGGTTCCGTCAGGACCAGCTTCCCTTCCCCACCGGGGAACAACGTGGCGAAGACGCGTTCAAATTGCTCAGCCGTGTCGTGAAAAGCATCGGTGAAGACGCGCTCGACCCGTTCATCCACGTCGCGGATGATATCCAGCAGGTCCTTGCGGCTGGCCTTGAGGTCCTCAAGCTGTTCCGCCAGAAAATGTTGCCTCTCTTCCAACGCGGCAAACTCCTCCAACGCCAGCGGGTTCACCTTGCCCAAGGAGGCCAGATCCCTTTCGGCCTTGCGAAGCCGCTTCTGCTGTTCGACGCGGTCGAATGGCTTGCCCTCCACGATGGGGTTGCCGTCCTCGTCGACGTCCTGGCGCAGAGCCGCCCATTTATCGGTTTCACCGTCCGGCAGGGGAACCGGCAGGTGCGGCCCAAAATTATCCACCAGGTGTTCGGGAGTCATGCCCAGCTCGTCCAGGGAACGGGTTTCGAGTGCCTCAATGCGCATCCGCTGCTCTGCCCGTGCCAGTTCGTCGCGATGGACGGAGTCGGTCAGTCCCGCCAGTTCGGTGGCCAGTTCCCCGGCGCGGGTACGGACGGAGCCCAGTTCAGTGTCGAGTTCGAGGCGTTCCGCCTCCAGGCTGTCACGTTGCTCACCGGCCCGGGCGAGGGATGTGGTGACCCGTTGGAGGGCAATCTCCGTTCCCCGCATCACGGCACCGGCCCGTGCGGCCTGGCTGCGCCGGGAAGAAGCCCGTCTTTCCGCCTGCTCGCGGTGTGCGCGTTCCCGGGCCGCGGACTGGACGAGCGCGTCGATCCGGCCTTTCAGGTGGCTGGCCTGGTCCTCGCTCGCCCGTAGTGCCAGGCGGGTGTCCAGCTCATTTTGCCGTGCGCTGGCCGCCTCGGCATCGAGCCGTTCGCCGATGCTGCCGTCGGGTTCTTCCTCTGAAGGTTCCTGTTGCGCAGCCGCGAGGCGGGCTTCGAGTTCCGAGACGGCATTTTGCGCGGATCCCAAGGAATCGGTGGCTGTCTGGATCTGCTGCTCGGTCCGTTCCGTTTCTGCGCGGGTCTGGCGAAGGGTGGATCCCAACGTCGCCAGCTGTTCGGCGACCCCGGTGATCCGGGCGTCGGATTGATAGAGCCGTTCCAGGGCCGTGTCGACGGCCAACGTGGCCTCCCGGTGGCGCTCAATACATCCGCCGCGCTTGAACCGGAGTTGTTCGTAGGACGCTGTCGCGGCAGCGAGTTCGTTCTCGGTGGAGTCAATGGCGGCTTGGAGTTCAAGCAGCGAAGAGCCTGATCCGGAACCCCCAGCGATGCTGTTCACCGTGAACACGTCCCCATCCACGGTCACGGCCGTCAGCCGCGGTTCGTCGGCCAGGAGCCGGGCCGCTTGGTTTCCGTCGTCGACGATGGCTATGCCGGCCAGCAGCGAATGGACAGCGGCTTGCAGGCCAGCTGGTGCATCGTCGCGCACTCCGACGAGTTCGGTGGCCCATCGCACCTCCGGCGGCACGGATCCGGAACCTGGTCCCACGCCAGGGAACGCCTCCGCGCTCTGGCCTGGTTCCCGTGGCGCCGGTGGGAAGACCAGATGAATGCGCCCGGCTTCGCCGTCGTGCACGCTGTCCAGGATCCGCAATGCCTGTTCGCCGCTATGGGCGCTCAGGGCCTCTGCATAGGGGCCGAGGGCCGCCGCGACTGCCGCCTCATAACCGGGTTCGACGCGGATGTCGGCGCTGATCCGTCCGCGGACGCCGTCCAGGCCCTCCTGCAGGATCTCCTCCGAAGCGTCGCGGCGTCCCATCGCCGCCTGCAACGCCTCAAGTCGTGCCTGCAGCGTCGAGCGCGTGCGCTCGGAAGCCTGCTCTCGTTCCGTCAGCTCCTCGAGTTCGCGGCTGCGGGCCGCCAGTGACTCCTCGGCACGCTCATGTTCCGCGTCCAGGTTCTCTTCCGAGCCCTCAACGCCGGCCGCTTGTTGCTCCAATTCGGTGTACTTCAGCTGGGCTGCCGCCCCGCGTTCCCGGGCTTGTTCCGCGACGTGGCGCAACCTGCCGATTTCGCCTTCCAGGGATTCGAACCGGCTCCTGGCCGAGCCCACCTGGCCGGCCAGCTGCGCGAGGCCCTCCCGTCGGTCGGCGGCGGCTCGCATGAGAGAGGCCAGTCGACGGGATTCCTCGGCCGCAGCAGACTCGGCGGCGCTCCGACGGGCGACGGCTTCCTCCAATTGGAGCGCCAGGGACTCGCGCTCGGACTGCAGGGCATCCCAATCGGAGCGCAACCGTTCCGCCTGTGCTTCCGTCCGGGCGGGATCACGCGACGCGTCATGGACCACATTCGACTGCGACGCCAGATTGCGTTGGCGCTCGGCGGCCAGCGCACCCAGGGATCGGAGTCGTTCCTGGGTGGTGTTCAATGCATGCCATGCCTCCCGCGCGGCGTTCAGCGCGGGAACCGTCTGCTCGGCTGCGGCTTCGAGCCCGGACTGCCGTTCGGTGATCTCCCGGACGGCTTGCTCGACTTCGTTGCGGCGTTCCCTGATGCGGCGCTCGTCGTCGAGATCCCGCGTCAACGCCTCGCGCAAGGTGACCAATTCATCCGCGAGCAGGCGTGAACGGGCATCACGTACCTCGAACTGGACTGACTGTGCGCGACGGGCAACCTCCGCCTGTTTACCCAGTGGAGTGAGTTGCCGCCGGACCTCGCCGGTCAGGTCCTGCAGCCGCGACAGGTTGGCGGCCATTGAGTCAAGCTTGCGGACCGTCTTTTCCCGGCGCCTGCGGTGTTTGAGCACACCCGCGGCTTCCTCGATGAATCCCCGGCGCTCATCGGACGTCGCGTGCAGGATGCGGTCCAGCTGTCCCTGCCCGACGATGACGTGCATCTCCCGTCCCATGCCCGTGTCCGAGAGCAGTTCCTGGATATCGAGCAGCCGGCACGAGCGGCCGTTGATCGCGTATTCGGAACCTCCAGCCCGGAACAGGGTCCGGGTGATGGTGACTTCGGAGTACTCGATCGGCAGGGCGCCGTCGGAGTTGTCGATGGTCAAGGACACCTGGGCGCGGCCCAGCGCGGCGCGCCCGGAGGTGCCGGCGAAAATGACGTCTTCCATCTTGCCGCCGCGCAGGGTCTTCGCCCCTTGCTCCCCCATTACCCAGGACAGTGCATCCACGACGTTCGACTTGCCCGAGCCGTTGGGTCCCACGACCGCAGTCACGCCGGGCTCGAATTCAAAGGTCGTCGCCGAGGCAAACGACTTGAATCCACGAACGGTCAGGGTCTTGAGGTACACGGGGGTCTTTCAGCTGTCGGAACTGTCGAATCGATGTCCCTAATCTACTGTGTTCGCGGAGACCACCGGCGATTGCCACACAGTGGGGGAAATGTCACAAGCGGTGTTCATGCCGTCTGGTGAATGTGCGGGAACCACGGGGCAGCGTGCATAGTTAACGGTTGGAGAGTCTTCGCATCGGTCGGATGCGTCGGCGGCACGTGGATCCCCATTTGGACGAAGGCTGGATATTGAGCGGCAATGCAACGTTTCGACACACCAACTCGGCGATTCTCGCCGTCACCAGTGTGGAGGCTCCGGTCGTCGTCACGTCCAGTGAATTCGACAAGCGCCTCGAACCCAGCCTGAAGCGCCTGCGCCTGTCCAAGCGGCTCCTCGAGCGGGTCGCCGGCGTGAGCGAACGCCGCTGGTGGCCCGAGGGAACGGGATTCGACGATGCCGCCGTCGACGCCGGCTCCAAGGCATTGGCCGAATCAGGCGTCGAACCGCATGAGATCGGCTTGCTCATCAACACCTCCGTCACCCGCAAGAACCTCGAGCCGTCGGTGGCCGTAAAGGTCCACAATGGCTTGGGGCTGCCGTCTTCTGCGATGAACTTCGATCTGGCCAATGCCTGCCTGGGATTCGTGAACGGAATGACCCTGGCCGCGAACATGATCGATTCGGGACAGATCAAGTACGCACTCATCGTGGCCGGCGAGGATTCGCAGATTGCCCAGGAACCGACCTTTGACCGTTTGAACCGCGAGGATTCCACCCGCGAGGACTACCTGCGCGAGTTCGCCACGCTCACCTTGGGGTCCGGCGCCGCGGCGGCAGTCATTGGGCGTGCCGACGAGCACCCCGGATCCCACCGCATCCTCGGAGGCGTCTCGCGGGCAGGCACCGAGCACCATGAGCTCTGCGTCGGCGGGCCGCAGGGCATGTACACGGATACCAAGGGCCTGTTGGACAACGGCCTGAAGCTCGTGGTCGATGCCTGGGACGAGGCGCATCAGGACGGCTGGAGCTGGGGCTCGATGGACCGCTACGTCACGCACCAGGTCTCGAATTCCTACACCAATGCCATCATCAAGGCCGTGAACCTGGTCAAGGAACGGGTTCCGATCACCTTTCCCAAGTGGGGAAACGTCGGCCCCGCATCGCTGCCGATGACCCTGGCGCAGGAAGCCAATTCGCTGAATCCGGGCGACCGGGTGCTGTGCATGGGCGTTGGTTCGGGCCTGAATACCGCGATGTTGGAGCTGGCGTGGTAGGACGGAGCTGGCCCGGGGTCCGCCCCGAATTCTCCCGATATCTCACCGTCCCCTCCACGGCAGGCTGCGACCTCCCGGACACCTCCCATCGGTGGCACGTTCTGGACAACGGCCCGATTCTCGAATCCAAGGGCGCCTCCCCCGCCGGAACGATCCTCGCCGTCCATGGCAATCCGACCTGGTCCTACCTCTGGCGCAGCGTTGTCGAGGCGGCGACGGTGGCCGAGACCCCGTGGCGCGTCATCGCCGTCGACCAGCTCGACATGGGCTTCTCCGAGCGCACCGGAACCTTTCGCCGACTGGATGACCGGGTCACCGATCTGGGCGACCTCACCGACGCCCTCGGCCTCTCGGGGCCGATCGTCACGTTGGGACATGACTGGGGCGGTGTCATCTCCCTTGGATGGGCCACACGGCATCGCGATCTGCTCGCCGGTGTGGTGCTCACCAACACCGCAGTGCACCCTGCCGGCTTCAAGCTTCCGCCGGCCCTGTCCCTCGCGCTGAACCCAGCCGTACACCGGTGGGGCACGCAAACCACCCCCGCGTTCCTGAAGGTGACCCACTCGTTGGCGCATCCACCGCTGTCGGCACCTGTGAAGGCTGCGTTTATGGAGCCCTACCTCACGGCGGCCCAACGCGCGGGCGTTGCCAACTTCGTGGCCGACATCCCGGCCGAACCGGGGCACCCCAGCTGGCCGGCCCTGGAAACCATCTCGGCAGATATCCGTTCCCTCCGGGTCCCCACCCTGATGATGTGGGGACCGCGCGATCCGATCTTCTCGGATCGATACCTGCGCGATCTGATGGACCGGCTGCCGCAGGCCTCAGTGCACCGGTTCGAATTCGCCGGGCACCTGCTGCCCGAAGACCGCGACATCGCGACACCACTGCTGGCGTGGTTGACTGCGTCACTCCCGTCGGAGGACAACGACAGGCCGACCACACCTCCGGCCGAAGCGACCCAGCCCTTCCGCAGCATGCTCTCCGAACTGGACGCCCGCCGCGACGACCAGACCGACGCCGTGGTCGACATGCTCCCGTCCGACGGGTCCACGCGTCTGTCCCGAGCGGTATCGTGGTCCTCGCTCGCACGCCGGGTTGATGCCATCGCCACTGGGCTTGCCGAACTCGGAGTGCGGCGCGGAGACCGGGTCAACCTGTTGGTCCCCCCGAGTTCCGAGCTCACCGCCCTCGTCTACGCCTGCCTGCGACTGGGCGCGGTCATCGTCGTCGCCGACGCAGGCCTGGGGACACGCGGCCTCGGCCGGGCCATCCGGGGAGCCGGCCCTGGCTACCTGATCGGCATCGAACGCGCCCTCATCGGTGCCCGTGCCCTCAATTGGCCCGGTCAACGGATCGCCGTTGGGGATCTCTCCCCCGCCAAGCATCACCTGCTCGGTGTCACCACCACCGTCCCCGACCTCGAGCGCGCCGGCACCAGAGCCCTGGCCCACAACGCCTCACCTTTTGAGACCAACGATCCGGATGCCGACGCCGCGGTTCTCTTCACCTCGGGGTCTACCGGACCAGCCAAGGGCGTGGTCTACACACACCGTCAGTTGGCCGCGATGCGCGACACATTGCAGGAGACTTATGGCCTGAAACCGGGAGATGCGCTCGTGGCCGGGTTCGCCCCCTTCGCGTTGCTCGGCCCCGCGTTGGGAGCCGTTTCCGTGACTCCTGACATGGACGTCACCTCCCCTCGCACGCTCACGGCGTCCGCCTTGGCCGACGCGGCCGCCGCCATCGACGCCACGATCGTCTTCGCGTCGCCGGCGGCCCTGGTCAATGTCCTGGCCACCGCCGACGACATGGACTCCGTGCAACGGGCTGCGCTGGAAGGCGTGAACCTGCTGCTCTCCGCCGGTGCACCGTTGGGTGCCGGTCTGCTGCAGCGGGTCCAGCGGCTGGCGCCCCAGGCAGCAGTCCACACCCCCTACGGAATGACCGAAGCCCTGCCCGTGACCGACATCAGCCTCACGGGAATCATCGAGGCCGGAGTCGGCGACGGGGTGTGCGTCGGCACTCCCGTGGCCGGAGCCCAAGTGAGGATCGCTCCCCTCGCTGCGGACGGATCCGTCACGGACGCCCTGAGCGAGTCCCCGGGTGTACTGGGCGAAATCGTCGTCGCGGCACCGCACGTCAAGGATCGCTACGACCGATTGTGGATCACCGAACAGGCCAGTTCACAGCATCCGGGTTGGCACCACACCGGCGACGTGGGACAGCTCGACGCCGAGGGGCGGTTGTGGGTCCAAGGCAGACTGGGCCACATCATCACCACGCCCGACGGCGTCCGCACGCCGGTGGCCGCCGAACTGGCTGCCGAGTCAGTTGATGCAATCCGTCGCGCAGCGGTGGTCGGTGTGGGCCCTGCGGGCACGCAGGCCGTCGTCGTCATCGTCGAAACCGATCCGAGGTCTCGGCGGCCAGGACTGCTGGACCAGGAGACGACCCACAGCGTGCGTAGTGCAGTGCTACAACGTACTGGCATCAAGGTCTCCGCTGTCCTCTCCATTCCGGACATGCCCACCGACATCCGACACAACTCCAAGATCGACCGCAGCGCGCTTTCCGAATGGGCCGGCTCCGTCCTATCCGGCCAAAAGGGATCCCTGCCATGATCGCCACACCAGAGGGGCGGCTGGTGCTCGTCACCGGTGCCAGCGGCATGCTCGGGCGGGCAGTGGCCTCCGATTTACTCGCGAGGGGCTACCGCGTGAGGACGTTCCATCGGGGAGCCTCCACTCCTGCCGGGACCGAGCTCGTCCGCGGTTCCGTTACCGACCCGGTTGCCGTGTCCCGGGCGGTGGACGGTGTGGACGCGGTCCTCCACCTGGCAGCGAAGGTCTCCTTCACTGGCGAATGGGACGAGTTCGTCGCCACCAACATTGACGGCACCCGCAACCTGCTCACGGAGGCCCGTGCGGCAAGCGTCCCTGATTTCGTCTTCGTCTCCTCCCCGTCGGTGGCTCACCTCGGTTCGTCCATTGTGGGCGAGGGCGCCGGCCCTGCCGATCCCGACGCGGCACGGGGCAACTATGCGCGGTCCAAGGCAGCCGCGGAGCTGTTGGCCCTTGCCGCCGACAAACCTGGGTTCCGTGTCGCAGTCGTCCGCCCCCACGTGGTGTGGGGGCCGGGTGATACCCAGCTCGTGGAGCGTGTCATTGACCGGGCTCGGTCTGGTCGGCTTCCCCTGCTCGACGGCGGGACGGCCCTCATCGATACCACCTACGTGGACAATGCCGCCGCGGCAATCGTTCGGGCTCTGGAGCGCATCGATATCGCCCACGGGCGGCCACTGGTCATCACCAACGGCGAACCGCGCCCGGTGGGCGAATTGATCGCCGGCATCTGCACTGCCGGCGGCGTCGCCGCCCCCACCTTCAGTGTCCCGGGCTCGGCGGCTCGGGCCGCCGGTTCGGTCATCGAGAAAGCCTGGATGGTGGCGTTGCGCAGGGGGTGGGTCAGCGACGAGCCCCCCATGACGGAGTTCTTGGCCGAACAGCTCTCGACGGCCCATTGGTTCGACCAGCGCACTACCCGGAACGTCCTCAAGTGGGAGCCTGCGGTATCCATCGACGAAGGCCTCGCTCGGCTCGCCGCACATTATGGGGGCTCGTCCCCGACCGCGAACCGCCCCGCCCCCGACACAGTGTAGAAAGGCCGATGATGGCTTCCCTGGATCTGATCGACTCGTGGCCAGTACCAAACGCCGCTGTGGCGGTCCTTGGTTGCTCGGGGACCGAGGTAGCCACTCGAGGCGATACACAACGGGTCTACGCATTGGCCTCGGTCACCAAGCTGCTCTCGACCTACGCCCTGCTCGTCGCCCTCGAGGAGGAGGCCCTGAACCTGGAATTGCCGGCCGGTCCGGATGGCTCCACTGTTCGGCATCTCCTGGCGCACGCCGGCGGCTATGACTTCTCAGGTCACGTCGTACGTGCAGCTCCGGGTACCCGTCGGATCTATTCCAATACCGGGTTCGAGGTGCTCGGCCAAACACTCCAGCACGAGACGGGCATTGCCTTTGCCGACTACCTCTCGGAAGCTGTTTTGCAACCGCTCGGCATGGAATCCACCGGCTTGAGTGGCTCACCGGCCGCTGATGCAACATCAACGGTGGCGGATCTCAGTCGATTCGCCGCCGAACTCCAGCGTCCCACCTTGGTTTCTGCTGCCACGATGTCGTGGGCCACCACCGTCCAATTCCCCGGTCTGGATGGTGTACTCCCCGGGTACGGCCGCCAAAAGCCCAACGACTGGGGCCTGGGGTTCGAACTACGCGGCACCAAGGATCCGCACTGGACCGGTACCGGCAATTCGCCGCAGACCTTTGGGCACTTCGGGCAAGCCGGCACGTTCCTCTGGGTCGACCCCGCGGCGGAGCTAGCCTGCGTAGCCCTGACTGATCGTGATTTCGGCCCTTGGGCCGTGGAGGCATGGACACCGTTCAGCGATGCGGTATTGGCCGAATTCGGGAATTAGAATCGCGCGTTGCGGGGAACTCGTTGGCACGTCGGGCACGTATACGATGACCGCCCCATGAACGGGTCGCGGCGGATCAGCGAGGCCATTCCCCCGTCGCCGCACCGGCGGCACGGCAGCCCGTTCCGGCCGTAGGCGTTGAGGGATCGCGAGAAATAGCCGGACGCCCCGTTGACGTTGACATAGAGCTGATCAAAGCTCGTGCCGCCAGCTTCCAGTGCGCGAGCCATGATGGCCTGCAGGGCCTGCACGAGGCGGACCGTATCGGGTCGGCGCATGGTGTCCGTAGGGCGCGCATAGTGCATCCGCGCCTGCCATAATGCCTCGTCAGCATAGATGTTCCCGACTCCCGAGACCAGGTTCTGATCGAGGATCGCCCGCTTGATACTAGTGCGGCGTTCCCGCAATCGGCCATGGAAGAGTTCGACGTCGAATGCTGGATCCAGCACGTCACGGGCAATGTGCGCGGCAGCTTGGGGGATGCTCGATCGTGTCGAGCCGAGCCCGCCCGGGGCCCCGTCCGCGGTGGGGATCAGAGGGGAAAGACAAAGGCCACCGAAGATCCTCTGGTCGATGAAGCGTAGTTCACCGGGCTTCCCGGGGCTGGCGCTCAGCTCCAAAGTGACCTTAAGGTGTTTTTCTGGTGTAGCACTGCGATCCTCGACAAGGAGCTGGCCACTCATCCCCAGGTGGGCAACCAGCGCGACGCTGCTGGGGAGACCCTCGAGTGGCATCCAGAGAAACTTTCCCCGGCGCACTGCTTCGGTCAATGTTGTGCCGGTAAGGGTGTCCGCGAAGTCGCCCGGCCCTCCGGGGTGGCGGCGGACCGACCGTGCGTCATGGACGCTGGCACCTTCGATGCGGCGTCCAGCGACCCAGGAATCGAGTCCGCGGCGGACCACCTCGACTTCGGGAAGTTCGGGCATGTGCTAGCGGTCTACGCGCGTTTCGGGACCACCCGCAGCAGCTTTGGGGACCAGAAGCCGATACGAGACCGCGGCGGCTTCCTGCTCGGCCTCCTTTTTCGAGGGCCCGGTGCCAGTGCCGTAGGAGGTCTTGCCGATGTTCAGGGTCGCGTCGAACACACGTGCGTGGTCAGGGCCGGTTCCGGTGATCACATATTCAATGGTTCCGAGCTTGCGGGAAGCGGCGATCTCCTGGATCGCTGTCTTCCAATCGGTACCCGCCCCGAGGTTCTCTACGTCGACCAGCAAGGGACCGACCAGCCGCATGACAAGGTCTTGGGCAGCGTCAGGGCCAGCGCTGAGGAATGTGGCACCGATCAGGGCTTCCATCGTGTCGGCGAGGATGGAGGATTTATTCGCACCATGCGTGAGCCGCTCCCCTTGGCCCAGCAAAATGTGCTGGCCAACTTCGAGGCCTCGTGCGATGCCGGCCAGCGCACGGGTACTGACCACGGCAGAACGCCGTTTGGCCAGGTCTCCTTCAGGAAGGTCCGGGTAGGTGCGGTACAGGTGGTCGGTGACGGCATATCCCAATACCGAATCGCCGAGGAACTCGAGCCGTTCGTTGGTGGGCAATCCGCCGTGCTCGTATGCGTAAGAGCGATGCGTGAGGGCAAGACGAAGCGTCTCGGGGTCAATAGTGACCCCGAGACGCTTCAGAAGCTCTTCTGTTGAAGGCATCAGACGTGGTTAGGCGTCTGCTACCTTGCGCCCCTTGTATTCAAGGAACAGCTCGGTGCCGGCGGAGTCGGTCACGACCTTGGCCTGGTGCGGCAGGCTGTAGGTCACGCGGCCGTTCTCAACGGTCTTGACCAGGTTGGGCGCAGTGGCCTTCCACTGGGACCGACGGGCACGGGTATTCGAGCGGGACATCTTCCGCTTGGGAACAGCCACGGCTAACTCTCTTCTCTCTCGACTGATTCTGTACTCGACGCCGCATCATTTGCGGCGGTGCCGGTCAGTCCGTTCAGGGCTGCCCAGCGGGGATCTAGGATCTCATGGTGGTGTCCAGGTTCGTCCGCAAGGCGGATACCGCATTCGACGCAAAGGCCTTCGCAGTCCTCCCGGCACACCGGTTGGAACGGCAGTGCGGTCACCACTGTGTTCCGAAGCACCGGCTCCAGATCGATTTGATCATCGACGATCTGGTGCTGGTCGATGTCCTCCTCCTCGGGCAACTCATTGCCTTCGAAAAAGAACAGCTCCTGTATGTCGGACTCGAGGTCATACGCGATGGGCTCCAGACACCGGCCACACTCCCCGGATACTTCCGAGAATGCGGTACCGGAAACCAAGATTCCCTCGTGTACGACCTCGAATCGAAGATCCAGATCTATAGATGATCCCTCTTCGATTCCGATCAGTGCCGCCCCCATTTCGCGCGGAGCGGGCACGGTCCGTTCAAGAGTCTTCATGGAACCGGGGGGACCCCCGAATTCCTTGGCCGAAAAGACCAGCGGCGAGCTGCGATCTATTCCGTGTGACGACGGACGATCTGAACGCTTATCGCTAATGAGTACTCCTGTAGAACAAAGACCGACATTACATCATAGCCCGACATGGCTTGACAGCCCAAACCACAAATCGTTTACCCACTTTTGGAACTCGCAATGCGCCCTTGCTAGAACGGAAGGGGTGCAATTTGTTCCATACTTCCCCGGACTGACACGCCCCCCGAAGTGGAGCCCCTAAACTGTTGACATGCCATTGATGACGACCTTCACCAAAGGCCTCCGGCGCGTCAAGTCGCGTCTCAGCCCCTCAATCAAGGAGCCGCGAGTGCGTCGACGGCTCTCTGCCCTGCCCCCGCCACCCGGCGAAAGCCCCTTCGCCGTATACTTTGCCGACGGCCCCGATGCTGTTTACCAGGTGGACCAGTGGCTTCCCGTATTTGAACGGTTAGCAGCCTCCGGCACGCCGGTCTCGCTTTTGATGACCAACGCGGATTCGGCCGCCAGGTTGCTATCCGACTGCCCGTTGCCTATCGAGCTCTGCACCACCTCTTCTGCCACTGAGGCATTCGTCGACACTCACCGTGTCCGAGTCATCTTCTACCTCAACAACAACCAGGCGAATTTCACAACGCTGCGCATCAACGGCCCGTTCCATGTCCACCTCAGCCACGGTGAGAGCGAAAAGTCCTCCATGGTCTCGAATCAACTCAAGGCATATGACGCTGCGTTCATCGCCGGACCTGCGTCGCGAGAGCGAATCCTCCACCACGTGCGTCGCATTGACCCATCACATTTGGTGGAAGTTGGACGCCCACAATTGGACTTCCCGCAGCCGCCGCTCTCAAAGCCTCATCTAGAACCTGTCGTGCTCTATGCGCCCACATGGGAAGGCGACAGTTCTGCCATGGCTTACAGTTCACTGGCTGGTACGGGAATCGATCTGATCCGCACCCTCCGGATGGATCCGCGCGTCAATCTTCGTTTCCGTCCTCACCCCAAGACCGGGACCTGCTCGTCCAAGTATGCCCGGGCACTACGGGAGGCTCGGCTCCTCATCCGGGAGTCATCACCCCGGCCGGCCAGGCAGCCGAAGCCACCGAAATTTCTGGACGCGATCTCTGATATCTCCCAGGCCGACGTCGTCATCACGGACGTCTCCGCCATGGCAATGGACGCGGTGGGGCTGAACAAGCCGTTGATGGTCCTCGCACCTTCAGCCATCCCGGCAGCAAGTTTGACAACGCGGATTCAGGACCACGTCACCACGTGGTCAACTCTTCCCAGGGATGCCGTAGATCAAGTGCTGATAGCTGCACGAAACGGGCCAGGCGCACAGCAAAAGAAATTCCGTGACCATGTATTCGGACCGCCCGAGCTCGGAACCGGAACCGAAAGGTTCATTCAGGCGGCCCACAACCTACTACGGTCCGCCGGTCGCTGAATGTTGCCTGGCGACGCACACGGACGCCTGAACACACTCCAGCAATCGGCATGGGCATCAGCTGGCCATCGGCCCCATCTGCTCGATCAATCACCGCGCACCTACACGCGGAATTGATGCCCCGTGAAACAATGAGTCCACATCTCTCCCCGATTTATAGGAACCGGCACCCTTGACGCAAACGCCCCCCCTGATTTCTGCCGCTCGGGCCCAAACCCGTGTTCGACTCCGGACCGTCCTCGCGCTGTTCATCGTCGTCGTCGTCATGGCTGCCACCCTGCTCGTGGCTATTGAGCACGACGACAAGGGCTCATGGGGATGGGTATTGGGCCTGTCTTGGATCGCCGTCGTCGTACTTTTGCTGTTCATCCCGAACCGAAACTTCAAACCGGGACTGGCAAAGTACACGCCCGTGAGAGCCGGGATGCTCGCGTCAACCGGCCTATTGGCAGCGTCCACCGCCGCAAATACATTCGAGGCGCTCTTCACCACTTTGGCAGTAGTGCTCGGAGCGGGCACGATCGTCGGCGAACGAGTTCTCCGCCGGTTCGGCCTCGGCGGCGGGCACGCCGTTCTCCAGCTTCCCGGCACTGGGAAACCGCCGCGCACCTTCCCGCTGACCCAACCAATTGTCTACCTCCAGCTGGTTTTCCTGGGGTACGGCGTGCTCGTCGCAGCATTGGATCTCTCGGCGCTCGGGTGGTTCCTTCTCGGGATTCTTATTGGGGGCCTCATGCTTGCGCGTGCAACCAGCGTGTTCCTACGTCGGAGATACAACGGCAAGGTTGAACGCAACGTCGGCTCGCTCATCGCCGAATACGGGCCCGAGTTCGCCATCTACACAGCACGGCCGGACGATGCTTCATACCAAATCGCCATGTGGCTGCCGTACCTTCAGCGCACCGGCAAGAAGTTCATAATCGTCACCCGAGCCGAGGCCCCAGCACATGCGCTCGCCGCCATCACCGATGCTCCGGTAATCCTCCGGAAGCGCCTTGGCGATCTCGATGATCTCGTTGTTCCAACGTTGAGCACCATTTTCTACGTAAATGCCTCCTCGGGTAACGGCGCCATGGTCCGTTACCCTCAGTTCACACACGTGTACCTTGGGCATGGCGACTCGGACAAGGCACCGTCATACAATCCCACGCACGCAATGTATGACAAGATCTACGCAGCCGGCCCCGCTGCAACCCGCAGATATGCTGCCCACGGCGTACTCATGGACCCAGCAAAGTTCACGATCGTCGGACGTCCGCAACTGGAAATTCTCGAACCCGCCCCGGCAGTCTTACCAGTCCAGCCAACGGTTCTCTACGCCCCCACTTGGCGGGGCCACGTCGAAGAGACCTTCCTCCATTCGATTCCTTGGGCTCCGTCCATCGTCGCCGCGTTGCTCAAGCGCCATGTTCGGGTGATTTTTCGACCGCACCCGTTCAGCTACCACTTCCCCGAGGATGCGGCGCTGATTGCCGAGGTGCAGGAGCTCCTGCGGGATGACTCCCGTCGCACAGGCACGGACCACGTTTTTGGCCCGGCCGCGGAAAAGGACCTCGACATCATCGGATGCATGAACGCGTCAGACGCCATGATTTCCGACGTCTCCAGTGTCGTCTCCGACTACTTGTACGCCTGCAAGCCGCTCGCGATGGTGGTGGTCAATACTTCCCTGGAGTCATTCCGCGACGAATATCCCATCGCCCGTGCTGCCTATCTTCTGGCTTCAGACCTCACCAACATCGATTCAATGCTCGATCAGTTGCTGGGCGAGGACCCGCTGCGCGCCCGCCGGGCCGAACTGCGAGACGACTACTTGGGCGATTTTCCGACCGATTCCTATGCGGACGTGTTCATACAGGCTGCACGTGAGACCATCGAGCAGCGTCATGCGGAGCAGCTCGACGAAGCACCGGCGTCAGTTGACAACACCGACGTGGACGCCGACGCGGAAAACTTGTCGGCAGAGGCGCAGGCACCGAATGTCGATGACGAAATAGCTTCTCTGGCCAACCAGGATCTTGCCGAGCTCGCTAGACTGGCCAGCCGCCGCAAGGCACGCAAACGTGTCCGTAGGGTCCGCAATAAGGCCCTGCGCATGGCTCGCTACTTCCTGCCGGACGTGCTCGCCGCCCTGGCGCTGGGCGCGACAGCTACAGTCGGTGTGACCTCACTGGCATTCCTCCTGCCTGCTTTCCTCGCTTTGGCCATTTTCATCTACTTGCATCGGAGGGGTTTCCGAAGCCAGGTCCAGATGAACCGCGCGTTGGGATCAATGCCGATCGCACGTGCTCTCATCGCGGTGACACTTTTGGCCGGAATGGCCGTAGTTGGCCACGGTTGGGCGTCCGTTGTCGGGCCGGGGCTTGCATTCCTGGCCATTTGCCTCGAAGGCCAGGCCGTCGCTACATGGCGCGCCGCCGGACTCCAATCGCGCAATCTTCCCGGAACTGAAAAAGCACGCCCGCTCCCATTCGCCCGGGGTTGGGCGGGCATGACTTCAGCCCTGGCATTGATGGCCATGTCACTGTCCGCATTCGTCGTAACGGACTCGGGAATCCTGCAGATGCTATTCGGTGCCATGTCATTCGCCATGACCGTCTATGTACTTGTCTGCGGCGTCTACCGCAGGTACATAAATCTGGAGTTGGACGCCCGCCTTCCGGAGCTTCTCAATGCCGTCGGACCCAGGTTCTGCGTCTACTTCGGTTCCAACGTGGGTGTGTCTTACCAACTGGGCATGTGGGTGCCCTATCTGGACCGCATCGGAGAACCATACATCGTCGTGACACGCGACCTTAGGATGATGCGCGCCGCGTCCAAGGTGACGGACGCCCCAGTTATTTACCGCCGTACGTTAGCCTCACTCGAAGAGGTCCTGGTTCCAGGGCTCACCACGGCGTTCTACGTAAACAACGCGGTGAAGAACACCCACCTGATTGAACGGCGGGAACTCACCCATATTTGGCTCAACCACGGCGATTCGGAAAAAGCTGCCTGTTTTAACCCGGTCCATGGAATCTACGACAGGATCTTCGCATCCGGACAGGCCGGAATCGACCGATATGAGCGCCACGGTGTCATCATTCCGCGTGAGAAGTTCGAGATTGTCGGACGCCCCCAGGTTGAAGGAATCACCGGCCGAGCAAGATCTGCGAATCCGCAGACTGTGCTCTATGCCCCCACATGGCGGGGACCGTACGCTGACACGGCCGTATACTCTCTGCCCGTGGGGTTGGAGATTGTCCAGGCGCTTCTCGACAGGGGCTGCACCATTATCTTCCGTGCCCATCCATTCAACTATCGTTACCCCGAGGCCCGCAGCATGATGAGCAGCATTCGCGCCTTGTTGGCCCAGGACGCGATGGAGACGGGGCGGGACCATATTTTCGGGGTGGCGGCCGAGAAGGACCTGGGGTTCGTCGAGTGTTTCAATGCGTCCGATGCCATGATTTCGGACGTCTCGGCCATGGTCTCGGACTTCTTGCAGTCGACCAAGCCATTTGCAGTGGTTGCCGCCAACACCACGGAACAAAATTTACACGTCGACATGCCGGCCACTGAGAGTGGGTACGTGCTACGCGGTGACCTGGACAATCTTGACTCTGTACTTGACAACCTTCTAATCCGGGATCCGTTGGCAGGGAAACGTGAGAAGGTTCGCGAATATTATCTAGGCGATTTTCCCTCGGAGTCTTATGCCCAAGGGTTCGTGGCTGCTGCTTTGCGCCATATCCAGGCCGATCGTCTGGACACAGTCCAGTGAGGACCTTCAAGGCCGCCCTGCGCGCCTCGGGGACTCATGCCTTGGTAAGCCTTGCCCTTGCCCTGATGTTTACCCTCGCAGCGCTGCAATCTGGTGGCTCCGTCAGATCCGAAATCCCATTGGGAGTTGGCCTGTTGTTGGCCGTGCTTCCCTGGCCGGGACTTTTGGTTCTCTCCGCCTTCCCTGGCCGGCCCGTCAGCGAGGGACTCGGGTTCTCAAAATCTGACCACCTTGTACGTCGTACCAGGCTGTCTGCCACAGCGGTGGGTGTGCTAGTACTCGTCTGCGCGCTGGCCGTAGCCCTGCATGTCCAACTCTGGATTCGTGCGGTGCTGATCATTTCTGCGATAGCAATCGCCTCTGTAGCCACTTTCCACCTTGTTCGCATCCTTGGCAGCATGAAGCGCCAGCGTGCCGCTCTTCGGAGGGCGATCGGCGAATTTGGTCCCGAGTTCATCCTCTATACCGGCCGGCCCGAGGGAGGCGCCTATCAAATACAACAATGGCTCCCTCAGCTGCTGGCAATTTCGCCCCGAGTTCTCGTTGTTGTGCGGCACCAATCTGCCGTCCACCGATTGGCACCCGTCCTTCCAGAGGGCGTGCCTCTTGTCTGCTGCCAGGAAAACCAGGATCTTGACGACGTGGTCATTCCCAGCGTACGTGCGGCGTTCTACGTGAATTCCGTGACAAGCAATGCCAACCTGGTCAGTTACCGAGGTATCCACCACATCTATTTGGGACATGGGGATTCCGATAAGGAGATCTCGGCGCACCCTGTCCATCGAATGTACGACGCTATTTTCGTTGCCGGGCAGGCTGCGATTGACCGGTATGCAATGCATAAGGTGCACCTTGATGACGGGCAGGCCCGCATCATTGGACGCCCTCAGTTGGAAGGAATCGAGCGGGTCACTGACCCGCCGAGTTCGCCCAAAACGGTCCTCTATACGCCAACCTGGTCCGGGTACAACCAAGCCACGTCCCTGAGCTCGTTGGCCTTTGCGCAACCATTCATCGCTGACCTAATCACACGAGGAATCCGAGTGCTTTTCCGTCCGCACCCATTCAGCCAAGCCGGCAGCACGGACGCCGTCCACGTAGCAGCCATCGACGCTCAGCTGGCGGCGGATGGCGGCGCGCATATGGGGTCGAAAGTCACCAGTTCGATGTCGCTAATCGACCTGTTCAATGTCTCGGATGCCATGGTGACGGATGTTTCAAGTGTGTTGATCGACTACTTGGCCGCTGAAAAGCCAGTCGCAGTCCTGATTTCGACCGGCTCGGTGCCAGGAGAGAATCCTAAGCCGCATTCGTCCATGGCCTCGGAGGCCGCGTCGAGATACCCCTCCATCCGGCATGCCTACTTGGCAGATTCTCCGACGGCGGATGCATGGAAGCAGATGCTAACCTCCGACTTCAAGCGGGAGAGCCGAGAACGAGCCGCTGCGTATTACTTGGGCGGTACATCCTCAAGCCTCTTCCGGGAAGCTGTTCAGTCCTTAGGCTCTGCAGCTGGACCCTCCTCGTAGGCTCTGTCGCAGGAAATATCGACATGGCGACAATAAAACCCTTGAGGCAAGGTGCACACGGAAGGCCCATACCCAGCTCAGTGCTGAACTCTGCCGGTGCTCTGCACGTCTGAACGGCCATCAGCGGCCCACGTGTGATGCCTAAAAGGCATCCGCTCCCCCCAAGAGTGCCTGGGCTGACAACGGGTCATCTCTCCGGACATCGATGACGTGTCCGGTGCGGCTACCAACCAGCGTTTCCAACGAAGTTCGGGCTACGGTTCTGGACTCGAGCAGTGTGCTGGGGTCCTCGTCGCCGAAGGCCTTGGTTCGCATGGGAGTGGCCGTGCGCTCGGGGTTCACGCAATTCACCCGTATGCGCTCCTGAGCCCATTCGTCTGCCAGGGCTTGCGTCAGGTTGACCGTCGCGGCTTTCGCGGAGCTGTACAGACTGTAGCCCGCACGGCCACGCGTGTAGGAGCTGGAGGTGAACAACAATAGGGAACCCTTGCTGTCCTGCAGCGCGTCGTGGAACGCCTGTGCAATGAACACTGGGCCGAGGTAGTTGATCTCGGTCGCTTGGTAGACAGACTCATCGCTTTCCTCCATCAGCAGGCCGCGGGGCAAGACACCGGCGGTGTTCACGACGAAGTCGACTCGGCCCAGCTCCGCGAGCACTTGGTCGCGCGCCGCCACGATATCCTCCCGACGGTCGACGTGCGTGTTTGTCGAGGAGCGGGAGAAGGTCCTGACGGTGCAACCGAAGGACTCGGCCATTTGCGCGATGTCGGCTCCGATCCCGTATGATCCACCGAAGACCACCGCGACCTTTCCGTCAAGAGCTTGCCGCAGTGCGTCGTCCTCCAGCAGGCGGCGGCCGTCATCGTTGTAAAGCTGGAAGAGCTTGTCGGCAATGTAGATGTCGATGGGCTCGGTTACCTTCATGTTGCGCTCCTCGCCGGGAACGACGCCGATGGCGACACCGGGCGAGTAGCGCAGGACTACGCTGCAATCATCCGTCGCGGCGAAGTTGGGGTCCTGGTTGGCCCCGACGTACGCCCGACGCAACGTGTTCAACTTGAAGGCCTGGGGCGTCTGCCCGCGGCGGAGGGCCGAGCGCGGGGGGACGTCCCGGATCACCGGCAAGGTGCCTATCCCGGGATCGACTTCGACGATGGTATCGGCCGAGGGGATGGCAACATCCACAGCATCGTATTCGCTGAGGGCAGCAACGACGCCGTCCAGGACACGCTGGGAAAGCAGCGGTCGCACCGCGTCATGGAGGATGACGTTGCAGTCTTCCTGTCCGAGGGCAGCGAGGGCAGCCTGCGTGGTCTCATTGCGTGTGCCCGAACCCTCCAGGACCTGCGTGACCTTGGCGAAGGAGTTCTTCTTGACGATGGACCGCACGTTGTCGAGGTAGCCGGGCGTCATCATGACGATGATCTCGTCGATCGAGGCGTTGTCCTCGAAGATGGCCAAGGTGTGCTCGATGATCGGCCGTCCGGCGATCTTGATCAGCTGCTTCGGGATCCCCAGTCCCACCCGTTCGCCGACTCCGCCGGCCAGTATTACCCCTACATTGCGCATGTTCTCTTGTGTGTCCTTATCGCTGGTCTGCGCGGCCCGGGAGCCCCCGTCCGCGCGTCGTCGGATGTCGCTGGAGGCTAGCTCAGTTCCTTGACGATCTGGCTGATGCTGTCCAGGGTCTTCTTCAATTCGGCGACGTGCCGCTCGTCGAAGGCACTCAGTACACGCTTCATCTCCGTCGTGGAAATGCCGCTGGTCCGAGGTAGGTAGACGACTTCGACCCGGTCTTCCAGGTCGTCGAATTTCCCCCGCCAGTCATCGCCAATGCCGAAGACATCGACGTCGTACTTGTCGATGTCCAGTCGCTTCTGTTCCCAGTTCTCTTCCGGAATGGCTTCGTCGACGTAGCGGATCGACTGGACGATTTCGATGCGCTGCTCGAAGGGTACTATCGGCTTCTTGCCCTTGATGGCGTTGAAGTCGTCGGTGGAGACGCCGACGATGAGGTGGTCCCCTTTGTCCTTCAACCGCTTCAGGATGTTGAGATGGCCGATGTGGAAGAGATCGAAGGTTCCGTAGGTCAATACGGTTTTGCTCATGGGTTACCTCACGTCGAGTACCAAATGTCCACCATCACTCTAGACGACCCTCATCCAGCGTTCACCCACCATTCAACCCGTGTTCGCGCCGAGTAGCGTCAGATGATCGGGGGCCGTCCGGCCAAGGTCATCCGCAGGTGTGTATGCCAGCTGAGCTTCGGACGGGGTTCCTGGTACCAGGGCGACGTCCGGTATCCGGAGACCAGCCCTGCAAGATGCTGGCGCAGGCCGTTGCGGTCACGTCGCAGTCGGAAGATGTTGATCAGCGTCCACGACCCGACATAGACCCAGCTGAAGGGCCAACGCAGGTTCCGCCGGGCCAGCCACACGCGGTTTCGGGCATTGAGCCGGTAGAATTCCCCGTGGCGTCGTGGATCGACGACCGGGTGGCAGACCCGCAGGTCCCCGGCATACCAGACGCGGTGTCCTGTGTCCCAGACCCGCCAGGCCAGTTCAATGCCCTCGTGGGCGTACCAGAACCCGCCGGCCCACCCGCGGGTGGCCTTGAAGACCTCCCGGGGCAACAGCAGGCAGGTCTCCCCCACATGGAAGATGTTGCTTGAGTCCTGGGCGGTCCGCTTGTTCAGCCGTGGGATCCAGCGGCGGGGAGATTCCAGGTCGTCGGGATCGGCGATACGCGGCATGAGCATGCCCATGTCCGGGTACTTGCGGAAACGGGCCACCGCCTCGGACAGGAAGTCGGTGTCCGGGAGCCAGGAATCGTCGTCCAGGAAGAGGATGAACTCCCCACGAACGTGGGGTACGCCGGCGTTGCGACCGGCAGGGATCCCCAGGTTTTCTTCCAGGAAGACGGCGGTGAAGCCCTCGGGAAGCCCCCCGGGCATCGTCACGGGGTCCCACCCATTTCCCACCACGGCGACGTCGATGTCGACGCCCAGCTGGAACTCCAGGGAAGCGAACGCCCTCCGGAGCTCGCTCGGCCGGTCCCCCATGGTCAGGATGACGACGCCGATGGACGGTGGGGTGGTAATGGAGCCGCGGGGGGCCAAGGCTGCCTCCTAGGCGCTGAGACGGGATGAGGCCATGCTGGCAACGAAGTGCCCGAGGTTGACGAAAAGGGTGACGGGAAGCAGCAGCCACAGCAGCCAGCTCTCGGCGGTTCCCGGCTGGCCAATGGCCGCAGACACGATAGCCGCGGCCAGGACCAGCAAACTGAGCTCGACGGCGTGGAGCAGCCGGTGGAAGGGGAGGAAGCGTGCGGCGCGGCGCAGCTTGCCCAATACCGAAGCCGCAGGAATGGCCCGGGCCTCGCCGGTGTCGGGCAACTTGCCCAGACCCGCCATGCCACGGGCCGCGTGGACCATGAGGCTCAACGACCGGTTGAGGACCAGGAGCACGGCGACCAGGGCGCCGATGAACAGGATCCGGTAGTCCAGTCCTGCCGTATCGTGCTCGTGTCCGAGGGCAATCCTGAAGGCCAGGGCAATGGGCAAGAGGGCCTCGGTGGTGTGGTGGCCGACCATGTCGATGAAGATGCCCTTGGGGCCCTGGGTTTGGCGCCAACGCGCGACCTCGCCGTCACAGCAGTCGAAGTACAGCTGCAACTGCGAAAGCACGACGGCGAGGAGCGGGCCCCAGATGCCCGGAATGAACAACGCGGCAGACATCGCCCATCCGGAGAGGATCATCAGCCCGGTCACGCCATTGGCGGAAATCGGGGTGCGTATCAGCAGTGCGGTGAGGTAGATGGAGATATGCCGCAGGTAGAGCTCAGCGGTCCAGTGTTCCGCGTTCCGCCGGGCGCGGACCTCGGGAGGCTGGCAGACGGCTCGGAGCTGCTCCAACGTGGGACGCTGCGGCCGCGACGGGTCAAAGCTCATGCGCGCTCCATCGACGGATCAGCCACCGGATGTGCCTGCCTGCTCTGATCTGTAGTCTGACCAGCTCCTTGCACCCGGCCCTTGACGAATCCCCACGCCCAAGGGAAATGAATGGAAGGAAGCACTCCCGCTAGCAGTATCCGTTCCTTAGTGGTTTCGAGATCTGCACGAACTGCGACAGTCGCGACGATCCCCGCATAAAGGAACGAGGAGGAACGTAGTACTCGTAGCGCAAAGCGGCCAGCTGTTGAAACTTTTTTCGAGGGTAACAACCATGCAGCAACGCCGGCCACGAGGGCCCCTGCCATGAGCGGCGGTGCGAAATGCCGCAACGACTTTCCCTCTGGATATCGCCGGGCCAACTCCCCGCGCCACACGCCAGCTGCATAGCTCTGGGAACCCAACCGACGGAAGCTGTCGCGCGGGTAGTAGGTAACTGTTAGCTGGGGATCAAACCAAACTTGAGCGCCAGAATTGCGAATGCGCAAACACATCTCCCAATCCTGACCTCGCCAGAGAGTCTCGTCGTAGAAACCCACCCGATCAAATACATCCCGACGAAAAATACCCAAATAGGCTGACTCGGCTGGGCCATCGGGTGCTCCGGAATGATAAGCAGCACCCCCCAGGCCGAAAGGTGAATTATAAGCTGCGGCCACCGCACGCTGAAACGGGTCCTTACCCTTTGCGTCCATACGCCCACCAACGTCTGCTGCACCGGTCCGCAGGAGGGTTTCAACCCCTCGTCGGGTGTATCCCACTTCCAAAACGCTATGGGCATCGACTCTGATGATTATTGGAGACGCCGCCGCCTTGATCGCTAGATTTAGCCCGGTTGGGGTCCGGCCCGCTGGGTTGTCGACCCACCTGATCCGTGAATCTTCCGCGGCCATCTGTTGCACTATCTCAGTGGTCCCGTCAGTGCTCGGCCCGAGGGCAATAACTATCTCCTTGGAGCCCTCATATTGCTGGGACAGCACCCCGAACACAGCATCACGGACGTATTCGGATTCGTTGAGCACCGGCATCACATAGGATACCGCTGGCTTCGGTTCCTCAGACATTACTTCTTTGATTCCTGGTATGCCTTGACGACTTCCTTCGCCTCGCCGTCCATCTCCAGGACACCCTTATTGATCCAAAGCACCCGGTTGCACGTATCGAGGATCGACTTCATGGAGTGGGAGACGAGGAAAACCGTTCCGGCATCCTCTCTGATTTGCCGAATACGAGCCTCACTGCGTTTCCGGAAACGTGCATCACCGACGGCCAAAGCTTCATCCACGATGAGGATCTCATGTTGCTTTGAAGCGGCGATCGCAAATTTCAGGCGTGCAGACATTCCCGATGAATATGTGCGCATGGGCAGATCAATGAATTCCTCAAGCTCAGCAAAATCGACGATATCGTGCCGCATTTTCTCGATTTCCCTGCGGCTATAGCCGAGGGCCAGCCCACCAAGAGTAATGTTCTTGTCCCCGGAAAGATCCGGGATCAATGCGGCGCCAACGCCCAGCATATTCGGCCTTGAGGACGCGTATACCGCGCCAGAAGCCGGCGGTGTCAGACCCACGATACTGCGCATCAAGGTGGATTTTCCTGAACCGTTGGAACCGATGACGCCAATAGATTCGTTTTCGTACGCCGTGAAGGAGACACCCTTCACCGCGTGCACTTCGCGTAGCCCCCGAGTAGTCGTCAGCAGACGTCGGCCAGCGGCAGGTCCCGCCGATTTACCACTGGAGTACACCTTGTAGCGCACGTGAAGATCCTCTACGACGACGACCGGCTTTCGCCCCTCGTCGGCGCCGACCACCACAATTTGGCCATCCGGATCTTCCGTTGACTTACTACGAATGCTTGCCGCGGACGTCGCGTTCTTTGGGCGCCGGGAGACTCTTCGTGCGGCCCCACTATTCCGTTCCTTGCGTGGACCTGCAGTTGGACGCCCTGCCGAGACCTCGGCCTGCTTTTGCTCCGCGGCAATTCCTGCGAGGCCCCCCCGCTGCGCGCTCGATCTTGGCCCTCGCGGACGAATCAGCTCTTCAAAACTAGTCGACTCGTCCATAGCGTTCCTCGGCTTTCCAAAAGAAGATGACCCCGAAGGCCAGCATGAGAACGGACCAGATCGAGAGAAAGGCCCAATATTCCACCGGATAATCGGTGCCCATGATGCAACCTCTGGCGATTTGCAACGTCTGGTAAATGGGGTGGAAATCAAAAAGTGTGATCATCACGGGGAACATTTTGAGAATGCGGTCCACGGAGAACAGCACACCAGATGTGTAAAAAAGTACGCGAGTCAACAGCGGAAGTAGGTGCGTCAGATCGCGAACATGGACGGTGAGGCGTGCACAGACCAACGCCACACCCGTGTTGAAGAGCGTATAGATTGCGACGAGCGGCAGGACAAGGAACCAGCTCCAACTGGGCCGCGCACCAAGAATCAGACAATAGACGTACATGACACCCAGCATGGGGACCAAGGTCAGCAGCTGCTGCAAAACCGTCGACAGTGGAAGTGTGATGCGGGGAAACGACAACGATTGAACCAAGGCAGTATTGCCGGTGATGGACTTCGCACCTTGGCTCATGGACTGGCTGAAAAATTCAAAGAGAAAGACGCCAATGACGACGTACATTGGAAAGCCAGGTGGCTTACTGGATCCTTGAAGAACTCCGAAAATTGCTCCGTACATCAAGGCATTCAAGGTTGGTTTGAGGACAACCCACAACATCCCCAGCCTATTTCGACCGTTACTCGCCTCTATCCGGCTTCGCGCCAATTCGTAGGCAAAATCGCGCCTACCCCATGCCTGCCGAATATACGGGATGAGTTTCGGACGTGCGCCGACGCGATGGAGCCCCTCAGGGCTGACGGAACTGACCACCGTCATGCGCTTTTGCTCCTCATTTTGTTGGGGTATCTAGCTTACCGAAGTAAGAATCCATCGTATCCGAGCGCAATGCCTTCCCCACACTTTCGACTGCCTGCTTGTCTTCAAGGACGATCGACTGGCCATCAGCCGATCGGGAGGTCCCGGCCGTGGGGAGGGTGAAGGAGTGGACGTCATCGGATCGGAGGTCCTTCAGCTGGAGCCCGAGTCCTGCGATCGTCTGCGCGTCAAATGACTGGTCCAGGGTCAGATAGGGGGACACCTTGTCGATGACCTGGTAGAGCGTTGCCGGATTGGTGAGCGTCTTCGCGGCCAGCATCTTGTCGATGACGGCGTTGAGGAATTTCTGCTGGTTCTTCACCCGCTGGTAGTCGCCGTCGATGAAGGACTTTCGTTCACGAACGAATCGCAGGGCGCGGTCGCCTTCAAGGTTCAATTCACCCACGGGGTAGAAGTAGTCGGTGTCGTTGGCCGTGAAGGCGATGTCGTTCTTGACCTTGACGCCGCCCAAGGCAGTCGTCAGGTCGCGGAATCCCTGGAAATCAACCACGGCCACGTGGTCGATCTTCGTGTCGAAGAGGCCCTCGAATGTCTGGACGACGAGCGGGACACCGCCGAAGGCCATGGCGGAGTTGATCTTGTTCTGCCCATGCCCGGGGATTTCCAACCAGGTGTCGCGCATGACGGACATGACGTAGACGCCCTTGCGGTCGGCCGGGACGTGCACCAGCATCATCGTGTCCGATCGCTGGCCGGTCCCGCCGTGTTCAAGGACGTTGCCGGTCACCTGGTTGGCACCGCCGAAGTCCGCTCCCATGAGCAGGATGTTCATCGACGAGTCACCGGGATCCTTGACCGGGCGCCCTTCCTCGTCGGGGAACGCCGAGGCCAGCGTCTCCGTCTGGCCGTCAAAGGTGTTGGCCAACGTCAGGACGTACCCGCCGGCCACCATGACGGCAATGACGACAACTGAGGCGACGGCGATGAGAACCGTCCGAGCCCGGTGCTTCTTCGGTGGCGCCATGCGGCGCGCGACATACTCCGGTTCAGGCCCTGAGCTCTTCAAGTGTTCTCCCGTGGGGACACATCCGCGACACCATGTGGAGCGGTTGGTCGACCCATGTCAAATAGTCGGTGGTGAAACAGCAAGTTTAAGGCCCATTTCTGGGAACAAGCTGTGCACCTGCGGTAGGGGAAGTCTAACGGTCCAGCCCCGCGACGAAGTCCTTGAGCCAGGGAACCAGGTCCCCGCCCAGGTCCTCGCGTTCTGCGGCCAACGAGATGACTGCCTTGATGTAGCTCAACTTGTCGCCGGTATCATAGCGCCGACCGCGGAAGACCACGGCGTACACACCGCCGCCCGGAGCGTCGCTGGCGGCCAGTTCCTGCAAGGCATCCGTCAACTGGATCTCGTTCCCGCGGCCCGGCTTCGTCCGTTCCAGGACCTCGAAGACGGACGGGTGGAGAACATAACGTCCAATGACCGCCAGGTTGGAGGGGGCCTCGGTGGGGTCCGGCTTTTCCACCAGCCCGTTGACCCGCACGTAGTCCTTGCCCTCGACAACGGTGACGTCAGCACAGCCGTACGCACCGATCTGCGATGGCTCGACCTCCATGACGGCGATGACCGAACCGCCGGTTTCCTGCTGGACGCGGATCATCTCGCTGAGCAGCTCGTCGCGTTCATCGATCAGGTCATCCCCCAGCAGCACGGCGAAGGGTTCGTCGCCGACGTGCAGCTTGGCACACAACACCGCGTGGCCCAGCCCCTGGGGGTCGCCCTGTCGAACGTAGTGGATGTCGCCGAGTGCCGTGGCCTCTTGGACCAGCTCCAGCTTCTTGGTGTCGCCCTTGTCGGCGAGCACGGCTTCGAGGCTGGGAACCCGGTCGAAATGGTCCTCCAGGGCCCGCTTGCTGCGCCCGGTGATCATCAGGACGTCACTCAGGCCCGCCTTCGACGCCTCGGCCACCACATACTGGATGGCCGGCTTGTCGACGACGGGAATCATTTCCTTCGGCATGGCCTTGGTGGCGGGCAGGAAGCGGGTCCCCAGGCCCGCGGCGGGGATCACAGCTTTCGTGATGCGCGTGGTCTCAGTCATGGAACCGACTTTACAAGATCAGGTGACAGCCAATGGACAAAACGTCAGTGTCCATGGCGGAACCGGTTCACCACGGACCGCGGAAGGTACTCGTCGACGTCGCCACCCAAACCCTGGACTTCCTTCAGCAGGCTCGATGAGAGGTGCGCATACCGGTTGTCCGCAGCAATGAACACGGTCTCCACTCCGGTCAGGTGCCGGTTCATGGAGGCCATCGGGATTTCATATTGGTAGTCCACCACCGAGCGCAGGCCCTTCACGATGGCGTCGGCGCCCACCTCTCGGCAGAAATCGGCCAACAACCCATCCCCCATCGGCACCACGGTGATCCCGGCCAGACCGGAGACAGTCTCGCTGGCCATCGCGATCCTCTCCTCCTGGTCGAAGCGGTACTTCTTGGCATAGTTCGTCGACACGGCCACGACCACCTCATCGAAGAGGTTGCTGGCTCGGGCAATGATTTCCACGTGTCCCTTGTGGATGGGATCGAAGGATCCGGGGCAGACGGCTCGGCGCATACCTGCAATCTACCAATCACCACGACGATGACCGGCAATAGTCGTCACCTGGGTCGTGTCCTTGTCATACTGGTGCCCGTGTCCCCTAGTTTTCCTTGGCAGCGCACCGCACAGGGTGCGAACCTTCTCGGCTCCGACGGCCACCTGGCTACCACGATCTTCGAGGAGATCACCGTCCTGGCCGGCCGGCACGACGCGATCAACCTCGGACAGGGCTTCCCGGACACCGACGGCCCGGAGTTCATGGCCCGCGCGGCAGCGGAGAACATCATGGGCGATCACAACCAGTACGCCCCCGGAGCCGGCATTGCCGAACTGCGCGTGGCGATTGCCGCACACCAGGAGCGCTTCTATGGCCTCTCCCCCGCCCCGGACACTGAAGTTGCGGTGTCCACCGGCGCCACCGAGGCCATCGCGGCCTCGGTGCTCGCCCTGGTCAACCCGGGTGACGAGGTCGTGACCTTCGAGCCGTTCTACGACTCCTACGGCGCAACGATTGCCCTGGCAGGAGGCATCCATCGGACAGTACCGTTGCGGGCACCAGACTTCCAGCCGGATCCGGCAGACCTGGAACGAATCGTCACCGCCAATACGCGGATGATCCTGCTGAACAACCCCCACAACCCCACCGGTACTGTTTTCGGCCGCGACGTCCTCGAACACCTCGTCGAGCTCGCCATCCGCCACGACGCGATCATCGTTTCCGACGAGGTCTACGAGCACCTGACCTTCGGTTCACCCCATATCCCCGTGGCCTCCATCGACGGGGCCTGGGACCGGACCATCAGTATCTCCTCGGCCGGCAAGACCTTCTCCTACACCGGATGGAAAGTCGGCTGGGCCTCAGGGCCGGCAGAGCTCATCGCCGCGGTGCGCACCGTCAAGCAGTTCCTGACCTACAGCTCTGGCCCCGCCTACCAGCCGGCCGTGGCCAGGGCCCTGCAACTGCCGGACAGCTATTTCGCCGACTTTGCCGCCGCCCTGGGCGACCGCGGACGACAGCTGGCCGATGGCCTCGAGTCTGCAGGGATGACCGTCTACCGGCCCCGGGGAACGTACTTCGTGGTCGCTGACGTTGCCCCGCTGGGATTCGACGACGCGGCCGATCTGGCCCGCCGCATGCCCGAGGCCATCGGGGTGGCGGGAATCCCGCTCTCGGTGTTCTGCCACGAGGAGGGTGCACGGGCCACACGCACGCTGATGCGCTTCGCCTTCTGCAAGCGGCCCGGTGTCCTCACCGAGGCCACCCGACGCCTCGCCGGCCTGCCACAAGCCCAGCTCGCGTGAGCTCGCCACCGCAGGATATGCGACGGAGGTGGCTCGCCGGAGTGGGGCAGCACGCCGAGATCGCCCCGGATGCCTGGGTTCCAGGTGCTTGGGTCCTCTCGATCGGCGGCGCGGAGCAGTCCCACGTCAACCTCGCCGAGCCCGCCAGCATCTTCTACGAGTACCTGCGCCGTCTGGCCAACCACCTGGACCTCCTCGCCGACCCTGGCACCCCCGTGAGGGTCCTGCACCTGGGGGCCGGCGCACTGACCCTTGCCCGCTACCTCTCGGCCACCCGTCCGGGCAGCGAACAGGTCGCTGTCGATTCCGAACGTGAGCTGCTCGGATTCGTCGTGGACACCCTTCCCGTCACCGATGCGTCCCGGCTACGCCTGGTCATCGCCGATGCCCGCGCCGTCCTCGCCGATGAGCTGGCAGGCGAACAATTCGATGCGGTCGTCTTGGATGTCTTCGCGGGGGCGGATGCCCCGGGGCATTTGCGTGCCGATGATTTCCACCTCGAGATCCAGCGGATGCTCGCACCGGGCGGCATCGCCCTGATCAACGTCGGCGATGATCCGCCGCTGGAGTTCGTGCGCCAGCAGCTGCGCGCCATGGAAGCCACCTACCGGCAGACCACGGTGGCTGCACCCACGGAGCTGTTCAGCGGGCGTTTTCCGGGGAACTTCATCCTCATGGGAACCGATACCCCGTGGGATGCCGGGCAGCTGGAAGCCTTGCGCTCCAGCGGCCCCCATCCCGGCAGCATCTTGACCGGTCTCGAACTAGATGGGTTCCGCAAACCATAGGATCGTTTCGCCGTACTTTTTCGACGCCACCGCCTCCAGCCCGTCGGGCCAGGTGGGTTCGGGCGACCGACTGGAGCGTTCCAGCACCACCAGGGCCCCGTCGTCGAGCACCGGGACGAGCGCCTGCAGGGTGGCGGCGAGCTCACTCTCGGTCAGCGGATAGGGAGGGTCCATGAAGATCAGATCCCAGCCCCGTCCCGACTCCCCCTCGGCAGCCAGGAAGGAGTTCACGGCCCCGCGGCGCACCAGCACGGCATCGGACCGCAGTTGCTTGTTCACCAGGGCGGCGTTGGCCTGGCAGATGCCAATCGCCTTGGGCGCCTGCTCGACCAGGACAACGGCTCGTGCACCGCGGCTGGCGGCCTCCACCCCGAGGGCCCCAGATCCCGCGTACAGGTCCAGGACGCGGGAGCCTTCCAGCTCGTCACGGCTCTCCAACCGGGAGAAGAGCGCTTCCTTGACCCGGTCGGTGGTGGGCCGGGTGGCATCACCGGGCACCGATTTGAGTCCCAGCCCGCCGGCGGCCCCGGCAATGATTCGTCCCACGTTCGCCTATCCTCGTTCCAAAAATGCCTGCATGTCCTCGTCCACCCAACCATGGACCAGCTCGCGCAAATCCGGATGTGCTGCCATGCCACCACTGCTGGCCACGATCTGCTCGGCGTCGACGCGGGCGGCCTCGATGACCGTGCGGTCACGCACCACGCGAAGGACCTTCAAGGTGTTCTGGCCTCCGGACTGCCGGGAGCCTAGGACGTCGCCCTCCCGGCGTTCGGCCAGGTCGGCTTCTGCCAGCTCGAACCCATCGGTGGTCGCGGCCACCGCTTCCAGCCTCCTACGGGAGGGATGCCCCGGTGGCAGCCAGGTAGCCAGCAGGCAGGTCCCCGGCAATCCACCGCGACCCACCCTGCCGCGCAGCTGGTGCAATTGCGAGACACCAAAGGAATCCGCATCCAGGATGACCATGGCGGTGGCATTATGGACGTCGACGCCGACCTCGATGACCGTTGTGGACACCAGTATGTCGGTCTCCCCCGATTCGAATCCGGACATGGCTTCGGCCTTTTCCTCGGTGGCCATGCGCCCGTGCAGCATGCCGATCTGGACGTCGGCAAACTGTGCCATGGCGCTAAGGCGTTCGAACATCTCCTCGACAGTTGCCTTGGGCGGCATCGGCATGTCCGACGGTCCGGTAGCGTCCTTCGCGTCCTCGGTTCCCGGGACCATGTCCTCTTCGCTCGCCTGTTCCGTGATGCGTGGGCAGACCAGGTAGACCTGGTGGCCCTTCGCGACTTCCTCGCGCATCAGGGAGAACATCCGGTCGCGGTACCGGTCGTCCTGGAGATTGGCCAGGTACGTGCTGATCGGTGCCCTGCCCGAGGGCAACTCGGCCAGGCTGCTGATCTCCAGGTCCCCGAAGGCGGTGATGGCGACCGTGCGTGGGATCGGGGTCGCGGTCATGACCAGCATGTGCGGCTGCAACTTGCCCTTCGCGCGCAGGATATCGCGTTGTTCGACACCGAAGCGGTGTTGTTCATCGACGACGACGAGACCGAGTTCGGCAAAGAACACGTTGTCCGAGAGCAGGGCGTGGGTGCCGATCACGATTCCGGTTTCACCAGAGGCGACGCGCAACAGGACTTCCTTGCGTCGGGCTGCGGGCATGGAACCAGTCAACAGGTCAACGCGGGTGCCATCCGGATCCCCGTCAAGTTGGCCTCCGCGGCCGAGGGGGCCGAGCATCCGGGAAATCGAGGCAAAGTGCTGCTGGGCGAGGACCTCAGTCGGCGCCATCAGGGCGGTCTGGCCTCCCGAGTCAATGACCTGCAACATGGCACGCAGTGCAACGATCGTCTTGCCGGAACCGACCTCGCCCTGGAGGAGCCGGTTCATGGGCCGGTCCCGGGCGAGATCCGCGGAGATCTCCAGCCCGGCGGTGACCTGTCCCGCGGTGAGGGTGAAGGGCAGCGAGTCCTCGAAGCGGTTCAGAATGCCATCGATGCCCCCGACGCGCGCGGTGGCCGGTTGCCTGAACCGATGGGCCCGCCGTTCGGCCAACGCCAGCTGCAGGACGAGGGCCTCGTCGTAGCGGAACCGGTTCTTGGCGGCTTCGCCCTGCGCCACGGTCTCGGGGGCGTGGACGGCGTGCAGGGCACGTGCCAATTCCGGCAGTTGGTGTTTTGCCCGGAGGAATCCAGGCACCGGGTCCGGATAGGCATCCGCATTAACCCCGGCCAAGACTACGGCCATCATGGCGCGCAACGCCTGGCTGGGGACCGCCGCGGTGGCCGGGTAGATGGGAATCGGCCGGGGTTCGGCCTCTTCAGCTGCTTCCAGCAGGGCATACTCGGGCTGGGCCAGCTGGAGCGTTTGCCGGTACACCCCGACTTTGCCGCTGAACATCGCCACGGTGCCGGGAGCCAGGTCCTTGGCCGCCTTGTAGCCATTGAAGAAGGTCATGGTCAGCCGACCATGGGCCTGTCCGAGTTCGTCCTCGACGGTGACTTGCAGGATCATGCCCTTGCGTCGCTGCATCCTGCGCTGTTCCGAGGAGACGACCCGAGCCACGATGGTCACTGGTTCACCTAGCGGCAACTCCACGATGCGGGTCAGCTCCCCGACGTCGAGGTACCGGCGCGGGAAGTGGTGCAGCAAGTCACCGCAGCTTTCGTACCCGAAGGCCTTGCGGACGGATTCCGCTGACTTCTCGCCGACGGCATTCCGCAGAGGCGTGGCCGGGCCGAATGAGGTCGAGTCAGTCATCGTGGGTGCACAGGTCGGTAACCGAGATGTTGACCGGTTCACCGGCCTGGCGCATGGCGTCGAGGGCCTCCTCGGCCCGTGGGGCGTGGACGTGGACACGCCATCGGTAGCCGTCGGCTCCGTCGCTGACGGCGCTCATCACCACCGACGTCCCGATGGAGTCCAAACGCGCCCTCAACGTGGCCGCCTCCAAGGCGTCCAGGGCGATGGTGCACATCACTTCGACGCCCTCCTCGGCCTCGCTGACGGAGTGGATGTGCGGGTCCTGGATCCCATACCCGTGCAGCGGCGTATACCGCGATTCGTCGAGCCCGTCGCCGGTGACTGCAGCGTACAAGGTGTCGATGACCAGCATCATGCCCACGGCTCCGGCATCAACGACCCGGGCCGTCGACAGTGCCCCGAGCTGGCTCTCCGTACTGACCACGGAGGCCAGGACGGCGGATTGCACGGCGTCCAGGACTTCCCGCAGATGCGCCCGGCTGGATGGGTCGGCCGTGGAGGCGGTCAGGGCGCCGGTCGCCGCCCGGGCGGCGGCCTCGGCCACGGAGAGCATGGTCCCCGGTACCGGATCGCTCAGGGCCGACCAGGCCCGGACCCGACCTCGTTCTAGTGCCGCTGCCAGAAGTGGACCAGTCAATCGTTGGTGCCCCCGCAGTGGCTCGGAGAAGCCCACGAGGTAGACGGCCAAAAGTGTCCCCGAGTTGCCGCGAGCGGACTCCATCCCCGCCCGGCCGGCCGTGGCCAGGAAGTCTCCCAGGTCATCGGATTCCAGAACGGAGACAGCGTCGTGGGCGGTTCGGGCCGTGAGGTAGAGGTTCGATCCTGTGTCGCCGTCCGCCACGGGGAAGATGTTGATGGCATCCAGCCGGTCGCTGTGGTTGGCCAGCGAGCCCACCATGGACTCCAGCCACGCAGCAGCCGCAGGCACTCCCGTGGCGATCTTGCCGGTCATGTATTTTCCCCTTACGGGACGGTTAGAGCCCGTGCGAACGCACGAATTCGTCGACGTTATCGTGTGACAAGGCGGTGGCCAATTCATCGATGGCGTCATTGTCGGGAAGCACGATGGACTGCCCGTCCGCCGAGCGCCCCGTGCCGAGGTTCGGCAGCGTGAAGAAGTGCATGTCCTTGCTGCGCACACCTGCCAGTGACACTCCGAGTTTGCCAACTTCAACTGCACCGAAGCTTTCGTCGACAGCGACGTAGGGAGAAATTTCGTTGACTACGTCTGAAAGCTTGGCCGGGTTGGCCAGTGTTTCGGGAGTCATCAGCTTCGAAACCACTGCTTTAATAAAGCTCTGTTGATTCTTCACACGCTGGTAGTCACCATCTTTGAACGATTTCCGTTCGCGAACGAAGGCCAGAGCCTTATCGCCGACCAAATGCGTTTTGCCAGCCGTGAAGTCGTAGTGGCCATACCCGGAAGTGAAGCTCGTCGGGACATTGACGTCGACGCCCCCAATGGCCTCCGTTAGGCCTTTAAAACCTTCCATGTCGATGGATGCGACATGGTCGATACGCGTGTCAAGAAGGGTCTCAATGGTCTGCACTGCCAATGGCACCCCGCCGTAGGAAAAAGCGGCGTTGATCTTGTGCGTGCCCTTGCCTGGAATCGGAACCCAGGTATCGCGCATAATCGACGTGACGAAGACATCCTTGCGGTCGGCAGGTACATGCACCAGCATGATGGTGTCCGAGCGTCCTGCGTTTGGTACACCATTCAGGTTTTCTTTTTCGCCTGAACCGCCACCTGAATCGCTACCGAGCAAAAGTATGTTCTTGGCGGAAGTGTCCTTCTTTTCTGGACGCAGCGTCTCGGCTGGGAACGCCGATTCGATCTTCTCGCTCTTGTTGTCAAAGCTCTTGGCCAACGAGAACAGATACCCCCCGGCAACGATGGCAGCGATCACGACGAGTGACAACAACGTGATGATCGTCGCCCGGACCGGATGATTCTTCTTGCGCTCCGGTTGCCCGTAGTCGTAATCCATGTTCTCTTCGGACATGTCAGCCTTTCGTAGCCATGCTTGCCGTCCCATCCTAGCGGTGACCAGACGCGATACAGTGGATGGGTGCGTCTGCCTGTTGATCTCCTTGTCCGCTACCGCGCGGTTCCTGCCTTGCTCCTTCTCGGTTCGGGGTTGGCCCTGGCCGGGTGTTCATCGCCGGCGAATGTGGAACCGGCAGGTGACGCGTCGAATCCGCGCTGTGCCGACATGATGGTGACGATGCCGGATGAGGTCGCCGGATACAAGTTGCGGGACACGACCAGCCAGGCCACCGCAGTCTGGGGCGATCCGTCGAAGATCATCCTCCGGTGCGGCGTGAATGTGCCGGGCCCCACCACCGATCCCTGTGTGTCCGTCAACGGGGTCGATTGGGTGGCCAAAGAGGGCGAGGCTGCGTGGACGTTGACGACCTACGGGAGGACTCCTGCCACCGAGGTACTGTTCAATCCAGACGAGGTCCCGTCCAGCTCCGTGCTGGCCCAACTGGCCAGTGCCGCTGAACGCATACCGGCTGACCGTCAGTGCAGCACGCTCGAAAAATCTGAAGATCTTCCCTGACGCACCCTGGGGCGCCGCCGTGCACGGAATGTTCGTGCCCGGGGATGAGTCCGGCTAGCGCAGACCGGTCGGCCGGTTCAAGGCCAGCCAGATCAACTCGTCGACCAGCTCGGCGTACGCAATCCCGGTCTCGCCCCAGATGCGCGGGTACATGCTGATGGGGGTGAACCCGGGCATGGTGTTGATCTCATTGATCACCCACCGGCCATCGGTGGTGTAGAAGAAATCGACCCGGGCCAGCCCCTCCCCGCCAATGGCGTCAAAGGCGATAGCGGCTTGTTCGCGGATTGCAGTGACCTGCGCCGGGGGCAGGTCGGCAGGGCAGCTGAGTTCGGCGGCTCCCCCATCAACGTATTTGGCGTTGAAGTCGTAGAACGTATCCGCTCCAGCTGTGACGACGATTTCCCCGGGCAACGATGTGCGGGGCAGATCCGCACCGCGCCCTTCGAGGACGCCGCATTCGATCTCGCGGCCGCCGATTCCTTGTTCGATGATGACCTTCGGGTCGTGTTCGCGGGCCGCCTCGACGGCCTCAACGAGACCAGCCTCATCGGCGACGCGGCTCACCCCGACGGAGGATCCGGCCCGTGCGGGCTTGACGAAGAGCGGGTAGGCCAAACGCGCCACACGCTGGAGGCAACGCTCCCGATCCCGCTGCCACTGCTTGTCGGTGATCACCTCGTAGGGACCCACTTCGAGTCCGCCAGCTTCAAAGGCCAGCTTGGCGAAGTGCTTGTCCATGCCGATCGCGCTGGCGGCAACGCCAGAACCCACGTATGGGATGTCCGCGAGTTCGAGTAGACCCTGGACTGTCCCATCCTCGCCAAAGGAGCCATGCAGTACGGGGAAGACGACGTCGACCGATCCCAGACTCCGGAAGGCACCCTTTGAACTGTGCCCGATCAGCTCGCTGCCCCCGTTGGTCCGGGCCAACTGCAGGGATTCCCCACTGGGCTCGACCTCCGGGGTGCTTCCGGAACTCAGCGACCAGGATTCAGGGTCGGCCTCGGTGATTGTCCATTGGCCCTGGCGCGTGATGCCGATGGGAACGACCTCATATTTTGCGGGGTCGAGCACGCGCAGGATGCCCGCGGCCGTGACGCAGCTGACGGCGTGTTCGGGTGAGCGGCCACCGAAGAGCAGGGCCACCCGTGTCCTGGCGTTGTTCTCCTGGCTCATGAGGCTTCTCCTTCGGATTTGAGTTCGCGTCCCAACAGGCGTTCGGCCATGTCGGAGACCGTGAGGTGGCCCTCGAGGACCATGACCACTGCTTCGGTGATGGGCATTTCCACGTCGACGCTGTGAGCCCGGTCCAGTACGGCGCGTGCCGACTTGATGCCTTCCGCCGTCTGGGTCATCACCTCGTTGACGTCATCGAGGCTGAGGCCGCTGCCGAGGTGTCGGCCGGCCGTCCGGTTCCGCGATAGCGGTGATGAGCACGTGGCGACCAGGTCACCGAGACCGGCGAGCCCGGACATCGTCTCCAGCTGGCCGCCGACAGCCAGCGCCAGTCGGGTGGTCTCGGCGAGACCGCGCGTGATGACTGAGGCCTTGGTGTTGTCCCCCATGCCACGTCCATCGCAGATGCCCACGGCGAGGGCAATGACGTTCTTCACGATGCCACCGATCTCGACACCGATGAGGTCCGTGTTCGTGTACGGCCGGAAATATTCGGGCGAACAGGCGTTGGCGATCCACGCCGCGGTGTCCTCATCCGGGCAGGCCACGACCGAGGCGGTTGGTTCCTCCCGGGCGATTTCCATGGCCAGGTTGGGCCCGGAGACCACGGCGATGGCGTCTTGCGGCCAGGACAGTTCCTCGGCGATGACCTCGGTCATGCGGGCGTCGGTTTCCCGTTCGAGCCCCTTCATCAGGGAGACGATCACTGACCCTGCGGGAATGAGGTGACCGACCTCCCGCAATTGTTGGCGGAGCTGCTGTGCGGGTACCGCCAGGACCACCATTTCGGCACTGTCCAGCACCGCCGCGGCATCGTCGGATGCCGTGATGTTGTGCGGGAGCCTGGTTTCCTTCAAATAGGTGGCATTGGTGTGCCGGGTGGTGATTTCTTCGGCGACCTCGGCTCGGCGTGCCCAGAGCTGGACGGCCGTCCCGTCGTTGGCGCAGGAATCGGCGAGGACCTTGGCGAAGGTCGTCCCCCAGCTGCCTGCGCCGAGGACGGCGATCTTGCGGGGGGCGGCGGGCCTCATCGTGTGCCTTCCTGGTCATCGGATGCGGGTTTCTCGTCAATGGACAGGCGCCCGGTGGCTGCCTGTCCGTGCTCGTTCGGATCCCACCGGGTCGTGGGTGGTGTTTCGCCACGCAGCTCGGCTACACCGTCCGTCAGGGCATCCATGATCCGGGTCGTTGCCTCGTTGAGGGCAGTCCGGGTCATTGGTTGGCCGCGGAGATCCGAAAGGTCCACTGGGGCCCCGACCAGGACGCGGACGCGCTTGCGGGGAAATATCCTGAGCGACTTCCCGTAGCGCGGAAGCACCTGTTGCGCCCCCCAGTGGGCAATCGGAACGACGGGCGCCCCTGTTTGCAGGGCCAGCCGGGCAGCGCCCGTGCGTCCGCGCATCGGCCATTCATCCGGGTCGCGCGTCAGCGTCCCCTCCGGATAGATGATGATCACGTCGCCGGCGTCAAGGACTTCCCGCGCGACGGCCAGGGATCGGTTTGCGCTGCTGGAGGACCGCGTCACCGGAATCTGGCGCGAGGCACGCAGCGCCTTGCCGATCACCGGCACCCTGAACAGGGATTCCTTCGCCAGATAACGCGGTAGCCTCCCATGGTTGTAGAAGGCATGCCCGACGACCACGGGGTCGATCTCCGTGACGTGGTTCGGACAGGCGATGAACCCGCCCGCCGGCAACTTCTCGAAGCCCATCCAGGTCTTGGCCATGAGCAGGTTCATGAGCGGTCTGGCAATACCGGCCATCAGTCCAAAGACGAGCCGTTGCCCCTGTTGTCCGTCCATGACCGCTTACGCGACGTCGGCGGTTTCGCCGATTTCGACGCGGGCTCCGAGGCCATGGAGCTTGTCCAGGAACTTCTCGTAGCCGCGGCTGATCAGTTCAATGCCGGTCACGTGGCTCGTCCCGTCGGCCGCCAGGGCCGCGATGAGGTGGGAGAATCCGCCGCGGAGGTCGGGAATGTCGATGTCCCGGCCGACGAGCTGCACCGGCCCCGTGATGACCGCCGAGTGCTGGAAGTTCCGCTGGCCGAAGCGGCAGGGAACTGCACCGAGGCACTCACGGTGCAATTGGATGGTGGCTCCCATGCGTACCAGGGCATCGGTGAACCCGAACCGGTTCTCGTACACGGTCTCGTGGACGATCGAGACGCCGTGGGCCTGCGTCAGGGCCACCACGAGCGGCTGTTGCCAGTCGGTCATGAATCCGGGGTGCACGTCGGTTTCCAGCACCAGGGGCTTGAGCTCGCCGCCGGGGTGGAAGAAACGGATGCCGTCGTCGTGGACTTCGAAATCGCCACCGACCTTGCGGTAGGTGTTCAGGAACGAGGTGAGGTCCTGCTGGTCGGCGCCCTCGACGTAGATGTCGCCGCGGGTGACCAGCGCAGCGGAAGCCCAAGAGGCGCCCTCGTTGCGGTCGGGGATGGCCTTGTGGTTGTAGCCGTGCAGTTCCCGTACACCCTCGATGCGGATGACGCGATCGGTCTGCACCGTGATGATGGCGCCCATCTTCTGCAGCAGGGCGATGAGGTCCATGATCTCGGGTTCGACGGCGGCGCCGCTGAGTTCGGTGATGCCCTCGGCGCGGACCGCGGTGAGCAGGACCTGCTCGGTGGCGCCGACGCTGGGGTAGGGCAGCGCGACCTTGGCACCCTTGAGGCCATGCGGGGCGCTGATGGCGATGCCATTGGGGCGCTTGTCCACCACGGCACCGAAATTGCGCAGGACCTCCAGGTGGAAGTCGATGGGCCGGTCGCCGATCCGGCATCCACCGAGGTCGGGGATGAACGCCTCACCGATGCTGTGGATCAGCGGACCACAGAAGAGGATGGGGATACGTGAGTCGCCGGCGTGCGCGTCGATTTCGTTCGACGGGGCGGTCTTGGCTCCCTGCGGGTCCAGGGTGAGGTCACCCGTGCCCGGATCCTTGCTGACCTTGACCCCGTGGATCTGCAGCAGGCTGGTGACGACGTCGACGTCCTTGATTTCCGGCACATTGCGCAGTACCGACGGCGTATTGCCCAGCAACGAGGCCACCATGGCCTTCGGAACCAGGTTCTTGGCCCCCCTGACCTTTACTCTCCCCTTCAGCGGCACTCCGCCGTGGATAGTCAGGACCTTGCCCATGTATCAAAACCTCACACTTGTCTGGGTTCTTCGAAATCTCCGAAGGTTCCCGGTAAGCATACAGCCCGGGGGCACGCCAGCTCCGGAACACGGAGCCATTCCGGAGCGGTGATTCGCTGCCAGCGGAAGGACGTGCCGACCGGGCTCAGGAGTGCCGGGCGGGAAGGGTCTTCGGCTTCCAGGTCGGCCGCGTTGCCTCATAGGCGGTGATGTCCGGTTCCTGCTGAAGCGTCAGCCCAATGTCGTCCAGTCCTTCCATCAGCCGCCACCGGGTGTAGTCGTCGATCTGGAAGGGCGCGGTGATCGATCCGCAGCTCACCGTGCGGGATTCGAGGTCCACCGTGACGGTGGTCCCCGGGTGGTTGTCCAGTTCCTTCCAAATGAGCTCGATGTCACCCTGGGCCACCTGAGCGGCAACCAAGCCCTGCTTGCCGGAGTTCCCCCGGAAGATGTCCCCGAACCGGGAGGACAGCACGGCACGGAATCCGTAGTCCTTCAGCGCCCAGACCGCGTGCTCGCGGGAGGAGCCGGTGCCGAAGTCGGGGCCCGCCACGAGGACCGAACCGTCGGAGTAGGGCTCCTGGTTGAGCACGAACTCGGGATCCTTGCGCCAGCGGGCGAAGAGCGCGTCATCGAAGCCGGTGCGCGTGATGCGTTTGAGGTAGACGGCGGGGATGATCTGGTCGGTGTCGACGTCTGATTGGCGCAGCGGCACGCCGACACCTGTGTGGGTGGTGATCTTTTCCATGTTCGGGTGTCCTTACGCGGCGGATGCGGCGGCTGCGCCGTCGATCGGGTCCAGGTCGGAGGGTGAGCTGAGCGTGCCGCGGACCGCGGTGGCGGCGGCGACCAGGGGCGAGACCAGGTGGGTGCGCCCGCCCTTGCCCTGCCGGCCCTCGAAGTTGCGGTTGGAGGTCGAGGCGCAGCGCTCCCCCTCTTCCAGCTGGTCGGGGTTCATCCCCAGACACATGGAGCAGCCGGCGAACCGCCATTCGGCACCGAAGTCCTTGAAGACCTGGTCCAGCCCCTCGGCTTCGGCTTCCAGCCGCACCCGGGCGGACCCGGGGACGACGATCATGCGGATGTCCGGGTCCTTCTGCCGTCCTCGGATGATCTCTGCTGCGGTGCGCAGGTCCTCCATGCGGGAGTTGGTGCACGACCCCAAAAAGACGGTGTCCACGCGGATGTCCTTCATCGGGGTTCCCGCGGTCAGTCCCATGTATTCCAGCGCCCGTTCGCAGGCGGCGCGGGCGTTCTCGTCCTCGAAGTCCTCCGGCGCGGGAACCGGCCGGGAAAGTGAAACGCCCTGTCCGGGGTTGGTCCCCCAGGTGACGAAGGGCTCCAGCTCGTCGGCGTTGATGTTGACCTCGGCGTCGAAGGTGGCGTCATCATCGGTGCGCAACGTCGTCCAGTACTCGACGGCGGCGTCCCAGTCCTGCCCTTGGGGTGCGTGGGGGCGGCCCTGGAGGTAGTCGAAGGTCGTCTGGTCCGGCGCAACCATGCCCGCGCGTGCGCCGGCCTCGATGGACATGTTGCAGATGGTCATGCGGGCTTCCATGGACAGCGCACGGATGGCGGAGCCACGGTATTCCAGCACGTAGCCCTGACCGCCGCCAGTGCCGATCTTGGCGATGACGGCCAGGATGATGTCCTTGGAGGTGACGCCGGGGCGCAGCGTTCCCTCGACGTTGATCGCCATGGTCTTGAACGGCTTGAGCGAAAGCGTCTGGGTGGCCATGACGTGCTCGACCTCGGACGTTCCGATGCCGAACGCCAAAGCCCCGAAGGCCCCGTGGGTGGAGGTGTGGGAGTCACCGCAGACGACGGTGACCCCGGGCTGGGTCAGGCCGAGCTGGGGTCCGACCACGTGGACGATCCCCTGTTCCTTGTCGCCCAGCGGGTGCAGCCGGACGCCGAATTCGGCGCAATTGCTGCGCAGCGTCTCGATCTGTGTTCGCGACGTCAGATCGGCGATGGGCTTGTCGATTTCCAGCGTCGGCGTGTTGTGGTCCTCGGTGGCGATGGTCAGATCGGGCCGGCGCAGCGGACGCCCGGCCAAACGCAGTCCCTCAAAGGCCTGAGGGGAGGTGACCTCGTGAATCAGGTGAAGGTCGATGTAGATGAGGTCCGGCCGTTTGGCGTCGCCCTGACCGCCGCCCTCCTGGACAACGTGGGCATTCCACACCTTTTCGGCCAGCGTCTGCGACGCTCCGACGGATACCTGCGGTGACGACATATCGGTTTTCCTCCTGGAATCTTGCCTCCCTCCAAGGAAACCACCGCTCGACGATGCAGTGCCAGCACTTCGCCGTGCATCTCAAATGCTGAGACGGTAGTATCAAATCATGGACACACCCAGTGGAGTCGGAGTCATCGACAAGGCAGCCCTCGTCCTCGACTCGCTCGAGGCGGGACCCATCAGCCTGGCGCAGCTGGTGGCCGCGACGGGCCTCTCAAGGCCGACCGTGCACCGGCTGGCCCAGGCGCTGGTGCATCACCGGCTGGCGGCCAAGGACATCCACGGACGCTTCATGTTGGGCAGCCGACTCGTCGAGCTGGCCTCGGCAGCCGGCGAGGACAGGTTGATCGCCGCGGCAGGTCCTCTGCTGATCCAGCTCCGCGATGCCACCGGCGAGAGTTCGCAGGTATTCCGCCGCCAAGGCGACCACCGAGTGTGCGTGGCTTCGGCGGAACGCCCCGTGGGCCTGCGCGACACCATCCCGGTGGGAACCCAGCTATCCATGAAGGCCGGATCTGCCGCCCAGGTCCTCCTGGCCTGGGAGGACCACGAGCGCCTGCTCCATGGGCTCAACCATGCCCGCTTCTCCCCCACCATTCTGGCCGGGGTCCGCCGTCGGGGTTGGGCCCAGTCACTCGGCGAACGCGAACAGGGCGTCGCCTCGGTTTCTGCCCCCGTCCGCGGGCCGTCCGGGAGGGTCATCGCCGCGGTCTCCATTTCCGGGCCCATCGAACGTCTGACCCGCCAACCGGGCAAGGCGCATTCGGAGATCGTCTGCCGGATCGCCGCCCAGCTCAGCGAGGCGTTGAGGAAGCCATCCTCCTAGCCGCCCGTCTGGCCGCAACGCTCAGTATGGCCAGCTCCACCCACCATTGCTGTTGGGGTCGTAGACCACCGTTCCGCTCTCGTACGGGACATCCAGCACGATCTTGCCGCTGACCTTTTGTCCGGGGTTGACCAGCGCGGGTGCCAATACGTCGTCGCCCAGGCAGCCCCAGGCCGATTCGGAAGCCACTTTCCGGTCGATGACCCCGTGGGGGTCAGTGACCGAGAAGGCTTGGGACACCAGCGGCATGAACAGCTCATCCGCAGAGCCGGAGACTTCCTTCGAGATGCCGCGGTCCAGGCTGGCTTCGACATCGAGGATGAGGAAGGTGCCATTCTCCGGGGTCATTCGGAAATTGCCGACGCGGGCGGGACAATCCCGTGCCACGGTGATCTTGCTGACTTCCAGGGAGAAGAGCTTCTTTCCGTCTTCGGCTGCCAGGACGGCAGCGTCTCCGACGTCCTTTTCGACGTTGTCCAACCGGTCCGTGGTGACGTCGGCACCGCTGGACGGGTCCACACTCAGGGCTTCGGGGCCCTGCTGCTGGAGCTCGGGTGCCTTCGTCGATTGGGCAGCCACGGTTCCGAGAACCACCGACCCCGCCAGGACGACGGCGCCACCGGCAACACAGAGGGTGCGCTTGATGTTCATTGTCTCAGTACCTCTTCAGGTAATCGCCGGACGCCACGGGAATGCCCGACTTTTTCATGTAGGTGGCCATCTTCTTCGACGCCACGTAGGCCCAGACCTTGGCCCCGGAGGCGTCGGTGACCAGCTTGCGGTTGTAGTTCTGGTTGTCCAACGGCTTCTTCGGGTCGAACCGCTCCCAGCTGTCCATGTTCCTCAGCGTGGCGGTGTGGAGTGACGGCTTGAACTTCATGCGCTCGACGACTACCTGCCCAGTTTGGGTGCCGGGGACCATGTAGGACCACCAGGTCTTGTCCCGTCGCAGGTAGAGGTTGTGTCCGACGACGGTGGTCCTTTTCTCGGAGGACGTCTTGCCCTTGATCAGGAAGTAGGCGGACTGCCCGTGGCGCAATGTCCCGTAGACCGCGACGTCGTAGCGGTCATGGGTGGAGAGGTACGTGTTCTTGATCCATCCGGTTCCCCGGGTCGTCTTGACGTTGGACCATCCGGAGCGGGTCGCGAGGTATTCGACTTTGCTCCAGGCATTGATGGTCCCCAGGGAACGGTGCTTGGTGCCGTCGCCGGTCCGGACATTGACCTTGCTGGTGGCCCACCGGTAGGCCTTGGGTTTGAGGATGCTCACGGGCTTTTTTTTCAAGCCAGCCGAGCTGACCCAGCCTGCGCCGGAAGATGACTTGACGTAGTCCCAGCCGGATGTGGATCGGAACCATTCGACCTTGGTGTCCTTGGAAAAGGTCGCCGTCTTCTTGGCGCCGGCTCGGATCGTCGCAAAGCCCGCCATGGAGGACTTCGCCCAGCGGTACACGGGTGCCGGGTTCTTGTCGGACAAGGAGGCCGCTGGAACGTAGCCGGTCTTGGTGTTGACCTTGACCTGACGCCACGCGCCCGAGCTGCCCAGATACTGAACACGCGTCCTGCGCTGGATCCCGGTCACCGCCGTCGAGGATGTGGATGCCGACTTCTGCAGGATCGTGTATTTCGTCATGTACCGGTAGACCGTTTTCGGTGCGGTGGTCTTCGTGGTGGTCTTGAGGTACTTCGAGCTGGCCCACCCGGTCTTGCCGGCCGCCTTGACCCGCCACCACTGTCCCGATTTCTTGCCGGTGGGGACCACGACGGTGCCCTTTTTCAGGACGGCTAGGCTGCGGTGTTTGGTGGCCGCCCCGGTCCGTAGGTGGACGTTCGCCGTCGTGCGGACAGTTTTCGCCGTGGTGGCCCGAGCAACACTCAGCCCAGCGGCGACCGGGGAGGCCGAGGACATCTGGGGCACCCCCGACGACGTCAGGGTTCCTTGTTGCGGCGCCGCGACCACGGCCATTTCCACAGCGTGGGCCGGAATGACGGGAGCACCCAGGAGGACCAGGCTCAGGACGACGCCGGCACCTCGTCTGAGGCGACGCCCCATCTCGTCGATCCCGGTGCCGTCGTTTCCGCGACCGCGCGAAAACGTGTACCCCCATGGCCCCATGAAAGCGCCTCTCCCCCATTTATCCAGCTGTACGAGCAAACCTGAAAAGCAGATTAGCCCACAAATGGGGGAATGAGAATTCTATCCGCCGAAGTGGTCAAAGCCTGGTCCGCGGAGGGCTTCACGCGCCTCCTGGAGTGGCTGGGAATCCAAGAGCACTGGCGGGGCGCCCGTACCTGAGTGTTCTGTGACCTGCCCAGCTTCTACGACCGAGCCAACAGGGTGGAAACCTGCCGGAAGCGTCGTGCTTCTCGGGAAACAAGCCAGCAGGCCATGGTCTTCGCCCCCGGCCAGCACCCAGTCCAAGGCGTCGCCGCCGAGCCGCTCTGCTGCAGCCGTCACGTCGATTCCCCCAGACGACATCTCGGCGAGCAGGCGATGGAGCGCTGCCGCTTCCAGGTTGATGGCGACAGAGCTGGCGCGGGCAATGCGTCCTCCGTCCCTCACCAGTCCATCGGAGATGTCCATCATGGCATTGGCTCCTGCCGCGGACGCGGCAGGACCCGCCCACAGCGGTGGACGCGGGCGGCAGTGCAGCGCGACAAGGTTCCGCGCGGCATCGTCGAGCGTCGCATGGGGCAACTCAGATTCCAGCAGGGACAGGCCAGCGGCGGCCGCCCCGAGGACGCCGCACACAGCCACGACGTCGCCTGGACGCGCGCCGCTGCGCAGGACGGCGGGTCCTGTCAGGGACCCGGTGAGGGCAGCCGTGATCGACAACTCCCCGCCCGAGCTCAGGTCGCCGCCGGCCAGACCGCAGCGCTGAGCGCCCAACTCACGGACGGCTGCAGTGAAACCCTCGGCGATGCCTTCGGCCCATACCACCGGGGTGGCCGGCGGCAGCGTGAGGCTGATGACAGCTGCGGTGGCCACTGCCCCCATGGCGTTGATGTCCGAGAGGTTTTGGGCCGCGGATTTCCAACCGACGTCGTAGCCGGTACTGCGGTAGCCGTTGCGCCATAGAAGCCGGAAGTCCTGGTCCTGGACCAGGGTGTCGACGGTGAAAACGAAACGGCCGCCGGGTGCCTCGATCACCGCCGCGTCGTCGCCGGGCCCGAGCAGCATGTCTGCACCGTGGAGCCGGGGAAGGATGCGTTCCAGAAGTCCGGACTCCCCCAGCCCGGCGACGGTGAGTTGCATGTCATCGGATGCTCTGTCAGCCACGGGCCCTCCGCACGGCATCGGCAAAGTCGTTGAAACGTTGGACTTCCGCGGCCACTGGTTCGGCGACCCCGCGACGGGCGACACGGGAGATTGATGCGGTCAACCTCCTGCGTGCCACCCGTGCACGACGGGAGGCCGCCATGCGGGCCAGGAGGCCTGTTGCCAGGCCCAGCACGATCCCCAGCAGGACCCCACCGACGAGCATCAGGGTTGGCACGGGAAAGCCCTCGACACGAGGGGCGGACGGAACATCGAGCTGCAGGTATCCCATGAGCGCCAACACGCCGAGCCAGCCGACTCCGCCCAACGCCACGGCGAGTGCGATCCACTGGAGAACGCCGACAATTGGCCACCACCAGGAACCCCGGCCCGCGCCGATGTCCGTGCGTGCGATCGCCTGGTCAAGCGTGTCCGTCAGAGTGTCTGAACTGGCACGTGCGGCGCGCCGAATGGATCCACGCCATGCTTCCGGGGCTCCGCTGCCGGCAAGCTCGGCGTAAGCGCGGACTGCGGAGTCGGCTTGGGCCCGCTGGGCAGGGCCAGGAGGGGGCAGGGATGTCCGGTTGACGGCCGGATTCACGTCCGTGCTGCTGAGGTTCAGCCGGCGTAGCGGATCCGGCCGTAACCTTCCCAGCCAGCGAGTCACCGGCCATCCGGTGCGGGCGCGCGCCTTGAGCCGGTAGGACTTCCGAGTTGCCTCAACGACCGTTGCGACGCCAGAAGCCTCGGCGAGTTGCTCGGACAGCCGCCGCTCTGCTGCCACTTGCGGCAGGGCAAGCCCCGATTCCCATGCCCTGCTGGCACCGGGGTCAACAGCGGTCTCCCCAGCTGCCAATGCGTCGGCTGCGGCTGCGACGTCCTGCAGCAGCCGGTCGGTTGAAGCCGAGTGCTCGACTGCGACCGCGGCAATGGCCTCTCGGAGGCCCTCGATCCCCTCGCCACTCGTGGCGGAAACGGCGAGGATTCGGGGACGGCGCAGGCCTTCGGCCTCCAAGATGGACCGGAGTGATTTCAGTACGGGTCCACGGCTGTCGGCCCCGAGTCTGTCGATCTGGTTCAGCACCACGAGCGTGACACCGGAGTAGGAGGACATCGGCCGGATGAAATCATGGTGGACAGCGGCATCTGCGTACTTCTGCGGGTCGAGCACCCACACCAGGACATCCACCTGGCCGGCCAGGCGGGTCGACGTCTCGCGGTTCGCCGCGGTCGTCGAGTCGACATCCGGAAGATCGAGCAGGATAAGTCCGCTGGCCGACTCACGGTTCCGGCGCATCAGACCCGGCTTGACCGTGCCCAGAGGCTCGGCCAATTGGTGGCGCTCGCCAACCTGCAGCCAGTCCAGAAGTTCGGCAGCGCCTTCGGCTTCCCAGATGCCCGCGAGGGGCTCGCTGGTCGTGGGGCGCGTGGCTGCCGCGCGGGCGAGGTTGTGTCCGGTCACGGCGTTGAAGAGGGATGATTTCCCGCTGCCCGTGGCACCGAAAAAGCCCACGACCGTGTGCTCTGCGGAGAAGGACCGGCGCGCAGAAGCCCGTTCCACAACGGATTGTGCTTCTTCGATTCCTGTTTCCGTCACTCGTCCCTGACCGAGCTCGGTGGCCTGTTGCAGAGCCTCCAGCCTCAGCACGAGTGGTGAGGCCGCGCCGTCCTTGCGTCGTCGGCTCATGGGGTGTTCCCCTGGGAGGCATCGGTCAGGGCATCGAGCCGTTGGGCTATCGACGTCAATTCCGCAATGCCCGCTGGAGTCGGGACGGCCGTCAACAGGTCCAGGAAGCGGGTGCTTTCCTCTGCCAAGAGCCGTTGCACCCGCGAGTCCAACTTCTCCCGTGCCTGTTTCGCCAGGCGCCGTACGGCGTCCTCACCGAAAATCGCCTCCAGGAGTTTCTGGCCCACGATGGCTGATCCGCCGGCGATGCCGACCTCCAGGCCGGTGAGTCCTGCGGTGGAGGCGAAAACGACGATCATCAGGGTCACGGCAACCCCGTTGATCCCGAAGGACACCATGCGGGCCGTGAAACGCTTGCCGGCCCCCTCGGAACGGATGATCTCCATGAGGTCGACTTGCCAGTCGCGGATCTCCGCGGCCACTCGGTCCCCAAAATCGGACGTGACGGAACCGAGGTCGGCGCCGCCCAGCAAACGACGGGCGGCGGGATCGGCGCGCCAGAAGGCGTCAGTTTGTTCGGCTGCCTTGGCGGCCTCGTCGATGATCACGGCGTGGAGGCCGGTTTCGATGGCCTCCTCCACCTGTTCGACGGGCTGGGGACGTCCGTTGAAGAATGCGCCGATACGATCGCGGAGCCGCCCGATCCCCGACTCGAGGGAGCGGAAGAATTCGCCGGTGCCGACGAAGTCCTGCCAGCGCGCCAGGACTTCGCCGCGCAGAAGTGTTCCATCCTGGGTGGCCGCGCCGATGCGCGCAGTGGCTGCGTCATAGGCCGCGGCGACATGCGCTGACAAGCGGGCACCGGCGTCGTGCTGCTGTTGTTCGGCGAAGGCGAGCCCGGCGGAACGTTCCCCGAGGCGGCTGACGGCACCGGCGAGTGTCCGGCGGGCGATGGTGGCACGCTCTGCCGCGTCTTCGGCGATGGCGGTCAGCCACTGTCGGATCGGCGTGACGATCGCGGCCGGGAGCATCCCCTTCCCGTTCAGTTCCGCTTCGGGAATCACGAAGAGTTCGGCAGCGTCAAGGCCTTGCCGCGCGAGCATGTTGCGCAGGTCCGAGGAGATCTCCTCTTCGACGCCCTCGGGAACCCTGTCGAGAATGACCGCCACCGTGATGTCGCGGGCTGCGGCATCAGCGAGTAGCTTCCAGGGGACGGCATCGGCGTAGCGGTTTGCCGTCGTGACGAAGAGCCACAGGTCCGCGGCGGAAAGGAGTTGGCCTGCGAGTTGGCGGTTGGCATCGGACACGGAGTCGATATCGGGTGCGTCAAGGAGCGCGATGCCTGCGGGAATGGCTTCATGCTCAAGTACCACCAGGGAGGTGTCGGCATCTGTGCCGTGCTCCGGCAGCCCACCAGCACCAGGCAGGTGCCCATCGGTGGCAGGCGTTTCGGTAATACGGCCCAAGTTGGGGAGGATGCGGTCGCTGAGGAACCAGGCGGCTTCGGTGGGGTGATGGAGGAGAATGGGCTGGCGGGTCGTGGGGCGGATGGCGCCGGCACGAGTCACTGGGTGTCCTACGATCGCATTGACCAAGGTGGATTTTCCTGCTCCCGTGGATCCGCCGACGACCGCGAGCAGCGGGGCGTCGAGGGTGCGGTAGCGGGGCAGGATGTAGTCGTCGAGTTGTTCGATGGCTCGGGCTACTCCAATGCGGGCGTCTGCTGCGCCCGGGAGATCAAGTGGCAGGTGAACGCCTTCGAGAGCCGTCCTGCATTCTTGGAGGAGCCCGACAGCAGCTTGGGCACCTGCCGCTTCACGGTCCGCCTCGTTCGTAGTCACGTGTCCATCATGCCAAACATGGACCAGAGCGCGTACCGCCACGGCCAACGGAGCAAGACCGGCCCTGGATAACGAAAAACGCGGTACACACCGAGGTGTACCGCGAATTCCCAGACGTGACCCCAGCGGGATTCGAACCCGCGTTACCGCCGTGAGAGGGCAGCGTACTAGGCCGCTATACGATGGGGCCATAGCTTGTCCGTCATACTCCCCGGACAATGCCAGCCGGCGCAGTGTCTGCTCCGGCTGTAGCGCTGGGATACCAGGACTCGAACCTAGAATGTCGGTACCAGAAACCGATGTGTTGCCAATTACACCATATCCCAATGGTTTGCCGCGGCCCGTTCCCTGCCCTTTCGAGCTGTTCCCGGTGCCTCAGCACGAGAAATAACTTTACCCGAGGGCCCCGGCAAAACCAAAATCGTCCATCCAGTCGTCGCGGCGGACGTCAGGCCAACGTTCCCCTGAAGGCCCTCAGCCGAGCGAGCGAGGAATCCTTTCCCAGGATCACCATGGACTCAAACAGTGGCGGGGATACGCGCTTTCCCGAGACCGCGGTGCGCAATGGACCGAAAGCCAAACGCGGCTTGATGCCCATTCCCTCGATCAGTGCCGACCGGAGTACACCCTGGATCGACTCTGCATCCCAGGAATCCAGCTCAACCAAAGCACCAACAGCGTTGTCCAGCACTTCATCGGCGTTACCTGGCATGCCCTTCAGGGCATCCTGATGGATGACGATTTCATCGTCGCCGCGAAAGAGGAATTCGATCATGTCGGGCGCTTCGCCTAGCAAGGTGATGCGTTCCTGGACCAGAGGAGCAGCCTCGTCAAGGATGCGCGCCTCGTCGTCGGTCAGTGTCTCTCCGGTCAATCCTGCACGGTTCAAATAGGGAATCAACCGGTCGCGGAAATCCTGCGCCTCAAGCATGCGCACATGGGTGCCGTTGATGGCTTCTGCCTTCTTCAAGTCGAAGCGCGCCGGGTTGGCCAGCACGTCATGGACGTCGAAGGCCTCCACCAGCTGCTCGCGGCTGAAGATGTCCTCGTCCGCCGACAGGCTCCACCCGAGCAACGCCAGGTAGTTCAGTAGCCCCTCGGGGATGAACCCGCGGTCACGGTGCAGGAACAGGCTGGATTCCGGGTCCCGCTTGGAGAGTTTCTTGTTGCCTGCACCCATCACATACGGCAAGTGCCCGAACAAGGGCATGTACTGGGCAATGCCGACGTCAATCATGGCCCGGTAGAGGGCGATTTGCCGCGGCGTCGAGGAGAGCAGGTCCTCGCCTCTCAGGACATGGGTGATACCCATCAAGGCGTCGTCCACCGGGTTGACCAGCGTGTAGAGGGGTTTGCCGTTGGCTCGGACGACAGCGAAGTCCGGAACGGTTCCCGCCTTGAACGTGATTTCACCGCGGACCAGGTCCGTGAAGGTCAGGTCCTCGTCCGGCATCCGGAGGCGAAGCACCGGTTCACGTCCCTCCGCACGGAATGCCGCAACCTGCTCGTCGGTTAGATGGCGATCATAATTGTCGTACCCGAGTTTGGGGTTCTGGCCGGCCGCCCGATGGCGCGCTTCGACTTCCTCGGGCGATGAGAACGACTCGTACAGATGACCAGCATCCCGCAGCTTGGCGATCGCATCCTGATAGATATCGGCACGCGCGGATTGGCGGTAGGGCTCGTGCGGTCCGCCTACGGCGACGCCTTCGTCCCACGTGATGCCCAGCCAGTCGAGTGCGTCAAGCAGCTGCTCGTAGCTCTCCTCGGAATCGCGTTTGGCGTCGGTGTCCTCAATCCGGAAGACCATCTTTCCGCCGGTGTGCCGGGCATACGCCCAATTGAACAGCGCAGTACGGATGAGGCCAACATGCGGCGTACCCGTCGGAGATGGGCAAAAGCGGACTCGGACTGGGGTTTCGTCGGTCACAGTGGGAATTTGGGATGGCTCAGTCATGATGACTCCCATCCTAATACGCCCGTCGTTACGGTCGGGATCAGCCTGCGTTGCCCTTCCGCTGTCCCCGCATGGCCGCCACGAGGCGACGGATGAGCAAGGCGACGGCCAGGACGATGGCCACCGCGAGCAAGGTGGCAGTTACCGGAACCGGCCAGTGCATGCGGTAGGAGATCCGCGAACAGATGGCCAGCACCCAGGCCGACGCCCACAGGGCGGTCAACCGCTTCTGCCATCGGGACCTGGCGGCCCTGGTGCGTTGTACGTCAGTCATCGCCTCGCGCATCGCGCGTCCTACCCGGCGCTTGCCGTACACGCCGTACCTAACGTCGGAAGGTGTTGGTCAGGGTCCCGATACCTTCAATTTCGACGTCATAGCGCTGCCCTTCGCGAAGCAGTCCAACGCCGGCGGGCGTTCCTGTGAGCAGGATATCGCCGGGAAGCAAGGTAAACGCTTGCGATGCGTAGGACACCAGTTCGGATATGCTCCAAACCATCAGCGTCGTGTCGCCATCCTGGACCGTCTGGCCGTCCAGACGGCCTTGGATTCGCACGTCTTCGACGTCCAGATCGGTTTCAATCCATGGACCGATGGGACACGAGCCATCCCAACCCTTGGCACGGGCCCACTGGCCGTCTGTCTTCTGCGCATCCCTCGCCGTTAGGTCATTGGCACATGTGTAGCCAAAGATGACGTCAGCGGTCTTCTCAGCCGGGACGTCCTTGCAGATTCGTCCGATGACTACGGCCAGCTCGGCCTCATAGGAAATCTCGTCGGAGAATGCCGGGAGGGTAATCGGATCGCCGGGGCCTACCACTGAGGTATTGGGCTTCAGGAACATCAACGGCGCGACGGGCACCTCATTGCCGAGCTCCTTGGCATGCGCCGCATAAGTCCGGCCGAAGCAAACGACCTTGGACCGCGGGATGATCGGCGCCAGCAGGCGGACATCCTCGAGCCGGTGGCGGGCCCCCGTCGGCTGGATACCCTGGAAGAAGGGATCGCCGGCGATGACCGCGATTTCTTCGCCGTCCACGACGCCGTACATGGGGTCACTGTCTAGAACAAACCGAGCAATACGCATGCGCTACAGCTTAGTGGAGGATTCGGGCTCACCTTGTTTCGCTGACGATGTGCGTTTCACCTGTTCCGGCTCATTACTCGGACCGGCTGGTTCGGGATTCTCGTCCGGGTAGCCTTCGGGATTGGCTGATTGCCAGCGCCAGACATCCGTGACCATGTCTTCGAGTCCCCGCTCGGATTTCCACCCTAGTTCCTCGCGGGCCAGCGTGGGATCGGCCCAATAGGCCGGCAAGTCCCCCGGACGTCGGTCAGTTACTTCGTACGGCACAACCCGGCCGGAGGCACGGGCAAATGCGTTGATGACCTCCAGCACGGACGAGCCGGTCCCGCTGCCCAGGTTCCACGCATGTAAGCCGCCGTGATCCAGTAGATACTCCAACGCTGTGAGGTGCCCGGCTGCCAGGTCGACGACATGAATGTAGTCCCTGACACCGGTTCCGTCTTCGGTGGGGTAGTCGTCTCCGAAGACGTTGACCTTCTCACGCCGCCCCACCGCCACCTGGGCGACGAATGGCATGAGGTTGTTGGGAGTACCTTGGGGATCTTCACCAATACGGCCCGATTCGTGGGCTCCGACAGGATTGAAATAACGAAGTTTTGCGACCTTCCAACGCGAATCAGACGCTGCGAGGTCGTCCAACATCTGTTCGATGTGCATCTTCGTCCGCCCATAGGGGTTCATGGCCGCCAACGGAAGTTGCTCCGTGTACTCGACCACTCCCCCAGCTTCTCCATACACCGTTGCGGACGAACTGAATACGATGGTTCGGACGCCTGCTTCCTCCATCCCCTCAAGGACGTTAAGAGTTCCAGTGACGTTTGTTCGGTAGTACCACAGCGGGCGCTGCGCAGACTCGCCGACGGCTTTCAGGCCAGCGAAGTGGATCACCGCATCAGGTTTCGTCGAATTAAGTACGGCCGCAATCGAAAGGGGATCCAAAAGGTCGGCCTCGTGTACATGTGCTTTACGGCCAGTCAGTTCGGCCACCCGGCGAAGCGACTCGGGCGAGGAGTTTGAGAAGTTATCCAGGACGTGGACTTCGTGTCCCTCCTCCAGGAGCAGGAGGACGGTATGGGATCCGATATAGCCGGCACCGCCGGTCACAAGAATGCGCATGGTCATAACTTTAGGATGCCCCAACCCAAATGCCGCAACTGGTGGCCGAGATGGCGCTGGCCGGCCCGCCCTAGTGGCAAGCCGGCCAGTGCCAGTGAGTTCGTCGCTTTTACACCAGACGCGTCAGCCAGCCGTGCGTATCCTCGACGGCACCGGTCTGGATGCCCAGCAACTGCGTACGAATACCCATCGCCACCGAGTCGGAGGGGGCCTCTGGAGTGGTGATCGATTCTTCTGCCGTCTTCAGTTCGCCGATGGGCGTGATGACCGCTGCTGTTCCGCAGGCGAAGACCTCGGAGAGGGAGCCGTCCTGGGCCGCTTTGCGCCACTCGTCGATCGTGATCTTCCGCTCCTGGACGGTCAGTCCGCGCTCCCGGGCGAGTTCGAGGACGGAAGAGCGCGTCACGCCGCGCAGGATGTTCCCGTTGAGTTCGGGGGTGACGAGCGTTCCGTCCTTGAAGACGAAGAAGACGTTCATGCCGCCCAGTTCGTCGACGGCATTGTCATTGGTCGGGTCCAGGAACAGAACCTGCTTGCAGTCATTGGCCTCGGCCTCGATTTGGGCTGCCAGGGAGGCTGCGTAGTTGCCACCGCACTTGGCTTCTCCCGTGCCACCGTGACCGGCACGTGCGTAGTTCGTGGACAGCCAGATGGACACCGGCTTGAGCTCGCCGCCGAAGTAGTTGCCTGCGGGTGAGGCAATGACCCGGTAGGACACTTCGTGCGACGGGCGGACACCGAGGAACGCCTCAGTGGCGATCATGAAGGGGCGCAGGTAGAGCGCTTCCCCGTCGCCGGAGGGCACCCATGCCTCATCGACAGCCACCAGCTTCTTGAGGGAGTCGATGAAGACGTCGGTCGGCAGTTCGGGCAGGGCCAGCCGACGGGCGGAGGCATTGAACCGGGCGGCGTTGGCCTCGGGGCGGAATGTCCAGACGCTGCCGTCAGCGTGGCGGTAGGCCTTGAGCCCCTCGAAGATCTCCTGGCCGTAGTGCAGCACCGCGGCAGCCGGGTCCATCATGATCGGCCCATACGGCTCGATGCGGGCGTCGTGCCAGATGCCCTTGCCCGAGGCGTCCTGGGTCCAGTCGACGATGGCGGTGTGGTCGGTGAAGTAGTCGCCAAACCCGGGATCTGCCAGGACCTTGGCGCGCTCTTCGGCGCTCTTGGGGGTGGTGGAGAGCTGTTGTGAGAATTCCATGGTGCCTGCGCACTTCCTCTGCAAAGTTTTTGTGCCGCGGGTCACGGGCGGCGATCTATCAGCCCCAGCTTATGACAGGGCCAGCGTGATCGCATCGCCGATCTCCGCCGTAGTGCGGGAATCAGTGAGTTCGGCGCGGGAATCGATGTCCCTCTCCACAGCGGCCTCGACGCGACGCGCGGCGTCAACCAAGCCCACATGTTCGAGCAGGAGTGCCGCCGAGAGGATGGCCGCCGTGGGATCGGCCTTCTGCTGCCCGGCGATGTCCGGGGCCGACCCGTGGACGGGTTCGAACATGGACGGACCGGTGCCCGCCATGTTGATGTTTCCCGAGGCGGCGAGTCCGATGCCTCCGGTCACCGCACCGGCCAAGTCGGTCAGGATGTCGCCAAACAGGTTGTCGGTCACGATGACGTCAAAGCGGGCCGGATCAGTGGTCATGTAGATCGTGGCCGCGTCCACATGCATGTAGTCGTGGGTGACGTCGGGGAAGTCGGCCGCCACCGTTTCCACGGTGCGGCGCCACAGGTGGCCGGCATGCACGAGCACGTTGTGCTTGTGCACCAGGGTCACGTGACGGCGCGGACGCTCGGAGGCACGGCGGAAGGCCTCACGCACCACACGCTCGACCCCATAGGCCGTGTTCACCGAGACCTCGGTGGCGATCTCGTGTTCGGTGCCCACGCGCAGAGCACCCCCGTTGCCGACATACGGGCCCTCGGTCCCCTCCCGGACGACGACGAAGTCGATGTCCCCGGGTGCCGCCAGGGGACTGGGAACTCCTTCGTAGAGTTTGGCCGGGCGGAGGTTGATGTAGTGATCGAGGCTGAAACGCAGTTTGAGCAGCAGCTCGCGTTCGATCAGGCCCGAGGGGATGCGCGTATCCCCGGGCGCAGCCCCCACGGCGCCGAAGAGGATGACGTCATGCTGGCGCAGCGCTGCCAGCGTCTCCTCGGTGAGCGTCTCGCCGGTGGCCAACCAGTGCTGCGCGCCCAGTTGGTAGTCGGTGATGCGGAGCGTCTGCTCGCCCATTTCGGTGGCCTTCTTCAACACCTTGATGGCTTCCGCAATGACTTCCGGGCCGATTCCGTCGCCGGGGATTACCGCCATATCGATCACTTTGCTCATGCTTTCCAGACTAGGAGTGCGTCCGAATAACAGACAAACTGTCTCATTATATGGACCACCAGGAATGTCGCCTTCTAGCAAAGCGACTCAAGGTAGATTCGCATATGAGAATGGTGCTTGTCGCTCATTTCATTCGACTATGCGGTTCCCATAACCCGTTCAAAATCGGCGACGGCGCGTCGATTATACTCTGCTGCGTCAAACTGAAACGCTGATCTCTCCGAGTCGATCGACGCCATCATGGCATCCGCTAATGCTTCGCTGGTCGGGGCAACGACATTTCCGGCACCGCGCGGCAGCGCACCCTCTACGGATCCAAACGAGGTAGTGATGACTGGAAGTCCTAGAACGAGCGCTTCCAGAAGGACCATCGGCTGCCCTTCGTAGTCACTCGAGAGAACAAATACGTCAGAGTGCCTCATCAAAACGTAGGGATTGCGCGTAAACCCGACCATCTTAATCGCATTCTCCAGCCCAAGTGCGCGAACTTGCGCATCCAGCTTGGAGCGCAAGGGCCCGTCCCCGACAATAACGAGCCGAGTCAATGCATCGGCCTTGTGGACAATACTGAAGGCATTGATTAGCCGAGAATGATTCTTTTCCGGCGACAGCCGACCGACAGTAATGAAAGTCTGATAGCGCTCAGCAGCCCCCTGGTTGGGAAGCTCTCCGGACTGACCGGCCGAGTAGCTGCTCCTGGGGTCAAGTAGCTCGTGGACAAGGCGTTCAACGATGTCACGCTCCTCCGGATCCAGCCCCGAATTGAATCCGCCGTGATGCTGGTCCGCAGGGAAGCCCATCCGAGACATCTGCAGAACTTTCTCGGCGTTAATCGTGTTGGGCGCGAAAGTGAATCGAGACGATGGTGCCCATTCCCACAGTGCCGAACTATTAATGGCGCTGAGACCAGCAGAGACAGACACAAGATTGTCGAAATGTTTATAGTTGCTGAACGTTGCTTGAAGGCCCTGCCTGAGCGGCTGATCACCATCGATCGAACGCAGTGCATCCGCCGCGAGATCGTTGTGTAGCCAAATGGACCGCGTCGCCTGCGGTCCACTGAGCAATAACATCCCCCAGAAAGGGGAGTATCCACTGAAATCAATCATGTGATCAAACTCAGCGTCGCCAAAACACCTAGTCCACTCCTGCCTCCAAATACGTTTAACGGAGGGAGACCTCGAAGCCCAATGCCCATCCCCGATCCGAAGAGCCTTTAATCGGAAGTAGTTCGGGATAACTTCGCCAGCAAAGCTTCCAAAGCGAAACATCACACGCGCTTGTGGATTGATCCTGGCGAAGTTGGCTTGTTTGTGTGGATCCTCGCTAAACGGGCAAAGAACTGTGACGTCGTAGCGCGAGTAATCTAGGCTGTCAAGCAAATTAAGTGCCGACGTGGTGATCCCATTTGGCTGCATTCCACCAACGTAAATTAGAAGACGTTTACGACCATCCGAGACATTCGACACGGCTCGGCTTTTGGAACGATTGCCGGCAAATACAACATCCACGACCCGTGCACAGACATTCCCATCATCATGAGGGAGAAACTGCTCGAGTTCCTCCATATATCGAGATGAGGGTAGGAACTCATCGGAAGACACAACGGAGGCAACCTCGAGCCCTAGACCATTTAGCGTTGTGGCAACCGGCCCGACGAATTCTTCGGGCACCGAATAAAGATCCCGGTAGGTACGGTATTCATCTAGGTCGGGAATGAAGAAGAGTACTGGCCGCTTACTGGGCAGGAAATCATAAAAGATGCTCGAATAATCTGTAATCAACACCGCTGCCGCCCCCAGTACGACATTGGTCGGCACAGAATTTGGAACCATAACTCCCTCGAGTTCCGGATCCATTTGGGCTGCATCTGCGACGACTTGATGGGCTTTAACCATTATTCTAAATTTGGCCGAATCGACTTGTTCTTGAAGGTGCCTAACGACACGAAGTAGATAGGCAGAATCCTGCTGAGGGCGAAAATAAGACGCCCCCTTCCAAGTTGGCGCATAGAGGATAATCCGACGCTTATCGACGGCCAGGCCACATTCGCCAAAGAGGGCGTCCAACTCGACCCGCGCCGCGGCTTCATCGCTCTGCCGATCCGTTCGCGGCAACCCTTCTTCAAGGATCGCCCCCGAATATATGTTCACGATTTTAAATGCTCTTCTATACAACCGTTCAGTCATTGCTGGCGAGGAAGACAGCAAATAGTCAGCGGCGAGAAAGTTCCGAATGATGTTCTTGGCATCAACTGCCCGCCCGATAATGTCGTAGCCCATCTTCTTTAGCGGGATGCCGTGCCAAGTATTTACGTATATCTGACCAGGACGTTTGCAGAAAGGAGCTGGAAAGCTGACGTTATTGATCAGAAACTTGGACGTAGAAAGTGCACGGTGATATTCCAGCGAACCATAACGAACGAAACTTACATTCGGGTGGTCGCGGAACTCAGACACCACTCCCGCATATCTCTCGAAGTCATTAAGCGCCCAGATGTGTTCGAGATGAGAATAGACAGGGTCGGCCAACAGAAAGCGAAAAATCGCCTCAGGACTACAGGTCATGCCATTTCCGGAGTAGGACTCATACAGAACGGTCGACTCTTCAATTGGAGCCCGGTGCCATCTACCTTTCGCCTCTGATACGGCTAGCCTCTTCGTGTGCCTGATCAAGTTGCCAAGGCTGTATTTGAAGTTCTTTACGCCCATCAGGCAGAAAAACCCAACACCAGAGATTTCATTTTTGGTCCCCCAACCGATTGCTGCCAACGTGGCATCGTCCTCTAAGAATTAATATGATTCCACGAAAGTTTACTGGACAAACTTTCGTATTGGAGCGCCCTGGGCAGATTTCCATTTTCGCTTTGTTCCTATGAGCGGCCAGAATATGAAGTGGAGACCTGTCACCGAAAAGTAAAGTGGAACCATGACTCCGCACCGCACCATAGATGCCTGGATCCGGAGCCACCCGGCACAGGTCGATGCCACATTGGCCATCGGGCTATGGGCCCTTCTCGCTCTGTCCACCGTTGTGCTCGGAGGCATGACGGGAACCCACCGGTTCCTGGAATTCGTCATCGGATCCCTCCAGGTCGTACCGCTGATCTGGCGACGCTCCCATCTGTTGGCCAGCAGCGCGGTCGTCACGCTCGGATGCCTGCTCCAGGTCGCCCTGGTTCCCACCTTCCTTCCCACCCAGGTGACCGTCCCCATCGTGGTCTACACACTGGCCAAGTTCGGCAAGCGCTGGGCCTCCTACGCCGGGCTGTGCGCGGGCATGGCCGGAGCGGTGCTGGCGACGCTGCGCTATGGCACCGTTAACGGACAGGCCATCGGGCTTCACTTGCTCCCCAGCTTTGTGGGCCTCGCCCTGATCGTGTTGGTCTCCTGGACATTCGGGGACCTCGCCCGCACCCGCCGACTGGCCGTCCGGGCGCTGGAGGACCGGGCGACACGTCTCGAAGTGGAAAGACAGCAGGAACGGGAGTTGGCGGCCTCGGACGAACGAGGACGCATTGCCCGGGAGATGCACGACATCGTGGCTCATTCACTCTCCGTCATCATCACGCAAGCCGACGGGGCCCGGTACGCCAGCGAAAAGGAGCCGGAGATCGCCCGCGAGACGCTGTCCACCATCTCGGAGACCGGGCGGAAGTCACTGCGGGAAATGCGCCGGCTCCTGGGCGTGTTGCGTGGCGACGAGCAGGCCTCCACGCGCCCCTTGCCCACGTTGGAGGACATCCCGGAGCTTCTCGAAGCCACCCGGACGGCAGGACTCGAGGTGGGCTATGACGTGCAGGGGTCACCGCGCCGTGAGCTGCCGCCCGGCGCCGAACTCACAGGCTACCGGGCGGTCCAAGAGGCACTCACCAACACGATTAAGCATGCTGGCCCGGCCGCCAGGGCCGACGTCCTTTTGCGGTGGACCAGTTCCGGGTTGGAGCTTGAGGTCATCGACGATGGTCGCGGGGCCGGCGCGACCGACGACAACGTCGGGGCCCAGCAGGGTCTGGTGGGCATGGCAGAACGGGTCGCCCTCTACGATGGACGTATCAGCACCGGGCCCCGGCCCCATGGCGGCTTCTCCGCCAGCATCTTCATCCCCTACACCGAGGACTAAGTGGACACCGAGAGCCCCACCCCGATCACCGTCGCCCTGGTCGACGACCAGCTCCTCGTCCGCAGTGGATTCCGGATGTTGATCAACTCCCAGTCCGACCTCGAGGTCGTCGCCGAGGCGACGAACGGGCGTGAGGCATTGGCGTCCCCCGCCCTAGCCCACGCCGACGTTGTCCTCATGGACGTGCGTATGCCGGAAATGGACGGGATCGAGACCACCGGAAAACTCCTGAAGGGCAAGGCCGAGGGCGGGCCACGCATCATCGTGCTGACAACGTTCGACCTTGACGAATACGCGCTGGCTGCCATCCAAGCCGGGGCCAGCGGTTTCCTGCTCAAGGACGCCCCGCCCGAGGAGCTGCTGGAGGCGATCCGCACCGTTCACCGCGGCGACGCGGTGATCGCCCCCTCCACGACACGGCGCCTTCTGGACCACGTGGCTCCCATGCTGCGTCGCCAGGTACCGGAGGCCTCCGGGCATGAACAGGCAGTAGCCTCACTGACGGCACGCGAACGGGAAGTCTTTGAACTGATTGCCTTGGGACGCTCCAACCCGGAGATCGCCGCTGGATTGTTCCTGTCCGAGGCAACCGTCAAGACGCACGTGGGACGCATCCTGGCCAAGCTACAGGCCCGCGACCGCGTCCAGGCCGTGGTCATCGCCTACGCAACGGGGATCGTCAGCCCCTAGCCACCGCCGCTCGACGTCAGTGGTGCTGCGGCCTCGGTCGGGGCGTGCGCACGAAAATGAAGAAGTACCACAGGCCACCGAAGACGATCAGCGATCCCAGGACGACCGTCATGGTCGACGGCGACATCCCGATGCTTGCAGTGCTCGCCGTGCCCGGGTGACCGGCGTCGGGGCCGTCGCCGGCATTCCCGGCGGCAGCCGTCGTGGCGTCGGTGCTGGAGGCGCCGGCAGCGCTCGACGACGACGTGGGTTCGGGGACCGAACCGCCCTCCGTCCCCCCTGGTGTGGCCAATCGGATCTGGCCGGAGGAGAAGTCATACACGAAGTCGCACGGTTCCAGGGAGCCGCGGGTCAACATCCTGCCGGTCGACGGGTCGATCAGCAGGCCGGTCTGCGGGTGGATGGGGTAGCCGGTGGCGGCATCGATGAGGAATCCGGTGCGTGCGTCGCGCTGGCCTCCCTGTTGGACCGCACCGGCACCGTTGTTGCTGTATTGCCGGCCGCCCGCGGAGGAGGACCATCCGTTACCGCCCTTTTCGCGGGCGTCGGACGACGCTCCACCCTGCGACGGGGTCTTGGAGGTGGGGTGTGACGGTGCCGGCGGCGTGGAGGGCTGCGTGGGCTGGCGCGTCGGATCGGCCGACGTCGACGGAGCCGGCGTGGGCTTCGACGTTTCAGTGGGCGGTGGGGTGGGCTCGGTCGACGGCGAGGTCGGGTCCGATGATCCATCGCCCGGATCGCTTGGATCCGTCGGCTCAGCGGTCTCCGACGGGTCGGCCGTCGGCGGGGTGCCGGCCCCCGGGGAGCCGGGTGCATCGTCGCCCGCGCCAGGATCCGTCACGGAGGGAACGGCGGCGCTGGGGCCCGGAGCCGAGCTGCCGGGCGCCGGATCGGAGGTCGGGACCAGTTCGGTGGCCGCCGCACCGACGGCGTCGCCCAGGGGCTTCAGCGTCAGTTCCGAGCGGACCGGATCGGACTCCGGGCCGGGTGTGGAGGTCGCCGCGCTCGCTGCCGAGACGCCGAGGGAGCCGACCAGCACCACGGCGCCGAGCAAACCGGCAGCGCGCAGGGAGGAGCGCTGCAACGACTGCTGTTTCGCCGGGCGCATCTGCCTCCCTGGGATGTCCGGTGCCGGGTGGTACTCCCTCCATCATAACGAAAGAGTCACGATCCGGCATCGGCGGGGCACCGCCGTCGTGCTATTTGGAGAGGTTTCCGTCCCGGAAATCCTTGAAGACCGACTCCGTTTGGGAGGTGATGTTCAGGATCGACTGGCGGTCCGCGCTCCACCCATAATCCGCAGTGGGAACACGATGCCCGACCTTCTTCAGGTCCGTCTGGTAGGCCCACGCACCAAACGTCAGCGCCTGCTCGGCGGTGAGATCGGTCACGACGTGCTTGTTCGCCGTGTCCAGCACCGTGGCCAGGCCCTCGGGCCCCTTGGCGATGGCGTAGGCGCCGATGCCCGTCAGCGTCAGGCCCTGGTTGAAGCTGCGGTCGAAGTCGCCCTTGGGCAGCGTCTTGCGTTCGCGGGAGAACCAGAAGGCGTCGTACCCGTCGACGTGGTGCTTGCCCTTCGGCACGGCCCTGACCTTCATGGGGGCGTTGATGGTGATGCCGCCGAGCTCGTCGATCATCTTCTGGAAGCCGGTGAAACCGGTCAGCACGTAGCCCTCGATGTCCAGGTCGGTCACCTGTGCGACCAGCTTGGCCTCCGCCGCGGGGCCGCCGCGGGTCATGGCGTTGTTGATCTTGGCCTTCCCGCCGCCGGGCTGGGTGACCCACAAATCCCGCGGGATGCCCATGACTCCGCCGCCGCCCTTGCCGTCGACGCCGACCACCTGCAGGGCGTCGGCGCGTTCGGCCGTGATCTTCTCGCCCTTCTTCTCCCGGGCGTCCGATCCCATCAGCAGCACATGTCGTTTGCCGCCCAGGGCTGCGTCCTTCACGCCGAGCGAGGGCCACCAGCCGCCGACTGCCGTCCAGGTGTCCTTTTTCTTCACCGCCAGGGTGACGTCCTTGCCGCTGGTCAGCACCGCGAAGTGCTGCCGGTTCCAGGTCCCCGCGGTGCCGGTGACCCGTGGGGTGCCCTGGGCCGCCTGGGCGTTCTTCAGAGCCGCGGTGGCCGGGCCGGACGTGGGCACGGTCTTCCCGGTGTAGAGCCTGGTGGCGAACGCGGTCAGTTCCTTCGAGAGGCCCTTCGACGCGATGGCCGGCTTCGGTGCCGCCGACGTCGATGCAGCGGTGGTCGGTGCCGGGCTCGGTGCGGGCTCGGCGGGCTTCGAGCAGCCGGTGAGCAGGGCCAGGGTCAACACGGGGGCGAGCACGGCGGCGGCAGTGGTGGAGCGCAGGGTCATGCAACCATTGTGACGTGCGCCGCCGTCGCGGGCCGCGAACGCCACGCCCCGGCACCCCACCCGCACCCCCAGGTCATACCCCGGTATGACCCCGGCCGACGCCAAGACCCTCCGCCGGGCTGATCCGTTCGCGGGCCCCCACACCATAGATTGATGACCATGACGATCACCGACACCCACTCCACCACCCAGGCGGTCTCCGCCCGGGCCCTGACCAAGGTCTACGGCTCCGGCCCCACGGCGGTCCACGCCCTCGCCGGCGTCGACGTGTCCTTCACCGCCGGACGCTTCACCGCCATCATGGGCCCCTCCGGATCCGGCAAGTCCACCCTGATGCACTGCTTGGCCGGACTGGATTCGGCCACCTCCGGCTCCATCACGATCGCCGGGCAGGACCTCACCGCCCTGGACGACAACGCGCTCACCCGCCTGCGCCGCGAAAAGATCGGCTTCGTCTTCCAGTCCTTCAACCTGGTGCCCACCCTCACCGCCGAACAGAACATCCTGCTGCCCCTGCAGCTCGCCGGAACCAAGCACGACGCCGGATGGCTGGCCCAGGTGGTCGCCACCCTCGGTCTCGGGGACCGGCTGGGCCACAAGCCGCACGAGCTCTCCGGCGGACAGCAGCAGCGCGTCGCCGTCGCCCGCGCCCTGCTGGCGCGCCCCGCCGTCGTCTTCGGGGACGAGCCCACCGGCAACCTGGACACCCGCACCGGCGCCGAAGTCCTGTCGCTGCTGCGCTCCTCGGTGAAGGAAATGGGCCAGACCATCATCATGGTCACCCACGACCCGGTCGCCGCCGGCTATGCCGACGAGGTGCTGCTGATGCGCGACGGCGAACTCGTGGGAAACCTGTCCGATCCGACGCCGGAAGCCGTCACCGCGGCGCTGGCCTCCCTGGGGGCCTGACGTGCTGTCACTCGCCCTGGCCAACCTCCGCACCTACTCCCGCCGCTTCATCGCCGTCACCCTGGCCGTGATGATCGGGACCGCGTTCCTCTCGGCCACCCTGATGGTCAACTCCTCCGCCACCGCCTCGCTGGAACGCAGCATCGGCGAGGCCTACCAGCACGCCGACCTGGTCGCCGGCATCGACGCCGACCAGCCCACCACCGACGACGAGGCGCTCGGCACGAAGCAGCTGGCCGCGGTGGCCGCCGTCCCCGGGGTCGCCGCCGTCGAACCCCAGACCAGCACCGGCGTCCGCATTGCCACCGGCACCGGCGACTACAACGCCGTCGTGCAGCCCTTCGCCGCCGACGCGCAGCTGCGCACCACCGCGATGGTCTCCGGGCACGCCCCCACCGGCGGTTCGCAGGTCACCGTGGATGAGAAGCACGCCACGCAGTACGGCCTGGACACCGGCGACACCGTCGGCGTTACCGCTTCCACCCCCGACGGCACCGTCCTGGACTACCCGGCGACGATCACCGGGATCACCACCTCCTCGAACAGCCCGTTCCTGGGCTCGAACCTGCAGGTCGCCGTCTCCCCCGACCGCTATGCCGACTTCGCCGGGGCCGACCCGTACTACGAGTCCCTGCTGGTCCGCCTCGACGACGGGACGGACCCGGCCGCCGCGACCGGCGCCATCACCGACGCCCTGCGCGGCCACGGGATCTCCTCCCCCTCGGTCATGACCGCGCAGGAACGCACCGTCAAGGACCTGGCCTCCTTCACCGGCGGACAGGACCAGTTCACCGGCATCCTGCTGGTCTTCGCGCTCATCGCCCTGGTGGTGACCGGGCTGGTGGTGATGAACACGTTCGCCGTGCTCGTCGCCCAGCGCACCCGCGAACTTGCCCTCCTGCGCACCCTCGGGGCACTGCGCGTCCAGCTGCGCCGTTCCGTGCTCATCGAGGCGCTGGTGGTCGGCGTCGTGTCCTCGGCGCTCGGCGTGCTGTTGGCCATCGGCGTGATGGCCTCGCTGGTCGGCTACGTCTCCACGCTGCCGGAGGCATCGTTCGCCGTGCTCTCCGTCTCACCGGCCTCGGTCATCGCCGGGCTGGTGGTCGGCACCCTCATGACGCTCATCGCCGCCTGGGCGCCGGCCCGCCGGGCGATGTCGGTGGCGCCGTTGGCGGCACTGCGCCCGGCCGACGACGCCTCGGTGCACAACCGCATCGGCAAGCTGCGCCTGGTGTTCGGGGTGCTGCTGGCGCTCGGCGGCGGCGCATTGCTTGCCTTCGGCGCCGTCTCCCACAACCTGCTGGTCGGCTTCTTCGGCGGCCTGCTCTCCTTCATCGGCATCCTCATGCTCGCCTCGCTGTTCCTGCCCGGCGCCGTGCGTGGGGTGGGCCGGCTGTTCGGCGGCACCGGCGTGCCGGCGAAGCTGGCCTCCCTGAACGCCGTCCGCAACCCCGGACGCACCACGGCCACCGCCACCGCGCTGCTCATCGGCGTCACCCTGGTCTCGATGATGATGGTCGGCGCGCAGACCACCAAACAGTCCTTCGGCGCCGAACTGGGCCGGAACTACCTGGTGGACTTCACGGTCGACTCCCCCGCCGCCTACGGGGAGAACTTCGGTGGGGCCCCGCTGCCGGAGTCCTCCGGGGAGGCTGGCTCCGGCGCGGCGGCCCCCGCCAAGGCCCAGCTCGGCGAAAAGCAAGCCAGGCAGGCCGCAGCGGTCGACGGGGTCTCAGACGTCGCCCTTTTGACCCCGGTGGGCGTCGATTCGGACGGCCAGACTGCCTATGCTGCAGATCCCGCGGATCTGAAAAAGGTGCTCAACGAGCCTGGCCTGGTGCCCGCTGATGGCGAAATCATCGTCGGCCAGCTGGTGGAGAAGAAGACACTGGAGGTCCGCACGTCCGATGATGCGTCGCCCACGGCATTGACGACCAAGCACTCGAAGTCGGACATCACCGCCCCACTCATGACACTGAAAACGGCCGAACAGCTCGACGGATACAGCCCGGGCGCGGGCAGTCGGGAGTACACTGCGGCAGATGGTTCCACCAGCATGGCCGCCTACCCGGTCCTGTGGATCAAGGCGGCCCCTGGCCTGGACAGCGGGCAGCTGCAGGACCTCGGCAAGACGCTCGCGGCCGAGCTGCGGGTCTCCGACTACCAGGTCGCCGGCGGTGCCCTGGAGAAGGCCCTGTTCACCCAGGTGATCGACACGCTGCTGCTCGTCGTCTCCGGCCTGCTGGCCGTGGCCGTGTTCATCGCGCTCATCGGGGTCGCGAACACCTTGAGCCTCTCGGTGCTCGAACGCACCCGGGAATCGGCCCTGCTGCGGGCCCTGGGCCTGACCCGTGGGCAGCTGCGCGGGATGCTGGCGCTGGAGGCCGTGCTGATCGCCGGGGTCGCGGCGCTGCTGGGCATCCTGCTCGGGACCACCTACGGGGTGCTCGGTGCGCAGTCGGCGGTCGGATCATTCGCCGCCATCACCCTGTCGCTGCCGTGGGCCCAGCTGCTGCTGGTCCTCGGGGTCAGCGTGCTGGCCGCGCTGGCCGCCTCGATCGTCCCGGCCCGCCGTGCGGCACGCCTGTCCCCGGTGGAAGGGCTCGCGAACGAATAGCCTCGGCTTAACGCCAGCGCCCCCGGGCGGAACCGCGGTTCCGCCCGGGGGCGCTGGCGTTGTCGGCCCCTTAGGGCCTGCGTTTCCTCGGCCGTGGCAGCCAGGGCCGGGGAGAGGTTTTCACATCGTCGGGCAGGGCTGTGGCAATGCGCTCGTCCACCTGCTCGCCGAAGTGCTGGTCGAAGTTCTCGGCGAGGTGGCCGGTGATGCCCTCTTCGACTTCCAGCGCCAGTTCGGCACGCCGTTGCCGCCGCTCGGCCCGCAGCAGCACCTGGTGTTCGGCGTGCAGGGCCTTGTACGTGGCGATGCACATGCCGACAATGACCAGGCTGACGGGCAGTGCGGTCAGGATGGAGGCGGTCTGCAACGTTCCCAGACCGCCGGCCAGCAGCAGGGCGATGGCCACCAGGCCCTCAAGTGAAGCCCACAGCACGCGGCTCCACTTGGGCGGATCGGTGTCCCCGCCGGAAGCCAGCATGTCGATGACCAGCGAACCCGAGTCCGAGGAGGTGACGAAGAAGATCGTCACCAGCAGCACGGCGATGACCGACAGGACGCCGCCCAGGGGAAGCTGTGCCAACATGTTGAACAGCACGTTCTGCGAGACGATGCCTTCCTTGGCGTCAAAGAGGCCGCCGTTCATGTCGCTCCAGGCCCGGTGGATGGCAGTGCCGCCCATGATCGAGAACCAGATGAAGCTGACAATCGTGGGCACGGCCAGGACGCCCATGACGAATTCGCGTACGGTGCGACCGCGGGAGATCCGCGCGATGAACACGCCGACGAACGGGGCCCAGGACATCCACCAGCCCCAGTAGAAGATGGTCCAGCTACCCAGCCACTTCAGGCCGTCCGCCCCCGTGTAGGTCGCGGTGTCCAGCGTCATGCCCAGGATGTTCTGCAGGTAGTAGCCCAGCGAGGAGACCAGGTCGCGGAAGATGTACAGCGTGGGGCCCAGCAGCAGGATCGAGATCATGAAGACCCCGGCCATGCCGAGGTTGATGTTCGAGAGCCACTTGATGCCCTTGCCCACGCCGCTGACCGCGGAGAGCAGTGCAATGAGGGTGATGATGATGATCAGCACCACCAGCAGGGTGTTGTTGACTTCCCCCACCACGCGCATGTGGGCCAGGCCGGCGGAGATCTGCTGGACGCCCAATCCCAGCGACGTTGCCACACCGAACAGGGTGCCGACGACGGCGATGACGTCGATGGTATCTCCCAGCCCGCCCTTGACCCGGTCACCGAGCAACGGTTCCAGGGCCCAGCGGATGGAGATCGGGCGGCCGCGGCGGTGGATGGCGTAGGCCATGGACAGGCCGACGACGGCGTAGATCGCCCAGGCGTGCAGGCCCCAGTGCATGAAGGTCTGACCCATCGCCGCTTGCGCGATGTGTGCCTGGTCCCCGGTGACCCCGGGCTTGGGGTTCACGAAGAAGGTCAGTGGTTCGGCGGCGCCCCAGAAGACAAGGCCGATGCCCATGCCAGCGGCGAAGAGCATGGCGAACCAGGACAGCAAGGAGAACTCGGGCTTCTCGTCGTCGGCTCCGAGGGTGATGTTGCCGTAGCGGCTCACGCCCATCCAGATGGCGAAGACGACGAACGCGCCGACCACCAGCATGTAGTACGGGGCCAGGCCCCGGACGACGGCGGTCTGCAGGTCGGTGAAGACCTTCGACGTGCCCTCGGGTTCGATCATCGCGATGACCACGAGGGCGACGATGATGCCCAGCGCGGGCCAGAACACGCGCGGCGCCGGGATCACCGGCTTCTGGGCCATCCGGTCGGGTGCCCGCGGAGTGCGGGCGGTCTGCTCACCGTTGGTTTCCGGTGGGGTGCTCATGAAAGGTTCCTTAATCACACGGTCGGGGGCAAATGATCCGATGCTTCACTTTACGGATGTGCCACCCCCTGTCAACGTGGGCCCACCGCCGTTTCCCGCCTAGGGCGCCGGAAAAGGAGACCATCCTGACAGGCCGTGGGCCGCAGCCATTCGCGGCTGCGCCCGGGCTGTGGACCGGCCGGGCCCTGGGTGTGTCGGAGCCGGTGTGGCGTGACAGAACTCTCGCGTGCTGGTGCTCCACCCCACGTCGGCGGGCCATGCGTGCCGTCTTCCACTGTGCTATCTTCCGGTACCGGAGGACGGCTGCCCGTCTCGGATCGGAAAGGCGCCGTCGGCGGCGGTCAGCCGACCGGCGGTTCCTCGTACTTCGGGAAGATCGGTGTGGGTGCCGGCAGCTCGTGGCCCGTTTCGATGGGGGAATCGAAGGCGGCGAAGGTCCGCGCCGCTCCCCCGTCCTGGCCCAACACGTCCAGCAGCCGGCTCGCCGAGGTGGGCATGACCGGCTGCACCAGCAGCGCCACCCGACGCAGCACCTCGAGGGCCACGTACAACACGGTCTCCATGCGGGCGGTGTCCGTCTTGCGCAGCACCCACGGGGCCTGGTCGGCGAAGTAGGCGTTGGTGTCGCCCAGGACGTGCCACACGGCCTCCAGCGCCTTGCTGAACTCCTGGCGCGAGTACGCGTCCCGGGAGCGATCCAGCAGGGCAGCTGCCGCGTCGAGCAGTTCACGATCGGTGTCCGTGAAGTCGCCGGGCGTGGGGACCTTGCCGGCGCAGTTCTTGGCCACCATGGACAGCGACCGCTGGGCGAGGTTGCCCAGGTTGTTGGCCAGGTCGGAGTTCATGCGTCCGACGATCGCGTCGTGGCTGTAGTTCCCGTCGGCGCCGAAGGGAACCTCGCGCAGCAGGAAGTACCGGGTCTGGTCCAGCCCGTAGCTTTCCACCCAGTCGGCCGGGGCCACGGTGTTGCCCAGCGATTTGGACATCTTCACACCGTTGTTGTGCAGGTGCCCGTGGATCATGATGCGACGCGGCAACTCGAGCCCTGCGGACATGAGGAAGGCCGGCCAGTAGATGGCGTGGAACCGCGAGATGTCCTTGCCGATGACCTGTACGTCCGCCGGCCAGTACTTGCGGAACGAGGTCGAGTTCGTGTCGGGGAACCCGACGCCGGTCAGGTAGTTGGTCAGCGCGTCGACCCACACATACATGACGTGCTTCGGGTTGCCCGGAACCGGAATGCCCCAGTCGAAGGTCGTCCGGGAGATCGACAGGTCGTTCAGGCCGCCCTCGACGAAGCGGATGACCTCGTTGAAGCGGTACTGCGGTGCACCGAATCCCGGCTGGTCGCGGTAGAGCTCCAGCAGCTTGTCCTGGTAGGCGGAGAGCCGGAAGAAGTAGGACTCCTCCTCGGTCCAGGTCACCTCGGTGTCGGAGACGGTGGAGTAGCGGACACCGTCGTCGCGGACCTCCGTCTCGTCCTCGCCGTAGAAGGCCTCGTCGCGCACGGAGTACCACCCGGCGTACTTGTCGAGGTAGATGTCACCGTTGGCCTCCATGCGCTTCCAGATCGCCTGCGCCGCATCATGGTGGTCGGCATCGGTGGTGCGGATGAAGCGGTCGTAGCTGATGCCCAGTTCGTCCTGGGCCTCCTGGAAGACATCCGAGTTGCGCTGCGCGAGCTGGCGGGGCGTGATGCCTTCCTTCTCGGCGGTCTGCAGCATCTTCTGGCCGTGCTCATCCGTGCCGGTCAGGAAGAAGACGTCACCACCGTCCAGGCGCTTGAAGCGGGCCATCGCGTCGGTGGCAATAAACTCGTAGGCATGCCCGATGTGCGGCAGGCCGTTCGGGTACGAGATGGCGGTGGTGATGTAAAACGGGGTCTGGTCCTGGGATGAAGTCACCCTAGAAATCTACCGTACCCCGGGCTTCCGCCGCCCATCCGGGTACCCGTGCGCCGTCCGCCGTGCGTCCGGGGCCGAGCCACCACCGATCCATCCACTCTGCGGGGAGCGCCAGTGTTTTCACCGACCATCACCACCTTCTGGGACGCCACGTTTGCCACCGGTGACACCTGGGATGGCGCCGAAGGCTTCACACTGGCCATCCATCCGGATCGTGATCCGCTCCGTCCCGTCGAGGTGTTGACGTATCCCGACGGCACCGTCGCGGCAGCGGTGTCCCCCGCTGCTGCTGCGGCACTCGGGATCTCCGCCGGAACCAGCCTGGACGCGGTGTCCTTCCGCGAACGGCTGTCCAGCGCCGGCCTGGTGCTGCATGATCCCGACTGCCTCTTCTACGTCACCGATGAGGCGGCATCCGTCCTGTCCCGGGGAACGACACCCGATCACGTGCGGCAGTTGACGTCGGCGGATGCCGCCCTCTTCTCCCGGTTCCAGTCCAACGCCCCGGCCGATGACCTGGAGGAGGCCTATGTGGAACTCGACCATTGGTCGGTGGTCGGTGGGTTCGTGGACGACGAGTTGGCCTGTGTGGCCAGTGCGTATCCCTGGCGCGGCGCGGCGCTGGCCGACATCGGGGTGTTGACCCTGCCCGGGTTCCGGGGTCGCGGGCTGGCCCGGGACGTGGTCCGCTCCATCGGCTGCACCGCCCTGGCCCAGGGGCTCAGCCCGCAGTACCGGTGCCAGCCGGCCAACACCGGGTCCAGGGCGGTGGCCGCGGCGGCGGGTTTCACGTACTTCGGGCAGTGGGAGCTTGTCGTGGATACCCCCTCCGGGGACTGAGTCCCCCTCGCCACCCCACCCGGGAAAAGCAGGGGGCGGGCGGGGCAGCCGCAGATGCGCTGCCCCACCCGCCCCCTGGCGGATCCTGGCTACTCGGCCAGGTTGACCTCACGTGCGGTGGTGGCACCGATGGAGTCGCGGACGGCATCCAGGACGCCGGCGGGCAGCGCGGTGTCGACGGCGAGGACGGCCAGGGCCGGTCCGCCCTCCTCCTTGCGGGCCACCTGCATGGCGGCGATGTTGATGTCGTGTTCGCCCAGCGTGCTGCCCAGGGTGCCGATGACGCCGGCGCGGTCCTGGTAGACCAGCACGATCATGTGCTCGGCGATCGGGATCTCGAGCTCATAGCCGCCGATGCCGACCAGCTTCTCGATCTGCTTCGGTCCGGTCAGCGTGCCGGTGACCGAGATCTGCTGGCCATCTGACAGCGCCCCCTTCAGGGTCAGCGCATTGCGGTACTCCGGCGACTCGGCGGTGGTGACCAGCCGGGTGGTGATGCCGCGCTGTTCGGCGAGCACCGGGGCATTCACGTAGGACACCTGGTCGGAGACGATGTCGCGGAAGACGCCCTTCAGCGCGGAGAGTTCCAGGACCTTCACGTCCAGTTCGGCGATCTCCCCGGCGATCTCGACATCCAACGAGGTCAGCGAGTCGACGGTGAGGGCGGTGAAGATGCGGCCGAGCTTCTCGATCAGCGGGATGCCCGGGCGGACCGACTCGTCGATGACACCGCCGGCGACGTTCACCGCGTCGGGGACCAGCTCGCCGGACAACGCCAGGCGCACCGATTTGGCGACCGACACACCGGCCTTCTCCTGTGCCTCGTCGGTGGAGGCCCCCAGGTGCGGAGTGACGGTGACGTTCTCGAATTCGAAGAACGGCAGGTCGGTGCTCGGCTCGTTGACGTAGACGTCGATGCCTGCGCCGGCAATCTTCTCCTCCTTCAGCGCCGTGTAGAGGGCTTCCTCGTCGATCAGGCCGCCGCGGGCGACGTTGATGACATAGGCGCTGTCCTTCATCTTCTCGAACGCCTCGGCGCCCAGCATGCCCAGGGTCTCCGGAGTCTTGGGCATGTGGATCGTGATGAAGTCCGAGGTGGCCAGCAGCTCGTCGAGTTCGAGCAGGCGCACGCCCATCTGCTGTGCGCGGGCGCTGGTGACGTACGGGTCGTACGCGACGACGTCCATGCCAAAGCCCTGCAGGCGGGCCGCGACCAGCGCGCCGATGCGGCCCAGGCCGATGATGCCGGCGGTCTTTTCGAAGAGCTCGACGCCGGTGTAGGACGAGCGCTTCCAGGCTCCGCCCTTCAGGGAGGCATTGGCCGCCGGGATGCGGCGGGCCAGGGAGACAATGTGCCCGACGGTCAGTTCGGCGGCGGAGATGATGTTGGAGGTCGGGGCGTTCACGACCATGACGCCGGCCTGGGTGGCTGCCTTGATGTCGACGTTGTCCAGGCCGACACCGGCGCGGGCAATGATCTTCAGGTTCTTGGCCGCGGCGATGGCCTCTTCGTCGACCTTCGTGGCCGAGCGGACCAGGATGGCATCGACGTCGGCGATGGCCGCCAGCAGCTGGGAGCGGTCGGAACCATCGGTGCTGCGGACCTCGAAGTCAGGACCCAGCGCCTGGACGGTGGCTGGCGAAAGTTCCTCGGCAAGGAGGACGACGGGCTTGGTTTCTGACACGGAGATGGCACCTTTGCGTTCGACGGATGCGGGTTGCGGGGCCGGGGTTTCTCCGGCCCCCGCCGCCAGAATATCGCCACGCCGCCCGTCTGCCCTTGTCCGAGTGCGGATATTACGGGCCGGTACACGACATGGTGTGTTCTGGTTCACAGATGACGCGAAGATGACGCCGCCATCCCACTGCCTACAAGCCAATGGCCATGGCGATGCCTTCACTTCTCCACACAGTGGGGTTGTGCGTCGCAGCGTGGCTCCAGAACGAACGGGCGATCCGGTGCTCGACGACATTCGATGCCGGAGGCAACCGCTGCCCCGCACATGCTGCGGTCAGGACAATGTCGAAGTCGAGGCGGACGTCCAGGACCCGGCGTACCTGGCCAACCATCTGCCGATGAGGCCCATGGATGGGTGCGCTGAGCAGCACGACCTCGTCGATCAACGTGCCCGCGTTCACGGCTCGGGCGACGATTTCACCGCCGTAGCTGTGCCCAAAGACTGTCCCGAGTCCGCCGGCACCACCAGCTGATCGGGCCCAACGTCCGAATCGTTGCCCGCCGAGGTGCCGCTGCCTTTTGCTATAGGCGCCCGACCAGGAGAACTCCTGGCCGTCGTCGTACAGATCCGGCCGGTGGCCTTGCTGCACGTACCCATGGAAGTCACCACCGGGGTACCACCAGTTCCCCTTCCATCCCCATGTCCCGTGCACCATGGTCGAAACAGGTCCACGAGACCGCTCCCGGGGTCCCGCTGTTCCATCCTGGGGATCATCGTCTCCGCCATCCGCCCCGCTGAAAGAGGCAGCACGCCCCAACTCGCGCACGATGGGGTCGGCTGATCGCAGTGCCAGGTCGATCCGAATGGCGGCGAGGAAGTGAAGGGCCGCAAGAACCGACGATGGGTCCCCCTCGGTGAAGGCATCGCGTAGCCAGTAGGTGCAGTAGTTCCGCCACTCGTCCCCTTCCCACGGCAAGGGCGCATCGGGTGTCCCGTCCTCGTCTTCGACCGATCGGAGTAAGGCAGGCCCTCCCAGACGGTACGTATCGATCCTGCGGTCCATGAAACGGTACGGCCAGCCTCGCCATTGGTCCGAAACGGCCGCGTCTTGCGGGATTGGAGCCACGGAATTGCTGAGCGCCGAAGCTGCGGTGGCCGATTCTCGTTCCAGGGGGCTGCTCAATCCGGCTGCCAGCAATGGAAGGCGCGCTGCGATCTGGTGGTCTTCATTGAGTGCCCGGAACGCGCCGTAGCGGACCTCTTCCGGACTCCAGATCCCGGCAAAGGTCTCCAGCAGGTACACCGCCTCGGCGAAGGAGGCGTCAAAGCCCCGGCGTCTTTCAACGAGGTAGGCCAGCTCCGGGTCAATGCCGAATCGTTCCACGTTGGACGGCGTCACGACCGCCGGTTCACCGTCGTCCAGCCGTGGGGCGCCGGCACCCAGTGTTGCCATGATCGCGAAGCGCGAGGCATTCGTCCCCTCATGCTCCGGTGACAGCTCGATAGAGGACGGGTCCGACAGGACAAGGAATTCCTCGAGTTCAGCCGCCGATTCCGGATCTTGTTCCACGCTTCCCCCTCCGGTTCCCCGATATCTGTCCGAGGGTAGCAGCGGAACCAGCAGCGGACCATGGCGAAGATCGGCGCGAAACGACCTACACCGCCGCCTGGCCCATCGCCGGACACCGCGATGGCCCGCACCGTCGAAACAGTGCGGGCCATCGTCGTCGTTCTCGGGGACTCCCCCGGGAGGTGCCGGTGCGGGCTAGCGCGCGGTGACGCCCTCGGTGTAGTCATCGTCGTTCTTGATCCAGGAGAACAGCTTGCGCAGTTCGCGGCCGGTCGACTCGATCGGGTGGTCCTCGCCCTTCTTGCGCAGCTCGAGGAATTCCTTGGCGCCGTTGGCCTGGTCGTCCATGAACCGCTTGGCGAACGCACCGGACTGGATGTCGGCGAGAACGGCCTTCATGTTCTCCTTCACCTCCGGGGTGATGACGCGCGGACCGGAGACGTAGTCGCCGTACTCGGCGGTGTCGGAGACGGACCAGCGCTGCTTGGCGATGCCGCCCTCCACCATCAGGTCCACGATGAGCTTGAGCTCGTGCAGGACCTCGAAGTAGGCGATCTCCGGCTTGTAGCCGGCCTCGGTCAGGGTCTCGAAGCCGTACTGCACCAGCTGCGAGGCGCCGCCGCAGAGCACTGCCTGCTCGCCGAAGAGGTCGGTTTCGGTCTCTTCGGTGAAGGTGGTCTCGATGACGCCGGCGCGGGTGCCGCCGATGCCCTTGGCGTAGGACAGCGCGAGCTCCTTGGCGGTGCCGGAGGGGTTCTGCTCCACGGCGATCAGGTCGGGAACGCCGCGGCCTGCCTCGAATTCGCGGCGGACGATGTGGCCCGGGCCCTTGGGGGCGACCATGGCGACGTCGACGTCGGCCGGCGGCTGGATGTAGCCAAAGCGGATGTTGAAGCCGTGGCCGAAGAACAGCGCGTCGCCGGCCTTCAGGTGGGAGGCGATCTCGTCCTGGTAGACCTTGGCCTGGACCTGGTCCGGGGTCAGGATCATGATGACGTCGGCTTCCTCGGCGGCCTCGGCCACCGAAACCACGCGCAGGCCCTCGTTCTCGGCCTTGGCGCGGGACTTCGAGCCCTCCTTGAGGCCGATGCGGACGTCGACGCCGGAGTCGCGCAGGCTCAGGGCGTGGGCGTGGCCCTGGGAGCCGTAGCCGATGACGGCCACCTTGCGGCCCTGGATGATCGAAAGGTCTGCGTCGTCGTCGTAATACATATCGGTCACGGTGATAACTCCTTGGTTTTCGTGTGTGAGGTCTGTTGGGTTGGGGGCTGGTCAGGCGGAGACGGATCGCAGGGCGCGGTCCGACATCGATTTGGAGCCGCGGCCGACGGCCAGGGTTCCGGACTGGACGATTTCCCGGATGCCGAAGGGTTCCAGGACGGCCAGCAGCGCGTCCAGCTTCTCGGCGGTTCCGGTGGCCTCGATGATCAGTGAATCGGTGGAGACGTCCACCACCGAGGCCCGGAAGAGATCGGCTGCCTGGGTGACCTGCAGCCGGGTCGCGGCGTCCGCGCGCACCTTGACCAGGATGTGGTCGCGTTGCACGGAGGAATCGGAGGTCAGTTCAACGATCTTGATGACGTTGATCAGCTTGTTGAGCTGCTTGGTCACCTGTTCCAGCAGGTCTCCTTCGGCGTCGACCACCACGGTCACCCGGGACATCCCGGGAATCTCGGTGGGGCCGACGGCGAGTGAATTGATGTTGAACGCCCTGCGGGCGAACAGGCCGGCCACGCGGGTCAGGACGCCGGGGACGTCCTCCACGAGCACGGAAAGGGTATGGCGTGCCATGGTCCTAGTCCTCCTCTTCCCATTCGGGGGTCATGCCGCGGGCGATCTGGATGGCGTCGTTGCTCACGCCGGAGGGGACCATGGGCCACACCATCGCGTCGCGGCTGACGACGAAGTCGATCACGACCGGGCGGTCGTTGATTTCGAGCGCCTGCTGGATGGTGGCGTCGATGTCCTCGTCGCGTTCGCACCGCAGGCCGGCACAGCCGTAGGCGTCGGCGAGCTTGACGAAGTCGGGGACCCGCGCTGTTCCGTGCCCGGTGTTCAGGTCGGTGTTGGAGTAGCGGGAGTCGTAGAAGAGCGTCTGCCACTGACGCACCATGCCCAACGAGGAGTTGTTGATGATTGCGACCTTGATCGGGATCTTGTTGATCACGCAGGTCGCGAGCTCCTGGTTGGTCATCTGGAAGCAGCCGTCACCGTCGATGGCCCAGACGACGCGGTCGGGGTTGCCGACCTTGGCGCCCATGGCGGCGGGGACGGAGTAGCCCATGGTGCCCAGGCCGCCGGAGTTCAGCCACTGGTGGGGGCGCTCGTACTTCACGAACTGGGCGGCCCACATCTGGTGCTGGCCGACGCCGGCCACGTAGACGCCCTCGGGCCCGGTCAGGGCGCCGATGCGTTCGATGACGCGTTGCGGTGCGGTGAGCCCGTCCTCGGTTTCGGTGTAGCCGATGGGGTAGGTCTCGCGCAGGCGGTTCAGCGTGGACCACCACGGGGCCAGGTCCGGGCGGCCGTCCTCGGCGAAGCGGGTCCGGCAGGCCTCGGTGAGCTCGGGCAGGATCTCCTTGACGGAACCGACGATGGGGACATCGGCCGTGCGGTTCTTGGAGATTTCCGCCGGGTCGATGTCGGCGTGGATGACCTTCGCGTTCGGGGCGAACGTGGAGAGCACGCCGGTGACCCGGTCATCGAAGCGGGCGCCCAGGGTGATCAGCAGGTCCGACTGCTGCAGTGCGGTGACCGCCGAGACGGCACCGTGCATGCCGGGCATGCCCACATGCTGTTCGTGCGAGTCGGGGAAGGCGCCGCGTGCCTGCAGCGTGGTGGCCACGGGGGCCCCCACGAGTTCGGCCAGTTCCATCAGCTCGGCAGACGCGTGGCCCTTGATGACGCCGCCGCCGACGTAGAACACCGGGCGCTGGGCCGTGGCGATGAGCTTGGCCGCCTCGCGGACCTGCTTGGCGTGGCCGCGGGTGACGGTGCGGTAGCCGGGCAGGTCGATCTTCGGCGGCCACGAGAACGTGCCGGTGCGCTGCTGGGTGTCCTTGGTGATGTCCACGAGCACCGGCCCGGGCCGACCGGTGCCGGCGATGTGGAAGGCCTCGGCCATCACTCGCGGGATGTCGTTCGGGTCGGTGACCAGGAACGAGTGCTTGGTGATCGGCATCGTGATGCCGACGATGTCCGCTTCCTGGAAGGCATCGGAGCCGATGAAGGCCGAATGGACCTGCCCGGTGATGGCGACCAGCGGTACCGAGTCCATGTGGGCATCGGCGATCGCGGTGACCAGGTTGGTGGCTCCGGGGCCGGAGGTGGCGATGCATACCCCGACTTCCCCGGTGACCATGGCGTAGCCCTGTGCGGCGTGGCCTGAGCCCTGCTCGTGGCGGACCAGGATGTGGTTGATCTTGGTCGAGTCCATCAGTGGGTCGTAGAGGGGCAGGATGGCCCCTCCAGGCAACCCGAAGACGTCTTTGACGCCCAGTTCTTCCAGCGAGCGGACGATGGCTTGTGAGCCAGTCATCTCAGTGGGTGCCACGGTGTTGTTCGGACCCTGGACGGGGTTCGAGGCATCCACGATGGAAGAGACAGGAGCTTGATCCTTGGCACGGCCGGCGGCCTTGGCGGCCACCAGCGACGGGCTGATGGGTGTTCCGTTACTCATCGGATATTCCTTCTCTTCTCTAGTTCTGCGCATAAAAATACCCCGCTGGCCTTGCGGCTTCAGTGGGGTTCGCGCGTCACCGTGTCCTACAAACGAGGGCTAGGCTCCGCGCTTGGTAACTAGTAGGACTTCGGTTCGGATCTGCATGTCTTCAGTTTCCCCGGCGGTGGGGGGACTGTCAACGAACCACACTGCCCGTCTCAGCATGTGGACACGGCGTCCGTCTTTTGGACATTTCTGCCCGGCCGGACGCCGTGTCCTGCCATATCAACTAGCCACAGTAGGCTCCCGTGCTGGCCGAATTGACGAGCTTGGCGTACTTGCCCAGCACACCGGTGGTGAACTTGGCCGGCAGCGGCTCCCAGCCTTCACGACGTGAGTCCAGCTCGGCCTCGTCAACCAACAGGTCGAAGGAACGGGCGGCGATGTCCACGCGGATCCGGTCCCCGTCCTTGACGAAGGCGATCGGACCGCCGTCGACTGCCTCGGGGGCGACGTGGCCGATGCACAGCCCGGTGGTGCCTCCGGAGAAGCGGCCGTCGGTGAGCAGCAGGACATCCTTGCCCAGGCCCGCGCCCTTGATGGCGCCGGTGATGGCAAGCATCTCGCGCATGCCCGGACCACCCTTGGGTCCCTCATAGCGGATGACGACGACGTCGCCGGCGTGGATGGCGCCGTTGTCCAGCGCGTCCAGCGCACCCTGCTCGCGCTCGAAGACGCGGGCGGTGCCCTCGAAGACGTCGGCGTCGAAGCCGGCGCTCTTCACGACGGCACCCTCGGGGGCCATCGAGCCGCTCAGCACGGTGATGCCGCCGGTGGCGTGGATGGGGTTGTCCAGCTGGCGGACGACCTTGCCGTCCAGGGCCGGCGGGTTGATGTCTGCCAGGTTCTCGGCCACGGTCTTGCCGGTGACGGTGAGGCAGTCGCCGTGGATGAGGCCGGCGTCGAGCAGCGCCTTCATGACCACCGGCACCCCGCCGATCTTGTCGACGTCGTACATGACGTAATCGCCGAAGGGCTTCAGGTCGCCCAGGTGCGGGATCTTGTCCCCGATGCGGTTGAAGTCCTCGAGCTTGAGGTCGACGTTGGCCTCGCGGGCGATGGCCAGCAGGTGGAGCACTGCGTTGGTGGAACCGCCGAAGGCCATGGTCACGGCGATCGCGTTCTCAAAGGCCTTGCGGGTCATGATGTCGCGGGCGGTGATGCCCTTGCGCAGCATCTCCACCACGGCCTCGCCTGACTTGCGGGCGAACATGTCACGACGGCGGTCGGCCGAGGGCGGGGCTGCCGAGCCCGGCAGGGACATGCCCAGCGCCTCGCCGATGCAGGCCATGGTGTTGGCGGTGTACATGCCGCCGCAGGCGCCTTCGCCCGGGCAGATGGCCCGTTCGATGGTGTCGAGGTCCTTTTCGCTCATCTTGCCGGCGGCGCAGGCCCCGACCGCCTCGAAGGCGTCGATGAGGGTGACCTCCTTCTCGGTGCCGTCCTCCAGCTTCGCGGTGCCGGGCATGATCGAGCCGGCGTAGACAAAGACGCTGGCCAGATCCAGGCGGGCGGCTGCCATCAGCATGCCGGGCAGCGACTTGTCGCAACCAGCCAGCAGGACGGAGCCGTCGATGCGCTCGGCCATCATGACGGTCTCGACCGAGTCGGCGATGACTTCACGGGAGACGAGGGAGAAGTGCATGCCCTCGTGGCCCATGGAGATGCCGTCGGAGACGGAGATGGTCCCGAACTGCATCGGGAACCCGCCGCCGGCGTGGACGCCCTCCTTGGAGGCCTGCGCCAACCGGTTCAGGGAAAGGTTGCAGGGGGTGATTTCGTTCCACGAGCTGGCGACGCCGATCTGCGGCTTGGCGAAATCGTCGTCTCCCATGCCGACCGCGCGGAACATGCCGCGGGCCGGGGCAGCGTGGATGCCGTCGGTGACGGCGCGGCTGCGTGGCTTGATGTCAATGGTGCTGTCCTGGCTCATAGTCCAGAGTCTAGAACTCCGGGCCAACCGCAACGAACCCGTGACCTGCATGTGAAACATTTGTGCCCAACTATCGGAGCCCTCCCCCTAGACTGAAAACCATGGGGATAGCAGACAACGGCGCCAGCATGCCCGAAGAAGACGCCACGCTGAAGGCGCATCTGCACCACGCCTTTGACCACCAGATCCCCAATTTCGGCAGCTACAACCTGGTCTATGCGACCGGACGCGCCGGAGAAGGCGGCAAGTACATCGTTGGCTATAGACGCCAGCCGATGGAGATCATTGTTGCCCCGCTGCATGCCGGGACGTTGGCATCGCTCGAGCCGGCAACCGCCATCAACCTCACCAATCTCAGCCATTTGGCAGAGGACCGCGCCGGCGGACACGAGGTCGGAACCACCACCGGACGGGTCTTCAGGTTCGAGGTGGCCCCGGAGACCACCATCGATGCCCCGCCCTCGGCCACGAGCCATCCGGAAACACGGATTCACCTGCAACAACGCGACGACGCAGCGGATTTCTCGGACTTCTTCGACGAGTTCCTGACACTGCTGGATGGCTTCGGCGACATGGAAGAAACGGCTTCCGAATAGAAATTCGCGCTCAAAGTCATGGTGGATGATGGGTTGTGGATAACTATTCAACCGGGTTGATTTTCGGGTTAGGGTGTTTCAACGCCCACTTTTCACCGTCGATTCCGGAGGCCTCATGCCGGTCACGATCACTCGCAAGACCCGCAATGGTTTGGCCATCGCAGCAATTGTTGCCCTGGCCCTGAGTGCCTGTTCCCCCTCCACCGGGTCAGATGACCCCAGCTCGACCGGTTCCGGTACGCCGTCCGCCGATTCCTCCTCGCCAGTCGCCCAGGGCAGTGCAACACCCTCCCCCACACAGAGCGCGACGCCAACGCCGGTTCCCGCCAGCTCCAAAGGTCCTGCCAAGAACTGGCCCGTCCCGAAAATGCCGGAGGCTGCTAAAGCGAAGACGCCTAAGGGCTTGAAGGCCTTCAGCGAACACTACTTCGCCCTCATGAGCTACACGGTCGTGACAAGCGACCCAGACCCGATGAAGAAGGTGACGTCGAAGTATTGCGACGTTTGCGTAGATGGATTTATTGACGCAGCGACTCTGAATCAGCGAGACGGAACTTGGTCGGCGGGCGGGCATTATGATGCCACGATCACAATGGCCCAAATGGTCGGCAAGAAGTCGGGAACCGCTAACTTCAATTACAAGCGTGCCAAGGTCACGCTTTTCAACAGCGACGGATCCGTGTACGGAGTTGGAAAAGCTTCCACCAAGCCCGTACGGGGAACTTTCTCTGCTGTCTACGAAAACGGCTGGAAGATCACCGAACTAAATATTTCGAAATCGTGATGCCCAGTGTGCAGACTACTTCGGAGTGCCTTCGTCCTACTCCTCTCCATCACGGTCATATTGATGGCCATGGCTTCAGTTGCTCCAAGCGCAACCGCAAAAAAGCAGGAACTCTGCTCGCACAAAATGGGAACCGAGGCTGATTCGATTGTTGTCAGTGAAAGCGGCTGCGTAAAAGGAGACAAGATTGACGAGGACGTCTCATTTCACGGAAAAAAGGGCAGCAAGACCGTAAGTTTCGGCCCGAAACTTCGATACAAAGTCGATTACCAGCGTCAATGTTCTGCCGCGGAAGCGCGTCTGAACCATTGCATCGCTTTTAGTGATGATCCATGCGCAGGGACTGACCTTGCCCCAACGTCCCGGACTGTGCTGGCGTTGAACGGCCCAAGAAAGGGTCAGATCATATCCACCGTTCTATATTGCGACTCAGAGCCTGAAATGGCTATCCCAGGGATCAAGGACGATGTAGCGAAGGTGACACCAGCTCGATTCCGACAACTACCAATACTGTCCTCAAAAATCGAGAGCCAACCCCACAGCTTTTCATTGCGCAATGGTTTTGCCCACATGTATGCAAGCTCAAAGAACCAAAACTTCAATATCACCTTGGATGACCAAAGCGTTCGAATACGAGCAATTCCGACTTCATACGCGTGGTCCTATGGCGACGGGAACACGCGCGTCTTAAAAGAACCGGGAGCCCCACTTGCGGAACACTCCTTTTCGGAGGAGACACCAACCAGCCATGTTTACAAAGAAACTGGTGATTTCAGCGTCGGTCTCACAACGAGGTTCCGCGGCGAGTATTCGACCGAGGGAGGTCCTTGGACGCCCATCCCAGGAACTGCGAATGTCCCCAGCGAGCCGATGCCGATGAGCGTGTGGCGAACCAAGAAACTGCTGGTCGACCAGAACTGCGCCGAGAACCCCGACGGTCCTGCGTGCGATTCGCCGTTCCTCAAGGACGGAGCGGACTCGAAGTAGCCATTGCCGTCGCGAACTAAGACGTTGCGGGAAAACGTCCGCGCAACTTGCTCTAAAGCAGCCGTTCTCCCTCATGGACAAGGTTCCTGGGCTTCTCCCCCGCGGCCATCGTGGCGAACTGTTCGCGGACGAGCTTGGCGATGCGGGGTGGGAAGGCTTCGGTGTTTCCGCCGACATGCGGGGTGATGAGCGCATTGGGCAGCTTCCACAGCGGGTGGTCACTCGGCAACGGTTCCGGATCCGTGACGTCCAGTGCACAGTACAGGCGGCCGGTTTCGACCTCGGCGGTCAGTGCCTCGGTATCGACGACCGGGCCACGGGCCACGTTGACGACGACGGCGCCGTCGGGAAGGGCCGCCAGGAAATCCTTGCCGATGATGTGGCGCGTCGAGTCGTTCAACGGAACGATGGCGATGACCACTTCGAGCCCCGGTGCCAGATCCATCAGCTCGTCCATGCCGTGGACCTCGCCGTGTTCATCGGTACGGGCGCGGGTGCCGATGCGCACCAGGTCGATCTCGAACGGATCCAACCGGCGACGGATTTCCTCGCCAATGCCGCCCACACCGAGCAATCCGACACGACGATCGGCCAGCCCCGGCCAACGCTTTGACTCCCAGGTGCCGGTGAGTTGGTTCTGGGCGGCCTGGCCCATGCCACGCAGGGCCCCGAGCGCGAGGCCGACGGCGAGTTCTGCGGTGGCCGCGGCATGTACTCCGTGGGCAGAGGCAATGGCGATGTCGTCGCCGACCCGCTCGCGGACGCCGTCGTACCCCGTTGACTGGGTGTGCACCAACCGAAGGTTCGGCGCCCGGCGTACGTTGGGGAGCAGGCTCTGGGAGTGCATGGCGTAGGGCAGGACCACCGCTTCAACCTGATCGAGGTCGATCCCCTGCGGGTCGCCTTCGAGGTCCCAGATGCCGCAGCGCACGCCCTCGGGTAGTGGCGAGCAGGCGTCGAGAAGGCTCTGGTCGGGAACTGTAAATGCGGTGATGGGATCCATAGCCCCCAGCTTAGGATTCCGTCCGGGACACCCGGCGAATCGGGCAGTGAAACAGCCGAAATGTGACGTCAACCGCACTCCCCGATCTCGTTTTGCGCGGTCGGAAAAGTGCTGGTAATGTTTCATGTCGTTGCAAAGCACGGTCTCGACAAGGGACCGAATGGAAACAACAATGCACCTCTAGCTCAATTGGCAGAGCAACTGACTCTTAATCAGTAGGTTCCGGGTTCAAGTCCCGGGGGGTGCACACCAGCGAAGGAGGCCGGCCGCGAGGCTGGCCTCCTTCTGTATATCCTGCACATCTGGAGGAAGCTATGACCACCACTGCCCAGCGACTCGCCGTCGGCGACACCGCTCCCGCCTTCACCCTCACCGCCGCGGACGGCAGCAGCGTCTCGCTCTCCGATTACGCCGGCCGCAAGGTCGTCGTCTACTTCTACCCCGCCGCCATGACCCCGGGCTGCACCAAGCAGGCCTGCGACTTCCGCGATTCGCTGGATTCCCTGACGGCCGCCGGGTACCAGGTGCTGGGCCTCTCCCCCGACGCCCCGGCGAAGCTGGCCAAGTTCACCGACAAGGAAGCGCTGACGTTCCCGCTGCTCGCCGACGAGGACCATGCGGTGGCCGCCGCCTACGGGGCGTGGGGCGAAAAGAAGAACTACGGGCGCACCTATGAGGGCCTGATCCGCTCCACGATCGTGGTGGGCGAGGACGGCACCGTGGAGCTGGCCCAGTACAACGTGCGCGCCACCGGCCATGTGGCGAAACTGCGCCGCGATCTGGGCCTCGACGCCGCGTAGCAACCTGGCGGCCTGTTCCACGGGCCGTGCAAGCCGTTCCGCTACACTGGTTGAGGCCTTCCGCGAGCGGAAGGAGCAGGCGAGCGTGGCGGAATTGGTAGACGCGCTGGATTTAGGTTCCAGTGTCTTCGGACGTGGGGGTTCAAGTCCCCCCGCTCGCACCAGGTGATGGGGTATTCAGACGACGGATCCCGCCGGTCAGCGCATGGCATGAAACCGTTCCGACCCGCACGATCCCGCGGCAACCCCGCAGGCAAGGAGCAAACGAGCGTGGAGTCAACCGACTTCCCCCAGGACCCGGCAGGGCGCGGGCCGTCGAGCCGGCCCGGTGCCGACGGCGGCCGGCGGCCCTCGCGGCGGACGGTGCTGGGCCTCGGTTCCCTGGCGGTCGCCGGCCTGGCCGGTTGCACCAAGGCGACGACTCCCGATCAGATGCCCACCAGCGCGGCACCGTCGGCGACCATCGTGAAGAACCTCGAGTTCCGTTTCGGGACCCCCGCCTCGCCGGCAACACTGGATCCGGCCCTGGCCGCGGACAACGAGTCCTTCCGCATCACCCGGCAGGTCTTCGAATCGCTCGTGGGCGTGGACCCCGACACCGGAGCCCCCGCCCCCGGCCTGGCCACCGCCTGGAACGTCAGCGACGACGGGCTGACCTACACCTTCACCCTGCGCGACGGCGTCACCTTCCACGACGGGACGGAATTCAACGCCGCGGCCGTCGTCTTCAACTTCAAGCGCTGGGCGAACCTGCCCGACGGCCTGGGCGGGCAGCCGGGCCAGGCCTTCGAGTCCGTGTTCCACCACCACGAGGTGCGTCCCGCCGACGACGATGCCGCCGCCCCGGACACGAAGTCGGCCACCGCATCCGAAGCCGCGGATTCCGGCACCAAGGACCAGGGAACGACGGCGGATGCCGGCGATGACCTCGGACCCTCCAAAAAGGTCAAGAAGGTCAAGACCGTCAGCGCCAGCTACTACCAGACCTGCCGGGCCGCTGACCGGCGGACCTTCGTGCTGACCCTGAAGAAGCCGATCACCGGGTTGATCGAGGCCCTGACGCTGCCGGGATTCGGCATCGCGTCCCCCTCGGCCCTGCGCAAATACAAGGCCGACGAGGCCATCGGCGACGACGCCGGGCAGATCGTCACCCGCTTCGGCCAGCACCCCGTGGGCACCGGGCCCTTCACGTATCTGCGCGGGGACGGCGAATCGTCCGAATTGGCGGCCAACACGGACCACTGGCGCCACCGCACCCAGATCGGCAAGGCCAGCTTCCATGTCCTGCGGGACCCGGCCTCACGCCTGCTGGCCCTGCGCCGGGGCACGATCGCCGCCTACGACATGGTCACCGTCGGCGAACTACGCGACCTGGTCCGCCAGGGCCAGCAGGTCCTGCAACGGGATCCCTTCTCCATCCTGTACCTGGGCGTGAACCGGGCGAACCCGCTGCTGAAGGAGGCCTCGATCCGCCGGGCCATGGCGCACGCCATCGACCGGCAGAAACTCATCGACAGCTACTTCATCGCCGGAACCAAGGAAGCCAAGAGCTTCGTCCCGCCGAGCCTGGGCGTGCCCGACGGCCCGACCTATTACGGGTACGACCCGGCCAAGGCCACCGAGCTGTTGAAGGACTCCACCTACGCCGGCGAATCGATCCCCTTCTCCTACCCGCTGAACGTCAATCGCGCCTACCTGCCCTTGCCCGAGCAGATCTACGCGATGCTCAGCGCCCAGCTCACCGCCGTCGGCTTCAACATCGAACCGCACCCCATCGACTGGGAGGACGGGTACCTGGACAGCGTCACGAACGGACGCATCCCCGGATTCCACCTGCTGGGCTGGAACGGCGGCTACCGGGACCCCGACAACTTCATCGGCACCCTCTTCGGCACCACGTCTGCGGAGTTCAACTACCGGTCCCCCGGGCTGCGTGCCAAGATCGTCGCCGCCCGGTCCATGCCCAACGGGGACCCGCGGGCCACCGCCTACCAGGAGATCGGTGAACAACTCACCCAGGACATACCGGCCCTCCCGCTGGCTTATCCGATTTCTGCGGTCGCCGCGAATGAAACGGTGTTGCGTTATCCCACCAGCCCCACCCTGGACGAGCCCTTCGACCGCGTGACTCTCGCCACGTGAGCCCCGTGGGAGGCCCCGCTGATTTCATCGGGGTGAACCCACCGCGCTAACCTTGGCATAAGCCACCAGAGTCGTCGGATGGAGAATCCTGTGCCGAGCCAAACCCCCTCAACGAACGTCGATGTCGCACTGATCGGCGGTGGGGTCATGAGTGCAACGCTGGGCACGCTCATCAAGGAACTGGAACCCGGCTGGTCCCTCGCCCTGTTCGAGAACCTCGACCAGGCCGGCACCGAGTCCTCCGATCCCTGGAACAACGCAGGAACCGGCCACTCGGCGCTCTGCGAGCTGAACTACTCGCCGCTGGGCAAGGACGGCAAGGTCGATCCGGCCAAGGCAGTGGGCATCAACGAACAGTGGCAGGTCTCCCGCCAGTTCTACTCGCACCTGGTCAACCAGAAGCGCATCACCAACCCCAGCTCGTTCATCAACCCGCTGCCGCACATGAGCTTCGTCATCGGCGACGACCACGCCAACTACCTCAAGACCCGCTTCGAGTCGCTGCGCGCCCAGCCGCTGTTCGAGACCATGGAGCACACCGAGGATCTGGACACCATCGCCGAGTGGGCCCCGCTGGTCGCCGAGGGCCGCAACCCCGGCCAGCGCGTGGCGGCTTCCCGCGTAGTCGGCGGAACCGACGTCGACTTCGGCTCCCTGACCCGCCAGCTGACCAGCAACCTGGGCGAGGACGGCGTCGAGTTGAACTTCGGCCACAAGGTCACCGGGCTGGATCGCAACGGCACCGGCTGGACGCTCACGGTGAAGAACAACGCCACCGGCGACAAGCGCACCGTCAACGCGAAGTTCGTCTTCGTCGGCGCCGGCGGCGGCGCCCTGCACCTGCTGCAGGCGGCAGGCATCCCCGAGGCCAAGGGCTTCGGCGGCTTTCCCGTCTCCGGCCAGTTCCTGCGCAGCACCAACGAGGACGTCATCGCCCGCCACCATGCCAAGGTCTACGGCCAGGCCTCGGTCGGCGCCCCGCCCATGTCGGTCCCGCACCTGGACACCCGCTTCGTCAACGGCAAGCGCTCCCTGATGTTCGGCCCGTACGGCGGCTTCTCCCCGAAGTTCCTGAAGTCCGGTTCCTACCTGGACCTGGTGGCCTCGGTCCGCCCCGGCAACCTCATCCCGATGCTCGCCGTCGCGAAGGACAACCTGGGCCTGGTCAAGTACCTGGTCACCGAGGTGTTGAAGTCCCGCGAAGCCAAGAACGCCGCGATGCGCGACTACTATCCGAACGCCAACGGTGCCGACTTCGAGCTCATCACGGCCGGACAGCGTGTCCAGGTCATCAAGAAGGACAAGAAGCGCGGCGGCGTCCTGCAGTTCGGCACCGAGGTCATCACCAGCGCCGACGGTTCCATTTCCGGCCTGCTCGGAGCCTCCCCGGGCGCCTCGACCGCCGCACCGATCATGATCGAGGTGCTGCGCCGCTGCTTCCCGCAGAACTTCGCCGGGTGGGAGTCCAAGCTGACAGAGATCGTCCCGAGCTTCGGAACCAAGCTCAACGAGAACCCCGACCTGCTGGCCGAGGTCACGCAGGCGACGAACCAGGCGCTCGGCCTGAAGTAACCCATCCGCCCCCGCTGGGGCCCGGAACGCCAACGAGAGGGTGGTTCCCCGACTGATCCGGTCGGGAAACCGCCCTCTCCTTGTCTGCGTGCTCAGGCGTCCCGCCGGGTCAGGGCCACGTATCCGGCAGCCAGGCAGCCGGCTGCCCAGGCAGCGAGCACCAGCACGGCGACTCCCTGCCCGTAGGGGCCGGAGTCCGAACTGGCCAGCACGAGTGCCGCGTTCGTCGGCAGGTAGTCGATGACGTCCTGGAGCCACGCCAGGCTGAACAGTGGCAGGACCTGCGGGAGCGCGAAGAGCAGAATGAAGGCCGTCGTGATGGTGCCGGCGGAGCTGCGCAGCAGGGTACCAATGCCCAGCATCATCACCATCAAAATGGCCAGATAGTAGGCGGATCCCGCTGCAGCGGCAACGACTTCGCCGGCCGCGAATGTCCCGAACTCCGCTGCGCTGGGGCCGGCCACCGCAGTGCCTAAAGCGACGAGGACGACACCCGAGATGCCGCCAAGACCCGCCAGGACGATCGCCTTGGCCCCCAGCAGGCGACCGCGCACCGGAACCGCCTGCAACGACGTCGTGATGGTCCCCGAGGCATACTCCGCGGTGATGCACAGCGCGGCCACCACGACCAGGAGAAGTTGGGAGACCTGCAGGGAGGAGAACGCGATCTCCGGGGCCGGCATGAAGGTGTCGTACCCGTTGTCGCCGCTCGCCTTGGCCGACGCCCCGATGAGCCACGAAAAGCCGACGGTGGCGACCACGGCCAGCGCCAGGCTGATCCAGGTGGAGCGCACACTGGCGAGCTTGGTCCATTCGAAGGCCACTGCGTGGCCCCATCCGACGGCGGGGGAACGACGTGCTGCGCGGTTGGTGGCGGTGGCACTCATGAGGGGTTTCCTTTCGAAGGGGTCGCCGAGCTGTATTCGACGCTGGAACCTGTCAGTTCCTCGTAGGCCTGCTCGAGCGATGCGCGCTTGACGGACAACTCGTTCAGTTGCAGCCCGTGGGCGAAGGCAATGGCCCCGACCTGTTCCAGCGTTCCGTCCGTGACCGCAAGGGATGGCGTTGCATCCGGCCCGTAGCCGGCTCGATCGCCGTCCCCGGTCGGATGTACCGTCAGGCCGGCCGCCGCCAGGGCCGAGCGCAGTGCGCCGGCCTGCGGGCTGCGAACGGTGATGGAGTTCAGCGCACTGCCCGAGATGACGTTGTCGATGGAATCGTCGGCGATCAGCTGCCCCCGTCCGATGACGATGAGGTGGTCCGCCGTCGACTGCATTTCGCTCATCAGGTGGCTGGAAACGAAGACCGTCCGCCCCTCGGCGGCCTGGGAACGCATGAGCTTCCGGATCCAGGCCACGCCATCGGGGTCCAGTCCGTTGACCGGTTCGTCGAAGAGCAGGACCTCCGGCTCGCCCAGGAGGGCCGCGGCGATCCCCAGCCGCTGGCGCATACCCAGCGAGAATGTCCCGATGCGCCGACCGCCCATCTCGGCCAACCCCACTTCCGCGAGGACCTCGTCCACCCGGCGGGAGGCGATGCCGTTGCTGCGGGCCATGCCGAGCAGGTGGCTCCTGGCCCGCTGGCCCGGCATGCCGGTGCGCGGATCGAGCAGGGCCCCCACGGTCCGTAGGGGCATAGCCAGGTCCGCGTAGGGCTGTCCGCCGATGTGGGCCGTGCCGGCGGTGGGTTGGTCGAGCCCGAGCACCATCCGCATGGTGCTCGTTTTCCCGGCTCCGTTGGGCCCCAGGAACCCGGTGACCAGACCGGGTCGGATCATGACCGAGAGGCCGTCGACCGCACGTTTGTCGCCGAATTGCTTGGTGAGTCCGTCCAGGACGATCATGGTCGATGCTCCTTCTGCCGTTGTTGTCTTCAACGCTACGGAGGCCGGGCGCCGCGCACATCCGCCGATCGTCGGTGATCCCGCGGGACCACCCCTGACTTTCGTCAGGTGTCCGCCAGCCGTCTGCTCGGTAGCATGGACATTCATGAAGCGCCGGTGGAATGACCTCAGCTGGGCCGTCGTCCTCGTCGTGGCGACGGTGGCCACCGGTGTAGCCGAGGGGATGGCCGGCTTCGTCCTGGGGGTGCTGGCCGTGATCGGCGCCCACCTGGCCGGCCGCAGGATGGCTTCGCTGCCGTTGGCGCTCATCGCCTTCGGCGTCGGTGCCGGACTCGATCTGCTGCTGTCGTTCTTCATGGCCCCGGGCAACGCACTGTCACTGTGGCTCACGACCGTCCTCCTGGTCTTCTTCGTGTGCGTGTTGCCGTGGTGGTGGGGCCGATACCGCAGGCTTCGTGCCGAACGGGCTGCCCACGAGCGGCAGCTCATCGCCGACCATGCCCGGCTGCGGGAGCGTGCCCGCATCGCCGAGGACATGCATGACCAGCTCGGCCATGACCTGGCCCTGATCGCACTGGGCAGCGGGGCGCTGCAGGTCGCGGAGGGGGCGACGGAGCAGCAACGGCAGACGGCCGCAGCCGTGCGCGAACAGACAGCGGCGGCGATCGAACGGCTGCATGACATCGTGTCGGTCCTGCGCGAGGAAGGAACCGCCGCGGCGCGGCAACCGGCCGACGAGTCCGTCGAGGAACTCATCGAGCGGGCCCGGCGTGCCGGGGCGACCATCCGACTGGACCGGACGCCACCGCCACCGGGGATCACCGAGCCGAGCCCCCTGGCCCGGCAGGCGGCCTACCGGGTCGTGCAGGAGGCCTTGACCAATGCCGCCAAGTACGCCGCCGGTAGTGCCGTGGACGTGCGCTACGACGAGTCGTCCGATCCGGTCACGGTATCGGTGCGCAACGCCCCCGCGTCGCCCAGCGCCGGTGCCGGGCAGCGTCGGGACGGCCAGGCGGGCCAGGGCCTCACCGGTCTGGACGAACGGCTGTCCGTTCTCGGCGGGACCTTCGAGGCAGGACCGGAGTCCGGTGGCTTTGCCGTTATAGCCCGCCTGCCCCGTGCGGCCACCGTCGGCGATGCAGTTGCGTCTCCGGGGGCCCAACCGCACGCGGGTCTCCGGCCCTCGCCTGGCTCCGTGAACCGCGATGCCGAGATACCGGTGGCGGACCTGCAGGAAGCCCGGCGTTCGGCGCGTTCCCTCCAATGGCGCAGCGCCGCCCTCCCGATCGCCTTGGCCGTGTTGTTGGCGCTGGTCATGCTGGTCCTCCAGTTGGTGACGGTCCGGATGACCGCACTCCCACCCGCCGACTATGCCGCAATCGAACCGGGCCAGACTCGCGGGCAGCTCGAAGCGATGCTGCCGCCCAGCAGCATCCACCAGGCTTCGCCCATGCTCGGCGAGCCGGCCGCTCCCACGGGAACCCGCTGTGAGTACTTCGCGGCGCGGGCCAACGTTTTCGATCTCGGCTCGGACATGTTCCGTCTCTGTTTCCGGGGCGACGTGCTCGTCTCCAAGGACCGGCTCACCTCGACGAAGGGATCATGAACATGCCAGGTGGCACCCAGGGCACCGACACCGATCCCCTACGGATCTCCGTGGTGCTGGCGGACGACGAGCCCCTCGTGCGTGCCGGAGTCCGGGCCATCCTGGGAGCAGATCCGGAGATCGACGTGGTGGCGGAGGCAGCCAACGGCCGGGAAGCCGTCGACGCGGTCACCCGGTTCCGCCCCGCCGTCGTGCTGCTGGACATCCGCATGCCACTGCTCGACGGTTTGGGTGCGGCCCGGGAAGTGGTGCGCCGGGCTCCGGAGACCAAGATCATCATGCTGACCACCTTCGGCGAGGACGGGTACATCGACGAGGCGCTCGGGATCGGCGCCGGAGGCTTCCTGCTCAAGGCCTCCGACCCGCACGAGCTCATCTCCGGGGTGCGTGCCGTGGCCTCCGGGGCGGCCTTCCTGTCCCCGGCGGTGGCCCGTCGGGTCGTGAACCGCTTGCGCGCGGGCCAGACCACCATCCCCACCGAGGCGGCGACCGCCGTGGGGCGGCTGACAGGCCGTGAGCGGGATGTGCTGGAACTACTCGGGGCGGGATGTTCCAATGCTGAGATCGGCGCCCGACTGTACCTGACCGAGGGGACGGTCAAGGGCCATGTCAGTTCCGTGCTCGCCAAGCTGGGGGCCCGGAACCGCGTGGAGGCGGCGATCACCGCCTACCAGGCGGGCATCGTGACGTAGGTCAGCTTCCCGCCCGGCGAACGTGAGGGACCACACGCCGTAGCCCGGGAATGATTACCACCCCCCGCAACGCTCTTATATGCAAATGCATATAAACTCTGGCATACTGGGAGCCAGGAGAACGAAGGAGCATCACATGGAAATCGGCGTCTTTTCGGTCAGTGACATCACCACCGACCCCACCACCGGGCATACCCCCAGCGAGAACGAGCGCATCAAGGCGGAAATCGCGATCGCGAAGAAGGTCGAAGAGATCGGCATGGACGTCTTCGCCATCGGCGAGCACCACAACCGGCCCTTCTTCTCCTCCTCCCCCACGACCACGCTGGCCTACATCGCCGCCCAGACCGAGCGCATCACCCTCTCGACGGCGACCACGTTGATCACCACGAACGACCCGGTGAAGATCGCCGAGGACTTCGCGATGCTCCAGCACGTCTCCGACGGACGCGCCGACCTGGTGCTCGGACGCGGCAACACCGCTCCGGTCTACCCCTGGTTCGGCAAGAACCAGCAGGACTCGGTGGAACTGACCATCGAGAACTACAACCTGCTGCGCCGCCTCTGGGACGAGGACACCGTGAACTGGCAGGGCAAGCACCGCACGCCGCTGCAGAACTTCACCTCCACCCCGCGCCCGCTCGACGACGTGGCACCGTTCGTCTGGCACGGCTCCATCCGCACCCCACAGGTGGCCGAGATCGCCGCCTACTACGGTGACGGGTTCTTCGCCAACAACATCTTCTGGCCCAAGGAGCACTACCAGCAGCTGATCAACCTCTACCGCCAGCGCTTCGAGCACTACGGGCACGGCCGCGCCGACCAGGCGTACGTCGGACTCGGCGGCCAGTTCTACCTGGCCAAGAACTCCCAGGACGCGGTCAAAGAGTTCCGCCCCTACTTCGACAACGCGCCCGTCTACGGCCATGGTCCGTCGATGGAGGACTTCACCTCACAGACCCCGCTGACCGTGGGCAGCCCGCAGGAGATGATCGAGAAGACGCTCACGTTCCAGGAGTTCTTCGGCGATTACCACCGCCAGCTGTTCCTGGTCGACCACGCGGGCCTGCCGCTGAAGACCGTGCTGAACCAGCTGGACATGTTCGGCGAGCTGGTCCTGCCCGAACTGCGGGCCGAATACGCCAAGCGCAAGCCGGCCGATCACCCCGAACCGCCAACCCACGCCAATCTGGTCGCCGCCCGCCGGGCGGGCATCAAACCGGCCACCGCCCGCAACGAGGTTCCGGTTCCCGTGCAGGCCGACGAGGTGTCCCATGCCTAAGCCCGCCTCGCTGCGTGAGACGACGCAGGCCTGGGAGGCGCTGTTCAACGCCCAGGTGACGATCATGCGCCGTCTGCAACGCCATCCGGCGTTCAAGAAGCTGACCATGCGCGAATACGACGTGCTGGTCACGCTGGGCAAATGCCCGATCGGGGGCATCCGCCTGGGCGCCCTGAACGAGAACGTGCTGCTGAGCCAGCCGAGCCTGAGCCGCATGGTGGACCGGTTGGAGGCCAAGGGCTTCGTCAGCCGGTGCGGTGACCCGGCGGACCAGCGCGCGGTGCTGCTGACGCTGACCGATGAGGGACGGTCGATCCAGCGCCAGATCGGCCGCGAGCACGTGCGCCACATCCACGAACTGCTCGGCTCCGGGCTCGACGCCGAGGAGTTCGCCGAACTCACCCGGCTCACCCGCAAGCTCGGTGCCGCGGTGCAGGCCCGGGACTGACGCCAGCGTTCCCCCGACCGCCCCGTGCCATCCACCCGCGGTGCGGGGCGGTCCGCTGGCGTCCCTAGAATAGGGGGATGAGCGCCCACCTCGTGGCCAAGGACCTCTCCGGAGGCCATGCCCACCGCACCTTGTTTTCGCATCTGAGTTTCACCGTCGCCCCGGGCGACGTGGTCGGCGTCGTTGGCGTCAACGGGGCCGGGAAGTCCACGCTGCTCAGGCTGCTCGCCGGGATCGATACCCCGCAGGCCGGAACCGTCTCCGCCTCGCCGCAGGGCGCCTTCATCGGGTGGCTGCCGCAGGAGCACGAGCGCATCCCGGGCGAGACGATCACTGGCTACCTGGCCCGGCGCACCGGCTGCGCCGCGGCAACGGCCGCCATGGAGTCCACCGCGGAGGCACTGGGCTCCGGGGCACCGGGCGCCGATGATGCCTACGCCGACGCATTCGAGCACTGGATGGCCTCCGGCGCCGCCGACCTGGAGGACCGGGCCCCAGGGGTGCTGGCCGAACTGGGGCTTCAGCTGGACGCCGACACCGAGATGACTGCGCTCTCCGGCGGGCAGGCGGCCCGGGTGGCGTTGGCCGCGCTGCTGCTGAGCCGATTCGACCTGGTGCTGCTCGACGAACCCACGAACGACCTGGACCTGGCCGGATTGGAGCGCTTGGAGAGCTTCGTGCGGGGGCTGCGCACCGGCGTCGTGCTGGTGTCCCATGACCGGGAGTTCCTGGCGCGCTGCGTGACGCGGATCGTAGAGCTGGACCTGCCGCAGAAGAAGGTGGCGGTGTACGACGGCGGGTACGACGCCTATTTGGCCGAGCGCGAGGTGGCGCGGCGGCATGCCCGGGAAGCCTATGACGAGTTCGCCGAGCAGAAGGCCGACCTGGTCTCGCGCGCCAGAACGCAGCGCGAATGGTCCTCCCAGGGCGTGCGCAATGCGATGAAGAAGGCCCCCGACAACGACAAGATCCGGCGCAAGGCCAGCACCGAATCCTCGGAGAAGCAGGCGCAGAAGGTCCGGCAGATGGAGTCGCGGATCGCCCGGCTGGATGAGGTCGAGGAGCCGCGCAAGGAGTGGGTGCTGCAGTTCTCCATCGGCTCGGCGCCGCGGTCCTCCTCGGTGGTGGCGACGCTGAACGAGGCGGTGCTGCGGCAGGGGTCCTTCACGCTGGGGCCGGTGTCGGTGCAGGTCAATGCCGGGGACAGGATCGGGATCACCGGGCCCAACGGGGCGGGCAAGTCCACGCTGCTGCGGCTGTTGCTGGGCCGGACGGCCCCGGATGAAGGCTCGGCGTCGCTCGGTGCCAGCGTGGCGATCGGCGAGATCGACCAGGCCCGCGGCCAGCTGGCTGCCGACGCGCCGCTGGGTGACGCGTTCGAGGCGGTGGTCCCGGAGATGGCCTCCGGCGAGGTGCGCACCTTGTTGGCGAAGTTCGGGCTGAAGGCGGACCAGACGGCGAGCCGGGTCGGGGAACTCTCCCCCGGTGAACGCACACGGGCGTCGTTGGCGTTGCTGCAGGCCCGCGGGGTGAACCTGCTGGTCCTCGACGAACCGACCAACCACCTGGACCTCACCGCGATCGAACAGCTCGAGGAGGCGCTGGAGTCCTACACGGGCGCCCTGCTGCTGGTCACGCACGACCGGCGGCTGTTGGGAAACGTGCGGCTGGACCAGCGCTGGAGCGTGGACGCCGGACGGATCGCCGTCGACGTGGTGCGGTAGCCGGGTCCCGGCCACGCCCTGCGGCTGGGCAGAAGGCCCCGCAGGCACGGTTCAGTCGTCGGCGTCGGGTTCCTCGGGCTTGCCGTGACGCAGCGATCCGGCACCCCACCTGGTGGACACCTTGCTGGTTACCGATTTGGCACGGCCTAGGGCCTCGCTCCCGATCTGCCGGGCCGCGTCCATGCCATCCGCCCCCGTTTCGAGCGCCCGGTCCCTGACCTCCGCCAGGGCGTTCGTCCATCCGCGCGCCGGTAGGGCCCCTTGGTCCCGCTCGATGCCTAGCCCCTCGTGGAATTCAACGACATCCGCCACCACGTGGTTGCTGGAATCAACCACGGCTCGTGACGACCTCGGATGCAGCAGCACCTTCTCATTGGCCGTGCCGATGGCTTTCTCCATCCGTGCCAACAAGCTTTCGGTGCCGCGTGACATGAGGGCAAGCCGATTCCGACGTGCAGCTTGCAACCCGACGCGGTGCTCCTCCACTTCGTCCGGGGCCACTGCCAGCACCCGGTCCAGTTCCAGAATCGTCAGCGCGTCCTGCAGCTGGAAGCAGCGGGCCAGAACCGCCAGCCATTCCCGCACAGGCGATTCAACCAACCGCGTCGCCTTCGCCAGATCCCCCATCGACGTCTTGCGCTGCACCTTCTCCGCCAGGGACTCAAGTTGCCGCAAGGCGTAGGCCTGGGTTCGCAGGATAGTCGTGGACGTTGCCTGCACCTTGGACCAGGTGACTTCCGAAACGCCGCCCACTTGGCCACGCACCACCAGGGCCTCCTCGATGGCGGCTCCCACCCCGATCATGTCGGCCAGGACGGCGTCCTGCTGGGCCCGAAGGATGTCGTCGACCTTCTCGTCGATGGCTGCGAGATAGTTGGTGATCTCGTCCATCGACTGTTGCATGGCCAGTTGTGCCATGATCCCCGCGGCGCCGGCCAGCAACGCCGGATTGGCGACCATGGACCCCGGCCGCCGGGCAAATTCCACGATCCCCTTGATCTTGCCCTGATCGGTCACGATGGCGCGGCTGACCGTGGAGTTGGAGCCCTTCATCAGCCCGTAGGCCTTCATCTGCTCGGCGGACTTCCTGGTCAGCTTCACCCAGCGGCCGGACTGCGAAGCCACGTCCACGCCAGCCTGCGCGATGCCCGTCCCGGTGCGGAGTGCGGGTTTGAGGCGGTGCAGCCCCAGGTCCCTCGAGGCCAGTCCTTCGGCGGTCAGGAACCGGTCGACGGCCGCAGGGTCCCCGATGACCGCCAGCCCATCACCGTCGCTGATCAGCTCGATATCGCGGTCATCTCCGTCATCTCGGTCATCTGCATCCAACGTCGACTCCTGGGAAGGGTGGGCATCGCCCGGTGGGGCGTCGAACGCCAGTGTCCCACTTCGCCGGCTGCCTGCGCTTCCGGGGCGGCGAAACGCCGAAGCCAGCCACCCGCGAGAGGTGGCGTGCTCCGGCGTCGTACCGGTTGGAACCGGTCAGTGCGCTACTTGATGGTGGTGGTGCTCCACGGTGCTCGGCTTGATGGCCAGCGCGGTGACCACCAGGGCGACGATGCCCGGGATCCAGCTGCTCCAGGCCACGCCCATGGTGTCGTAGTAGCTGCCCATCCAGGGGGCTGCGACCACCAGCAGGGCGATCAGGGCCTGCACCCATTCGGCGGCGGGCATGCCCGGCATCGACAGGTTGACCAGGCCGACGACGACCAGCAGGATGCCTCCCACGATCATCAGCGACATCGATGCTCCCGCGGGCTCGGTCCAGCTCGTGGAGAGCGCGACATACAGACCGGCGACCACTGCCACCCAGTCCTGCCAGCGAGTCCATTTCTTCATGGCACTTCTCCTCTTGTCTTCTGGGGTTTCCACGGTGTCTCCGCGGATCACCCTGACTTCAGGGTGCACCTGCGCCAGCGGTGCCACTAGGGCCGAAAGTCCCACCGCCGCGGCCGCCAGTCTGCCGGGGCACTGGATTGGCGGGTCCGACTGCCGGGCCCTTAAACTGCGGGGCCTCTGTATGGCCGTCCACACCGGGTCGAAGGTCCCTTGCCGGTCCGGTGGAACGGGTCCATGCTGGGGGCATGAACACGAGTGGACCTCCGGCCCAGGAGGCCCCGACGCCCGGGCCCGGTGATGCGGACGCCGCACGGGAGGCGCCGATCAGCGTGTACATCGTCGACGACCACGAACTGGTCCGGCGCGGGCTGCGCGAACTGCTCGAGGGCGAGGGATTCGACGTCATCGGGGACTCCGGCACCGCCCGGGAGGCACGCCGCCGGATCCCGGCGCTGCGCCCGGACGTCGCAGTGCTCGATGCCCGCCTGCCCGACGGGACCGGGATCGAGGTGTGCCGCGACGTGCGCCAGGTGGACCCGTCGCTGAACTGCCTCATCCTCACCAGCTACGACGACGAGGCCGCCGTGCGCGGTGCGGTCCTGGCCGGCGCGCTGGGCTACGTCCTCAAGCAGATCAAGGGCTCCGAACTGCTCGAGGCGCTGCGTCGGGCGGCCCGCGGCGAATCCCTGTTCACCCCGGGCCTGAAGGCCGGCATCCTGCACGGCCTGGCAAACCCGCAACGCACCGATCCGCGGCTCTCGGCGCTGACGGTGCAGGAACGCCGCGTGCTCGCACTGCTCGGCGAGGGCCTGAGCAACCGGCAGATCGGCACGCGGCTGCACCTCGCCGAGAAGACCGTGAAGAACTACGTCTCCTCGGTGCTGGCCAAGCTCGGCTTCGAACGCCGCACCCAAGCAGCGGTCTACATCTCCCGCCCCGGGACCGAGAACGACGGCGGCACCTGAGTTCCGCTGTTCCCCACCGGGCCGGTTTGTCACCAGTGCCGTTTTGTTACCGGTGCAGGTTCGTCACCATGGCGGGGCCGTCACCGGACGGGGACGGTCCACTGCACGCGCGTGCCGCGCCGGTTGCTGCCCACATGGCAGGTGCCGCCCAGTTCGGCGGCGCGCCGGTCCATGTTCGCCAGGCCGCTGCGCAGGGTCGGCCCGGAGAATCCGTGCCCGTTGTCCTTGACCCGCAGGCGCAATTCGTCCTCGTCCACGGTGACGGAGATGCTGATCCGGGTGGCGTGGGCGTGGCGGACCGCGTTGCTCAGCGCCTCGGTGATCACGGCCAGCAGGTTTGCGGTCGTGCGTTCGTCCTCGATGGCGTCCAGCGGTCCGCCCAGGCGCAGTCGCGGGGTGAACGGCAGGGGCTCGCAGGCGGCCCGGACCGCGCGGACGATGGCGGTGCCCAGTTGTTCACGTTCGCCCACGCTGTGGCGCAGTGCGTAGATCGTGTCGCGCAGTTCGCCGATGGTGGCGTCGAGTTCGCCGGTGATCTCCTCGGCCCGGGCGCGGCTGGCCGCGTCCTCGAGGTGGCCTGCTAGGGCCCGCACGCCCAGTCCGGCGGCGAAGAGCCGCTGGATGACGATGTCGTGCAGGTCGCGGGCGATGCGGTCGCGTTCGGCGAAGACGGCCAGCTGTTCGTGCAGCTGCCGGATGTGGGCGCGGCCGATCGCCTGTTCCACCTGGGCTGCGAGCAGTCCGGCAAGTTGGAGGTCAACGTCGGCGAAGCCCGCAGCGTCCGGGGGGCGCGCCAGGACCAGGAAGCGATCCCGTCCGGTATCCTGGCCGAGCCCGGCGACCAGGAGCTGGGCCCGGGCCAGCCAGTCCACCAGCCCGGGACGCGATGTCAGGGCCGTCTCCCCGGCCGCTTCCAGGGCCTCGGCGATGTGGTGGCCGGCGCGGACGCCCACCGGTGCAGGTTCACCAGTCCCGGCGGGGTCGGCGCCGAGGGTGGGCGGCGTGGCGAACACCTGGCCGCGCAGCAGGGAGGCGGCTTTTCCGGAGGCCCCGGCGATGCGGTGGTGCTGCTCCCCCACGGGTAACAGGACCAGGGCGAGGGACGCACCGGCTGCCTCGAGTGCCTGGTTGGCGATGCTGTCGTAGTCCTCGCCGTCGGGTTCGGTGTCCCCGAGCAGCCGGCCGACCTCCGCGCAGGCGCGCAGCCAGCGGCCGAGGTCAGTCTCCCCGGCCACGGCAGCCGTCGCGGTTCATGCCCGGATGGGGCTCAGAGGTGGCCGGGGTGGCGGCGCTTGGTCATCCCGATGAAACCGAAGAGCGCCATCACCAGGCCGACGATCACGCCCAGCCAGAGTGGGCTGTGGGTGTCTCCCAGCGTGGGGTGCTGGCCGAGCAGGGCGAACAGCGCGTAGATCACCGCGATGACGATGCCGAGGGTGAACCAGCCGACACCGGTGTGGTCCTTGTGCTCCCGTGGTGCGTGCCGTTCGGAGGTAAGTGTCCTGCGTGCCATGTCTGCTCCCATCGATCGTGCGGGACGGGTGGCGATAGGGGGCCTGTCCCGTCGTGCGTGGTCGCGGCGGACCCCCGTCCCTCCCCCGGGGAACCGCCGCTTCTTTCAACCTACGCCGGGCGGGCGGCGGCGGCAACTGACTGCCAGCACCGCTGCCAGCAGCCGCTCATGTTGTCATCCTCCTGGTTTCAGTGCCGCGATGCGGCGGACCTTCCGGCGCCCGCGTCCGGCAATGATGGCAGCAACAAGAGACGCCGTGCCCCCTGCGATCGTTGGCCTCGACCCCGCGGAGAACCCTTATGCGTGCGACGGCTGCCGTACGACGCTCCGCGTGCGCATCAGCTGATTACCTGGGGTGCCCCCAGGGCTTTGAGGCCATCAACTCCGAATTCGAGGCCGTATCCGGACTGTTTCGTACCACCAAAGGGAACCCGAGGGTCTATGGCCCCATGCTTGTTGATCCACACGCTGCCAGCTTGGATCCGGGCGGCTACCTGCCGTGCCCGTGCCGGGTCAGAAGACCAGACGGATGCGCCGAGTCCGACGTCGAGCCCGTTGGCCATGGCGATCGCATCATCCAGAGTCGAATAGCGGATGATCGGAAGTGCGGGACCGAATTGTTCCTCCACAACCAGGGAATTGTCGTTGGCGATATCGGCCACGAGCGTCGTCGGGTAGAAGTAGCCTGGCTGGTCATCAACTGGATTGCCTCCGATCAGTACCCGGGCACCAGCAGCTCTCGCCTCATCAACAAGCCGGGCGACTATGTCGAATTGCGCCTTATTCTGCAGTGGACCAAGCACGTTGTTCTCATCTAACCCATTCCCCATGGGCATTAACCGTGCAACTTCGACAAGCGCATCGCAGACTTCGTCATAGATGCTTTCGGGAACGTAGAGCCGCTTGAGCGCGGCACAGGTCTGGCCGGTGTTGATGAAGGCGCCCCAAAAAAGGTCCTCGGCGATGGCCCGGGGGTCCGCGTCCTCAAGGACGATGCCGGCATCATTCCCGCCCAGTTCCAGAGTCAGTCGTTTCACGGTATCCGCCGAGGAACGGATGATGGCTTTTCCGGTGGCCGTTGAACCGGTGAACATGACCTTGTCGATGCCGGGGTGCGCGGCGAGCCGTTCGCCCACCTCCCGTCCACCTGAGACCACCGTGAGGACACCGTCGGGGAGTTCGGTGTTGATGACGGCGGCAAGGGCGAGGACGCTGAGGGGTGTGTATTCCGACGGCTTCATGACCACGGTGTTACCCATGCGAAGTGAGGGGGCGAGTTGCCAGACGGAGATCATCATGGGCCAGTTCCAAGGCCCAATCGCACCAATGACACCGAGAGGTCGGTAGTGCAACTCCGCGTGCGAGGTGGCGTCGTCGACGAGAACCTCGGGCTGCAGGTCCAAGGCGGCAGTTGCGCGCAGCCACGATGCACATGCACCGACTTCGAAGCGCGCGTTGGGTCCGTTCAGCGGCTTTCCCTGCTCTCTCGAGAGCAGTTCGGCCAGGGCTTCGGCCGATGCTTCGATCGCATCCGCAGCGCGGTTCAAGAATTCGCTGCGTTCCCCGTGGCTTCTTGCTGCCCATGCCGCTTGTGCGGCCCTCGCGGCGGCCACCGCCGCGTCGAGCTCCTCGGTTCCATGCTCGGGAGCCCTCGCCACGAGTTCTCCAGTCGCGGGGTCATGGATGTTGCGACCGCCGTTGGGCGGTTGTACGGCCTCAAGCAGGCTGGACAGCGTGTTCTGGGCGACTTCGGTACTCATTGGTTCTCCTTCGGTCCTTGATCATTCTTGACTGCGGTTTTCCGTTCGAATCCGGATGCGCCGGATATCCAGTCGGGAGGCTTCCACTTCATCCGGTGGTATCCGGGATTCCCGCGTCACCGGTCTCGAACGTCGTCGCCGTCGCAGCCAGTGCCACGGCAACTTGGTGCGCGCCTATTCGTCAGGTTGCTCTTCCAGAGCCAGCGGCTCGACCGCGAAATCGAGGACGACTGCCCCGGAGCTGGCGTAGTTGGGGACATCAGCGACGACCCGGAGCCCCCATTCCGAAGCCATCGCCGCCTGCATGGACTGTGCATCAACAAAATCGGCTTCGAATACGGCGAAGTACGGACTCTGGCCTGTCTCTGACGTGACTTGCAAGCTGTAGCGGGCAGCCATTACTCCTGGGATCCGGCTGGCGAGTGGCAGGTGTTTCGCGCGGTAGTAGGTTTCGAAGTGTTCCGGATCCGCGGGGTGCGGGTACAGGACCAATAGTTTGTGCATGGGGGCATCTCCTCAAGTCGGTGTGGTTCGGAAGTATCGCGAGGGGCACGGGTGGGACGTCGTGGCGGGTTGCGCCGCTACTTCTTGGTGAAGTTGGCAACGCAGTTGGCTGTGGCGTCCTCGTATTGGGCATCGGCGTGGTTCTCCAGCCCGGTCTTGTATTCCTGCAGGAGTGCTTCCGGGTTCTCCAGATTGAAACCATTCGCGACCTTGAGCCATGCCGCTTCTGCGTCGTTGCCGATGCGCTCTTGCCAGTCTTGTGTTGCCTTCGGGTCCCACTGTTCGACCGTCTTGACGGTGCTGGCGGCGGCCAACTGCTCGCATTGCCCGGCCGCAACTTCATTGAACGCTTGGACGCCCGCGCCGGCGTTCAGTTCTTCCGTCACTTCATCGACAACGGCCTTCGCTTTGTCGTCCAACCCGTCGTAGGCCTCTTTGGAGAACCACATGCCGAAGGTGGAGTATTGGCCGATTCCCGGGTCGGACCAGTAGGGCAGCAATTCCATCAACTTGTAGTTGACGGCGAAGTCCATGGCACCACCGACGGTTGTCACAACGCCGCGCTCGGCTGCTTCGTACGTTTCGCTGGCGGTGATGGCGGCAATGTTGGCGCCGGCCTTAGTCAGCATTTCCTGGATCACCGGACCGGAAGCGCGTGTTTGCAGGCCGGCAATATCCTCGACGTTGTCGATGGGCTGCTTTGAACCGAAGAGGAACCTTCCCACGGGCCAGGCGGAAACGTAGTGGAGCCCGTGGCCTTCGAGGGCGGTCACCGCAGGCTCGTACTCGGTGTGGATGTCGTAGAGCGCCTGCGTGATTGCCTGTGAATTCTGTCCCACGAAGGGGATTCCTGAAACACTGAGAGTTGCGAAGTATTGGGGGGTGTAGTCCGGGACTGTCACGCCCAGGTCGGCTCGTCCATCGCGCACGCATTCCACGACTTCGGCGGCCTTGCACAGGGATTCGGGAGCGGTCCTGTCGAACTTGATCGTCCCTTCCGACTTCTCCTCGACCCTGTCGAGATACCAGTCTTGGACCGCGGCGTTGGGAGTTCCGATTGCCGCAGCCGTGGCCACCGTCAGCGTTGTCGTTTCCCCGCCCGCCGAGGCGTCGTTGACGACGCCGCCGCAGGCCGAGAGCGCCAACGTGAGTGCTGCGATGGTCGTGACCGCGGCGGCGGAGCGACCCGGTTGCGTCTTTTTCGTGCTGGTGAACATGGTGTTCATCCTTTCGGGGTGAATACGATCTATGTGGAGTTGCTTCCGGGCCAGTCGGCCCTAAGCGTTGTTGACCAGGGATGGTAGGAAAAGCGTGATGCTGGGAACGAGGAACAGCAGTGCGGTGACCAGCAGGTCGACCGTGAAGAACGGCAGGACGCCCTTGAAGACGGTTTCCGTTCGTACTCCCGTGGATCCGGTGACTACGAAGCAGTTGATGCCCACCGGCGGCGTCACCATGCCGATCTCAATCAATTTCACGATGATGATGCCGAGCCATATCGGATCCAGCCCAAATTCGAGTGCAATGGGCAAGAGGATCGGCACGCTGATCACCAGAATCGAAAGTGATTCCAGGACCATGCCCAGCGGGATCAGACATACCAGCAACAACGCCATCGTCAGCATGGGTGGCAACCCAATAGCCGAGACACTTGCGGTGATCGCGTCGGGCACCTTGGCAGAGATGAAGAAGGCCGAGAGTAGTGCTGACCCGACGATGATCAAGAACACCATGGCCGTGGTTGACCCCGTGTCCTGCAGTGCCCCCTTGAAGTGCCACAGGATGCTTCTGAGCCCTTGGTGACGATTTTCGAGAATGAGCATGACCAGGGCGACGAGGGCGCCCATTGCCGCCGATTCCGTGGACGTGAAAACGCCGGAGTACATCCCGCCGAGGACGATCGCGAACAGAAGACCAATTCGGACTAGGCCTCGCCACGGCAGATTCTCTGCTCGCTTGTTGTCGTCGTTGGTCTGGCTTTCACTTTCCTCCACACGCTCCAGCGTCGTAACGGGGGTACGGGGACCGCGAGCGGCCTCCACTGCTTGGCGGTAGGCCTGCCCTACCGCTACTTCGAGGTCGTCCTTGTCGGTCGATTTTCCGATCTTCTTGCTTCCCACGAGCATGATGTAGCCGATGTACGCAGCTGCGGAGAGGAGTCCCGGAAGGATGCCGGCGGCCAGCATCTGCGAAACGGAAACGTTGGCCATGATGGCGTAGAGAACCAAGAATGTGCTGGGGGGAATCATTGCCCCGAGGGTTCCGGCCACGGCGACAAGAGCTGTGGCAAGACTGGCGGGATAGCCATTGGCCCGCATTTCCGCCACGGAAAGTTTCGACATCGTCGCCGCAGTACCGATACTCGAACCGGATACCGCCGAGAAACCGGCACAAGCCATGATGGTGGCCACGCCCAGCCCACCAGGAGCCTTGGAGACGAAGCGGTTGGCGATCGCGAACACATGCTCGGCGATCTTCGCTCGCACGGCAAACATGCCCATCAGGATGAACATCGGGACGATGGTCAGCGAATAGCTGGAAACCTGCGAAAAGGGTGTTGAACCCAAAACGTGCGTTGCATGCCCGAAGCCCTTGAGCAAGCTGAGTCCCAGGACGCCGGTGATGCCCAACGCCAGCGAAACCGGGGTCTTCGTCATCAATAGCAGGATCATCACCGCGAGGGAAATGAGCACTACACCTGTAACTGTCATCTCACTTCGCTCCAGTCTCTTGGGCAAGGACATTCGAGGTGTTCCCATACGCCGTGGAATCTTCGCCAAGCACCGGCCGTCCGCGGAGCGCTCGTACGAAATTCAGTACGGCAACAAGCAAGAACGCTGCGATTCCCAGCGCGATCACCCAACGGGCCGGGTAAAGGGGCCACCGTACGAGGCCAAAGCGTTCTTCCAGGTTGACGGTGGCATCCAGGGCCTTCGTCGACGTGGCGTAGAACATCCAGCCCAGGAACAGGGATGACATGCCCCACACGCCGACGTTGATCAGCGCATTCGCTCGTGCGCTCAAGCGATCGGTCACCAACGTCACGGCGACGTGTTCCCCTTGGACCCCCGCCCAGGCAATGCCGAAGAACACGGCAACGACCAGACTGGTTTCAGCCGCCTCGAGCATTCCGGGCAGGCTGGCTCTTGAGATGAATCGCACCGTCACGTCGGCTGCGATGGCCAGCATGAGCACGACAATGCTCAGTGCGGACAGTATTGCCAATACGCGGGAGGCAGCTACAGTTACCCGTTCCATCGGCTCTCCTTTCGAAATGTGCATATTTGGACCGGGCCGGCCTAGCGCTGTTGCCAGAATTCGAATGCCTTGGAATGGTCGACATTCCCGAGGGCCTCGAGGGCATCGCTCAATGCGCCCGTCACGGCCTCGCATACGGGTGCGGCGTGGTGTACGGACTGCTGCAAATTCAGGGCTATGCGCACGTCTTTGGTCATCAACGGCAGGGCGAACCCTGTCGCATAATTCCGCTTCACGATGTGGTCCTCGAGGACGTGTGTGGTCACAAAACTCTGACCCGTGGAGGCATTGAAGATGTCGACCATGGTCTGAGGGTCCAAACCAAACCGCTCGCCCGCCACCAGCGCTTCAGTCGAGGCCGTGTATGCAGCAGCCGCCACGAAGTTGTTCAGGGCCTTCATCGCGTGTCCAGTGCCCAGAGCCCCGGTACGGAAGATCCGTTCGCTCATGGTCTGGATGATCGGTTCGGCACGATCCGCCGCCTCCTCGTCATCGGCTCCCATCATGATGGCCAGGGTTCCGTTTTCGGCTCGTGCCCGGGCACCGGACACGGGAGCATCAACGAGGTGGACCCCATGGGCGGCGAGAAGGCGGCCCGTTTCGAGCGTCTCATTGGGATCAGAGGAACTCATGTCGATGAGGACGGTCCCGGGTCGGAAGGGGACGCGGAGCACGCCGGCATCGGTGAGGAGCACCGAGCGCACAATGGCCGAGGTCGGCAGCATGAACACCACCGCTTCACAGCCGGCCAAGTCCTCCGACGACTGGAGGGCCGTCGCCCCGATGCGCGCAGCTAGGGCCTGGGACCGTTCAATATCGACATCGTAGAGCCTGACGTCGTATCCGCCCCCCGCCACATTGCTGGCCATGGGGTCGCCCATGGTGCCGAGCCCGACGAAGCCGACTGAAGTCTGGCGTTGGTTCAGAATCATTGCCTCTTGAGTTCCTTCGATGTGTTGTGTTGCCATTTCCTGTTCCTATCGGCTGCCTACTGCTTGACCGTGACTCCAGCACTGTTCGATTCATCGTCCACTTGGCTTGGCAGCCCCAGTTCCTCGCGGATCTCATCGAGTGCCCGCATCCCCTCGACTGCGGACGGGATACCGCAATAGAGCATCGAGTGGAGGACGATTTCCCGGATTTCGTGCACGGAGAGCCCGTTTGCGATGCCGCCGCGCATGTGGACCCTTGTCTCATGTGGTTTCCCGGAGGCCAGCAACATCGCGATGGTGATCTTGCTGCGGTCCTTCGTGGAAAGTCCGGTCCGCTGCCACAGGTCGCCGAAACAGATTCGGGTCACGAAGTCCTGCAATTTGTCGTTGATGTCGTTCGTGTGCTCGACCTGATCCTCGGCCCCTCGTGGACCAAACATCTTCCGACGCTGTTCGAGCCCCTTGTCGTACAACTCGTCTTGAATCACTTTCATACCTCTTCGTGTTCTGGTGGGATTCGAAAAATCGTCCCCAGGCTCCGTCGACCGGGTGTGGCCCGATCTCGAACCGTTGCCGATGTACTTTTCAGTTTGCTGTAGGGCGCATCCGCGGAGTTGTCAGCAGACGCATTGTGGACGGCAAATTGCGAAGGCCTTTACGGGCGGAGGCCTCCGGATGACGACCTCGTGGTGTATACATGCTGTAAACGTTCCTATGTTGCAGGTCACATCAGGTACGTGCCGCACCGTAGCCATTTCCCGGCAAGGAGGATCGAGAATGTCGTCAATGCCCCAAGAATCGGTAGTGGTCCCCGAAAGACCCCAATTGCCTTCCGAACTGGCGCCAGAATCTCGCGTAGAGAGTTTCGACGCCTGGAAATCCCTGGTCGGCAACCGTTTCGGCCGGCTGACACTCTCGACGAATGTGGCGCGGTTCTGCGGATCGCTCCGCAGCACGCACGTCGACCAAACATGCGTCACGGAGATCTCCGCCAGTGCGCACCAAGTACGACGTCTCGCGTCGCAGATCGATCCAGGCGATGCGAAGCACCTCAAACTCACTTTGCTTCTGGAAGGCACCGGCATCGTCGCCCAGGACGGACGTACCGCCGTGCTGGCACCAGGAGACCTGGCCATCTATGACACCAGTCGTCCCTACACCATGGAATTTGACGACAACGTGCATACGCTGGTGATGGTTTTCCCCCATCACATGGTGGGCATGTCCGCCAAGCTCATCCGCTGCGTCACCGCCGTAACCATGCCCGGTGACCGGGGAATCGGCAGGGTCATCTCCCCCTTCATGGAGCATCTGGCGGCGAATTTGGAGCAACTGCAGGGAATCAATGGCATACGCATCATGCGCAGCGCCCTCGACCTCATTACCGCACTGCTATCCGCCGAATTGGTCAAGAACGGTCCACCGGTCGAAGATTCGCGCCGATTGATTACGGAAAAGCTTCGGCTGTATATCGAGGCTCATCTTGCCGATCCCGATCTGAACTCGGTGAGCGTCGCGAAGGCGCATTTCATGTCAGTCCGATATTTGCAGTATCTTTTTCGCGAGCAGGACCAGACCGTGACCGGTTATATCCGCGAACGGCGTCTGGAACGCTGCCGTCTGGAACTGCTTGATCCTGCCTTCGAATCCCATTCCATCCTCCAGATCGCAGCGCGGTGGGGACTGGTGGACCGAGCCCATTTCAGCAAGCTGTTCAAAACGGCCTTTGGTCTCAGTCCGCGCATGTACCGCGACATGCACTCCCGGTCACAGGGATAGCCGAAATCGTCTCGACCCGAAGCGAGTGCCCATCGAACCGTATGAATGGCTCCGCTGCGGCTAAGTGGGACAACGGAGCGGAAGCCGGCTCCCGAGCTGCCCAGGGCCGGAGGCAGCTCGGGAATCGGAGACGAAGGACAGCCGCTAGACCGTCCTAGTACCGGCGACCAGTGCCCTGACCGCAGCCACCACGGCCCGTGCCGCCGTCGTCAGCTGGACCTCTGTGGCTTCGGTGGTGAAGCTCAACCGAACGGCGGTGAGCGCGACGTCGGGTTCGTACCCCATGGCGAGCAGCACGGGCGAGGGGTCCGTGGAGCCGGCGGCGCAGGCCGAGCCCGACGAGCAGACGATCCCGCGGCGTTCGAGTTCGAGCAGCACCGTTTCCCCGTGCGTGCCCGGGAAGGCGAAGGACACGATGCCCGGCACCCGGTGCACCGGATCACCGGTCAGCAGTGCCGCCGTCGTGCCTTGTCCTGCCGCGGGATGCCCTGCCGCAGGGTTTCCCGGATCGGGGTTTCCCGGGGACGGGTTCAGGCCAGACAAGACGGTGTCGATCAGGTAATCCGACCGGCGGTGGGCGTCGTCGAAGTGCAGGGCCCCACCGGCAGCGAGGCGCAGGGCGGTGGCGGTGGAGACGGCTCCGGCGACGTTCTCCGTGCCCGAGCGGCGTCCGCGTTCCTGCCCGCCCCCGTGCAGCAGCGGTTCCAAAGCCAGGCGCCCGCGGATCATGGCCAGCCCGGCGCCCTTCATCCCGCCGAGCTTGTGCCCGGAGATGGACAGGGCGTCGACGTGGGAGGCCAGCTCGGCCACGTCCAGCCAGCCGGCGGCCTGGACGGCGTCGGTGTGCACCAGGGCGCCGACGGTGCGGGCCGCGGCCGCGATCCCGGCGATGGGCTGGATGGTGCCGACCTCGTTGTTCACCGCCATCACCGACACCAGCGTGGTGTCCGGCCGGAGCAGTGCTGCCGCCTCGTCCGGATCGACGCGGCCGCCGCGGTCCACGGGGACGACGTCGACGGTGAAGCCGTGGTGGCGGGCCAGGTAGTCGCCGGCCTCCCGCACGGAGGAATGCTCGACGGCGGAACGGACCAGGTGCCGGCCGCGGGGGTTGGCCAGGGCCAGGCCGATGAGGGCGAGGTTGTTGGCCTCGGTGCCGCCGGAGGTGAAGACGATGTCGCCGGTGCGCACGCGCAGGGTGGAGGCGGCGGTGGTGCGGGCGTAGTCCAGGGCGCGCGCCGCGGTCTCCCCGGGTCCGTGGTGGCTGGAGGGGTTGCCGAAGTCGCGGGCCATGAGCGGCCAGACCAGCTCGAGGATCTCTTGCTTGACCGGGGTGGTGGCGGCGGCGTCGAGGTAGATCACCGCTGTTCCCCCGTCCCGGTGCGCCCGCCCACGCGGGCCCGGCCGTCAGTGATCCGCACGTCGAGCCCCAGGTCCAGGGCGCGGACGGAGTGCGTCAGGGTTCCGGAGGAGATGACGTCCACGCCGGTGGCGGCGATGTCGGCGACGGTCTCCAGCCGCACGTTGCCCGAGGCCTCCACCAGGGCGGCACCTGCAATGCGGCGGACGCCAGTGGCCAGATTGGCGAGGGAGAAGTTGTCCAGCATGATCGTGTCCACCCCGGCGGCGAGCACTGCATCGAGCTGGTCGAGCGAGTCGATCTCCACCTCGAAGTGCACAGTGTGTCCCAGCCGCGCCCGGGCCGCGCGCAGGGCACGGGTCAACTCGTCCCCGGTCCCCAGCAGGGCCAGGTGGTTGTCCTTCGCCATCACCGCCTCGGAGAGCGTGCCGCGGTGGTTGTGCCCGCCGCCGCAGCGCACCGCGTAGCGTTCCAGCGCGCGCAGTCCCGGGGTGGTCTTGCGGGTGTCGGCGATGCGGGTGCCGGTGCCGGCCGCCGCGTCGACGAAGGCGCGCGTTTGTGTGGCGATGCCGGAGAGGCGCTGGAGCAGGTTCAGCCCGACACGTTCCCCGGCCAGCACGGCCCGGGCCGGACCGGTCACCGTGGCCAGCACGTCGCCGGCGGCAAAGGATTGGCCATCGGCGAGCGCAGTGGTCACGGTGGTGGCCGGGTCGGTCAGGGTCATGGCCGCCTCGAAGACGGCGAGCCCGGACAGGATCCCCGGTTCGCGGGCGATGACGTCCGCTGTGGCGGTGGCCCCGGCGGGGATCAGGACGTTGCCGGTCAGGTCCCCGGTGGGGTTGTCCTCCGCCAGGGCGGCCTCGACGATGTCGCGGATGACCCGATACGGGACGGGCAGCGGATCCACGGCGAGCGCGGTGGCATCTTCGCGGATAACGGTGTCGGTGGTCATCTTGGTGGTCATCTCGGTCCTCATCAGTGGGTGCTCCCGATCAGGAGCCGGTCGGCTGGTACCTGGGCGGTGGACGGGTGGGTGGTCGTTCGGACGCCGGCGCGGACGAAGCCGACGCGACCGCCCACGCTACCGGCGCCATGCGCAGTAGTCTCCGCTTTGGCCGGGGTGTCGAGCCGGTAGTGGGCGCCGATGGACCCGGTGCGGGCCAGTGCGGCCTCCGCGATGAGGCGCCCCACGGTGGTGAGGTTGCGCAGTTCGGCATCGGCCCGGGTACGGGGCGCGGTGCCCTCACCGGCGGCCAGTGATCCGGCGAGCGCCGCGGCGGCCAGGGCGAGCCCCTCGCCGGTCCGCTCCACCCCCAGGTAGGCGGTGGACAGGTCGCGGACGGCATCCAGGGTCAGCGGCACGCGTGCGGATCTGCCGGAGTCCTCCCCCGTCGTCGTTTCCCGCATGATCGTTTCCGGCGCGGCGTCCCCACCCTCCGGCAATTCGAACACATGTTCTAGTCCGGAAGATTCCCCCGCGAGGAGGGCACCGTCGTCGTGCAGGGTGGTGACGGCACGGAAGCCGTGCACCAGTGCCTCAAGCAGCGAGTTCGACGCGAGCCGGTTGGCCCCATGGGTTCCGGTGCAGGCGGTCTCCCCCGCCACGCGCAGCCCGGGGACCGTGGTGCGCCCGCACGCGTCGGCGAACACCCCGCCCATCCAGTAGTGCTGGGCCGGGGCGACGGGCACGGGTGCGGCGGCCAGGTCCAGTCCGTCGGCTGCAAGGTGTCCGGTGATCGCCGGGAAGCGCGCCGCGAGGAATCCTGTGCCGCGGCGTGCTTCCACGCCCCGTGCGTCCAGGTACACCTCGGAGCCGGTGGCGCGGACGCGGTGGATGGCGCGGGCGACCACGTCGCGCGGTGCCAGTTCGGCGTCGGGGTGCACGTCGGGCATGAAGCGCCGGCCGGAGCCGTCGATGAGCACTGCGCCCTCCCCGCGGACCGCCTCGGAGATCATGAAGCGTCCGGCGGGCACCAGCGTGGGGTGGAACTGGACGAACTCGGCGTCGGCGACCAGCACCCCGGCCCGCCAGGCGAGCGCCGCCCCGTCGCCGGTGGCGCCCGCGGGGTTGGTGGTCCACGCATACAGGGAGCCGATGCCCCCGGTGGCCAGGAGCACGACGTCGGCACGCAGGCGGGCGGGCCGCCCACCTCCCGCCGGGAGGTAGTCGAGCCCGGTGACCGCGCCGGACTCCACCACCAGGTCGGTGGCGAAACAATGTTCGTGCACCGTCAGGGACCCGGCGGCGGCGAGCCGGCGGACCACGGCGATCAGCGCGGAGGCGACGACGCGTCCGGTGGCATCTCCCCCCGCGTGGACGATCCGCGCGTGCGCGTGGGCGGCCTCCAACCCCAGGGCCAGGTTCCCGGTGGCGTCCCGGTCGAACGCGGTGCCCAGCTCGGCGAGCGCCTCGATATGCCCCCACGCGGAGGAGCAGACATCGCGCACCGCGGCCGGGTTGTTCAGCCGGGCCCCGGCGATGAGCGTGTCCTCGATGTGGCTGGCCACCGAATCCCCGGCGGCGACACCTGCGGGGCCCACCCCGCAGATCCCGCCCTGGGCGTACCAGCTGTTCGAATCGGCCAGCGCGTCCTTGGTCAGCAGGGTGACCCGGTGCCCATGTTCGACGGCGGTGATGGCGGCATAGAGCCCCGCCACCCCGGAGCCGACGATGACCAGCTCGCGGGCGGTGCGCCCGCCGTCGACCCTGCCGGCGCCTGGGGCACTCACGGCCGGGCCGCCAGCATCCGCTCCAACGCCACCTTGGCGGAGGCCGAGTCGCGTGAGGGCACCGAGATCTGGTTGACCACCCGTCCGGCGACGAGTTCCTCCAGCACCCAGGCGAGGTAGCCCGGGTGGATGCGGTACATCGTCGAGCAGGGGCAGATCACCGGGTCCAGGCAGAAGATGGTGTGCTGCGGATACTGGGCGGCGAGCCGGTTGACCATGTTGATCTCCGTGCCGATGGCGAACGTGGACGGTTCGGTGGCGGCGGCGATGGCCTTCTGGATGAAGTCGGTGGAGCCCGCGGAGTCGGCGGCGTCGACGACCTCCATCGGGCATTCGGGGTGCACGATCACGTCCACGCCCGGGTACTCGGCGCGGGCCTTGTCGATCTGGGCTGTGGTGAACCTGCGGTGCACCGAGCAGAACCCGTGCCACAGGATGACCTTCGCGTCGGCGAGCGCCTCGGCGGTGTTCCCGCCCAGCGGCTTGTTGGGGGACCACATCGGCATCTGCTCCAGCGAAATGCCCATCGCCTTGGCCGTGTTGCGTCCCAGGTGCTGGTCGGGGAAGAACAGCACCCGCTGCCCCCGCTCGAACGCCCACTCCAACACGGTCGCGGCATTCGACGAGGTGCACACGATCCCGCCGTTGCGCCCCACGAACGACTTCAGCGCCGCGGAGGAGTTCATGTAGGTCACCGGGATGACCGGTACGCGCCCCTCGGCGTCGGCCTCGGTGCCGTAGAGGTCCATCAGCTGTTCCCAGCACTCCTCGACGGAAGACTCATCGGCCATGTCCGCCATCGAGCAACCGGCAGCCAGGTTGGGCAGGATCACCGCCTGCTCGGGCTTCGAGAGGATGTCGGCGGTCTCGGCCATGAAGTGCACCCCGCAGAACACGATGTATTCGGCTTCGGTGCGGGTCTGGGCCGCATTGGCCAGCTGGAACGAGTCCCCCACGAAGTCCGCGTACTGCACCACCTCGTCGCGCTGGTAGAAGTGCCCGAGCACCACCACGCGCTCGCCGAGCGTCTCCTTCGCCGCGCGGATGCGCCCGTCCAGCTCCTCGTCGGAGGCGAGCCGGTATTCCTCGGGGATGGCCCCCTGGCGCGGCGTGGTGGCCGGGGCGACGTCGTCCATCGAGGAGCCCGGCCCATAGGAGGGCAGCCCGGTGTCCAGGTCCCACGGGGATTTCACCAGGTCGGTGGTGCAGACCCCGTCGGCGGACCCGCCGGCAGGTGCTTCCCCGACCGGGGTGAGGGTGAGGCGGGCGATGGTGTTGCTGACACTGGTCATGATGTGGTCCGTTGATCTTCCGTGCGGGGAGTTGGGGTCTGCGGGATTGCTGCTCGCGTGCGGCTACGTGCTGTTGGCGGGAACCGTTCCGGCTGGCATCGTGCCGGTCGGAATCGTTCCAGTCGGATCGGGGACGACGGCGGAGTCCCCCGTGTACCGGTAGAGGCGCGGCGGTCTGTGCTTGCCGCCGAGCAGGTATTCGTCGGTCGGTTCGATGCCGGGGGTGCCGCGCAGGTGGCGTCTGAAGTTCGCAGCGTCGAGCCGGCGGTCCAACACGGCCTCGTACACTTCCTGCACCTGGGCCAGGGTGAAGCGCTCGCCGAGGAAGCGGTGGGCGATGGAGCCGTATTCGACCTTGTTGCCCAGACGCCACAACGCGTACCTGACGATTTCGGCATGGTCGAACGCCAACGCGTCCAGTACCGCGTCGTCGCGGGCCGGGAACCAGGCCACGTTCGGGTCATCGATCAGCCCGGCGGCCTCGGTGTGTTCCTCGCGAACCAGCGCCCAATACACGATCGACACCACGCGCTGGGACGGCGAGCGGTCCAGCCCGCCGAAGGCGTAGAGCTGCTCCAGATGGCTGGGCGCAAGCCCGGTGGTGGCCTGCAGGTTGGCGGCGGCGGCGTCCTGCAACGTCTGGCGGGCGCCCAGCGGGCCGCCGGGCAGCGCCCACTGGCCGCGGAACGGCTGGCGGGTCCTACGGACCAGCGGCACCCACAGGGATTTGCGCCCGGTCGGTTCCCCGTCGGCCAGCTCGTCGCGCAGCGAGAAGATCACGGTGGAGACCGCCAGCTGGGGGCTCATCGCCTGGCGTTCGGAAACATTGGCGAACTCCATGGCGACTCCTCCCGGGCGAGAAACTAGTTATTGTCACTTCGACAAGAACTGATGATACTCCCGTGCGATGGAGGTTTCCAAGCATGTGTCGGACGGACCCCGCTCGCTGCGCCGCTCCGCTTCCCCGCCCGTCGACGAATTCACGTCACACGAATACGCTGGAATCCCATCCGCTCCTGGAGGCCGCCGTGCGCAACACACGCAAGTTCAGCCAAGCCGTCGAGACCTGGCTGCGCGAGGACGTGGCGGCCGCCTACGACGCGTTGATCGACAGCCCCCACGATTTGGCGACGGCCGACGAGGTTCGAGCCATCTTGGCGGCAAAACGGGCACCCCGCGGGTGAAGAAATACCGCGCCCAACTCCAGCGCGGTGCCTGGCAACGATCCTGCCCGGCGACTACCCAGCGGCTGCCTCGTCGTCGAGCATCTCGTCCTCGATCCGCGCCGTCCTGAACGGGGACGCCGCCAGCAGCACCAGCCCGAGGCATATGAACCCCGCGGCCACCCAGAGCGCCACGGCCACTCCCGCCACGGTGGCGATCAGCCCGCCCACCGGGGCGCCGATGACGATCATGCCGCGGTTCGCCGACCGGATGACCGAGCTCATCCGTGCGATCATCGCATCCGGCGTCACCGCTTGCTGGAACCCCATCTCCAACGGGCTGCCCGTTCCCAGCGCGATCCCCCACACCAGCTGGGCGGCACCGATGCACCCCACCACCGGGCCCGGCGGCACCCCGGCCTCGTGCCACCCCGGCACGGCACCGGCGACGATCGCCAGCAGCACCACCGAAAGTGCCTCGAATCCGCGGGCCACCACCATGACCGGCCCGGTCCCCCAGCGTTGCCCGGCACGCAGGGAGATCCCAGTGCCGATCACGGCCCCGACGCCCGCACAGCTGAGCACCAGGCCCAGCGCCACCGCGCCGAGTCCGGCGTCGTGCAGGACCAGGACCGGCAACACGGTGCCCAGCATGGCCGAGCCGATGAACCACACATGCGTGCTCCACGCCATGGGCCCGATGAACCGGTGGCCGTAGGCCCACCTCAGGGATTCGCCGATGCGGGCCGACAGCGTGGGCCCCACCCCGGTGTTCCGCAGAGGACGACGGCGGGGCAGGCTGGCCATGATGGCCCCGGAGAACAGGAAGCTGGCCGCGTCCAGGAGCAGGGCGAACGGTGCCGTCAGGGCGGCCACGAGCCCGCCGGCCACGGCACCTCCGACGGTTTGGGCCACGGTGTCGCTCTGCTGCAGACGGGCATTCGCCTTCACCAGCAGCGGCCGGGGCACCAATTGCGTGAGCAGCGACCGGTCGGCTGCATCGCCGAGCATGGACAACATCCCGAAGGCGAAGATCACCACCACAACCAGCGGCACATTGAGCCACCCGGCCACACCACCGATGCAGAGCAGGGCCAGCAGGACGCCCCGTCCCAGATCGGCGGCCACCAGCACCGTCGTGCGGCTGAAGTGGTCGACCCAGATCCCTGCGACCAGCCCGAAAAGCAGGTAGGGAGCCCACCGGGCGGCGCTGACCCACCCCTGGTCCTGCGCACTGCCGCCCAGAGTGACGAGGACCAGGACGGCGAGCGCCACGGTGGTGATATAGGTGCCGAAGTCCGAGACGGTGGAGGCCGTCCAGAACCGCACGAAGGGCGCGTTGTGCCGCAGTTCGCCCGCCCCGCGCTTGGCACCCATGGTTTCGAGCGTAGTCGACACGGTAGCGGCCGCTCCTGGACGCGCCCGGCCCACTGTAGCCGTCCGTACGCAGACGCTATCCAGCCGCCTCCCGGCTCTGTAGGCTCTGGCTCATGGCCTCACCGATGATCTACGTCAGCTTCCCCGGAACGGCACGCGAAGCCTTCGGCTTCTACGAGGGGATCTTCGGCGGCAAGCTCTCCTTGTTCACGAACAAGGAATTCAACAACACCGACGGACCTCCGGACGCAATTGCCCACGGCGAGCTGCAGGGCGTCGTGTCCATCGCCGGATCGGACACATCCCCGGGCGGGAAGAGCGTCAGGTTCGAGGGGCTCATGCTCTCGCTCCTGGGCACCGCAGAGCCGAAGGACCTCCACGAGTGGTTCGACCAACTCGCCGACGGCGGCCGGGTGGAGGATCCACTGGCACCCAAACCCTGGGGCGCCTCGGACGGCCAGGTCATCGACCGCTTCGGGCTCCACTGGCTGATCGGTTACGAACCCGCTTCCTGACGCCCGCGCCTAGCTTCCCCGCTGGCCACGCACTCGGGCAGCAGGCCCGGATTGGACAGGAAATATCCACTTCTGCCTGCAGACGACGAGCAGCTACGCACTGACGCGGAGAGTGTAGGCGGGGTACATGTTCACACTTAGGAGCCATTGCTCCTGGCGACACCGCCCTGACGGGGCTGGCTCAACCCGGATGCCTGTAACCTCGACCAGGCCATCGGTCGACGCCGCTGCTACCGGTACTACGCGGTCCTGGTCATCGTCGTCGCGCCGCTGCTGTACATCGCTGCCATGACCGTGGGCAAAGACAACGTCATCCTGACCGGGTTTATAGCGGTACTGGTCCAGGTCACCAGCCTGTGCGTCTTCGCACCCGTCGGCGCATATCTGTGCGAGCGCTTCCCCTCGAGCATCCGAGCCAGCGTCTACGGCGTTGGCTACAGCCTTGCCGTCGTCCTGCCCGCGTTCTACATCCAGGCACTCGGCAACTTCATGCCGGACCGCGTCGCAGTGGCCCTCATGATCTGCCTCGCCGGCATCCTCGTCTGGATCGGCGCCACCATGGGACCTGAAACGAAGGAAGTCGACCTCCACGACGACGCCAACTTCACGATCTGTCGGAACTCCAGTTCAGCGGCGGCGACTCTTCCAGGAGGCTGCCGCTGGTCGAGTTCGGACGTATCGTCCGGGATACTTGGCAGCGACGGCGCAGGCGCGTACCAACCACCGCCCCCACTCCGGCGCAGCAGAGGGCGACGCCTAACGCAATGGCCCCGAGATCGGCGTCGTGCAGGACGAGCACGGGCAGGACGGTTCCGAGCATAGCCGAGCCGATGAACCAGATGTGGTTGCGCCACGCCAGCGGCCCCAGATTCCTATGCTGGTAGATCCTCCGCAGCGACTCGCCAATGCGGGCCGAGAGCTTATGCCGCTCGCCAACATTTTCCGGAGGACGACGGCGGGCAGGCTGGCTATGGTGGCGACCGACAGGAAGATGCTGGCGGCGCCGGTCAGCAGCGCCACCAGCCCGCCGGCCACAGCAGCTCACACGCTTTGCGCCACAGTATCGCTCTGCTGCAGCCGGGCCTTGGCCCGAACCAACATCGGCCGGGAAGCCAGCTGCGGGACGAATAACTGGTAGGCGGCGTCCCCGAGTACGGACAGCAGACCGAATCCAAAGATGATGCCGACGACCGCCGGGATGGTTAGCCGCGCCGCCAAGGCACAGCGCTGCCAGCAGGATGCCGCGACCCAGGTCGGCAACGACCAACACCGTCTTGCGGCTGAAAAGGTCCACACAGATGCCGGCAACCAGTCCGAAGAAAATACCGGAGCAGTATGGGAGCGCGGTACTATCCGAGCTGATTCGATCAGCCTCTATTCGGATTCCGGCTGCCGTACCCAACACGCATTTGTGAATGCTGCCACTCTGAATGCGGAACAGCCGAACTTACACGGGAAAAGTGGCTGCTGCACCAGCAGGTTACATTCTCACCAAAACGTCCATCAGACCAAGCGACAAAAATTGAACACATGCATGGCCGCAACAGAAGTCCGTAAAGATGCGGTTGGCTATAGGCTTTGACTCATTGTTAGCAATGAGACTATGGCTCTATATGCGAGGAAACCGGATGCGAACTAAATCGATCGGGGGAACGCCCGTCTCTAGTGGTTCAGCACCGGTACGGGTTCACATATGAATTCGGCGCCGAAAGACAAGTACTCCGCGAGTGAGCAAGGTCTTGGGTACATGTACCAGCCACAGTTTGCACTCCTCCGCTTGTTTGAATTACCGGAATCGACAGAGCTATATATTGAGATGGATGATGATCTCGATTTTATTGATCTCAACGGCACCAAATCATTAGGTTCTTTGAAGCATAAGAGTGTCGGAGACCGCCTAACAGATCTTTCCGTCGACTTTTGGAAGTCCGCACGTATTTGGCTCTCCCGTTACAATCGGGACTCTTTAGAAGAATCAAACCTGAAATTCTTGCTTTTTACGACGTCCGAGGTTTCCCGCACGTCATTCCTCCAGGCATTTACTTATCCGTCGGCCAACTCGGGATTGGCTATAGTCGATGTGGTTGAAAGTGCGAAGAAGGCGCTGGAGAGTTCCACAACCAAACTAACTGAAGCGATTGGTTCAGAACTCCAAAAAATGACGAATGCGCAGTGTGAAGATTTTTTCTCCCGCATCAACATTGTTGACAAGACGCCGCGTATTGCGGAGATCCCAGAAAAAATCATCGGCGGACACATGCGAAGCATTTCCCGAGAATTTCGTCAGGCAATTTTTGACCGACTACAGGGATGGTGGAACCAGCAAACCATATTGCTGCTATCTGGTGAACGCACGATGCCGCTCTCGGGATATGAGCTTTCGGACAAGCTTTCCGATATTGCGGACGAGTACAAAACCAATAATCTTCCCATTCACTTTTCCGAGGCCACTCCGGAGGAAGACATTGACGTAGAAGGTGACCAGCGCCAGTTCGTACTGCAACTCCGAGAAATTGGAGTCCAAACAAACAGAATTCGCAGTGCCATTCTTGACTATTATCGGGCCTTTTCCCAGAGGTCCGCCTGGGCTCGAGAAAACGTCCTATTGGTCGGCGAAATGGAACGGTACGAGGCCCGCCTCGTCGATGAATGGAGCCGCTATCGTGATGTGATATTTGAGGATTTTGATGTCACCGAAGCGGACGAAAGATTAGTAGAGGCTGGAAGGGCACTTTACAAATGGGCAGACTTTGAAAGTGGCAAACTCGACTCTCTCCGTATACGAGAAAAAGTCACTGAACCCTACGTTGTAAGGGGTGGCTTTCATATTCTTGCCAATGAGAGACCACGGCCCAGGGTCTATTGGCACCCAACGTTTCTAAGCAGGCTCGATGCGGTGCTTGGAGAAACGTCATGAAGCCTTGGACCGAGCGGCCTGTCGAAGTGCGAAATTTGTTCAATCCAGCATTTTGCGGACTCCTGCTCCAACGGGCAATAAAGGGATACGAAGAAGTAGACCCGAGTGGTATGCCCTATTCGCTAACACTTCTGGTGTTGCCACTTAGCCTACACAGCCAAGCGCGAAAGAAGTTGGACGCGCATCCGAAGACTAGATTGCTAACAATCTTAGAGAAACAGCAATTCCTAATATTGGGATTTGATGAAAGAGCCCGAGATTTGCTCCCTCTTGCCCACGAAGCTTTCAGTGTTTTGGCGAGCAATCACTGCATCGAAGTTTCGACAGAGGGGCGAATTCGTTCCGTCCCCAGAAGAATGCGAACCGCAATCGATGGCAGCCCGGAATCGCAGGAATGCCAGAAGATTGCTGCACGACTCGGAAAAGAGTTCGCTCGCATCGGAGACCGAGCTACCGTCTATGCCACGCTAGGAGTGCGTCCGTGAGAATCAAATCGATCCATATCTACAGCCATGACGGCCGCAGACGAGACCTTTCCTTTTCAGCGGGTCTAAATGTGATAACCGGACGGTCTTCAACAGGAAAGTCAGCCCTATCGGAGATTATCGAGTACTGCATGGGCGTCTCAGACTTCAAAGTTCCAGAGGGGGTGATTCGAGACAAGGTCTCATGGTTCGCGGTTGTCTATCGCTTCGAAGGCGAAGAAGTCTTGATTGCGAAGCCAGCCCCCAGCCGTGGCGCGCAGAGCGCTGGCGCAGCGATGATCCGTCGAGGAATGGATATGACCATTCCTTCATTTGATGGCCTAGAAGTAAACAGTGATGACACAGCGGTACGGGCTTTGCTTTCTAAGTTACTTGGTATTCCCGAGAACAGAACTCAAGTTCCATTGGAACAAAGCCGAATCAGCTATGCGACCCAGATTAATCACACTCTGTTCTATCTGTTCCAAAAGCAAGGGCTCATCGCCAATAAAGACCAACTATTCTATCGTCAAAACGAGCCGTATCTTCCGCAGAGTATTCAAGACACATTCCCCATCTTGCTGGGCATAGACTCGCCGGACCGATATACGTACCAAGCAAAGTTGCGTCTTGCGAAGCGTGAACTAAGCCTGGCTGAGAAGAAGCTTGAGGCCCTGCAAAGAGCAATTGCCGGTGCACAGACAACCGCATTCAAATTGCGCACAGAAGCAGTGGCAGTGGGCCTCTTACGTCCAACGGGACCAGGTGATGATGTCATTGAGCAGCTTCGTGAAATCGAATCCTGGACTCCAGACGATTCCCAGCAGCTGCTGGACGGGGCTTTTAAGACTTCAGAGCTGGAGGGAAAGGTAAGGGAGCTCCGGCAGGCCAGAAGAGCGGTGCAATTCAATCTGGACTCCGCTCGCGCCTATTCTGTTCAGGCAGGAGGCTTCCAGGAGGAAGTCATTGAGCAACGTGACAGGCTCTCGTCAATCTATTCATTCCCTCGAAAACGTAGTACTGGTGAATGGCAATGGCCATTCGCCGAAGAGAATTTGGGATGGCAGGACCCTGTAGCGGCCGTACTGTTGTCGGAACTCGAGTCCCTCGACAAAGAACTGGAAGCAGTGGCAGGGGAAAGGCCGATAGTTGATGACTATTTAGCTGATTTGGAGGGTCAGGCAGGATCGATAACTGAGGAGATCCATGCTCTTGAAGCCGAGCTATCGTCTGCCATTGAGGCTGACGAACGACTCAAGCACATGCGCGATCGAGCCGTCGCCGCGGCACGCGTCGTGGGACGAGTAAGCCACTTCTTAGAGTCGCTAGCGCCTGACCGAGAAGTCATAGATGCAGAGGATGAAATTCGACATCTGAAGGGGAAGGTAGAAAGGCTCGCGCTGGAGGTTGGTGACGACGATCGGGATGAGGCGATCACCTCGGTGTTGAACAACATTTCCAAAGACGTAACTAGATACATTGATGAACTAGGCGCTGAATTCGCAGGTACCCCGGCTCGGTTTGACCTCAAGAAACTGACCGTTGTCGTAGATCGACCAGGACGCCCAGTGCCGATGGCCCTAAGCGGTGGCGGCGAAAACCATCTGGCGTATCACGTAGCAGCGCTTCTGGCGATACATCTCTACTCATCCAGAAATGATTGCCCTATACCATCGTTCCTGCTAATTGATCAGCCTACTCAAGTATATTTTCCATCGGAAGAGGAATATAAAGCGACTGACGGAACGATAGAGCGAACCGCAGCCAATGCGGACATGGAAGCCGTCAGACGCCTATTCGCTTTGTTCCTAAACTACGCCAGCGAGGAGAACCCTGGCTTCCAACTTATTATCACGGAACATGCCAACCTCCATGAAGATTGGTTCCAACAAGCATTAGTTGAACATCCTTGGTCCAAGCCGCCAGCGTTAGTGCCGGAAGACTGGCCCGAAGCTGGCGGCCTGTCCTAATCTCAATGAATTCGGCGAGATGAATAAGCTGATCGCTCCTACCCAATAATCGACATTGCCTACTCCGGGCACGCCATGCGTTGCGTGCAAAACACAGGCTTCAATAGGCGTGATTACTCAAGTCGCATACGGGTCTCCAACCAAAGCCTGCGTCCCTCCTCAACTATCTGCGCCCTGCCGCGGCACGTGCCAGCGGCAACATCCGCAGCGGGATCGGTGAGTTCAGCACCACCAACGACGAGCTCCGAAGCACCGTCCGGGTGGCGATGATGGCGTCCAGCACGCGCTGCAGGTCGTCGTTGGACTTGGCCACCACACACGCCATCAGGTCGCTCTCTCCCGACACCGTATGCAGCTCGAGTACCTCCGGCACCTCCGACAGCGCGGCGGCGACACCGTCGTGCCCGGCATCCTGGTCGATGACCAGCGCACAGTACGCCCGCACCGGATAGCCAAGACCTTCGGCCGAGAGATGCGGCCCCCAACCAGTGATCACTCCCTCGCGGGTCATCTTGTCCAGCCGCGACTGCACGGTCGCCCGGGCCACGCCCAGCACCCGGGAGGCCTCCAACACCGACATCCGGGGGTCCGAGGAGAACTCGTCCAGGATCTTGGCGTCCAGCTCGTCGATCTTCATGCCATCCTCACTACTTTGCACTTTGTATAGGCATCTTTCGTTCAGCATAGGCACAATGTGCAGATTGCCGCATCATTCACTGTTAGATTGCGCAGGCTCCGACAGGTAATTACCGTCACATCCAGAACATCCATCCGAACCAACTGGGAGCGACCATGACCGAAGCACCCCGGCTTGAACCACACCCGACGGCACTACCCGCCGACGAGTTGGTCGAGCTGTACCGACTCATGACCAAGGTCCGACACCTGGACACCTCCGCCATCGCGTGGCAGCGCCAGGGCATCCTGCCCGGTTACGCCCCCATGCAAGGGCAGGAGGCAGCCCAGGTCGGCAGCGTGAAGGCCATGGACATGGACCGCGACTTCGTGTTCCCGACCTACCGCGAAATGGGCGCCGCCCTGGCGGCCGGCGTGGACATGCCCGAATTCATGGCCACCCACAAGGCCACCTGGAACGGAGGCCTGTATGACGCCACGAAGTACCGGGTCACCCCGATCCAGACGGTCATCGCCGGCTCGGCACTCCATGCCGTCGGCTGGGGCCACGGCCAGCGTCTGGACGCCATCCGCGAGGGCCGCCCCGAGACCGATCTGCCCACCGCGCTGATCTTCCTCGGCGACGGCGCCTCCTCCCAGGGCGACATCCACGAGGCCATGAACTTCGCCGGGATCTTCAAGACACCCGTCGTCTTCTTCGTGCAGAACAACGGCTGGGCCATCTCAGTGCCGACCGAAGCCCAGGTGGCCGGCGGCTCCGTCGCCGCCCGCGGCGCCGGCTACGGCATCCCCTCCATCCAGCTGGACGGCAACGACGTCGAGGCAGTGGTCCGCGGGACCCGGGCCGCCGTCGAACATGCCCGCTCCGGGAAGGGCCCGGCGATTGTCGAGGCGATGACCTACCGCCGCGGACCGCACTCCACGTCGGACGACCCGGGACGTTACCGCACGCTCGAGGACGAGCGCCGCGACGCCGGTGCCGACCCGATCGAGTCCCTGCGTGACCGGCTGTTGGCCGACGGCACGCTGGACGCCGACGCCGTCACGGCCATCCAGGCCGAGGCCGCCGAATTCGAGGAGGCGACCCGCCTGGCGGTCCAGGCCCAGGGTCCGCGTCCGGGAGCCGAGATGTTCGAGTACGTCTACCAGGAGCAGACCGAGGCCCTGAAACAGCAGGCCACGCAGTGGCGGGAGGAGTCCGAGCATGTCTAGCCTGAGCGCAACCATCGAACCCACGCAGCAGGGAACCCCGACCAGCGAGGACGCCATGGACACCGTGCAGCGCACCGGCAGCGAGACGCTGTCGATGAACAAGGCCATCAATGCGGCACTGGCCGACGTGCTGGCGGAGAACCCGAAGGCCCTGGTCCTCGGCGAGGACGTCGGCCAGCTCGGCGGCGTCTTCCGCATCACCGACGGGCTGCAGCAGCGCTTCGGTGCCGACCGGGTCTTCGACACCCCGCTGGCCGAATCCGGCATCCTGGGCATGTCGACAGGCCTGGCCATGGCCGGCTACCACCCGATCCCCGAGGTGCAGTTCGACGGGTTCACGTATCCGGCCATCAACCAGATCGTCACCCAGATCGCCCGGATGAACTTCCGCACCCGCGGCGCCCTGCCGATGCCGATCACCCTGCGCATCCCCAGCTTCGGCGGGATCCAGTCCCCCGAGCTGCACTCCGAATCGCTGGAGTACATCTTCGCCCACGTCGCCGGGCTGAAGGTCGTCTCCCCGTCCAGCCCGCACCAGGCGTACCACCTGATGCGGCACGCGGCGACGCGGCCGGACCCGGTGGTCTTCATGGAGCCGAAGTCCCGCTACTGGCAGAAGGACACCGTCGGCTTCGATGCCCCGGGCACCCTGGAGGGCTCCGTCGTCGTGCGCCCCGGCAGGCACCTGACCCTGGTGGCGTGGGGCGGCATGGTCGCCCGCTGCCTGCAGGTGGCCGAACTGGCCGCGGAGGACGGGATCGACGTCGAGGTGCTGGACCTGCGTTGGCTCAAGCCCATCGATGCCGCCGGGTTGGCGGCGTCGGTGTCCAAGACGCGCCGCGCCGTCGTCGTGCACGAGGCACCGCGTGCCGCGGGCCTGGGCGCCGAGGTGGCCCAAACCATCACCGAGGCGTGCTTCGGCACGCTGAAGGCCCCGGTGGAGCGGGTGACGGGCTTCGATGTGCCGTTCCCCTCCGGTAGCCTCGAGGCAGAGTACCTGCCGAACATCGACCGCATTCTCTTCGGGATTCAACGAGTATTGGAGTACCGCCGTGGCTGAACTGTCCTTCCCCCTTCCCGATCTCGGTGAGGGCCTCATCGACGCGACGGTGCTCGAATGGCTCGTCGCCGTCGGCGACCAGGTCGAGCGCAACCAGCCGATCGTCGAGGTCGAGACCACCAAGAGCTCACTCGAGCTGCCCTCCCCGCAGGCCGGCAAGGTGCTGCGCATCAACGGCGAACCGGGCGAGACCCTCAACGTGGGCGATGAGCTGATTGTCTTCGAGGTCGCCGACGACTCCGCAGGCATCGTCGGCACCGTGCCGCAGGAGACCGCCCCGAAGCGCCGCGTGCGCCTGAGCGCCAACCTGGACGACGACTGATCATGGCGACCCCCCACCACGAGGCCGAGCACCGCGTCGAGGGCACTGCCAACTCGCTCGCCGTGCGGATCTTCACCCCCCAGGACGACGCCGGTGCACGCCCGGTGCTGCTGATCCACGGGTTCGCCTCCTCCTCGGAGCTGAATTGGGTGGCCACCGGGTGGATCACCGCGCTGCACGACGCCGGCCGGAAGGTCATTGCCGTCGACCTCCCCGGTCACGGGCTGAGCCCGGCGCCGGAGGACCTGGACGCGTACACGCCGAGCCGGATCCGCGCCGAACTGCTGCAGATCCTGCAGGATGCGCACGTGCGGCCGCTGGTTGAGGGCGATGCGTCCTCCGGGGTGGACGTGCTCGGCTACTCGCTGGGCGCCCGGCTGGCGTGGGAATTCGCCGGCACGCAACCGCAGCTGGTGCACCGCGTCGTGTTGGGCGGCCCGGCGAGCAGCGACCCGCTGGCCACGTTCGACCTCGAGGCAGCGCGCGGACAGCTGGCCGGCGGCGAACCGATTGCCGATCCGACCACCGCCGAACTGGTGCGCATGGCGCAGCTGGTGCCGACGAACAACATGTTCTCGCTGCTCTCGATGGTGGAGGCGATCAAGACCGAACCGTTCTCCCCCGAGGAGGCCGTGCCGTCGATGCCGATACTGCTGGTGGCCGGCGAGCGCGACGAACTGGCAGCCTCCCTGCCGACGCTGCTGGAGCTGGCGCGCGGACACCAGGGATCGGACGCGCACGTGCGCGAACTGATCCTGCCGGCCCGCACGCATGCCAACGCCGTGACCTCGCGCGCCTACAAGCAGGCCGCTGTGGAGTTCATCAACGGCTGACGCTGTCCACCGCTGTCGATGGGCCGCCCGGTTTTCCGGGTGGCCTTCGTCTTCAGTTCAAGGCTGTCCCCGGTCCGAGCCACTGGTTCAGCGAAGAGGCCATCTCAGGGTGTCCGCTGCCTTGAGCGCCAAATGCTCGACGGAGACATGCGTCAATGGACGCGAGAAGCCTGGAGCCGTGGGAAAAGCGGTGGCCGCCCGCGCGAACAGCACGATCACCGGATCGCCAGTCACGGTTGAGGGGACGTACAGTCCGTCGATCCGGCTTCCCCATTCGGCACAAATGGCTGCTGCCCAGTTTCGACAGGTGCTTTTCGGTGCCCCCGGCAATGAAGCGGACGCACCGTGATGCAGCGCCCAATGGTTCCCACCGATATCGAGCAATTCCAGAGTCCGCGACGGCAACCAGGCGGTCAACACGTGCTGTCCGGTCAGGGTGATGGCGCGGCGTTGTTGAAACACCTCGGCGAAAGCCGTGGCGTAGTCGGCGGCTGTGTAGGAAACGCCCACTCCCGGGTGATTCTGCATCGGCAGGGGGTGCGGTTCCCACCGAAACTGCGGAAGCGGTCCAAACTCGCGCAGTTCGTTCCACTCCATCCTGTGGGTCCCGACCGAACGGTGAATCCGCCACAGTGGTCCCGTGTACCGGTGGATATCTGCCATGTCCAACGTCAAGGGCCGATCCGGTCGACGCGGATTCTTGGCCGTCACACCCAGCCCTGCTCGTCGGCGAGGCTGACCACCGTCTCCACATCACCATTCCCGGACAACCACGCAGCCGGGGAACGTCCCCGCAGGCACTCTTGCGGAGTCACCATGAAGCCCTCGACATCGAGCGGGTGGTAGTCATCCGGAAGGGCCTCCACGACCTGCCGAAGTCCAGGAATGATCCGTCCGTCCTGCGTGAACTGCCATGCCGGGAACAACCGCTCCCTGCTCGTCGACGTGGATCCCACGCTACAGAGATGGCCGGTCGACAGTGAACGACGTACATTCGATGGCGCCCGGCCCAGGAGACGAGCTACTTCCGACGTCGTCAACGCCCTGCCACGCATCTGCTCCGCGGCCTCTGCCTGGCGTTGCGTGATCTCCAGTCTGGTGAGGTGTCCTGCCACCGGCATGAAGTCCTCCGTCGTGGCGCCAGCGTGCTCCATCAGGAACTCCTGCTCCCCGGCAGTGAGCGTCTCCGATACACCGACTGCTTCGTCCAGGACGTCGAGAACGACGTCGGCGGAAATCGAGAAGTGCCGCTGGGCTAGCGCCCGCGAGATGCGCTCGCGAACGACTTCCATGCCCTTTTCGATGCCAGTGGCTTCCATACACCACATGATACGTTCAAACCTATCGCATCACAACGCATCATTGATGGGGTATTCCATCTCATGGCACCAGGACCTCCTCGAGCGCGCGTCCCAGGGCCAGCAGGGTGCGGTCGCCGAAGCGCGGCCCCTGCACGGTGATCCCCACGGGCAATCCTCCGACCGGGACAGGTGCCGGCAGCGTGAGCATGGGTGCGCCGAGTATGGTCCCCTGGCCGGTGTTGCGCGTGTAGAGGCCGAAGGTGGAGACCTGCCCGCCAAGATGCTCAACGGTCTCGTCCTTGCCGAGCAGCGGGGCCGGGGCCGGGGTCCCGGGGAAGGCCAGGCCATCCAGGCCGTGCTCGGCCAGCAGGTTCGTGTACAGCGTGCGCGCCCGGGCCACCTCGCCCTGGGCCCTCGCGTACTCCTGAGCCGTCACGGGGTGCGCCAGCTCGGCCTCGAGGACGGCGCGCACGTCGGGACTGGCGACGGATTCGACCAGGCGTTCGAACGCCTCCTGGAGTGGCCGCCCGAGCGCCCGGGCGGCGACGTCGGCCAGCAACCGGTGCGACTCCCACAGCACGATCGCCATCTCCGCGGCCCGGGTCAGATCCAGGACGCGACCCAGCTCCAGGTCGACGGTTTCGACGGCGTCGCCCCACCGGTCCAGGCTGACGGAGAACGCTGCAGCAGTGGCCGGGTCCAGCTCCTGGACGAGCTCAGCGGGGATCCCGAGCCGAGGGCGGGTGCCGGGGACACCGGCGTCGTGCCCGCCGGTGATGGCGGTGTCGAGGCGGTCGATCTCCGCCACGGCAGGGGCGAACAGACCAGGGGTGTCGCGCGTCCACGACAGGCCCACCAGCCCGGCGCCGGGCCAGCGGCCTGTACTCGGCCGGAAACCGACCACCCCGCACAGGCTGGCCGGGATTGTCACCGATCCCCCGGTGTCGGTGCCCAACGCCACCGGCACGTCGCCGCGGGCGACGGCCGCAGCGCTGCCACCGGAGGAGCCACCCGCGGCCCGCGTGGGATCGGCGGGATGGCGGACTGGGCCAAAGGCCGCATTGTTGGACGTGATCCCGAAGGCGAGTTCGTGCATGTTCGTGATGCCCACGACGACGACGCCGGCCTCACGCAGCGCGGCCACGACGGGGGCATCGGCCTCCTGGGGACCGAGGTCCAGCCCACGGCACCCGGCCGAGCGGCGGAAACCGCGCACCGCGATGTTGGCCTTGACGGCGAGCGCGAACGGCTCACCGCTTCGTGGCTGCGCCCTGACCTCCGACGCGTCGGCGACCTGGGCCCAGACGCCGGCTTCCGGATCCTCGAGGGGGCTGATCTCGTTCATCGGGGCTTCTCCTGGGGTCTCTGGGGGCGGGTCTGGCCCCAGTATGGCACCGGCCCGCAGCCGGCCGTCCGGTGGCCCGGATCCGGTGGTGGCCGAACCGTCATCCGCAGCGCCAATTCGATGCCGTTGCGGCCTTGACATGCCCCCGCCCTGCGCGCTTACTGGATTCCACCGGTGACATCCAGCCGCTGATGGTCCTCCACTCGCCCTGAGGATCCGTGATCGCCATGCCCGACACCGACCAGCCCTCCGACCCCTCCGGAGCCGTCCGGCTCATCTTCGAATACGAAGGCGACGACGTGCGCCTGATCCACCAGCAGCCCGTCGACGTCCTGGTGACCGGGTTCGATGCAGCCCCCGATCTCCGGGCCGGACGGTTCGCCGAGGTCCGCGACGTGGACGACCGTCCCCTGGCCCGCGTGGCCGTCCGCCACGACGCCTCCAGCCGGGAGGTCTTCCCGGAGAATCCGGCCGACCCCATCACGCGCGTGGAGGTCGAGCATCCCCGTGGCGCCTTCACCGTCGTCGTCCCCGCCGCCGCTACTGCCCGCCGGGTGGCCCTGCTGGACGTGGACGTGCCACCACTACCGCCTCCCGGGGAACGCGGCGCTCCCCCGGCTCCGGCCGCACCGCGGGAGAACGTCCTGGGGGTCTTCCCCCTCGAGACCGGGGAGGCGGGGAGATGACCACCGCCGACGGTTCCGTCACGGGGACCACCCAGATCAACGGTTCCGCGCCCCGGAACCGGGCCTTCAACATCGTGTTGCTCGGCGACGGTTTCCAAGCCGGCCAACAGGCGGCCTTCGACACCGCCTGCACGGCGTTCGCGACCGCACTGCTGGCCACGCCTCCCTTCGACGAGCTGGCCCCGGCGATCAACATCTTCCGGACCAATGTCACCTCCACCGATGCCGGTGCCGACGACCCGGTCGCCGGGGGCGGCACCGGGGCGACGGCCCGCACCTATTTCGATTCCAGCTTCGGCGGCAATGGCATCCGCCGGCTGCTGGTCTGCAATGCCGGTACAGTGCTCACCACGGCGGCGGCCCAGGTGCCGGAGTTCACGCTCGCCCTGGTGGTCGTCAACTCGACGATCTACGGCGGCTCCGGCGGATCGGTCGGGACGTTCTCGCTGGCCGCCGGTGCCTCGGAGATCGCGATCCACGAATCCGGGCACACAGCGTTCGGCCTGGCCGACGAATACCCGTACTACGCCGGCGGCGCCGAGACCGGTCACGACCACCACCCGGCCGGAGAACCGGGCGAACCCAACGTCACGGTGAACACCGACCGCACCACGCTGAAGTGGGGGTGGGCCGTCAACGCGGCCACGGCAGTGCCGACCATGTCCAACCCGAACTGCGCGGCGGTGGATTCGCGGGCCAGCACGGTCCCGGCGGGCACCGTGGGTGCGTTCGAGGGCGCGCACTACTACCACTGCGGCGCGTTCCGCCCCGAGTACGACTGCAAGATGCGCAACCTCGGCGTGCCGTTCTGCAGGATCTGCCGCCAGGTGATCTGGAACCGGATCGGCCCGCTGGCCGACCTCCAGGCCCGGCCCAGGACCCCCATCAGCGTGCTCGCCCGCTACCCCGAGCACCTGGATGTCTTCGCCGTGGACGCCTCGGGGCGCACGATGTCCGACTGGTGGGATGCCTCCAGCGGCTGGGCCGGATGGTTCCACCTCTCCGGTGGCATCGCCTCCCCCGGCGGCCGCGGGGCCGCCGGGTCACCGGTCACCAGCGTCTCGCGCTACCCGGGCCACCTGGACGTGTTCACCGTCGGCACCGACAATCGCGTCTACAGCGCCTGGTGGGACCGCAACGGCGGCTGGTCCAGCTGGTTCGTGTTGGGCAACCTGGTGGCCCGCGCCGGGTCGACCGTCAACGTCGTCTCGCGCACCACCGACCACCTGGACGTGTTCACCATCGGCTCGGACGGCCAGGTCGTCTCCTGCTGGTGGGATGCCTCTGGCGGCTGGTCCGGGTGGTTCAATGTCTCCGGTGGCGTCGCGGCCAACGGGGCGCAGGTCACCGCGATCGCCCGCTACCCCTTCCACCTGGACCTCTTCACCGTCGGCACCGACCACCGGGTCTGGAGCTGCTGGTGGGATGAGCGAAGTGGCTGGTCTTCCTGGTTCCAGATCGGCGGGCAGCAGGCCCGCCCGGATGCCGCGGTCAACGTCGTCGCCCGGCATCGGGACCAGTTGGATCTGTTCACCACGGCGGAGGACGGCAGGATCGTCAGCACGTGGTGGAACGCGACCGGCGGCTGGGGTAGTTGGTTCCAGGTGTCCGGCGGGGTGGCTTCGCCCGGGTCGCAGGTGACCGCGGTGGCCAGGTACAGCAACCACCTGGACCTGTTCACCGTGGGCACCGACAACCGGATTTACAGCACGTGGTGGCATGACACCACGGGATGGGCCGGCTGGTTCAACGTTTCCGGTGGAGTGGCCGCTCCGGGGAGCACCGTCACAGCGCTCTCCCGGGTGATGGAGCAGCTCGACGTGTTCGTCGTCGGGTCCGACGGCAAGGTGTACAGCACCTGGTGGAACGGCGCCGGAGGCTGGGCCGGGTGGTTCCGGCTCGGCATCACCTGATCCGTGCAGGCCCGAAATAGTGTTGCCGGCGGGCTCGATGTCTTTGCCCAGACATTGGCGACATGGGCGCAACTCGCCCCCATGCTCCGGGCCACGCCGGCGCGCCCGGTTGCGCGCACCTGCGCTAGCCAGTCCTACCAGCGCGAACGTCGTTAGAGGCCCTGCCTGGAACGACGTGGAGGAACCGGTTCTTCGTTTTGGTCGGCCAGTACACGCTCGGCGCTCTCCAGCGACACCGCTTGGTAGACATTGGCAACATCAATCGTGGCGTTCCGCGAAGGCATGAAGACGCGGTACTTCCCGTTAGCCAGCTTCTCTGCCTTGAGGGCGTACTTGCTGCTCATCGTCTTCCGAGCCATCCGGTCCTCCGTCGCTACTCTCTGTGGCCATTATCCCGCATGGCTACGGTCTCGTCCATGAGACGTTGCCGTTGCGTGTCGATGACGGCCCCGAGACACTCTCCAGCGCCAGATCGGCACTAAGCCGCAGCCACTGGACCAGGTCAGCCGGAACATCCACCGTAATCGCGGCGCTTCCGAGCGAGGTGGAGATCATCATGGCCTGAGCTCGGCCCTCAGCTCATCGATGGTGAAGCGCACCCCGTCGTCGTCGCGTTTCGCCTCGAGAAGGGCCTGCGGATCCGCAATATCCTCCGCTGGTTCATCCAAACCGTCATCCTCCATGTCCCCATCATCCGCAGCTGCACGATGGAGCACAGCAAACCCGCGGCACCTGTGGACAGACCCCCTTGACGTGACCGGCTCCACACGGCATGATGAATCGTATACGATTTCGTACATCACAGGAGGAACCGTGGCGATGGAGCCGAACAACGCAACCAGCACGACACCGGTGGACCAGTCGGTGCTGGACGCCGCAGGAAAGGTCCTGGCCGTCCACCTCAGCTACGCCTCCCGGGCGGCCCAGCGCGGCCGCACCCCGGAGCACCCGTCCTACTTCATGAAGGCCGCCTCCTCGCTCTCGGTCTCCGGCACGGCCGTCGAACGCCCCGCCGAGACCCGCGCCCTGGCCTTCGAGGGCGAGGTCGCCCTGGTCATCGGCACCACGGCCCGCCGCGTCGCCCCCGAGGACGCCTGGAGCCACGTCGGCTGGGTCACCGCCTCGAACGACCTGGGCGTCTACGACCTGAAGTACGCGGACAAGGGCTCGAACATCCGCTCCAAGTCGGGCGACGGCTTCACCCCGATGGGTCCGGCCCTGCTGCCCGCCTCCGCGGTGGACCCGTCGGGCCTGCGCCTGCGCACCTGGGTCAACGGCGAACTCGTCCAGGACGACACCACCGCCGGGCTGATCTTCGACTTCTCCCGCATCGTCGCCGACCTCTCCCAGCTGATGACCCTGCAGCCCGGCGACGTCATCCTCACCGGCACCCCCGCCGGCTCCTCGGTCATCGTCCCCGGCGACACCGTCGAGGTCGAGGTCGACGACCCCGCCTCCGGCCTGTCCACCGGGCGCCTGTCCACCGGCGTCACCCAGGGCACGACGGCGATGGCCTCCTTCGGGAACCAGCCCCGCCTCACCGACGCCGACCTCATCGACGCGTACGGCTCCGAGGAGGCGGCCTCCGCCGCCGGCGCCCTCTCCCCCGCTGCGGCGGCCGATGCCGCGCAGCCGGGCCCCGCCGTCGTGCTCACCGACGAGCTCAGGGCGAAGCTGAACGCCGTGGCCACCGCGACCATCTCCGCGACGCTGCGCAAGCACGGGCTGAACAACGTCTCCATTGACGGGCTGCGCTGCACCAAGACCGGCCGCAAGGTCATCGGCACCGCCCGCACGCTGCGCTTCGTGCCCAACCGTGAGGACCTCTTCAAGTCCCACGGCGGCGGGTTCAACGCCCAGAAGCAGGCGATCGACTCGATCAACGAGGGCGAGATCCTGGTCATGGAGGCCCGCGGCGAGAAGGGCTCCGGCACCCTGGGCGACATCCTGGGCCTGCGCGCACAGGTCCGCGGCGCTGCCGCCATCATCACCGACGGCGGCGTGCGCGACCTGACGGCGGTCTCCGAACTGGACATCCCTGCCTACTTCAGCGGATCGCACCCCGCGGTGCTCGGACGCAAGCACGTGCCGTGGGATACCGACCTCACCATCGCCTGCGGTGGGACCACCGTGCAGCCGGGCGACATCATCGTCGCCGACGACGACGGCATCCTGGTCATCCCGCCGGCGATGGCCGAGCAGGTCGCCGACGAGGCGCTGGAACAGGAGCGCATGGACGAGTACGTCTTCGAGCAGGTCCGCCAGGGCCACGCAGTGGACGGGCTGTTCCCGATGAACGCGGAGTGGAAGGCCAAGTACGCGGACTGGCTCGCCGCCGGGCACTCCACGGTCGACGACTAGGACCCGGGATGATCACCACCAGCAAATCCGAGCAGGCCTACACGCTGCTCAGCGATCGGATCGCCTCCGGGGCGCTGGTCCCGGGGTACCGGCTGGTGCTCGGGACCATCGCCGCCGAACTGGGCTGCAGCGTCGTCCCCGTCCGCGAGGCGATCCGCAAGCTGGAGGCCGAGGGCCTGGTGCGTTTCGAACGCAACGTCGGGGCCACCGTCGCCTCGGTGGACACCGAGCTGTACCTGCACACCATGCAGACGCTCTCGGTGATCGAGGGGGCCGCCACCGCCCTGGCCGCACCGCTGCTCACGCCGGCGGACCTGGACCGGGCCCGGGGGCTGAACGAGCAGATGCGGCGCACGCTGGCCGACTTTGATCCACGTCGCTTCACCGAGCTGAACAACCAGTTCCACACGGTGCTGTATGAGAACTGCCCGAACCCGCACATCCTGGACCTGGTCCACCGCGGCTGGGCGCGGCTGGCGGCGATGCGCACCTCCTCCTTCGACCACGTGCCCGGCCGCGCCCACCACTCGGTCACCGAGCACGACGGCCTGCTGGACCTGCTCGCCGCCGGCGCACCGCCGGCGGAGATCGAACAGGCCGCCCGCAGGCACCGCACCAACACCCTGAACGCCTACCTGGCCGCGGCGGGCCAACCGCCCTCGGCCATCTGAAACCCCCCTCCCCGATCCACCACGAAAGGACCATCATGAGCAAGCACTTCGTGCCGGAGAACCTGCCCACCCACCTGCAGCACTACATCGGGGGCCAGCTCGTCGACTCCATCGACGGCGACACCTTCGACGTGCTGGACCCCGTCACCAACCAGTCCTACATCAAGGCCGCCTCCGGAAAGGTGGCCGACGTCGATGCTGCCGTCGCCGCCGCCAAGGCCGCCTTCGAGAACGGCCCGTGGCCCTCCATGCTGCCGCGCGAACGTTCCCGCGTGCTGCACAAGATCGCCGACATCGTCGAGTCCCGCGGCCAGGAACTTGCAGAGATGGAGTGCTACGACACCGGCCTGCCGATCACCCAGGCACTGGGCCAGGCCCGCCGCGCCGCGGAGAACTTCAGGTTCTTCGCCGACCTGATCGTCGCCCAGCACGACGACGCCTTCAAGGTCCCGGGCCGCCAGGCGAACTACGTCAACCGCAAGCCGATCGGCGTCGCCGGGCTCATCACCCCCTGGAACACCCCGTTCATGCTCGAGTCCTGGAAGCTGGGACCGGCACTGGCCACCGGCAACACGGTGGTGCTCAAGCCCGCCGAATTCACCCCGCTGTCGGCCTCGCTGTGGCCGGGCATCTTCGAGGAGGCCGGCCTGCCCGCCGGCGTGTTCAACATCGTGCACGGTTTCGGCGAGGAGGGCTTCGCCGGGGATTCGCTGGTCAAGCACCCCGACGTCCCGCTGATCTCCTTCACCGGCGAATCGCGCACCGGCCAGCTGATCTTCGCCAACGCCGCACCGTACCTGAAGGGCCTGTCGATGGAGCTCGGCGGCAAGTCCCCCGCCGTCGTCTTCGCCGATGCGGATCTGGACGCCGCCATCGACGCCACCATCTTCGGCGTCTTCTCGCTCAACGGCGAACGCTGCACCGCCGGCTCGCGCATCCTGGTCGAACGCGGCATCTACGACGAATTCGTCGAGCGCTACGCCGCCCAGGCCCAGCGAGTGAAGGTCGGCCTGCCGCACGAGAAGGACACCGAGGTCGGCGCCCTGGTCCACCCGGAGCACTACGAGAAGGTCGCCTCCTACGTGGAGATCGGCAAGTCGGAGGCCCGCCTGGTCGCCGGTGGGGACCGCCCGGAGCAGTTCCCCGAGGGGAACTTCATCCAGCCGACCGTCTTCGCCGACGTCGCCCCGGAGGCGCGGATCTTCCAGGAGGAGATCTTCGGCCCCGTCGTCGCGATCACCCCGTTCGACTCCGACGAGGAGGCGCTCGCACTGGCCAACAACACCAGGTACGGCCTGGCCGCCTACATCTGGACCAACGACCTGAAGCGGGCGCACAACTTCTCGCAGGACGTCGAGGCCGGCATGGTGTGGCTGAACTCCAACAACGTCCGCGACCTGCGCACCCCGTTCGGCGGCGTGAAGGCCTCGGGTCTGGGTCATGAGGGCGGCTACCGCTCCATCGACTTCTACACCGACCAGCAGGCAGTGCACATCAACCTCGGCGAGGTCCACAACCCCGTCTTCGGCAAGGCCTGAGCCCCCTCCCCCTCCCCACCGCACGCTAAGGAAACATCATGGACATCAAAACCACCACCACCAGCGTCCCCGCGCCGGACATCGTCCGCTGCGCCTACATGGAGATCGTGGTCACCGACCTGGCCCGCTCGCGGAAGTTCTACGTGGACCTGCTGGGCCTGCACGTGACCTACGAGGACGAGACGGCCATCTACCTGCGCTCCTTCGAGGAGTTCATCCACCACAACCTGGTGCTGCGCAAGGGCCCGGTCGCCGCCGTCGCGGCGTTCGCCTACCGGGTCAAGTCCCCCGCTGAGGTCGACGCCGCCGAGGCCTACTTCCAGGCGCTGGGCTGCCGCACCGAACGCCGTAAGGAAGGCTTCGTGCGCGGCATCGGCGACTCGGTCCGCGTCGAGGACCCGCTGGGCTTCCCGTACGAGTTCTTCTACGAGGTCGAGCACGTCGAACGCCTGCACCAGCGCTACGACCTCTACGGTGCCGGCGAACTGGTCCGGCTGGACCATTTCAACCAGGTCACCCCGGATGTGCCGCGCGGCCGCGAATACCTCGAGGGCCTGGGCTTCCGCGTCTCCGAGGACATCCAGGACGCCGACGGCGTCACCTACGCCGCGTGGATGCACCGCAAGCAGACGGTGCACGACACCGCCCTGACCGGCGGCGACGGCCCGCGCATGCACCACGTCGCGTTCGCCACGCACGAGAAGCACAACATCATCCAGATCTGCGACAAGATGGGCGCCCTGCGCATTTCGGACCGGATCGAGCGCGGCCCCGGACGCCACGGCGTCTCCAACGCGTTCTACCTGTACATCCTGGATCCGGACGACCACCGCATCGAGATCTACACGCAGGACTACTACACCGGCGACCCGGACAACCCCGTGATCACCTGGGACGTCCACGACAACCAGCGCCGCGACTGGTGGGGCAACCCGGTGGTCCCGTCCTGGTACACCGAGGCCTCCCTGGTCCTGGACCTGGACGGCAACTCGCGCGACGTCGTGGTCCGCGAGGACAAGTCGGAGATGGCGGTCACGGTCGGAGCCGACGGCTTCTCCTACACCCGCGCTCCGGGCGATGCCATCGAGGACGAGCCCGGCGAGGAAATCGGCTTCAAGATGGGCCACCAGCTGTAGGAACACCCATCGCACCACCCGGGTCCACCGGGAACGACGGCGGCGCCACAGGTCAGATCCTGCGGCGCCGCCGCTCGTCGGCCAGGGCGACGAACAGCGTGATCAGCACGACGCCGGCAATCACCGCAAACCCGGTGGTGAAGGCACCCTGCCAGTCGCTGGCGGCCAGGGTGGCGAAGAAGATCGCTGTCACCAACGCCAGCCCCACCGCGGTGCCGATGCGCTGGCCGGTCTGCAGCACGCCGCCGGCGCTGCCGGAGTAGCGCAGCGGGACATCGGTCAGCGTCAGCGTCTGGTTCGGGGAAATGACGGCCCCCTGGGCCACCCCGATGAACAGCAGCGCCAGCGCCAACCACCAGATGGGGAAGCCGGTGTGGGCGTTGAGCTGGATGACCAGCACGCTCAACCCCAGGCCCACGAACGAGGCCACGATGCCGCCGATGACGATCTTGCGGCCGTAGTCCATCACCCGCTTTCCGGCCCAGTTGGAGACCACCGCGGAGGTCAGGGCGGCAGGGAGTCCCATGAGTCCGGTATCCAGGGCCGTCATGTGCAGCCCGTTCTGCAGATACAGCGCCACCAGCACCCAGACGCTGGTCACGCCCAGGAAATACAGGCCGGCAATCAGCGTCCCGTAGGTGAAGCTCCCGGTCCGGAAGAGGTCCAGATCCACCATGGGGCTGCGGCCGCGGGCACGGTAGCCCTTCTCCCACGCCACCCACGCCGCCATGAGCGCCAGGCCCGCCGGCAGCAGCAGCCACGTCCAGATCGTCGGGTTCCCCTGCACGAACGGCAGCAGCAGGGCCAACACGGCGACGCCCAGCAGCAGGGCACCGACCGGGTCCAGGTCGCGGTCGCGGGTGCCGCGGCGCCGAGCCCTGCCGGTGATGGCCACGTCGGGTTCAACGACCAGCTCCGCCTCGACCGGTGGGGAGGTTTCGGCCCGTTCCTCCGGGTGTCGCGCCGGCGCCGCCGGGACCCGGGTGAACAGCGGCCGGGGGAACCAGAGCAACGCCAGGATGACGACGAGAACGCCGACTGGCACGTTGACCAGGAAGGTCCAGCGCCATCCGGTTTCCGCGCCGAAGAGCTGGATGATCAGCCCGCCGATCAGCGGGCCGATGGCCACCGAAACGCCGACGACGCTGCCCAGCGCCCCGTAGGCGCGTCCGCGTTCACGCCCCCGGAAGTTGTGCTGGATCATGCCCACCACCTGCGGGTTCAGCAGCCCCGAGCCCAGCCCCTGGATGAAACGGGCGATGTTCAACGTCAGCGGGTCCGGCGCCAGCCCGGCACCGACGGAGGAGAGCGTGAAGATGACGACGCCGGCCAGGAAGATCGGGGCGCGTCCCACGATGTCCCCGGCACGGCCAGCGGCCACCAGCACCACCCCGAAGGTCAGCGCGTAGCCGGAGAGCACCCACTGGATGTCGGTGTCGTCGGCGTGCAATCCGGTCTGGATGGAGGGCAGCACGACGTTGACGATGCTCACGCCGACCAAGGACATGAACATGGTGGTCAGCAGGACGGCCAGGATCCGCCAGCGGCCCGGGTCGGGCTCGGCCACGGCATCGGGGGCAGCTGGAGTGGAGGTCACCAGCCCATTCAAGCATCGCAGGACGGGATTCGTTGCCTTGGCGCACGAACCCGGTGCCCGTCCAGCGGTGCCGCGCACCTACGATGGGCACACCACCACGTGTCCGCGTTTCCCCCGAAAGGTAGCCGGTGCTCGATCCACACGAGGGGCTCGACGCCCACGGTTTCATCACCACCGGCGCCCGGCGGGAGAGGGTGCCGGCCGCCTACGATCCCCTACTGGCCCAGGCGTGCTCCGAACTCTCACCTGCCTTCGCCACCGTTGGGGATCACGTCGGGGACCGCACCGAGGACGGGCACGGCCCGGCACCGGGCCTGTACCTGTACGGGTCGGTGGCCACCGGGCAGGCGATAGCCGACGCATCGGACGTCGACCTGCTCACGATCGGGCTTCCCGCTGACGTCGTGGCCCCCGTGGCCCGCGGGCTTTCGGCCCGCCATGCCGGCCTCTGCCGGGCCGTGGAGATCGGCGCGGCACAGCCCGTGGACTTCGTAGGTCCCGGTGATGCCGCCTATGGGAACAGGGTCTTCCTGCGCCATTACTGCGTGCCACTCATCGGGCCGGACCCCTCCGAGGGGATCGCACCGTTTCGGGGCGACCGTGCGGCGGCGCGTGGCTTCAACGGGGACATCGGCCGCTGCCTGGATCGCTGGAGGCTGCTGGCCGCCGACGGCGGGGCATCATCGCTGGGCCGCCGCATTGCCCGCAAGACGCTGGTGGCCGTCGCCGGGCTGGTCAGCATGCATGATGCCACCTGGACGACCGATCGGCGGACTGCCGCCGAACGCTGGGGAATGGTCCGTCCCGACCTGGCCCCGGCCTTGGCGGAACTGGCCGCCTGGTCCGAGGGGACCGTCGCACCGACCCCGGGCAATGTGCTCGCCTGCCTGCAGGACGACGGCGTTCTCCCGGCTCTCGTCGCGGACTTCACCGAACGCATCGGACTCTGGACCTGACGTCGCCGCGGGAGGAGCCAGGGTGGCCACTTGCGGCGATCGCGTCCACACTGGAGGCATGGGACCTTCATTCGGGGCACCACGGCCCTTCACCGATCGGCACTACGCGGGACAGGAACTGGCCACCCGGTTCACCGGCTACCAGGGGAATCAAGACGTCGTCGTCCTGGGCCTGGCCCGGGGCGGCGTACCCATTGCCGCGGAAATCGCCCGCTCCATCGGCGCACCCTTCGACGCCCTGGTCGTCCGCAAACTCGGGGTCCCGGGGCACGACGAGCTGGCCTTCGGCGCCCTCGCCGCCCATGGGCCCGACCGGTCGGAGGTCAGGATGGACCACGTGTTGGCGTCCCTGCCGCCGGGGTCCCGGACGGCGGAGGCCCTCGCCGAGGTCCGCGACCGGGAGTCCGGGGAACTCAAGCGCCGCCAGGACTCCTACCTGAGGGGTCGGGGCGTTGACCTGACCGATCGAACCGTCATCCTCTGCGATGACGGACTCGCCACCGGAGCCTCCATGCAGGCCGCCGTGGAGGTGGTCCGCCAGAGTCATCCGGAACGGATCATCGTCGCCGCACCGGTGGGACCTGCCGAGGTCTGTGCCGAGTTGTCCGGCATCGCCGACGAGGTGGTGTGCCCCCGCCAGCCCGATGACTTCGAGGCCGTCGGGGCGTTCTACGCGGGATACGACCAGCTCACCGACGAGGATGTGCTGCGGCTGCTGGGCGGCTGAACGCCGGCAGCTGCTGCCCGACGTGGAGTCGTTCCACCGGCAGGGTCACGGTCGCGGGCGGCGCCGGTTCCAGAGAACCAGCTCGAGGACCCCTCCCAGCACGGCCCCGCCGAGCATGATGCCCAGTCCCAGGCCCTGGTGCCCGGCCAGGGCGACGAGAACGCCGATGACCACGGCAACCCACCAGATCAAACGGTCCAGCCGGAGCCGCCGTGGCTCCCCGGTCACGCCGGATACCGGCTGGCCTACGCCATCGTGAGGTCCACCCTGCATCGGTTTCACGAGCTCCTGTTCGTCGTCAACGGTCCAGTCCATCTTTTCATGGAGCCCCTCCGCGCCACAGAACGGCCGCCGCACCCCGAAACCCCGGGTGCGGCGGCCGTCGTCGTGCTGGTGAGGTGCCGGTGTGGAGCCGGGCTACTTTTCCACGTGGTTGACGTGGTGCTCGACGTGCAGGTCCACGCCGCGGGTCTCCTTGACGAGGGAAACCGCCACGAAGGAGATGATCGTGATGACCACGATGTAGATGCCGATGCTCCAGGAGTGCCCCGTGTTGGAGAGCAGCACCGCGGCGATCAGCGGGGCGAAGGCGCCGCCGAGGATCGCGCCCAGGGCGTAGCCGATCGAGACGCCTGAGTAGCGCACCCGGGCCGGGAACATCTCCGCATACAGTGCCGACTGCGGACCGTAGGACAGGCCCAGGCCGATCGTCAGGCCGAACAGGGCGACGAAGTACCAGTAGATGTTGGCGGTGTCGATGAGGAACCACATCGGGATCGACCAGATCGCCACCAGGGCGTAGCCGATCTGGAAGGTGCGCACGCGGCCGAGCTTGTCGGAGAGGATGCCCCCGTACATGGTGAAGAACAGCCAGCCGAAGGAGGACAGCGTCGTGGCCAGCAGAACCGGCCCGCGCTCCATGCCGAGGGTCTTGGTCGCGTAGGTCGCGAAGAACGCGATGAGCAGGTAGCCGGCCGCGTTGTTGGCGATGAAGATCAGCGCCGTGAGGATGACCTCGCGGGTGTTGTGCTTGAAGAGCTGCCCCAGCGGAGCCGAGGATTCCTTCTTGCGTATCTGCAGGGCCGCGAAGACCGGGGACTCCTCGACCGAGCGGCGGATGAGGTAGCCGATGACGATGAGCACGATGGAGAACAGGAACGGCACGCGCCAGCCCCAGGTCAGGAAGGCGTCGTTGCCGATGATGGTGGTGAGGATCCACATGGTGAAGGTCGCCAGGATCATGCCGCAGGGGACGCCGATCTGCGGGTAGGCCCCGAAGAAGCCGCGGCGGTTGTCCGGTGCGTGCTCGACCGACATGAGGGCGGCACCGCCCCACTCGCCGCCGGCGGAGAAGCCCTGCAGCACGCGCAGCGCGATCAGCAGGATGGCGGCTCCGGCGCCGATCTGGGCGTGGGTGGGCAGGACGCCGATGAGCGAGGTCGAGACGCCCATCATGATGAGGGTGAACACCAGCATCTTCTTGCGCCCGAGCTTGTCCCCCAGGTGTCCAGCGACGATGGCGCCCAGCGGGCGGAACAGGAACGAGATGCCGATGGAGGCCCACGAGGCCAACTGGGCGCCGGTCTCGCCCAGCGGGGCGAAGAACAGCGGGCCGAGCACCAGGCCGGCGGCCTGGGCGTAGATGAAGAAGTCGTACCACTCGATCGTGGTCCCGACGAGGGTGCCGGCGAGGACCTTGCGTTCCTCGCGCCGGTTGATGGCAGCTGGCGCTGCCGCTGACTGGGACATGCTGGACTCCAAAATTGGGCGCCGGAGGGCGCGCGGTGCGTTACCGACCGAACGGACGGTAAATGTGATCGAGCTCATCATAACCCGGCGGCAGTCAAGATTTCGTCAACAAACGCACGCAACGGCTTCACGTGACCGCGGCCCGCAACCTCCTTGCCACCTGCCACCAACCTGTTCTATATTCGAATTCAAAGTTCCATAACAGAACACTGCACCGCCAGAACACTTCGCCATCAGTCCGAGGCCCTCTTCCCCCCAGCGGATGCCTCCCGCGCAGCATCGGAGGCAACCAGCCCATGACCGAACACCCGCCGGGCAGCTCACCGGCCCAGACGCTCTCCCGGGGCCTGCGCGCCCTGGAGATCATCACCGATCGGCAGGATGCCCCCACGATCGCCGAGCTGGCCGATGAACTCGGGGTGCACCGGTCCATCGCCTACCGGATCCTGCGGACCCTGGAGGACCACGCGCTGGTGCGTCGGGACGAATCCGGACGGTTGCAGGGTGCCCCGGGACTGGCGGCCCTGGCGCGCGGGGTCCAGCGCGACCTGCAGTCAGCGGCCCTGCCGGAACTGACGGTCCTGGCCAACGAACTGCAGATGAGCGCCTTCATCGTCGTGTGGGACCACGATGATTGCGTCACACTGGTCACCGTGGAGCCGCGGCAGGGCCATGCCACGGTGCTCCAGCGCCCCGGCTCGCGCCATCCGCTCTCCCGGGGGGCACCCGGCATCGCGATCCAGTCCACCATGACGCCCGCCGAGTGGGAGCTCATCGCCCCGGGGCATCCGTGGCGCACCGAGGCGGTGCGTGCTGCGGAACTCGGCTATGCGACCAGCGTCGACGAGGTCATCCCCGGGGTGACGTCCCTGGCGGCTCCGCTGCGGATCCCGGGGCAGGATCCCGCGGCGTTGGCGATCGTTTTTGCCACAGCGACGCGGACCATCGACCTCCACGAGGTGGGGCGCCAGGTCTCCGCAGCTGCCGTGTCGGTCGAGCGCACCCTGGGTTCCTGACCGGGGGTAGCGGGTCTCAGCGAGCCGCCGTCGTGCGTCGGAGGCGACCCAGGGCCAGGGTTCCGGCACCCGAGAGGAAGAGCAGTGTCGCCGCACCGGCGGCGACCAGGAACGCGCCCTGGGGTCCGACGGCATCGGCCATGACACCGGCCAGGCCGTTGCCGATCGCCGTGCCGACGACGATGCCGCTGGCGAGCATGGTCATGACGGTGCCCATCCGTCCGAGCGGGGCGACGTCTCCCCCGACGGTGAAGATGGTGACCATGACCGGTCCGACGGGTAGTCCGATCAGCAGCAGGAACACCACCATGGAACCGATCGACGAGGGGATCTGCAGCAGCAGGGCCAGCGGGATCAGCAGCAGCGCGCAGGCGGCCCAGCGGACCGGCTGCGCCCAGCCCTGCGGCCAGGAGGACACCGACAGTGCCGCCATGGCCGAGGTCAGGCCCAGGGCCGCGTAAAGCAGTCCGCCGGCGCTGGCGTCGCCGAAGACGCCGGCGAAGGACACGGCTCCCGCGGAGACCGAGCCGAACAAGGTGCCCATGCCGACCATGCCCAGCACGCACAGGCCCACGCGGATGATACGTCCACGCACCCAGCCGGCTCCGGCGACGGGCCCTGCCGATGGCTGGTGGGGTTGGATGGCCCGGCCCGTGGGGTGCACCGCGAAGGCCGGAACGAGTGCAGCGGTCAGCACCGCCGCCAGGGCCAGCGGCAGCCAGGGGGCGAGAACCGAGGCCAGGACGCCGACCAGTGCCGGGCCCATCACGAAGGTCAGTTCGTCGACGGTGCTCTCGTAGCTCAACGCCGTTTCGAGTTCGCGGCGGCCACGACGGCGGCCGGCGGTCAGCGCCATCCACCGCACCCGGGCCAGCGGCCCCACCTGCGGACAGGTGGCCCCGGACAGGAAGGCGACGACGATGACCAGGACCGTCGGAACGCCGGGGAGGATGCCCGCACCGCAAACGATCAGGGCACCGACGAGCACTGCGTGGGCCAGCGCGGCCGGGACGAGGACCAGGCGCTGTCCCCACCGGTCCGCGGCATAGCCCAGCAGCGGTGCGCCGATGGCCGAGCCGATGCCCACAGCCCCGGCGGCGACGCCGCCGCTGGCGTAGGAGCCGGTGGCTGTACTGACCAGGGTCAGGGTGCCGATGGTCAACATGGCCAGCGGCAGGCGGGCGAAGAAGGCCAGCGGGAAGAAGGCAGGACCTGCCAGCTCGAGCAGGCTGCGGAAATTGCCGCTCTCGGTGGGGGCCGCTGCGTTCTGGGCCGGCGCGCCCGAAGGGGACGAGGACGTCGCGGAGTTCATGGGTTTCAGGGTTCCTTCCTAGCGCGCCCGTCCCAGCCACCCGGAGCGCCCAACCCTTACCCCCTTATTCTACCGGGTCGGCCAGAACCACCCGGACGGTGGATCCGGCCCGTTCCTTGCTCACGCGCAGCTGGGCCGGGATGCGTTGCTTCATCTCGGCAACGTGGCTGACCAGCCCGACGACCCGGCCTCCCCGGCGCAGGCCGTCGAGGGCGTCCATCACCATTTCCAGCGCGCCCTCATCGAGCGAGCCGAATCCCTCGTCGACGAAGAGCGTCTCGATGTCGATGCCCCCGGACTGCTGTTGGATGACGTCGGCCAGCCCGAGCGCCAGAGCCAGCGATGCCATGAACGATTCGCCGCCCGACAGGGTCTGGGTGTCGCGTCGTTGCCCGGTCCAGGCGTCCAACACGTGCAGCCCGAGCCCCGATTTGGCGTTGCCCTTCGGGGTGTCGTCGTGGACCAGTGCGTAACGTTCCCCGGTCATGACCAGCAGCCGTTCGGTGGCGGCCGCGGCAACGGCCTCCAACCGTGCGGCCAGCACGTAGGTGGACAGGGTCATCTTGAAGCGGTTCTCCCCGCCACCACGGGCCAGGTCGGCCATCGACTTGACCGTCTGGTAGCGCGCGAGCACCGCGCCCTGGGTGTCATCGAGCCGGCGCAGTTCCCCGCTGCCCCGCTCCAGCCGACTGGAGTAGGCCCGCAGGACGGCTTCACGCTGCAGGACGGCATCGCGCGCGCCGGCGGCTTCGGTGGCCGCCGCGGTGGCGGCGGCCAGTTGTTCCCCGTCCGGGGCGCCGATGCCGCGTTCGGCTTCGGCGTGGGCGGTGGAGACGGCCTGGGTTCCCGCCAGCGTCTCGATGCGGACCGACTCTGCTGCGAAGGCCTGGACCTCCGTCGTGGCGGCGATGCGTGCCGCGGCGTCCATGACCGCGCCCGCCCAGCGACCGTCGTCGGCGAAGCCGGCGGCGGAACGTTCCTCCTCCCACGTCCGGGCGGCGTCCGCCGCGGCAGTGCGGGCCTCCTGGAGCGAGCGGGCGGCCTGGGCCAGGGTTTCGAGCCGCTGCCGGGCCTCGATCATGCGTTCGTGCCGGCCCTGCAGCGAGTCGTCGTCGCCGCGCAAAGCCGCCAGGCGTTTCCGCAGGGCCGCCGTTGAGGTGCGCCATTGGCCGATGCGTTCCGCGAGGACCGTCAACGCCGCTGCCTCCTCGGTGTTGGCGGTCCGCAGCCGTTCGTGGGCCGCCGTGGCGTCCGCCAGGGCGGTGGCTGCGCGTTCGGCCTCCCGGGCACCGGCCGTGGCGTCGGCCAGTGCCTGCTCAGCGTCGGCGAGTGCCGCGGCGGCCTCCCCGGGGGTGAGCCCGCCCGCCTGGCCGGCGGCGAGGGCTGCGGCGGCCCGGGCGTCGCGCAACCGGGTGGCGGCCTCGGTTTCCGCTGCCTCGCTGGCCGCCGCGATGTCCCGGGCGGCTTCCTCGTCGGCCTCCTCCACCAGTTCCCCGTCCTCCACCGTGGCCGGTGCCGGATGATCGGCGGAACCGCAGACCAGGCAGGGTTCGCCGTCGACGAGTTCGCGTGCCAGGGCGGCCGCCGCCTGGCCCAGCCGGGTACGCCCCAGCTCGAGCAGGTTTGCACGGTCGGCCAGTTGCCGGTCCTTGGCCGCCGCCCAGGCTGCGTGGGCTGCCGTGGCCGCGGCCTCCGCTGTGGTGTGTGCTTCCACGGCGGCGACCCGTTCGGCGGCGGTGTCCCGGGCGGCGGTGAGGGAAGCCAGGCTCGTGGCCGTTGCCGCCAGGGCGTCGGCGCGCTCGCGCAGTCCGGGCAGGGAGGCGGCCACCGTTTCCTGCTCGGCTTCGCTGGCGGTGTGACGTTCGGTGCGTTGTCCGTGGTCGGAGGTGGCGGCCTGCAGGTCGGCTGTCTGTTGGGCCAGCTCGTGTTCGTCGGGCAGGGCGGCGGCCAGCACCGCTGCGTCGCCCGTGGCCCGGGATGCAGCGGTGGAGGCCAGCCGGGCCTCTACCGCCGGATCGTCCGTCCCGGTGGCATCTGGTTCTTCGTCGGCGGCCGCGCGGGAGAGGTAGTCCGCTGCGAGTCCGTCGGCGGTGCCGCGCCGGGCAGCATCCAGCGTGGATTCCGCAGCGTCCCGGGCCCGGGCGGCGCGGGTGCGTGCCGTTTCGGTTCCCGCCAGCGAGCTGGCCACCGAGTCAGCGGCGAGCCGCTCCTTCAGGTCGGCGATGTGCCCGGCCCGCTCGGCGTGGGTGCTGCGCAGTTGCTGGAGTTCGGCCAGCGCGCGGTGGCGTTCGGCCCGGTCGCCGAGCTCGGTGGCTGCCTGCCGGGCGTCGGCGGCTGCCGTGTCCGCCGCGGCCCGTTCGGCGGCCAGCGCCGTGTTGCGCTCCCCCAGGCGTGCGGCGAGCAGTTCCAGCAGCTCCCCGGTCCCGGCGCCCTCGGTGGTGAGCTCGGCGGGGACGGGGGCACCGTCGTCGTACAGGGAGGCGATGCCGTCCTCGACGAGTTGGGTGATGGCGGTGGCGCGGGAGCGTTCGGCGTCTTCGGCGGCGGTGCGGGCCGCGGTGAGTTCGTCGGCGAGCAGCGTCTCGACGGTGCCGAACAGGCGGGTGTCGAAGAGGGTCTTGAGCAGGTCCTCGCGTTCCTTGTCCTTGGCGCGCAGGAAGGCGGCGAAGGCGCCCTGGGGCAGCATGGCGACCTTGGTGAACTCGTCCTTGCCCAGTCCGATGACGGCGCGCAGTTCGGTGGCGACCTCGTCGTTGCGGGTGGAGCGTTCCTGCCAGGTGCCGTCCACGAGTTCGCGCAGCCGGCTCTGGGCCTGCGCCGTGGTGGTCTTGCCGGTACCGCGTTTGGAGGGGCGCTGCCATTGCGGTGAGCGGCGGACCTCGAAGCGGCGGCCTCCGGTGCTGAACTCCAGCACGACCTCGGGTTCGTCGGCGGCTGCAGCGTGGTCGCTGCGCAGCGATTTGGAGCCTTCTCGGGCGCCGGGCAGCCCCCCGTAGAGCGCGTAGCAGATGGCGTCGAGGATGCTGGTCTTCCCGGCACCGGTTTCCCCGTTGAGCAGGAACAGCCCGGCGGCCGAGAGTTCGTCGAAGTCGATCGACTGGCGCCGGGCGAAGGGGCCGAACGCAGCGACCTGCAGGTGGTGGATCCTCATCGGGCCACCTGCGCGCTGGTCGCCTCGGTGAGGATGCGGGCGAGCAGTTCGGCCTCGGCGTCCGAGGGCGGGCGTTGGCGGACGTGGTCGATGAACCCGGTGCAGACCTGCAGCGGGTTCTCGGCGGCGGAGAGCCGGTCACGGTAGGTCCGTTCGACCTCGGCGGGCCGGCCCTCGGGTTCGAAGTGCAGCACCAGGGTGTCGGGGAAGCGGGTGCGCAGCCGTTCCATGGCCTGGGCGGGGCGGTCCCGGTCGGTGAGCGTGATCTGGCACCAGGCCTCCTCGGCGTCGGCCAGGGAGTCGTCGGCCAGCAGGTCCTCGAGCCGACCGCGCAGCACGCGCAGGTTCTTGGCCGCCGGCCAGTCGACCGGCTCGATGGGGCCGATGCCGTCGGCCGTGGCCTCCAGCAGCCAGGCCCCCTTGCGGTGGTTGGCTTCGGAGAAGGAATAGGCGATGGGCGAGCCCGAGTACCTGATGGTTTCGGTGAGGCGTTGACGGCCGTGCAGGTGCCCCAGGGCCGCATAGTCGACGTCGGCGAATTCATCGAGGGGGACGATGTCCAGTCCGCCGATGCTCAACTCGCGTTCGGAGTCGCTGCCCTGGCCCTGGGCGGCGAAGACGTGGGCCATGACCAGCGAGCGGATCGGCCGTGTCGAGGAGGCGCGCCGGGCTGCCAGATCCGCCGCCACCCGGTCCATGGCCGCCCGGATCACCGGCTGGTGGCCGGGTGCCTGGACGCCGAGGCCCTCGGCGACCATGCGCGGTTCCAGGTACGGCAGCCCGTAGACGGCCAGGGTGAAGTCGCCGCCGTCGAGCAGGACGGGGGCGTCCAGGTCATCGACCTGGGTGCGCAGGTGCAGGCCGGCCCGCTCCAGCAGCCGGGAGCCGAAGCCGAGCCGCAGCGCGGAATCGTGGTTGCCGCTGGTGGCGATGACGGTGGCCCCTGCCTCGCGCAGCCTCACGACGGCGTCGTCGAACAGGGCGACTGCGTCGACGGAGGGCAGTGCCCGGTCATAGACGTCGCCGGCGATGAGCACGACCTCGACGCCTTGGGTGGTGACCGTGTCCAGCAGGGAGTCGATGAAGCCGCGTTGGGCCTCCAGCAGGCCGGCCCCGTGGAAGGAGCGGCCCAGATGCCAGTCGGAGGTGTGCAGGATTCGCATCGCCCCAGCTTATCGAGCGTGGCCGACGGTTCGGGACGGGCCAGCCGGGCTGTGGACGACCGCCTCCCGCCTGGGGAAACCGCCCGGAATCACGTGGCGCGCCGGGGCGGGCGCTGAACGGCAAGCACTTGACCCGACACGACTGGCCCTCGTCGGAACGTCAAGGTGGATTGCCTCCACGGCAGTGGTTCCGGATCGATGGTGCCACCCCGGGCGCTGTCGAGGATGAGCGGGTTTCGGGGGAAGAGCGGGGCCCGCTGCCCGAAGACCGCTGCGTATCGACGCAACAGGTCCTCCGCCGCCGGCGTTGCCGGCGCATGGAACTAGGCCGGGACCGACGCTGCCTGGCTCGGTGCCGCCTTCCTTCGGCCCTGCATCGCCTGCACGCACACCATGGATGCCACGACGCCGATCACCGCCATGGTGAGCATCGGGACGAAGCTTCCGGTGGACTCGATCATGGTGCCGCAGACAACCGGACCGATCGCGAAGCCCGAACCGATCATCAGATTGGTGGTGTTCATGACGTGGCCGTTGGAGCTGAGATCGGAGAGGCTGGAGAGCAGGTAGGGCAGGATGAAGGTCCAGGCGAACTTGAAGATCACCGCCGCCACGGCGAAGCGCAGCAATCCCGGCGCGCCGAACAGCAAGGCGATGCTGATGGCCATGCCGATGTAGCCGATGAGGAGGAAGGCGCGCCGGCGAGGCGTATCCCCGAGAACCGTGGCAATCAGCGCGGAGGCGATGCCCGCGACGGTGGCACCGGCCAGGACGAGCGAGGTGGCCGAGAGGCCGACGCCGGCTCCAGTGGAGATCTGGGCCATGAACGACCAGACACCGCTGAGCGAGACGTAGAACAGCAGGACGGCGGCGAGCCCCAGCACGAACCGCACGACGGGAATCTTGACGGGTGCCACGACGACGGTTCCTTCGGCTGCGGGCCGCCGCAATGCCTCGCCGTCGATGCTTCGCACGACGAACAGGCACAACACCGCCAGGCCGGAGAGCGTCCAGTAGATGGCGGCCACCCCGCTCCCGGCGAAGAGGCTCGGGAAGATGGCCAGGATCAGGGCGCCCATGACCAGCTGGAAGACCACGAAGAACCCAAAGGCCCTGCTGGGGTTCGATGTCTTGCCCGCGAGGGAGAGGATGATGACGGTGATGGATCCGGCGGCCAGGGAGGTGATGATGCGGGCGGCGACCAGCCATTCGAAGCTGTCGATGAAGCCGGACGCCAGGTTGCCCAGGATCACGACGGCGGTGAAGAGGTAGGTGGCCGTGCGCAGGTTCATCCGCCTGAGCCACAGGTAGGCCGGCACCGTGGCCAGGCTGAACGCACCGAGCTCGCAGGAGAAGAGCATGCCCAGCTGGCCGGCGGAGAGGCCGAACTGCTCGGTGAGCTTTCCGCCGATGACCGGGGCGATCAGCAGGACGGTGTAGAGGACCGCACTGTAGACGGCGATGTAGGTGTAGGTGCCGCGGTCGGAGACGCCGCTGCCCGCTGGCGTCGTGGGGATGCTCGTCATGGGGTGGTCCTTTCAAAGGTGGGATGCCCGGCCGCGGCAGCGGCGGGCGAAGGTGGGATGCCCGGCCGCGGCAGCGGCGGGCGAAGGTGGGATCGCCGGCAAGCCGGTTTCCGCGTCGAAGACCTTGCGTCCGGCGAACCAGGTCTGGCGGGCCGTGATGTGGCGGACCCGGTCGATGTCGATGGCGTGGGGGTCGTCGCTGAGGACGATGAAATCGGCCGACTTGCCGGGGGCCAGCGATCCGGTGACGTCGTCGACGCCCATGGCCTCGGCGGCGGAGGTGGTGTAGGTGCGGATCGCCTCGTCCAAGGTGATGGCCTGTTCGGGCCACAGCGTGCCAGGGAACTCCCCGGTTGGATCCTGGCGCGTGACCAGACCGTAGATGCCCTCCCAGGCATTGGGCGAGACGGAGACCGGCCAGTCGGAGCCACCGGCCAGCCGGGCCCCGGCGTCGAGCAGCGAGCGATTGGGTTGCATCCTGCTGGCCCGTTCGGGCGGCAGGACGGTGGCGATGGCCTCGGAAATGACGCCGGGGAACCACAGCGATGGGGAAATGTCGGCGGTGACGTCGAGCTCCGCGAAGCGGGCGATGTCGTCGGGATGCACGAACTGGCCGTGGGCGATGTGGTATTTCACGTCGCGGTGGCCGGCCGCGCGAATCCCTTCGACGGTGTCCAGCACCAGCCGAACCGAGGCGTCCCCGGTGCAGTGGATCTTGGCCGAGATGCCCCGTTCGGCCGTCCGGCGCAGCCATCCCTCGAGGTCGGAGGGGTCCATGGTGGTTCCGCCGCAATGGCAGTCACCGAAGCCGACGTCGGCGAGATAGGGCTCGATGAACGCCGCAGTGCCGGCCGGGGGGACCCCGTCCAGGAAGATCTTGATGAAATCCGGCCGATGGTGCGGGCTGCGGGTTTCCTCGCGGTGGGCGATGATCCCCTCCCCCAAGGGGGCCATGCCGAAGATGAAGTCGTTCGCCGGCATGGAGGAGACGACCCAGGCCTCCAGGCCCCCCGCGTCGTCGAGGGACTTCAGCGCCTGCATGAGTTGCAAGGAGGCGGCGGCGTCCTGGAAGGCGGTGACGCCATGGGAGTGGAGGATCTCGATGCCCCGGGCGGCGGCCCGGGCCAGGTCATCGGTGCTGGTCGGTTGGAGGCGGGCCAGGGCCTGTTCGACCATGATGCCGCCGGCCTCGATGAGGACGCCCGTGGCGCGGCCCTTCGCGTCGCGCAGGATCTGCCCGCCGTCCGGGTCTGCCGTCGTGTCGTCGATCCCGGCCAGCTCCAGCGCCCGTGAGTTGGCCCAACGGTTGTGTTTCGAGTCGTCCTTGAACACGGCAGGCCGCCCTCCGGTGGCGGCATCGAGGCGTGCCAGCAACCCGGCGGTGTTGATCTGCTTCAGCAGTCCCGACCCCCAGCTGCCGCCCACGACCCATGCATCGGCCGGAAGGTCTTGGGCGTAGGCGGCGATGGCATCCAGGAGCTCGTCCACGCCGAGCGTGGGCGGGACGTCGAGTTCGAACAGGTCCATCTGCCCGGCGATCATGTGGTGGTTGTGGACGTCGAGCAGCCCGGGCATGGCGTAGGCGCCATTCAGGTCCAGGACGCGGGTTTCCGGCCCACGCAGGCGCTCGGCGTCCGTCCCGACGGCGACGATTCTCCCGTCGCTGATGGCCAGGGCGTCCACCCGCCCCCTTGCTTCATCCAGTGTGTCGATGACCCCGTTGACCACCATTAGCTCCGCCATGTCCTGCGGCATCCAGCCCACCTCTTCCTGTTCGGCGTGATGTAGTTCACGCTAGGTGGCGTCGGGGAAGGTTCGCTTGGCTATCAGCGCGCGTGACTTGTCTTCTACGGCAGGAGAAAAAACGGGCGGGCCGCGATGGGCCCATCGGCTGTCAGGCGAGGCCACCTCGTCGGGCCGGCGGCTGTCCGCGTCCCGGGGTGCCCACGGAAACTCGCGTACCCGGGCCTCGTTAGACTGTTCCGGTGACTTCACCCCAGCACGACCTCGAGCCCCGCCCCGAATATGCCGATCGCGTCCGCGCCATCCTGCAGGCCACCGCCGATGGTGCGGCGGCCACGCGCACTGACGGCGGGGCCGCCGAGGGGGCCGGCGAGACGGAAACCCTGCAGCTGTTCCTGCTCGACGGGCTGCTTGAGGCAGTGGAATGGGCCAACGAGGGGGTCGCGGCCGACGAGGCGGCGTGCATGTGGTTGGCCGGCCTGCGCTGGTTCAAGGTGGCCACCGGTTCCTTCCCGGCGGGAGCGCCCGAACCGCTCCCCCGCTGGATCGACCACGAGCTGGATTCCGCCGGTTCGCTGGCCGGTGCCGACCCGCAGAACCTGGTGGCGTTGGCCCGGCCGGAGATGGCCAGCACCGGCCGCCCCGCCTTCCCGACCGCCGACGGCCCCGGTGTCCTGCCCCGGGCCGCCGCGATGGCGCTGCTGCCCCGGGTCGACGAGGACATGACGGCCCGCCTGTCCACCGATGCCGCGGCGCTGACGCACGGCTCCCCCGCGGCGCACCGGGCCGCCGGGCTGGCCGGCCGAGCGGTGCGTGCGGGGCTCGACCTGGGGTCGCAGGCACCGGCGCGCTGGGCGGAGCTGCTGCAGGAGACAGGGAACGACGACGGTGCTTCCCTGTCCGCGCTGCGCACGGCACTTGCCGCCGCCCTGGAGCAGCTCGCCTCCGGCGAGACCGGCGGCGAGGCGGGCACGGAGCCGGCCACCGCCGTCGTGCAGCGCCTGGGCCGGAACGCCGATCCTGATACCGCGGGCTTTGCCGCTGCCCTGGTCGCCTCGGCCGTCGGGTATCAGCGGGACGCCCGCCTCCAGCCGTCCGCCACGGGAGCGGTGATCGAGGCGATGCACCGCCGCTGGGTCACCGCCGTGCTGGGCACCGCCCCGTAGCCCGGGCTCCGGGACTGAGCTGGTGCGGCACCGGTACGGATCCGCTGCAGAGCCGTTTCTAGGCGCTGGCGGGCCAGTATCCGCCGACCAGTTGCAGGAATTCGCCCTCGGTCAAAAGTGCCACCTCGCGCCCCTGCTCGCGCAGACGCAGTGCGTGGCGCACCTTGGAGGTCTGCCGGGAGGTATGCAGGTTGGCCGGGGTGAAGCCGTCGCCGACCACCAGCACCGTGGTGGCCCGGGTGACCCGGCTGGCGCAGAACGCGCCGACCTGGGCGGCGCGCTGCTTGGCATCGGGCCGGGTGATGGCCAGGTTGCCGCTGAAGACCACCGTCTCCCCGCACAACGGGTGGGACGGATCGGCGTCCGGGTTGGGGATCGGGTTCTCGCCCTCCGTGGGCCAGCCGCCCGCCCACTGCGGCTGGGCCGGGACCAGTTGGCCGGCGGCGCGCTGGGACTGGGCGGTCTCGGTGGCCTTGGACATCCCGTCGCCGGGCGCATAGGCTTCGGCGCGGCCCATGGCCACCCGGGTGGCGGCGGCGGCCTCCGCCACGGATCCGGCGGCGTGCCGGCGGCCGACGTCGATCATGATCGAGGCACAGGCGCGGGCGTCGGCGAGGGCGTCGTGGTGGTTGGTCATCGGCGCTCCGGCGGCCTCGGCGACGAACGGCAGCGAGTAGGACTCCAGCGAATACGTCTTGCGGGCCAGCTTGACGGTGCAGGCGAAGTCGTAGGCCGGTCCGGCCAGTTCGGAGACCTCCAGGGCCGAGCGGATGACGCCCAGGTCGAAGGCCGCGTTGTGGGCTACGAGGGTGTCGGAGCCGATGAACTGCCCCATCGCACCGAAGAGCTCCCCGAAGCGCGGGGCGCTGGCGACCATGTCTGCGGTGATGCCGTGGATCTGCACGTTGCGCGGATCGAAGTGGTCGAAGCCGGCGGGCGGGCGCATCAGCCACTGGGTTTCCTCGACGATCACCCCGTTGCGGACCCGGCTCAGCCCGACCGAGCAGGCGGACCCCCGGAATCCATTGGCCGTCTCGAAGTCGATCGCCGTAAAGTCCAAAGCCACCCCACCATCCTACCGGCGCGGCCGCCGGCGGCGGACTGGCCGGCGCACTGGGCGGCGCACGATGCTGGGAGTCTGCCCACACTTTGGCCCCGCACCCGGCGAACACGCCCGGCGCGGGGTGCGCGCCGGTAAGCTGGGCAGGTGATACTTGACGCCCTGAGCCCGGCCCTGGACGCCGCCACCTCCCTGAAACCCCAGATGGCCGGCCTGCTGCCGGACTTCCTGAACCCCGACGTCTTCCTGCGCGACCCGGCGCTGGCCCCCTGGATCATCCTGCTGGTCTGCGGGATCGTGTTCGCCGAGACGGGGCTGTTGATCGGGTTCTTCCTGCCCGGGGATTCGATGCTGTTCACCGCAGGTCTGCTGGTGGCGACCGGCGCCATCGACGTGAACCTGTGGCTGTTCGCCCTGTGCGTCTTCGTCGCGGCGTTCATCGGCGACCAGACCGGATACCTCATCGGCCGCAAGGCCGGCCCCGCGGTGTTCAACAAACCGGACTCCCGCTTCTTCAAGCAGGAGTACGTCGACAAGGCGCACGAGTTCTTCGAGCGTTTCGGCGGCCGTGCCGTCATCCTCGCCCGGTTCGTGCCGATCGTGCGCACCTTCGTGCCCGTCATCGCCGGCGTCGCCAAGATGCACTACGCCACGTTTATCGGCTTCAACCTGATCGGCGCACTGCTCTGGGGCGTCGGGGTGACCCTGCTGGGCCACTGGCTCGGGCAGTATGAATGGGTCGGGAACAACATCGACATCATCTTCGTGGTCATCGTGCTGGTCTCGGTGATCCCCATCGGCATCGAGCTGCTCAAGGCCCGCCGCAAGCCGGCCGCCAAGCAGTAGCAGCCCCGGGCACCACAACGCCCTCTGGTCCGTGAGCGGACCAGAGGGCGTTGCCGGTTAACGGTTCAGGCCTTCCGCAGGACCTCGATGAGGTGCGGCATCAGCGCCCGGAAGGCCTGGCCCCGGTGGCTGATGGCGTTCTTCGCCTCGCTGGTCAGCTCGGCGCAGCTGAGCCCGGAGCCGGTCGGCAGCAGGATCGGATCGTAGCCGAACCCGCCCTCGCCGCGCGGGGCCTCCAGCAACGTGCCGGTCAACCGACCCAGTTCCACCTGCTCGGTGCCGTCGGGCAACGCCAGCGCGGCGGCGCAGACAAAGGATGCTCCGCGGTGCCCGGCGTCGATGTCGCCGAGCTGGGCCAGCAGCAAGTCCAGGTTCGCCTGGTCATCGCCGTGGCGCCCGGCCCAGCGGGCGGAGAAGATGCCGGGGGCACCGCCGAGGACGTCCACGGCGAGCCCGGAATCGTCGGCGATCGACGGCAATCCGGTGGCCCGGGCGACGGCGTGGGCCTTCAGCAGGGCGTTTTCCTCGAAGGTCACCCCGGTTTCTCGCACATCCGGGGCTCCCACGGCCCCGGCGTCGACGACCTGGGTGTCCACGTCCAGTCCGGGGACCTGGCCGCGCAGCAGTTCACGCAGTTCGCGCAGCTTGCCCTGGTTGTGGGTGGCCAGGACCAGGCGGGGTTCGGCCGCGGTCACTGGCCCAGGGTCTCGCGCTGGATGACGGCCAGTTCGGAGGTCCCTGACAGGGCCAGATCCAGCAGGGCATCGAGTTCGTCCCGCTTGAACGGGGCGCCCTCGGCGGTGCCCTGGACCTCGACGAAGTCGCCGCTGCCGGTGACCACGACGTTCATGTCGGTTTCGGCGCGCACGTCCTCCACGTAGGGCAGGTCCAGCATCGGGGTGCCGTCGATGATGCCTACGGAGATCGCCGAGACGCTGTCGGTGAGCACCTGCGCCTTGGCGGGGATGAGCTTTTCGCCCTGGGCCCAGGCGATCGCGTCGGCGAGGGCCACGTAGGCGCCGGTGATGGCTGCGGTCCGGGTGCCGCCGTCGGCCTGCAGGACGTCGCAGTCCAGCACGATGGTGTTCTCGCCCAGTGCCTTGGTGTCGATGACCGAGCGCAGCGAGCGGCCGATCAACCGGGAGATCTCGTGGGTGCGTCCGCCGATCTTGCCCTTGACGGATTCGCGGCTGTTGCGGGTGTTGGTGGCCCGGGGCAGCATGGCGTACTCGGCGGTGACCCAGCCGGTGCCTTCGCCCTTGAGCCAGCGCGGGACGCCTGCGGTGAAGGAGGCGGTGCACAGCACGCGGGTGTTGCCGAATTCGATCAGGGCCGATCCCTCGGCCTGGCGCGACCACCCGCGGGTGATGGAAATGGGCCGCAGTTCTGCGGTGCCGCGCCCGTCGGCGCGCTGTACGGAAGATGAATTCGGGCCTGTAGTCATGCGTCCCAGTCTAGGGTCCGGAGCCGGCGGGCAGCGAACCGGGACCGCCGCCGCCAACCTCTGGTTCCCGCCGCCTGATAGGCGTAGCGTTTCGACCCGCGGCACGCCCCCGCGGGCCGCTCGGACCGACCTGGAAGACTGCTGCCATGCCCGGAATACAACGGATGGACCATGTGGGGATCACCGTCGCCGATCTCGATGCTGCGGTCGCCTTTTTCACCGGACTGGGGCTGGAGGTCGAGGGACGCGCTCCTCTCGATGGCGGGTTCGTCGATACGGTCACGGGGATTCCCGGTTCACGCACCGAGATCGTGATGCTCTCGGCACCCGGCGGCGGAGCCAGTGTGGAGCTGTCGACGTTCCACTCACCGGACGTGATCCCCGGCTCGACCACGGCGATGGCCAATGACGTGGGGCTGCGCAACGTGGCGTTCCAAGTCGATGACCTGCGCGCCATGGTGCAGAGACTGGCCGACGACGGCTACGGGCTCGTCGGAGCGATCGGCGAGTACGAGGGTGTCTGGCTCATGGCCTACGTGCGGGGGCCGGAGGGGATCATCGTGGCCCTCGCCGAGCGCATTGGCTGAAGGAGGGACCATGCAGAGCATCTACGCCGCAGCCGGCGGATTCCCCGCCATCCTCCGCTTGGCGGCCGCATGGCATGAGCGCGTCCTGGCCGACGAGGTCGTCGCCCACGCCTTCAGCCACGGATACCACCCGGATCACAGTCGTCGTCTGGCCGCCTACTGGGCCGAGGCGCTGGGAGGTCCGCGCACCTTCACGCAATCCCTCGGCACGGAAAGTGCAGTGGTGGCGATGCACAGCGGAAACGGGGAACACTCCGAGATGGACCGCCGGGCGATCGCCTGCTTCGACCAGGCGCTGGCCGATGCTGGGATGGCCGATGACCCGAAGCTCCGGCAGGCACTGCACGACTACTTCGCGTGGGCCACCACGACGACGATGTCCCGCTACCCGGGCTCCGCCGCCGATGTCCCGGAGGACCTGTCACTGCCGCAGTGGTCGTGGGACGGCCTCATCGAGCCCGGCGCGCCGTGAGCGGGCCAGGCCGTCCCGGCCGGCACGGGCTCAGGCGCGGGTGGGGTCCCTCGGGATGGGGCGGACCTTGGGCTCACCGAGCCGGTCCCCTGACCACACGCCGTAGGTGACCCCCGAGACCGCGATGGCCAATCCGCCGTCGTACGTGGTCCTGGCCTCGTCGACGACCGTGTTGATGTCGGTCCAGACGGGGATGTGGGTGAGCAGCAGGCGCTTCGCCGCCGCAGCGGTGGCCATCTCCCCGGCGCGCTTGCCGGTCAGGTGCACGCCCTCGATCGCGTCGTCGCGCCCTTCCTCGAAGGCCGCCTCGCAGAGGAACATGTCGGCGTCGCGCGCCGCCTCCACGAGCCCCTCACAGGAATCGGTGTCCCCGGAGTAGGCCAGCACCGAGGTGCGCACCGACCCGTCGGCCAACGGCTCGGTGGCCTCCACGCGCAAGGCGTACGCCTCCTCGACGGGGTGGCGGACCGGGACCGCCGAGACGGTGAACGGGCCCAGCTTCACCGGGGCGCGCGGCACCCAGTGGTTGAAGTCGAAGTCCTCGTGCATGCCCGGTTGCAGTTCCAGCCCGTACGCGGTGGCCATCCGGTCGGCAGTGGCCGCGGGGCCCCAGACGGTGATGCGGTCGCGGTTCCAGCCGTTCGGGTTCCAGTGCACCGCCACGTGGAGGCCGCAGATGTCCATGCAGTGGTCCGGATGCAGATGGGAGAGGAAGATCGCGTCGATGTCCTCCAGGTCCATGTAGCGCTGCAGCACGCCCAGCGAGCCGCTGCCCAAGTCCAGCAGGATCCGCCAGGTGCGCTCCCCGTCGTGCGCGGTGACCAGGTAGCAGGAGGCGGGCGATCCGGGCCCGGGGAAGGACCCCGAGCAGCCGATGATGGTCATCTTCATGCCCGGGCCCCCGCATCCTGGTGGCCGGGCACGACGCCGGCGCCCGGCGTGTCCCCGCGCGGGACCTCAACGCGCGGGATCTCCCCGGTGGGGTGGATGGTCCCGCCGTGGGCCACATGCCGCACGCCCTGGACCTCCGGGCCCAGGAAGCGGCGGGCCAGGACCTCGAAGGATCCGGCGTCGCCGGTGGACATGAACTCGTGGCTGCCGCTGCGGCCGGTGTCGCTGGAGATGCCGTGGCGCATCAGCGCACCGTAGACGTCCTTGGCCGTCTCCTCGGCGCTGGAGACCAGGGTGACGCCGTCGCCCATGACGTAGGAGATGACGCCGGTGAGCAGCGGATAGTGGGTGCACCCGAGCACCAGGGTGTCCACACCGGCGTCCTTCAGCGGTGCCAGGTAGCGTTCGGCGGTGTGCAGCAGTTCGGCGCCGGTGGTGATGCCGTTCTCGACGAATTCGACGAACCGCGGGCAGGCGGCCCCGGTGATCTGCAGGTGCGGTGCGGCGGCGAAGGCGTCCTCGTAGGCGCGGGAGCCGATGGTGGCCTCCGTGCCGATGACCCCGATCCTCCCGTTGCGGGTAGCGGCGACGGCCCGGCGGACTGCCGGCTGGATGACCTCCACGACGGGGATCCCGTAGCGGGCGGTGTAGCGTTCACGGGCGTCGCGCAGCACGGCTGCCGAGGCCGAGTTGCAGGCGATGACCAGCAGCTTCACGCCGGCGTCGACCAGTTCATCCATCACCGACAGGGCGTTGGCGCGGACCTGGGCGATCGGCAGGGGCCCGTAGGGGCTGTTCGCCGTGTCCCCGACGTAGAGCGTGGACTCATGCGGCAACTGGTCGATGATGGCACGCGAGACCGTCAGGCCGCCGACGCCGGAGTCGAAGATCCCCAGCGGCGCGGTGCGTTCGCGGGCCAACCGGTGGTCCGCCGACGCGGCGTCCCCGGGCAGCGCGGGTGGGTGGCTGTTCATGATCTACCGACCATACTGCCTGATGCGGCCCCGTGGGGGCATCCAATCGCGGATATGCCCCACGTCACAGATCCGCCAGCAGCGCCTGCATGAGGGTTTCCTGGAGCCAGGTGACGAAGTTGTAGACCAGGGCCAGGTACTCGTCGACGTCCTCGACGTTGCGGGCGTCGGCCAGCTCGGCGATGCGCGCGGCGTCGGCCTCATCCCGCAGGTCCAGCCGTTCGGCGAGCACCAGGCGCACGTCGTTCAGCGCCTGCGCGAACTGGTTGGCGGCCGCCGTGTCGAAGACCAGGTTGCCGGTCTCCATGGCCAGTGCCGCCGCCTTGAGGTTTCCGGTCTTCGACTCCCGCAGCGAGGTTTCGGTCAGCCTCCGGTACTCCAGGGAGGCCGCTGCGTCATCGTGCACCGCATCGGGCAGCAGCCGGCGTTCGGCGGCATCGGTGGGGGCCGCGAAGTCGGTGGCGTGGGTGCGCGGGTCCATGCCGACCAGCGCCCACAGGGGGTCGACCTCCCCGGAGGGGGCACCGGCGTCCTGCGCTGGCGTCAACACCTGGGCGACGTCCTCGAAGAGGCCGCGCAGCAGATCGCGTTCGGTGGCATCCAGCCGGGCGGTGAAGCCGCGGGGCGTGGACTTGAAGGCGCGTGCCACGGCGCTCAGCCCTGGTCCGCGCGCTGGAACGTGGCCCAGAGCCCATAGGTGTGCATGGCGGCGACGTCGGCCTCGATCTGCTCCAGCGATCCGGTGGACACGACGGAGTGGCCGTGCTGGTGGACCTCCATCATCAGCGCGTCGGCCTTGGCCTGGCTGTAGCCGAAGTGGCTGCGGAAGACGTAGCTGACATAGCTCATCAGGTTCACGGGATCGTTCCAGACCAGCAGGACGTACGGGACGTCCAGGTCCAGCCGTTCGGAGGTCTCGCCGCGGGGCAGGACGTCGGTGGCAGTGGTCATGACAGGCATTCCTTCATTCTACGGCGCATGGCACCCCGCGACGGATAGAGTGTGGTGCGGGCCGCAGCCGGGTGGTCCGCGACCCACCGATCCGAGGAGTCCCCCGAGCCATGTGGCAGCAGCCGACCTCGCTCTTCACCGACCACTACGAGCTGACGATGCTCCAGGCGTCCCTGCATTCGGGGGCCGCGCACCGCCGCTCGGTGTTCGAGGCCTTCGCCCGCCGGCTGCCCGACGGCCGCCGCTACGGTGTGGTCGCCGGCACCGGGCGCATCCTGGAGGGGCTGGAGCATTTCCGTTTCGGCACCGAACAGCTGGACTTCCTGGCCGATCGGCGCGTCGTGGACGACACCACGCTGGAGTACCTCGCCGGCTACCGCTTCTCCGGTGACATCCGCGGCTATGCCGAGGGCGACCTCTACTTCCCCAACTCCCCCCTCCTCACCGTGGAGTCCACGTTCGCCGAGGCCTGCATCCTGGAGACCTACATCCTCTCGGTGCTCAACCACGATTCGGCGATCGCCTCCGCGGCCTCGCGCATGACGGCCGCCGCGGGGACCCGGCCGTGCATCGAGATGGGTTCGCGCCGCACGCAGGAGCACTCCGCGGTGGCCGCCGCCCGGGCAGCGGTGATCGCCGGGTTCCAGAGCACCTCCAACCTCGAGGCCGGACTGCACTACGGGGTGCCGACGGTGGGCACCGCAGCCCACTCCTTCACCCTGCTGCACGATTCCGAACGCGCCGCCTTCCAGGCGCAGGTCGCCTCCATGGGGGCCGGGACCACCCTGCTGGTGGACACCTACGACGTGGAGCAGGGGGTGCGCACCGCAGTGGAGGTGGCGGGCCCCGAGCTGGGCGCCGTCCGGCTGGACTCCGGGGACCTGATCGACCAGGCCAGGTGGGTCAGGCGCCTGCTGGACGAGTTGGGCAACCACAACACCCGCATCATGGTCACCTCCGACCTGGACGAGCATGCCATCGCGGCGCTCGCCTCGGCCCCGGTGGATTCCTATGGTGTGGGCACCGCCCTGGTCACCGGTTCCGGCGCGCCCACCGCCTCGATGGTCTACAAGCTGGTCTCCCGCGAGGACGACGACGGCGCCTTCCGCGATGTGGCGAAGGCGGCGAAGAACAAGGTCAGTGTCGGCGGACGCAAATACGCGCTGCGCCGGCTCAACGAACGCGGCCGCGCCACCGCCGAGGTCGTGGGGATCGGCGAACGGCCGGCCGCCGATGGCAACGACCGCGAGCTGCTGGTCGATTTCGTCTTAGGCGGCGAGGTGTTGCCCGGATTCACCGGACACGCGGGGCTGGAGCGTGCGGTGCAGCGCCATCGCGATAGCGTGAAGGAGATGCCGGGCCTCTCCAAGCGGTTGCAGCGGGGCGAGCCGGTGATCCCCACGGAATTCGTGGACCACGTCTAGGAGGACACGCACCAATGGAAACCGCCCTGATCATCGTCGATGTGCAGAACGACTTCTGCGAGGGCGGCGCGCTGGGCGTCTCCGGTGGTGCCGACACCGCCGCGGCGATCACCGCCTACCTGCGGGACAACGGCTGGAAGTACGCAGCAGTGCTGGTCACCCAGGATTGGCACATCGATCCCGGCGCGCACTTCTCCCCCGAACCGGACTACCTCGATTCCTGGCCGGTGCACTGCGTGGCGGGGACCGACGGCGCCGAGCTGCACCCGGGCCTGGCACCCGTGGTGAAGGCAGGGGCCCTCACGGCCACCTTCCGCAAGGGACGCTATGAGGCCGCCTATTCGGGGTTCGAGGCGATCCTGGCCGACCCTGAGGCAGAGGTCCCCGGAACGACGGCGGATGCCGGGGAGGCGCTGGACGGAGCCGAGGGCGAATCACTGCCGGAATGGCTGAACACCCGCAGGATCCACGCGGTGGACATCGTCGGCATCGCCACCGATTTCTGCGTCCGGGCCACCGCACTGGATGCCGTCCGCGCCCGCTTCGACACCACGGTCCTCCCCCGGCTGACGGCCGCCGTCCACCCGGCCACCGTGCCCACCGTGCTCGGCGAGCTGCGCCGTGCCGGAGTCACCATCGACGAGGACGCGTAGGGTGCCGCATGGCGGTCTCCTTCACCTGCACCACCTGCAGCACCCTGTCCCGCGAGGCACTCTTCGAGCTGGCCCGCGACATCGATGTCCACACCGCATCGCTGGCCCACTTCCGCGAGCGGGCCGTTGCCGGGGTGGCGCACGGCCCCATCCAGCTCGGGCAGGAGGTCACCTGGCGGGCCTGGCACTTTGGCGTTCCGCTGCGCATGACCAGCCGGATCACGCAGATGGATGCACCCCACCGCTTCGTCGATGAACAGGTCAAGGGGCCGTTCGCCTCGTTCCGCCACGTCCATGACTTCGACTCGTCGGCCGGCGTGACCACCATGACGGACCACGTGGAATTCACCGCCCCCTGTGGCCTGGTGGGCAGGATCGTTGAAAAGCTGGTCCTGGCCCGGTATCTCCTACGGCTCATCGAGATCCGCAACCGCCACCTCGTGGGCGCCACACGCGCCTGACGGATGTTGCCCCGGCGCTGGACGCGGCGCCGGGCAGCGGTGAAGATGGTTCCAGCAGGTCCACTTCAACGCCACCGGGCAGGTGCCCCCGCCCCTGGCAGTCCGGAGATCCGATGAGTGCACAGCCACCGATCGAACCGCTCGTCCGCGCGCACTTGGCCGTTGAACCGGTGGTCCGCGGCATCCACCCGGAGCAGTTCGGCTTGCCCACACCGTGCACCGAGTGGAGCGTTCGGGACATCCTTGGGCATCTGACCGGGTTGAACCAGGTTTTCGTGGCCCTGCTCACCGGACAGGCCCCACCTCCGCGCGGGCAGGATCCCCTGGGGGATGACCCGATCGGCGCCTATCTGGATTCCGCGGCTGCCCTGGAGGCCGCCTTCGGGCAGCCCGGTGCCCTGGAACGGGTCTTCACCGGACCGCTCGGAGATGCCACCGGGGCCGAGCGCATGAAGATCAGGATCTATGACCTTCTCGCCCATGGGTGGGACCTGGCCCAGGCGACCGGCCAACACCTCGAGGTTCCCGACGACGTCGCCGAGGCGTCATGGGAGTTCGCCCGCACCCAGCTCGGTGACGGGCCGCGCGCGCACCGGTTCCGGGAGCCCCAACCCGTGGACGACGATGCTCCGGCCATCGACCGGCTCGTCGCCTTCCTGGGCCGGCCGCTCGAGGGGCCCACCCGGCCCTGACGGGAACGCTCGAGGCGCCCGCGGCCCGGTGCCGTGCAGTGCGGTCTTCCGGCCCAGCGCAGACACGGGCACACGGGAGGTGGCCACCAGCCGCAGGTTGGGCTGGTGGCCACCGAGGAACCTATCTATCGGGTTGGCCCGCCGATCAGGGGATCAGGGCTGCGCTTCGAGCCCCTCGTCCTCGACGTCGACCATGTGGGTGCGCTCGACGTTCTCGACCACGTCCTGTGGCCTCAGCCGCTGGGACACGGCGACGTAGAAGACGATGACCGTCACCACGGCGGCCCCCAGTTCACCCCAGCCGAACGTGAGGATGTCCAGCGAGCCCTCGCCGTAATGGCCCAGGTAGCTCAAGACGCCCAAGGCGCCGAGCCACAGGAGCATCCACCAGCCGGATTTCAGCTGGAAGGGAGGGATCTTGCTGCGGTCGCTGAACATGTAGTGGAGCACCAGCACGATGTAGCCGACGGCCACCGCCAGGAACAACTTCCAGTTCGTGGCCCAGCCCGTCCAGTACACGATCAGGTTCGCGCACAGGAACCCCAGCAGCGGGAAGAAGTCGCCACCGGGCAACCGGTAGGGGCGTTCCTGTTCGGGCAGTTGCCGGCGCAGCGCCGCGACGGTGACGGGACCGCTGCCGAAGGACAGCACGGTACCGGTGGTGATGAAGCCGACCAGCTGTGCCCACGACGGGAACGGAAGGAACATGAAGCAGGCGACCACGAAGGTCACGATCAAACCGACCCAGGGAACCCCCCGCTTGCTCAGCTTGGCCAGGCCCGACGGCGCGTTGCCCACCCGGGCCTGCGAGTAGGACAGCCGCGGGGACAGCGCGGTGTAGATCAGGCCCGTGTCGGCGGGCGAGACCACTGCGTCGACGTAGAGGATGATCCCCAGCCACATGGCGCCCAGGACGATGGCGATTTCTGCCCAGGGTCCGGCGTCGTTGGTGAACGAGAGCCCGCCCCAGCCGTTCGCCAGCATGCTGTCGGGCACGGCACCGATGAAGGCGATCTGCAGCAGGACGTAGATGATGCCGGTGATCACCACCGACCCGATCAGGGCGAAGGGGACGTTTTTCTGCGGGTTGGTGGTTTCACCGGCGAATTCGACGCCCTGGCGGAACCCCAGGTAGGAGAAGACGATGCCCGCGGCGGGAAGTGCTGCGAAGATCGGGCCCGCCCCCTCGGGCATGAACCCGCCGAACTGCGCTTCATGGAAGTGGCCGGGGTGGAAGGCCAGGGCACCGAGAACGACGATGACCAGGACGATCACGAGCAGCTTCCACCACACCAGGACGTTGTTGAACTTGGCGAAGAACTTCACGCCGAACAGGTTGATGACACAGAAGATCGCCACGAGCACCACGCTCACCGCGATCCCGGGCCCGGTGAGCACGAGCGTGTCATCGACGGTGTGCATCAGCCACGGCAGGTAGCTGGAGGCATACTGCACCGTGGCCAACACCTCGATGGGCACGGTGGCGACCACCGAGAGCCAGGTGATCCAGCCGCTGGTGTAGCTGGCGAAGGATCCGAACGCGTAGTGGGGGAAGCGGATGACGCCGCCGGCCACGGGGAACATGACGCCCAATTCTGCGTAGTTCAACGCGACGATGATGATCATCACCGCGCCGAGCATCCAGGAGATGATGGCCGCGGGGCCCACGAGGGACGCCGCTTCAAACGCACCGAACAACCATCCGGAACCAATGATCGAGCCCACCCCGGTGAACAGGAGGCCGACCTTTCCGATATCGCGCTTCAGGCCCCGGTCGAATTCGACCTTGACCTTCGTCGGCTGGGGGGAATGTGAGGACATCAGCGGCCTCTCCTGTTGACAACGGTGAATAGCTTGCTAGCCAGTGCCCCGGTGATGCGGGTCACTTTTGCAGTATTTACCCACACAAAGTCAGTGTCAATAAGGCTCGCGGACGTCTCTTGAGATGGCGGTTACGCCCACCGGACGCCGCCGCGACCGGCGGTGGCCGACGTGGATCAGCGTTTGCCGACGAACCAGTCCTGCAGCTTTTTCAGCCGTTTGTTCAGCTGGTCGGCGTTGGCCTGGGCCACGGCCGGCCCGCCGCAGACTTCGCGCAACTTGGTGTGCACCACGCCGTGGGGGGTCCCCGTCCGTGCCGCCCACGCCGAGACGTTCTTGGAGAGCTTGCTGCGCAGTTCGGTCAGCTGCCGGTGGTCGGTCACCGACGGCTCCTCGGCCGGCGCCGCGGCACCGGAGTTGCGGCTGCGCCGGGTGACCTGTTCCTGCTGGCGTTGGCGCAACAGCACGCCCACCTGGTCGGCGTCGAGGAGCCCGGGGATCCCCAGGAAGTCCTGCTCGTCCTCGGAACCGAGCATCGCGCCAGTGCCGAACTCGCCGCCGTCGTAGAGCACGCGGTCGAACGACGCCCGGGAGTCCAGTGCCTCGAACTTCTGCTTGGCCAGCTCGTCGGAGGCCTTCTCCTCGCGGTTGGCCTCATCCATGAGGGCTTCCTCGGGGATGAAGTCCGGATCCTCCACGTGCTTCTCCGGGCGGTCCAGCGCGTGGTCGCGTTCGACCTCCATCTGGTTGGCCAGCGCCATGAGGATCGGCACCGAGGGCAGGAAGATCGAGGCGACCTCCCCGCGCTTGCGCGAGCGGACGTAGCGTCCCACGGCCTGGGCGAAGAACAGCGGGGTTGACGTCGAGGTGGCATAGACCCCGACGGCCAGACGCGGCACGTCGACCCCTTCGGAGACCATGCGCACGGCGACCATCCACCGGTCGGTGCCCTCGGAGAAGTCCTCGATCTTCTTCGAGGCGCCGGCGTCGTCGGAGAGGATCGTGGTGACCTTCTCCCCCGTGATCTTCTTCAGCTGGGCGGCGTAGGCCTTGGCGTCGGAGTGGTCGGTGGCGATGACCAGCCCGCCGGCATCGGGAATCGTGCGGCGCACCTCGGTCAGGCGCCGGTCGGCGGCGGCCAGCACGGAGGGGATCCATTCGCCCTCGGGGTTCAGCGCGGTACGCCAGGCGTGGGCTGTGATGTCCTTGGTGAAGCCCTCACCGAGCTGGGCTTCCATTTCCTCGCCGGCGGAGGTGCGCCAACGCATCTGCCCCGAGTAGGCCATGAAGATCACCGGGCGCACCACGTGGTCCTTCAGCGCATCGCCGTAGCCGTAGGTGTAGTCGGCCTTGGAGCGGCGGATGCCCTCGGCGTCCTCGACGTAGTCGACGAACGGGATCGCCGCGGTGTCGGAGCGGAAGGGCGTGCCGGTCAGGGCGAGGCGCCGGGTGGCCGGTTCGAAGGCCTCGCGGATGCCATCGCCCCAGCTCAGCGCGTCGCCGCCGTGGTGGATCTCGTCGAGGATCACCAGCGTGCGGGCGGCCTCGGTCTTGGCCCGGTGCAGCAGCGGCTTGCTGGCCACCTGGGCGTAGGTGACGGCGACGCCGATGAAGTCGGCCCCGTGGCGTCCGTCGGAATTCTTGAAGTTCGGGTCCAGCGCCAGCCCGATGCGTGCCGCGGCGTCGGCCCACTGGCTCTTCAGGTGCTCGGTCGGGGCCACCACGGTGATCCGGTTGATCGTCCCGGCCTCGACCAGCATGGCGGCCACGCGCAGCGCGAAGGTCGTCTTGCCGGCGCCCGGCGTCGCGACGGCGAGGAAGTCGCGCGGCTTTTCAGTGAAGTACTTATCCAGCGCCTCGCTCTGCCATTGGCGCAGTTTCGGGGCGGTGCCCCACGCGGCACGCTCCGGGTAGGCCGGTGGCATGGACTCGCCCAGACTGAACAGGGCATCGCCCACGGCCAACCTCCTTGATTGCTTGGTGGCAGCTGGATTCGGCCGCTCACGACCGGAAAGAAGAAACCATCCTACGGCGGGCACGACAACGCACCCTCCATCGACACGGCAGGACGCCGGATCGGCCATCCATACCGTTGTGCCCACGGCCCGTTGCGGGCCATCCCGGGCGTGGGCGAGGCGCTATTTGTCCTCGCCGCCGCCGTCCTTGGGCGCCTTGATCCCGTCATAGACGGCCTTGCACTCCGGGCAGACCGGGAACTTGTTCGGGTCGCGCCCGGGAACCCAGACCTTGCCGCACAGGGCAATCACCGGTTCGCCGGTCAGGGCGGACTCCATGATCTTTTCCTTGCGCACATAGTGGGCGAAGCGTTCGCTGTCACCGGGTTCCGCGTGCTCGCGCAGCTGCTCGCGCTCGATGGTCGCGGTGCCGCCACCCTGGCCCGGGTCGCGGGGGTCGTTCTCAAACGGATCTGGGGGCATGCTCATGCCATCCAGTCTACCAACCCGGGCCGGTGCTACCGGTTCACCACCGTCGCCTGCAACAGCTCCGGGGCCCGCGAGTCGAACCATCGCCCGCCGATGCGCAGGCCAAGCAGGAGCAACACGGAACCGAGGACGACGCCGGTGGCCAGCACCAGCCACGCGAACACTTCCCGGCCGGTCACCAGGTAGACGATGTGCAGCACGATCTCCGGCAGCACCAGTGCCGCCGTGGTCCCGAAGGTCGCCAGCTGGGTCACCGCCATGCGGGCCCCGGCGCCGGGTGGGGTCTTCATCGGGTTGTCCCCGGGCAGCGGGACGGCATAGGTGTAGCGGGCCGAACTGATGCTCGAAACCGCCCAACCGGCACCCAGGGCACCGAGCGAGAGGCCGAGGATCGACGGGAGCATCGCCAGCTCGTCCATGAGCACCGCCGGCAGGATGGCGGCGACCAGGACGGTAGGCACGGTGAACACGGCGCAAGCAGCCACCCGCCCGATCCGGTCGTCGATGCCGCGCAGGCCCGTGAGCACATGAAGCGAGAAAGCCGTGTTGTCGTAGGAGACGTCGGCGGAGATGCTGAAGGCCATCAGCACCGCGATGATCGGCGCGATGAAGAGCATCGGCGTGAAGTCGCCATCGCGGCCGAACATGACCCAGATGAAGACCGGGATCAGGGGCACCATGATGATGCTCATCGCATACCGCGGGTCCTTGAACCAGTACGTCAGGCACCGGGCGGCGACCGCTCCCCAGGGCGTGGCGGGGAAGAGGCGGAAGGTCCCCAGCCCGGCGACGTCTCGGGTGCCGCCGGATTGCTGCGGCGGCGTTTCGAGAGCGCGCATCAGCGCCACCTGCCAGGCCCAAACGACAACGGCCAGGTACGCCAGCGAGAGCAGCAGCCGCAGGGCCGCGGTCCCCCATGCCCCGACGGCGACGTCGGCGGGAACGGCTGCGAAGGAACCCAACGGGGTCCAGCCCAGGATCGCGGAGACCTGGGGCAGCCAGGAAAGCCCGTTTTCGATGCCGCTCATGGCGGTCTGGATGATCGGTCCGAGCAGGATCAGCGGAATGAACAAGATGATCATCCCGAGTTCGCGGAAACGCCGGTTGGAGGTCAGCGCCGTGGCGGCGGTGACGGTGAGCCGGGACAGCGCCAGGGCGAAGACCGCAGCCAGGACACCGCAGAGCACGCCGATCACCACCAGACCGGGGTTCGAGCGCCAGGCGAGCCCCTGTCCGGCGAACAGCAACAGGGTCACCAGGCCCGGCACCCCGATGAAGCCGCTGAGCAGCAGGCCCGTGGCCAGCGTCCTGGGCGGGATCGTGAAGCTGGTGAACCGCGCAGGATCCAGGGTCAGGTCGACGCCGGCGAGCAGGACCGGGATGACCGCCCAGCCGAGGGTGACCAGCGAAACGGCCAGCACCAGTGCCGTGGCGACCAGGCCGGTGTCCTCGCCGCCCAGGAAGAACATGCCGATGAACAGCAGGACGGCGATCCCCAAGCCGTAGAGCCCGCCGATGATGACGCCGACCAGCTGCCAGGGGCTGCGCCGGAAACCGTTGCGCAGCAGGGCCAGCTTGAGCTTCAGGAGGTGTGCAACCACGAGAGCCCACCCCCCTCGGCACGCCCGCCGACCATCTGGACGAAGGTGTCCTCGAGGCTCCCCTCGCCGCGGACCTCGTCGACCGTTCCCGCGGCGAGCAGGTTCCCGTCGGAGATGATGGCGACGTGGGAGCACATCCGCTGGACCAGATCCATGACATGGCTGGACACGACGACGGTGCCGCCGTGGTGGACATAGTCGGCGAGGATGTCGCGGATGTTCGCCGCGGAGACCGGGTCAACCGCTTCGAAGGGCTCATCGAGCACGAGCACGCGGGGTGAATGGATGAGCGCGGTCGCCAGGGCGATCTTCTTGGTCATGCCCGCCGAATAGTCCACGACGAGTTTGCCGCCGGCATCCTCCAGGTCCAGCACGCGCAACAGGTCGTCGGTGCGCTCGGCCACCGTGGTGGCGTCCATGCCGCGCAGCAGCCCCGAATACGTCACCAGCTGCCGTCCGCTGAGCCGATCGAACAGGCGCACGCCGTCCGCCAGGACACCGAGCAGCTTCTTGGCCCGCAGCGTGTTGTCCCAGACGTCGACCCCATGGACGTAGGCCTGCCCGACATCGGGGCGGAGCATCCCGGTGGCCATGGACAGTGCAGTGGTCTTGCCGGCGCCGTTGGGTCCCACCAGCCCGTAGAACGATCCGGCGGGGACATCCAGGCTGATGCCGTTCACAGCGATCTTCTGGCCGTAGCGCTTGCCGAGGCCGCGCAGGCTGATGGCGGTGCCCGCCTGCTGGTCGTGGTCGAGTTCGGTGTTCATGCTCCGAACCTAACAGCGGCCGCTGCGCGCGGGCATCATCCTTGCGGGTGAATTGGGGCCTCACCCCTCAGGTGGAGGCTCCTAGAACAGGACGCGGGCCAGGGCCTGGCGGGACTTGACGACCCGTTCGTCCTGCGTCCCCACCACGGAGTACAACGCCACCAGCCGGGCGCGGACGCGTTCGCGGTCCTCGCCCGCGGTGCGTCCGACCAGGGAGACCAGACGGGCGAAGGCGTCCTCGACATGTCCGCCGAGGACGTCGAGGTCGGCGACGGCGAGTTGTTCCCCGATGCCATCGGGATGCTCCGCAGCGGCCTGGCGGACCGCCTGCAGGTCGGCATCCGCGGTGCGTCGCAGCAGTTCGACGTGTTCGAGCCCGGTCCGGGCGTCCTCGTCGTTGGGCTTCTCGGCCAGTGCCTTGCGGTAGGCGGTTGCGGCCGCGTCGTAGTCGCCGGCGTCGATCGCGTCGATCGCCTCCTGGTGCAGTGGCGGGACGGGCTGTTCTGCGGGTTCGCCGCCGAAGGCGGGCACCGTGCCGGTGACCCCGTGCTGGACACCGAGCTGGAGCAGCTCCTGCAGCAGGGAGGCGATCTGCTCCGGCGCCGCGCTGCCCTGGAACAGCGGAACGGGCTGGCCGTTGAGCAGTGCGACGACGGAGGGGACCTGCTGGACCCGGAAGGCCTGGGCGATCGCGGGCTCCCGATCCGTGTCGACCAGGGCGAGGAGCAGGCGGCCGGCGTGGCCGTCCACGAGGTCGCGGAGCGTGGCATCGAGCTGGGCCGAAGCCGGCGACGAGCCGGTGCCCAGGGAGACCACGACCGGGGCGGTGCTGGAGAGCTGGACCAGCTGGGTGAAGTCCTGCTGGTTCACCGTCGTTGCCCAGGTCGCCCCACCGCTGGCCGGTGCCCCGGCCGGAGCCGGTCCGGGGGTGGGGGCGCCCAAGGCCGAGAGGTCCACGGCGCCGCGGCTGGATGCTGCTGCTGGTTCGGTATTGCTCATTCCCCTACCTTATGGTCTGCGTCCGCCTCCTGCCCAACGGGCACGGCCCGTGGGAGCGGACTACTTCAACTTGGCCGACAGCGGCATGGACTCGCCCGCGATCAGGCGGATCTTGTCCTTGCTGTCATCGGCCGGGATGTAGAACACGACGGGTTCGGCGTAGGTGATGTCCACGCCCTTCCTGGTGCTCGTGGCCCCGGCGAGCTTGGCGCTGACCGAGTCAAGCTTGATCGTGCCGCCCTCTTCCTTTGGGGTGGCACTCATCGTGCTGGTCAGGTACCCGCTGACCAATGCGCCGCCGTTGGGGGTGGAGAGCACGTTCAGCGACTTCAGGTCGGCCCGGTGCTTGTAGCTGATCTTCGCGTTCTTGTTGTCCTTGACGGCGGCCGCCTGCTCATCGTGGGTGGCGGAGATGAAGGGGCTCTCGGCGAATTCGCCCTTCTTCTTGGACTTCGCGTTGCCCAGGTAGTCGGCCAGGTCCTTGGCCGCGGATTCCGGGGCAACGGCCACCGAATCGTCGGTGACGTCCAGCGTGCGCACCGAGGTGTCGCCGACCCCGATGCCGGGGAACTCGGAGCCGGGAAGCATGGTCACCGAATTGATGAGCTTGTAGTTCGCGCGGGGATTGTCCTGCTTCAGGACCAGGACCTCCGGGAACTTGGCGTCCTTGGCCTGGGTGACCACCATGAGGGTGCGCGGCCACGTGGTCGTGGTGGTCACTGCGGCAGAACGCACCGGACCTGCGGCCACCACGCCTGGAGCCGCGGTCTTCACGCCGTCACCGCGCTGGGTGTAGTTGGTCTTGCGCAGGGACAGCGCCTTTCCCGCGACGCGGGAGTCGAGCTTCTTGGCGTCCTTGGCCTTGTCCCCGGCGGCCACCGTGTCGGAGACGGATTCCAGGATGCGGTTGAGCTGGTTCTCCTGGACGACGGCGTAGACGCTCTGGTCGGCGTTGGTCGGGTCGTTGCTCGCGTCCGACGGGGTGGTCGCCGGTGCCGCGGAGGCCGGCACGGCGGGTACCAGCACCAGCGCCGCGGCAGCAACGACGGCCGCGGTCCGCTGCAGTGCGGTGGACCCCGTTCCGGAACCGGAACCGCCGGCGGCGCCGGATTCCGGTCCGGTGGTGGCCGGGTTCCGGGGGCCCTTTCCGCGGCCACGGCCGGCCACCAGCAGGCTGGCCACACCGAAGACGACCAACAGGGCGCCGACGATGATCAACGGGATGGAGAACGGCGTGCTGGCGTCGTTTTCCCAGGAGACGGTGATCTCGGTGGGGGCGGCCTTGGTGCCATCAGCGGCCAACAGCAGGGACCAGTCGCCCTCTGCGGGTTCGGTCCACCGGTGCACCAGATGGGAGTCGGCCGACTCCGAGGCGACCCAGAGGTCGGAGTTCTTGGGGTTCGGGACCTTGGCCTCGCCGTTGTCGTGTTGGGCGTCCAGGGTCATCGCCTCGGTGTTGATCCCGGAAATCGTATTGTGTGCGGCCTTGCCGACCCACGCGTCCACGTCGGCAGTCCGTCCCAGTGCTGCAGTGAATTGCCCGTCGGCCTCGATGGTCACATCGACCGGCCGATCCTGGTTGGCGGCGATCCCGGGGCCGATGACGGTCACCGGGGCATCCTTCAGCTCGGTCTGGACCGTGGCCGTCGCAATCTCGGGCGGGGCCCAGAACGTCCGCTGCCCGATGCCCACCACGAGCGCAACGGCGCCCAGCAGGATCGAGATTGCAGCAATGATGATTCGCACTAAATTACACCTAACACATGGGGGTCGATGGATCGGCCTCGGTCGTGGCAGGGCACGGAAGTACCCCGGCCACACTCCAATGATAACGAATCGGTACCACAGCGGTTCCTGCTTGTGTCAAGCGCCACGCCGCGCGGTGTTCGACCGGCCCGGGAGACAGCGGATCGACCGCCACTGACGGTAGGCTCAACCCCGTGAACACGGAGAGCGACGCCACCGCCGAGGGCGGGGACAACGGGCCGGCATCACCGGGCCCGGTGCCGGCCGCGGGATCTGCCGATGCAACGCCCGCCCGGCCGGCCCATGCCGCCGGGCAACATGCCCCCACGGCCCCTGACGCACCACCGCCGGTCTCCGCCGGCGAGCCGGCAATGGCCGGCTCCGCCACCAGCAACCACTCCGAGTCCCCCTCCCCCGCTGAAGAGCGGCCGGCGTCGTTCCTGGGCCGCGTTCGCGAGGCACTGAAACGGGCCAGGCCGGTGCCCCCTCCGCCAACGGAATCGGAGGACTACGAACCGATCGCCACCATCCCGGGCATCCACCATCCGATCTTCACCGGGTTCATGATCACCGTCGGCGTCGGGCTGGCGCTGCTGCTCTACTTCATCCTGACCAACGTCGGATCGTTGCTGGTCTGGATCTCGATCGCCCTGTTCATTGCCCTGGGACTGGACCCGATCGTGAGGTTCCTCGAGCGCCACCGCGTTCCCCGGCCGTTGGGCGTGCTGGCGGCCATCTTGATGCTGGCTGCCGTTTTCGGCGGGGTCGTGGGGGCGCTGGTCCCCACGATCGTGCGCCAGACGACGGCGTTCGTGGAGAAGGCCCCCGACTTCGTGGACAGCTTCCTGAACTCGGAGTTCTTCACCACCGTGGACGAGCAGTTCCAGATCAGGGAACGCATCACCCAGGAGGTGGACAAGTTCTTCCAGAACTCCGACGCTGTCGGCGGGGTCTTCGGCGGCGTGATCGGCGTCGGCTCCGTGGTGGCCCAGGGGATGTTCGGCACGCTGATCGTCTTGGTCCTGGCGGTCTACATCCTGGCCTCGCTGCCCGGGCTCAAGGCGTGGTGCTACCGGCTGGCGCCGCGTTCGAAGCGCGAACGCGTCCAGGTCCTCTCCGAGCAGATCACCAACAGCGTCGGCAACTACGTCATGGGCCAGGCAGTGGTGGCCCTGCTCAACGCGCTCTACGCATTCATCGTCATGACCATCGTCGGTGTCCCCTATTCCCTGCTGCTGTCCATGGTCGTGGTCATCCTGGCCTTCATCCCCTTGGTCGGCGCGGTGATTGCCGGCATCCTGGTCTCCCTGATCGCCCTGACCGTGGGCTGGGAGACGGCGGTGGTCTACGCGATCTTCTACTTCGGCTACCTGCAGTTCGAGGCCTACTTCATCTCCCCACGCGTGATGCAACGCACCGTGGCGGTCCCGGGGGCGGTTGCGGTGATCGCGGTGATCGCCGGCGGTTCCCTCATGGGGGTCGTGGGGGCGCTCATGGCCATTCCGTTGGCCGCCTCGGCGATGCTGTTGATCCGCGAGGTCTTCATGGCCCGGCAGGAACGGCTCTAGTAACGGAAGCTGCGACCGCTCCAGCACTTCAGGTGCCAGTGGCGCCGCCCCGCCGCCGAGGCCTCGTCCCCACTCCAATGGTCGGCCCGCCAGGCGACGATGTGTTCGATCCCCGGGTCGATGTTCCGATGGCAACCGGGGCAGATGTAGGTCTTCCCGGCGCGGGCCGCCGAGATTCGGCGCACGTGCCATTGTCCGTCGGGTGCGCTCTGCAGTGACGGAATGGACAGGCCTGGCCCCCGGAAATCCCCCTCGTCCTCCCCCCGCCCCCGGTCCACCGGTGAGCGCTTGCCCGGGCGGGCCTGGCGGGCGGGGCGACGGGGGCGGTTCGAGCGGGGCATGTTCCGGATCGTATCGCCTTCGGGACCGGACGGGGGAATGCCCGGCACCGGCCTGGACGGTAGAGTGCTGGATGTGCGTTTAGTGATAGCCCGTTGCTCAGTCGATTACCTGGGCCGTCTGCGTGCCCATCTGCCCTTGGCCACCCGTCTGCTCATGGTCAAGGCCGACGGTTCGGTCCTCATCCATTCAGATGGCGGTTCCTACAAGCCGCTGAACTGGATGAGCCCGCCGGCCACCATGCACATCACCCCTGCGGACGAGGACGCCCTCGCCGAGGGCGTGCAGGAGACGTGGCGTGTCCAGCATGCCAAGACCGATGACCACCTGGTCATCCGGATCCATGAGCTCATCCACGATTCCAGCCACGAGCTCGGCATCGACCCAGGACTGATCAAGGACGGCGTCGAGGCTGACCTGCAGCGCCTCCTTGCCGAGCAGATCCACCGCTTGGGCGAGGGCTTCCGCCTGGTCCGCCGCGAGTACATGACGGCGATCGGACCGGTGGACATCCTGGCCCGCGATGCCGCGGGTGCGACGGTGGCCATCGAGCTCAAGCGCCGGGGGGACATCGACGGCGTCGAACAGCTCACCCGGTATCTGGAATTGATGAACCGCGACCCGCTGCTGGCCCCGGTCCGCGGCGTCTTCGCTGCCCAGCAGATCAAGCCCCAGGCCCGAACCCTGGCCACCGATCGCGGCATCGAATGCGTGACCTTGGATTACGACGCCATGCGCGGGGTCGACGACAGCGCCTCGCGCCTGTTCTGAAGGCATCGGGGCACCGCCCCTGACGGGCCTAGGTGGGCGTGGACACAGAAACTATGCTGGAACCATGACTTCCACCGAGGAAACCACCCGGCAGTTCCTACGCGGACGCACCGTCACCGGCGGCACCATCACCGAGGCGTCGGTCCTGGCCTTCGAGGGGGACCGCATCGCCTTCGCCGGCAGCCCGGACGAATTCGACCAATGGCCCGATGCCCCGGCCTACACCGAGGTCCGCCTCCCGGCCGGGGCAACGATCCTGCCCGGACTCATCGACGTGCACTGCCACGGGGCCGCCGGCGCCGATTTCCCCAGCGGGGACGCCGCAGCCGCCGAACGGGCCATCCGCTTCCTCCATGCCGCCGGGACCACCACACTGCTGGCCAGCCTGGTCACCGCAGGCCGTGACGACATGCTGCGCGCCGCCGAGGCACTCGCGCCGCTGGCGGAGCAGGAGCTGTTGGCCGGCCTGCACGCCGAGGGACCGTTCCTGTCCACCGCCCGCTGCGGGGCACAGGATCCCTCCTTCCTACGTGTCCCCGACCCGGCCTTCGTCGACGAGCTCGTCGCCAGCGCGCATGGGCAGCTGCGCACGATGACCTATGCCCCCGAACTGGCCGGGTCCGATGCCCTGGTCGAACAGCTCGTCTCCCACGGCGTGCTGCCGTCCCTGGGGCACACCGACGCCGATGCGGCGACGGTCACCGCCTCACTGGACGTGGCACTGGAGGAGCTCTCCTCGGCCGGGTTCGACGGATACACCGAACGCGTCACGGTCACCCACCTGTTCAATGCCATGCCCCCGATGCACCACCGCAGCCCCGGTCCGGTCGCCGCTTGCCTGGAGGCTGCGGCCAACGGCAAGGCGGTGCTCGAACTGGTCGCCGACGGCGTCCACCTTGACCCGGCCGTCGTCCGCATGGTCTTCGCCCTGGTGGGCGCCGAGGCGATCGTGCTGGTCACCGACTCGATGGCGGCCACCGGGCTGGCCGATGGCCGCTACACCCTCGGCCCCCAGGACGTCGTCGTTGCAGCGGGCGCGGCGCGGCTGGCCGACGGCGGGGCGTTGGCGGGAGGCACTGCGACGATGCTCGATGTGCTCAGGTCGGCTGTTGATGGCGGCGTCCCCCTGGAGCAGGCGGTGCATTCGGCCACCGCGGTTCCCGCGGAGCTGGTCGGTCTCGCCGACGAGGTCGGGGCCCTGAAGGTGGGCTTCAGTGCCGATGCCGTCGTCGTGGACCGCCACCTCCGCCTCGTGAAGGTCTTCCGCGATGGACGCGAGTTGGACCCTGTCAGCGCGTAGTTCATCAGAAAATCATCAATTCGTCGTTGAATACCTCACATCGATGTGTGATGATCAACTCAGTCTTTGTGTTGGTCATGTTCATGCCCGCAAAGCAGGTTGCGGGTGTGGAGGTCCGCCGGCCCCGGCCGGCATTCTCCCACTTGGATACCACCCGGTCGTGGCAAGGAGCCCGAGCGGTACGTTTCACATCTATGAGGAGAAATACATGGCGCAGGGCACCGTGAAGTGGTTCAACGCTGAAAAGGGCTTCGGTTTCATCACACCGGACGAGGCCGACGGCGATGTCTTTGTCCACTACTCGGAAATCCAGAGCAACGGCTTCCGCACGCTGGAGGAAAACCAGCGGGTTGAGTTCGAAATCGGCCAGGGGGCCAAAGGTCCCCAGGCCACGGGAGTCACCGGAATCTAACCAGTTCCCGATCCGGCTTGCCGGCCGATGACGGAACCAGCAATGGCGCGCACCCCTCGGGTGCGCGCCATTGTGCTGTCGGGTCCGGTGGACTAGCGCCAGGTGCCGACGCCGGCCACCGGACCGGCCTCGACCCAGCTGCGCAAGCCGGTGTAGGAGCCGTAGTCCATGGCCAGCAGGACCGGCTCGCCGTCGACGACCAGCGACACGACGACGGCACCGGGTTGCACCCGGGTCCGTTCGGTCGCGTCGGTTTCCCGCCATCCGGTGAGTTGCAGCGCCGTGCGCGCGAACCGATGCCGGGGAACCGGAGTCACGGAGAGCAGGCGCAGGAATTCCAGTTCGGTCCCCGCATAACGACAAACCCCCATCATCCACTTCCCGGAGGAGGTGGAGATGGAGGCGTCGAAGGTACCCAGTGCACGCCGCAGCTGCTGGCGGCGGACTCCCATGGCGCCCAAGATCATGACCAGCAGTAGCAGGGCTACCGCCAGGATGATCAGGGGAAGGCCCAAGGAGTTCAACGGCGGACTATCGGTTTCCTGCCGTGGCGGACTCGTCAAGCTGCGCGTTGTCAGCCACGATGACGACCCGGTCCTTGTCGACCGAGAAGAAACCGCCCTCTGCCTGGATGGTGAACCGCGAGCCGTTGGTGGGCGTGATCGCCAACTCACCGGCTGCGAGGATCGCCAGGACCGGGCTGTGCCCGGGCATGACGCCGATCTCGCCATCGCTGGTACGTGCCTTGACCAGGGTCGCCGCACCGGACCACACGAAGTGGTCCGCGGCGACGATTTCGACTTCGAGTTCGGCCATGGCTACTTGCCCTGGATTTCGGCCCACTGGCGCTCGACGTCGTCGAGGCCACCAATGTTGAAGAAGGCCTGCTCGGCGATGTGGTCGAGGTCGCCGTCGCAGATGGCCTTGAAGCCCTCGATCGTGTCCTTGATGGAGACGGTCGATCCCTCCACGCCGGTGAACTGCTTGGCGGTGTAGGTGTTCTGCGACAGGAACTGCTGGATGCGGCGTGCGCGGGAGACGACGATCTTGTCTTCTTCCGAGAGCTCGTCGACACCCAGGATCGCGATGATGTCCTGCAGTTCCTTGTTCTTCTGCAGGATCGACTTCACGCGGACTGCCGTGTCGTAGTGCGCCTGTCCCACGTACTGCGGGTCCAGGATGCGCGACGTGGACGTCAGCGGGTCGATGGCCGGGTACAGGCCACGGGAAGCGATTTCGCGCGAGAGCTCGGTCGTTGCATCCAGGTGCGCGAACGTGGTGGCCGGAGCCGGGTCCGTGTAGTCATCCGCGGGGACGTAGATGGCCTGCATCGAGGTGATGGAGTGGCCCTTCGTGGAGGTGATGCGCTCCTGGAGGGTACCCATCTCGTCGGCGAGGTTGGGCTGGTAGCCCACGGCCGAAGGCATGCGGCCCAGCAGGGTCGACACCTCGGAACCGGCCTGCGTGAAGCGGAAGATGTTGTCGATGAACAACAGCACGTCCTGGTTCTGCACATCGCGGAAGTACTCCGCCATGGTCAGGGCGGACAGGGCGACGCGCAGGCGCGTTCCCGGCGGCTCGTCCATCTGGCCGAACACCAGGGCGGTGTCCTTCAGGACGCCCGACTCTTCCATTTCAACCCAGAGGTCGTTGCCCTCACGGGTACGCTCGCCCACACCGGCGAACACCGAGGTGCCGCCGAAGTTGCGTGCGACACGGGTGATCATTTCCTGGATGAGCACGGTCTTGCCGACGCCTGCACCGCCGAACAGGCCGATCTTTCCACCCTGGATGTACGGGGTGAGAAGGTCGATCGACTTGATGCCGGTCTCGAGGATCTCGGTGGAGGATTCCAGGCTCGCGAAGGCCGGGGCCTTGCGGTGGATCGGCCAGCGCTCGCTGATCTGCAGCTCCGAGGCATCCACGTCCAACGGCTCGCCGAGGACGTTGAAGATGTGTCCCTTGACGCCGTCGCCAACGGGGACGGAAATCGAGGTGCCGGTGTCCTGCACGACGGCACCGCGGACGAGTCCGTCGGTGGCCTGCAGGGAGATGGCACGCACGAGGTTGTCGCCGAGGTGCTGGCTGGTCTCGAAGGTGACCGTGTGCGTCTCGCCGTTCAGCGTGATGTCGGCGGTCAGGGCGTTGTACATGGCGGGAAGGGCATCGGCCGGGAATTCGACGTCGACGACCGGACCGATGACGCGTGCGATGCGCCCGGTTGAACCCGGGGCTGCGGCAGCGGTTCCCTGCTCGTTTAGTTGGGCAGTCATCTCTCTCACTTCGCTTGTATGTCTAGAGCGTGGGGGTAATTGGTGATCGGCCGGCTGCTACGCGCTGAGCGCGTCGGCGCCTGCCACGATTTCCGACAATTCCTGGGTGATCTCTGCCTGACGGGCGTTGTTCCGAAGTCGCGTGTACTTCTTGATCAGCTCGTTGGCATTGTCACCGGCCGCCTTCATCGCGCGCTGGCGTGCTGCCAGTTCGGATGCAGCCGACTGCAGCAGGGCTGCAAAGATGCGGGACTCGATGTAACGCGGCAGGAGTGCGTCCAGGACCTGTTCGGGCTCCGGCTCGTACTCGTACAGCGGCAGCAGGTCGTTCTCCTGGGCCACTTCCTCCTCCACGACCTCCAACGGAAGCAACCGCACAACGGTTGGCTCCTGCAGGACCATGGACTTGAACTGCGTGTAGACAACGTGGATCTCCTCCACGCCACCTTCCTCGAACGGCGTGTTGAAGGCCTCCAACAGCGCCTCCCCGATTTCGCGGGCCGTCTCGAACTTCGGCGCGTCCGTATCCCCGGTCCACAGCCGCTCATAGTCGCGGTTGCGGAAGTCGTAGTAGGCCTGGGCCTTGCGTCCGACCAGGTAGGTCTTGATTTCCTTGCCTTCTGCCCGCAGCAGTTCGTTCAGCGCCTCGGCCTGCTTGATGGCGCTGACGGAATAGGCACCGGCCAGGCCCCGGTCGGACGTCATCACCAGCACTGCCGAGCGGCGGATCTGCTCCGGCTCGGTGGTCAGCGGGTGATCGACCTCGGACTGGGATGCGACGGCAGAAACGGCACGGGTAATCGCACGGGCGTACGGCAGCGAGGCCGAAACCCGGCTCCGGGCCTTGCCAATGCGGGAAGTGGCGATCAGTTCCATCGCCTTGAAGATCTTGCCCATCGACGACGTCGAGGCGATCTTCTGGCGGTAGACCCGAATCTGGGCTCCCATGTTTATCCTTTCCTAGTCCGTGGTGGTGGTGGCTGGACCCGGGGGTCCGGCCACCACCTCACGGAGAGCGTCAGCGCTTCTGCTTGACGATCTTTTCCTGGTCGACGTTCTCTTCGCCAAGGGCGTCGTGCTCCTCGTGCCCGGCGTTGACCAGCTGGTCCCCGCCCTGACCGAAGAAGCCCTGCTTGAAGTCCTCGACGTTGGACTTCAGCGCCTCGACGGTCGAGTCCTCCAGCTTGCCCGTCTGGGCAATGGTGGTCAGCACGTCGGTGCGGTTGCGCAGGTGCTCGATGAACTCCTGCTCGAACCGGCGCACGTCCTCGACGGGAACGGTGTCCAGGTGGCCGTTGGTGCCGGCCCAGACGGAAACAACCTGGTCCTCGACCGGGTACGGCGCGTACTGGCCCTGCTTGAGCAGTTCCATCAGGCGCGCACCACGGGTGAGCTGCTGCTTGGTGGCGGCATCCAGGTCCGAGGCAAACATGGCGAACGCCTGCATGTCGCGGTACTGCGCCAGTTCCAGCTTCAGCGTGCCGGAGACCTTCTTCATGGCCTTGATCTGCGCCGAACCGCCCACGCGGGACACCGAGATGCCCACGTCGACCGCGGGACGCTGGTTGGCGTTGAAGAGGTCCGACTGCAGGAAGATCTGCCCATCGGTGATGGAGATGACGTTCGTCGGGATGTAGGCGGAGACATCGTTTGCCTTGGTCTCGATGATCGGCAGGCCGGTCATCGAACCGGCGCCGAGCTCGTCGGAGAGCTTCGCGCAACGCTCCAGCAGACGGGAGTGCAGGTAGAACACATCGCCCGGGTAGGCCTCGCGTCCCGGCGGACGACGCAGCAGCAGGGACACGGCACGGTAGGCCTCGGCCTGCTTGGAAAGGTCATCGAAAACGATGAGGACGTGCTTGCCGCCGTACATCCAGTGCTGGCCGATGGCCGAACCGGCGTAGGGTGCCAGGTACTTGAAGCCGGCAGGGTCCGAGGCCGGGGAAGCGACGATGGTGGTGTACTCCATGGCGCCGTGCTCTTCGAGCGACTGGCGGACGGAGGCGATCGTCGAGGCCTTCTGGCCGATGGCCACGTAGATGCAGCGCACCTGCTTGGAGACATCCCCGGAGGCCCAGTTGGCCTTCTGGTTGATGATGGTGTCCACGGCCAGGGCGGTCTTGCCCGTCTGGCGGTCGCCGATGATCAGCTGTCGCTGTCCGCGGCCGACCGGAATCATGGCGTCGATGGCCTTCATGCCGGTTTGCATCGGCTCGCCGACCGACTGGCGTTGGGTCACGCCCGGGGCCTGGAGCTCCAACGGGCGGCGGCCCTCTGCCTCGATGTCGCCGAGGTCATCGATGGGCATGCCCAGCGGGTCCACGACGCGTCCGAGGAAGTTGTCGCCCACGGGGACGGAAAGGATCTCGCCCGTGCGGTGCACTTCCTGGCCTTCTTCGATCCCGGCGAAGTCGCCGAGGACGACGACGCCGATTTCGCGCGTGTCGAGGTTCTGTGCCAGTCCCAGCGTGCCGTCTTCGAAGCGAAGCAGCTCGTTGGCCATGACGGAGGGAAGACCCTCCACCTTTGCGATGCCGTCACTAGCCGTGCTCACGCGACCCACCTCGACACGCTGCGCGTTGCCCGGTTCATAGGACGCGGCGAAGTCGGTCAAGGCGTTGCGGACGTCATCGGCGTTGATGGTCAATTCGGCCATCTGCAGTCCCTGCTCTCCTAGATTGTGGTTCCCGACCTGAGTTGCCTGGTGGAAACCGGGGTTTGATTCAGTCTGTGATGTCGGCGGCGGGCCGCCCTCCACGAGGGAGGGCTACCCGGCCAACCGGCGGCGGAGTTCCGCGAGGCGCGTGGCGGCGGTTGCGTCAACAACCTCGTCGCCCACGACCACCCGGATGCCTCCAACTAGTGATGGATCCACTGCGGCGTTGATCTTCAGATCGCGTCCGTAGAGCTTGTTGAGCCCGGCCTGCAGTCGGTTGAACTGTTCGTCAGTCAACGGACGGGTGGCGCTGACGTGCGCAATCCACCGCTGCTGGCGCTTGGCCACCAACTCCACGAACTTCTGCACGAGTGCAGCAGGCTTGAGTCCCCGGGGGGACTCCACGGCCTGGGTGATCAGGACCCGGGCGACCTCGCCGGCCTGCGGCGATACCTTCAGCGCCAACGTGCGCTTGGCATCGGCCGAGGCCTGCGGGTCGTCGAGTGCGCGCTGCAGATCATGACTGGACCCCACAACCTGGATGAAGCCGAAGAGGTCCTCCTCCAGGGCTTCAAGACCCGAGGGGCCTTCCGCCTGGCGCTCTGCCACGCTGATGGCCACTGTTGCGGCCAGCGTCTCGAGTGCATCGCCGATGTCACGTGCCGAGCCCCACCGGGAACCGGCGAGACCGGCCACGATGGACTGGGCCTCTGCGGAGACCTTTCCCTGCAGTAGCCGCGACGTCAGGGCACTCTTTTCCTCGGTGCTGCGCGACGGATCGGTCAGCGCACGGCGCAAGCCGGCACTGGAATCCAAGACGCCCAGGACGTTGAAGAGGTCCGTGGCCAGCGGCAGGCCGGCCGTGGGCAGTTTCGCCTCAAGGTCGGACTGCGCCGCGGCCAACGACTGGCTCGATACACCTGCCATTAGTTCGATGCACCTGCGCTCTGCTCGTTTTCGAGGTCGCTCAGGAAGCGGTCGACCACGCGTGCGGACCGTGCATCGTCATCGAGGGACTCGCCCACGATGCGGCTGGCCAGCTGGGTGGCCAACGTGCCGACTTCCCCGCGCAGGGAGACGACGGCTGCCTGGCGCTCGGCCTCGATCTGGACGTGGGCCTGTTCGGTGATGCGCGCGGACTCTGCCGCCGCCTTCTCCTTCAGGTCCGCCAGGATCTTGGACCCCTCGGCACGGGCTTCCTCGCGGATGCGATTGGCTTCCGTGCGGGCGTCCAGCAGCTGCTGCTTGTACTCGTCCAGGGCCGCGTTGGCTTCGGCCTGCGCGGCTTCCGCCTTGGCAATCCCGCCTTCGATGGCCGCTGAGCGTTCCTCATACGTCTTCTCGAATGCCGGTACGACAAACTTGCTGACGATGTACAGCAGAACGAGGAAGGTCACCAGCGTCAGTGCGATTTCCCAGACATTGGGGACGAGGGGGTTTACCTTGCCCTCAGCCGCGCTTAGTGCTGCGTAGATCATAATTCACCCGTCTTTCGTAGACTCTAACCTTCGGTTCCCTGAAAGGAATCGAAGTTTAGACGCGGCCCCAGATGAAGGCGAAGACCAGGCCGAGGATGGCAAGAGCTTCGGTCAGCGCCAGGCCGAGGAAGGCGATCGGCTGCAGCACGCGCTGGGCCTCGGGCTGACGAGCGACGCCGTTGATGTACGCGGCGAAGACGAGACCCACGCCGATGGCACCGCCGATTGCGGAGAGGCCGTAACCGATGGCGTTGAGGCTACCGTAGATTTCCATTGTGTTCCTTTCAGAATGCCGATTGGCAGGGTGTTTGGATACAGGGTATTCCCCGGGTGGGGAAAGCTTTTAGTGCTCTTCGACCAGTGAGCCTTGGATGTAGATGGCGGTCAGCAGGACGAAGACATAGGCCTGAAGGGCCATGATGAGGACCTCGAAGAGGCCCATCCCGACGCCGCCGACGAACGTCAGCACGCCCAGGCCCTTCAGGAAGGCGCCGCCCTCGACGATCATGTACGAGGTTCCGGCCGCTGCGAGCATCACGATGAGGTGGCCGGAGAGCATGGTGGCGAACAGACGGAGGCTGTGCGTCAACGGGCGGACGAAGAAGTTGGAGATGATCTCGATGACGATGATCAGGGGCAGGATCGCCTTCGGAACGCCCGAGGGGACGACGGCCAGCTTCAGGTAGGCAATGCCGTGCTTCTTCAGCCCCAGGAAGATCCAGTAGACGTAGACGATGCCGGCCAGTGCATAGGCCGTGCCCACATGGGAGGTGGTCGGCATCTGGAAGATCGGCACGACACCGAAGAGGTTGTTCACCAGGATGAAGAAGAACAGGCACATCAGCAGCGGGACGAAGGGCTTGAAGTCCTTTTCGCCGATGATGTCCTTGCCGACCGAGTTGCGGACGAAGTTGTACGAGTACTCACCCAGGAACTGGAATTTGCCCGGGACCAACTGACGGCGACGTGACGTGGCCATGAAGAACCAGGAGATGAGAATGACGGAAATGATGACCAGCAGCATCTGCTTGCCAAAGCCACTTCCGTAGTCGGCTCCCCACGGGAGCAGTTCGGGGAGGTGCATGTCCTCTAGGCCGGGGGCTTTGAAGCCGCCTTCTTCTGGGGCCGCCGGAAGCGCAAGCGCGATCAACGCGGTTCCTCTCTGCAGTGTCCGTCTTTGGGCAGTTTCGGTGGGGTATCGTGCCTGTCCCTACCGGATGAAGTTGTTGGCTGCTACTCGTCCGCACCGTGAACCCGCCGCGAAGCGCGTTCTTTTCGATGGAGGAAGGCCAGATAGTAACCGGCAACGGCACCGAGAAGGGCGCCGACGATCCGGATCCAGCTTTGATGCAACAGGAAGTCCAACAACCACCCTATCAAACCCCACGCGATGATCCCGCCAACGATGTAGTTGAAGTTTTCACGAAAGCGCGAGATTTCCGGCTTCGGGGATTCGCCGGTGCCTGGATCGGTCATCGGTTCTTCCCCTCGTCCGCAGGGGTGGTGGTGATGGGGTCGTTGTAGAGCTGGAGACGCAACCGGGAGAAGGCATGCAACTCCACGATCTGCCAGATGACCACCGCTGATACGACCCCGATCAGCAGCCAGGTCCCGTCGAGCCAGGCCGGCGTGCCGAACCCGAAGGCCAGCACACCGAGCACGACGACCTTGACGACATAACCGATCATGAACGCACCGAAGGTGGCGGAGGGATTCCGCCGTCCGACGAGGTGTCCAATGCCCAGGCTGATGCCGAAGAAGATGATGACGACGACGCCCGCGGCCAAGGCACTGCCCGCCGCGGGCAGCCCCGAAACCAGCCAGCCCACGAAGGCGACCAGCACGGTGGTGATGGCCGTGACCGTGGAGCACTTCCGCAGGATCGACAGCCAGGGAGACGGAGTTTCCCCCGACTCCCTCACGGCGTCCGTGCCGTTGGGGTGTGCCGCCTCCGGCATGTACCTGCACCTCGTTGTCATTGCTCCCGGCCGGCGCGGTGCGCCGGTTCACGGGGTCGAATTGGGTGGTGTTCCCGCTGGGAACCCTCAGCAATTCTACACGAGATAGAAATGTTACTTGTCCCTCGTCCCGACGCCTCGACGGGCCCCGGTCAGCCGCCCGATCCAGACGGGGCTGGAGAGGTACGCGACGATGACGGCCACGATGAACACCCCCCACAAATACTGTCCCGGGCTGGGAGCCAGAACGCTGAGCGTGGCACCCCCGGCGCACAAGGCGGTGGCGACGGTGACGGTCAGCGCCGAGGCCAGGTGGCCCAGTCCGACATCGGTGAGTCGCTGGTACACATGTTGGCGGTGCGCCGCATACCAGCGCTCCCCCGTGCGGATGCGCACCAGCAGGGTGTATCCCGTGTCCGCCAGGTAGATGACGACCGGGCCGAGCAGGTAGCCGGGCTCCATCCCGTTGAGGAAGGCGGCGGCACCGAGCGCTGCCAGGGTGGCACCCAACAGATAGCTGCCGACGTCGCCCAGGAACACATGTCCGCGCCCGAGGTTCCAGGGCAGGAAGGAGGCGAACGCGGCGGCGACGACGAGGGAGGGGGCGACCAGCCATGGCTGGTCATCGAGCAGCGCGGTTCCGGCGAAAAACACCCCCACTGTCATCCCGTGCAGGCCGCTGATGCCATTGATGCCGTCCATGAAGTTCGCGACGTTGATGTATGCGGTCAGCGCCAGCGCGCCGACCAGGACCCACCACCAGGAGCTGTCGGTGATGACCACCATCGCCGTCGTTCCCAGGGCTCCGATGGCCAGTTGCAGTCCGAAGCGCCAACCGACCGAGACTCCGCGGTAGTCCTCGATCCATCCCAGCGTGGCCGCGGCCACCGCGATGGCGGCGACCACCGGCAGCAACGGCCCGTCCGTGCGGGGGCCGCCCCACCAGATGATGGCGAAGCCGATCAGCACCGCGAGGGTGATCGTCAATCCGACGCCACGCACCGCGGTGACCGTATGCGAGGACCGGTCGTTGGGTACGTCCAGGACGCCCAGGCGCCGCAGGATGGGGATGAGCGCGAACGGCAGCAGCACGCCGGCCACGAATGCCGACGCGACGGCAATGGCCTCCATGGCGGTCATGACACCGCGCTTTCGGCGTCCGGGCCGTCGAGGTGCCCCTGTCGTTCCTTCCACTCCCGCAGGTCCATGTCGGCCGGGTCCAGGACGTCGATGTGGGCGTGCGAGATCTTCGGATGCAGCGGCCGTTCGTCGCCTTCGCCCTCGCCGATGAGATCCTCATGCAGCTTCTCCCCCGGGCGCAGCCCGGTGATCTCGATCTCCACGTCCTTGCCGCTGAGCTGGATCATGTGTTCGGCCACGTCCATGATGCGCACCGGGTTGCCCATGTCCAGGATCATCACCTCGCCGCCGCGGCCGATGGCCCCGGCCTGGATGACCAGCTGGCAGGCCTCCGGGATGGTCATGAAGAAGCGGGTGGCTTCCGGGTCGGTGACCGTGACTGGCCCGCCCTTGAGGATCTGCTCGGTGAACAGCGGCAGGACCGAGCCGCGGCTGCCGAGCACATTGCCGAAGCGCACCGAGACGTACTTGCGTCCTGTCTGCTCCCCCATCCAGGCGGTGAGCTTTTCGGCGACCCGCTTGGAGTGTCCCAGTGCCGTGGTGGGATTCGCCGCCTTGTCGGTGGAAATGTTCACGTAGGTTCCCACGTCCGCAGCCCGGGCGGCGTTCAGGACGTTGAGGCTGCCGATGACGTTGGTCTTCCAGGCCTCGTCGGGGTACTGCTCCAGCAGGGAGACATGCTTGAGCGCCGCGGTGTGGAAGACGACCTCGGGGCGGCGGTCCATGAAGATCCCGGTCAACGTCTCGGCGTCGCGGATGTCGGCCAGCACGGTGTCCTGGCCGTCCAGCAGCCCGCGTCCGGTCAGGGAGATCTGGGTGGCCTGCAGGCCGGTCTCGTCGCGGTCGAGCATGATCAGTTCGGCGGGCTTGTAGACGTTGATCTGACGGCACAGCTCGGATCCGATGGAACCACCGGCCCCGGTGACCAGCACCCGTTTGCCGGTGACGTATCCGGCGATCTCGTCGACGTGGATGTCCACGGGGTGGCGGCCGATGAGGTCCTCGATGGCCACCTCGCGGAAGGAGAATTCGTGGCTTCCGGTGAGCATGTCGCGCAGTGGCGGGACCACGAGCACCTTCAGGCCCAGGGCGTGGCCCACGTCGCTGATTTCGCGGATGGTGACCGCGTCGATGTTGGCCATGGCCAGCAGGATGACGGTGGCCCGGGTGCGCTTGACGACGTCGGCGATGTCCTCGCGCCGGCCCAGCACGGGCACCGAGGAGATGCGCAGGTGCTTCTTGGCGGGATCGTCGTCGATCAGGCCGACCGGCTGCCAGGGCGAGAGGCGGTCGTTGCTCATCCGGGTGACGATCGATTTCCCGACGAACCCCGCCCCGTAGATCAGCGTGAGTTCGGCGTGGTCCCCGGGCTTGGTCTTGGATTCGACGTGCATGCGCTTGAGGTAGCGGATCGCTGCCATGAAGATGCAGGCGAACGGGAAGGCGATGAGCCCGGTGCCACGGGCAATCTGCATCGGGATGCCGGCGAAGAGCAGCACTGCGGTGATGATCACCGAGACGGCGACGGTGACGATGACCAGCAGCTTGGCCTCGTGGAAGGAGCCGAAGCTGTAGCGGCCGCGGTAGAGCGAGAGGGCGGTGCCGACGATGAACTGGCTGACGATCGCCACCGCGCAGACAATCGCGATGCCGTCGATCTTGCCCGGGTCGAAAGTCATCTCGTAGCGCAGGACCACGGCCACCACGATGGCGACCACCCAGGCCAGGGCATCGAGGAGGAATTGCGAACCGAGCCAGAGGATGCGATCGCTGCTGGCGGTTTTGGTGACGTCGGGGCTTTGCCTGCTGCTCATGGATGGGCGACGCTCAGGTCTGTGCTCCTCGTGAAGGGGCCGGTTTCCCGGCCGGGGCGCCGGACGCTGTGGCGTCCGGACATCGTGGGTGGTTCCTGCGGGATGGATCCTCCGGTCAGGCGGTGGGATCGTGCTCCGCTTCCTCCATCAGTTCTACACCAGAACCTTCTCGTTGTGCTTGAACGTTGTCCGCGTCGGCCTCGTCCTCGCCGAAGCCGATCAGCGACGGCACATGGCGGCGCAGTTCCTCCAGGGACAGGGCGCCTTGGCGCACCACGCGCAGCACCTCACCGGTGCAGTCGATGATCGTCGAGGGCAGCGCGCCCCCGGCGGCGCCCTCCCCGGCTTCCGGATCCGCGGCATCGGCGGCCGGGCGCGGCCCGCCATCCAGGTACACGGCAACCGACTCGGCGAGCATCTGCTCCGCCTCGGCCGCGGTGGTGGCCGCGGGGTGCCCGGAACGGTTGGCGCTGGAGACGGCCAACGGTCCCGTGGCGTCCAACAGGTCGCGGGCCAGGTCATCGTCGGGGATGCGCAGCGCGACGGTCCCGCGGGTCTCCCCCAGGTCCCAGGTCAGGCTTGGCTGGCTGCGCAGGATCAGCGTCAGGGCACCGGGCCAGAAGAAGTTCGCCAACAGGCGCGCTTCCTCTGGAATGTCGGTGGCCAGCCCGTCCAGGGTGCCCACCCGCGGGATGAGCACCGGCGGGGGCATCGTGCGCCCGCGGCCCTTGGCCGCCAGCAGCGTGGCGACGGCCTGCGGGGAGAAGGCATCCGCACCGATCCCGTACACGGTATCGGTGGGCAGCACGATGCACTGCTTGGCGGCGATGGCCTCCTGGGCGGCGGCCAGGCCTTCGGATCGGGCGGGTTCGGTGGTGCAGTCAAAGCGTTCGGTCACGGGTTCCATTCTTCCATGTCGTGCTGTGGGTCCTGCCCTCAGGCCAGGTACCCGGAGGTGACGCGGTCCGCGTCGTTGAGGTCGCGGTGCCCGGTGACGTCGCGCCATCGCCCGCTAGCGGCGAACAACCCCAGCAGGGCCTGGCCCTGGACGTCGGCATGCTCCAGCGCCAGGAAACCGCCGGGCACCAGCAGCGACACGGCCCGGTCGACGACGGCGCGCGGTAGTTCCAGGCCGTCGGCGCCGCCACCATAGAGCGCCAGATCCGGGTCGTGGTCGCGGACCTCGGGGTCACGGGGCACGGCACCGGGCGGGATGTAGGGCGGGTTGGAGACGACGACGTCGAAACTCCCCTCCTGCCCGGCCAGGGCATTGCGCAGGTCCCCGGCGACCAGGCGCACTCCGTGGGGTGCCGTGTTGGCCGCGGCAAAGGGGTAGGCGTCTTCACTGAGTTCGACGGCGTGGACTTCCGAGCCGGGGACCTCGCTGGCGATGGAGGCGGCGATGGCCCCCGACCCGGTGCCCAGGTCGACCACGCGCACGGCCCCGGTCGCCGCCAGCACGGCACGGGTACGGTCGATGGCCAGCTGGGCCAGCAGTTCGGTTTCCGGACGCGGGATGAAAACGCCCGGGCCGACGGAGAGCTCGAGGTGGCGGAAGTAGGCGACCCCGGTCAGGTGCTGCAGCGGGATGCGTTCGGCGCGCCGGTCCACCAGCTCGGCAAATCCCCCGGGTGCTGCCGCGCCGGCCAGGGCCAGCGCCCCGACGCGACCGCGGGAGACACCGAGCAGGTGCGCCGCCAGCAGCTCGGCATCCGCCCGCGGGGAGGGAACACCGGCGTCGTGCAACCGGGCCACCGCCGAACGCAGGGCGTGCTCCAGATCCACCGGCGTGCTACTTCTGCTGGCTGTCGCCGATGGCGTTGAGCCGGTCCTGTTCGTCCATTTCGATGCAGGAGGCGATCACCGGGTCCAGTTCGCCGTTCATCACGTGGTCCAGGTTGTAGGCCTTGTAACCGGTGCGGTGGTCGGCGATCCGGTTTTCCGGGTAGTTGTAGGTGCGGATGCGCTCGGAGCGGTCCATGGTGCGCACCTGGGACTTGCGGGCCTCGGAGTTCTCCGCGTCGATGATCTCCTGCTGGTGGGCCAGCAGCCGGGAGCGCAGCACGCGCATGGCTGCCTCGCGGTTCTGGATCTGGGACTTCTCGTTCTGCATGGCCACCACGATGCCGGTGGGCAGGTGGGTGATGCGCACCGCGGAGTCGGTGGTGTTCACCGACTGGCCGCCGGGGCCGGAGGAGCGGTAGACGTCGATCTTCAGGTCGTTGGCGTGGATGTCGACCTCCTCGGGCTCGTCGACCTCGGGCAGGACGAGCACGCCGGCCGCGGAGGTGTGGATGCGGCCCTGGGACTCGGTGACGGGTACGCGCTGCACGCGGTGCACGCCGCCCTCGAACTTCAGGTGCGCGTAGACACCCTCGGCCGGGTCGTTCGACTTGCCCTTGATGGCCATCTGGGCGTCCTTGTAGCCGCCGAGATCGGACTCGTTGGAGGAGATCAGCTCGGTCTTCCAGCCCATGTGCTCCGCGTAGCGGGTGTACATGCGCAGCAGGTCCGCGGCGAACAGGGCAGCCTCGTCGCCGCCTTCGCCGCCCTTGACCTCCAGGATCACGTCGCGGGCGTCGTTGGGGTCGCGCGGGATGAGCAGCCGGCGCAGCTTCTCCTCGGCCACTGGCAGGTCCTCCTGCAACCGGGCCGCCTCCTCGGCGAACTCCGGGTCCTCGTCGGCCATGGAACGGGCCGCCTCGAGGTCGTCGACCAGCTGGGTGTAGCGCTTGTGGGCCTCGACGATGCCGTTGAGCTGCGCGCTGCGCCGGCCGAGCTTGCGGGCCAGCGACTGGTCCTGGTAGACGGCGGGGTCGCTGAGTTGACGCTGCAGGTCGGCGTGCTCGTCGAGCAGGCCCTGGACGGACTCGAACATTTGGCTCTACTTCTTTCTCGGCATCATGGCGGCCGCGTGGCCACGTTGTGCCCCAAGTCTAGGGAAGGTTTGCGCCGTGCAGGCGGCTTAACGCCCAACGCCCGGCCCCGGTCCCCCGCGTGGGGGAACCGGTTCCGGGCGTATCGGCCAGCTAGGAGTCGGACTTGGACCCGAGGGTCGTCTTGGACACCAGCATGAGGAATTCGGCGTTGGACTGCGTCTCGCGGATCTTGGAGGTCAGGACCTCCAGGGCCTGCTGCGTCTCCAGGCCGGAGAGCACGCGGCGCAGGCGCCACATGATCTTGATCTCCTCGGCCGAGAGCAGGTTCTCCTCGCGGCGGGTGCCGGAGTCCTTGACGTCGACCGCGGGGAAGATGCGCTTGTCCGCCAGCTGGCGGGACAGGCGCAGTTCCATGTTGCCGGTGCCCTTGAACTCCTCGAAGATGACCTCGTCCATCTTCGAGCCGGTCTCCACCAGGGCGGTGGCCAGGATGGTGAGCGAGCCGCCGTTCTCGATGTTGCGGGCTGCACCGAAGAAGCGCTTCGGCGGGTACAGCGCCGCCGAGTCCACGCCGCCGGAGAGGATGCGTCCCGAGGCCGGGGCGCTGAGGTTGTAGGCGCGGCCCAGACGGGTCATCGAATCCAGCAGGACCACGACGTCCATGCCCATCTCCACCAGGCGCTTGGCGCGCTCGATGGCGAGTTCTGCGACCGTGGTGTGGTCGTCGGCCGGGCGGTCGAAGGTCGAGGCGATGACCTCGCCCTTGACCGTGCGCTGCATGTCGGTGACTTCCTCGGGACGTTCGTCGACGAGGACCATCATCAGGTGCACTTCGGGGTTGTTGACCGTGATGGCGTTGGCGATTGACTGCAGGATCAGGGTCTTGCCGGCCTTCGGCGGGGAGACGATCAGGCCACGCTGGCCCTTGCCGATCGGGGCAACCAGGTCGATGACGCGGGGACCGACGAGCTTGGCATCGGTCTCCAGGCGCAGGCGCTGCGAGGGGTAGAGCGGGACGAGCTTGTTGAACTCGACGCGGTCCTGGTTCTCCTCGACGGCCTTGCCATTGACGGAGGTCAGCTTCACCAGGGCGTTGAACTTCTGGCGCTGGTTGCCGCTGTTGTTGTTCTCCCCGTCGCGGGGGGCGCGGATGGCTCCGACGACGGCGTCGCCCTTGCGCAGGTTGTTCTTCTTGACCTGGTTCAGGGTGACGTAGACGTCGTTGGGCCCGGGCAGGTAGCCGGAGGTGCGCACGAATGCGTAGTTCTCCAACACGTCCAGGATGCCGGCCACGGGCAGCAGGACATCGTCCTCGGTCAGCTCGGTGTCATCGACCTCGGGCTGGTTCCGGTTGCGGCCGCGACGGTTGTTCCTGTCGTTGCGGTCGTTGCGGTTGTTCCGGTCCCGGTTGCGCTCGCGGCGGTTGTTGCGTCCACCGCGGTCGTTGGAGTCGTTGTCGCGCTGGTTGTCCCGGCGGTTGTTGTTATCCCGCTGGTTGTTGTTCTCGCGCTGGTTGTCCTGCTTGTCCTGCTGGTTGTTGCGGCCGCCGTCGTTCTGCTGGCCCTTCTGGTTCTCGTCGCGGTTATTCTCCCGCGAGTCGCCCGAGGAGTCGCCGTTGTTGCCATTGTCGCGGCGGTTGCGCGAACGGCGGTTGCGCGAGCGGTCGTTGCGGTCGCCGCGGTCATCGGAGTCGTTGTCGCGCTGGTTCTCGTTGCCGCCCTGGGCCGAACCGGACTGGTCCTGGCCGCCGTCCTGGGTGGCCTCGGCGGCGGGGGCGTTGGACGTTCCGTTGTCCGTGGCGCGGCGGGAGCCACGGCCGCGGCGCTGGCCGGTGCCGGCCTCGGCGGGTTCGGCGTCGGCCGACGGTGCCGGTGCCGGAGCGGACTCGGCGGACTCGACCTGCTGCGTCGCCTGGCCATCGCTGCTGGCGCGACGGCTGCGTCCACGGCCGCGGGCGGGGCGCTCGGCGGCATCGGTGCCGGAGGCCGGGGTCTCGACCGGGGCGGACGCCTGCGACTTCTGCGCGGCTTCGGCCTTCGGGGCCTTGTCGCGGTCGGCGACGGAACCGCCGCGCTGGTGGTTGGAGATCGCGGTCACGAGGTCGCCCTTGCGCATGCGCGATCCGCCGGTGATCCCCAATTGCGACGCCAGTGCCTGGAGCTGGGCGAGCTTGAGCCCGGCCAGTCCGTTCTGTGGTGCCGTCGACGTTTCTTCCACGCCTGCGGTCAGGCTGGTGGTTTCGGTCACGAAGGTTCCTTCCCCCTCGTCAGGCGGATCGTGTCGGAACGATCCGCTGGGTTGTCTTCCGGTGATCCGCTTCAGATGCGGGCCGGCTGCCGGACGCTGCGGCGGAAAAGCCGGTGGCGCCCTGAGGCATTCATCCTGTGTGATGGCCGTCTGGTTCCCCGGGACCCGGAGCACGGCCAGTCTGAAAGCCGCACGCGGCGGCGCATCGGACCGGCACAAGGGATCCACGAAGTGGGGTTCTCGAAGTGCACGATCCAAGCGTGTCCGGATTCCGGCTGTGGCAAGTCGCCACGGACCCGGAAGGCGGGGTCAATACCGCTAGTGCGCTTCCAGTCTAGCACCGTCACGGTCGACGCCGGGCATCAGGACACGCCAGGACACCGCGGCGTCCCCGTCGGTGCCCGGCGTGCCGGCCGCTGGTTGCCCGGCGATCAGTTCGGACACCTCGCGGGCCTCGTCGGTGGAAGCGGCCAGGACCAGCACCGTCGGACCGGCACCGGAGACCACCGCCGCGTGCCCGGCGGCGCGCAGCCGCGCGATCAGCGCCGCGGAGGCGGGCATGGCCGGCGCCCGGTGGTCCTGGTGCAGCCGGTCCTCGGTGGCCGCCAGCAGCAGCGAGGGGTCCATCGCCAGGGCGTGCACCAGGAGCCCGACGCGCGCACCGTTGGCCGCGGCGACGGCGTGCGGGACGGTGTCGGGCAGCAGGGACCGGGCCGTGCGGGTGGACAGTTCCACGTCGGGAACCGCCACCACGGGGACGATCCGCTCGTCCAGGGCCAGCGCGGTGCTGGTGGCACCGGCGTCGTCCTGCATGGATAGCGTCAGGGAGCCGAAGACGGCAGGTGCCACGTTGTCGGGGTGGCCCTCCAGCCGTGCGGCGGCGGCGAAGACGCTCTCGCGGGCTTCCATGTCCCGGCGCAGGTCCTCGGGCAGCAAGGCGTCGGCCGCCGTGAGGGCCGAGACGATGGCCGCTGCCGAGGAGCCGAGCCCGCGGCCATGCGGGATGACGTTGCGCGCGTGCAACCGCAGCCCGGCCGGGGCGGCCCCGGCGTCGGACCAGCGGGTGAGGATGGTGCGGGCCACCAGGTGGCTGGCGTCGGTGGGCAGGCACCCGGCGCCCTCCCCGTCGATGTCCACGTGCACCCCGGTTTCGGAGGTGGTGGTCACCGTCAGGGTGTCGTGCAGGCCCAGCGCCATCCCGAGGCAGTCATAGCCCGGGCCGAGGTTGGCGGTGGTCGCCGGGACCAGGACCGTCACGCTTTGCCCCGGGGCGATGCAGGGCCCGGCGATGGGGGCCTGCGGCACCGGGAAGCCGGCCGGGGTTCTCGCGGTCATCGTTCAGGCCAGTCCGAGGGCGTCGGCGACCGCGACGACGTCGAAGTCGACCTTGGTGGGGGTGACGTCGGAACCATCGGCGTTGCGCAGCGCCCACTGGGGGTCCTTGAGCCCGTGGCCGGTGACCGTGATGACGATCTTCTTCCCCGTGGGCACGTTGCCGGCGGCGTGGTGCTTGATCAGGCCGGCGACGCCTGCCGCCGAGGCGGGTTCGACGAAAACGCCCTCGCGGGAGGACAGCCAGCGGTGCGCGCCGAGGATCTCCTCATCGGTGACGGCGTCGATCAGGCCACCGGATTCGTCCCGTGCCGCCTCGGCCTGCTCCCAGGAGGCGGGGTTGCCGATGCGGATGGCGGTGGCGATGGTATCCGGTTCGGTGATCGGGTGTCCTGCGACGATCGGCGCCGAGCCGGCGGCCTGGAACCCCCACATGATCGGCCGCTTCGTGGAGACGGCCGGCAACGTTCCCGCGGTCTCGGAGTCGTAGGGCTCGGAGTATTCCTTGTAGCCCTTCCAGTACGCGGTGATGTTTCCGGCGTTGCCCACGGGCAGGAGGTGGTAGTCCGGGGCGTCGCCCAGGAAGTCCACGACCTCGAAGGCACCGGTCTTCTGGCCCTCGATGCGGGCTGGGTTCACCGAGTTGACCAGGAAGACCGGGTAGTTCTCGCTCAGCTTGCGGGCGACGTCCAGGCAGTTGTCGAAGTTGCCGTTGACCTGCAGCAGTTCGGCGCCGTGGGCGATGGCCTGGGAGAGCTTGCCCATCGCGATCTTGCCGTCGGGTACCAGCACCGCGCACTTGAGCCCGGCCTGGGTGGCGTAGGCGGCGGCCGAGGCCGAGGTGTTGCCGGTGGAGGCGCAGACGACGGCCTCGGCACCGGCGGCGACGGCTGCGGTGATGGCCATGGTCATCCCGCGGTCCTTGAACGAGCCGGTGGGGTTCATCCCCTCGACCTTGAGGTACACCTCGGATCCGGTGAGTTCGGACAGCGCCGGGGCGAAGACCAACGGCGTGCCGCCCTCCCCCAGCGTGATGACCCGGGTGGAGTCGTTGACGGGCAGGCGGGATGCGTATTCGCGGATGACTCCGCGCCACTGGTGGGCCACTTAGTTTCCTTCGACTCTCAGTACTGATGTAACGGCGGTGACGACCTTCAGCGCCTCGATGTCCGCCACGGTGGCGGCCAGTGCCGCCTCGCTGCCCTGGTGGGTCACGAAGCGCAGGGTTGCCGATCCGGGGTCGTCCCCGTCCACGGGTTCGGGGATCTGGCGCATGGATTCAATGGAGACACCGCGATCGGTGAAGATCGTGGCGATCTTGGCCAGCACCCCCGTCTTGTCGTTGACGCGCAACCCGATGCTGTAGCTGGTCGACACCGCCTCGATGGGCAGCGCCTTCACGGTGCCGGTGGTGGATTCGGTGCGGCCGGGCCCGCCAAGCACCACGCGGCGGGCGGCGGAGACCACATCGCCGACGACCGCCGAGGCGGTGGGCTTTCCGCCGGCCCCCTGGCCGTAGAACATCAGCTCCCCGGCGTTGTCGGCCTCCACGAACACCGCGTTGAACGCACCGTGCACGGCGGCCAACGGGTGGACGCGCGGGATCAGGGTGGGGTGCACGCGGACGCCCACGCCCTCGGAGCCGTTGCCGTCGCCGAGGCGTTCGGCGATGGCCAGCAGCTTGATGACCATGCCCTGCTCGCGGGCCGCGGCGACGTCGTCGGCGGTGACCGCCGTGATGCCCTCGCAGTGCACATCGTCCAGGTCGAAGGGGGCGTGGAAGGACAGGGTCGCCAGGATGGCCGCCTTCGCCGCGGCGTCGTGGCCCTCGATGTCAGCCGTCGGGTCGGCCTCGGCGTATCCGAGCTCCTGGGCCCGGGCCAGCGCATCGTCGAACTGCGCGCCGGTGGTGTCCATGGCGTCGAGGATGTAGTTGGTGGTGCCGTTGACGATGCCCATGACCTTGGTGATCCGGTCCCCGGCCAGCGAGTCGCGGATGGGCCGCAGGATCGGGATGGCCCCGGCGACGGCCGCCTCGTAGGAGAGCTGCACGCCGGCTTCCCCGGCGCGGGCCGAGAGCCCGGGCAGGTCCTTGGCCAGCAGTGCCTTGTTCCCGGTGACCACCGTGGCGCCGCCGTCGATGGCCCGGCGGATCAGCGTCGCCGCCGGCTCCAGCCCGCCCATGAGCTCGATGACGATGTCGGCATCGTCGATGAGCGCCTCGGCGTCGGTGGTGAACAGCGCGGCGGGCAACTCGACGTCGCGCGGTGCAGCCGTATTGCGCACCGCGATGCCGGCGAGTTCGAGTTCGGCGCCCACCCGCGTGGTGAGTTCACCGGCGTCGTCCAGCAGGATCCGTGCCACCTGGGAACCGACATTGCCGCAGCCGAGCAGGGCCACCCTGAGTTTCTTCACGTGTTATCTACGCTCCCATGTCACGGGCCAACAAATCGTCTTCGGTTTCCCTGCGGATGATGGTGCGGGCCACTCCGCCGCGAACGGCGACGACTGCGGGCCGGGCCAGGTAGTTGTAGTTGCTGGCCAACGCCCAGCAGTAGGCCCCGGTCCCGGGGACCGCGAGCAGGTCGCCCGCCGCCACATCGTCCGGCAGGTAAACGTCCCGCACGACTATGTCACCACTTTCGCAGTGCTTTCCAACCACGCGGGACATAATCGGTTCACCATCCGTCACACGCGAGGCCAGCACGGCGGTGTAGTCCGCGTCGTAGAGGACCGGGCGGGCGTTGTCGCTCATCCCGCCGTCGACGGAGACGTAGCGCCGCGGCAGCGTGCCCCCGTCGGCGTCGACGGCGTCGACGGCCACCGTCTTGCGCACGCCCACCTCGTAGAGGGTGAACGTGCTGGGACCGGCGATGGCCCGGCCGGGTTCAATCGAGATCCGCGGCACCTGAAGCGACAGCGCCGCCGCTTCTTCCCGCACGACGGCGGCCATCGCCTGGGCGAGTTCGGCCGGCTCCCGGGGGGTGTCGGCCTCGGTGTAGGCGATGCCGTACCCGCCGCCCAGATCCAGCTCCGGCAACTGCACGCCGTGGGTGTCGCGGACCGCCGCAAGGAACCCGAGCATCTTGCGGGCGGCGACCTCGAAGCCCTCGGCCTCGAAGATCTGCGATCCGATGTGCGCGTGGACGCCCAGCAGGTGGATGGCCGGGGAGACCAGCGCGAAGGCGACGGCCTGCGCCGCCGGTGAGGCCCCGGCGTCGTCCGCGGCCATGGACAGGCCGAACTTCTGGTCCTCGTGGGCGGTGGCGATGAATTCGTGGGTGCTGGCGTGCACGCCCGGGGTCAACCGCAGCATCACGTTCGCCGTGGTGCCCAGGCGCCCGGCGATCGCCGCGACGCGTTCGAGTTCGTCCAGGCTGTCCACCACGATCCGGCCCAGGCCCATGCCCAGGGCTGTCTCGATCTCGGCGGATGACTTGTTGTTCCCGTGCAGGGACAGGTTCCCGGCCGGGACGCCGGCGCGGCGGGCCACAGCGAGTTCGCCGCCGGAGCAGGTGTCCAGCCGCAGCCCCTCCTCGGTCACCCAGCGGGCGACCTCGGTGCACAGAAACGCCTTGCCGGCATAGTAGACGTCCACCCCGCCGCAGAGGTCGGCGAAGGCCGCGTTGAACGCGTCGCGGAAGCCGGCCGCGCGGGCACGGAAGTCGTCCTCGTCCAGCACGAACAGCGGCGTGCCGTGTTCGCGGGCCAACTCGGAGACGCGCAGACCCTGGACGGCCAGCTCGCCGTCGTCGGTGCGCGCGACGCCAGCGGCCCACTGGACACCGCGCAGCGCGTTGGCGTCGGCCGGGAAGGACAGCCAGTCGGGGGCCAATGCCGAGGCGCCCACGGCTACATCTTCTCCGGTGCCGAGACGCCGAGCAGGTCCAGCCCGTTGGCGATGACCTGGGTGGTGGCGTCGTTGAGCCACAGGCGGGTGCGGTGGATCGGTTCCACCGCCTCGTCGTTGACGGGGGTGACACGGCAGGCGGCATACCAGCGGTGGTAGGCGCCGGCGATCTGCTCGATGTGGCGGGCCACGCGGTGCGGTTCGCGGAAGGAGGCTGCCTGGGCGACGACGGAGGGGAACTGGCCGAGCATGGCCAGCAGGTCGTTCTCCGTCGGGTCGGTCAGCAGGGAGGCATCGAAGTCGGTGCGCTCCACGCCCTTCGCCACGGCGTTGCGGGCCGCGGCACAGGAGCGTGCGTGGGCGTACTGGACGTAGAACACCGGGTTGTCGTTGGTGTTCTTCTTCAGCAGTTCCGGATCCAGTGCCATGGGCGAATCCGCCGGGTAGCGGCCCAGCGAATAGCGCAGCGCGTCGGCGCCGAGCCAGTTGATCAGATCGCGCAGTTCGATGATGTTGCCGGCCCGCTTGGAGAGCTTGGCCCCGTTGACGGAGATCAGCTGGCCGATCAGGACCTCGATGTTCTTCGCCGGATCGTCGCCCGCGCAGGCGGCGATGGCCCGCAGGCGCGAGACGTAGCCGTGGTGGTCGGCGCCGAGCAGGTAGATCTTCTCGGCGAAGCCCCGGTCCTTCTTGGAGAGGTAGTACGCGGCGTCGGCGGCGAAGTAGGTGGGTTCGCCGTTAGCGCGGATCAGCACGCGGTCCTTGTCGTCGCCGAAGTCGGTGGTGCGCAGCCATTGCGCCCCGTCCTTCTCGAAGACGTGCCCCTGCTCGCGTAGGCGGGCGACGGCGTCCTCGACGGCTCCGGTGGAGTGCAGCTGGGTTTCGGAGAAGAAGACGTCGAAGGTGACCCCGAAGTCGGTCAGGGTCGCCTGGATGTCCGCCAGCTGGGCCGTGTAGGCCAGTTCGCGGACCACCGGCAGGGCCGCCTCCTCGGTCAGCTCGCGGATCCCCGGGTGCTGCGCGGCAACCTGGTGGGCCAGCTCGGCAATGTATTCGCCCGGGTAGCCGCCCTCGGGCACCGGCAGCGAGTGCAGGCGGTTGTAGACCGACTGGGCGAACACGTTCATCTGGTTGCCGGCGTCGTTGATGTAGTACTCGCGGGTGACCTCGGCGCCGCTGGCCTTGAGCACGCGGGCGATCGAGTCGCCCAGGGCCGCCCAGCGGGTGTGGCCGATGTGCAGCGGACCGGTGGGGTTGGCGGAGACGAACTCCATGTTCACCACGTGGCCGGCGAGCGCCTCGTTGGAGCCGTAGGCCGCCCCCGCCTGGACGATGGCCTTCGCCAGTTCGCCCGCTGCGGCGGCGTCCACGGTGATGTTCAGGAAGCCGGGTCCGGCGATGTCCACGGCGGTGACGCCGGGGATCTGGACCAGGCGGGTCTGCAGCACGGTGGCGAACTCGCGCGGGTTCATGCCGGCCTTCTTGCCCAGCTGCAGGGCGATGTTCGTGGCCCAGTCGCCGTGCTCGCGGCTCTTGGGCCGCTCCACCCGCACCTCGTCGGGGACGTCGACGGTGAAGTCACCGGCGGCGACGGCGTCGCGCAGGCAGGCGGAAATGGCGAGGGAGAGTTCTTCAGGAGTCACCCCCCAAGGATACCGGCCACCGCCCCCGCTCCCCGACTCGGTGAACCGGCGACCCGCGACGCACCCCCTCCCGCGGGGCGGCCACAACTGGTAGATTCCGCATCAAGTGCTTCACAAGGACAGGGGGACCATGGACGGGGAACGGAACGCCAGGCGGGTGCCGCGGCCATCGGCGGTGTTCCTGCTGGTCTTCCTCGGTTCCCTGCTGGTGGTCTTCGGGGCGGCGACCCTTCCGGCGATGACCCACCACAGCCCGCAAGGGCTGGTGCTGGAGGCGCCGGACATCGGGCCGCCGCCGGCTGCAGCGGAATCCCCGACGCCCCCCGATGAGGTCGTGGATCCGCAACACCGCCCGGATGACACGGCCATCGGCAGGATCGGGCAGACGATTGCCGCGGTGCTCTTCGCCGTCGTCGTGCTCTTCGTGGTCGGGATGGTGATCTCGCTGCGGCGCCGCGAACGCGCCGCCGATCCCCCGCAGGCCTCCGCCGTCGAGGACATCCCCGCCGAGGCCCGGCTGCGCTCCGAGGTCGCCGCGACCCTCACCCGCGCCCGGACCTCGCTTCAGGATGCCACCGGCGCACAGATCCGTTCACGCATCATCGCCTCCTGGGCCGAGCTCGAACGCCTGTCGGCCGCCCGGGGGCTCACCCGCGACCGGGCCCTGACCCCGACCGAGCAGGCGGGTGCCATGCTGGCGGCCTTCGGCGTCACGGCAGCCCCGCTGGCGCGGCTGCTCGCCCTGTATGAACGTGTCAGGTACGACGTCGGTGTGCCGGGCTGGGAGCCCGACGCCGGGCAGGTGCGCCAGGCCTCCGAGGACTTCGCACGCCTCGCCTCCGACGTCGGTGCCGCCGGCAGGGCCCACGTGGGGAACCGGGCATGAGCCGCCGCGGACGCAGGGCAGCCTGGATCGGCCCCGGGTCCTTTGGCCTGGTCGCGCTGGCCTTCTGCCTCTACACCCGCATCGATCCCGGCCACACCGCGTTGTTCACCGCCCTGGGCATCTGCCTGGGCTACCTGTTCACCCTATTTCCCCTGCTGACCTTCTCCGGCCGGGCGATGCTGGCACCGGGACGGCCCGCCAACGGCAACGAGGCGTTCCGCACCACGGCGTTCGCCCTGCTGGCGCGGCGCATCCACCGCCACTCCCCCGCGGCCCGGGCGCTGGAACATGCGGTGGCCGTCGCCGTCCGCACCGCAGGAGACGCGGCGTCCGTCGGCCGCGCCACCGAGGTGGTGCAGCGTGAACTGGCGGCCGGCCACGACCTCACCGCCCGGCAGGCGACGGCAGCCGCCCACGAGATCCGGGCCTTCCTCACGGCAGCCACGCACACCTCCACCGTCCCCTCGAAAGGAACACCATGACCGAGACCCCCGCCGGTTCCACAGCCCGCACCTCCAGCGCCGACCACGAAACGGTCGAGGCGGTCGCCGCTGCGGGCGCCGCGGTGCTGGAGGGCGTCGGGGCCGCCGTGGTGGGGACCCGGGAGCCGCTGCGCCTGGCCCTGGCCGCCGTCCTGGCCGGGGGCCACGTGCTGTTCGAGGACATGCCCGGGCTCGGCAAGACCCTGGTGGCCCGGTCCCTGGCCCAGACGCTCGGGCTCGGTTTCCGGCGGCTGCAGTGCACCCCGGACCTGCTGCCCTCCGACGTCACCGGGTCCTCGATCTTCGATCCGGTGGAACGCAGCTTTGAGTTCCAGCCCGGCCCGGTGTTCACCGGCCTGCTGCTGGCCGACGAAATCAACCGCACCTCACCCAAGACGCAGTCGGCACTGTTGGAGGCCATGGCGGAGGGGCAGGTCTCCGTGGAGGGATCCACGCGCATCCTGCCGGTGCCCTTCCACGTCTTCGCGACGTCCAACCCCGTGGAGTTCGAGGGCACCTACCCCCTGCCGGAGGCGCAGCTGGACCGGTTCCTGGTCAGGTTGTCCCTGGGATACCCCACCGCCGAGGCCGAATCCGACATCGTGTCACGCCGGCTGCTCCGCGGGCTGGTGGAACCCGTCCTGGACCCCGTGCTGGATCCTGCCGGACTGCGCCGGCTGCAGGAATCGCTGGCGGGGATCCCCGTCTCCCCCGACATCGTCGCCTACGCCGTCCGGCTCGCCGCCGCCAGCCGTGACCTCGACGAGGTGCAGGTCGGGGCGTCCCCGCGTGGTTCCCAGGCGCTGGTGCTGCTCGCCCGGGCGGTGGCAGCGCTCGATGGCCGGGCCTACGTGGTGCCCGAGGACGTCAAGACGGTGGCGGTTCCGGCCCTGGCCCACCGCCTGGTGCTCTCCCCCGCGGCGTGGGCCCGCGGGTCCGACCCCGTGGAGCTGGTCCACCGGCTCACCTCCACGGTCCCCGGGCCGGCCACCGCACCATGAGTGCCCCCGAGCCATCCCAGGCCCGGCTGGTGGACGCGCGCAACCGACCGGCCAGCCCCGGCCCGGCGGCGCGTTCGCCGCAGTGGGGCGTGGCCGTCGTGCTGGCCCTGCTCTTCGCCGTGGGTGCGGCCGTGGCGCGGCGCCCCGATCTTGCGGTGTTCGGGGGGCTGTTCGCGCTGATCGCCGCGTCCACGCCGCGTCGCCTGGGCCAGCGGCACGCCCCCGGCCTGGGGTTCGCCCCGGAAATGGTCCAGGATGCGGTCTCCGGCGGACGGCGGGCCGTCGCGTTCCGGGATCTCGCCGATCCCGGTGCCGGCGATCCCGGTGCCAGCGATCCGGGTGCCGCCGACGAGACGCTGATGGCCGTGCGGGCGCTGGCCCCGGGGGGCCGGGAATCGGCGCTGATCGCCACCGCAGCCGAGACGACCTTGCTGGGGGTCAGGGTGCCGTTGGGTGGCCGGCGCGACCTGCTGGACTACCGGGTGTCGACCTACAGCACCGATCTGGGCCTCTGCCGCGACGAGGCCACCACCGGGGTGCTCACCGCCATGCTCCAACCACAGCCCGCCCCGCTGCGCCGGCTGCCGGTTCCCACTGCCCTGCGTGCGCACGCCGGATCCCACCATGCGCGGCTGCGCGGAGGCGGCACCGAGATCCGGGACATCGGGCCACTGGGTCCCGGCGATGACCGGCGGCACATCGACTGGCGGGCCACCGCCCGCAGCACCGACGCCGCCGGCACGCCGCTGGTGCGCCGGTACCTCGCCCCGGCCGACGCCGGGGTGACCCTGGCCATCGATGCGCGCGTGGACATCCCCTCGAGGATCGCCGCCTGGATCGATCCGAGCCTGGACGCGCTGCGGTTGTCCTCGAGCCTGCAGCTGACCCGCAGTGCCGCCGGGTCGGTGGCCGCCGCGTATGCCTCCCGGGGCGACCGGGTCGGGCTGCTGGATGCCTTTGGATTCGGGGCGCCCCTGCGGCCGGCCGGTGGCCACCGCCAACTCGAGCTGCTGCGCCGCCGGTTGGCGGGGTTGGCCGTGCCCTCCACCAGCATCGAACCCTCCCGCACCCCGGCACCCGCGCCCGGGACGCTGGTCTATTTCTTCTCACCGCTCCTCGAGCCTGATACCGCTGCGGTGCCGGCCCGGTGGGTGCGCTCCGGGCACATCGTCGCCGTCGTGGACACCCTTCCGGCCCCCGATGACACGGGACTTCCCGCGGCGGAGGCGCAGGCCCTGGCCCTGTTGCTGGCCACGCGGGCCGCGGTAGTGGCCGAATTGGCAGGTGAGGGGATCCCGGTGCTGCCGGCCGGCAACCTGCGTGAAGCGGTTGAAGGCTGGAGCCTGCAGCGCGCCCGCTCACGCACGGTGCCCGGTGGTGCCCGGTGAACCGGCTGCTGCGTTCCCTGGCACCGGCACACCGGGAGGCCTCGTTGGAACCACTGGGCGGCGGCACGGTTGCCGCAGCGACGTTGGCGGTGGCCGCAGCAGCCCTGCTGGTGGCCGGCACCCTGCCCGCGGCGATCGCCGCGGCGCTGGGCCAGGGGCTGTTCGAATGGGTCGGTGCCCTGGCCATCGTGGCCGCAGGGGCCGCCCTGGTGCTGCTGTGGCCCCAGCACGTCACCTCGTTGATCGCGGTGCTGCTGCTCGGTGCCGCCTATGTGCGCATCGGCGGCGTGGGGTGGTGGACGCTGCCGCTGTACGTGGTGGCCGCCCACCTCATCCATGTGCTGCTGGGGTTGGCGGCGATGGGTCCGCGCTCGGCCCGCTTCACCCGGGCGGCGTTGCACGCCGCGGCCCGGGCTGCCCTCTGGCCGCAGGTGGGAGCCCAGCTGCTCACCGTCGTCGTGCTCCTGCTGGCCCTGTGGGGGCCCGGGTCCACGGGGGCGTTGGGGGCCGCCGCCGGGATCGTCTCGGCCTGCGTGCTGGCCGGGGGCGCCCTGGTGGCATCGCGGATCGCGGGACGGGACGAGAACCCCGACTGATTGGGGGCAGCGCCGGTTACGTGGGCACGCCGACTTCCTGCTAAGCTCTTTGAGGTTCCCGCCGCAGACACGATCGCGGCACGCCCTCGTAGCTCAGGGGATAGAGCGGCTGCCTCCGGAGCAGCAGGTCGAAGGTTCGAATCCTTTCGAGGGCACTTCTGGGGGGCAATTGAAAGAGGTCCCCGGCATTCATGCCGGGGACCTTTTTCCTGCCCTCCACCTCCCGTGGGCCCGTCCGGCAATTGTCCCCGGATCATGCACAGCAGCGGCCCGCGACCGGAGGATTCCGGTGGCGGGCCGCTGCTGGTGCCCCTGCGGGTCGCTACTGCAGCATGGTGCGGTCGTCGAGTTGGGCTCCCTTGATCTTCTCGAACTCCTTGAGCAGGCCGGGGACCGTCATCTTTGACTTGGCCTCGGCGTCGAGATCGAGGATGATCTCGCCGTCGTGCATCATGACCAGCCGGGTGCCCAGCTTCAGTGCCTGCTCCATGTTGTGGGTGACCATGAGCGTGGTCAGCCGGTGTCGGTTGACGATCTCCTCGGTCAGCCGTGCCACGAGGGCCGCCCGCTGGGGATCCAGCGCCGCGGTGTGCTCGTCCAGCAACAGGATCTTCGGTCCGCTGAAGGTGGCCATCAGCAGCGAGAGCGCCTGGCGTTGGCCGCCGGAGAGCAGGCCGACCTTGGCCTTCAGGCGGTTCTCCAGGCCGAGCTCGAGGGCCGCGAGTTCATGGGCGAACTGCTCGCGCTTGCCCTTGGTCACCCCGAGCCCCAGCCCGCGCCGCTTGCCGCGGTTCAGGGCCAGCGACATGTTCTCCTCGATCGTCATGCTCGGCGCGGTGCCGGCCATCGGATCCTGGAACACACGCCCGACGTACCGGGCCCGGGAGTGGTCGGCGAGCTTGGTGACGTCCTTGCCGGCGATCCTCACGGTTCCGGCATCGGGACGCAGCTTGCCGCCGACCATGTTCAGCACTGTGGACTTGCCGGCGCCGTTGGAGCCGATGACCGTGACGAACTCGCCCTCGGACAAGGTGAGGTTGATGTTGCGCAGCGCCTTGCGCTCGTTGACCGTCCCGGCGAAGAACGTCTTGGACAGGTGGTTGACTTCGAGCATGGCCTAGACCGTCTCCTTCTGCTTTTCGGCGGCCGAGGTGATGGTGCGCATGCGTCGGCCAAATCGGCTGAAGCCCTTCCACTGCGGGAGCACCAAGGCGATGACCACGAGGATGGCGGAGATCAGCTTCATGTCGTTCGGGTCCAGGCCGGCGTCCAGGGCCACCTGGATGAAGACGCGGTAGAGCACCGATCCGAGGATGACGGCCAGCGTGGCCACGAAAATGGTGCGGGTCCCGAAGATCGCCTGGCCGATGATGACCGAGGCCAGGCCGATGAGGATCAGGCCGATGCCCATGCCGACGTCGGCGAATCCCTGGTATTGGGCGATCATCGCCCCGCAGAGCGCGACGAGGCCGTTGGAGATGGCCAGGCCGAGGATCTTCTGGTTGTCCGTGTTGACGCCGAAGCTGCGGATCATCTCCTCGTTGTCCCCGGTGGCCTGCATGGCCAGGCCGACGTCGGTGTGCAGGAACCAGTCGAGCACGAGCTTCAGGACCAGGGCGACGCCGAAGAAGATCAGCACCGAGACGATGCCGCCGGTCAGATGTGCCTGGCGCAGCGGGGAGACCAGCGTGTCCTCGCCCAGCAGGGGGACGTTCGCCTTGCCCATGATGCGCAGATTGATCGAATAGAGGGCGATCATGGTCAGGATGCCGGCGAGCAGCCCGTTGATCTTGCCCTTGGTGTGCAGCAGCCCGGTGACGATGCCGGCGAGGGCTCCGACGAAGAAGGCGAGGATGGTGGCCAGCAGTGCCGGCATGCCGTTGACGATGCTGATGGCGGCCACGGCGGCGCCGCTGGTGAAGCTGCCGTCGACCGTGAGGTCGGGGAAATCGAGAATGCGGAAGGTCAGGTAGACCCCCAGCGCCATGATCGCGTAGATCAGGCCCAGTTCAACCGCAGTGATCATGTGTGGATCCTTGTGTCGTTGGGTGGAGAGGGGCGGTGCCCGGCCGGGTGGCGGCCGGGCACCGCGAAGACGAAACCCCGGGGGGCTACTTCTTGTAGACCTCGGCCGCCTGGTCGATGAGGTCCTGCGGGATCTCCACGCCGACCTTCTTGGCTGCCGCGGTGTTCACGTACAGGTCCACGTCGGTCAGTGTCTCCACGGGCATGTCGGCCGGCTTGTCGCCGTCCTTGAGGATCTTCACTGCCATGTCGGCGGTCTGCTTGCCGAGCTTCTCGTAGTTGATGCCGTAGGTGGCGGTGGCCCCACGCTTGACCGAATCACCGTCGGCCGCAATCACCGGGATCTTCTTGGACTGGGCGGTCTGCAGCAGGCCCTCCAGTGCCGAGACCACGGCGTTGTCGGTCGGGACGTAGAACGCGTCCACGTCCAGCGAGCTGGCTGCCTGCTGGACCTCGGACGACGCGGAAATCGTCGCCTCCTTGATCTCCAGTCCGAGCTCGCCGGCGGCTTCCTTGGCCCACTCGACCTGGGAGGCGGAGTTGACCTCGCCCGAGGAGTAGACGATGCCGACGGTCTTGGCCTCCGGGTCGATCTTCTTGAGCAGCTCGAGCTGTTCCTTCACCGGGTTCTTGTCCGAGGTGCCCGTGACGTTGCCGCCGGGTGCCTCGTTGCTGGCCACCAGCTTGGCGGCCACCGGGTCGGTCACCGCGGAGAACAGCACCGGGATGTCGGTGATCGCCTGGGCGGCGGCCTGGGCCGTCGGCGTGGCCACGGCCAGCACCAGGTCCAGGTTGTCGTTGGCGAACTGGCCCATGATCGCGGTGTTGGTCGAGGCGTCGGCCTGCGGGTTCTGCAGGTCGTACTTAACCTTGTCACCGGAATAGCCCGCGTCTGCCATGCCTTCCTTGAAGCCCTTGACCACGGCATCCAGCGACGGGTGGGTGACATACTGCGAGATGCCGATCTTGACCGGCTTGGACGCATCAGGGGAACTGGCGTCCCCGGAGCCCCCGGATCCGCAGGCGGTGGCGAGCAGGGCGGTGGCCGCGAGAAGCGTGGTCAATTTGCCGGCGCGAGAGATGTTCATGTGTGTTTTCCTTTCATGGGCCGCGGATCCACCGGCGGCCGGCATCGTCATCGATGCCAACCGGGATCCGTCGTCCACAACGAGTGATTCGACAATCTTTTGACGACCTCGTCCCCAAAGACCTCTTGATGATACCTGTGAACCAACTCACATTGTCCATTCGCCCCGGGCCCGGTGGACGCGTTCAGCCCCCTCAGGGGAGCCTTGGAGACAAAACGTGGCCCACGCCACATTTTGTCAACATTTTGTATGCGGCCCGTCGACGCTGGCGATGCCGTCGGGCGCCGACGGTGCGCGGACGCCGAGGGGCGCCCCCGTAGACTGTTTCAACCATGGCTGTAAAGATCTCCTATCCCGAATCCCTCCCGGTCAGCGCCCGCCGCGATGACATCATGGAGGCCATCCGCGAGCACCAGGTGGTGGTGATTGCCGGCGAAACCGGATCCGGCAAGACCACCCAGCTGCCCAAGATGCTCCTGGAGCTGGGCCTGGGTGAGGACGGGATGATCGGCCACACCCAACCACGCCGGCTGGCGGCCCGCACCGTGGCCGAGCGCATCGCCGAGGAAACCGGCTGCGTGCTCGGCGAGGAGATCGGCTACCAGGTCCGTTTCACCGGACACGTCTCGGCCGCCACCCAGGTCAAGGTCATGACCGACGGCATCCTGCTCGCCGAGATCCAGCGCGATAGGATGCTGCGCAAATACAACGCGCTCATCATCGACGAGGCCCACGAGCGCAGCCTGAACATCGACTTCCTGCTCGGCTACCTCAAGCGCATCCTGCCCCAGCGCCCGGAGCTGAAGGTCATCATCACCTCGGCGACCATCGACCCGGAACGTTTCGCCGAGCACTTCGGCACCCCCGCCCCCGAAGGCGCCGGGAGCACGGAAGGCGGGGACACTGCCGTCGTGCCCGCCCCGATCATCGAGGTGTCAGGGCGCACCTTCCCCGTGGAGATCCGCTACCGTCCGCTGAACCCCGCCGAGGGCCGGGAGGACGACGACGCCGAGTATGCCGAGGACGAGGACCGGGACCCGCTCGATGCTGTCTGCGACGCCGTCGACGAGCTGGCCGCCGAGGCGCCCGGGGACATCCTGATCTTCTTCTCCGGCGAGCGCGAGATCCGCGATGCCGCCGAGGCGCTGCGGGCACGGGTGCGCACCAACCGGCGGCTGGCCGGGAGCGAGGTGCTGCCGCTGTTCGCCCGGCTGTCCCTGGAGGAACAGCACAAGGTCTTCCACCCGGGGTCCAACCGGCGCCTGGTGCTGGCCACCAACGTCGCCGAGACGTCGCTGACCGTCCCGGGCATCAAGTACGTGATCGATACCGGCACGGCACGCATCTCCCGGTATTCGCACCGCACCAAGGTCCAGCGCCTGCCGATCGAGCGGGTCTCCCAGGCCAGCGCCAACCAGCGCTCGGGCCGGTGTGGGCGCGTCTCCGACGGCATTGCCATCCGCCTCTACTCCGAGGAGGACTTCGCCTCCCGGCCCGAGTTCACCGACCCGGAGATCCTGCGCACCAACCTGGCGGCGGTGATCCTGCAGATGTCCTCGATGGGCGTGGTGGAATCCCCGCGCGACGTCGCAGGCTTCGACTTCGTCCAGCCGCCGGATGCCAAGGCGGTCAACGACGGCGTGGCGCTGCTGCGCGAGCTCGGTGCCGTGGGCGAGGGGGCCTCGGCCCGGATCACGCCGGTGGGCCGGAAGCTCAGCCAGCTGCCCGTGGACGTGCGCCTGGGGCGGATGATCGTGGAGGCCGGGGAGCGCGGCTGCGCCAAGGAGGTCATGGTCCTGGCCGCTGCCCTGACCATCCGCGACCCGCGCGAACGCCCCTCGGAGGAGACCGGCCAACGGGCCAGGGCCACCGAGCTGCACCGCAGGTTCGACGACGAGAAATCCGACTTCTCCGGGTTCCTGAACCTGTACAGGTATCTGCAGGAACAGCAGAAGGAGCTCTCCTCCTCGGCGTTCCGCCGGCTGTGCAAGAAGGAGTTCATCAACTACCTGCGGGTCCGCGAATGGCAGGACCTCTTCGCCCAGCTGCGCCAGCTCTCCAAGCCGCTGGGCATCACGCTCTCCTCCGGGCCGGTGGACCCGGCGGGGCTGGAGCGCGAGATCCACACCAGCCTGCTCGCCGGGCTGCTCAGCCACATCGGCACCTATGACGAGCGCAAACGAGACTATGCCGGGGCCCGCGGCACCCGGTTCGCGATCTTCCCCGGGTCCTCCCTGTTCAAGAAGAACCCGGAATGGGTGATGGCCGCCGAGCTGGTGGAGACCAGCCGCCTCTGGGCGCGCGTGAACGCCCGCTTCGACCCGTTGTGGGTCGAGGAGGTCGGCAAGCACCTGATGAAGTACTCCTACTCCGAACCACATTGGTCCCGCAAGATGGGCTCGGTCATGGGGTACGAGAAGGCCACCCTCTACGGGGTGACGGTCATCCCGCAACGGCGCATCCAATACGGGCGGGTGGACCCCGAGCTGGCCCGCGAACTGTTCATCCGCCATGCACTGGTGGAGGGTGACTGGAAGACCCACCACAAGTTCTTCCAGCGCAACCGGCGGCTGCTGGCCGACATCGACGAACTCGAGACCCGCATGCGACGCCGTGACCTGGGTGCCACGGACGAGGACCTCTTCGATTTCTACGACCAGCGCGTCGGAGCCGGAGTGGTCTCCGAACGCCACTTCGACAGGTGGTGGAAGAAGGCCAGGGCCGATGACCCCACCCTGTTGGACTTCGACCCGGATGAACTGTTCAACGCCAACGCCGAGGAACTGAACCAGGACGACTTCCCGCGCACGCTGCGCCACGGCGACCTGGAACTGGAGCTGGCCTACGAGTTCAACCCGGCGGCCCGCGCCGGGGAGAACGACGGCGTGACGGTGCGGGTCCCGGTGTTGTTCCTGAACCAGCTGGACCCCGAACGCTTCAAGTGGCTGATTCCGGGGCTGCGCACCGAACTGGTGACGGCGCTGATCAAATCGCTGCCCAAGGCGATCCGGAAGAACTTCGTCCCGGCACCCGACGTCGCCCGGCAGGCGGTTGCCGCCCTGGCCGAGGATTTCGATCCGGCCTCCGATGCCCTGGAGCCGTCGCTGGAGCTGGTGCTGCGCCGGATGCGCGGTGTCGTCATCCCGCCGGGGTCCTGGAACTGGGAGGCGATCCCCCCGCATCTGCTCGCCTCCTTCCAGGTGGTCGATGCCCGCGCCCGCATCCTGGACGAGGCCAAGGACCTGGCCACGCTGCAGCGCACGCTCGCGGCGCAGAACCGTGCGGCACTGGCAGCATCACTGGGCAGCGCGGGGCCCGCCCTGCTCGCAGCGGCCCGAGAGGCCGAACAACGCCACGGCGCCGCCTCACCGTCGGGGGCGGGGTCCGGGACGAAGAAGGGGCCGGGGCAGCGCCCGGGCTCCCCCGCACCGGGTGCGGCGCCCGGCCCAGGGCGGGCACCGGCGTCGTCCTCCTCCAGCCGGGAGCAGACCGGGCTGACCGCCTGGCCCGACGGGCTCGGTGACGGCGATCGGATCGAGCGCCGGGTCAGCACCACTGTCGCAGGGGTCCAGGTCACCGCCTATCCCGGGCTGCTCGACGCGGGCGGGACCGTGTCGCTGACTGTCTTCCGCAACGAGGACGAGCAGCTCACCGCGCACCGGGCCGGGATCATCCGGCTGCTGCTGCTCCAGGTCCCGTCGCCGGCACGGTACGTGCTGGACCACCTGAACAACAAGGAAAAGCTGGTCTTCACGCAGAACCCACACGGGTCGGTGGAGAAGCTGATCGCCGACTGCACGCGCGCCGCCCTGGACCGCCTGGTGCCGGCCGAGCTGCCGTTCGACCGGGCGGGGTACGACGCGTTGTTCGAGCAGGTGCGTGCGGAACTGATCGACACGGTGTTCGCGGTGACGGCGATCGTCGAACGGGTGCTCTCCACGGCCCGGATCGTGGGCAAGCGGGTCTCGAAGGCCTCGTCGCTGGCACTGGTCAACGCCCTGTCCGACATCCGCAGCCAGCTGGAGAACCTGGTCTACCCCGGGTTCGTCGCGGCGACCGGCTACGCGCATCTGGCGCAGCTGCCGCGCTACCTGGACGGCGTCGCGAAGCGGCTGGACAAGCTGGAGGCAGGGAACGTGGCCCGCGACCACCAGTCGATGCTGGCGGTGCAGGCGTTGGAGGACGAGTACGACGCGGCCCTGGCCGCCCTTCCCGCCGGAGTGCGCACCCCGGCCCCGCTGGCCCGGATCAAGTGGATGATCGAGGAGCTGCGCGTGAGCCTGTTCGCCCAGGAGCTCGGAACCGCCTACTCGGTGTCGGAGAAGCGGATCCGCACCGCGCTGCGCGAGGCGACGGCTGCCTGACGAGCGGCCGGCCCGCCGTCAGGCAGGAGCGGGATCCTACTGCCCGGGAACGGTGTCCGCGTGCCCGTCCTCGCGCAGTGCGGTACGCAGCTTTTCGGCGTTTTCGTCCAGTCGGGAGGCCTTCGGATCCGGATCGGCGCGGGTCAGGTCGAAATCGGCCAGCGAGTTCGTGGGCCAGACGTGCACGTGCAGGTGGGGTACCTCGAATCCCGCCACCATCAGCCCGGCCCGCTCGGAGCCGAACGCCCGCTTCTGGGCGCGTCCGATGACCCGGGCGACCTCGGTGAGCTTGTTCATCAGCTCCGGCTCGGCGTCGGTCCAGTGGTCGATTTCCTGGCGCGGAACCACCAGGGTGTGGCCATCGGTGATCGGGCCGATGGACAGGAACGCGACGACGTCGGGGTCCTTCCAGATGAAGCGTCCGGGGATCTCCCCGTTGATGATCTTGGTGAACAGCGTGCTCACGGTGCCTTCTCCTCGTTCGTCGTCGGGTGGGTTCTGCCCGGCTTCCGCCGGACCGGCGGTTCCGGGACGGTGCGCGAGCAGCCGGTCACGGGGCGGTGGCGGAATGCGGGGCGTCATGTCCCGAACATACCCGCGTTCGAGCCGGTGGTGCCAGCCGCGGTGGATCCTCCCCCCGGGCTGCCCTCCTACGCGTCGGGCCCGGTGGTGACCTCGCGGTCCGGGTCGGAGGAGAACTGCGAATACGACCCCGGATACAGCGCCGCCCGCACGCCGGCCATCTCCAGGGCGGCGATCTGGTGCGCAGCACTCACACCCGAACCGCAGTACACGGCCACCGGCCGACCATCGGCGCCCGATGCCAGGGCCGGGTCGATGCCGGCGAACCGCGCACGCAGGCTCTCGGCCGGCAGGAAGCGGCCCGCGGCGTCGAGGTTCTCTGCCGTCGATGCGCCCAGGGCCCCGGGAATGTGGCCGGGGCGCGGATCGACCGGTTCGACCTCGCCCCGATAGCGCTCCCCCGCCCGGGCATCGAGCAGGATCCCCTGCTCGGCGAAGGCCGCCGCCTGATCGGCGTCGATGACCGGCAGCGAGCCCGGCACCGGCACCCAGGTCCCCGGGTCGGCTCGCACCTCGCCGGTTTCGATCCCCCCGCCGGCCTCCTGCCAGGCGGCCCATCCGCCGTCGAGCAGCAGCACGGTGTCCAGGCCGGCATCGCGCAACAGCCACCAGGCCCGGGCGGCGGACAGGCCGCCCACCGCGTCGTAGGCCACCACGGTATCGCCGGGGTGGATGCCCCAGCGCAGGACGGCGGCGGCGAAGACCGCGGGATCCGGCAGCGGGTGCCGCCCCTGTCCGGCACTCGGCGGCGCCGCCAATTCGGTCTCCAGGTCCACATACACGGCGCAGGGAACGTGTCCGGCCAGGTAGTCCCCGTGCCCGGTGTCCGAACCCAGCTTCCAGCGGACGTCCAGCACCACGGTGCGCCGGCCGGAGGCCAACCTGTCGGCCAGTTGTCCTGCGGTGATCAGCACGTCCATGGTGCACCCCTGTCGCTGCTGCGCCCGAGTAGGCTGGGCGGGTGGAATCGATGACGCTGCCAACATTACCGCCGCCTCCCGGACGGGACTGGGTCAACCAGGCGGTCCTGGCCCTGGAGGCCGACACTGCCCGCTCCGCGGACACCCACCTGCACCAGATCCAGCTGCCGGCCGACTGGGGCGTGGAGCTGTACCTGAAGGATGAATCCACCCACCGCTCCGGGTCGCTGAAGCACCGGCTGGCCAAGTCGATGTTCCTGTACGGGCTGGTCAACGGCTGGATCACCGAGGGCACCACCATCGTGGAATCCTCCAGCGGCAGCACAGCAGTGTCCGAGGCCTACTTCGCCCGGCTGCTCGGCCTGCCCTTCGTGGCGGCGGTCGCCGCAACCACCTCGGAGCAGAAGATCGCCCTGATCCGCGAACTCGGCGGCACCTGCCACCTCATCGAGGACCCCTCGGCGGTCGATGCCGAGGCCCGCCGGCTGGCCGCCGAGACGCACGGGCACTACATGGACCAGTTCACCTATGCCGAACGAGCCACCGACTGGCGCGGGAACAACAACATCGCCGAGTCGATCTTCGGCCAGCTCGCCCTGGAGCCGCACCCGGTCCCCACCTGGATCGTCGCCGGAGCCGGCACCGGGGGCACCAGCGCCACGCTGGGCCGCTACATCCGCTACCACCGCCACGGCACCCGGCTCGCCGTCGGGGACCCCGAGGGCTCGGCCTTCCTGCCGGCCTGGCAGGCCTGGAGGGACGGCGGCGACCCGGGCGCCGTGACCGGTTGCCCCAGCCGCATCGAGGGCATCGGCCGCGCGCTGCCCGAACCGAGCTTCGTCCCCTCGGTCATCGACCTGGTCCAGACGGTGCCCGACGGCGCCTCCGTCGCGGCGATGCGCCACCTGGCGGACTGGGCGGGCCTGCGGGCCGGACCCTCCACCGGCACCAACATGTGGCAGATCTGGCGGCTGGTCGCCTCCATGCGCGAGTCAGGGCAGAGAGGCAGCATCGTCTCGCTGATCTGCGACGGCGCCGAGCGCTACGCCGGGTCCCATTACGACGCCGGCTGGCTGGCCCAGGCGGGCATCGACACCACACCCTACGAGGGAGTCATCGAGGATTTCCTCGCCGGCGGCGACTGGGTCGAGCCCACTCCCCCGGGCGCCTGAGCGCACCCCAGGACAACGCTTGCCGCGGCCACCTGCCGGCCGGTAGCTTGGGCCCATGATCCGCATCGGGGCCATCGTCCTCCACGTCTCCGACACCGACCGGGCCTCCGCCTTCTGGAGCCGGGCACTGGGCTTCCGCGCGGGTTCCCACCCCGATTTCCTGATACCCGCGGACGGCGCAGCCACCCGGCTGCATCTGGATGGCAGCGACCACACGCATCTGGACCTCTGGGTCGACAGCGCGGCGGAGCAGGCCTCCGAGGTCGAGCGGCTGATCCGGCTGGGGGCCACGCGCGTGGACTGGGAGTACCCCGACGGTGCCGATTTCGTGGTGTTGGCCGATCCCTGCGGAACCCGCTTCTGTGTCGTGGACACCGGCGCGGCGCCTGCCCGGCCCGGTTCGGGACCGGCCGATGACTCGCGGTCCTAGGAGGCCATCCGTTCGGCGCGGGCGCGATCGCTCCCGGGTGGTTCCGACTCCGTGGACTCCAGGACCCCGGCCCACAAGCGATCCAGGGAAAGACCCAGGACGTCGGCAATGGCAGCGATGGTCGGGAAGGAAGGGGTCGCCACCCGTCCCGTCTCGATCTTCCGCAGCGTCTCGGGGGAGACACCGGCGGCGAGCGCGGTATCGAGCATCGGGCGCTCTCCCCGGGCGCACCGCAGCGCGGCTCCCAGTCGCTCGCCGCGCTGGACCTCTTCGGGGGTGAGTGGCAATCTGACCATGGCACCCATTCTAATACCGGTATAACATGACCGGGATAGTTATTGGTTTTCTGGAAAGGCAACGCATGATCGAGATCCTGAACGACGCCGGCCTGGCCCGGGCGAAAGACACCGGAGCACTGGTGGGCACCATCCTGCAGGCCATGAAGCGCCGCGTGAAGGTGGGCACCAACCTGCTGGACATCGACCGGTGGACGCGGGAGATGATCGAGGAAGCGGGGGCAACCTCCTGCTATGTGGACTACGCCCCGTCCTTCGGCCGCGGGCCCTTCGGCCACTACATCTGCACGTCGGTCAACGACGCGGTCCTGCACGGCCTGCCCCACGACTACCGCCTCGCCGACGGGGACCTGCTCACCCTGGACCTTGCAGTCATCCTGAACGGGGTGGCCTCCGACGCGGCCATCAGCTTCGTCGTCGGCGGACGGCAGGCACCAGCCGATCTGGCACTGATCGAGACCACGGAGCGTGCCCTGGCCGCAGGGATCGCCGTGGCGGGCCCCGGGGTGCGCCTCGGGGACATCTCCCATGCCATCGGCACAGTGCTCGGCCAGGCCGGATACCCGATCAACATCGAGTTCGGGGGCCACGGCATCGGCTCGACCATGCACCAGGATCCCCACGTGGCCAACACCGGACGCCCCGGGCGCGGCTACACGCTCCGCCCCGGACTGTTGTTGGCGCTGGAACCGTGGGTGATGGTCGATACCGCCGAACTCGTCACCGACCCGGACGGGTGGACGCTGCGCAGCGCCACCGGCTGCCGCACCGCACACACCGAACACACCATCGCCATCACGGACGACGGCGCCGAGATCCTCACGCTCCCGTAGCCGGCACCCGCAGGATCCCCCGCGACCCGGCCGCCCGTCTCAGACCTCCCGGCTGTCGCCGACCGCCAGGTACTCGAATTCGGTGCCGTACCACGCGCCGAAACGCGTGACATGCCCGCTCATCATGCCCAGGCCCGTCTCGTTGAGCAGCCCGTCATGGACGGGGTAGGCATGCTTCGCGCGCACGGCGACGACGAAGTCGACAGTCTCCTGCAGCTTCGACCATGGCGCATGCAGGGGCACCAGCAGGGTATCGACGGCGACTCCGTGCGGGACGATCAGCGAGTCACCCGGATGGTAGACGCTGGAGTCGATGATGTAGCCGAGGTTGGCGACCATCGGGATCTGCGGGTGGATCAGCGCATGCTGTCCGCCCACGACGCGGACATCGAATCCGGCGATGTGCTGCTCGTCGTCCGGGGCCAGGACGTGGATCCGTTCGCCGGCCGCCCCGATGGCCTCATGGCCGAGCAGCTGGTCCACCACGGCCTGCGGCGCGTAGACATGCACCCCTGCGGTGCGCTCCACGATCGGCAGGACGGCGGCCGGGTCGATGTGGTCGGCGTGTTCATGGGTGATGAGCACCGCTTCGGCGCCCGCCATCGCCGTCGGGACGTCGGTGAACGTCCCGGGGTCGATGACCATCACCCGGGAACCCTTTTCGAGGCGGATGCAGGCGTGTCCATGTTTAGTCAGCTTCATGTCACCCACCCTAGTTCCACCAGCGAGCGCTGATAAGCTGGATCGGCCAGCCATCCCTGGCCCGACCGGCCGGGCATTGTCCGCGCCGAGGGTCCGGGATCGAAGAACCAGGAGCGCAGCACCACCATGTCGGAGACCGTCGAACCCAAACGCGGGCGGGAACAACGCGTCACCAAACAGCGCCTGGCCGTCGAGGCGGCGATGGGCCGGTTGGATGACTTCGTCTCGGCCCAGGAACTGCACCGCCTGCTGCAGGACACGGGCGAAAAGGTGTCCCTCGCCACCGTCTACCGGATCGTGCAGTCCATGACCGAGGACGGCCTGCTGGATGTCGTGCGCTCCGGCGACGGCGAGGCGGCCTACCGCCGCTGCGAGGCCGAGGTCCACCACCACCACCTGGTCTGCAGGTCCTGCGGCAAGGGAGTGGAAGTCCAGGCCCCCGCCGTGGAGACCTGGGCCGTCCGGGTTGCCGCCGAGAACGGGTTCACCGATTCCTCCCATACCGTGGAGATCTACGGCTACTGCCCCGACTGCACCCGGCAGCGCGCCGCAGCAGCAGCGGAATCCGCGTAGGAACGGCCAGTTCCCGTCCCTTGCCCTCCCCTTCCCCTCCCGCGGGGCCGGTGCCAGACTGGTGCCGTGGATCTCACAGCCTTCGGAGCCCTGGCCGTTTCCTTCCCCGGTGTCCGGGGATCGACAGGTGATGGTCCGGGACGCTGGAGCCTGCACGGGCGGCTGATCGCCCGCCAGCTGGGCGATCACGAGGTGGTGATCCGCACCTCTTTCGGCCATCGATCCGCCATGCTGCGCGATGACCCCGGGACGTTTTCGGTGCCGCGGCGCTTCGAAAAGCACATGATGGTCCTCGCCGACCTGGAGCACGGGGATCCCGCAGCCATCGAGAACGCCGTGGCCCGGGCCTGGCAGCTCCAGTCCGAACCCGGCTGACCGGCGCAGAGCCGGGCACCGCCGTCGTTCAGGCAGCCGCCGGCACAGCGGCTTCCTCGGCACTGCGGCGGATGCGGGAACGCCGCCACGAGATGATGCGGCACACCACGTAGATGGCGAAGGAAATCGTGGTCACATACGGGCTGATCGGCAGCCGGCCGGCCAGCGCCAGCATGATGCCGCCGACCACGCTGGTCATCGCGAACACGATGCTCAGCACCACGGTCAGTCCGGGCCGGGCGGTGACGCGGATGGCCGCGGCCGCCGGGGTGATCAGCAGGGAGAGCACCAGCAGCGCGCCGACGACCTGGATGGACAACGCCACCGCCAGGCCCAGCAGCAGCATGAACGCCACCGACAGCCGGCCGGCGGGGATGCCGCGGGCGGAGGCGACGGCGGGATCGACGCTGACGAACATGAGCGGCCGCCAGATGGCCAGCAACCCCACGATCACCACCAGCGAGCAGACGGCCAGCACGCCGAGCTGCACCGAGTCCACTGCAACGATCTGGCCGGTGAGCAGGCCGAACTTGTTGGCGCTGCGCCCTTCGTAGAGGGAGAGGAACAGGATGCCCAGGCCCAGGCCGAAGGGCATGAGGATCCCGATGATGGAGTTGCGGTCGCGCGCGTTGGCGCCCATGAGCCCCAACACCAGGGAGGCGGCGATGCTGCCCACCAGCGACCCGGCCACCACATTGGCGCCGATGAGCAGGGCGAACGCGGCCCCGGCGAAACTCAGTTCGGCGATCCCGTGGACGGCGAAGGCCATGTCGCGCATCATCACGAAGATGCCGACCAGTCCCCCGACCAGGCCCAGGATGGCCCCGGCGATGATCGAATTGGCCACCAGGGGCAGCAGTTCGCCGTAGTTCTCGAAGCTGAAGATCGTCTGCCAGGCGTCGGCGAGGTTCACAGCAGGCCGCCTTCCACGGTGGCCACCGGCTCCGCATCCGGTGCGGCGGGGTGGTGGTGGGCGAGGGTCTCGGGCATGCCGACGACGACGATGCGCCCGTTGCTGCGGAAGACCTCGATGGGAGAGGAGTAGAGCTCGGAGAGCACGTCGGAGCGCATGACCTGTTCGGGGGTGCCGACGTGGAACCGGCCCCCGGCCAGGTACAGGACGCGGTCCACGTACTGCAGGATCGGGTTGATCTCATGGGTGACGAAGACGACGGCGCTGCCGTGGTCGCCGGCCTGCCGGTGGATCAGCGCGGAGACCGCCTGCTGGTGGTGCAAATCCAGCGAGAGCAGCGGTTCGTCGCACAAGAGCAGCTCCGGCTCCCCGGCGAGGGCCTGGGCCGCGCGCAGGCGTTGCTGTTCGCCGCCGGAGAGCAGGCCGACGGGCCGGTCGGCGTAGGCGGTGGCACCGACGCGTTCGAGCAGCTCGTCCACGCGCGCGGTGAGCTGGTGGCGGTGCAGCAGCCGGGGTCCCCAGCGGTGCCCGTCGACGCCGAGCGCGACGAGGTCGCGGGCGCGCAGTGCTGTGTCGGCCGGGAATCCGCGCTGTTGCGGAATGCTGCCGATGCGCCGCGAACCCCGGGTCACCGGACGACCGCTGATCTCGACGCTTCCGGTGCTGAGCTGCTGCAGCCCCAGCAGGACCTTCAGCAGTGTCGTCTTCCCCGCCCCGTTCGGGCCCAGGACCGCCAGGAACTCCCCCGGCTGCACGTCCAGGTCCAGGCCGCCGAACAGCCGGCGGGACCCGAAGTCCAGTCCGGCTCCGCGCATGCTGACCGCCGGTGTCGTTCCGGGGTGGCTGGTTTCGGGCACAGGGGGCCTTCCTGGGTGGGTTCTGCCGGTGGGAGTGCGGGGCCACCCGGGACGGGAGGCCGATGCGGAGACCAGCTTAGCTCAAATGAGACTCGTTTTCATTATCGGCCCGCTGGTTGAACCGGCGGATGCCCCGGCGTTCATTCGAATCGTTGATCTCCCCCACCAGCTGCTCCAGGACGTCCTCCAGGAAGAGGATGCCGCGCGTGCTGCCGGTGGAATCGTTGACGCGGGCCAGATGCGATCCGGTGCGCTGCATGACACCCAACGCGTCCTCGACCTCCACCTCGGTGCCCAGGTTCGCCAGGTTGCGCAGCCGGGTGACCGGGATCGGCTGGTCGTAGCGCGAGGGCGGGATGGACATGACGTCCTTCAGGTGCAGGTAGCCGGCCAGGTTGTCCTGGTCATCGGTGATGACGAAGCGGGAGAACCCGGTGCGGCCCACGGCCTTCTCGAACTGGGCCGGTGTGGTCTCGGCCGGCAGGGTGACGACCTCCTCCAGCGGGACCATGGAGGTCCCGGCCGTGTAGTCGGAGAACTCCAGGGCACCGTGGATGATGCCGCTGCCGTCCTCGAGCTGCCCGGAGCGCGTGGACTCCTGGACGATCGACTGGACCTCCTCGAGCGTGAACGAACTGGTCACCTCGTCCTGGGGCGTCACCTTCATGAGCTTCAGCGCGTGGTTGGCCAGCCAGTTCAGCGAGGCCACCACCGGGTGCAGGACCTTGGAGAGCCCGATCAGCGGTGGAGCCAGCAACAGCACCGCCTTGTCGGCGACCGAGACGGAGATGTTCTTGGGCACCATTTCCCCGAACGTCACATGCAGGAAGGTGACGATGAGCAGGGCGATGACAAACGCCGTCGTATCCGCCACCGCCACCGGGACGCCGATCGATTCCAACGGCCCTGCGAAGAGGTGGTGGATGGCCGGTTCGGCGACATTGAGGATCAGCAGCGAGCAGACGGTGATGCCCAGCTGGCAGACCGCCAGCATCAGGGAGACGTTCTCCATGGCGTGCAGGGCGGTGCGCGCCCGCTTCACCCCGGAGTCCAGCAGCGGCTCGATCTGGCTGCGGCGGGCCGTCATGACGGCGAATTCGGAGGCGACGAAGAAGGCGTTGCCCAGCAGCAGCAGCACCAGCCACATGATTCCCAGCCAGTCGCTCATCGTCCCTCCTCCCCGTCGTCGTGCCCATCCGTCGCGGCGGCCTGGAAGCTCAGCCGGTCCACCCGGCGCCCGTCCATGACCTCCACGACCAGCTCCCCGTTGCCGGTCTCCACCACGTCGCCGACGGCGGGGATGCGCCCGAGACTGGCCATGACGTAGCCGCCGACCGTCTCATAGGACGCGTCGTCGGGGATCTTCAGCCCCGGCACCTGGTCGCCGAGCTCATCCGGGCGCAGCAGCCCCGGGAAGTACCAGCGGCCCGCGGCGGAGACCAGGACGCCGGGTTGGGTCCTGTCGTGTTCATCGGTGACCTCGCCGACGATTTCCTCGACGAGGTCCTCCAGGGTGACCATCCCCGCGGTTCCGCCATATTCGTCCAGCACCATGGCGACCTGCTGGTTGGCGCCACGCAGGTCGGCGATCAACGAGTCCAGGTGCACCGTTTCGGGCACCGAGATGATCTCCTCCATGATCGTCGCGGCGACCAGTCCGGCGCGCTTGTGGCGCGGCACGGCGACCGCCTTCTTCACGTGGCAGACACCCTCGATGTCATCGGCGGAGTCGCCGATGACCGGGAAGCGGGAGTAGCCGGTGCGCCGTGCGGTCTCGATGATCGATTCCAGCGGCTCGTCCAACTCCACGGTCTCCATGCGGATGCGCGGTGTCATCACGTCGGCAGCCGAGCGCTCGGAGAAGCGCAGCGTGCGGGAGAGGAACCGGGCGGTATCGCGGTCCAGCGTGCCCATCTCTGCGGAGCGGCGCACCAGCGAGTTCAGCTCGGCGGGGCTGCGGGCACCGGAGATCTCCTCCTTGGCCTCCAGCCCCATGGTGTGCAGGACCTTGTTGGAGAAGCCGTTGAGCACCACGATCGCCGGCTTGAACACCGCGGTGAACACCAGCTGCGGGCGGGCGATGGCCCGGCCGATGGGCAGCGCGCGGGCGATGGCCAGGTTCTTGGGGACCAGTTCGCCGATGAGCATCGAGAGGATGGTCGCGAACGCCATCGCCACGACCAGGGAGACGGGGGCCGCGCTGGCGCCGAGGCCGGCCGCGGCCAGCAGCGGGGTGAGCAGCTGGCCCACCGACGGCTCCATCACGTAGCCGGTCAGCAGCGTGGTCAGCGTGATGCCCAGCTGGCAGGAGGAGAGCTGGGTCGAGAGTGATTTGAGGCAGCGCAGCAGCGGTTCGGCGCCGCGTTCACCGCGGGCGAGGGAGCGCTGGACGGTGCTCTGGTCCAGGGCGACCAGGGAGAACTCGACGGCCACGAAGAACCCGGTCCCCCCGATCAGCAGGAGGCCGAGCGCCAGGAAAAGCCATTCCACCTAGCGGCTCACCGCCGTCGTACCCCGGGCACCACACAGGGCACGACGACGGTGCCCTGGCTGGGTGCGTGGGTGGGGGCCACAGGGACCCGGTCTGGAAGGCTCCGCACTGGCGGGGCCGGAATCGGCTGCGCCCGGACTGGAAGGCTCCAGGGTGGTGGCGGAAGGGGTGGGCATGCTGAGACGGTTTGAGCCGGCGCTGCGCGCAGTCGCGACGGGCCGGCACACTGAGTGGCTGTCCATAAGGGTTCCAGTCTACAGAACCGGCCGGGCCGCCGCGAGGAGCAGGCCACACTGCCGGGTGTCGTTGGACACACCCGCGGCCGCCCGGACTCAGGGTTGGCCGGTGGGGCCGGAAGGTCGGCGCGCAATGCGCCGCGTCTGATTCGCACCGCGGCGCTGAAGGTCACTAGACTGGCCGAAGGTTCAGGACTAGGTCGTCGCACCACCCCGGACACGATCGGGACCCAGCGACGAGGCAACCACAGGGAAGAAGAGGCGTCATCGTGCCAGATCAACCACACCACCGGCTGACCGAGGAGTTCGGCGGGAACGAGTGGCTCGTCGAGGAGCTGTACCAGCAGTACCTGCGGGACAAGAACTCAGTGGACAAGAAGTGGTGGAGCATCTTCGATTCGTTCGACTCCTCGGGACGGCCGCCGGCAGCGGATGCGGCCCCGGCGGCGTCGGCCAACGGCACCGGCCCCAGTCCGCGCGCCGCCACCGAGGCCCGCGTCAACGAGGCACCCGCCCAGAAGGCCCCGCAGCAGAAGGCCCCCGCCTCCGCCACCTCGGGTGATACGCCCAAGAACACCCCCGAGACCGAGAAGGCCAAGCCCGCCGACCCGGCGCCGAAGACCTCCCCGATCCCCGCCGAGCTGCCGAAGTCCAACAGCGGGGAGAACCAGACCGAGGAAGACGTCGCCAAGCCCCTGCGTGGACCGGCCAAGGCCATCGCCACCAACATGGAGCAGTCCCTCACCGTTCCGACGGCGACGACCGTGCGCGCCGTGCCCGCCAAGGCGCTGATCGACAACCGGATCGTCATCAACAGCCACCTGGCCCGCGCCCGTGGCGGCAAGGTCTCCTTCACCCACCTCATCGGCTTCGCCGTGGTGCGGGCGCTGAAGCTCTTCCCCTCGCAGAACGTCACCTACCGCGAGGTCGACGGCAAGCCGACCGCCGTGCAGCCGGCCCACGTGAACTTCGGCATCGCCATCGACATCCCCAAGCCCGATGGATCGCGCATGCTGGCCGTGCCGAACATCAAGAAGGCCGAGACGCTGAACTTCTCGGAATTCTGGACCGCCTACGAGGACCTGATCAAGCGGGCCCGCAACAACAAGCTGACCGCCGATGACTACGCCGGCACCACGACCTCGCTGACCAACCCCGGCGGCATCGGCACCGTGCACTCGGTCCCCCGCCTGTCCAAGGGCCAGGCCACCATCGTCGGCGTCGGCGCACTGGAGTACCCGGCCGAGTTCCGCGGGGCCAGCGAGAAGACCGTGGCGATGCAGGGCATCGGCAAGGTCATCACGCTGACCTCCACCTACGACCACCGTGTCATCCAGGGTGCCGGATCGGGTGAGTTCCTGCGCCTGGTCGAATCGCTGCTGCTCGGGGACCAGGGCTTCTACGACGAGATCTTCGAGGCACTGCGCATCCCGTACGAGCCGGTGCGCTGGGTCGTGGACAACCAGGTCGACGTCGAGCTGCAGGTCAACAAGATCGCCCGCATCCAGCAGCTCATCCACGCGTACCGCGTGCGCGGGCACCTGATGGCGGACATCAACCCGCTCGAGTACGTCCAGCGCCGCCACCCGGACCTGGACATCCGCACCTACGGCCTCACCCTGTGGGATCTGGAACGCGAGTGGGTCACCGGCGGCTTCGGCGGGGCCTCGCGCCTGACGCTGCGCAAGATCCTCGGCGTGCTGCGCGATTCCTATTGCCGCACCACCGGCATCGAATACATGCACATCCAGAATCCCGAGGAACGCCAGTGGTTCCAGGATGAGATGGAGCACGAGTACCAGAAGCCCAGCCGCGAGGAGCAGTTCCGCATCCTGGGCCGCCTCAATGCCGCCGAGGCGTTCGAGACCTTCCTGCAGACCAAGTTCGTGGGCCAGAAGCGGTTCTCCCTGGAGGGCGGCGAATCGCTGATTCCGCTGCTCGACGGCATCATCTCCGACGCCGCGGACCAGGGCATGGACGAAGTGGCCATCGGCATGGCCCACCGTGGACGCCTGAACGTGCTCACCAACATCGCCGGCAAGACCTATGCCCAGGTCTTCCGCGAATTCGAGGGCACGCAGGATCCGCGCAGCGTCCAGGGCTCCGGTGACGTGAAGTACCACCTGGGCACGGAGGGCAAGTTCACCTCCGACAACGGCAACGAGACCCGCGTGTACCTGGCCGCCAACCCCTCGCACCTCGAGGCGGTGGATCCGGTGCTCGAGGGCATCGTGCGCGCCAAGCAGGACCGCCTGGACCTGGGCGCCGAATCCGATGGCTTCTCCGTCCTGCCGATCCTCGTCCACGGCGATGCCGCGTTCGCCGGGCAGGGAGTGGTCGCGGAGACCCTCAACCTCTCGCAGCTGCGCGGCTACCGCACCGGCGGCTCCATCCATGTGGTCGTCAACAACCAGGTCGGCTTCACCACCTCGCCGACCGAGTCGCGTTCCTCCGTGTACTCGACCGACGCGGCCAAGATCATCCAGGCACCCGTCTTCCACGTGAACGGCGACGACCCGGAGGCAGTGGTCCGCGTGGCCCAGCTGGCGTTCAAGTACCGCCAGCAGTTCCACAAGGACGTCGTCATCGACCTGGTCTGCTACCGTCGCCGCGGCCACAACGAGGGCGATGACCCCTCGATGACGCAGCCGATGATGTACAACCTCATCGAGGCCAAGCGTTCGACCCGCAAGCTCTACACCGAGGCGCTGGTCGGCCGTAACGACATCACCCAGGACGAGGCCGACCAGGCCCTGCGCGACTACCAGGGACGGCTCGAGCGCGTCTTCGCCGAAACGCACGCCGCCCAGACCTCGCCGATCCCGGTGGTGTCCTCGGACGCGACCAAGGTCAACGACCTGGAGCTGCCGGCCTCGCAGGTGGACGACGACGGTTCGCACCGTCCGCACGACACCGCCGTCAGCGCCGCGGTGCTCGCCCGGGTGGGTGCCGCGCATCTGGACATCCCGGAGGGCTTCACGATCCACCCGAAGCTCAAGGCACTGCTCGAGCGCCGCGAGACCATGTCCCGCGAGGGCGGCATCGACTGGGGCTTCGCGGAGATCGCCGCCTTCGGCTCGCTGTCCATGGAGGGCGTGCCGGTCCGGTTGTCCGGGCAGGACTCCCGTCGCGGCACGTTCGTGCAGCGCCACTCGGTGTTCCACGACCGCCAGAACGGCAACGAGTGGATGCCCCTGCGCCACCTCTCCGATGACCAGGCCAAGCTGTGGATCTACGATTCACTGCTCAGCGAATACGCTGCGATGGGCTTCGAGTACGGCTACTCGATCGAGCGGCCCGACGCCCTGGTGCTGTGGGAGGCCCAGTTCGGCGACTTCGTCAACGGCGCCCAGACGATCATCGACGAGTTCATCTCCTCGGCCGAGCAGAAGTGGGGACAGCGCTCCTCGCTCGTGCTCATGCTCCCCCACGGCTACGAGGGCCAGGGCCCGGACCACTCCTCGGCACGCATCGAGCGCTTCCTGCAGATGTGCGCGGAGCAGAACCTGGTGGTGGCGAACCCGTCCAACGGTGCCAACCACTTCCACCTGTTGCGTCGCCAGGCCTACGCCCGGCCGCGCAAGCCGCTGATCATCTTCACGCCGAAACAGCTGCTGCGCCTGAAGGCGGCCGCCTGCTCGGTCGAGGACTTCACCCAGGGTGGCTTCCAGGAGGTCATCGGCGACACGCTGAAGCTGGACGGGCAGGGAGTCGAGCGCGTGCTCATGGTTTCCGGCCGCCTGTACTACGACCTCGAGTCGGCCCGCAAGAAGGCCGGCGACGAGAAGACCGCGATCATCCGCGTCGAGCAGCTCTACCCGCTGCCCCTCGAGGCGATCCAGGCCGAATTGGCGAAGTACCCCAACGCCAAGCTGTACTGGACCCAGGATGAGCCGGCCAACCAGGGGCCGTGGCCGTTCATGGGCCTGAACCTGGCCCCCGAGCTGGACCGCCCGGTGGAACTGGTCTCCCGCGCTGCCTCGGCGGCCACCTCGACCGGTTCACACAAGCGCCACGAGGTCGAATTGGCGGAACTGCTCAAGCACGCCTTCGACAAGTAGCGTCAACGACGCACGAGCCGAAGGGCGGGACCTCGTGTCCCGCCCTTCGGCGTAGCGGGCCCGCTGTTAGAGTGGGCCTACCGCGCAGAAAGGTCTTTCGTGGAACAACGCATCATCCGCATCGCCGCCATCGGCAACGAGGTCCTCGCCGGTCATGGCGACCCCCGCGCCCTGGGCTGGTTCGGCCGGGTCCTGGCCCGCACCACCGGCGACGATTTCCGTCTCGAGAGCTATTCACTGGCCTCCCCCGATGAGGGCACCGAGGCGCTGGCCGAGCGGTGGCTGCAGGAGGCAACCCGGAGGTTCGGCGAGGGCTGCGACAACCGCCTTGTCGTCGCCCTGTCCGACCACGACCTCGACCTGGGCCTGTCCACGGCCCGGAGCCGCCTGAACCTGGCGAACATCATGGACGCCGCCTCGCAGATGAGCATCAAGGCCCTGGTCGTTGGCCCCACCCCCTCGCTGGACAACGAGCGCAATGCCCGCCTGGCCGAGCTGTCGGCCGCATACGCCGACGTCGCCTCCCGGCGCCACCACGCGTTCGTGGACACGTTCGGACCGCTGCAGAACCATGAGCAGTGGCGCACCGACCTGGCCGCCAACGGCGGGCTGCCCGGCCAGGCTGGACACGGCCTCATCGCCTGGCTGGTTCTGCACCGCGGCTGGTACCGCTGGCTGGATCTGGCCGAGCCCACCGGCGCCTAGGGAACACCTGAACCCAGAGAACACCTGCGGCACGACGGCGGGGATCCCCCACACGGGATCCCCCCCGTCGTGCTGTGGTTTCCGGCAGCCCCTTGCCGTGGCACAATTCGCGATATATCGTGTTGACCATCGCGATATAACGCGAATTGGACCGACTTGGGAGAGACCATGGACGACGGCGAATGGCTCATTGACACACCACGCACGATCGACCTCGACGGGGTGCTGGAGCTCGACGCGAAATGCACCGCGGGGCGCCTTGACGTGCTGGCCCACGACGAGGCCTTCACGCGGATCGAGATCACCGAGATCTCCGGTTCCCCGCTGCGGCTGGAGCTGGCCGACGGGGTGCTGACCCTGCGGCACCGGTCGACGGCCCGCGGATTCATCGAGCGCCTGCTCGAGAGCGGGACCTTTTCCTGGTCCAAGGTCAAGGACCGCAGCGTGGTCACCGTCCTGGTGCCCGCCACCGTGAAGGTCGGCGCCCACCAGGTGGTGGGCGACTGCCTGGTCGCAGGCCTGAAGGCCGACGTGGAGGCGGGGACGGTCGCCGGCTCGCTGCTGGTTGACCAGACGACCGGCCGGCTGGGGATCGAGACGGTCAGCGGTGAGGCCATCGTCCGCAACCACACGGGCATCCTGCGGTCGAGTTCCGTCAGCGGGGACGTCACGGCCAGCGGCGCGTTGCGGGACATCAGCGCGAGTTCCGTGTCGGGCGAAGTGTCGTTGGACCTGCACGTGGATCCGGGCACGGTGCACGTCGATTCCGTGTCCGGTGGCACCAGGATCAGGATTCCCGCCGGGGTGGGAGTGGACTTGGAGGCCCAAACGGTATCCGGGAGCATCCACCTCAACGACCAGCAGTTCCACGGGGTGGCCAGAAAGGTGCGCGTCAACGACGGCCCCGCCTCGCCACGGGCAAGGATCCACACCGAAGGGGTCTCCGGGCGGGTAGCCGTCTTCAATGCGCCGGCGGCGGAACACCTCGATGCGGAGGAAGCGAGGCGCTGATGCCCCCCGTCTTCGCCCACGGCGCCATGCGCCTGTATCTTCTGCACCTGCTCGACGACGGCCCCAAACACGGTTACGACATCATCCGGGCGCTGAGCGACCGCTTCGGCGGCACCTACTCCCCCAGCGCCGGCAGCGTCTATCCGCGCCTGGCCAAGCTCGAGGAGGAGGGGCTCGTCGACACACGGCAGGAGGGCCGCCGGAACCTCTACGGGCTCACCCCCGACGGGCGCCGTGAGCTTGCCGAACGCGGCGACGAGCTGTCCTCCATTGACGCCGACATCTCGGCATCGGTCACGCGGCTGGCCGATACCCTGAGCGCCGAGATCCGCGAGAACATGCGATCGGTCCGTGCAGAACTGGCAGCCACCGCCGAACGCCACGGGGCCGGCACACGACAGGGGAAACGGAACACGGGCGCCGGATCCGCGGGTCCCCGCCTCGACGCGGATGCACCGCGCGAACCGAGCGTCGGCGCCGGCGGATCGATCTCCGCACGGTCCCTGGCCGAGCTGGAGCACCAGATCGACGATTTCCGTGGGCAGCTCCGGGCCGACCTTCGTGCGGCCGCCCGGTCCGGTGTGGACGAGGCAGCCCATGCAACCATCAAGGCAGTGCTCGAACAGGCCAAATCCTCGATTCGTTCCGTGTTGCGCTGAGCGGTGGCGGACACGAGCCGCTGCGAGTAGGAGCAGGGTCCGGTGATGTGACAAGATGGAGGGCAGCCCAATTACCGAGTAGATCAGGAGGCAGCCATGAGCAAGCGTGCACGCAAGCGCCGCAGTCGCAAGCATGGCGGCGCGAACCACGGCAAGCGCCCCAACACCTAAGCCAGGTGGAATAGCGAAGAGCCCACATCCTCACGGATGTGGGCTCCTTTGTGTTCGGGGAGCGCCCGAATCGCCGGCGTTGCCAGGCGAATCAGCCGTGGCCGACCTCCACACGGATTTCGCTGATCCTCGTCATGATCCGCGTCTTCAGCGTGTCGGGGGCGACCTCTTGGCAGCTTCGCTTGACGACTGAGCGGATGATGCACTCGAGGTCATACTCCTCGGTGCAGTCATCGCAGTGCTCCAGGTGCTCGCGGACGTCCTTGAGGTCTTCCACTGACAGCGCACCGTCGAGGTACTCGTACAGTCGGGCGATGCGCTCGTCGCTGCAGTCGCCCAGTGATTGGCAGTCGCCCATCATTTCCTCCCTTGTCCGGCTTCGGCCGGAAGGCCCGTGGTCTTCTTCGCTGTGCCGAGTCCGCGCGTGGCTGCGTAGTCGGCGAGCAGTTCCCTGAGTTGCTTGCGTCCGCGGTGCAATCGCGACATCACGGTCCCGATCGGAATGCCGAGGATCTCGGCAACTTCCTTATACGAATAGCCCTCCACGTCCGTGAAGTAGACAGCCAGACGGAATTCCTCGGGGATCGACTGCAGCGCTTCCTTGACGTCTGAGTCGGGCAGGTGGTCCAGGGCCTCCGCCTCGGCCGAACGCAACCCGGTCGGTGTGTGTTCCGCGGCCTGCGCCATCTGCCAGTCCTCCACCGTGTCCGTGCTGGAGCGCAATGGCTCCCGCTGGCGCTTGCGGTAGAGGTTGATATAGGTGTTGGTCAGGATCCGGTACAACCACGCCTTGAGGTTCGTCCCCGGCTTGTATTGGTGGAATGCCGAGTACGCCTTGGTGTAGGCCTCCTGCACCAGGTCCTCTGCGTCGGAGGGGTTGCGTGCCATGCGCATGGCCGCCGAGTACAGCTGGTCGACATACTGCAGGGCATCGCGCTCGAATCGTTCGCGACGCTGCGCCTCGGATTCGGCGTCTTCGGGGACTTGCTCGACCCCATGCTGTGAAGTGCTCATCACCGCCCAGTCTAGACCGACGTTGGGGGCGCTGTCCGTGCGGGGGACCACACGTTCAGCCAATGACATGACCGGCATCGTTGGCACATCCTCCTGAACTGCGTGTTGCTCTGGCCGGAACCGCTCTCGGAACCTTCCGTGGTCTGTAGTCACAACAGCCCCCAGCCCCTTCCTATTCCCTGCGGAGCGCCAGTCAGGCACCGACGGAGTCGAAAAAGTGCGAGACTAGGACCAGCATGTGAATGAACTCCCGACTCCTTGGAGGAATCGATGTCCCTGGTACGCCTGATCGCCCGCCCCCTGCTGGCCTCCAGCTTCGTGCTGACCGGCCTCGACCGTGTCCGCAAGCCCGAGGAGAGTGGAGAACGTCTCCGCCCGAACCTGCGCCGCGCCGCCTCCGTGTTCCCCCAGCTGGAGCCCATCGCCGCCAAACCCGCCCTCGCAGCCCGTTGCATCGGCGGCGCGCAGGTCATCTCGGGCCTGCTGCTCGCCCTCGGAAAGTTCCCCCGTCTCTCGGCCCTGGTTCTCGTGGGCTCCTCGGCCGTGACCGGCTTCAATGACAATGCAGGGGACAACCGGCTGGTCACTTCCAACCGGATCAAGAACCTTTCACTGGCCGGCGGCGTGCTGCTCGCGTCCGTCGACACCGCTGGCGCACCGTCGCTGGCTTGGCGTGCCCGCCACATGGGCCAAGACGCGCGAAAGCAGCTCGTGAAGACCAACAAGGAACTGGCCAAGTCGGTCCGTGGCAGCGCCAAGGACGCCCGCAAGGCCGCCGAGGGTGTGATCGGGCACTAGCCACCGACCAGCATGAGCAGCAATCTCTCCGCAGCCCCAGAGTCCCTGTCCCCTTGGCCGGCACCCCGGGCGCGAGGCCCGCTTGATGTGACCGTGCACGTCCCTGCGTCAAAGTCCCTGACCAATCGATACCTGGTTCTCGCGGCCTTGGCCGATGGGCCGTGCCGGTTGCGCAAACCGCTGCGCTCCCGCGACTCCGACCTGATGATCGAAGCGCTCCGTGCCCTCGGGGCTCACATCCAGGAGCAGCCCTCCGAGGACGGGCAGGGGCAGGACCTGCTGGTCACTCCCCTGGACCGCACTGCAGCACGCGACGCGGTATCGGTCGACTGCGGCCTGGCCGGTACCGTGATGCGTTTCGTTCCACCGCTGGCGGCAATCCTCGCGGCCGATGTCTCCTTCGACGGCGACCCCGCCGCGCGTGTCCGCCCCATGGGCCCCGTGGTCACGGCCCTCAAGGAGCTGGGCGTGGAGATCGACGGCGACAACCGTGGCATGCTGCCCTTCACGGTCCACGCCACCGGCACCGTCAGCGGCGGCCACCTGGTGGTCGATGCCAGCGGCTCCTCGCAATTCATCTCGGCCCTGCTCCTGGTGGGGGCGTTCTTCGACGAGGGACTACACCTCGAACACCGTGGTGCCCCCGTGCCGAGCCTGGACCACATCCGCATGACCGTGGAGACCTTGCGCCAGCACGGAGTGCAGGTGGACGACTCGGTCCCAGGGCATTGGCGCGTGTCCCCCGGTACCGTCCGGGCCTTTGACGTCTTGGTCGAGCGCGACCTCTCCAATGCGGGGCCCTTCCTCGCTGCCGCGCTGGCCGCTGGTGGTACCGTACGGATCCCCGACTGGCCGGCCGTGACAACCCAGGTCGGCGCCCGCTGGCCCGAAATCCTCACCAGCATGGGAGCCACCACCCACTTTGATGCCGGCGTCCTCACCGTGAACGGCGATGGACCGATTCGCGGCATCACCTTGGCGGATGCCTCCGAACTCGCGCCCACAGTGGCGGCCCTGGCTGCACTGTCCGACGAGGAATCCCGGTTGACCGGAATCGCGCACCTGCGCGGCCACGAAACAGATCGGCTGGCGGCCCTGGTCACCGAGATCAATGCGCTGGGCGGCGACGCGGAAGAATTTCCAGACGGGATCCTGATCCGTCGCCCCGTTGCCCACGGCGGGGTATTCCACAGTTACGAGGACCACCGCATGGCCACCGCCGGAGCCGTCATCGGATTGGCACTGGACGATGTCAGCATCGAGGACATTGCCACGACGTCGAAGACCATGCCCGACTTCCCCCAGATGTGGCAGGAGCTCGCCGCAACCGGCGGCGCGTAGGCATGGCACGCGACGTACGCAGCTGGGATGAGTCCGACGTCCGGATCCGCCCCAACAAGAAGGGTTCGCGGCCGCGCACCAAGGACCGTCCGGCACACGATGACGCCGTCATCGGTCGCATCATCACCGTGGACCGAGGCAGGTACACGGCCATCCTGGACGAGGACACCGCCAATGAGCGGATCGTGATCGCCGCCCGCGCCCGCGAGCTGCGACGCTCACCGGTGGTACCAGGTGACTTCGTCGGACTCGTCGGCAACACCACCGGCGCCCCGGATACGCTGGCCCGGCTGGTGCGGATCGAGGAACGGCGTACATTGCTGCGCCGCAGCGCAGACGACACCGACCCCGTCGAACGCGTTGTGGTCGCCAATGCAGACCAGCTGGTGGTTGTCGTCGCGGCCGCGAATCCGGAACCCCGCACCGGCTTCATCGACCGGGCCTTGGCAGCCGCCTACGACGCCGGCATCGAACCGGTTCTCTGCGTCACGAAGACCGATATCAGGGACCCCGGCCCGTTGCTGGAAAATTACCGCCATCTGGACATGCACGTCCTGACCAGCAAGAGCATTGGTGCCGGGTCCTCTGGCATCGATGCCAGGTCCGCCGACGGCGCTTCGGCCCGGCTTGAGGAGGGAGCCATCCTGGAACTGCGCCGGCTCTTGGCGGGGCGCGTTTCTGTGGTTCTCGGCCATTCGGGCGTCGGCAAGTCCACGCTGGTCAATGCCCTCACCGGGGCCCAACGGGCAACGGGCGGTGTCAACGCCGTCACCGGGCGCGGCCGCCACACCTCCTCGTCGGCGCTCGCCCTTCGGGTCGAGGACGCACCCCCGGGAACGTGGATCATCGACACGCCCGGGATTCGTTCGTTTGGGCTCGCCCTCGTCGACCCCGCAAACATCTTGGAGTCCTTCCCCGATCTGGTGGAGGGATCCGCCGAGTGCCCCCGCGGGTGCCGTCATACAGCCGACTCACCCGGCTGCGCGCTGGACGCCTGGGTACGGCGTCCGGAGGCCGACGCCTCGGGCGTTGCCCGTTTGGCCTCTCTACGCCGCCTGTTCGGCGCAGAGGCCAAAGCGGAGGACAAGGAGCTGGGATCCGTTTAGGACCACGGTTCGGGCCCGATCCTGCGGTAGGTTTGAAGGCATGACCCGCGACGTAATGAGCTACAACGACGACCTCCGGCTGGCACATGCCATCGCGGATTCCGTCGATTCCCTGACCATGTCCCGCTTCAAGGCGCAGGACCTTCAGGTGGACACCAAGCCCGACCTCACCCCGGTGACGGATGCCGATCGGTCCGCGGAGGAGGCCATCCGCAGCCAGCTGGCCCGTTCACGGCCACGCGACGCCGTGCTGGGCGAGGAATTCGGAAGCACCGGTCACGGGGCAAGGCGTTGGGTCATCGATCCCATTGACGGGACCAAGAACTTCGTGCGCGGCGTGCCCGTATGGGCGACGCTCATTTCCCTGATGGACGAGGGGCGCTCCGTCGTCGGTCTCGTCTCCGCCCCTGCCTTGGGCCGCCGGTGGTGGGGTGCCGAAGGCACCGGGTCATACACCGGCAAGTCCTTGGCCGCGGCCACGCGTCTCCAGGTGTCCGGCATCAGCGATTTGGCGGATGCCTCCCTCTCCTACTCGAGTCTGGGCGGTTGGCGCGACCGAGGTCAGTTGGACGCCATGTTGGATCTGCACGACGCCGTCTGGCGCACCCGGGCCTACGGCGATTTCTGGTCCTATTGCCTCCTCGCAGAAGGTGCAGTGGATATTGCCTGCGAACCGGAACTGAACCTCTACGACATGGCGGCGTTGGTGCCAATCATCACCGAAGCGGGCGGGCGGTTCACCTCATTGGAGGGTGAAGACGGATGCCTCGGCGGAAACGCCCTCGCGACCAACACACGACTGCACGACGCCGCGTTGGCAGTGCTCAACGGAACAACCGGCGCGACAGTGCCGGCCGGATCCCAGCAGCACTTCGCCGACCGCCCGGCGACGGAAACCGAGGCTTCTGCGGGGATCCACGACGCAGATGGCCATCGGGACGGGGAATTCCCGACGCCTCCGTACACGGAGCGGCATTCATCTCCGTGGGAAAACGCCTGAAGGACTAGCGGGCCGCCCGGCGACCGGCCGGACGTTGCCGTACCGTCCGCCCACGCTCGGCATCGGCGGCGAGCTGGGCACGCTTGAGCCATGTCGTCGCCGCACTGGCCACGGTCAACACGAGCATGATCCCGCCGAACCACGGGTGACCCGAGGCATAAAAGACGACGACGCCCAGCAAATACAGGACATGTGCAACCACCGGAAATACCGGCCAGGGGAACCGGTGTTTGGCCTGCGGGGCCATGAACAGGCCCCAAAAAACCAGGAGCGGAACCAGCAGCACGATCAGCGACAGGGCAGGAGCCCACGGCAGGACCTGGATGGCCCAGAGAGCGGCCGCGCACAACAAGGCAACCTCCAGGACGAACGCCAGCACTCCCGACGCGCGGACGGGTGTCGAGGCGTCAACAGACTCCTGCGCCGGAGCACCCACGGCGTCCTGCTGCTTGTCTTGCATGCGTCTGCCCTTCCCATTTCCTGCGCACACTGCGCGGAAACACCATGTTGTCGGTGGTTCTCCCCCGGTCATACGGCCCCGGAACTCCCCACCATTCTATGCGTCGACGAGAAAACAGGGGGACAGCACAAAGTCGGCCCCGGAATCACACATGGATTCCGAGGCCGACGATACGTGGAGATGGGGGGAATTGAACCCCCGTCCGATGTGGCTTTGCCAGGACTTCTCCGGGCGCAGTTTGCTGAGGGTTTTCTCTGCTCCAACAGCCGACTCGCAAACATGCGGCTGGACCCTTGCGGGATACCCTGAGCACAGTCACCGAAAATATGTCCAACATCCCAGTGACCAAGATGTTGAACAGTGGCTATCTAAATGACGCCAGTATCAGGGCCGATAGCAATCCCTGGCTGACGGACTGTCTGGCTGCTTAGGCAGCGAGAGCGAAGTCAGTGCGCTTAGAGTTGGCACTTGTGTTTTGCAAAGAGCGTTTACGAGATAACTTTGCGTCCTCGGCCCGCTTCTCCTGTCGCGACTCACATCGTCGAAACCGATCATCCCCGTATGTACTTCTCAATTTGCAGGCTTCCCCGCGCATCCCCGCAGGCTAACCTGCGAGACATCCACTATAACCCACCGCGCAGTGAATTCATTCCCGTGGCTGCTGCCCGCATCAGGAGGCGCGGCGGTTCCGCTCCCGCATGGCACGGAGTGCCTCGCGGTTGTCCTGTTTTTCGCGAAGCGTCTGGCGCTTGTCGAATTCCTTTTTGCCCTTGGCAACGCTGATCTCAAGTTTCGCCCGGCCATCACGGAAGTAGAGCTGCAGCGGCACGATCGTGAACCCGGGATCCTGGATCTTGCGCGTGATCTTGACCAGTTCCTCGCGGTGCAACAGGAGCTTTCGCCTGCGCCGTGCCGCATGGTTCGTCCATGACCCGTTGAGGTATTCGGGAATGTAGATGGCCTCGATGTACAACTCTTCGTTGTAGAACTGGCCGAATCCATCCACCAGGGATGCCTTTCCCTCGCGGAGGGACTTCACCTCCGTACCGCTCAGGACCATGCCCGCCTCGTACGTGTCGAGGATGTGGAAGTCATGATGCGCTTTGCGATTGGTCGCGACGACCTTCCGCTCAGTGTCCTTGGCCATGACGACCTCCTCTTGTACAGACGTGTGGCGGGAACTTCCCGCCAATGATCAGGTCAATCATCGTACGCCATGGATGCAACGATCAAATCAACCACTCCAGGTTCGGGCAAACCATGCGCCGAGGCCGGGGGACTGACCCATACCGGGGTTACGCGCAACCGATTCAGAGCAGACCCATGGGATTGACGACCTTGCCGTCAAGGACGGTCTCGAAGTGCAAGTGGCAGCCTGTCGAGTTGCCCGTCGTGCCGACGTAGCCAATCAACTGCCCCTTGGAGACGTGCTGCCCTGCCCGGACCACGTAACTGCTCAGGTGGTGATAACCGGTGAGCAACGCGTGGCCGTTGACCACACCGTGGCTGATCTGCACCTTGTTGCCTGACGTCGCCGACATGCTCGCGTACCAGACTTCACCCCCGGCAGCCGCGTGGACCGGTGCCCCGCACTGGCCGCCGAACCCCCAGTCGAGACCGGCGTGTATGTATCCGCCCATTCCGCCGTAGTCAATGGTCCCGGCGGGCGTCGGCCGCCAGCCGAAGGTGGACGTGATGTGCCCACCGGCCACGGGTTTCGAGAGCCCCCAGCTGCTGGTTGAAGAGGCCGTGTACTGGTCGGACTTGCTTCGCGCCGAGGCCGCGGAGCGTTCGGCCCTGTCTGCAGCTGCACGTTTGGCTGCTGCATCTGCGGCATTGGCCCGGGCAGCTCGTTCGGCAGCAGCACGTGCCTTGGCGGCCCTCGCCTCGGCGGCCTTGCGGGCTGCTTCTTCCTTGCGCTTGCGTTCCGCTGCTTCGCGGACCAGCCGTTCCTGGCGTTCCTTGATCTCGGCGATCACCTGATCATGTTCGGCCTGCTGCTTGTGGATTTGGGCCTTGATTTGCGGGCGCTTGGCGTTGAGCTCGTTACTGGCCGATTCGGCACCATCAATCAGCTCGTCAACGTGTCGCTTGGAGGCCTCTGCTTCGGCACGTGCAGCCTGCTCACGCGCCAGGGCCGCCTCGGCCTGGTCCTTGAGGTCGCTGATTTCCGCTTCTACTGCCGCCATTCGCGCTTGTGCATTGGCGTTGGTGGCGTTCTTCTGGTTCAACTCACTCAGAACAGCATTTTGGCTGCGCAGGGCCTGATCGGCCATGCCCATGCTGTCCGCCAGGTTTCCGTCGGACGACGCGTTGAGCAACAGACTGAGATTGCTGGAGACCCCTCCGCGTTTGTAGGCCTGGGTGGCGATTTGGCCGATGACTTTTCGGGTGCTGGCCATGGATTCCGCGTCCCGGACCATCTGGCCACTAATCTGATCCTTCGAGGACTGCGCCGCTTCGACCCGGGCAGTGAGGTCGTTGACCTGGTCAGTTGCCGTTTGGACACTCGCACGAGCCGAGGAAAGTCGCTCCTGCGCTGCTGGCAGGCGATCCTGGTAGTTCTTCAGCTTCTCGGCGACCTTCTGGATATCCGCGTTGAGGAACTCCAGGTCGGACTCCAATGAGTCCAGTTGCTTTTCAACCCGTTGTTTCTTGTCGTCCAGGTTGTCGGCGTGCGCCATGGGCGCGACCAAGGACAAGGACAGCAGGCTGACAAGGGCACCACTGATCACGGCATGGGACAGAGTCTGTCGTTTACGGTCCGCCACGGGCCCGTCCTTTCGGTGGATCAGTTGTTCGCCGCTTCGAAAGCGCGAGAAAACGTCGGCGCACTCATACCTAAACCTTCAGGTAGCGCCTTAAGGTCAGAACCGACGATACACCAGCAAGTACAACCCCTAGCGCAAGCAGGCCCGGGGCGACCAGTAATACTTCACCCGTGCCAATGAACGCCGTATCGGGGTATTCCACAGCGAGTTTGCCTTGGATCAGGTATCGCACCACGGCCCAGAGCGTACCGGAGGCAAGGACGGCTCCAATGAGTGCGGCGATGACGCCTTCCAGCACAAAGGGCAGTTGAATCACCGCCTTGGAGGCTCCGACCAGACGCATGATCCCAGTTTCCCGGCGCCGGCTGAATGCGGAGAGGCGGATGGTGGTGGCCACCAGGAGAACGGCGCAGAAGATCATGACCACTGCGATGCCCACCGCGACAAGTGAGGCAATGTTCATGATGGAGAAAACCTTCTCCAAGAGGTCGCGTTGGTCAATGACCGTATCCACGCCCTTCATCGAGGAGAAGAGCTCGTTGATGACGTCGTACTTTTCGGGGTCGACCATTTTCACCCGGAACGACTCCGGGAGTTGGTCCGCGGTTACGGTGTCGACGATGGGAGAGTTCTTGAACTGCTCACGGAAATGCTGCAGCGCCTGGTCCTGCGACTCGTACTCGTAGCTGTCCACATAGGGCTTAACCGCAGCGGAGTCGAGCATTTCCTTGATGGCGGTCCGCTGGGAGTCCGTCACGGCACCATCGGCGCAGGTCTGCGAACCGTAGTCTTCCCCGCACAGGAAGATGGCAACCTCGACCTTGTCGTACCAGAAGCCCTTCATCTGGGTGATCTGCATCTGCGTCAGTGCCGCTGCACCGACGAAAGTCAGGGAAATGAATGTTACGAGAACCACGGAGATGACCATGGACAGGTTGCGTCGCAGGCCGGAACCGATTTCGCCGAGAATGAATGCCAGTCTCATGCCTCATCCTCCTCTGAATCGAAGGGCGCGATGGCCTGGTCCTGGGGGTCTGCTGCCCGGAGTTCGCGCGATCCATCCCGGTTGACGATGGGGATCATCGCGGTGTACTCCCCGGCCCGCTCATCGCGGACCAGCTTGCCCTCATCGAGTTCAATGACTCGACGCCGCATGGAGTTGACGATGTCGTCATCGTGGGTCGCCATGACAACGGTCGTGCCGTTCTGGTTGATCTTGTCCAGGATGTTCATGATCCCCACGCTCGTGGCAGGGTCGAGATTTCCGGTGGGCTCGTCGGCGAGCAGGATGCCCGGTTGGTTCACGATGGCACGGGCGATGGCCACGCGCTGTTGCTCGCCTCCCGACAGCTCGTTGGGCATGCGTTTTTCCTTGCCCTGCAGCCCCACCGTCTTGAGGACCTCAGGAACGGTGCTGCGAATGGACGCCCGGCTCTTTCCGATCACCTGCATCGCGAACGCGACGTTCGAGAAGACATCCTTGTTGGGCAGGAGTCTGAAGTCCTGGAAAACGACTCCGATGCCACGCCGCATGCGCGGCACGCGCCAGCCGGGAATGCGGGCCACATTCTGGCCAGCAACGTGGACGGAGCCGCGAGATGCCTGGTCTTCTCGCAAAACGAGGCGAATGAAGGTCGACTTCCCGGACCCCGAGGCCCCGACAAGGAACGCAAAGTCACCGCGGTCGATCTCGACATCGATATCGTCCAGTGCCGGACGGGACTTCTGGTCGTAGACCTTGGTGACGTGCTCAAATCTGATCATGGCAGTTCTGCCCACCCGGACCACCGGTCAGTGTCCGAAAATATGCGGGGCTTTGCTGGGGGAACGTACAGCACCGGCACTGAGCACTCTAGCGCCAGCCCCCGGTCAAGCCGCGCAGGCAAGGTCGCGTGTCGGTACCGCGGGCCACCGGATGATGACCCGCGGAGCAAGCTAGGCGATCCCGTTGCCGGGACTCCGTCGCGTGGATTCCTTGATCCCCTGGTGCAGGGTGTTAGCTGGCAGCAAGCTTGCCGCCGAGGGTGAGTTCGGGTTCGGTGGCCGCCCGGATTTCTTCGACACTGACTCCGGGCGCTGTCTCCACCAACACCAG
>NZ_JBLXAH010000006.1:0-320804 GCF_048266065.1 Arthrobacter sp.
CGCCGGGTTCGGTCGAACCTCCCTCGGGCTCGGTGGTCACCTGGCCGCACCCGCTGTCCTTCAGGCCCTTGAAGCCGACGGTGGCCTGGGTGTCGGACGGATCGAGCACCTCCAGCGAACTGGCCGAACCACCGCCGGTGGCCTCGACCCACACCTGGTAGGTCTGGCCCTGCGGCGCACCGGAGAGGTTGGTGAGCGTCAACGAGCCGGCGTCCAGGGACTGGGACAGGCGCAGGACCGCGTCGCCGCCACCGTCGACCGCGATCGTCTTCTCGGTGACGTCGGGCGCGGATTTGACCTCGCCTGCCACGTCGCGGGGCATGAGCGCCAGGACCAGGGCCACGATGCCGATCACGACCACCAGGGCGGCGCCGGCAACCAGCATCCACTTCTTGACCGGCGCGCTGCGGCGGGTGGACGTGTGCTGGGCGACGTCGTCGACCAGTTCCAGCCCCAGGTCATCCTGGGCGTCCTCGGGTGTCCCGTAGCGGAAATCCTCGGGCTCTCTGTGGTGCATGGTCCTCATCCCTGGCTGGTGGTGTGGCTTTTTCCCCCACCATCCAGCTTAGGGCAGGCCGGTCACCCGGACGTGGAGGACTTGGCCCGGCCGGTCGATCAGGCGCCTGTGAATCCCTGCTGCCGCCAGGCCTCGTACAGCACGATCGACGCCGAATTGGCCAGGTTCAGGGAACGCCGCGAGGGCAGCATCGGCAAGCGGACGCGGGCCGTGACATGCGGGTCGGCCTTCACCTCGGCCGGCAGGCCCACCGATTCGCGGCCGAACAGCAGCACATCCGAGGGCCGGTAGTCGATGTCCGTGTAGGTGACGTCGCCCTCGGCGGTGTAGGCGAAGACGCGATCCGGGGCCAGCACCTCCCACGCGGCCTGCAGGTCGGCATGGACCTGGACGACGGCGAGGTCGTGGTAGTCCAAGCCGGCGCGTTTGAGCTTGGCATCGGTGAAGTCGAAGCCCAACGGCTCCACCAGATGCAGCTCGGCGCCGGTGACGGCCGCCAGGCGAATGGCATTTCCGGTATTGCCGGGGATCTCGGGGTTCAGGAAAAGTATGCGGAACACCGTTAGATCCTATGCCCGGCAGGTCCCCGCCGGTGGACGGTCAGTACATGCCGCCCAGCAACCGGGCCAGGACGGGCACGTCCACCACGTTCGGGGTGGGACCGGTGCCCAGGAACATCTTGAGTTCGCGCACCAGGTTGGCGGCATTGACCACGTTGACTGTCGTGCCGGAGGCCGGATCCGCACCCCGGGCGTAGTCGATGACCGGTTCGTGCAGGTTGTCATCGCCGGAGTGGATGACCGTCCAGCCGGTGACGTTCAATTCCGGGAAGGCCTCCTGCATGCCGCGGACCATCCCCGCCATGCGCGGTGGCTCCAGATGCTTTCCATCACGCAGCAGCGCGTCCCCATCCCAGCGGTAGAACCCGCGCGGCAACAGCATGGAGCCGACCAGGCAGAGCCGATATCCGCCCAGCACCGCGTGGTCGATGAAACCGCGCTCCAGAGGCGAATGCAGGCCATTGACCAGGCGGGCTGCGGGAAGATGGGGGAGTACCTTGCCGGAGAGCAGGCGCACCGTCCGCGCCTCGCGCGCCAGCCGTGATTGCGAGGTGAAGAATCCGCGTTTGCGCGGAGCACCGTGGATCTGGCGGGCCGCCACCGCCTGCTCGAGGGCCGGTGGCGTGGTGGGGGAAAACGGCGGGACGTAGCGCAGCGGGTCCGTCGCCGTCGGGCGCCGCCCGCCTGGCGGATCGGCCCGCGTCCTGGTTCCGGCGTCGTCGGCGGTGTCCCCTGCTGCGGGGCGGTAGGCGGAGGCGGTTCCGTAGCTGCGGTCATACGTGGCCCGCGCCGTCGGATCCACGAGGGTCTGGTACGCCAGGGACACGAGGCGGAACTGGGCGGCGTCGCCGCCCTGGTCGGGGTGGGTCTGGCGGGCGGCACGCCGGTAGGCGGCCTTCACCTCGGCCACCGTGGCATCACGGGTGACGCCGAGGACCTCGTAATGGGTTCTTGCCGCGGACACGCCTGGCCTTTCAGTGGGCGCCGGGTGGCGCCTGGTGTGTTTTCCTCATCTTCGAACGAACGGCGCCGACCGGGGGTTCCGCTGCGGGTCCACCCTAGCTGGAGGAACTGTCCCGGACGCCGCTCCCGCGCCGGTACTCGGCGAACAGGGCGCCATCCTCCTCCAGCAGCACTGCCAGGTCGAGGGGGCGGAGCCCACCGGCTTCGCCGACGGCGATCCGCCGCTCCCCGCCGCCGACGAGCACCGGGCTGGTCGTCAGGCACAGGCTGTCCACGCGGTCGGCGCGCTGGAACGAGGCAAACAGCGTCGGTCCGCCCTCCGAATGCACCATCCGGTGGCCCCGTCCGGCCAGCAGCTCCACGACCAGTCCGGGATCGACGTCGTCCTGGCCCGCCGTGACGACGTCGGCGACGGATTCCAGGGCGCTGCGACGCGATGCATCGGCCGCCGCGGTGGTCAGGACCAGAACCGGAACGGGGGAGGCGGTGAAGAAGTCAGAGGCGGGGTCCAGATCCAGGGACCCCGAGACGACGGCGATGCCCGGGTGGCCGGGTAGCCCGCGGGCCCGGCGCCACTCCTGCGCCTGGTGATCGAGCAGTTCCCCGGCGTACCCCTCGGCGCGGATGGTCCCGGCCCCGACGAGGATGACGTCGGCATGGCGGCGCAGCAGGGCGAAGATGCGCTGGTCGGCCGCGGTGCCCAGTGGACCCGACGTGCCATTCGACGTCGCGGCTCCATCGGCGGAGGAAACGAAGTTGAACCGCACGAACGGGTCGGGCCCCGGGGCGGGGGCGTAGGCCGCCAGCAGCTGCTCATCGGTCAGGCCGGTGGCGACGGCGTCGGAACGGGTGGGGATCAATTGCTGGACCATGCAACCAACCTAGCCCCTGGCGGCGTGGGCCGGCTCGTTGGCATCGCCCATGTTGTGCCGCAGGTAGGCCGGTGCGCGCCAGCCGGCCACTGCCTCGAACAGGTGGGCGGTCTCCACCGATTCGGCGACCTGGTGCATGCGCAGGATCCGGGCGCCGTTCATCAGGCACATGGTCGCGGCGGCCAGGGAACCGGACAGGCGCCCCGCCTTCGGCCGGTCCAGGGTCTCGCCGATGAAGTCCTTGTTCGAGACTGCGGCGAGCACCGGGTAGCCCAGCGCGGCGATCTCGTCGAGCCGGCGCGTGATCTCCAGGGTGTGCATCGTGTTCTTGTTCAGGTCGTGTCCGGGATCGATGATGAGCTTCGAGTCATCGATGCCCAGCCCCCGGGCCAGCTCCACCTTTTCCTGCAGGAAGGCAGCCACGTCGGCGACGACGTCCGTGTAGGCCGGGCGCGGGTAGACGGTCCGCGGCCGGGCGAGCGAATGCGTGATGACCAGGTGCACCCCCGCGTCGGCCACCACCCGGGCCACCTCGGGGTGGCTGATGCCGGTGGTGTCATTGATGACGTCCGCCCCGGCGTCGATCGCCGCCGCGGCGACCCGTGGCTGGAAGGTGTCGGCCGAGATGACGGCGTCGGTCTGCCGGCGGATGGCCCGGATGACGGGGACCACCCGCTCCGCCTCCTCCTGCCAGGGCAGCTCCGGCCCCGGTGCGAAGGGCACGCCGCCGATGTCCAGCCAGGCGGCCCCGTCCTCCACGGCGTGCAGTGCTGCGTTGACCGCAGCGTCGAGCGCGAAGGTCGCACCGGCGTCGTAAAAGCTGTCAGGTGTCCGGTTGATGATGGCCATCACGGCAACTTCCCGGGAGAAGTCGATGGTCCGGTGGGCGAAACGGTGGACAGGGTGGATGAGCTCGGGCAGATACAGGCTCACGGGTTCACGCTCCTCGGGGTGGCTCCCTCAGTTCTACCAGCATCCCGGCTTGTAGGCTGGAGGGCATGGCCATGACGTTCGCCGGGGCAGCACCCGGACAGTGGATCGCCGACGCGCTCGCCGGGATCCTTTCCCAACGGCCCCCGGTCTCGACCGTGGCCGCACAGATCCCCGCGGGATTCCCCGCCTACGCACGGATCTTCCACCCGGCGGCCGACGAGGATGGCCACCCCATCCGCTGGTCGGACATCGCTGCTGCGCGGGGGACGGTGCTCCACGCCGGCGCCCAGTTCGCCGCCGTGTCGGGGATCGACGACACGGGCATGCCCTGGGCCGAGGACGCGTGGGACGGCGAACCTCCGAGGGGTGAGGGGCTGCCGGCCGCCGACCTGGCGGCCGTGGCCGACATCATCTCCCACCACGCCACCGGCGCCGCGTATCTGGCCCTCTGGGACGGCTACGCGTTCATCCGCGGCGGAGAGGCCGTGGAGGTGCTCACCACAGCCGAGCCCACCGGGAATCCCGAGGCGGCCGAACGCGAGCGGCTCCTGCGCGAACAGCTCAAGCGGCCGGCCTTCAGCGACGCGGTGCTCGACGGCGAACGCCTGGCCCTGGGGCCGGAGGGCTACCGCGGATACCACGTCTTCTCCGGCAGCCTGCAGGACGTGGCGTCCCCGGTGTGGAAGTCCGGCGACGGTTTCGCCGAACGCCAGGCGCCGAACCTGGCCTGGGGAGCGGACCGCTCATGGATGTTCTCCACCGAGCTGTACGAGGACTCCACCATCATCGGCGGTCCGGCGGAGTTGATCCGCGAGGTGGTCCAGGACCCGCGGATCGAGGCCCTGGCGGTGGACCTGGCCACCGATCTGGGCGTCAATGGTGACCGGATCAACCCCGCCCCGGAGATCGACGGGTACTGATTTGCGGGGTGCCGGCGGTAGAATCGTCCGGTGTCCACCACCCAGCCCGTGTATTTCGATCACGCGGCGACCACGCCGATGTCGGCGTCGGCACTCGCCGCGATGACCCAGGAATTGAGCCGTACCGGGAACCCCTCGTCCCTGCACGGTGCAGGCCGTCGTGCCCACCGCGTGGTGGAGGAATCCCGTGAACGGCTCGCCGCAGCCGTCGGCGCCCATTCCTCCGAGGTCATCTTCACCTCCGGCGGCACCGAATCCGACAACCTGGCGATCAAGGGCCTGTACTGGGCCCGCACGGCCGGGGCGCCGGGCCGCCGTCGTATTCTGTGCAGCACCATCGAACACCACGCGGTGCTGGACACCGTCGAGTGGCTGGCAGCCCACGAAGGTGCCGAGATCACCTGGATCGACGTGGACCCGACCGGGCGGATCCGGCTGGACCAGTTCGCCGCAGAAGTGGCCCGCGACCCGTCCTCCATCGCCCTGGCCACGCTGATGTGGGCCAACAACGAGGTCGGCACCGTCCAGCCGGTTGCCGAGGCGGTGGCCCTGGCTGCCGCCCACGGCATCCCCGTGCATTCCGACGCCGTGCAGGCCTTCACCGCCGTCCCCGTGTCCTTCAGGGACTCCGGGCTCGCCACCCTGGCGATCAGCGGCCACAAGATCGGCGGCCCGGTGGGCATCGGCGCGCTGCTGGTGCGCCGAGACATCGTGCTGACCGCCGTCCAACATGGCGGCGGACACGAACGCGCCCTGCGCTCCGGGACCCTGAACACCGCGGCGGCTGCTGCCTTCGCGGCGGCCGCTGAAGACGGCGCCGCCACGCTGGGCCAGGAAGCCGAGAGGCTCGCCGTCCTGCGGGACCGGCTCATCGCCGGGGTCCGCGCCGCGGTGCCCGACGCCCTGCTCTCGGGTGTCGAGGATCCCTCGCACGCGGGGCTGCGGCTGCCCGGCAACGCGCACTTCACCTTCCCCGGCTGCGAGGGGGACTCGCTGCTGTTCGTGCTGGACATGCTCGGGGTCCAGTCCTCGACCGGTTCCGCCTGCACGGCGGGGGTCCCGCGTCCCAGCCACGTGCTGCTCGCCATGGGCCATGACGAGGAGGCGGCCCGCGGGGCCCAACGGTTCACGATCGGGCATACGACGACCGCCGCAGACGTTGAGACGTTGGTGGCCGCCCTGCCCGAGGCGCATGCACGCGCGAAACAGGCAGGAATGGCCGCCAGGAAAAGCAGGATCCAAACGGCAGGAACGGGATTATCGGTATGAGGGTATTGGCAGCAATGAGCGGCGGGGTCGACTCCGCGGTGGCGGCGGCACGGGCCGTGGATGCCGGGCACGACGTCGTGGGCGTGCACCTGGCGCTGTCGCGCATGCCCGGGACCCTGCGCACCGGCAGCCGTGGCTGCTGCACCGTCGAGGACTCCAACGACGCCTGGCGTGCCTGCGACAAGCTCGGCATCCCCTATTACGTCTGGGACTTCTCCGAACGCTTCAAGGAAGACGTCGTCGATGACTTCATCGCCGAATACGCCGCAGGGCGCACCCCCAACCCCTGCATGCGCTGCAACGAGCGCATCAAGTTCGCTGCACTGTTGGAAAAGGCGCTGGCCCTGGGCTTCGACGCCGTGTGCACCGGACACTACGCCAAGGTCACCACCGACGAGGACGGCAACCCCGAGCTGCACCGGGCCGCCGACTGGGCCAAGGACCAGTCCTATGTGCTCGGCGTGCTCACCGGGGAACAGCTGTCCCATTCGCTCTTCCCGCTGGCCGACACCCCCTCCAAGGCCGAAGTGCGCGCTGAGGCCGAACGGCGCGGGTTGTCGGTGGCGAAGAAGCCCGACAGCCACGACATCTGCTTCATCCCCGACGGCGACACCCGTGGCTGGCTCGAGGAGCGCATCGAACTCTCCGAGGGCGAGATCCTGGACCATGAGGGCAATTCGGTCGGCAGCCACCCGGGTGCCAACGCCTTCACCGTCGGCCAGCGCAAGGGCCTGAAGATCGGCCGCCCCGCCGCCGACGGCAAGCCGCGGTTCGTCCTGGAAATCCGTCCCAAGGAAAACCAGGTGGTCGTCGGGCCCAAGGACCTGCTCGCGGTGGACCGCCTGCGCGGGATCAAGGTCAGCTGGGCCGGGCAGCCGCTGGCCCAGGCACTGGCCGGGGAACGCTTCGAATGCATGGTGCAGGTCCGTGCCCACGCGGATCCGGTGCCCGCCACCGCCTGGCTCGAGGAAGCCACCGGGGAGGACGGCGTCGCCACGCGCGAACTCGTCGTCGACGTCTCCGACCCGTTGCAGGGTGTCTCACCGGGACAGACCATGGTCATCTACCAGGGCACCCGCGTGCTCGGGCAGGCCACGATCGACACGGCCCGCAGCCTGGCCTGGGACCCGGCCAGCGTGTCCTGACGTCCGCGCCCCCTGGCGGCTGCCGGTTCTAGCTTCCGGCCTCGTCGACCACGCCGGTGAGGCGTCCGGCGACCTGCTCGTATTCGCAGCGGACGCGCCCGGCGGGAACTGCAGGCAACTCGCGCGGGGAGTGGGAGTCACAGAAGACGAAGTCGAAGTCCGGCCACCACTTCTTGGGGCGGGCGGCCTCTGACCGGCCGCAGACCGTGCACGTCAAATGGACCCACACCGGGCGCTTGCCCTGGCGGTTGGCGCGTGACTGGACGAGCCACGCGGGTGGATCGGCTTGCAGCCCGGCGAATTCCGTCTCCGACATGCGGGAGGGGATCCCGTGCCTGGTCGCCATTTCCAGGGGGATGTCCAGGGCAATTGCGGCGTCTCTTCTACTCATCATGGCCCTCCAACTGTAGGCCATGGGGCGTCCCCGTCCGTCGGCACCGATAGGGTGGACGTGCCCTGTCCCGCACAGATCGAGGTCTCCGCTCCATGTCGTCCCTGCGTCTTCGTCCGATCATCTGGTACGTGGTCCTGGCCTATGCGCTGGCCTGGCTGGTGGCGTTGCCGCTGTGGTTGGGTGGCCGGGGCCTCGGGGACCCGCTGTTCACCGTGTACGCCCTGGTGATGATGCTCACCCCCACCGTCGCAGCGGTGCTGGTGACCCGGTTTGCCGAAAAACCGGCGAACCGTCCCGGCGGGCCGGGGATCGCCCGCAGCCTGGGGCTGTGGCCGCTGAAACCCGTCGGGCCGTTCATTGCGTTCCTCGCCGCCGGCCTGCTGCTGCCGATCCTGTTGGTGCTGGGAGGATTGCTGCTCGGTGCCGCCGTGGGCCTCTACCCAGCGGATTTCGCGCAGCTGACGGCCCTGCGCTCCATCATGGCCCAACAGGCGCCCCAGGCCGCGGCCCAACTCAACGCCCTGCCCGCCTGGCTGCTCGTGGTCGGGCAGCTGTTCAATGTCCTGATCGGTTCGTTCATCAACCTCGTGCCCGCCCTGGGGGAGGAGATCGGGTGGCGTGGGTGGCTGGTGTCCCGGCTCGAACCGCTGGGCAGGACAGCCACCGGGCTTATCTCCGGAGTCATCTGGGGGTTGTGGCACGCCCCGCTGATCCTGCTGGGCTACAACTACCCGGGGGTTCCGGGCTGGCTGGGACTTGCTGCGATGGTGGGCTTCACCGTCAGTTTCGGAGCCGTTCTGGCGTGGCTGCGCCTGGCCTCGAACAGCGTGTGGCCGGCCGCCCTGGCCCACGGCGCCTTGAACGCGGCGGCCGGGTTGTTCCTGGTCTTCGCGGCGACCACCGACCTGGACATGCTCGTCGTCGCCCCGCTGGGATGGACCGGATGGATCCTGCCGATCGTGCTGGCCGGTCTCCTGCTGTGGAAGCTGCCCCGGCGGAATACCCACACCGCGTAACACCGCCACCTGGCACCATACCCACCCGTAGGATGGAAACATGAGCAACGAGCCGGACCCCCAGCCCCCCGTGGACGAGGATTACGACCCCGCCGCATCCTCCCTGGCCGGGAGCGTCGACCCAGCCGTCATGAACGAACTCCTGGATGTCCGTGGCAGCATCGACAACATCGACGCCACACTGATCTATCTGCTCGCCGAACGGTTCAAGGCCACGCAGAAGGTCGGCCACCTCAAGGCCGAACACCAGCTGCCCCCGGCCGATCCGAGTCGGGAAACGGCGCAGATCGCCCGGCTGCGCCGCTTGGCCGCCGAGGCCCATCTGGACCCGGCGTTCGCCGAGAAGTTCCTGAACTTCGTCATCGATGAGGTCATCCGCCACCACCAGGCGATCTCCGCCTCGCGCCTGCCCGGGGGAGGCGACGCACGCTGAGCGGTGTCCGCGTCACCGGCCAGGGCCCGCTGCCGGGAACCGATGCGCCGGAGGCGAACCGCATCGTCCGCGGGGAACTGGGACAGCCACACCTTCCCCACCTGGTGCAGCTGCCCGATCGCGGTGTCGGCTCCGATGCCGTAGGCCGCACCGTGGGCCTGCTGACCGAGCTCTACGCCGACGTCCAGCCCCATGGATGGCGTCTGGTCGACCGGCCCGGCGCCGACCACCGGCGGGCGGTCTCCGCCCTCTCCAGCGATGTCGGCGTCCTGGCCGATGTCATCGGCGAAGCTGGTGTGCCGGCGGGGGCGCTGAAGCTGCAGCTGCTCGGTCCCTTGTCGCTGGCGGCTGCCGTCTCCCTGCACCACGGTGAGAAGGTCCTCTCCGACGCCGGTGCGCGCCGGGATCTCGCCGAGTCCCTCGCGGACGGGGCGGCGGGGCACCTGCGCCACGTCCAACGGGCCACCGGCTCCGCACCGCTGAGCGTCGTCGTCGAGGACGGTGACAGCGCCGGGGTCCTCGGCGGCACCATCCCCACCGCGAGCGGCTACCAGAGCCTGCGCGCCCTCCCACGGCACGAGGCCACCGGTCAGTGGGCCGGTCTGGTCCGGGGTCTGCGCGACGCAGGGGCCGAAACCGTCGTGCTGCGCCCCGGCACGGGATTCCCCTCCACCAGGACCACCGGCGGCACCACCTGGCGTGAGCTCGTCGGCGACGCGCTGGCCGCCGGATTCGACACGGTCATGCTCCCCTTCAACGCCGACGTGGGCGCGTGGGAGCGGATGGCCGAACTCGTCGACCAGGGCGGGGACCTCTGGGTCGAAGCCCTCGCCCCGGGCGTTGACCTGCCCGGTGTCACGGAAGCGGTACAGCGCATCCACCGGCCCTGGCAGATGATCGGCGTACCCGACGCCCAGTTGGGTGCGCTCACGCTCCTGCCGGCCCCGGGACTGGAACGCGGCACCCCGGAGGCGGTCCGCCGCACCCTGCACCGCCTCACCCAGACCGCCGACGCCCTGGACCAGCTGCGCGTCGGCGGCTAGCGAGAACCCCACCGAAACGGAGGCCGCACATGATCGCCGACCTTGCCCTTCCCCGGGCACTCGATCTCCCGGGCGAACCCTGGCAGTTGCGCCGCGCGGTGCCGGACGACGTCGAATCGCTGATGGCACTGCTCGCCGCCGATCCGATCAGTGCGTCCAAGGGCGACGGCGCACAGGGGGTCGATCGGCCGCGCTATGTGGCAGCCCTGGCAGGGATCCTGGCGGATCGGAACAATGACCTGCTTGTCCTGGACGATGCCGCGGGGCAACAGGTCGCGACGTTCCAGCTCACGCGCATCCCCTGCCTGGCCCGACGGGGCAGTGTCCGGCTGCAGGTGGAGGCGGTCCACGTCGACGCCGATCTGCGCTCGGCAGGCATCGGCACGGCCCTGATGCGGTGGGTGATTGAGGTGGCGGCCCCGGCCACGGGGGCCGAACTGATCCAACTGACCTCGGATGCGGCGCGCGGGGATGCCCATCGCTTCTATGAACGCCTGGGTTTCGTTGGTTCACATGTGGGGTTCAAATACACGCGCGGGTCATCCGCCGGCCTACCCCAGTCTTCAGGCCCGGAGTTCTAGCAGGTCCACCGCCTGGCGGGCGCAGAGTTGCTGGTGACGGCGCAGATCCGGGCTGGTGGCGAGCGGATCCCGTGCGCCGGCGGCTGCGTAGTAGATGAAGACCGCCGCCAGCCAGGCATCCAGATCCGCGTCATCCACCCGGGCCGTCAGGTCCCAGCCGGCGATCCGGTCCAACGGCAGGCCGTCCCCGTGCAGCGCGGGCCACTGGACCACCCAATCGGTCCAGGCCGGGCCGAGGGTGAGGAAGTTCCAGTCGCAGATCCAGGCGGTTCCCGCGGGGAAGCCGCCCAGCGCGTGCCCGGCGATGACGACATTGTCGGCGCGCAGGTCGTTGTTCAGCGGAGTCGTCCCGATCAGTGCGGCGGGTGCCCGGGAGGCGGCCTCGAGGATCCACGCGGCCAGCCGGTCACCGTCGGCCGTGCGGAACCAGCCGGGCAGGAAGCCCGGGCGCCGGCCCGGACCGAGCACGGTGTTCCCGCCGTCCAGATCGGCCAGGAGCCCCGTCCATTCACCGGCCAGGGTGCCACGGATACCGAGCGTTTCCGGCGCGACCGGGGCCAGGACCGTAGTGGCCAGCAGGGCCGCGTCATGCACTGCCCGGGCGTCGGCCAGGGTCCACGGTGCGCCGGGCATGCGGCCGATGACCGGCGTCGTGGCGAAGACCCGCCACCCGTCGACGACCGCGTTCTCGAGCAGTGCCGGGACCGCCATCCCGGGCGGCAGGGCCCCGAGGACCTCCACCTCCCGGGCATAGGCGGGGGCGATGAACGGGTCATCGACGGCGATGGCCTTCACGAAGAGGGGCCGGGGTCCCTCGATGAGCGCCGCGAAACCGTGGGTGAAGCCGCCCCCGGCGATCCTGACGGCGTCGATGCGGCCCCCCGCCCACCCGGTGATCGTCCGGTGGACCGCAGCGGGCAACGCCCCGAATCCGGGACGGCGGGCCGTCGCCCCGTAGTCCAGCTCCCGGCGTGCCGGTGCCGCCGTGGGAGGAGCGCCGGTCTTGTCGTGGGGCACGATTTCCACCATTCTGGGACGGGGCCCACCGGCCCGCCGGCAGACCACACAGGAACCGAGGGAGAACATCATGGCCGACGTCGTCCTATTCCACCACGTGCTCGGGCTCACCGACGGGATCGGGGAGTTCGCCGAGCTGTTGCGCGCCGGCGGGCACACGGTGCACACCCCCGACCTGTTCGAGGGCCGCACCTTCGACACCCTCGAGGCGGGCGTCCAGCATGCCTCCACCGAGATCGGCTTCGGGGAGGTCATCGAGCGTGGCGTCCGGGCCGTCGACGGGCTCGGCAACGAGCTGGTGTACGCCGGGTACTCGCTGGGGGTGCTCCCGGCCCAGCAGCTCGCCCAGACCCGACCCGGTGCCGCCGGCGCCCTGTTCATCGCCTCCTGCGTCCCGGTCACCGAGTTCTCGCCCAGCTGGCCCGGCGGGGTCCCGGTGCAGATCCACGCGAGCGAGGAAGACCCCGAATTCGTCGGTTCGGGCGATATCGACGCAGCCCGCGAACTCATCGGCCAGGCGGACCAGGGGGAGATGTTCCTCTACCCGGGCGACGCGCACTTCTTCGCCGATTCCTCCACACCCCAGTACGACGCCGGTGCCACCGATGCGCTGTTGGCCCGGGTCCTGCAGTTCCTCGGCTCCCACTGATCCCGGTGGCAGTACCTCAGAGCCGTCCGGTGGCCTTGAGCCGGATGTAGGTATCGGCCAGCAGCGGCGGCAGTTCCAGCGGGGCCGCGTCGACCACCTCGGCACCGACGGCCCGCAACTGGTCCTTCAGCGCCTCGCGCTGCTGCAGCGTCCGCGCCGCGGCGGCCGCCCGGTACACGGCAGCGGTGTCGGAGACATCGGTTCTCAGCCCGTCCAGTTCCGGGTCCCGCACTGCGGCGATGACCACCACATGCTGGGCGGCCAACGAGGGCAGGATGGGCAGCAGCCCCTCCTCGACGGCCCCCGAATCCAAGGCGGTCAGCAACACCAGCAGCGAACGGTGCGCGGTGATCGCCCGCACCTGGGCCGGAAGCCCCGAGAAGTCGGCCTCGATCAGTTCGGGTTCCAGCGGTGCCATGGCCTCGACCAGTTGGGTCAGCAGCACGGTGCGCGATCCCGATTCCACGCGGGCCCGGGCCCGGCGGTCGTAGGCCAGGAAGTCGACCCGGTCCCCGCCGCGTTCGGCGAGCACGGCCAGCAGCAGCGAGGCCTCGATCCCGGTGTCCAGCCGTGGCTCGTCGGCGATCCTCGCCGCCGAGGTGCGTGAGGTGTCCAGCACGATCACCACCCGGCGATCGCGTTCCGGGCGCCAGGTGCGCACCACCACGTTCTGCCGCCGGGCCGTGGCCCGCCAATCGATGGAACGCACGTCGTCACCGCGCACGTAGTCGCGCAGCGAGTCGAACTCGGTTCCCGCCCCCCGCACCTGGATCGCCGCCCGGCCATCGAGTTCGCGCAGGCGCTGGAGCTTGGAGGGCAGATGCCGTTTGGCGTGGAAGGGAGGCAGCACCCGCACCGAACCGTCGCTGGCATGGGTGAGCTGGCGGGAGGCCAGGCCCAGGGGGCCGATGGACCGGATCGTGGTGTGGTGCACGGCCAGGTCCCCGCGCCGCACCGGCAGCAGGCCGATCGCCTGGCCACGCCGTTCCCCGGCCGGCAGGTCGATCCCGAACCGGGTGCCGGTGGCCCCGGCCGAGGGCTGCCAGCCATCGCGGACGCTGCCGCGCAGCCGACCGGCCCCGGTGTTGCGCAGGTACAGGTGGGCCGTGGCCGGTTCGCCGAGCCGGACGCTGCGCGGGATCGCCCGTTCGATCGCCACCCGGCGCGGGGACGCGGCCAGGGCCACATCGAACCCGGCGGCGGCGGCCAGCACCAGCAACGTCACGGCGATGGACCAGCCGCCGGGCCAGAGCACGACGGGAACCAGCCCGGCCAGGGCCAGCCAGATGAAGCGACGGTGCAGTGCCATGGCCGGTTAGCGGGGGACCGGCACGGTGGCCAGGATGGACTGGAGCACGTCGTCGGCGCCCACCCCGTCCATCTGGGCCTCCGGGCGCAACGAGACCCGGTGGCGCAGGCAGGGCAGGGTGAGGACCTTGACGTCATCCGGTGCCACGAAGTCGCGCCCGGACAGCCAGGCCCAGGCCCGTGCGGTGTTCAACAGGGCCGTCGCCCCCCGGGGGGAGACGCCCAGCTGGAAGCTCGGTGCCGTCCGCGTGGTCCGGACGATGTCCACGATGTAGCCGATCACCTCGGGGGAGAGCGTGACAGCGGCGACCGCTGCACGTGCGGCCTCCAGGTCGGCGGTCCCGGCCACCGCCGTGACACCTGCCGCGGCGAGGTCGCGCGGATCGAATCCGGCACCGTGGCGGCGGATGATCTCGATCTCGTCGTCGCGCCCCGGCAGGTCCATGGTCAGCTTCAGCAGGAAGCGGTCCAGCTGCGCCTCGGGCAACGGGTACGTGCCCTCGTACTCCACCGGGTTCTGCGTGGCGGCGACGATGAAGGGCTGGGGCAGCGGGCGGGACACCCCGTCGACGCTGACCTGGCCTTCCTCCATGGCCTCGAGCAGCGAGGCCTGCGTCTTCGGGGGCGTCCGGTTGATCTCATCGGCGAGGAGGATGTTCGTGAACACCGGGCCCTCGCGGAAGCTGAAGTCGGCGGTGCCCGTGTCGTAGACCAGGGAGCCGGTCACATCCCCGGGCATCAGGTCGGGGGTGAACTGCACCCGCTTGGTGTCCAGTGCCAGGGCCGCCGAGAGGCTACGGACCATCAGGGTCTTCGCGACACCGGGCACCCCCTCGAGCAGCACATGGCCCTGGGCGAGCAGGGCGATGAGCAGCCCGGTGACCGTTGCGTCCTGGCCCACGACCGCCTTGGACACCTCATGGCGCACATCCAGCAGTGCCTGGCGGACCGTGTCGGCCTCTTTGACTTGTTCGCTCACGGGATACCGATCTCCTTTTCGACGGTGTGCAGTTCCTGGGCCCAGGTCACCAGGGCGGCCTCGGTGGCCACCCGGTCCGGGAAGTAGAGGCGCCGCAGCCGTTGGGCGGGAAGACCCGATTCCCGGGCGGCGGTGGCGACGATGGAGTCGGCACTGGTGCCGTGCCCCAGCCGCAGATGGGAGGCCAGCCGGCCCAACGAGGCAGAACGCAACGCGGCCACCGCGGCGTGGACCGCGTGGGCGTCGCGGTACAACCGGGCCCTGCCCTCCGCCGTTTCGGACGCGGGCACGACGACGGGAAGGGGCTCGGGGACCAGTGGCCCGTCGCGGCGGGCCCGCCAGCAGATGGCGAGGATCCCGACGACCATCAGCCAGCCCAGGGCGGGGGACACCCAGGGCGGGAGCAGTTCGAACGGGCTCGCCGCGGGGCCGGTGGAGACGTGGTCGGCGATGGTCGGCTGGTACCAGACGAGGGTGGGTTCGGCGCCGAGGGTGCGCAGCGCCAACGGGGCGTGGTCTGCCTCCAGGACGTGGCCGTTGGCGAGGTAGTCGGGGTTGCCGATCACCGTCGTCGTGCCCTCGACGGCGTAGCCGTACGCCTCTCCGGCGGATGTGCGGTACCCGAAGCAGCCGGTGGCCGCCCGGTACATCTTCCCGCCGGCTGCGGCCGTGCGGGTCGCCGCCGCCGCGGGGACCGTGCAGTGCGCCTCCACGGGGGAGGCGGCATCGTCGGGCACGACGCCGGCAGGGTGGATGCCGGGGGCGAAGGCACGCAACTCGGTGCCTCCCGGGGCCACGAGCACTGTGTGCCCCGACGCCCGCGCCAGGTCCTGGAGCTGGCCGCGGTCCAGGTAGGCCTGCGGGTCGTGCAGCAGCAACGTGGCGTTCCCGCCGGACGCCGCCAGGTCCGCCAGCGCGGCGTCGAGGTCCTCCGGCGTACGCACGGTGACCCCGTTCGCCTCCAGCACCCGGGCGACCGCCTGGCCGCCGGCGGGCTCCGGATTGCGCGGGCTCAGCGCGCGGCCGTCGTCGGCCCCCTGGGCCAGCGCAAAGTAGAGCGCCGCGAGGCCGGCCAGCCCGGCGATGGCCACCCACAACCGGGCAGCCCGCCAGCGGCGCCGCCACGTGCACGCGGCGCCGGCCGGGGCGGGGGCCACCTGCAGCCGTTCGCCGTCGCGCAACTGCGGCATCGGTTGCGTCATCGGGGCACCGCCAGCGTCGCGTCGTGCTGGTGCGCCGTGGGGGCTGCCGTGGCGAGGCGGTCCTCGAATTCCGCGATCCAGCGGGCGTCGGAGGCGGTGGGTTCGTGGTGGCCGTAATGCACCGCGTTGAACAAGGCGGCGGCCCGGCGCAGCTGCGGCGCCTCACCGCCGAAGGGCACGGCCAGGGCCAGGGCGACCTCCGTGGCGGTGCGTCCCGGCTGCGGGTCCAGCAGCGTGCGCTCCTCGGCCCGGGCGACCAGGGCCCTGAAACGTTGCAGGACAGCCGTGGAGTGGTCGGCGGACAGCAGGGCACGTTCGGCCCGCAACCGGTAGGCGGCGGCATCGAGCGCGGCGTCCAGGCCCACGGGCGCGCCCTCCGGCTGTGTTGCGGCGCCGGCCCGGCGGCGCAGGCGTGGCCTGACGAACAACACGACGACGGCGATGACTGCAGCCAGCGCGGCCGCCACCACCAGCCACCCCAGGTTCGGGGCCAGGGAGTTCAGCGAATCCACCCAGGCCAAGAAATCCGACCAGAGCGATGCCAGGAACTCAAGGACCGGGTTCGGCAGTGCCTGCGCGTATTCGCGCCGGGCCAGTTCGCGGGCCAGGTCGCGGGTGGCGGTGTCGCGATCCGGGTCGTAGACCGCGGCGCTGGCCGCGGCGTTGGGCAGCGCGTTCAGCAGGGCGGGGACGGGGATGGGCATGCGATCAGCGCACTCCGGGGGAACCGGCGTCGTGCCCCGGGCGGATCCCGCCGGCCATCCCGGGCAGCGGGGCGTCGATGCCGGCGTCGAATTCGCGCAGCAGCTCCAGGTCGAAGCCGTCGCGGCGGATCCTCAGGTCCGTGTACAGCAGGGTCGTCACCGCGCACTGGTAGGCGAAGCCCAGGCCCGTGGCCACCGCCGTCAGGATGGTGGTGATGAAGCTGAACTTCACCAGGAAGTCCACCAGCGCGCCGGGGTCCTCGGGCGACATGAAACCGCCGATCATCCCCCCGGCCATGCTCAGCGGGGAGGTGATCAGGCTGGTGACGACGCCGACGATGATGCCGGTCAGCAGCAGGATGCCGAAGCAGCGCCACCAGGAGGACTTCACCAGGGTGAAGGAGCGGGCCAGGGCGCGGCGCACGCCCAGGTTCTCCGCGACGACGGCGTGCGCGGTGAAGGTGATCCGGACGCTGATCCACACGGCGGTCGGCACCGCCACGACCAGCACGATGGCCGCCGTGGTGAAGGCGACGCCGGCACTGGAATTCAGTGCGACGACCGTCACGATGCCCGCGCAGACCAGCAGCCCGGCCAGCCCCGCCGCCAGGTACAGCAGGGCCACGAGCAGCAGCCGGCCGATGGACGGGCGCAGGATCCGCAGCGCCTGGCCGAACCGGGTCTTGCGGTTGAGCACGGCCCGCAGCACCGGAATGGTGATCGCCCCCTGGACGATGACCAGCAGGAACACCGAGACCAAGGTGGCCAGCAGGCTGCCCCCGACGAGGGTGAGCAGCGAGCCGGTCAGTGCATTGAAATCGGGGTCGGCGCCCTCGAGCACGTCCGGGGTGCCCACCACGGAGAACAACGGAAGGGTCACCAGCGCGGTCACCACTCCCACGAACAGCTGGACCATCACCGGGAGCCCGAGCGTGGCCCCGGCATTGCGCCGGATCGCCTGGAAGGAGCCATCGAGCAGGTCGCCGATGCCCAGCGGCCGCAAGGGCACGACGCCGGGTTTGGGCGGGGGAGCCCAGCCCCACCCCTGGGTCGGGCCGCCGGGTGCGGGGCCGCCGGGGGTCGGGCCACCGGGGGCCGGCGGCTGGCCCCACGCGTTCGGGGGCGGGGGAGCCCACCCCTGCGCCGGGGGCACCGGGGTACCGCCCCATGCCTGGGGCGATGGCGTCTGGAAGCCCGGGGGGACCGGGGGCGCGAAGTCCCGCCCGGGGTGCCCGGTGGGGGTCGGTTCATCCCGTCCGCTGCCCGGCTCCGCGCCGTCGGTGGCGTCGGGGTCCCGGTGGCGGTCCGGGGTGGTTGGGTCCTCGGTCATGACGGTGGTGCCCCTCGCATCGCGTATCAGTCCAACCAGCCTAGCTGGATGCGGTGCGCCGCAGCCGGTCGGCGCACCGGTTCCCCCTATAGTGGACTGCAGGACTGAAAGACACCGGCGCAACGCATGATCGGAAAAGGGGTGCCATGAAGGCCCGAGTATTGGTGGTCGACGACGACGAGGCGCTGGCCGAGATGATCGGCATCGTGCTGCGCAACGACGACTTCGATCCGGTCTTCTGCTACGACGGCGCCCAGGCGCTGGACACCTTCCGTGAGGTCAAACCCGATCTGGTCCTGCTGGACCTGATGCTCCCGGGCATGGACGGGATCGAGGTCTGCCGGCTCATCCGGGCCGAGGCCGACATCCCCATCGTGATGCTCACCGCCAAGTCGGACACAGCCGATGTGGTGCGCGGCCTGGAATCGGGGGCCGACGACTACGTGCCCAAGCCGTTCAAGCCGGCCGAGCTCATCGCCCGCGTCCGTGCCCGGCTGCGGCCCGGGGAGAAGCACGCACCCGAGACCCTGAAGATCGCCGACCTGGTGATCGACGTGGCCGGCCACGCGGTGACGCGCGGTGGCGAACTGATCTCCCTGACCCCGTTGGAATTCGACCTGCTGGTCGCCCTGGCGCGGAAACCCTGGCAGGTCTTCACCCGCGAGCTGCTGCTCGAGCAGGTGTGGGGCTACCGCCATGCAGCCGACACGCGCCTGGTCAACGTCCACGTGCAGCGGTTGCGCTCCAAGGTCGAAACCGATCCGGAAAACCCCGAGGTGGTCCTCACCGTCCGTGGCGTCGGGTACAAGGCCGGCCAAGGCTGAGCATGGAGAGCCCCGCCGCTCCGGCTCCGGCGGCGGAACCGTCCGGCGAACCGGATTCGTCCCGGCCCTCACGGGTGCGCACCGTCATCGAGCGCGGAACGGCCCGCTGGCGCCGGCTGGTGAGCGCCTGGCGGCGTTCGCTGCAGCTGCGGGCCGTGGCGACCACCGTGCTGCTCTCGGCGTTGGCGATGCTCGGCGCCGGGATCTTCCTGTCCAACCAGATCGCCGACGGCCTGTTCCAGGAACGGTTCGGGCAGGTCCAGGAGGAGTCGGTCCGCGGGCTGAACCAGGTCAAGTCGAACTTCGAATCCGCCGCCACCACGGACCGCTCCAGCACGGTGGCCTTCGTCAACGACACCCTCAAGCTCGTGGAGGGCGACGGGGCCAGCGTCCAACGCGACTTCATCCTGACCCCGCTGCCCAGCTCGGAGAACATCTACGTCACCAACACCGCCAGCGGCGGGCTGACCACCGCGGTCATCCCCGAGACGCTGGCCGTGACGGTGCGCGACAACCCCGGGGTCTACTGGGAGTCCATCAGCTTCCCCCACGCCACCGACGACACCCCGGGCCTGGCCTTCGGCACCAAGGTCCAGCTGCCGCCGGGACGCGAATACGCGCTCTACCTGGTCTACGACCTGGAATCGGTGCAGCAGACACTGGACTTCATCCACCGCGTGCTGGCCATCGGCGGCATCCTGCTGCTGTGCGTCACCGGCGGGATCGCCTGGTACACCACCCGGCTGGTGGTCCGCCCGGTGTCCAACGCCGCACTGGTCTCCGAGAAGCTGGCCGCCGGCGAGCTGCAGGAACGGCTCGAGGTCCACGGGGAGGACGAGATCGCCCGCCTGGGGACCTCCTTCAACCGGATGGCCACGTCCCTGCAGGACCAGATCACGCAGCTGGCCACGCTCTCGCAGATGCAGCAGCGGTTCGTCTCCGACGTCTCCCATGAGTTGCGCACGCCGCTGACCACCGTGCGCATGGCCGCCGAGGTCCTGCACGACGCCCGGGAGGAATTCGACCCGATCAACCGGCGCTCGGCCGAACTGCTGTACAACCAGGTCGAGCGGTTCCAGACACTGCTCAACGACCTGTTGGAGATCTCCCGCTTCGACGCCGGGGTCGCCGTCCTGGACGCCGACGTGCTGGACATGGTCCCGGTCGTCCGCCGCGTCGTGGAGACGGCCAGCCTGCATGCCGAGAACCTCGGGTCGGAACTGCGGGTGCACGTCCCCGACGGCGGGTGCATGGTCGAGATGGACCCGCGGCGCATCGAACGGATCATCCGCAACCTCGTGATGAACGCCGTCGAACACGGCGAGGGCCGTCCGATCGACATCACCGTGGGGCAGGACGAACACGCGGTCGCCGTCACCGTGCGCGACCACGGCATCGGCATGGACCCCGACCAGGCGGCACGGGTCTTCGACAGGTTCTGGCGGGGGGACCCGGCCCGGGCCCGCACCACGGGAGGCAGCGGACTGGGCCTGTCCATCGCCACCGAGGACACCCGGCTGCACGGCGGCTGGCTGCAGGCCTGGGGCGAACAGGGCGAAGGCGCCTGCTTCCGGCTCACGCTGCCCCGCAACCTCGGCGACCCGGTCGGCTCCTCGCCGCTGCCGCTGACCCCGCATGCGCGCCTGACGCTCGGCCAGGCGCTGTCGGTGGAGGAAACAAGCCCGCACACCGCCTCGTTGCCGACCCTGCCCTCCGGCGGGTTCGCCCTGCCCGGCAGCATCCTGCGGGCCGTCCCGCCGGCGGAACGCGCCACGCCGGCGGAACGCGCCACGCCGGCGGAACTCGCCACGCCGGCGGAACGCGCCACGCCGGCGGAACTCGCCACGCCGGCGCCGCAGCCCCCGGAGCGTGGCGAGCAGGAGTCCATCCACCACCAGGGCGCCACGGCCGATGACGAACCGGAGACCGGGACCCAGGGAGGACGGCATGCGTAAACGCATTTCACCGCACGACGGCGGCACCCGCCTTCCGGCGCTGATCGCCGCCCTGGTGGCGGCCCTGCTGGTGCTCTCCGGCTGCGCGGCCATCCCCAGCTCCGGTCCGGTGGGAACCAGTGCGCCGGAGGCTGCTGGACAATCGGATTTCACCTACACCTTCGATCCGCCCGGGCCGGCCAAGGACGCGTCGCCGCAGCAGATCATCGAGGGTTTCATGCGGGCGGGCATCGCCCCCCGGGACGACTACAGCGTGGCCCGTGAATACCTGGCCCCAAAGCTCTCCCGCGAGTGGCGGGCCGCGGACCGGACCGTCGTCTACGCCTCCGAGCCGAACATCGTGGAAAACGTCCAGAAGGGCAGCTACACCGTTGAGGTGGCGGCGACCTCCAGCATCGACGAACACGGTCTGCTCACCCGCAAGGAGAAGCAGTCCACCGTGTCCGCCGACATCAAGCTCGTCAAGGTCGACGGGCAATGGCGGCTGTCCCAGGTCCCCAACGGCACCATGATCGAGGAGGGCAACTTCGCCGTCCTGTTCTCCGCCTACCCGCTGTATTTCTACGATGCCACCAAGAAATACGCCATCGCCGACTACCGGTGGTTCGCGAACCGACAGGGACTGCCGGCCACGATCGTCTCGGCATTGCTGGCCGGTCCCGCACCCTACCTGCGCAACGCAGTCACCAGTGCGTTCCCCGAAGGCAGCGCCCTGGCCCGGGCCTCCGTGCCGGTGGACTCCCGCCGGGCCACCGTGGATTTGAACACGTCGACCTTCGCCGATGCCACGGAACTGCAGCGCCAACTGATGCAGCAGCAACTGGAATTGACGTTGGGCGAAGTGCAGAACATCAGAACGGTGTCCATGACAGTGGGCCAACGTGCGGTGAGCCTGGGCAATGAGGCGCAGGGATTCGACAAGGCCATCGTCGACGCATCGGTGCCCAACACGCAGATCGCCATCGCGAACCAGACACTGGTCTTCTACCAGGGCAACGGGGTGGTCCCGGTCGGCGGGATCCAGGACATCTCCGCCTTCAAGCCGCGGGATCCTGCCATGGCCCCGGCGGACAACCGCTTCGCGTTCCTCAACGGTGACCGCACCAAGATGATCACCGTCAACGAGTCCGGTGCAGCACGGGTTGCGGCGACCGGAACCGACCTGCTCCCGCCCAGCATCGACATCCACGGCTGGACCTGGACCGTCGGCGACAACGGGCGCACCAGGATCCGCGCCACCCCCGCCGATCGCGACAAAAACGGCCCGTCGCGCCAGGTGAACTCGGGCTGGATGGGCAACGCCGACGTGACCTCGCTCCGGGTCTCACCCGATGGTGCCCGTGCGCTGGTCATCGCCACCGTCAACGGCAAGCCCGGGGTCTATGTCACCGGGATCATCCGTGACAGCGAGGGGGTCCCGCGCGGCTTCACCGATCCGCTGCATCTGGATGCCTCGGTCCCCGTGCAGCAGGGCGTGTGGAATTCCTCGGACTCGGTCATCGTGATGAAGCCCAGTGACTCGCAGGCCGTGCAGGCCGAGGAGATCTCGCTCAACGGCAAGGCGACGACCTTCGAGCCCCTGTTGGGGATGACGAACATCTCCGCGGGCCCCGGGGACCAGCGGACCGTCTACGCCGAAACCCCCGACGGCGTGTATTCCCGGGTCTTCTCCACCTGGAAGAAGCGCGAGGGCAAGGCCTCCGAGCTCGCCTACCCGGGATAGGACCGGCCCGCGTCCACAGCCTGCCCGGGGGCCTTCACCGTGCCGGAGGGACCCGGGACGATGGACACATGGAATATCCGCGCATCCCGCCACGACTGGCCGCTGGCCTGGATCGGGTCAGCGGCGCGTCGTGGACGCGCGGTCCGCGGGAGGCCCTCGCGGAACTGGCCACGGTGCTGGCTCCCAGCGAGTGCGTGTACTGCCAGTGTGACGATGCGGTGATGTGTCCGGCCTGCCGGGGAGCCTTCCGGGCGGCCACCCTGCGGCCCTTCGCGGCACAGGAGGGCGCTGAGGGGCTGCCCCTGCTGCCCGATGGGGAACCGCTGCCCGTGACGGCGGCAGGTGTGTATGCCCGTGAGGTTTCGGCAGCCCTGCTGGCGTTCAAGAACCGGCAGCGCATCCCACTGGCCGGCGTCCTCGGACCGGCACTGGCCGGTTCCATCCGTGCTGCTGCGCAGGCGCACCCGGGGCCGCTGGCGCTGGTTCCCGTCCCGTCCAGCCGCATGGCCAGGGCCAGGCGCGGCTACGCACCAGTGGACGTGCTCATCAGGTGGATCAGCCGCCGGGGCCTGCTGCCTCCGGGCGTCGCCGTCGTGCCGGCCCTGCGGGTGGTCCGGCGCCCGCCCTGGGCCGTCGCGGAGCAGAAAAGCAGGGGTCGGCGTGCCCGCAGCTCCGACGCCGCCGAATTCGTGGTGCGCCCGGGGCACCCGGTGTCCGGAGCGCCGGTGCTGCTGGTCGACGACGTGTTGACCACCGGTTCGACGCTGGCCCGTGGATACCTGGGTTTGCTGCGGGCCGGTGCGTGCGTGCAGGGGGCCGCCGTCCTGGCCGCCACCGCACCTCCACGGGGAGGCGAACGCGGGCCCCTGCCCCCGGCAGGCGGCCCAACACCGGACGACACGCCGGGGCCAGGGGCCGGCGCTGCTGCTCGATGAGGCCTCCGCCGTGCTCCGGGGTGGGGACGGGTGGCTCGGCACAGAAATAGGCACGGGGAAGGGCTTGATTATTGGGTGCCCTGGATTACGGTTGAGTATGGGCACCTCACCAAGAGGAGAAGAACCCATCTTCAGCGGCTGGAAGGAGGAACTTTCAGCCGCTGTCGTGTCACCCGAGGTCAGTAGGAGGACACCATGGAGATGAACATCACCGGGCGCAATGTGACGGTATCCGATCGGTTCCGCGAATACGCGGACGAGAAGACTGACAAGATCGGGCAGCTGACGAGCAAGGTCCAGCGCCTCGATGTCAAGGTCACCAAGGAACCCAACGCCCGGCAGGCCGAAGCCCAGCTGACAGTGGAGATCAGCGTCGTGGGCAGTGGACCGGCCATTCGCGCGGAAGCCAAGGCCGCCGACAAATTCGCCGCCTTCGATACGGCATTCACCAAACTGCTCGAGCGGCTGCGCCGGGCCAGGGACCGGAGGAAGGTCCACCACGGCCGGCAAACCCCGCAGGCCGTGTTCCAGGCGACCTCCACGCTGGAGCCAGCCAGCAGCAGCCTGCCGCTGCACCAGGAGACGTTGAACGAGCAGGAACGCGAGGCAGCGGAAAATGCGGCCGACAACCCGGTCGAAATCCGCCGCAAGGTCTTCCCCGCCGAAACCATGAGCGTGGACGACGCCGTGGACCGGATGGAGCTGGTCGGCCACCCCTTCTACCTGTTCGTGGACTCGGAGACGGGCGCCTCCTCGGTGGTGTACCGGCGCCAGCAATGGAACTACGGGGTGATCACGCTCGATGGCAACCACGCCGACGCGGAGACCGTGGAGACCCGTCATTACCGTGAATCCCAGACCGCGTCCTAGCGGCCGTGCGGGCATCTAGACTGTCCGCATGACTCGACGGATGACCCTGGCACAGGCGCGGCGCGTGGCGTTGGCCGCCCAGGGACTGCATCAGGCACGGCCCACCGGCCCGGCGACAGCCCGGCAGGTGGGCCTTGCCTTTGACCGCCTCCACTTGCTGCAGATCGATTCGGTCAACGTGCTCAGCCGCTCGCACTATCTGCCGATCTTTGCCCGGGTCGGCCCCTACGACCGGACGGTCCTGGACCGGATGGCGGCGCGTTCACCCCGGCGGATGGTCGAATACTGGGCGCACGAAGCCAGTTTCATCCGACCCGCCCACTTTGCCGACCTGGTGCCCTGGCAGCGCCGGACCTGGATGGGCAGCTTTTCGACGGAACGACCCGAACTACGTGAACTCGCCGACCGGATCCTCGTGCTGTTGGAGTCCTCCCGTCCACTCACCGCACGCGAGGTGGCGGCCCGGATCGGCCATCGCGAGGAGATCGACAGGTCGAACTGGGGCTGGAACTGGTCCACGGTCAAGGAATCCCTTGAGGCGCTGTTCGCCGGTGGCGAGGTCGGTTCAGCCGGGCGGACCGCGCAATTCGAGCGACGCTATGCACCGATTTCCCGGGTTCTCCCGAGCTCGGTGGCGCTTCCCGACGGCAATGATGTGGACGCGTCCGCCGAGCGGTTGGTCGAATCGGCGGCCCAGGCCCACGGAATCGGCACAGTTCGCTGCTTCGCGGACTATTTCAGGTTGCCGTTGCGCGCCGCGGCGCCGGCCGTGGACCGGCTGGTCACCCGCGGTGTGCTTGAACCGGTGGAGGTGGCCGGTTGGCCGGGGCAGCAGTTCCTGCATGCCCAGGCGGCTCGTCCCCGTTTGGCGCGTGGTCGAGCGCTCTTGAGCCCGTTCGACTCGCTCGTCTTTGAACGACGGCGGCTCGAGGACCTGTTTGGCTTCCACTACCGCCTGGAGATCTACACCCCGGCGCACAAGCGCCGGTACGGCTACTATGTGCTGCCGTTCCTCCTGGGCGACCGGATGGTTGCGCGGGTGGACCTGAAGGCAGACCGTGCCAACCTGGAGCTGTCGGTCCGTTCCAGCCACGCGGAAGCCGACGCACCCGCCGAGACGGCCGCTGAACTAGCTGCTGAACTGTCGCTCATGGCCGGATGGCTCGGTCTGGAATCGGTGCGCATCGATCCGGAGGGTAACCTGTCCCATGAACTGGCCCGTGCGGTGCGGACACGGTGCGGGGGAACCTAAACCGGGTCCCGCACGTGTCTCCCGTAGACTGGCCAAGCCAGAATTCCTGTGCCTGAGATTTGGAGCTACCACGTGGCATCACTGCTAGAACGCGTCCTGCGGACCGGCGACAAGAAGATCCTGAAGCGTTTGCGCGGATACGCCGACGCAATCAACACGCTTGAGGATGAATTCCGGGCCATGTCGGATGCGGAACTGCGGGGCGAAACGGAGGCGTTCAAGAAGCGTCACCAGGAGGGCGAATCCCTGGACTCCCTGCTGCCCGAGGCCTTTGCCGCCGTGCGCGAGGCAGCTGACCGCACCCTGGGCATGCGCCACTTCGATGTCCAGCTGATGGGCGGCGCCGCCCTGCACCTGGGCAACATCGCCGAGATGAAGACCGGTGAAGGCAAGACCCTCGTGGCCACCGGGCCCGCCTACCTGAATGCCATTTCAGGCAAGGGCGTGCACGTGGTCACGACCAACGACTACCTTGCCGAATACCAGTCGGACCTCATGGGCCGGGTGTTCCGGTACCTGGGCATGACCACGGGGTGCATCCTGGCCAACCAGGACCCCGCGATCCGCCGCAAGCAATACGAAGCGGACATCACCTACGGGACGAACAACGAGTTCGGGTTCGACTACCTGCGCGACAACATGGCGTGGAGCAAGGACGAACTGGTCCAGCGCGGGCACAACTTCGCCATCGTCGATGAAGTCGACTCCATCCTCATCGATGAGGCACGGACCCCGCTCATCATCTCCGGCCAGGCCCAGGGCGATGTGAACCGCTGGTTCGGGGAGTTCGCGCGGCTGGTGACCAAACTGGACCGGGACGATGACTATGAGGTCGACGAGAAGAAACGCACCGTCGGTGTCCTGGAGACCGGGATCGAGAAGGTCGAGGACCACCTCGGCATCCACAACCTCTACGAGGCGGCGAACACGCCCCTCATCGGCTTCCTGAACAACGCCATCAAGGCCAAGGAGTTGTTCAAGAAGGACAAGGACTACGTCGTGATCAACGGCGAGGTCATGATCGTCGACGAGCACACCGGCCGCACCCTGGCCGGTCGACGCTACAACGAGGGCATGCACCAGGCGATCGAGGCGAAGGAAAACGTCGAGATCAAGGCCGAGAACCAGACCATGGCCACGGTGACCTTGCAGAACTACTTCCGCCTCTACGGGACGCTGTCCGGCATGACCGGCACCGCGCAGACCGAGGCTGCGGAGTTCATGGGCACCTACAACCTCGGCGTCGTGGAGATCCCCACGAACAAGCCGATGCAGCGCAAGGACCAATCCGATCTCATCTACAAGAACGAGATTGCCAAGTTCGACGCCGTTGCCCAGGACATCGTTGAACGCCACGCCGCAGGGCAGCCGGTCCTGGTGGGCACGACCAGTGTCGAGAAGAGCGAGTACCTCTCGCGGAAACTCGCCCAGGAAGGCGTCCGCCATGAGGTACTGAACGCGAAGCAGCACGCCCGCGAGGCCGCGGTCGTGGCCCAGGCCGGCAAGAAGGGCGCGGTCACCGTGGCCACGAACATGGCCGGCCGTGGTACCGACATCATGCTCGGTGGCAACGCCGAGTTCCTGGCGGTCGCCGAAATGGAACGGCGGGGCCTGGACCCCGAACGCGATTCCGAGGAATACGAGCGGGTCTGGGACGACGTCTTCGCCGCAGCGCAGGACCAGGTCAAGGCCGAGTCCGAGGAAGTTCGCAGTTTGGGTGGGCTGTACGTGCTGGGTACCGAGCGCCACGAATCCCGTCGGATCGACAACCAGCTGCGCGGTCGTTCCGGTCGCCAGGGCGACCCCGGTGAGTCGCGTTTCTACCTGTCGATGACCGATGACCTGATGCGCCGCTTCAATGCCAATGCCGCCCAGCGGATCATGAACAACCCCTCCATGCCCGACGACATGGCGCTGGAGTCGAAGATCGTTTCCAAGGCGATCGAGACCGCGCAGGGTCAGGTCGAGTCGACCAACGCCGAACAGCGCAAGAACGTGCTGAAGTACGACGACGTCATGAATCGACAGCGCGAGGCGATCTATGGTGATCGGCGGCGCATCCTGGAGGGCGGTGACCTCCAGGAGCAGGTCCAGCACTTCATGGAGGACGTCGTCAAGGCCATGGTGGCCGAGGCAACGAGCGAGGGCCACGGCGATGACTGGGACCTCAAGCAGCTCTGGACGAACCTCGGGCAGCTGTACCCGATCGCGCTGACCATCGACGAGGTCCTGGAGGAAGGCGGCGGTCCGGGCCGCATTACTTCCGAGTTCCTCCAGGAGGAGATCCTTTCCGATGCGAAGGTCCAGTACCAGGAGCGCGAGCAGGCCATCGGCGAGGAGAACCTGCGTGAGCTGGAACGCCGAGTCGTCCTCAGTGTGATCGGCCGCAAGTGGCAGGAACACCTCTACGAGATGGACTACCTCAAGGAAGGGATCGGTCTGCGGGCGATGGCCCAGCGCGATCCGCTGGTCGAGTACCAGCGCGAGGGGTTCGTGATGTTCCAGACCATGATGGAGGCCATCCGGGAGGAAAGCGTCGGATTCCTGTTCAACCTCGAGGTCGAGGTCGCCCAGCCGTCTCCCGTGTCGCTTCCCGGTGTCACCGACGCCAGGTCGGCGACGACGACTCCGACCCTGAACACCCCGGGGCTGGAGGCTCCTGCGCGACCCGCGTCCCTGCAGTACACCGCCCCGAGTGAGGATGGCGAGGCGGAATCCCGCGTCGAGCGTGCCGCGGCGGATGAATCCAAGGCGAAGGGGAACCGGTCGGACCGGCGGTCCAAGAAGTCGAAGCGCCGCTAGCCGATTTGTAGTTCCACGACGCTCCAGTGTCCGTGCCGCCGCTCCACCCGGAGCGCTGCGGCGCGGACACGGTCGTTTTCTGCCACCACCAGGCTTGCCTCGTAGGCCCCTGGAGCGACCGGGCACAAACGGGTCCTCCGGATGGCGGTATTGCGGTGCAGACGCTGCCCGTCGTCGGGCTGGGTGGCGGCGACCAAAGCCACCCGGCAACGCAGCTTTTCATATTGTCCGGCTTCCAGCCACCGGGCCAGCTGGTGGACGGGACGGATGCCCGATAGGGATTCGAAGGCGGCCAGCCCGACCATTCGCACGATGGTGTGGACGTGCGCCCGTTCCTCCCGTCGTTCGGACTCGGAGGCCTGGTGCACCGGTGTCCCGCTCCGCGTGGAGGCGGTTCCCCGACCGGGGGCTGGTCCGAACCGCGCCTCGCTGGAAGGTAGCAGATCGGCGAACTTGCGGACCGGCAGGGGCCTGATGGCGGGGACGAGTGTGGGCCTGTCGGGCCCCAGCCCCCGTCTGGGGGCGTGGTCTGGGAAGTCTTCCTCGGGACGTGCTGACTCGGTCATGGCTCCTACCTTCTGTTCTGGTCTTGTTCTGCCCGTGGAGGGGTCAAGACGGTTCCGATGTCCAACATGTCGGGATCCGGCCCGATGGCTGCGCGGTTGATTCGATACCAACGTGGCCAGGCCCTGGCGATTTCGGCGTCGGTGGCCCCGGGGCCCGCGCTTCGGGCGGCAATCGACCAGAGGGTGTCCCCGGCTTCGACGACCACCGATTCCCTGGTCTCGGTTCGGGTGCGCTGACCCATCAATCGGTTCAGGGGAGCCGCCGGGCGCTCCGGGCTCCAGGCGGGTGACGGCAGCTCGCTGTTGCCCCAGGAAGCCGCAGGCAGTTCGGCCCCCGCTGCCGGAACCGACCAGGAGACCGCACTCGTGGGCGGTGTGGTCGTCGCGGGAAGGCCCGTTCCGCCAGGGGCGGCCGCCTGCGCGGCAGGGATGACCAGGAGATGGGCCCCCAGCAGCACGGCGGCCAGTCGTCGCATGAAGGCCGGGGAACACCGTGCGGCCCGGGCAGCGGCATGGTGGTGGCCTCGTCGGCCGAGAAGCTCAGCCAGAAGGCCGATCAGCAGGCTGAAGAGCCACCAGGCCAATATGAGGAGGCCCAGACCGATGAAGACCAGGGCCGCGGCACGGTCCCATCGGGTGGGGGAGAGCAGGACGAGGGGGCCGGGTGAATCGGTTCCGAGGGCCATCGAGATTCCGCACGCGGTGAGCAGCACACCACACAGGCCGACCACGAGCGCGGGGACGGCCGAGGCCATCCCGGGGCGAGGACTCACTGAGTTCATCTTCGTCACCCTCATTCATTTTGATGTCATTTGATGTTGTTTGATGATTATTGATAGTGATCATGGCACTTGTTGTTTTAGTTGTCCAGTGCTTCGCGACAATTCGTCCACCCGTGCGGCATAAGGTGGTGCCATGCGCTGGGAATCGTTGTTCGCCGATCTGGAGTCTCAACTCAATGCCGTCCGAGCCCGCGAGCGGACCGTTGAAATCCAGGAGATGGTTCGCATCGAGCGCTCGCAACTGCGTCTGTGGGATCATCTGGCCGGTCAACTTGGGACTGAGCTCATCGTTGATCTGCTCGGCGGGCACAGATTGCGGGGAATGCTGCAGCACGTCGGGGTGAACTGGCTGTCGCTGCGTGAGGGGCCGGCGGAATACCTGGTGGTCGACGCCGGAATCAGGTCATTGGAGATCGCCGGGCACCGTGCCGCTGTCGCGGAGGAGTCCACGGTCCGCCGGCGGGTCAGCCTGGGGGCCGCGTTGCGTTCGCTCGTCCGCGATCGGGCCCGGGTGACGGTGTGGGCCGTGGATGGGGCCCTACTGGGCACCGGGACGCTGGATCACGCCGGGGCCGACCACCTGCGCTTGGCGCTTCATCCGGTCGATGGCTACCGCCGGGAAGCCGAGGTGCGGTCGGTGGCCCTGCTGCCGCTGGGCTCCGTCGCCGCACTCCGTCACGAGACGTAGCGAAGGGCCCATTGTCCACAGATGCAGCACGGGGTCTTGGGCCAGGGGCCTTTGATCATTAGGGTGGACGATCAGGGGGACCCGTCTTCGTGGTTTCCCCGGCAACATGGAGCGTGTACCGGGGTTCCCGGGGAGGCGGAGGCAAGGTGGCAACTGAGGCGGAACACGCCGGACCGGCGCGAAGGCTGCGCAAACCCGGGTGGAAGGATCCCCGGCTGCTGGTCGGCATCCTGCTCGTTGTCGTCTCCGTGGCCGGGGTGCTCACCCTGGTTTCGGTGCAGAACCAGACCGTGCCGATGTATGTGGCGCGCCAGGATATTGCCCTGGGGCAAAAGATCGATGCCGACGCGCTGCGGGTCGTGGACGTGCGCCTCGACACGGTCCAGGACCGCTATCTCGCCGCCGACGAACCACCAGCGGCGGATCTGCACGCCAACACCTTGATCCGGGGCGGGGAACTGCTGCCCCTGGCGGCCGTTGGCGGCCGTGACCCGCAGGGGCGCAAACCCCTATCGGTGGAGCTGCCACAGGAGCTGCCCGTAGCCGTCGGCGTGGGTACCCGCGTCGACGTCTGGGCAGCGGAGCGAGGCTCGAACTCAACCACCTATGGTGAGCCCAAGCGCCTGCTCCAATCCGTCGAGGTCAGTTCCGTGCGCGAACTCGACTCAGGATTCGGCGGGTCCTCCGGGCAACTAGTCGAACTGCTTGTCATGGACAAGGACCTGCCGGCCATGCTCTCGGCCATCGCCAATGAAGCACGGCTGACCATCGTGTACAACCCCGGCAAGGCCGACCAGTGAGCGTTGCAGTGGTCGTTTTCGGCCGGGTGGGGGATCTGCCCGACCGTCTGGAGCGGCTCCGCGGACCGGTCACCATCGTGCGCCACTGCGACGAACTCACCGAGGTCATCGCCTTGGCGGAAACAGGGCTGGCAGACGCCGCCTTGCTGTTGGGTCCCGCCGATGAAATCGATGCGGCATTTGCCGACGAGCTCGCCTTCCATGGGGTGCCCGCAGTGGCCATTACCGATGATCCCGAAGTTGCCGAACGTCTGACGGGCCTTGGCCTGGGCGTAGAACCCACCACGACAGGAGAGCAATCCGTAGCGGATCTGCTGGAGTTGCTCGTCTCCGGTTCACACCGGCCAGCGCGGGGAGCCCGCCATGCGTCGCAGACCGTGGAGGCAACCCCCGTTGAGGTACGCGATCCCGGGCGCATCCTCGCGGTCTGGGGCCCGACCGGATCCACGGGGAAGACGGTCGTCGCGGTCAATCTGGCCGCCGAGGCAGCCATGGCCGGCCAACGCGTGCTGCTCGTCGACGCCGACACCTATGGCTCCAGCGTCGCTGTGCACCTCGGACTGCTGGATGAGTCGGCCGGCATAGCCCAGCTCTGCCGGCTATCGGATCAGGGCATGCTCGACGAATCCGGGTACGAACGTTCCTGCGCTGTCGTCGCCGTCGGCGGAACCACCTTGCGGGTGGCCACCGGGCTTCCGCGCCCGCAGCGGTGGCCGGAACTGCGCGCCGCTGCGCTCACTCGTGTGCTGGACTTCGTTCGACGACGCGTTGACCTGGTGGTCGTCGACGTGGCGTCCCTGCTCGAACGCGACGAGGATCTGACCTACGACACGTCGGCACCACAACGCAACGGTGCAACTCTTGCGGTGCTCGAGTCTGCCGCTGAAATCATCGCGGTGGGCGCCGCCGACAGTGTGGGCGTACCGCGCCTGGTGAAGGCCTTGGAGGATCTGCTCGAGATCCTGCCCGAGGCCGAACCCCGGGTTGTCTTCAACCGCGTCCGCCGTTCGTCGGTCGGGCCGTCGCCGGAACGCGCCTTGCGCGAGACGTGGGAGCGCTTCGGCCCGGGGCCCGCCCTGGCCGCCCAATTGCCCTCGGATCCCGAAGCCGCCGACCGGGCGCTCCTGCAGGGAAGTGTCCTGGCCGAGGTCGCTCCGGACAGTGAACTCAGGGCACGTATCGCAGAACTGGTGGCGGTGACGGTACGCCGCAGAACGGGGTTGCTCGGCAGGGCCTCCGGCGCATTGGGTGCTGGTCGAAGCGCGGGTTAGTCTTGAGGGGTTCGGGGCCGCAACGGAGCGGCCCACATCGCTACACGGAGGCGTTAATTGATGTCGTCGGGGTCGGGCATGCCTACAAGGTTCATTGCCGAGACAAACACTCCCAAGTTCACCGAGGCCTACTACGGGCACCTATCGCCGGAGGATGCGCAATCATATTCTCCTGAGGCGCTGGGGGAGCGGGTTGCAGTACACCTCGGCATCGGCCACCAACGACAGCCCGGGCACGCGAAGGTCGCAGTCGACGCCACGGCAGGGACCACCGTCGTGTACGTGGTCACCGACGACATGCCCTTCCTGGTCGACTCGGTCACTGCCGAGATCGTGCGGCAGGAACAAGCCATCACCCTGGTTGTCCACCCGACCTTCGTGGTCCGTCGGGACGACGAAGGCTGCGCCCTAGCCGTCGAGCCCGTCTCAACGCGTGCTGCCACCTCATCGGGGGACACCGCAGCGCTTCCGAACCTGGCCAGTTTCATGTCCCGCGAGGGCGAGAAGTCCACCGTTGAATCTTGGATAGCCATTGAAATCGGCGGAACCCCCGGCGAAGAGCAGGTCGCGTCGCTGGTGGAGGGACTTGAGCGCGTCCTCGCTGATGTCCGTGACGCCGTGGAGGACTGGCAGGCGATGCGCTCGAAGGCCGGCGAGATCGCCGATTCGCTCGCAGACGTTGCCGATGGCGCGGACATCCCAGATCTGGAGAGTGCAGCGGAGCTGCTGCGCTGGCTCGACGACGGGAACTTCACCTTCCTCGGCTACCGCGAATACGATCTGGTCACCGAAGGCGGGGAGGACGTCCTGCACGTGCGCCCGAACAGCGGGCTGGGTCTCATGAGGCGATCCGGGACCACCATGCTCCGGCAGGAACTGACCGAATCCGGCAAGGAAAAGGCGAGGGAGAGGCGCGCCCTGGTCATCACCAAGGCCAACTCGCGTTCCACCGTCCACCGTGCGGTCTACCTCGACTACATCGGCGTCAAGAGCTTTGACGCCCAGGGCAACGTCAACGGCGAACGCCGGTTCATCGGGTTGTTCGCTTCCAGTGCCTACACCCGCCCGGTGCGCAGCGTACCGGTTGCCCGTGAAAACGTGGAACGGGTGCTGGAAGCCTCCGGGTTCGCACCGGACTCGCACTCCGGCAAGGACCTGCTGACCATTCTGGAGTCCTACCCGCGCGACGAGCTGTTCCAGATCGCCACCGATGACCTCCTGCGCATCGTGACCGGCATCCTGGGACTCCAGGAACGGCGACGCACCAGCCTGTTCCTGCGGCCCGACACCTATGGACGTTTCATGTCCGCACTGGTCTTCCTGCCCCGTGACCGTTACACGACCGCCGTCCGGCTCCGGATCGAGGCCGAACTCACGAAGGCCTACGAAGCCGAGTCCACCGAGTACGAGGTGCGGATGAGCGATTCGGCGCTGGTGCGCCTGTTCTATCGCATCCGCCTGCCACGTGGCGGCGAGACTCCCGAGGTGGCCCCGGCAGACCTCGAGCAACGGCTGGTCCGCGCCGTCCGTTCCTGGTCCGAAGGCGTGGATGAGGCAGTGCGCAGCCGGTTCAGTGGTGATGAGGCAGCCATGCTTTCGCGGCAGTGGGCCGAAGCCTTCCCCCAGGCCTACCGTGTGGACTTCGAAGTCGAAGATGCGCTGGAAGACATCGAACGCTTCTCAACCTATGACGACCCGCAGCACGAAGGGCCCGTCGTGAAGGTCTACGTGCCCACGGACATGAGCCGGCAACACGGCATCGATGCGCGCCTGAACCTCTACCTCACCAAGCCACTGTCGCTGAGCCGGATCCTGCCCGTGCTCTCGAACCAGGGCCTGGAAGTCGTTGACGAAAAGCCGTTCGCGATCCAGCGGGGCGATGGCACCGAGTTCTTCCTCTACGATCTCGGCCTGAAGTATCCCGACGGCATTGATCCGCTGCAGACCCGCGACCTGCTGACCGAAGCGTATGCCGCGGTCTTCACCGGGCGCGCCGAATCAGATGCGTTTGACCGGCTGATCCTGGCTCAGGGTCTCTCCTGGCGCGAGACGGCCATCCTGCGGGCCTATGCCAAATACCTGCGTCAACTCGGCGTCGCGAACTCCTACGGGTTCATTTCCGACACCATGCTGGCGAATCCGGACGTGACCCGCTCGCTCATCGAACTCTTCGAGGCCACCTTCGACCCCGACTTCGATGATGCCGACCGGAGCCACCGGATCGAAGCAGCGCGAACGGCTCTGGATACCGGGCTGGAAAGCGTGGCAACGCTTGACGCCGACCGGCTGTTGCGTCGGTTCATCAACGTCATCGACGCCACCACCCGCACGAATTACTACCAGGACACCATCCACCTGTCCTTCAAGCTCGAACCGGGACGGATTGACGGCGCGCCGTTCCCCCGGCCACGCTATGAAATCTGGGTCTATTCACCACGAGTCGAGGGCGTGCACCTTCGCTTCGGCAAGGTCGCCCGAGGGGGACTGCGCTGGTCCGACCGCCGTGAGGACTTCCGCACGGAGATCCTGGGTCTGGTCAAGGCCCAGATGGTCAAGAACGCGGTGATCGTCCCCACCGGCGCCAAGGGCGGGTTCTTCGCCAAGAACTTGCCGGATCCCACGGTCGACCGCAATGCCTGGATGGAGGAAGGCAAGGCGGCCTACCGGATCTTCATCTCTGCCTTGCTGGACATCACCGACAACCTGATCCAGACAGCGGACGGCGAGCAGGTGGCTGTTCCCGACCAGGTGGTGCGCTTGGACGACGATGACAGCTACCTGGTCGTCGCCGCCGACAAGGGCACGGCCAGCTTCTCGGATATCGCCAACGAGATCTCCTTGTCACGGGGACACTGGCTGGGCGATGCGTTTGCCTCGGGTGGCTCCGTCGGCTATGACCACAAGGCCATGGGCATTACGGCCCGCGGTGCCTGGGAGTCCGTCAAACGGCACTTCGCCGAGCTGGGCATTGATACCCAGAAACAAGAATTCACGGTCGCCGGCATCGGGGACATGAGCGGAGACGTGTTCGGCAACGGACTCTTGCGGTCCCCGCATGCCAAGCTGGTGGCCGCCTTCGACCACCGCCACATCTTCCTGGACCCGCACCCCGACGCGGCGGCCTCCTTCAAGGAACGACAGCGGCTCTACGACCTGCCGCGCTCGAGCTGGGGCGACTATGACACGACGTTGATTAGCCAGGGCGGAGGAGTCTACCCCCGCCAGTCCAAGACGATTCCCGTCTCTGACGAGGTCCGCGAGGTCCTGGGCCTCCCCAACGGCACGACATCCATGTCTCCGCCCGACCTGTTGCGCGCAGTGCTCTCGGCGCCCGTCGACCTGCTCTACAACGGTGGCATCGGCACGTATGTCAAGGCCTCCGGCGAGACCCACGCCGATGTGGGAGACCGGGCCAATGACGCGATCCGTGTCGATGGCGGGGACCTGCGGGCCCGCGTCATCGGTGAAGGCGGAAACCTGGGCATGACCCAGCGCGGTCGCATCGAGGCTGCTCTCAACGGGGTCATCCTCAATACCGACGCCATTGACAACTCGGCCGGCGTCGATTGTTCGGACCACGAGGTCAACATCAAGATCCTGGTGGACCGGATGGTCCGGGCAGGAAAGCTGGATGCCAACGACCGAGCCGACTTCCTGCACTCCATGACCGAGGAGGTCTCACGGCTGGTCCTGCGAACCAACGTTGACCAGAACATCCTTTTGGTCAACGACAAACAGCACCTTTCGGAATGGAGCCCAAGCTTCGAGAGGCTGATGGACTTCCTGGAGGAGCACGCCGACCTGAATCGGGAGATCGAGTTCCTGCCCAGCACCGACGAGCTGGAGGATCGGTTGGCCGAAGGGAAATCCCTGACGGCGCCGGAACTGTCCGTTCTCGTCGCCTACGCCAAGATCCAGCTGGCCACGGCACTGGCCAAGACCGATCTCTCCGATGATGCGTACTTCGACCAGACGATGCGCGACTACTTCCCGGTGCAGTTGGCCGAAAAGTTTCCCGAGGACATCCTGGCTCATCCGCTGCGCAAGGAAATCGTCAGCACCGTCGTCGCCAATGACATGGTCAACATGGGTGGCATCACCTATGCGTTCCGCGTCATGGAGGAAACCAGTGCCACCGAGGCATCCGTGGCACGGTCATTCGTCGCCCTGCGTGAAATCTACGACTTGGACGCCTTCGTCGACGCGGTGACCGGGTTGCCGGCCAGTGTGCCGACCGAGCATTGGTGCCGGATCCAGCTGGACATGCGGCGGTTGCTGGACCGCGCCACGCGCTGGTTCATCACGCACGTCGGCCGGGGTACCAGCATCCAGGAAGACATCGACGCCTTCAAACCGACCGTGTCCACCTTGAATGCAGAACTCGGAAACCTGCTGCAGGGGAAGGACGCACAACGCGTCGCAAGCTGGAAGGCAGATGGGCTGTCGTGGGGACTGCCCGAGGACCTTGCAGCACGGTGGTCACAGCAGTTCGAGAGCTTTGCCCTCTTGGACATTGCCTTGGTTGCCCGCGACCAGGACAAGCCAGTGCGCGAAGTTGCCGCCGTGTACTACCTCGTCTTCGAACGGTTCGGCGTGGACGGCCTGCTCGAGCGCATCACCAAACTCCCCCGGGGAGACCGGTGGGAGGCACTGGCCCGCGCTGCCCTGCGAGACGACCTGTACTCCACGGCCGTGGACATCACCGAAGCGGCCCTGGACGCAGCACCGGACGCGAATGATCCAGCCACGTGCCTTTCGGCGTGGGAGGAACAGAACTCGGGCAACCTGGATCGGGCCAAGAAGATGTTCGATGAGGTCAACAGCCTGGAGCGGGACGACATGGCGTCGCTCTCGGTGGCCCTGCGCCTGCTGCGCTCGATCGTCCGGCGGTAGCACTTGGCGACGTTCACCGATCCCATCAGGGAGCTGGCCGACTTCGGTCCCGGAGACGAGGAATGGCTCCATCTCCTGGTGGGGGACTGGCAGATGGTCGCAGACCTGGCCTTTGCCGATCTGGTGCTGTGGCATCCTTCGGCTGGCGGGACGTACATGGCCCTGGCCCATGTGCGTCCCTCCACCAGCCACACGGTTTTCCACAGTGACTTCGTGGGAGAACGGATTCGTCGTGATCTGCGGCCGCTGGTCGACCAGACCTGGTCCTCAGGGGAAATCCAACGGGCCGCCGAAGACCACTGGACCCGCGAGTCGGCCATGAGGATCGACGCCTATCCGATGGTGCGCAACGGCAGGACCCTGGCGGTGGTCACCAGCCATCAGGACCTGTCGACGTCGCGGGTGGCCTCGCGGCTGGAACAGACCTACAAACAGTGCGCCACCGACCTGCTGCGCATGGGCACGCAAGGCCTGTGGCCGGATTTCGCGACGCCCACGGGCTCGCGCAGGGGTGCCCCGCGGGTCGGTGACGGACTGATCCGCTTGGACGCCGAGGGGATTGTGCAATACGCCAGTCCCAACGGCGTCTCCGCGTACCGCCGACTGGGTGGAGTGGACTCCCTCGAAGGCCGGTCCCTGGCCGAAGTCACCACGGGATTGCTCAGGGATCGACGCCTGATCGACGAGTCGCTGGCCCTGGTCGTGACCGGGAAGATGCCGTGGCGCACCGAAGTTGAATCGCGGGGCGTCAGCCTGTCCCTGCGTGCCATTCCCCTGCGCGACGGAAAGACGCGTTATGGCGCCTTGGTCTTGTGCCGTGATGTGACGGAACTCCGGCGTCGTGAGATGGAACTGGTTTCCAAGGATGCGACGATCCGGGAAATCCACCACCGCGTGAAGAACAACCTGCAGACGGTGGCCGCTCTGTTGCGGATGCAATCCCGGCGCATGGTCAGCGAGGACGGAAAACTCGGCCTGGAACAAGCGATGCGTCGTGTCGCCACGATCGCGCTGGTCCACGAGACCCTGTCCCAGGGGCTCAGCCAGAATGTGGACTTTGATGAATTGATTGACCGTCAGTTCCGGTTGGCGGCCGAAGTGGCCTCGCCCGGCCAGGTGGTGCGCACCGAGCGGTCCGGGTCGTTTGGCGGACTGCCCAGCGAGCTGGCCACCCCCCTGTCCCTGGTCATCAACGAACTGGTGTCCAACGCCGTGGAACATGGTCTGGGTGAACGCGACGGAACGGTGAGCCTTGACGCCACTCGGCGCCCGATCGCCGACGGCACCGAAAGACTGCGGGTCGTCGTGTCCGACGACGGGAAGGGCCTGGGCACCGAGCCCGGCAAGGACGGGCTGGGGTTGCAGATCGTCAAGACACTTGTGACCAGCGAACTCGCCGGCTCGATCGAATGGGAGCCGCGGGAACACGGAGGCACCAACGTGATCCTGGACCTTCCGGTCCAACGCTGACCGGTTCCCCCGGCGCACCGGGAGGAAGAAACAGCAGGCCGGGACCCCCTGGGGGTCCCGGCCTGCTGTTGCGACTGCACGTTATCGGTTAGCTGAACGTCTTCTGGTGTGCCTTCACGGAGCGGACGTATGCCTTCGTATCCGTATACATGCCATTGCGCTTCACCGAGCCCTGTCCCTGGTAGTACGAGGCAATGCCGACCTCCACCGACGAACTGGTGCGCTGCAGGGAGCGGATGATCGCGACTCCTGCGGTGACGTTGTCGCGCGGGTTCAACAGGTCAAGCTTGCGACCAACCAACTGGGACGCCCACTCACCGGAGGTAGGGATGACCTGCATGGCGCCGATTGCGTTGGCGGGGGACACCGCCGCCATGTTGAAGCCCGATTCCTGGTAGGCGTGTGCCAGCGCCAGGGACGGGTCGACACCCATCTGGCGGGCCGTGCTGACGATCAAGGACTTCATCTCGGCCCGGGACGGCAGGTTCCGCGACAGCAGTTCATATTTGTTGTCGTTGGCCGATTTCACCGTTTCCGACGGGTACTTGTAGTGAAGGAAGGTGTCCGAAACCAGTTGCTTGCGCGAGGACGTGGCGGAAACCGAGGCCCCTGCGCCCACTTTGAGTTTCTGTCCCACACGGATGACCGAGGACTTGCTCAGGTGGTTGGCCTCCAGGAGCTTGGAGAGTCCCATGCCGGCCTCGGCCGCGATGCCCGAGAGGGTATCGCCCGACTTGACCGTGTAGGTCGACGTCTTCGCCTTCGGGGCGCTCGTGGACTTGGCCGGTGCAGCCGAACCGCCGGAGAGGCGGATCTTCTGGCCGGGGTAGATCACTGAGGAGCGGCTGAGGTTGTTGGCCTTCAAAAGCGAGGAGAGCCCGACGCCTGCCTTGGAGGCGATTCCGGAGAGCGTGTCCCCTGACTTGACCGTGTAGCTCGAGGTCCGAGGCGTAGCGGAGGGCTTGCTCTGCTTCGCGCTGCTGGTGGCGACCCGCACTGGTGTAGGGGAACCGCCGGAGAGGCGGATCTTCTGGCCGGGGTAGATCACCGAGGAGCGGCTGAGGTTGTTGGCCTTCAAGACCGAGGAGAGCCCGACGCCTGCCTTGGAGGCAATTCCCGAGAGCGTGTCCCCTGACTTGACCGTGTAGGTGGCCCCGGTACCGGGGGAGGACTTGGCAGTAGTCTTCGAGGCGCTGGAGGACTTCGCCGGTGCGGAGGAGCCGCCACTGAGGCGGATCTTCTGACCCGGGTAGATCGTGGTGCTGGCCTTGAGCCCGCTGGACTTCAGCAGCTCGGAGAGCGAGAGGTGGTGTTTGTGGGCGATCCCGGACAGGGTATCCCCGGACTTGATGGTGTAGCTGGTGGCCTTCGATGCACTCGACGACGAGCGCGATGAGGACTGCTTGGCCGATCCGTGCGACGTCGCCAGCTTCAGCTTTTGGCCGGGGAAGATCAGGTCATTGACCGAAAGGTGGTTCGCCTTGAGCAGGGTCGAGAGCGAAACATGATGGCGGTGGGCGATGCCCGAGAGCGTATCCCCGGACTTCACCGTTACCGTCTTCGGTGCGGCAGTGGCCACTGTCAGGCGGGCCGGGATGTGGGACGCCACCAGATGCGCGGCAATTCGTTGCTGTGCGGCGGCGATATTGACGCTCGTCGCCGGCTTCGGAAGAAGGAGGGCTCGTGTCGTGGGGACTTCGGCGGCTACGGCCGGGGCAGCTGCAGCCATCCCCGAAATGGCAACGGCGGGGATTGCCGCGGCCGCGACTGCGCCGTAGATGGACCGGTTGCGGGGTCCCTGAACGATGTCGTTCGAGGAGCGCGCACCGCTGGAGCGGAGCTCGGGCATATAGATATCCTCTGATCGCGACGGCCGGGGCCGAAGAAGTCCCAGCGAGTGGAGCCAGGCAGGGCTCCGCGATACTCGTGTGACTTATGTTGCAAGTGTGACTCAAGTGAATTTACACCATTTCGCCGACGACCAAAAGTCTTAAGCGGCTCGTCACGCCCGGATTGCCACCGGGAAGGGCGGCCGTGTGGCAGTCTTGTCCCGTGAGCTCTCTTAATAACCTCGTGACCGAATGGTTGTCATTGCCTGACCTGGCCGATCAGCTGGGTGTGTCCATCAAGGATGTCCATCGCCTGCTCGACGAGCGTTCGATCGTCGAAGCGCGGGTGGGCGAACGCCGGGTCCGTTCAGTGCCCGCGGCCTTTGTCCTGGACGGGCGCGTGGTGGACAGCCTCAAGGGCACCATCACCGTGCTGGTCGATTCCGGCTTCACCGACGAACAGCTGATTGCCTGGCTGTTCACCCCCGATGAGTCGCTTCCCGGTACGCCGATCGAAGCACTACGCCAGGGCAGGAAAACCGAGATCCGTCGCAGGGCCCAGGCACTGGCCTGGTAGGCGGTCCCCGCAGGAGCCGGGCTTGCCGTCCCCCGGGGGCAATGGGCCGTGGCTAGGCCGAACGATTGGTGACGGCTTCGCCCAGATGGCGCAGCTGAAGCCTGACGTCCTGGGCCACGGGAAGTCCGGCCAGCGCGGAAAATCCCCGCTCCGACAGCTCGGCAATCGTCGATTCCGTCGCCTTCAGGGCGCCTGAGCTCTCCAGGATGTCGGTCATGCGGCTGATTTCAGCGGTGGTGAGGTCATCGGCGCCCAGGCGTTCCTGGATGAAGTCCCGGTCGGGGGTTGAAGCGCGCAACAGGGCATGGGCGATCATTTCCGTCCGCTTTCCCTCACGGAGGTCATCGCCCGCCGGCTTGCCAGTCACTGCAGGATCCCCGAAGACGCCGAGCACGTCGTCCCGCAGTTGAAATGCCTCGCCGATCGGCAACGCAAAGGCCGAGTAGCCCGCCAGTAGCGCACTGTCAGCGCCAGCCAGGGCTCCCCCGAGCAGTAGGGGGTTTTCGGTGGTGTATTTGGCTGACTTGTAGCGCAGTATGGTCCGCGCCCGTTGCAGGACGTCCTCATCGGGCGACGAGGACCCGGCCGACTCCTCCAGGACATCGAGGTACTGGCCGGCCATGACCTGGGTTCGCATGCCATCGAAGATCACCCGGGCCGGAGCTCCGGCCGGGGCAGCGGTCGCGAAAAGCTGCTCGCTCAAGGACAGGCACAAATCACCAACAAGGATGGCCGCCGCCTCGCCGAATCTGGCGCCGTCTCGCGCCCAGCCTTCACGGGCGTGGATGTTTTCGAAGGATTTGTGCACGCTGGGGCGGCCGCGACGCGTAGCCGAGCGGTCGATGACGTCGTCGTGGATCAGGGCCGCTGCCTGGAACAGCTCGAGGGCGGCAGCCGCACGCACGATGCCATCGTCTCCACGGTCTCCTCCGGCTCCGGCATAACCCCAAAAGGCAAAGCGGGGACGCAACCGTTTGCCGCCCTGGACCAGGGACGCAATGGCTGTGACCAGATCGGCTGCTGAAGAGGAGATTTCCGCCACGATGTCGTGCTGCTCGGCCAGGAACACCGCGAGCGCTTCGTCGAGGCGTTCGGCGAAACCGTGGTCATTTGTTCCATCGGCAAGGGGAAGTGGGCCGGTGGCATCGATGTGGTTCATGGCATCCATTGTGTGGGCGATCGGGGTTGGCTCCACTCTATCTGTCACCGAACGTCCCTAGAATTGAAGGCATGTCCGATGCCCCCCAACACCGCACCGTCCTCCACGTGGATATGGATGCCTTTTATGTGTCGGTGGAGTTGCTCGAACGGCCGGAACTGGTGGACCGCCAGGTCATCGTCGGTCATCCGGGATCGCGTTCCGTTGTCTTGTCGGCTTCCTACTCGTGCCGGCGCCTTGGCGTGCGTTCTGCCATGCCCATGAGTGCTGCCATGCGGTTGGCCCCCTCCGCGACGGTCATCGAGCCGAGCATGGGCTCCTATCGTCGCTACTCCGCACGCATCATGGACATTTTCCATGAAGTGACGCCCTTGGTTGAACAAGTCAGCGTCGACGAGGCCTTCTTGGACGTCACCGGCAGCCTGCGTCGCCTGGGTGGGCCGCTGGAGATCGGAAGGATGATCCGCCGGCGGATCCACGATGACCTGGGGCTGCCTGCCAGTGTTGGCATCGCCCGGAACAAGTATGTCGCCAAGGTCGCTTCGACCCGTGCCAAGCCCGACGGCCTGTTGCGGATTGCACCCGAGGACACCGTCGCCTATTTGCATACGCTTCCGGTGGGCGCACTGTGGGGCGTCGGGGCCAAAACCGCTGCGGTGTTGGCCCGGGCCGGAATCTCGACGGTCAGTGAGTTGGCGCAGACGCCGGTGGCCACCCTCGAACGGCTGCTGGGCTCACATGGGTCGCATTTATATGAATTGGCCTGGGGGCGCGATCCGCGGCCCGTCGAGCCGGTGCGGGAGGAGAAGAGCATCGGGGCAGAGGAGACCTTTGCCACGGATGTCGGAGACGATGCGTTGCTACGCCGGGAACTCCTGCGGTTGGCCCACCGAGTCGCACAGCGGCTACGGGAGGCTGGACGCCAAGGACATTCGATTGCGCTCAAGATCCGCTACGAGGACTTCACGACCACCACGCGCAGCCGCCGCCTGGTGCAACCGACGAATTCGGCCCAGGCCATCCGCGAGGCAGCCGAGGGACTGCTGGACGGACTCGGTCCGCGCCCGCAAAAAGTCCGTTTGATCGGAGTCCGCGTTGAACAGCTCTCGGACGCCGGGGCCGGCTTCCAGATGAGTTTCGAACGCCGGGATGGCAATTGGCGCCAGGCAGAAGAAGCCATGGACCTGGTCCGTCAGCGCTTCCCCTCGGGCCTGCTGCGGCCGGCCACCTTGATGCCCCCGCGGAGGGGGAAGGATACCGAAGGGTAATCCGACTTCCCGGAGGTACCGAAGCGGACTATCCTAGATAAACCACGGTATTGAAGATCACGTTGGACATCCCCGAGAAAACGGGAACAATGGAGTTGCTAAAACCGTTGAAAGATATATAGGGGCTTCCTATCGGAAGCCGAATGGGACACGAGGGATTGGGGAAGGGATCATGCCACTTTCCGAACACGAGCAGCACTTGCTCGAGCAGCTGGAGAAGCAACTGCACGAGGACCACAAGTTTGCCTCCTCAATGAAGTCCAATGCTTCTCCCGGGGGGTTCTCGACTCGAAACATCGCCATTGGTGCGTTGGTTGGAGTCATCGGAATCGTCGTCCTCCTGGTGGGTGTTTCCAACCAGTGGATCCCCTTGGGCGTCGTGGGATTCGCGCTGATGTGTGTCGGCGTGTACGCCGCCTTTTCCAAGAGCGCTTTGGGCCGAGTCGGCAGGGGCCGTGCCAAAAACGGGGCCCAGAAGAGCTCCTTCATGTCGGACCTTGAGTCCAAGTGGGAAGCGCGGCACCGCGACGACCACTAACTAGCTGGCGTACGGGCGCGACACAGCCCACCCGCCGATCCGCTTTCCGCAGGGCGCGAACCTTTTCAGGTTGGCGCCCTTTGTGTTGCCCGGCCCCGGACCCGCAGGCCGCGGCATGGAACCGGGCGAACCCGCATCATCAACATCCCCACGTGCCCCCAGGCACCCCTGCCGCCAGCCAACGCTTGCCCCGACCCTGGCCGTGCCGCAGGTCTTCCTCCACCCGGTCCCACGGGATCCTCCACTTTCCCCCACCGGTGTCCCCTGGCCCCTGGATCCCGCCCGATCCCGCCGTTCTGGGCGTCGATATCGGGTGTGGACACCCCACGGCTCAAAATATCCCTCCACCTTGCACCACCCGCGTCCTTCCCAGTGATGGCGCGGAAAATTTTTTGCCCTTTGGTGGAACAACCCTCCAATGTGATTGACAGTGGGGGTAAGTGGAGTAAAGTGGGGGACTGTAGAGGTGAATGGGGATGACGGGGTGAACGTGGCTCCTTGAAGACGGGAAGGCGGTGCGTATGTTCCTCGGGACGTACACGCCGCGCCTGGATGAAAAGGGACGCATCATCCTTCCTGCCAAATACCGGGATGAACTGGCGAACGGGCTGGTCTTGACCCGGGGGCAGGAGCGCTGCATTTACGTCTTCAGCCAGCGGGAGTTTGAAAACGTGCATGAGCAGATGCGCCAGGCTCCGTTGGCATCGAAGCAGGCGCGGGATTACATCCGCGTTTTCCTGTCCGGCGCTTCAGACGAAATGCCGGACAAGCAGGGCAGGGTCACCATCCCGGGGGCATTGCGCAGCTACGCAGGGCTGGACCGCGAGGTCACGGTTATCGGTGCGGGATCGCGAGCCGAGATCTGGGACACCCAGGCTTGGAACGCATATCTCGAGGAACAGGAGAACTCGTTCTCCGAGACAGATGAAGAAGTACTGCCGGGCATCTTCTAGCAAATGCTGGAAGGACCGGTGGGGTTGGACCTGATCTCCAGCCGCCCGACGAGCACCATCCTGGCTTCACTTCCCCGGAGCCAGGCCGGAGCCAATCGGGTCGGAGGGGGATCTGGCCCAATCCCCACACCACGATTGCAAGCTGTGACACGCTGAAAGGGGACAGGGCATGACCGACGACAACACGCCCCGTCCCACCTCCGAGCGGCACTTGCCAGTGCTGCTCGAGCGTTGTGTGGGGTTGTTGGCGCCGTCGATCCAGGCAGGGATCGACCAGCGCGAACGGGCCGTCGTTGTGGATTGCACACTGGGCATGGGGGGGCATTCCGAGGAGATGCTCAAGCGGTTCGAGGGTCTCCACCTGATCGGGCTTGATCGAGACGAGCAGGCCCTGGCGCTGGCCGGGGAGCGGCTGGCCGCATTTTCGGACCGCACCGATCTGGTCCACGCGGTCTATGACGAAATCGATGAAGTGGTGGCCGACCTCGGGTTCGAGGCCGTTGACGGAGTCCTTTTCGATCTCGGGGTTTCGTCCCTCCAGTTGGACGAACGCGAACGGGGATTCGCCTATTCATTCGACGCGCCGCTGGATATGCGGATGGACACCTCTCGCGGCCCCACCGCGGCCGACGTCGTGAACACCTACGACGAGTCGGACCTGGTGAGGATCATCCGGGGTTGGGGCGAGGAGAAGTTCGCCGGACGCATTGCCTCGGCCATGGTCCGGGATCGCGCCACACGTCCCTTCACCACCACCGGGGAGCTGGTCGAAAGCATCCGCAGCGTGGTCCCCGCGGGGGCAGCCCGGACCGGAGGGCATCCGGCCAAGCGGACTTTCCAAGCCCTGCGCATCGAGGTCAACGAGGAACTCGACGTCCTGGACCGTGCGTTGCCCGCCGCGATGGACGTGGTGGGCATTGGCGGACGAGTCGTGGTGATGAGCTACCACTCGCTGGAGGACAAGCTGACGAAGAAGCATTTCTCCGCCGGATCCAAGTCATCGGCACCTGTCGGGTTTCCGGTGGAACTCGAGGAGCACAAGGCGCGCTTCAAAAGCCTCACCAAGGGCACCGAAAAACCCACCGAACGCGAAATCGACGAAAACCCCCGCGCGGCCTCGGCAAAACTGCGAGCCGTTGAACGAATCCTGAGGAGGAGCCCAGCATGAGCACCGCAACCCAGTCGCGTGCAGTTCACGCCGACCACGGCCGCGTCGGCGTCAACGATGGGGCAAACGCCCGGGCCTGGGCTCCGTCACCCCTCCGGCACGCAGAATCAAAGCAGCGGACGCCGCTGTCGCTGGTGCCAGCGACCAGGCGCAGCCGACGCGCCGGGTTCGCGGCATTTTGCTTCGCCCTGCTGCTCGCCGCGCTGGTCGGTGTGCTCGTGATCAATGTCAATGTTGCCAACTCCCAGTACGACATTGTGGGCCTGAACGCCGACGAGCAGGCGCTGACCCAGCAGAACGAAGCGCTGACACAGGAACTGCAAAATCTCCAGGCTCCCCAAAATGTGGCTGCCAAGGCGGCAGAATTGGGTATGGTCACGCCCGGAGCGGTGGCCTCGATCAACCTGAAGAGCCAAAAGATCACCGGAACGTCCACTCCCGCGGAGAAGGGCAAGACGCCCACCTCGCTGGTGGCCGCACCGGAGGCACCCGGCGACCAGGCTGAACGCGGGGCTTCCGACGGGAAAACCGCCGACAGCAGCACCAGCACGACGTCGGATGACAAGGCACCCGAGGGCAATGCCGTTGCCGGAGGGGCATCGGCCAACGAGAGCACGACAACAGAGAACACCCAGGATTCTTCGGCGAAGGAACTGAACGGCGGAACCATCCCGGCTCCGGCGCAGCAGGACTCCGGACAGTAGGGCAGCCAGCCAGCCTGTTCGGTCCGGAACCCGGGGGAGTACCGATCAGCAACGCAAGCAAGGGATGAATTATGGCCAGGCCGCCCGCCCGGAACACTACGAAGAAGCCACCGCGCACTGAACCGCGTCGGCTACGCACCGGCTTGGCCATTGCCATGGTGCTCCTCGTCCTGCTGGGAGGCCGGCTGTTCCTGGTGCAGGGGTTGGACCCCGCGGCCGAAGCCAACGACGCAGTGAAGCAGCGCACCCGCACCGTGGACGTCCAGCCCGTGCGTGGCAGCATCCTGGACTCATCCGGCAAGATCCTTGCCGCGAGCTTCGAACGGTATGACCTGGTCGTGGACCAGCGACAGGTCAAGACCGAATTCAAGCGCAGAAACGACCAGGGCGGCCGCGATGTCGTGCAGACCCAGGATGCGATCAAGGACCTCTCATCGATCCTGGGCATCGACGAGCAGGAGCTGACCACCTCGATCGTCGGGGCGGAGGGGGCCAAAAAGAAGGGCTACTCCGTGGTGGCCAAGGGGATCACCCCGGAAACGCGCAACAAGGTGCTCAAGGTCGGCCTGCCCTGGATTACCAGCCAAAACCGTTTTGAACGCGAATACCCCAACGGCACCATCGCTGGTTCGGTGTTGGGCTTCCTGCGTTCGAGCGAAGACGGAACCTCCCAAACCGGAGCCGAAGGACTGGAGCTGAGCCAGGACCGGGCGTTGTCCGGCACCCCGGGCAAGAAGACCTATGAAATCGGCGCCGACGGGATCAGGATTCCCATGGCCACGCTCAAGGAAAAGGAAGCCGTTGACGGCAAGGACGTCAAGCTGACCATCAACAGCGACGTCCAGTGGGCCGCGCAAGAGGCCGTGATGGCCAAGCAGAAGCAGTTCAACGCCGAGTGGGTCAACGCGGTCGTGGTCGAGGTCAAGACCGGCAAGATCCGAGCTCTCGCCGATTCCACCACGGTCGATCCCAATGACCCCGGGGCCACGGACGCCAAGTTCCGCCGGTCCACCACGGTGTCCCAGGCATTTGAGCCGGGTTCCACCGGCAAGGCGGCAACCTTCTCTGCGGCACTCGAGGAGGGAGTGGTGAAGCCCACCGACCACTTCAAGGTTCCGCACTCGTTCAAGATCGGCGGCGAGGTCATCCACGATTCGCTGAAACACCAGACGTTCAACATGACTGCCGCGGGCATCTTCGCACGGTCCTACAACACCGGCACCACGATGATCGGCAGCAAGCTCACCAATGAGCAACGCTACGAATGGATGAAGAAGTTCGGCATCGGCCAGGACATCGACATCGGACTGCCCGTGAACAAGGGCATCTTCGTCACACCTGACCGGTGGGACCGCCGCCAGCAGTACACCACCATGTTCGGCCAGGGCTACAGCCAGACCGCGCTGCACACCGCCAAGATCTTCCAGACCATCGCCAACAACGGCGTCCAGATCGAGCCGTCCCTGATCGAGTCGTACATCGACCCGGATGGGACCGAGCACGAACGCAAGGACGTCGCCAAGACCCGTGTCATTTCCAAGAAGACCTCGCAGGAAATGCGGCGCATGATGGAAACGGTCGTCACCGACGGCACCGGCTATGCGATGGACATTGACGGCTACCGAGTCGGCGGCAAGTCCGGCACCGGCCAGGCAGCTGGCCCGACCGGCAAACTCGACGGCTACACCAGCTCCTTTGCCGGCATGGTGCCCATCGATGACCCCCAATACCTGGTGGTCGTCACCATGCAGCGTCCACAGGGCAACTGGCGCAGTTTCAGCGTTGCCGATACCTTCAAGACGATCATGTCCCAAACCCTGAACAGCTACAACGTTCCGCCCACGACCGAGAAGCCGAACCCCTACAAGGTCTTCGTCGGCAAGCGGCAGAAGTACGGATGGTAGGCAACGTGGAGCCCACGCCCCAAGAAGCGGAACGCGCGTTCCGACCCGATCCCGCCCCCCGGGTCACGATCCGAGAACTGGCGGCACGCCTGGCAGAACGCGGCATCTCGGCCCGGGTGGACGGCGACGCAGACGTGGTGGTCTCCGGAGTCTGCCTCGACTCGCGTGCCGTACTCCCGGGTGACCTCTACGCTGCAGTACCCGGCGCGCGCAGCCACGGAGCGGACTTCGCCGCTGCGGCTGCCGCTTCCGGGGCCCACGCCCTGCTGGCAGATCCCGCCGGGGCCCAGCGTGCACAGAATGCGGGCCTTCCGGTCCTCGTCGTCGACTCAGTGCGCGCCGCAGTGGGTCCGCTGGCAGCCTGCCTGTACGACCAAGGGGAAAGCGGACCGGCACTGCTCGGCGTCACGGGGACCAACGGCAAAACCACGACGACGTACTTCATCACCTCCCTGCTGGCAGCGTTGGGCCAGCGCACCGGACTGATCGGCACCATTGAGATCCTGGCCGACGGCACGCGCATCCCCAGCGTGCTGACGACTCCGGAGGCCCCCCAGCTCCATGCCCTGCTCGGACGCATGCGCTCGGCGGGGGTCGACACGGTGGCGATGGAGGTCTCCTCGCACTCCATCGACTACGACCGCGTCGGGGGAATGCGCTTCGACGTCGCCGGCTTCACCAACCTCACCCAGGACCACCTGGACCTGCACGGCAGCATGGAGGCGTATTTCGCCACCAAGGCACGGCTCTTCGACGTCGGGCGCTGCGAGCGGGCCGTCATCACCGTTGACGACGACTGGGGGCGACGGATGGCGCGGAGCTCCAGCGCCGAGGTGTTCACGCTGCGGACCCACACCACGAACCCCGGCCACGAGGACCTGCCCGGCAGGGCCTGGCACGTGGCATCCCTGACCCCCAGCGGGCTCGGCCACGACTTCGAACTGCGCGGACCCGGCGGCGTCGTCCTGCGGGCACACACCGGTCTGCCGGGACTCTTCAATGTCTCCAACGCCGCGTTGGCGGTGCTGATGGTCCACGCCTCCGGAGTCCCCGCCGCGGACCTGCAGCACGTGCTGGATACCGCCGACCCCCTGACCGTGGCGGTACCGGGCCGGATGCAGGTGATCAGCCGCGAACCAGCAGGCATCGTTGATTTCGCGCACAACGCGGATGCGCTCGAACGGGCCATCGACGCCGTCCGCGGGGACCGCCCCGGCGCCCGGGTGATCGTCGTCTTCGGCGCCACGGGGGACCGCGACGCGACCAAGCGCCCCACGATGGGATCCGTCGCCGCCCGACACGCCGATGTCGTCATCGTCACAGATGATGATCCCCACGGCGAGGAGCCCGGGGGAATCCGCCGGCAGGTCCTGGACGGTGCCCTGGACGCGATCGCCGCCGAGGGGCTGTCCAGCCACGCCGTCGAGGTCTTTCCCCGGGCCGAGGCCATTGCCGCTGCGGCCGCCATGGCCCGGCCGGAGGACACCATCCTGGTCGCCGGCCGGGGCCACGAGGTCTGGCAGGAGGTCAACGGGGTGAATGTCGCGCTCGATGACCGGGTCGAGCTGCGTCGTGCCCTCGACGCTGCAGGATCCGGCCGCGGCCCCGCCGCGACAGATGCCGCCGACCCCGCGGGCAACGGGTAAAGTCGGAGAGCCATGATTGAACTGACTACAGCCGACCTTGTGTCCATCACCGGTGGCCGCATCACGGCCACCGCCGACCCCGGTGCCACCGTCGCGGGCGTCGCCACCGACTCGCGCGAGTGCTCCGAGGGCTGGCTCTTCGTCGCCAAGCCCGGCGAGGTGTCCGACGGGCACCACTTCATCGACCGGGCCTTCGCCGCGGGCGCCGTCCTGGCGTTGGCCGAACACGAGACGCTCGACCCCGACGGCGCGGTGCATCCCGCGGTGATCGTTCAGGACGCCGTGATTGCCATGGGGCAGGTGGCGGCCCACCTCGTCGCGCTGCTGCGCCAACAGGGCACGCAGGTCGTGGGGATCACCGGTTCGGCCGGCAAGACCACCACCAAGGACCTGCTCGCCGCCATCCTGGCGACGGCAGGGCCGACCGTGGCGCCGATCGGCTCCTACAACGGAGAGGTCGGCGTCCCGCTGACAGTCTTCGGTGCGACCACCGACACCCGCTACCTGGTCATCGAGATGGGTGCCACCGGCATCGGGCACATCACCTACCTGACGGACATGGTCAAGCCGGACACCGGCGTCGTCCTGTGTGTGGGCACCGCCCATGCCGGGGAATTCGGTGGCGTGGAGAACATCGCCCGCGCCAAGGGCGAACTCGTCGAGGCATTGCCCGTGGACGGCACTGCCATCCTGAACCTGGACGACCCCCGGGTGGCAGCCATGGCATCGCGCACGCGGGCCACCGTGCTGGGCTTCAGCATGGACGACGACGGCTCCGGCGCTGCAGTGTCCGCCACGGACATCGTGATCGGCGCCGATGGCTGCCCCGAATTCACCCTCACCTTGCCCGGTGGCCACTCCCATCGGATCCGCAGCGGGCTGATCGGGCGCCACCACGTGGCGAACCTGCTCGCCGCCGCGGCGGCAGCCCACGCGCTGGGGATCGATGGCGCCGTGATTGCCGGGACCCTGCAGGACCGGGGGCCGGCCAGCCGGTGGCGCATGGAACGCACCGAACGGGCCGACGGTGTGAGCATCATCAACGACGCCTACAACGCGAACCCCGAATCGATGCGGGCGGCCCTGCGGACGCTGGCCGAGCTCGGCCTGCCCGGAGCCGACGGCACGGCCCGGCGCACCTGGGCGGTCATCGGGGAGATGCTCGAACTCGGCGCCGATTCCATCCACGAACACGACCTCATCGGCCGCCTGGCCGTGCGGCTCAACATCAAGAAGCTGGTGGTGGTCGGCCGGGGGGCGAAGGCCGCCCACAACTCCGCGGTCCTCGAAGGCAGCTGGGGGGACGAGGCCTACTTCGTCGAGACCCCCGACGAGGCCGAGCAGTTGCTGCAGGAACAGCTGGAACCCGGAGACATCGTTTTGTTCAAGTCCTCCAACTCATCGGGCCTGCGCCACCTGGGCGACCGGGTGGCCGCACACGCCGTGCCGTCCGGACCCACCGGCACGCCAGCCACCGGGATCGGGGGTGCCCGGTGATCGCACTGCTCGTCGGCGCCTCGATCGCCCTGGTCATCACGTTCGTGGGGACCCCCGCCTTCATCAAGCTGCTCACCCGCAGGAGCTACGGCCAGTTCGTCCGCGACGACGGTCCCACCTCCCACCACACCAAGCGCGGCACCCCCACCATGGGCGGGGCACTCATCGTCTTCGCAGTGCTCGTGGCCTACTTCGGCACCCACGGCATCCTGATGCTCACGGCCGATCATTCGCCCGGGCCCACGGCCAGCGGCATGATCCTGCTGTTCCTGATGGCGGGGATGGGCTTCGTCGGTTTCCTGGACGACTTCATCAAGATCTCCAAGCAGCGCAGCCTCGGGCTGCGGGCCTGGCAGAAACTCACCCTCCAGGCCGCCGTCGGCATCGTCTTCGCCGTCCTGGCCCTGCAGTTCCCGAACGGCAAGGGACTCTCCCCGGCCTCCACCCACATCTCCATCACGCGGGACACCGCCATGGACCTGGCCTTCTTCGGTCCCGTCATCGGCGTCATCCTGTTCATCATCTGGTCCAACGTCATCGTCACCGCAGCCACCAACGGCGTGAACCTGACAGATGGCCTGGACGGACTCGCCACCGGTGCATCGATCATGGTCTTCGGGGCGTACACGCTCATCGGCATCTGGCAGTTCAACCAGGCCTGCGGCTCCTCCCGGTCCATCGGCTCCGTCTGCTACGAGGTCCGCGACCCCATGGACCTGGCGCTGCTGGGGGCGATCCTCAGCGGTGCGCTGGTGGGCTTCCTCTGGTGGAACACCTCCCCGGCGCAGATCTTCATGGGCGATACCGGTTCGCTGGCCATCGGCGGTGCCGTCGCGGCGTTCGCGATCCTCTCACGCACCGAGATCCTGCTGATCGTGCTCGCCGGGTTGTTCGTGATCATCTCGCTCTCGGTGATCATCCAGGTGGGCTTCTTCAAGCTCTCCGGCGGCAAACGCGTCTTCCTCATGGCCCCCCTGCAACACCACTTCGAACTCAAGGGCTGGGCCGAGGTCACCATCGTCGTGCGCTTCTGGATCCTCTGCGGGCTGCTGGTCGCCGCCGCAGCGGGCATCTTCTACGGTGAATGGGTGCTGGGGCTGTGAGCACGGCACTGGAGCACCTGACCAGCTGGGACGCCGACTGGAAGGGCCTGCGGGTGGTGGTCGCCGGGCTGGGCCTGTCCGGATTCTCGGCGGCCGACACCCTGATCGAACTCGGCGCCGACGTCGTGGTGGTGGACTCCGGCACCGGAGGGGAGAACCCCTCACGCGCCGATACCCTGAAGATAGTCGGCGTGCGCGAGGTGCTGCTCGGCGCCGAACAGGCCAAGACCCTCCCGCAGGTCAACGGCCAGGCCGCCGACCTGGTCATCGCCTCCCCGGGCTGGCCCCCACACCACCCGCTGTTGCGTGCCGCCGCCGAGGCGGGGATCCCCATCTGGGGCGACGTGGAACTGGCCTGGCGCGTGAACCAGCGCGCCGGACGCAAGACCGCCGACTGGCTGGTCATCACCGGCACGAACGGCAAGACCACCACCGTGGGCATGACCGAGGCCATGTTGCGGGCCGCCGGGTTGCGGGCCATCGCCGCCGGCAACGTCGGCACACCGATCCTCGACGCTGTCCGCGACCCCGAGGGCTACGACGTCATCGCCGTGGAACTCTCCAGCTTCCAGCTGCACTACACCCACACCATGTCCCCGCTGGCTTCAGTGGTGCTGAACATCGCCCAGGACCACGTGGACTGGCACGGTTCCTTCGAGGACTACATGCAGGCCAAGTCCAGGATCTACGAGCGGACCCGCGTCGCTGCCGTCTACAACGTCGAGGCCCCCCGGACCGAGGCCATGGTCGAGAACGCCGACGTGGTTCAGGGATGCCGTGCCATCGGCTTCACCACCGGGGTGCCCGCCCGCAGCATGCTCGGTGTCGTGGACGACCTGCTGGTCGACCGCGCCTACATCGACAACCGGCACGACTCCGCCGCCGAGCTCGCCTCGTTGGAGGACTTCGGGGGAGTGGCGCCGCGCCACATGGTCGCCAACGCCCTGGCCGCCGCCGCGCTGGTGCGCGCCTACGGCGTGGGCGTCGAAGCCGTCCGCGCCGGCCTGCGCGGTTTTGACCGCGGCGAGCACCGCATCCAGGCGGTGGCCCGTCGCGATGACATCCTGTGGGTCAACGATTCCAAGGCGACCAACCCGCATGCCGCCGCCGCCTCGCTGGCGGCCTTCACCTCGGTGGTCTGGATCGCCGGAGGCCTGTCCAAGGGCGTCGACTATACCGACCTGGTCACCCGGTTTGCCGGGGCCCTGCGTGCGGTGGTCCTCATCGGCACCGACACCACCTCGCTGCGGGAGGCATTGCGGCGACACGCGCCCACGGTGCAGGTGATCGCGGTGCCGGTGAGCGAAACTGGTACACAGGGCGCGGAAGACCGGAAGGCCACGGGCACTGCGGTCATGACGGCGGCCGTCCAGGCGGCGGCCGGGGTGGCACGACCCGGTGACACGGTGCTCATGGCGCCGGCAGCCGCGTCGATGGACCAATTCACCTCCTACGCGCACCGCGGCAACGCCTTCATCGAAGCCGTGAGCCGGCTCATGGAGGACGAAGAGAACTAAGGAGAACGCGTGGAACCCCCCACAACACGCCCACCCGGAGGGACGGGACGCAAGCCCCGGATCCGCAGGACGGGCGCCAACGGGGGAAACGGCCGGCCCACCGGCCAGGAACGCTCCACCACGCGCCAGCCGCAGGAGCCGGCCCAGCCCCGACGCACCGCCGTCGTCTCCCGCACCACCACCGGCAAGACCCAGCGCCACGGCACCGGCGAACGCCCCGTGGCCCGGTTCTGGCGCTGGATCGAAGGCGACCCGGGCAAGGACGGACGCACCGGCTACTACCTGATCCTGGGCAGCACGCTGGCCCTGACGGTGATCGGGCTGATGATGGTCCTCTCCTCCTCCTCGGTCGAGGCCATCAGCAAGAACCCGGATGCCTCCTCCTACGACCAGGTCATCAAGCAGGGCACCTGGGCGGTGATCGGCGTCGTGCTGATGCTGGTCATCTCACGTTTCTCCCTGCCGACGTTCAAGAAGCTGGCCTGGCCGGCGTTCTTCATCGGTGCGTTCCTGCTGCTGCTGGTGCTCACCCCGCTGGGCCTGACCGTGTACGGCAACCGCAACTGGATCCAGCTCGGCCCCTTCACCGCCCAGCCCTCCGAGGCGGCCAAGCTGGCACTGGCCGTCTGGTCGGCCTCGGTGCTGAGCAAGAAGGCCAAGCTGATCGACCAGACGGGGCACGCCCTCATCCCCGTGCTCTTCCCCGGGGGGCTGCTGTTGATCGGGCTGGTCATGCTCGGCCGCGACCTCGGCACCGCCATCGTCATCGGCCTGGTGCTGGTCGCCACGCTCTTCCTCGGGGGCGTGCGGCTCAAGCTCTTCGCCGTGGCCGGGGTGGTCGGCGCGATCGGCGCCATCCTGATGGTCCTGGTCTCCGGAAACCGCATGACCCGCATCTACGCGTGGCTCGGACTGAACTGCGACACCGATCCGGCGGCCTGCTACCAGTCCACCCAGGGCCTCTACGCGCTGGCCTCCGGCGGCTGGTGGGGCGTGGGGCTGGGCCAGTCCCGGCAGAAGTGGAACTACATCCCCGAGGCCTCGAACGACTTCATCTTCACCATCCTCGGCGAGGAGCTCGGACTGCTGGGCACCATCGTGGTGCTGCTGCTCTTCGCGATCCTGGCCGTGGCGATGTACCGGGTCGCGGCCCGCCACCAGGACAACTTCGTGCGCATCGCCACCGGCGGCATCATGGCCTGGATCATCGGCCAGGCGTTCCTGAACATCGGCATGGTCACCGGCCTGCTGCCGGTCATCGGTGTCCCGCTGCCCTTCATCTCCTCCGGCGGTTCGGCCCTGATGCTCGCGTTGATGGGGGTCGGCGTCGTGCTCTGCTTTGCCAGGCACCGGCCCGACGCCAGCTCCGAACCGGGCACGACCCCGGCCAACCGCACCCCCAGGAAGGGCACCCGATGACCCCCACCACCTCCGCGGTGATGGCCGGCGGCGGCACCGCAGGCCACGTATCGCCGCTGTTGGCCATGGCCGACGCGCTGCGCACCGCCCGCCCCGGAATCAACGTGCGCGTCGTCGGAACCCCCACGGGGATGGAGACCCGCCTGGTCCCCGCAGCGGGCTACGACCTGGAAACCATCGCCCGCGTCCCGCTCCCGCGCCGGCCGTCGCTGGACCTGCTGAAGCTGCCGTTCCGCTTCGCCGCGGCGGTGCGCGGGGCCAAGGACATCCTGCGCCGGGCCGAGGCCGATGTGGTCGTCGGGGTCGGCGGCTACGTCTGCACCCCGGTCTACCTGGCGGCCCGCAGCCTGCGGATCCCCGTCGTCGTGCATGAGGCCAACGCCAAGGCCGGTCTGGCCAACAAGGTCGGTGCCCGGTTCGCCGCCCGGGTCGGGACCGCCTTCGAGGGCACAGGGCTCCCCGGCGCCGAACTCGTGGGCATGCCCATGCGGCCGCAGATCGCCGGATTGGACCGTGCGGCAGCCCGCGCCGACGCGCGCCGGGCCCTGGGCCTGGACCCCGACCTGCCCACGCTGGTGGTCACCGGCGGATCCTCCGGCGCCCTGTCGGTCAACACCGCGCTGATCGGCGGCCTGCGCCGGCTGGTGGGGGGCCCCGGCGCCGCGGTCCCCGGCTTCCAGGTGCTGCATGTCACCGGTGCGGGCAAGGGGATCCGGGACGACGACGGTGCCCCCGTGGCCTGGCCCGGCTACCACCAGGTCGAATACGTCGACGGGATGGAACAGGCCTACGCCGCGGCGGATCTGCTGGTGGCCCGCGCCGGGGCCGGGACGGTGTGCGAAATCGCCGCCGTCGGGTTGCCCGCGGTGCTGGTGCCGCTGCCGATCGGCAACGGCGAACAGGCGCTGAACGCCAGGGGGCTGCAGGCCGCCGGGGCGGCACGGGTGGTGCCCGACGAGGAGTTCACCGAAGACTATGTCGCGACAGTGCTGCCCGGGTTGCTCGGCGATGCCGCGGCCCTGCACACCATGGCGGAGGCCGCCCGCGGCCAGGGGATCCGTGATGCAGCGCAGCGGATGGCCGCGATGGTGCTCGACGCCGCGGCCGCACCCGGGACCACGCCGACGAGGGGAAACTAGCACCATGCAGCAACGACACACCGTGGCCGAACTGGGCCGCGTCCACCTCATGGGCATCGGCGGAGTGGGCGTCTCCGCCGTCGCGCGGCTGATGCTGGCCCAGGGGGTCACCGTCACCGGCAGCGACGCCAAGGACCTTCCGGTGCTCGATGAACTGCGCGCCCTGGGGGCCGAAATCCACGTAGGCTACTCCGCGGAGGCCCTGCCGGATGCCGATACAGTGGTCGTCTCCTCTGTCATCAAGGACGGTAACCCCGAATACGATGCGGCCCGCGCCCGCGGGCTGCGCATCCTGCACCGCTCCGAGGGCCTGGCGGCGACCATGGACGGCCACCACGTCGTTGCAGTCTGCGGCACCCACGGCAAGACCACCACCACGTCCCTGATTGCCGTCATGCTGCGCGAGGCGGGACTCTCCCCGTCGTTCGCCATCGGCGCCAACGTCGCGGGGCTCGGGGTGAATGCCGAGCACGGCTCGGGGCGGATCTTCGTGGCCGAAGCCGATGAGTCCGATGCCTCCTTCCTGAACTACCGGCCCGACGCCGTCGTGGTGACAAACGTCGAGGCCGACCACCTGGACCACTACGGCACCGAAGCGGCGGTGCACGAGAGCTTCCACCGGTTCGCATCGCTGCTTCCCGACGGGGGACTGCTGGTGGCGTGTGCCGATGACGCCGGGGCGCTGGCGCTGGCCGGGCGCATCCGCAGCGAACGCCCGCTGGTGCGGGTGCTGACCTATGGCTTCGCCGAGGATGCCGACCTCCGGCTCAGCGGTTCGGCCCCCGACGGTGGACGCTACGGCTGCGGGCTCCATTGGGGCGGCGGTGCCACGGAGCGGTTGTCGCTCTCGGTCCCGGGGGACCACAACCTGCTCAACGCAGCAGCGGCCTTCGCGATCGGCCTCGATTGCGGCGTCGCCCCCGACGCTGCGGCCGCCGGGCTCGCCGCCTTCACCGGGGCCGCGCGCCGCTTCGATTTCCGCGGGGAAGCCGACGGGATTCGCGTCTACGACGACTACGCCCACCATCCCACCGAGGTCCTGGCTGCCCTGCGCGCCGGCCGGGCCGTCGCGGGGGAACACGGGCGCGTGCACGTGGTCTTCCAACCGCACCTGTTCACCCGGACGCGTGAATTCTGGGCGGCCTTCGCCCGGGCGCTCTCGCTGGCCGACACCGCACTGGTGCTGGAGATCTATCCCGCCCGGGAGCAGCCGCTGCCCGGGGTCACCTCGGCACTGGTGGCCGACGCCCTGGAGACCACCGGGGGACTGGTCGCCCGGGATGAGGTGCCCGCGCGCATCGCTGACGTGGCACGGCCCGGCGACATCGTGATGACCATTGGCGCCGGAGACGTCACCGAGCTCGGCGCGGAGATCGTGGCGGCACTGGGTGGGCGCGCATGAGCCCGCGCACCACCGGCGGCCAGAATGTCGTCACCCTGCCCGAGACCCCCGGGCGTCGGCTGCGCCGTCGTGTGATCTGGGTTTCTGCCTCGGTCGTCGCCGTGATCGTGGCCCTGATGCTGGTGCTGCTGTTCTCGCCGTTGCTGGCGGTGCAGACGATCACCGTCGAGGGCAACAAGCTGGTGCCCACGAAGACCATCAACTCGGCGCTCGCACCGCTGAAGGGGGTTCCGCTGCCGCGCATCGGTCCCGCCCAGGTCAAGGACCTGCTCGCCGACCAGCCCTCGATCCAGGAAGTCGTCGTGCAGGCGCACGCCCCCGGGACCCTGGAGGTGCAGATCGTCGAATACGCGCCGGTGGCGATCGTGAAGAACGGGTCGAAGTCCTATGACCTGGTCGGCGAGGACGGACGCACGCTCTCCACGGTGGCCAAGCGCGAGAGCGTGAAGTTGCCGCTGATCGACGCGAAGAAGTCGGCACAGGATCCCGAGGTCTTTGCAGCGCTGACCCACGTCCTGGCGGCGCTGCCGGCCTCGGCGCTGAAGAAGCTCGACCACGCCAGCGCCCAGACCGTCGATTCTGTCCAGCTGTCCATGACCAACGGGCAGAAGGTCCTCTGGGGCAGCGACGAGCGCAGCGGCGACAAGGCCAGGGTGTTGACCGCCTTCCTGAAGGACAAGAACCAGCAAGGGGTCGACACCTTCGACGTGAGCACCCCCGACCACCCGGTCACGCGCTAGCCGCGGTGCTCTCCTGGACACAACAGATCACGGTAATGCAGCGACACGCGGTGGCGGTCGTTGCATGCCGGGGACTCAAAACATAGCGTCTTAGTAGCAGTTACTTGACATAACTCTAACCCTCAAGTAGAGGGTTAACGTTGGTCCGGTTGAAGCTTCCTAGACTCAGCAGCACATCGAACAAGGGAAACAGGACGTGGCAGCTCCACAGAACTACCTCGCCGTCATCAAGGTCGTCGGTATCGGCGGTGGTGGCGTCAACGCCGTCAACCGCATGATCGAAGTCGGCCTCCGCGGCGTCGAATTCATTGCGATCAACACCGACGCGCAGGCGCTCCTCATGAGTGACGCCGACGTGAAGCTCGACGTGGGGCGCGAACTGACACGTGGCCTGGGCGCGGGCGCCAACCCGGAGGTCGGCCGCCAGGCGGCGGAAGACCATGCCGAGGAGATCGAGGAGGTCATGCGCGGCGCCGACATGGTCTTCGTGACCGCCGGCGAAGGTGGTGGCACCGGAACCGGTGGCGCCCCCGTCGTCGCCCGCATCGCCCGCTCGCTGGGCGCACTGACCATCGGCGTGGTCACCCGCCCCTTCACGTTCGAGGGCCGCCGTCGTGCGACCTCGGCCGAGTCCGGCATCGACGCGCTGCGCGATGAGGTCGACACGCTGATTGTCATCCCCAACGACCGGCTGCTGTCCATCAGCGACCGCAACGTCTCGGTGCTCGATGCCTTCCGTTCCGCCGACCAGGTGCTGCTGTCCGGCGTCCAGGGCATCACCGACCTGATCACCACCCCGGGCCTGATCAACCTCGACTTCGCCGACGTGAAGTCGGTGATGCAGGGTGCCGGCTCGGCCCTCATGGGCATCGGCTCGGCCCGCGGTGACGACCGTGCCGTGAAGGCTGCGGAACTGGCCATTGCCTCGCCGCTGCTGGAGGCGTCCATCGACGGCGCCCACGGCGTGCTGCTCTCCATCCAGGGTGGCTCCGACCTCGGCCTGTTCGAGATCAACGAGGCGGCCCGCCTGGTCCAGGAGGTCGCCCACCCGGAGGCGAACATCATCTTCGGTGCGGTCATCGACGACGCGCTGGGGGACGAGGCCCGCGTGACCGTCATCGCCGCAGGCTTCGACCAGGTCGACGTCACCAGCGCCCCCGCGCAGCCGAAGCAGGTCCCGCAGCAGAACACCCAGCAGCAGGCACCGGCCCAGGCCATCCCGACGACGGTCCCGGGAACGATCCCGTTGGCGCCCGCCCAGGGATCCGCCTCCGCGCAGTCGAGCCAGGCGGGAGCCTACTCGGCCTCCTCGGCCGCGGAAGCCCCGGCCTCCGCCGGCTACGAGGAACTGCCCACCGTCGTCGAGCAGGACCTGTCCTCCTCGTCCGAGCACGACGAACTGGATGTCCCCGACTTCCTGAAGTAGCACTCCCGGACCGTTCGCGGTCCAGACGGCGCGTTGCCCGGCCCGGCCGGGCGACGCGCCGTTGCCCTATCCCGAGGTGGTCGACATGCTCCGCTACGAATTCAACGGCCCGACGCCGGCGCAGGTGGCCTTCACCTCGGTCGCCGAGGGCAACCTGGCCCTGCACGTCGGCGACCGGCCCGCAGAGGTGTTGCAGCGTCGGCGTTCGCTCGAGGCCGGCCTCGGCCTGGACGCAGGGGCCGTGCAGTTCATGAACCAGACCCATTCGGTGGTCGTCCACGAGGTGCGCTCCACCGCCTCCGGCCCGCAGGACACCGTTGGAGGGGACACCGTTGGAGGGGACACCGTCGGAGGGGGCACCGGGGGAGCGGACGCGGTGGCGTGGGGCCCGGATGCGGACGCCATGGTCAGCCCGGACGGCACGAGCGCGCTGGCCGTCCTGGTGGCGGATTGCCTGCCAGTGGTCTTTGCCGCCACCGGGGACGACGGCGGTCTGGTCTCCGCCGTGGCCCACGCCGGCCGCCAGGGGCTGCTCGGTGGCATCCTGCAGAACATCGTGGACGCCATCGTTGCAGCGGGCGGCCGCGACCTGCACGCCTGGATCGGCCCAGCCGTCTGCGGTGCCTGTTACGAGGTCCCCGCCCAGATGGCCTCCGAGGCCGACTCCGTGATGCCCGGCATCGCCGTCACCAGCCGGTGGGGGACCAGCTCCCTGGACCTGCCGGGGGCCGCCGGCAGGTTGCTGAGCGGGCTGGGCGTGCAGGTGGCCGCCACCGCGGTGTGCACGCTGGAGGATCCCGACTACTTTTCATACCGCCGTGACCAGCAGCACGCCGGCCGGCTGGCCGGCATCGTCTGGCCGGCAAGCACCGGCGCCCCGGGCGCCTAGGAGAGAACGCATGCCCACCGATTCCCCTGCCGATTCGACAGTCGCCGCCGAGCGCCGCGCGGACCTTGAGCGGCGCCTGGCCGCGGTGAACGAGCGCATCGCCGGGGCCACCCGTGCCGCGGCGCTGGACCGGTCCCCGGAACTGATCGTGGTGACCAAGTACTTCCCGGCCGCCGACGTCCGCGCCCTGCACGAGCTCGGCATCCGCCAGGTCGGGGAAAACCGTGACCAGGAAGCCGGGGCCAAGGCAGCGGAACTCGCCGACCTGGACCTGGCGTGGCACTTCATCGGCCAGTTGCAGGGCAACAAGGCCAAATCGGTGGTCCGCTATGCCACGGCAGTGCACTCGCTGGATCGCCCCTCCCTGGTCACGGCGCTGGGCAAGGCCATGCGGCGCGAGAACGAGCTGCGTGAGCAGGCTGGACGCGGCCAACGGGCACCGTTGGCCACGCTGATCCAGGTCGATCTGCGTGATGAGGCCCAGCGTGCGGGGAACGACGGCGGCGTTGGCCGCGGCGGTGCGGCACCGGCCGATGTGCAGCAGCTGGCGGACCTGGTGGCCGAGGCCGACGGGCTGGAACTGGCCGGCGTCATGGCCGTGGCACCGCTGGGCGCCGACCCGGCACCGGCCTTCGAGCGCCTGGCGGCAATTGCCGCCGACCTGCGGGCCAACCACCCGGGCGCCACCTGGATATCGGCCGGCATGAGCCACGACCTGGAACAGGCCATCGCCGCCGGTGCGACACACCTACGGGTGGGCTCCGATGTCCTCGGTCCACGTCCGCCGGTGCTGTAGCGTCGTTTCCAGCGGAGACTCAAGCGGGAGAAGACCCCCTCGCCGCGCACGATCATAAGGAGAAGACCATGGCTGGCGCCCTGCGCAAGACAATGATCTACCTGGGACTCGCCGACGGTGACGAGCACTACGAGGACGAGACCTACCAGGTGGCCGAGGCCCAACGCCCCGAACCATCCCGGGTGGAGCACGAGAAGGCCCCCATTGCCGTCGCCGCGGATCCGGAGACGGAATACCGGGCACCCGTTACCCCCATCAAGCGCGCGCCTTCTTCCAGGGACGAGGATTCTTCATTGCGGCAAATCACCACGGTCCACCCCCGTTCCTACAACGATGCCAAGATCATCGGGGAAAGCTTCCGCGACGGCATCCCGGTCATCATGAACGTGACCGACATGGGTGAAGGCGATGCCAAGCGGCTGGTGGACTTCTCCGCCGGCCTGGTCTTCGGCCTGCACGGCAGCATCGAGCGGGTCACCAACAAGGTGTTCTTGCTCTCACCGGCCACGGTCGAGGTCCTGGGTGAGGACAAGAAGTCCTCCGAGGACACGGCGACCTTCTTCAACCAGAGCTAGCCCCGCTTCGCCCCGTGGATATTCTTCTTGGACTGGTCTATGCGGTCCTGACGGTCGTACAGGTCCTGCTGATGCTGCGGATCGTGTACGACATCGTGCAGATGTTCGCCCGATCCTGGCGTCCGCGCGGGCTGGCACTGATCGTTGCCAGCTTCGTCTACCGCATCACCGACCCGCCCATGCGGTGGCTCAGGTCGCGGATCAAGCCGCTGGACCTGGGCGGCATGCGCCTGGATCTGGCGTTTCTGATCCTGTACTTCGCCATCATCATCGCCAAGGTGATTGTGCTTCAGATCGGCAGGTAGCCCACCAGGGGCGGTTCGCACCGAGGTTAGTCTTCGGTGCGGAAAACGTTATAGTCTTGAAATAGGAAGCGCGACCGGGTTGCCCGGTCGCGCTCATACCAACCGGTGTAATCGCCCTCGGGTCGCAATCAGGCGGCCGGGGAGAGAACTAAGTATCGAGGTGACCAGATGGCGCTCACGCCTGAAGATGTAGTCAACAAACGTTTCCAGCCAACCAAGTTCCGGGAGGGCTACGATCAGGACGAAGTTGACGACTTCCTGGACGAGATCGTTGTCGAACTTCGTCGCCTGACCCAGGAGAACGAGGAGCTGCGCCAGCGCGTCAGCGGCCTCGGCGGGTCCGACGCCGACACCGGCAGTGTGCCGGCACCCGTTGCGGCCTCCCCGGCCACCGAGGCTTCGGCAGCCAAGGGCGCCGACGAGAAGCCGGTCGTTGCCCCGGTCGAGGACAAGGAAGAGGCCGCCGAGGTCGCCGAGCCGGTCGTCGCCGAGGAGGCCCCGGTCACGGAGTCCGCTCCCGCCGCACCAGCACCGGCCGTGGCAGCAGCACCGGCCGCCGACTCCGCCGCTGTGGCGGCACCGGCCAACGGCGCCTCCGCCGAATCCGCTGCTGGCGTCCTGGCCATGGCCCAGCGCCTGCACGACGAATACGTGGGTGCCGGCGTCGAGCAGCGCGACAAGATCATCGCCGAGGCCCAATTGCAGGCCACCAAGCTGGTCACCGATGCCGAGAACAAGAGCACCAAGACGCTCAACTCGCTCGAAGAGCAGAAGTCGGTCCTCGAGCGCAAGCTGGACCAGTTGCGCGGATTCGAACGCGACTACCGTGCCCGCCTGAAGTCCTACATCGAAGGCCAGCTCCACGACCTCGAGTCGCAGGGCTCCATCGCGGCACCAGACGCCAAGGACAACGCCTAGCCACCCGTTTGCGGCGGGCCGCTGTGGTGGCCCGCCGAAACCATTGACTGTCGGGGGGCGGGGCTCCCGGCCGCCGACAGCACGTTAAGGACCACCATGGACCAGGACCACGCAGCACGCCCCGATGACACCGCCGCCGAGCCGCCGACGCCGGCGCGCGCCCGGCCGGCGCTGCTCGCCCTGTCCCTGGCGATCGCGGTGATCGGCATCGGGGTGGACCAGCTCACCAAGGCCCTGGTGCAGTCCACCATGGAACTCGGTGAAAAGATCGACGTGATCGGATCCGTGCTGAGTTGGCACTACATCCTCAATTCGGGGGCCGCCTTCTCCATGGGAACGTCGGTGACCTGGGTCTTCACCATCGTGATGGCGGTCGTCGTCATCTACGTGCTGACCCTGCTGCGCAAGGTCCGCTCCCGGCTGTGGGCGATCGCCCTCGGCGGGCTGCTGGCGGGAGCCACCGGCAACCTGATCGACCGGCTCTTCCGTGCGCCGTCCTTCGGCATGGGCCATGTCGTGGATTTCATCGGCGTGCGCCATTTCGCCATCTTCAACGTGGCCGATTGCTTCGTGGTCTGCTCGATGATCGGGATCTGCCTGCTGCTGTTCCGTGGCATCGGGGTCGATGGCCGGCCGATCGAGGACAAGCCGGCACGCAAGGACGGGAAAGCGGGACGGCCATGACCACCGCCTCCTTCGCCGTCACCCCCGAGGAGGCAGGACGCCGGATCGATGCCGCCGTGGCCTCCACCCTGGGTGTCTCACGCAGTACCGCCGCACAGTGGTGCACCGATGGCCACGTGCTGCTCAACGGCACGGCAACCGCCAAGTCCCGCAAGGTCGCGCCGGGCGACCTGGTCAGCGTCGAGGCACCCGAGGAAGACGACCCGCTGGAAGTGAGGGCAGAGCACGTGGAAGCCATGGGGATCCTGGCCGAGGATGATGACTTCGTGGTCATCGACAAACCCGTCGGCGTTGCCGCCCACCCCTCGCCCGGGTGGGTCGGCCCCACGGTCGTGGGCGCCCTGCTCGCCGCCGGCTACACCATCTCCACCTCGGGTGCCCCCGAACGCCAGGGCATCGTGCACCGGCTCGACGTCGGGACCTCCGGCGCCATGGTCGTCGCCAAGACCGAACGCGCCTATACGGCCCTGAAGCGGGCCTTCAAGGAACGCACCCCGGCCAAGACCTACCACGCCCTGGTCCAGGGGCTGCCCGACCCCCTGGCGGGGACCATCGACGCCCCCATCGGCCGGCACCCGGGACACGACTGGAAATTCGCAGTCCTCGAAGACGGCAGGGATTCCGTCACCCATTACCAGGTCCTGGAGGCCTTCGGCCGCGCCAGCCTGGTGGAGGTCGAACTCGAGACCGGACGCACGCACCAGATCCGCGTGCACTTCTCGGCCCTGCGCCACCCGTGCGCCGGAGACCAGACCTATGGGGCTGACCCGCGGCTGGCCGCCGCCCTGGGGCTGACCCGGCAGTGGCTGCACGCCCACCGCCTCGGGTTCCCCCATCCGGTCACGGGGGAGTGGGTCCAGGTCGAAAGCGGCTATCCCCAGGACCTGGAACATGCCCTGGAGATCATGCGCGAGGGCGACCTGCGCTATTAGCGAGGCACCGCCGTCGTGCACCGGTGGCAGTCGCCGGGCAGGGCGTGGGGATCGTCACCCGGCCCGCGCGGGGTCCTCGGCCACCGCCGGATCGGGCCTAGACTGGATCGGTGGCCAGCTCAACTCGTGACGGATTCGTCCACCTCCATACGCACACCGAATATTCCATGCTCGACGGCGCGGCACGCCTGACCGACCTCTTCGAGGAGACCGAACGCCTGGGCATGCCGGCCCTGGCGACGACGGACCATGGGTACCTGTTCGGGGCCTTCGACTTCTGGAGCAAGGCCACCAACGCGGGGATCAAGCCGATCATCGGCGTGGAGGCGTACGTCACCCCCGGGACGGCGCGCACCGACAAGACCCGGGTGCGCTGGGGCGAACAGCACCAGAAGCGCGACGACATCTCCGGCGGCGGTGCCTACACGCACATGACGCTGCTCAGCCGCAACAACGAGGGCATGCGCAACCTCTTCCGCGCCTCCTCCATCGGGTCGCTGGATTCGGTGTTCGGCAAATGGCCGCGGCTGGACCGTGAACTGCTGGAACAGTACAGTCCGGGGCTCATCGCCACGACCGGCTGCCCGTCGGGGGAGATCCAGACGCGGCTGCGGCTGGGCCAGTACGAGGAGGCCAAGCGGGCGGCCGGGGAATACCGTGACATCTTCGGGGCGGAGAACTACTACTGCGAGCTGATGGACCACGGGCTGGAGATCGAGCGCCGGGCCACGCAGGACCTGCTGCGCCTGGCCAAGGAGATGAACCTCCCGTTGGTGGCCACCAACGACCTGCACTACACCCACGAGCACGACGCCAAGGCGCACGAGGCGCTGCTGGCCATCCAGTCGGGCTCCACGCTGCTCGAGCCGAGCTACGACCAGGGCGGGTCGCGCTTTGCGTTCTCCGGGACGGGCTTCTACCTGAAGTCCCCGCAGGAGATGCGCACCCTCTTCGCCGAGTTCCCCGAGGCGTGCGACAACACGCTGGAGATCGCCGAACGCTGCGAGGTCTCCTTCAACACCGACGCGAACTACATGCCCAAGTTCCCGTGCCCACCGGGGGAGGACGAAACCAGCTGGCTGGTCAAGGAGGTCGACACCGGGCTGAAGTACAGGTACCCGAACGGGGTCCCCGACGCCTCGCGCAAGCAGGCCGACTACGAGCTGGACATCATCACGAAGATGGGCTTCCCGGGCTACTTCCTGGTGGTGGCCGACTTCATCAACTGGTCCAAGGACAACGGCATACGCGTCGGCCCCGGCCGTGGTTCCGGTGCCGGCTCCATGGTCGCCTACGCCATGCGCATCACCGACCTGGACCCGCTGCAGCACGGGCTGATCTTCGAACGGTTCCTGAACCCCGAACGCGTCTCCATGCCCGACTTCGACGTCGACTTCGATGATCGGCGCCGCTCCGAGGTCATCAAGTACGTGACCGAGAAGTACGGCGACGAACGCGTGTCCATGATCGTGACCTACGGCTCGATCAAGACCAAGCAGGCACTGAAGGACTCCGCCCGCGTGATGGGCCACCCCTTCAGCATGGGCGAGACCCTGACCAAGGCGCTGCCGCCGGCCGTGATGGCCAAGGACATCCCGCTGGCCGACATCGAGGACACCAAGGCCAAGCGCTACGCCGAGGCCGCCGACTTCCGCCAGCTGATCGCCGGCGACCCCGAGGCCGCGAAGGTGTTCGAGACCGCCAAGGGCATCGAGGGCCTCAAACGCCAGTGGGGTGTCCACGCCGCTGGGGTGATCATGTCCTCGGACCCGATCATCGACGTCGTGCCGATCATGCGCCGTTTTCAGGATGGGCAGGTCATCACCCAGTTCGACTACCCGACCTGCGAGGGCCTGGGGTTGATCAAGATGGACTTCCTGGGGTTGCGGAACCTGACGATCATTTCCGACGCGATCGAGAACATCAAGATCAACCGGGGCGTGGACCTGGACCTGGAACACCTGGAGGTCGATGACCGGGCCTCCTACGAGCTGTTGGCCCGCGGCGACACCCTGGGCGTGTTCCAGCTCGATGGCGGGCCCATGCGTTCGCTGCTGCGCCTGATGCGCCCCGACAACTTCGAGGACATCTCGGCAGTGATCGCCCTGTACCGGCCGGGCCCCATGGGCGCGAACTCGCACAACAACTATGCGTTGCGCAAGAACGGGCTGCAGGAGATCACCCCGATCCACCCCGAGCTGGAGGAACCGCTCGCCGAGATCCTGAACACCACCTACGGGTTGATCGTGTACCAGGAGCAGGTCATGGCCATCGCGCAGAAGGTCGCCGGCTACTCGCTGGGCCAGGCCGACATCCTGCGCCGCGCGATGGGCAAGAAGAAGAAGGCGGAACTGGACAAGCAGTACGCCGGCTTCCACCAGGGCATGCTCGACAACGGGTTCGGCGAGGCCGCCGTGAAATCGCTGTGGGACATCCTGCTGCCGTTCTCCGACTACGCGTTCAACAAGGCGCACTCCGCGGCCTACGGCCTGGTCTCCTACTGGACTGCCTACCTCAAGGCCCACTACCCGGCCGAATACATGGCTGCCCTGCTCACCAGTGTGGGCGACGACAAGGACAAGTCGGCCCTGTACCTCAACGAGTGCCGGCACATGGGCATCACCGTGCTGCCCCCCGACGTGAACGAATCCCAGTTGAACTTCACCCCGGTGGGCGATGACATCCGCTTCGGCATGGGTGCCATCCGCAACGTCGGCGCCAACGTGGTCAACGCCATGGTGGAGGCCCGGACCGAGAAGGGGAACTTCGAGTCCTTCAGCGACTACCTGCAGAAGGTCCCCGCCGTCGTGTGCAACAAGCGCACCATCGAATCGCTGGTCAAGGCCGGCGCGTTCGATGAGATGGGGCACCCCCGTCGGGCGTTGGCGATGATCCACGAGGAGGCCGTCGATTCGGTCATCGTGCTCAAGCGCAACGAGGCGGCCAACCAGTTCGACCTCTTCAGCGCCATGGACGATCCGGCGGCCGGGGCGGGGTTGGCCATCGAGGTGCCCGACCTGCCCGAGTGGGAGAAGAAGGACAAGCTCTCCTTCGAGCGCGACATGCTGGGCCTCTATGTCTCGGACCATCCGCTGCAGGGGCTGGGCAGCCTGCTCGAACAGCATGCGGACCTCTCCATCACCCAGGTGCTCTCCGAGGACGGGCCGCGTGACGGGCAGATCGTGACCATCTCGGGGATGATCACCTCGCTGCAGCGCCGCATCGCCAAGAACAGCGGCAACCCGTACGCCCGGTGCGAGATCGAGGACCTGGGCGGCTCGATGGAGGTCATGTTCTTCGGCCAGGCCTACGGGCCGATCGCCAGCGTGCTGGCCGAGGACCTGATCGTCGTGGTCAAGGGACGGCTGCAGCGGCGCGATGACGGCGCCGTGTCCCTGAACGCCCAGGAACTGACGATCCCGGAAATCAGCGAGGACGGGCTCGCGGGGCCGGTGGTCATCTCGATGCCGGCCCACAAAGCCACCGAGGCAGTGGTGTCGCAGTTGGGGGAGGTCCTGCAAACCCACTCCGGCAACACCGAGGTGCGGGTCAAGCTCTCCGGAACGCGCAGCGTCGAGCTCATGCGCCTGGGCATCGAATTCCGGGTCAACCCCAATCCGGCGCTCTTCGGGGACCTGAAGGTGCTGCTCGGTCCTGCCTGCCTGGACATCTGAGGTCCACGGGCCGTCGCAACAGTCGGCGGCCCGGCACCGCCCGTCGTAAACTTGGACGGTGACTTATCCAGCCAACGCCCCCGAGTCCTTCAGCGCCCTGCGCACCCTTGACCTGCGCAACACGGTGCTGGGCCATGCCGCGTTGAAGGCCACGCTGCCCCGGCCCGAGAACGACGGCGCGTCGGCGGCCGCAGCGGTCCAGGGGATCATCGACGATGTCCGCTCGCGCGGGTTCGCCGCCCTGGCCGAGCTGGCCCTGCGGTTCGACGGCGTCGAACAAACCACCACGGCGGTCCCCGCCGAGGCGCGGCGCCGGGCGCTGGAACAGCTGGACCCCGCCGTGCGACGTGCCCTGGAGGAATCGATCCGCCGGGCCAGCCGGTTCGCCGCGGCCCAGGTCCCCACGCCGGCGTCGGTGGACTTCGGCGACGGCGCCACGGTGACCCAACGGTGGGAACCGGTCCGCCGGGTCGGCCTCTACGTCCCGGGTGGCCTGGCCGTCTATCCGAGTTCCGTCATCATGAACGTCGTGCCGGCCCTGGCCGCGGGGGTGGGGTCCATCGCCCTGGCCTCGCCGCCGCAGCGCGAATTCGGTGGCCTGCCCCACCCCACGATCCTGGCGGCCGCCGAGCTGCTGGGCATCACCGAGGTCCACGCCATGGGCGGCGCCCAGGCGATTGCCGCCTTCGCCTACGGGATCGAGCCGGACTCGGGCCCCGCGGGCGCCGCGGGCATCGACCCGGTGGACGTGATCACCGGCCCCGGCAACGTCTTCGTGGCCACCGCCAAACGACTGGTCAAGGGGGCCGTGGGGATCGACGCCGAGGCGGGACCCACGGAGATCGCCATCCTGGCCGACTCCGGGGCGACCGCACGCTATGTCGCTGCCGACATGATCAGCCAGGCCGAACACGACCCGAATGCAGCGGCCGTCCTGGTCACCGATTCCGTGGACCTGGCGGACGCCGTCCGGGGCGAACTCGAGCTCCAAACCCGCACGACCAAGCACTCCGAGCGGGTGCTGGCCGCCCTGTCGGGGCGCCAATCGGCCATCATCCTGGTCGATGACCTGGAGTCCGGCCTGCGCGTCTGCAACGCGTACGCCGCCGAGCACCTGGAGATCCTGACCGCCGACGCCGCGGCAGTGGCCGCCCGGATCACCGCCGCCGGCGCGGTCTTCGTGGGGGAGCACAGCCCCGTGTCGCTGGGCGACTACAGCGCGGGGTCCAACCACGTGCTGCCCACGAGCGGGACCGCGGCCTTCGCCTCGGGCCTGAACGTGTTGACGTTCCTGAAGGCCATCCAGGTCATCGACTACCCGGAGGCGGCACTGCGCGGGGTCGGGGACCACGTGGTGGCCCTGGCCCGGGCCGAGGACCTGCCGGCGCACGGCGACGCCGTCACCCAGCGCCTCGACCACGGGTAACCCGCCCGCAGCGGGGAAACCGGACGTGGCGGACATGACATGATGGTTCCAACCGCCCACGGCACAGATCACGGCGGTGCGGGCGGAGCCCCGCCCCACGACCACGGAAAGGGATGGAGCCCATGCGTTGTCCATTTTGCAGGAACTCCGACTCCCGGGTCGTAGACAGCCGCCTGACCGAAGACGGCTCGGCCATCCGCCGGCGCCGGTTGTGCAGTGCCTGCGAACGCCGTTTCACCACGTTGGAGACCACCAGCCTGAATGTGGTCAAGCGTTCGGGCGTGGCGGAACCCTTTGACCGGGCGAAGGTCATCTCGGGGGTCGGCAAGGCCTGCCAGGGCCGGCCCGTCACCGATGACGACCTGGCGCTGCTGGCCCAGGAAGTCGAGGAAACCGTCAGGGCCTCCGGTGCCGCGGAGATCAACGCCAACGACGTGGGCCTGGCCATCCTGGGGCCGCTGCAGAACCTGGACCAGGTCGCCTACCTGCGGTTCGCCAGCGTCTACCAGGGCTTCGACTCGCTCGAGGACTTCGAGACGGCGATCGCCAAGCTGCGCAGCGAGGGCAAGGGCGCCCCCGACGCCGGGCACCAGCGGCCGCTGACCGCCGACTGACGGAACCCCGCCATTTGGGGCCCGCGCGCTACTTGCGCAGGCCGAAGTGGATGGCCGCCTGCAGTGCGCCGCCGACGATCCCCGCATTGTTCTTCAACGCAGCCGGCTTGATCGGCGTGCGCAGATCGAGCCGCGGCAGGAAGTCCTCGGAGCGCTTGGAGATCCCGCCGCCGACCACGAACAGCTTCGGGGAGAAGAGGAACTCCACGTGGGAGAAGTAGCGTTGCAGACGCACCGCGTAGTCCTCCCAGGCCAGGTCCTCGCGTTCCCGGGCGGAGGCGGAGGCCCGTGATTCGGCGTCGTGCCCGTCGACTTCCAGGTGGCCCAGTTCCAGGTTCGGGACCAGGATGCCGTCGTGGATCAGCGCCGAGCCGATGCCGGTGCCCAGGGTGATGACCAGGACCGTTCCCTCCACTCCCTCACCGGCGCCATAGCGCACCTCCGCGAGCCCGGCGGCATCGGCGTCGTTCATGACCTGGACCGGGCGGTTCAGCGCGTCGGTGAAGAGCGTGTCCACGTCCGTGTCGATCCACGACTTGTCCACGTTGGCCGCCGAGAGCGCGACGCCCTCGTGGATGATGGCCGGGAAGGTGATGCCCACCGGGGCGTCGGCGTCGGGGGCGCCCTCGCGGGACCCCAGCTCCGTGACGATCTGCGCGACGACCTCGGCGACTGCCTCCGGGGTGGAGGGCTTCGGCGTGTCGATCCGGTACCGGTCGCCGACCAGCTTGCCCTTCTTCAGGTCGACGATCCCGCCCTTGATGCCGGTTCCGCCGATGTCCAGGCCGATGGCTGTGGAGATCTTGTTCTTCTTGCTCTTCTCGTCCTTGGACATGCGGGCTCCTGTGCGGATCGGTGGGGCGGATCGGTGGGGCGGTGGGGGCGGCGCTCAGGCCACGGTGAGGATTTCGGCTCCGGCATCGGTCACCAGCAGGGTGTGCTCGAACTGGGCGGTGCGGCTGCGGTCGCGGGTGACTGCGGTCCAGCCGTCGTCCCACATGTCCCAGTCGATCCCGCCCAGGGTGAGCATCGGCTCGATGGTGAAGACCATGCCGGGTTCGATGACGCGGGAGTACGCCGGCGCCGCGTCGTAGTGGGGGATGATCAGCCCGGTGTGGAAGGCCTCGCCGACGCCGTGGCCGGTGAAGTCGCGGACCACCCCGTACCCGAAGCGCTTGGCGTAGGCGGAGATGGTGCGGCCGATGACGTTGATCTCCCGCCCCGGCATGACGGCCTTGATGGCCCGGCGCAGGGACTCCCGGGTGCGTTCGACCAGCAGGCGCGACTCCTCGTCGACGTCCCCGGCGAGGAACGTCGCGTTCGTGTCGCCGTGGACCTGCCCGATGTAGGCGGTGATGTCGATGTTCACGATGTCCCCGTCCTGCACCACGGTGGTGTCCGGGATGCCGTGGCAGATGACCTCGTTGATGGAGGTGCACAGCGACTTGGTGAAACCGCGGTAGCCCAGCGTGGAGGGGTAGGCGCCGTGGGCGATGAGGTACTCGTGGCCGATGCGGTCCAGCTCGTCGGTGGTCACTCCCGGGACGACGGCCTCGCCGACCAGTGCCAGTGCCTCGGCGGCGATCTTCGAGGCGTGGCGGATGCGTTGGATCGTCTCGGCCGATTTGACCTCCGAGCCCTCGAACGTCGCCGGGGCCGGTTTGCCCACGTATTCGGGGCGTTCGATCGAGGCGGGCACCCGGCGCATCGGCGTGGGCGTTCCGGGGACCAGGGTGCCCAACGGGGCAGTTGACGTGCGTGGCATGTCATCGATCCTATCGCCATCCGCCGGCGCCGGAGTATGGTGGGCGGGCAGCGACACGCCCCGCGATCCACGCGGGCCCGCAGACCCGAAGGAGCACGATGAGCGACGGCAGCGAAACCACCGGCGGCGATTTCTGGTTCAACGTCAACACGAAACAGGTCGAATCCGGTCCCCAGTCGGACTGGTCGCAGCTGTTGGGACCCTACGCGACCCGCGAGGAGGCCCAGGGGGCGCTGGCGCAGGTGGAGCGCAACAACGAGTCCTGGGAGGACGACGACGGCGCCTGAGCCGGTGCCCGGGGCGCCGGCGGGCTAGAACCCGTGTTCGTCGGCGGGGAACGTCCCGTCCACCACGTCACGGTGGTACGCCGCAGCGGCGTCGCCCATGACCTGGCGCAGGTCGGCATATTTCTTCACAAAACGAGGCAGCTTGCCGGGGTTCAACCCCATCATGTCCTGCCAGACCAGCACCTGCCCGGTGGTGGCGGCGCCGGCCCCGATGCCGATGGTCGGCACGGTGAGGGCCGCCTCCACGGCGGCCGCCGCCTCGGCCGGCACCATTTCCAGCAGCACGCAGAACGCGCCGGCCGCCTCCAGGGCGAGGGCGTCCTCGACGAGCCGCGCGGCGGCCTCCCCGCGGCCCTGCACCTTGTAGCCGCCGAGGGCGTGTTCGGCCTGCGGGGTGAACCCGATGTGCGCCATGACCGGGATCCCGGCGTCCACGACGGCCCTCACGTGGTCGGCACGGCGCGCCGTGCCCTCCATCTTCACCGCGTGGATGCCCGTGTGCTTCATCAACCACACCGACGATTCCACCGCCTGCCGCGGTGAGGCCTCGAAACTGCCGAACGGCAGATCGCAGACCACCAGGCTGCGCTTCGCCCCGGCGGTGACGGACCGGGCGAACACCCCCATCTCCTCGAGCGTGATCGGCAGCGTCGTGGTGTGGCCCATGACGTTGTTCGCCGCCGAATCGCCCACCAGCAGGACCTCGATGCCCGCCTCCTCGAAGATGGCTGCTGCGTACTGGTCGTAGGCGGTCAGCATCGTGAAGCGCCGGCCCTCGGCCTTGGCCTGGGCCAGATGGCCGATGCGGATCCGTCCGGCGGGGCGTGGCGCGGCGGCGGGCTGGCCGGAGGCATTGGGGGAGGGCTGTTCGTGCGACATGTCCCCCAGAATACGCCACCGGTGGGAGCCGGACACCCGGTTGACTACGGTTTCCGAGTAGAGTTGGCGACGGTGGGACGGCCCGCAACCACCGCAGCAATCGCCGGATCAGACGAGGAGCCAACCCATGGACCGCCAGCAGGAATTCGTGCTCAGGACCATTGAGGAACGCGACGTGCGCTTCGTGCGCATGTGGTTCACCGACGTCGTCGGATCGCTCAAATCCGTCGCCCTGGCCCCGGCCGAGGTCGAGGGCGCGTTCGAGGAAGGCCTGGGCTTCGACGGCTCCTCGATCGAGGGCCTGTCGCGGATCTACGAATCCGACATGCTTGCCCAGCCGGACCCCTCCACCTTCCAGATCCTGCCGTGGCGCGGGGAGATCGAACCGACATCGCGGATGTTCTGCGACATCCTCACCCCCGACGGGGAACCGTCGCCGGCGGATCCGCGGCATGTGCTCAAGCGCCAGCTGGCCGCCGCCGCCGACATGGGCTTCACCTGCTACACCCACCCCGAGGTCGAGTTCTACCTGCTGAAGTCCGATGACCTGGACGCCAACGGCGAACCGATGCCGGTGGACCATGGCGGCTACTTCGACCACGTGACCGGCGGCGTGGGCCAGGATTTCCGCCGTCGTGCAGTGACCATGCTCGAAGCGGTGGGCATCTCCGTGGAATTCAGCCACCACGAGACCGGACCGGGCCAGAACGAGATCGACCTGCGCTACGCCGACGCCCTGCAGACCGCCGACAACATCATGACCTTCCGGACGGTGGTCAAGGAGGTGGCGCTGCAGCAGGGCATCTACGCCACGTTCATGCCCAAGCCGTTCTCCAGCCACCCGGGGTCCGGGATGCACACCCACTTCTCGCTCTTCGAGGGCGACACCAACGCGTTCTTCGAGGCCGGCCAGGAGTACCAGCTCTCGCAGACCGCCCGGCAGTTCATCGCCGGCGTGCTGCACCACGCCCCCGAGTTCACGGCGGTCACCAACCAGTTCGTGAACTCCTACAAGCGGCTCTGGGGCGGGGGAGAGGCGCCCAGCCACCTCTCCTGGGGCCACAACAACCGTTCCGCACTGGTCCGCGTGCCGCTCTACAAGCCGAACAAGGGCCAGTCGGCGCGGGTGGAATACCGCGGGATCGACTCGGCGGCCAACCCCTACCTCGCCTACGCCGTGATCCTCGGTGCCGGGCTGAAGGGCATCCAGGAGGGGTACGAGCTGCCGCCGGCCACCGACGACGACGTGTGGGGCCTCAGCGCCGCCGAACGCCGCGCCCTGGGCCACGCCCCGCTACCGGGGTCCCTGCATGACGCGATCCGCTCCATGGAGGACTCCGAACTGGTCCCCGAGATCCTCGGCGAGCAGGTCTTCGATTCGTTCCTGCGCAACAAGCAGGACGAGTGGAACGAATACCGCCAATACGTCAGCCCCTTCGAGACCTCCCGCTACCTCGGCATCCTCTAGGGGCACGCCGTGAGCCTGACGCGACAGCTGATCTCCGCGGGGTTCGACGACGTCGAGCGGGCCAAGCGGTTCCTGGCCGACGACGTGTTCGCCGGCGCCGACGAGGCCGCGCTGCTGGCCGGGTTGCGTGCCGCGGCGGACCCCGATCTGGCCCTGCTGCTGCTGTTGCGCCTCGCCGAAAGCGAACCGGCCATCCTGGAACGGGTGCACGACGCCGAGGGGGCGGTTCCGGTGATGCGCCTGTTGGGTGCCTCCGAGGCCCTGGGGGACTTCCTGGTCCGGCACCCCGAACACCTGGACATCTTCGACCCCGGCGAGGCGGGTGCTGAGGATCATCCGGACGCCCCGGACGCCCCGGACGCCCCGGACGCCCCGGCCGCCACGGCACCGGAAGCCGGAAGCGCCGGGGCTGAGCCGGGGGACCCGGACGCCGTCGTGCCCGGCGGACCCGAGGTGCCGCCCGGGTGGACGCAGGTGCCCGCTGCCGCCCTGCGCGCACGCCTGCTGGCAGCTGTCGGGGCCGACCCCGCGGCCCGCGCACCCGTGGCCGAACACACCGGCAAGGACGCCTACGCCCGCATCCGGGTCGCCTACCGGGCCGCGTTGGCTTCGCTGGCCCTGCGCGACGTCAGCGCCGAGGACCCGTCCCTGGTCTTGCCGGTGGTCGCCGCTGAACTGGCCGACCTGGCCGGCGCGGCAGTCGACGCGGCGCTGGCCGTCGCCCGCACCGAGGCGGCCGGGCGTTTCGACCCCGAGGAGGTGGATGCCGTCCGTCTGGCGGTCATCGGCATGGGCAAATGCGGGGCCCGCGAGCTGAACTACATCTCCGATGTGGACGTGATCTACGTGCACGACGCCGAGGGGCTGGACGATGACCGGGCTGCAGATATCGCGGCGACCCTGGCCATCGGCATCGGCCGGGCCATCAACAGCCCGGGCCCCGAGCCGGGACTGTGGGAGGTCGACGCGAACCTGCGCCCCGAGGGCAAGGACGGGGCCCTCTCGCGCACGCTCTCCTCCCATGTGGCCTATTACGACAGGTGGGCCCAGAGCTGGGAGTTCCAGGCCCTGCTCAAGGCCCGCTGCATCGCCGGTGACCTGGAGGTGGGGCGTGCCTATGAGGAGGCCGTTGCACCGCTGATCTGGAACTCCTCGGAGCGTGACGGATTCGTGGAGTCGGTGCAGGGGATGCGCAAGCGGGTGCTGGCGAACATCTCCTCCGAGGAACTCGCCCGGCAGATCAAGCTGGGCCCGGGGGGCCTGCGGGACGTCGAATTCACGGTGCAGCTGCTGCAACTGGTCCACGGGCGCGTCGACGAGACGCTGCGGGTGCGGGACACGACGTCGGCCATCGCGGCCCTGAGCGAGGGCGGGTACATCGGCCGCGCCGATGCAGCTGAGTTCGACCTGGCCTACCGGTACCTGAGGGTCCTGGAGCACCGGATCCAGCTGGTCAACCTGCGGCGGACCCACCTCATGCCCGTCAAGGAGGAGGCCCTGCGCGTGCTCTTCCGCGCCTCCCGCGGCCGGGCCGTCAGCGGGCGCAAACCGGCCGAGGAACTGACCCGGCAATGGCAGAACACCAAGCGCTCGGTGCGCCGGCTCCACGAGGCGATCTTCTACCGCCCGTTGCTCGCCTCCGCCTCGAACCTCTCCACCGACGAGGTCCGCCTCTCCCCGGCGGCGGCCCAGGCGCGGCTGGCGGCGTTGGGGTACCTGGATCCGCAGGGTGCCATGCGCCATATCGAGGCGCTGACCTCCGGGGTCCGGCGTCGTGCCTCCCTGCAGCGCCAACTGCTGCCCGTGCTGCTGGAATGGCTCGCCGACGGGGTGGACCCCGACGCCGGATTGCTCGGTTTCCGCCGCCTGAGCGAGGCGCTGGGCGAATCGCACTGGTACCTGGGCATGCTGCGCGATTCCAGCGCCGCCGCCGAACGCCTCTGCCATGTGCTCTCCGGCTCGAGGTTCATCACCGACCTGTTGGAGGTTTCCCCGGAATCGGCCGCCTGGTTGGGCGATGACCGCGAATTGCGGCCCATGCCCTTCGAACAGTTGTGGCAGGAGAATGCCGCCAAGCTCAAACGCCACAAGAACCCGGAGTCGGCGATGCGCCTGGTCCGGTTGAACCGGCGGCGGGAGATGCTGCGTGTCGCGTTGGCCGATTCGGCGAAGCTGATGGACATCGATGAGATCGGGTTGGCGCTCTCGGACGTCGACCGGGCCGCCGTGCTGGCGGCGCTGCGCGTGGCGGAGCAGCACGAGTTCGCCACCACCGAGCGCCTCACGGACCTGCTGGTGGTCGCGATGGGCCGCCAGGGGGGCCGCGAAATCGGCTACGGCTCGGACGCCGACGTCCTGTATGTCCACCGGCCCCGGGACGGTGCCGACGCCCAGGCGGCCCAACAGCAGGCCCTGCGCATCTTCACCCACCTCGGCAAGCTGCTGACCCAGCCGTTGAAGCCAGCGGTGCTCGCCGAACCCAAACTCGTCGTCGACGCCGCCCTGCGCCCCGAGGGCAAGAACGGCCCCCTGGCCCGTTCGCTCGGTTCCTACCGCGAATACTACGAACGGTGGGCACTGGTCTGGGAACGCCAGGCACTGTTGCGCGCCCGGCCCATGGCCGGTGACGACGAGTTGGCCGGCGACTTCATGGAACTGGTGGACGGCATCCGCTACGGTCGTGGGGTCACCGCCGACGAGGTCAGGGAGGTCCGCAGGATCAAGGCGCGCGTCGAGGCCGAGCGGCTACCGCGCGGCGCGGATTCCACCCGCCATGTCAAGCTCGGGCGCGGGGGATTGAGCGACGTCGAATGGCTCGTCCAGCTGTTGCAGCTCGAACACGGCACGGAGCACCCGGAGCTGCGGACCACCTCCACACGGACCGCCCTGGCGGCCCTGGCCACGCTGGAGATCCTCCCGGCCGGCGACGTGGAACTGCTGGACCGGGCCTGGTCGCTGGCCACCCGGATCCGCAGCGCCTCGGTGGCCTGCACCGGGAGGGCATCTGACGTGCTGCCCAGGTCATGGCGCGACATGGAGGCCGTCGCCCGCTGGTGCGGTTACCCGGCCGGCGGGGCCTCGGAGCTCGACAACGACTACCGACGTGTCACCCGCAGGGCACGTGGTGTCTTCGAACGGCACTTCTATGGTTTCGAGGAGACAAGCCAACATTAAGGACGACGGCGGTGCCTCCCGGGCAAGCCGCCACCGGTGAGAAGGAGAGTGGGAACCATGCATGTGAGCAAGGCAGAGTTGGATGAGCTGGTCCAGGAGCACCTGGAACGGGCGAAGACCGCCCCGCATCGGCGCAGTGCCACCGCGGTGCTCAAGGACGGGCGGCTGCGCCAGACCCTGATGGCGCTCGACGGCGGATCCGAGCTGGCCGACCACACCAAACCGGAGGCCGCGACCCTGCTGGTCCTGCACGGTTCCGTGACGGTCCGGTGGGCCGACGGGGAACAGGTGGTCGGCCACGGGGGCCTGTTCGTCATCCCCGACGTCGTGCACAACGTCGTCGCCGCCGAGCCGGCGGTCTTCCTGCTGACCACCATCGCCGGATAGGCCCCGGCCCGCCTGGTCCGCCGTTCCGTCCAGCCTTTCCACCGGGGCCGGTTCCAAACTGTCGGTAGCGGCTGGCATCGTGGAGTCATGGAACAGATCGCGGACCGGGTGGAGGTCACCGGGTGGGGCATGACCCGCCTGGCGGGCTCCTCCGTGACGGGGTCCGCGCGGCTCAAGGCCGCCGAGGCGCTGGCTCGATTTGCCGAGGCCGAGAAATACCGGGCCGCAGCGATGCTCCATGACGAGGCCCAACGCGCCGTGGAACCACGCCTGGAGGCGCTGGAGGGCCGTCCGGGCATGCAGATTTCCCTGCGCACGGGGCGGACCGTCTTGTTTGCTGCCACGGACAGCGCCGCCATGGAGATCGCCTTGGTTTCGGGTCTATCGCAGGGCCAAGCACACCGCGTGCTGGACCAGGCCGAAACCCTGGTCATGGATACCCCCGAGGTGCTCGAATCCCTGGCCCTGGGGCGGATCGGGGCCAGCCACGTCCAGCGCATCCTCGAGCACACCGCGCACCTCGTTCCCGAGCCGCTGCCCGTGCCGCCGGCAAATGCCGACGACTCGACGAAGGAACAGTGGGAACGCGAAATGGCCCGACGTGCCGCCCGGACGCGGGAGGACCGGCGTGACTTCGGAGCCGACATGTTGGCTGCCGCTCCAGGAAAATCACCGGCGCAATTACGCGTCAGGGGCCGGCAGCTGTTGGAAAAGTACTATGGCTTCTCCTACACCAAGCGCTCCCGCACCGAACTGCGGGACCGGCGCATCACCCTGGAGGAGGCCAACCACGGCATGACGTGGTTCTCGGGCTACCTTCCAACCGCCAGCTGCCAGGCCATCTTCTCCAAAATCGACGGCATGGCCCGGCTGCTCAAGGCAGACCCCGACTCCGCCGCGGCCGTCGTCGAAGCGGCGGCGACGGCGGCCACCGGTGACGCAGGCGTCCAGCTGTTGGAGGACCCGGCAGAAGTCCGGACCATGGACCAGCTGCGGGCCGACGTGTTTACCGACATGATGCTCAACGGTCCACGTGGCCAGGGACTGGAAACGGTCAACGCAGAAGTCTTCGTTGCCATCCCGGCCACCATGCTTCCGGGGACCCCCGGTGGGCCCACCGCCGCCGACGACACGGGCATCGACGGCCCCGCAGTGGGACCCGGAACGGACGCTGAACGGCTCCAGCGGGCCGGAGGCGTGGCCATCGCAGAGCTTGAGCCGGGTGCGCCCGTGCCCTCACTGCTCGGGGCCGGTTCCATCGACCAGGAGTCGGCAGCCCAGCTGATGACCGCCGCGAAGACCTGGTGGCGCTTGATCACCGACCCGCTCACCGGGGCCATCCTGGAATTCGGCCAGGACCGGTACCGTCCCACCGCAGCCCAGCGCGCGGCGCTGACGTTCCGTGACGGTGGATGCACGACGCCAGGGTGTACCGGACCGGCGCGAAACTGCGAGGTGGACCACGCCGAGGAATGGCAGGACGGCGGTGGCACCGACATCGCCAACGTCGGGCTCAAATGCCTGCGATGCCACCGGTTGAAGTCCCTGGGACTGATCGAGGTGAAACAGTGTGCCGGGGGCACGACGCTGGTGACGAGCCTCTTTGGAACCCAGCGTGTCGGCTACCCTGCGGCGCCGTGGGCCGTGGGCGCAGCCCGGCAAGCTCCGGTGCCCCACCATCCGCCGGGCTCCGATATCCCGCCGTCCGATCCGGATTCATCCATTCCGTCTGCGTCAGCCCCACCACCGGCGGAGCCTGCCGACTCCCGGGTTGCCACCGTGAAGCGGACGACGTTCCTGGCCACGGTCCAATGGGAGCGCTGGCTGTGGAAGGACCTGGAGCCGGACCAGCCCCTGGACCGCTTCGGCACAGAGTGCAGGAGGATCGAGTCGGACCACTACCAGGCCCTGCACCTGAGCGAGTGGGGGCGCATCCAGGACGTTCCGGACAGCTCGAGCGAAGATCCCGAGCACGGTCGCTATGCGCGCAGCCGGTGGGGCAAGGCCACCCGGAAACGGAGGCTGAAGCGCATCGCCGGCGACTACGGACCGCCGGCCATCCACCGGCCCGACGACCGGGACAACCCCTGGGGCGGCGAACGGCCACCGCTCCCGGCGACCCCGGACGAGCCTCCCTTCTAGGCAGGGCCGGACAGCCAGGCGGGAACATCCCGGACAGCACGGAGGCCAGACACCGAAACGGTGTCTGGCCTCCCGATGCTAGGGCCGTGGTGCCATCAGGACCTGGGTCCTAGCAACCGTAGTAGAGCTCGAATTCGTACGGGTTCGGACGCAGCGACAACGGCTTGATCTCGTTCTCGCGCTTGAAATCAACCCAGGTGCGGATCAGGTCCTCGGTGAACACATCACCGGCCAGCAGGAATTCGTAGTCCTCCTCCAGCGCTGACAGCGCCTCCTCAAGGGAGCCCGGCGCGACCTGGATGTCCTTGGCTTCTTCGGCCGGCAGCTCGTAGAGGTCCTTGTCGATCGGGTCGGCCGGCTCGATGCGGTTGCGGATTCCGTCCAGGCCGGCCATCAGCTGGGCGGCGAAGGCGAGGTACGGGTTGCCGGAGGCATCCGGTGCGCGGAACTCGATGCGCTTGGCCTTCGGGTTCGAGCCGGTGATCGGAATGCGGATGCCAGCCGAACGGTTGCCCTGCGAATACACCATGTTCACCGGGGCCTCGAAGCCCTTCACCAAACGCTTGTAGGAGTTCACCGTCGGGTTGGTGAAAGCCAGGACGGCCGAGGCGTGCTTGAGCAGGCCACCGATGTACCAGCGGGCGACGTCCGAAAGGCCGGCGTAGCCCTTCTCGTCGTAGAACAGCGGTTCGCCGTCGGTCCACAGCGACTGGTGGCAGTGCATGCCCGAGCCGTTGTCCCCGAAGATGGGCTTCGGCATGAAGGTGGCGGACTTGCCCCAGGCATCGGCCAGGTTCTTGACGATGTACTTGAACTTGAGGATGTCATCGGCCGAGTGGGTCAGCGTGTTGAACTTGTAGTTGATCTCGGCCTGTCCGGCGGCGCCCACTTCATGGTGGGAGCGCTCGACCTCGAGGCCGGCGGCCTCCAGCTCCAGGCAGATCGCATCGCGCAGATCGGCCTGCTTGTCGGTGGGGGAGACCGGGAAGTAGCCGCCCTTGTACGGCGTCTTGTACGCCTGGTTGCCGCCCTCTTCCTTCTTGCCGGTGTTCCAGGGCGCCTCGACGGAGTCGATCTTGTAGAAGGAGCCCTGCGGCTTCGACTCCCACTGCATGTTGTCGAAGATGAAGAATTCAGCCTCGGGGGCGAAGAACGCTGTGTCGGCGATGCCGGTGGATGCCAGGTAGGCCTCGGCACGTTCGGCCACGCCACGCGGGTCGCGGTGGTAGGGCTCGCCGGTGCGTGGGTTCACGATCGAGAAGTTGAAGGCCAGCGTCTTCTCAACGCGGAACGGATCGATGAACCCCGTCGTGACATCCGGGATCAACTGCATGTCGGAGTCGGCGATGCCCTGGAAGCCCTTGATCGACGAGCCATCGAAGAGCTGCCCATTGACGAAGAAGTCGGCGTCGACCGTCTTCGCCGGGACGTTGAAGTGCTGCTGCACCCCCGGAAGGTCCGTGAATCGGATGTCGACGAACTTAACATCTTCGTCGGCAATGTACTTGAGGACTTCGTCCGGGTTCTTGAACATCTGCTACTGCTCCTAAGAGATCTGCTCAGGCCAGGGAAGCACGCGGCTTTTGCACGTGTCGGCCCCTCGCTGTTACCCCTACCCTAGCGAATTCTGGTTTCCCGGCAGTGACGCAATTGTTTCGATGACGTTACAGAGGGCCTCCCCTGGCGGCATCCCGGGACCCGGGGGTCACCCATGGTCGGCGCCGGAAGATCCCCGGATACCGGCGGCTGCACGTGTGTTCCCGGGCACGACGCCGGTACGCGTCGATGCGGCCAAGCTAAGCTAAGGGAGTGGAGAGAAAAGACATCGGTTCGTGGCTCGAAGGCCCCCCGCAGCTCAATCCGGAAGCCTGGCCCGGCCAGCGGCTGGGTCGACCCGAGTCGGGTCCGGGGTCGGTGGTGCGCATCGGACGGCGCGTCGGAGCACTGTGCATCGACTGGGCGCTGGCCATGATCCCGTCCTTCATCTTCTTCGACGGAAGCGCGCTGGCGAACCTGACATTCTTCGCCGCCATGCAGATCGTCTTTGTCGGCGTCACCGGCCACTCCATCGGCCACCGCATCCTCGGGATGCAGGTCCAGGGAATGGACGGCTCGGCCATCAAGCCGCTGCAAGGCCTGGTCCGCGGCCTGCTGGTGTGCCTCATCGTTCCGCCGCTGGTGACGGACCCCGACCAACGCGGACTGCATGACCGGGCCATCAAGGCGATTCTCGTACGCATCTGACCCCGCCGGCCGACGCCGGCCGGAAGCGAACGATCCCCCTGGTCAACAACAAAAAAGTGCTGGTTCCCCGGATGGGGAACCAGCACCTTGCCATGGGCGCCTAACGGCCGCGCATGGACCGGCGATCCGGCCGGGCCTTGTTCGGGTCGATGCCCTTCGGGATCGGCAGCTTGGCGCTTCCCAGCGTCGACAGGCGCATGTCCACGGCGTGGACTTCCTGCTTGTTCAGCGTCTTGGGGAACTTCTTCATCTTCTTGGCGACATCACCGAGCGGGGTTTGGCCCTCGCCCGAGCCGGCGTTGATGACATGGATCGGGACGTTGGGCAGCACCCGGCTCATGCGACGGCGCTCGGAGTCCACCAGGGGGCGGACACGGTTCGTCGGGCCCTCGGTGACCAGGACGACGCCGGGGCGGCCAATGCCGCGGAACACCAGGTCCTGGGTCCGGGGGCTGATGGCCACCGGCTGTTCGGTGAGGACCCACCCACGACGCAGGACTGACATGGAGGCCCCGGCGGCACCTGGCTTGCCCTCGAGCTGCTTGAAGGCTGCCCGTTCGGCACGACGCGAGAGGATCAGCAACGCGGCCAGCAGGCCCAAGGGGATGGAAACCAGCAGCGTGGTGATCCAGTTGTTGATCAGCAGACCGACGATCAGTCCGACGGCCACGATGCCCAGGAAGGCCAGGACCATCCACCACACGGCATTCGGATCGTTGCGCCGCGTCATCTGGAAGACCTGGCCGAGCTGCTTCAGCCGTCCGGGTTCCTTCGTGGCCTTTTCGGCCTTGGGCTTGCGGGAGAACAAGGATCGCTTGGGCTTCGCATCGTCATTTGAGGGAGAGTTAGTGGTCTTGGCCATAATGGGTCAATTCTACGCGATCGGCGGAGTGCTAGCGGGCAGCGATGAGGGTGACGGCCTCTTGCTTGGTCGTACCGGAGCTTTCGATGTGTGAGAGCTCCTCGGGGATGGCCAATCCCTTCTTGCGCATCGCTCCTGCCCACAACCGGCCGGCGCGGTAGGACGAGCGCACCAGCGGCCCGGACATGACCCCCAGGAAGCCGATCTCCTCGGCCTCCTTCTGCAGGTCCACGAACTCCTGCGGCTTGACCCATCGTTCCACCGGGTGGTGGCGTTCGGTGGGGCGCAGGTACTGCGTGATGGTCAACAAATCGCAACCTGCCTCATGCAGATCGCGCATGGCCTCGGAGACCTCTTCCATGGTTTCGCCCATGCCGAGGATCAGGTTTGATTTGGTGATCATGTGGTGGTCCCGGCCCTGTGAGATCACGTCCAGGGAGCGTTCATAGCGGAAGGCCGGACGGATGGACTTGAACAGCCGCGGCACCGTCTCGATGTTGTGGGCGTAGACCTCGGGGGCTGAGGCACAGATCTCGTCCAGGAATTCCTTCTTGCCCGAGAAATCAGGAATCAGCAATTCGACGCCGGTGCCGGGGTTGAACTGGTGGATCCTGCGGACGGTCTCGGCATAGAGCCAGGTGCCCTCGTCCTCGAGGTCGTCGCGGGCGACGCCGGTGACCGTCGCGTACCGCAGGCCCATTTGCTTCACGGACTGTGCGACCTTGAACGGTTCGGCCCGGTCGATGGCCTGTGGCTTGCCGGTGTCGATCTGGCAGAAGTCGCACCGCCGGGTGCATTCGGAGCCGCCGATGAGGAACGTGGCCTCGCGGTCTTCCCAGCACTCGAAGATGTTGGGGCAACCGGCCTCCTCGCAGACGGTGTTCAGCCCCTTGTCCTTCACGAGCTTCTTGAGCTCAACGTACTCCGGGCCGATCTCGACCTTCGCCTTGATCCACTCGGGCTTGCGTTCCACGGGGGTGGCCGAGTTGCGCTGCTCAATGCGCAACATGCGGCGTCCTTCGGGGGCGAGGCTCACAGTAGGGCTCCTTCATCGGCGATGGGTTGGATGGTCTTGATGGCTGGTTCCAGAAGCCGCGTCAGCTCGGCCTGGACGCGGTCCAGCACCTCGGCCGGGCGCACGGCAGTTCCGCTCTCCTGGGTGATGCTCGTCGTGGAGGCGTCGGTGATCCCACACGGGATGATCCGCGAAAAAGCAGCATCGTCATTGTCGCAGTTCAGGGCGAAGCCGTGCATGGTCACCCCGTGGTCAACGCGGATTCCAATGGCGGCGATCTTGCGGTCCTGCTGGCCGTCGGTGCCCAGCACCCACACCCCGGCCCGACCCGGCACTCGTTCGGCTTCGATGCCGTAATCGGCGACCACGTTGATCAACATCTCCTCGAGACGGTGCACGTAGTCGCGGATCCCTGCGTGGTTGGCCAACTCAACGATGGGGTAGCCCACCAGCTGGCCCGGTCCGTGCCAGGTGATCTTTCCGCCCCGATCCACGTCGATGACGGGGGTCCCGTCCAGGGGAAGGTCCTGGGGTTCCGTGCGTTTCCCGGCAGTGTAGACGGCCGCATGTTCGAGGAGCAGGACGTGTGGGCCGCGCGTACCGGCCGCCACTTCGTCGTGGATTCCGCGCTGCAGGTCCCAGGCCTTCTGATAGTCAACGTAGTCCGGGGCAAAGCCCAGCCGCTGGAAGGAAATGGTCATGGGCCCAACGCTACTCGTCGGAGTGCACAGGTTCGAATTGCATGAAGGCCGACGGGGCTGTGGATAACTTCTGCAGCGATCGGGCAAACACGTTAGAACTGGAACATGGATGCCCCGAACACCACAACATCACGCCCCGTACTCGAGGAGTGGTCCGTTGAATCGGAGATCGGCAGCGGTGCCGGCGGCACTGTCTATGTGGTGCGGCACCGCCAGACCGGCGAACGGGCGGCGCTGAAGGTGCCCACTACGTGGGGCAACGATGACCTCGCGGCAGCGGAGGTCTCGGCGCTGGCCTCCATGAAGCACCAGCACATCGTCGATCTGATCGGGACGGTTCGGACCGACCAGGGCACGGCCATCTTGATGGAATACCTGCCGGGCGGATCCATCGCCGACCTCATTGCGGCACGCGGGCCGTTGGGCCTTGGGGAGGCCGTGACCGTTGTTGCCCCCATCGCCTCGGCCTTGGCGTACCTGCACGAGCACGGCGGAGTCCACGGCGATGTGGCTCCGGGGAACGTCCTGTTCACCGCGGCGGGAATGCCCAAGCTGGCGGATCTGGGCCTGGCGGTGCTCGTCGGTGGACGGCAAACGGACTCGGGAACGCCAGGATTCCGGGCACCTGTGACGGTCGATGATGAGAGCAGCGGACGTCGGCTGCGGCCCGATCGGGATGTCTATTCCCTGGCAGCACTGGCCTGGTACATGGTGACGGGCAGGATTGCCGGACCGACCCAACAGAGGCCACCTTTGTCCAGTTTGCTCGGAAGCGTTCCCCGCCAGCTGGTGGAGCTGCTGGAGGAGGGGCTCTCGGAGGACGAACAACGCAGGCCCACCGCAGCGGAATTCAACCGCAGGATCTTCGAGGTGGCGAAGCCGCAACCGGTCAGCCTCCGCGATGCGGTTCGACCTGAAGCACTCAGCCAGATGGTGACCCACGTGGTGGCCGGCGCCTCGGCTCGTCCCGGCCGGAATCCCTGGGCATGGATCCGGGCCCGGGCGACGCGCCGCCAGCCAGGCAGCCTTCCGAGCCGACTGCGGTTCCAAGGCCTGCGGGGAAGGCAGCGCGCACGGTCGCGGCCCGAACGCACGCGGGAGAGTGGCACCAGCGCAGTTGCCGGCCGCTGGCGGCACCGTCGCGTGATGTGGGTTGCCGCTGGAGCGCTCGTCGTCGCGGGGCTGGCCGCTGGCGGGGCCGGGGTACTGGGGAACCAGCAGGCCGGGTCCCAACCACCCGGCGCTGACGGCACCCCAACGGCCGCAGCGGCCACCGACCCCGGCACCCGGGAGCCGGAAGCGAGCGGGGCGAAGACCCCCGCCGGAGCGGCCTCTGCGCCGACGGCCCAACAGGCCCTGGACGACGAGCAGTTCCGCCGGGCAGTACCCAGGGATCCCCTCGCCGCCGCCCAGGTCCTCAGTGGACGGCGGGACCTGGCCCTGGCGGCCGCCGATGCCGCGGCCTTGCGCCAGGTCCACTCACGCCATGGCTCCTCCCTCGGCCCGGATCTGGCGAAGGCGAGCCAACTGCGCGCCCAGGGCCTGCACTACCAGGGGTTGTCCACCCGACTGTCTGATGCGACGGTCCACAAGGGGGCCACGCACGGCACCGTAGACGTCGTCGTCACCAGCACGATGGGCGCCTACGAGGTGGTGGGGGCCGATGGGGCGATCGTTGCGCGCATCGAAGCCCCCCGGGCCCAGCGCGTGACGCTTCGCTTGGCCGACACCGACGGCGGGTGGCGTATCGCCGGGGTCTTCGAAGCGGCGGAGACCGAAAAAGCGGCGTCCTGACCACCTGCCGGTGACGCGTGCCGATCCTGTCGATAGGATCGGACGATGAGTCCTCGCAGCTATCTTCGATACCCCCATGTCTTCGGCGAACTGGTGACCTTTGTCGCCGAAAACGATGTCTGGCTTGCCCCGGTGACGGGTGGTCGTGCCTGGCGGCTGTCGGCGCAGGGCCTGCCGGCACGCAATCCACGTTTCACCCCCGATGGCCAGCACATTGTCTGGACCATCATCGACGGGGGCAGCCAGGAGATCGTCGCGGCGTCGGTCGACGGCGGCGACTACCGGCAGCTGACCCATTGGGGCCACCCGTCGACCAGAAACCGCGGCTTCACCCCGGAGGGGGACATCGTCGCGGTCACCTCCCAGGGCCAAGGCGACTCCCGGTTGACGTGGGCACGAACCGTCCGGCTGGACGGAACGCCGGGAACGACGCTCAGGTATGGTCCGGTGGATTCCCTGGCCTGGGGCCCCTCGACGGGGGATGACCGGCCGCTGGTCATCGGCAGCGCGCTGAGCCGTGAACCAGCATGGTGGAAACGCTATCGCGGCGGCACTGCGGGCAAGCTCTGGATCGACCGCGATGGTGGCGGGAACTTCGAACGACTGGTCCCCGAAATCGACGGGAACCTGTGCGATCCATGGTGGATCGACCACCGCATTGCCTTCCTCTCCGATCACGAAGGGTACGGAAACGTCTACTCCGTCGACCCTGACGGGGGTGGCCTGCAACGCCATACCGATCACGACAGCTACTACGTCCGGCACCTGGCCTCGGACGGAGGCCGCCTGGTCTATGAATCGGCCGGTGACCTCTGGCTGGTGGACGATCTGGAAGCGCAGCCGCGTCGGCTCGAGATCTCCTTGGGATCCGCGGGGCACGGACGCCAGCCAGGCTCCCTGGACGTGGCAGCCCATTTGGTGGACGCAGTGCCGGACCACGCGGGCCAGGCCAGCGTCATCGAAAGCCATGGAACACTTCACCTGCTGGTCCACCGGCGTGGGCCAGCCCGCGTCGTCGAAGCGCGCCCCGGTGTCCGCGCGCGACTCGGACGGCTCCTGGGCCGGGATCAGGTCGTCTACGTCTGCGACAACGGCGGGACGGAAACCGTTCAGATCAGGGCGTTGGACGCGGTGGAGCGGCGCGGAACCGACCCGGCGGGACCCACCGGACCGGCACGCCCCGGACCAACGCCACCCGACGACGCGAGGCAGGACGATGCCGGGCAGGACGACGGCGGTGCGCACTTCGCCCTCCCCGAGCCGGTCAGGGCGGCGCGGCTCTCCGCCCCGGCGGGCCAGCACGGCGCAGGCGCGACCATCGATTCACCGGGGGAGTCGGGCGGCGAGTCCGCTGGCGATCCGGACGAATCCGCCCCGGCGGCGGCAACCACCGATCAGGAACCGGGGTCCGCGGCCCCCCGGGCCTTCGCCCTGCCGGCAGGCCACCGGGTTCGTGCCCTGACCGCCAGCGCCGATGGCAACTGGGTCGGGGTTTCCACCGAGACCGGCCACGCGTTCCTGCTGGACCCGGCCACCGGCACGTGGCATGAACTCAGCAGCGGGGGGCATGGAGGTATTGAGCGGCTGGCGTTTTCGCCCGATGGCCGGTGGGTGGCCTTTGCCGAGCCGGTGACGGCCTTCGGTTCCCGCAGCCGGATCCAACTCGTCTCCACCGAGGATCCCGGCGCCGCCCCGATCAGTGCCACCGACGGTCGATTCCGTGACCACTCGCCGTCATTCACTCCCGACGGGAAGTACCTGGCCTTCCTGTCGGATCGGAGTTTTGACCCGCTGTACGACACCCACGGTTTTGACCTGGCCTTTCCCTCGTCGACCAAGCCGTTCATGATCGCGTTGGATGACCGGACGCCCTCGCCCTACGGGCCGCAGGCCTACGGGGCCGAATCCACCGCGGGGACGGTGGCCACGGGGGACGATTCCCCGAGCGCGGCCGCTGCCGGGGACGGCGTACCGGCGGTGGAGGGGCAGCCGGCCCCGATAACCACCGTGGTGGTCCCGGGATTGCCCGCCCGCCTCATCGCGGTCCCCGTCCCGCAGGGACGCTATGAATCCCTCGCAGCCGTCGACGGGGGTCTGCTGTGGCTCTCCGACGTCTCCACGGGAGTGACCGGCGACGGGAGGGCACCGGAGACCAGTGCCGAGGCGAAACACATGGAGCGATTCGACCACGGGACGCGGAAGTCCGCCACGCTGCTGGATGCCGTCGAGTCATACCATGTCAGCGGCGACGGCAAGCGGCTCGTGGCAGTCAACGACGGAACCGTGCGCGCCGTGCCGACCGACAAACCGGCAGACAAGGAGTCACCCGACGCCCAGGACATCGACCTGGGCCGGATCCGGGTGCGGCTGGAGCCGGGCGCGGTGTGGGCCCATGCCTTCGACGAGGCCTGGCGGCTTCAGCGGGACTTCTACTGGGTCCGCGACATGGCAGGACAAGACTGGGAATCGGTGGCCGAGACCTACCGTCCACTGGTGCAGCGGCTCGGCAGCCACGATGACCTCGTGGACCTGCTGTGGGAGCTGCACGGTGAACTGGGGACCTCCCACGCGTATGTGACACCGTCCCCTGCGGCCGGTGCGGAGCCGCAGGGCCTGTTGGGTGCCGACATCGAGCACGTCGAGGGCCACTGGCAGGTCGTGGATGTCCTGGCCGGGGAGTCCTCCGACCCGCAGGCGTACTCGCCGTTGGCCGCGCCGGGCGTCGGCGTGCGTGCCGGGGACACGTTGCTGGCCATCGACGGGGTCGACATCCCGGCCGGTGGGCCTGCTGTGTTGTTGCAGGGTGCCGGTGGCAAGATCGTCGAGTTGACGGTGCGTGACGGCGAGCAGTCGGCGACGCCGGGAGCCGTGCGACGCGTATCGGTGGTGCCGGTGCGCGATGAGCAACGCCTGCGGTATCACCAGTGGGTGGAACGCAACCGGCGGGAGGTCCGCGAGGCCTCCGACGGGTTGTTCGGCTATCTGCACATCCCCGACATGATGCCGTTGGGTTGGGCCCAGCTCTTCCGGGATCTGGACCAGGAGGCCTCCCGGGATGCCCTGCTGATCGACGTGCGGCGCAACCGCGGGGGCCACACCTCGCAGCTGGTCGCCGAGGTGATATCGCGGAAGGTGACCGCCTGGAGCGTTGGCCGGGACATGGAACCCTGGACCTACCCGACCAGTGCCACGCGGGGGCCGGTGGTCATCATCACCGATGAGTGGGCCGGGTCCGACGGCGACATCATCACCCAGGTGGCCAAGCTGCGGGGCATCGGTCCGGTGGTCGGCGTGCGCACATGGGGCGGGGTCATCGGCATCGACGGGCTCTTCGACCTGGTCGATGGGACCCGGGTGACCCAGCCGCGCTACGCCACCTGGTTCACCGGCGGGGTCGGCTGGGGCGTGGAAAACAGGGGAGTGGACCCCGACATCGAGGTTCCCTTCCCCCCGCATGCCCACCTGGCGGGGCAGGACCCGCAGCTGGAACAGGGCATCGCGGTCCTCAAGGAGATGCTCCGTGAGATCCCCACGCAGCTGCCACCGGAGCGCGCTGGATATCCGAGCCGGAAACCCGGTGCCCTGCCGCAGCGCCCGCAGGACGCCTCGGGACACTGACCCGGGACCCCGGCGGTGGTGGCCGGGGCCGCCCACCCGGACGGGCAGGAAAAAAGGGACGCCGGACCAGCTGGGCTGGTTCCGGCGCCCCTTGTCCGCGAGGCGGTGGAGGCTAGGACACGAGGGTGGCGTCCAGCGTGATGCTCGGGACCGAGGCCAGGGCCTTGGAGACCGGGCAACCTTCCTTGGCGCCCTGGGCGGCCTCCTCGAAGGCTGCCTCATCGATTCCCGGGACCGTGGCCTTCAGGACCAGGCGGATCTCGGAGATCAGCGGGCCGTTGGTCGTGTCGAAATCAACTTCGGCGGTCGTCTCGAGGGACTCCGGGGCGAACCCGGCCTCCTTGAGCACGTTGCTCAGGGCCATCGAGTAGCAGGAGGCGTGCGCGGCGGCGATGAGCTCCTCGGGGCTGGTCTTGCCCTCGGACTGCTCGGCACGGGCCTTCCACGTGATGTCGTAGGTGCCGATGCCCGACGTTTCGAAGGTCGTCTGTCCGCTGCCGGAGAAAAGATCGCCGTTCCATACGGTGCGGGCTGAACGGGTTGTAGCCATTGGGGGACTCCTCCACATCTGGGTGGGCGACCGGTTCCGGGCGCCACTTACCATCCTATGGGCCCACGTGCCGGTGGCAAGTGGAAGTCGCCGGAGGTCAAAGGACCCCCGGCGATCCGTGGGGATCGGCCGGGGGTCGTGCAGGAGATCCGGCTAGACCCAGAGAACGGCGATGGCGATGTTGACCAGGGCCAGACCGCCCACTGCGTGGGCAATGCCGGTGGGGACCTCCTCGTTGGCCTTGACCTTCTTGCGGCCGATCCAGGCCGCCACGAGGATGCCCAGGGCGATGATGAGCTTGATGCCGAGTTTGATGCGGTTGGGTTCGCCGTCGCCCATTTCCAGCAGGCCGAACATCAGGATTCCGGTCACGACCTGGGTGATGGCACCGATCCACTGCCACAGGCCCACGGTGGGCTTCTTGAAGGAGGCGAGCCAGCCGCCGAAGATCGCGGCCGCACCCAGGATGTGCAGGAAGATGAGCAGAGTGAAGAGGATGTCCATGACCCCAGTTTAGGGCCGAATTCGACAGCCTGTCGAAACCGCGCCGGAGACAACGACGACGGCGGGTGACTTCCGTGGGGGAAGTCACCAGCCGTCGTCGTGCGGGTTCAGGCAGCCGAGGCGCCCGCTACCCGGTTACAGGCCGAGGTCCGCCTCGAAGGCGCCCTCTTCCAGACGTGCGCGCAGCGTCTGCAGGAAGCGTCCCGCGTCGGCGCCGTCCACCAGGCGGTGGTCGTACGTCAGCGACAGGTACATCATGTGCCGGATCGCGATGGTGTCATCGCCGTCCGGGCCCGTGACCACCATGGGACGCTTGACGATCGCGCCGGTGCCGAGGATGGCGACCTGCGGCTGGTTGATGATCGGGGTGTCGAACAAGGCGCCGACGGAGCCGATGTTCGTGATCGAGAACGTGCCGCCGGACAGCTCGTCCGGTCCGATCTTGTTATCCCGCGTGCGCTTGGCGACATCGGCGATCTTGCCGGCCACTCCGGCGAGATTGAGGTCACCGGCATTGGAGATGACCGGAACCAGCAGGCCCTTGTCGGTATCCACCGCAATCGCGAGGTGCTCGGCGTTGTGGTACGTGATCTCCTGCTTGTCCTCGTCGTACTCGGCGTTCAGCTTCGGGTGCTGCTTCAGCGCCTCGGCCACGGCCTTGGCGATGAACGGCAGGAACGTCAGCTTGGTGCCGTTGACGGCCTGGAACTGGTCCTTGGCCGCCGTGCGGAGCTTGGCGACGCGGGTCATGTCGACCTCGTGCACCTGGGTCAGCTGCGTGGAGACATCCAGGGACTCGCGCATGCGCCGGGCGATGACCTGGCGGATCCGCGGGGCCTTCTCCGTCTTCCCGCGCAGGGAGGACGGCACGACGGCGGCAGGGGCCTTCGGTGCCGAACCCTGGACTGCTGCCGGAGCGGCTGCCGGGGCAGCTGACTTCTTGGCCTCCACGGCGTCCAGGACGTCCTGCTTGCGAATACGGCCGCCGACGCCGGTGCCCGAGACGGACGCGAGGTCGATGTCGTTCTGGGACGCCAGGCGACGGACCAGCGGAGTCACGTAGCCGTCGTTGCCGGAGGCCGGTGCTGCTGCCGCCGACGCGGGCGCGGACTGCTGCTTCGGGGCTTCCTGGGCAGGAGCCTCCTGCTTCGAAGCGGATTCCTGCTGCGGGGCAGCCTCCTCCTGGGGGGCCTCTTCCTTCGGGGCAGCCTCTTGTTTCGGTGCTTCCTCCTTCGGTGCTTCCTGGGCGGGAGCCGCTCCGGAACCGACAACTGCCAAGACGGCACCGACCTCTGCGGTCTCGTCCTCGTTGACCTTGATTTCCAGCAGGGTTCCGGCGACGGGCGACGGGATTTCGGTGTCGACCTTGTCGGTGGAAACCTCGAGCAGCGGCTCGTCGACCTCCACGCTGTCGCCAACCTGCTTCAGCCACCGGGTGACGGTGCCTTCGGTGACGCTTTCCCCCAGTGCCGGAAGGGTGACGTCGGCGCGTTCGCCGGAGTCGGCCGCATCATTGGACGCTGCGGGGGATTCCTCCGACGCAGGCTCCTCGGCCGGGGCCTCCTCGGACTTCTCGGGCGCTTCCTCGGCGGCGGGCTCTTCGGCCGGCTCGTCGCTGGAAGACCCCGAACCGGAGCCATCGCCGATGCGCACCAACGGGGCTCCGACGTCTGCGGTCTCGTCCTCGGGGACGAGGATTTCCTCGATGACGCCGGCGACGGGCGACGGGATTTCGGTGTCGACCTTATCGGTGGATACCTCGAGCAGCGGCTCGTCGACCTCGACGCTGTCGCCAACCTGCTTGAGCCAGCGCGTCACGGTGCCTTCGGTGACGCTTTCACCGAGTGCGGGTAAGTTCACGGTTTCAGACATGGTGTCCCCGTTCTCCTAAAGCTATGTGTCTTGACTTGGACGGCCGGCAACGAGGGCGGAGCGGCCGGTGTTCGGCTTGGTTCGAGCTTAGTCCACGGTGGCCCGGCAGCGGAAAGCCGGGGCACCGTGGACGCCCGAAGGATCTAGCCGTGAAGCGGCTTGCCTGCCAGCGACAGCGCGGTCTCGCCGAGCGCCTCGTTCTGGGTCGGGTGGGCGTGGATCAACTGGGCAACGTCCTCAGGGTAGGCCTCCCAGTTGACGATCAGCTGTGCTTCGCCGATCTGCTCGCCAATGCGGCCGCCGATGCCGTGCACGCCGACGATGGGCCCGTTCTTGACGCGCACCATCTTGATGAGGCCCGAGGTGCCGAGGATGGAGGACTTGCCGTTTCCGGCGAGGTTGTACTCCGAGACCTCGATCTGGTCCTCACCGAACTTCTCCTTCGCCTTGGGCTCGGTGTAACCGACCGAGGCGATCTCCGGCTCGCAGTAGGTGACCTTGGGAATGTTGATGTCCTCGACGATGACAGGGTTCTGGCCCGCGATTTCCTCGGCAACGAAGATGCCGTGCTGGAAACCACGGTGTGCCAGCTGCACGCCCGGGACGATGTCGCCGATGGCGTAGATGTTCCCGACGCCGGTGTGCTGGCGTTCGTTGGTGATGACGAAACCGCGATCGACGGTGATGCCCTGCTCTTCGAACCCCAGGCCCTCGGTGACCGGGCCGCGGCCGACGGCGACGAGCACGACGTCCGCCTCCAGGACCTTTCCATCGGCCAGCGAGACCTTGGCGGAGTTTTCGTCCTGTTCGACCTTCTCGAAGAAGACGCCGGTGTTGAACTTGATGCCGCGCTTCTTGAAGGAACGCTCAAGGTTCTTGATGATCGACGGATCCTCGTTCGGCACGAGGGAGGGCAGGCCCTCGACGATGGTGACATCCACTCCGAAGGACTTCCACACCGAGGCGAACTCGACGCCGATGACGCCGCCGCCGAGCACGATGGCACTCTGGGGGATCGTGTCCATGTTCAGCGCCTCGGTGCTGGTCAGCACGCGCCCGCCGATTTCCAGGCCCATGGTCTTGGACGTGGAACCCGTGGCCAGGATGATGTTCTTGCCCTTGTAGGCGACACCGTCGACATCGATGGTGTCCTGGGAAACGAGGCGGCCGTTGCCTTCGATGACATTGACCTTCTTCATCTTCAGCAGACCCGAGAGCCCCTTGAACTTCCCGGCAACAATGCCGTCCTTGTACTTGCGCACACCCTCCATGTCGATGGAGTCCAGCGTCGTGTTGATGCCGTACTTGGCGCCCTCACGGGCATTCTCGGCCAGCTCGGCCGAGTGCAGGTACGCCTTGGTGGGGATGCAACCGGTGTGCAGGCAGGTGCCGCCGACCTTGGCCTTCTCCACGAGCCCGACGGTGAAGCCGAGCTGGACGGCACGCAATCCGGCCGAGTAGCCGGCGCTGCCGCCACCAAGGATGAGTACATCGAATTCCTGCGTTGTTGCCGAATCGGCCACGTTAACGCTCCCTCGCGAGTGAGATCGGGCCCCCACGAAGCTGGGGGCTCATTCCTTGTAAATTGCCTGGTCGACGTAGCGGTCTGGCAGGCACTGCCTACTATTCTTTCAGGGTTCACCTTAGCGCGGCCACCGACCCTTCCTCCACCCGTGGTGACGGGGGGATCGGCCACTGGTGACCAGCTTCACGGCCGCCGGCCGGTTGGACTACTTGCCGGCGAGTCGTTCGGCGTACGCCACCAGGGTGCGCAGCCCGGAACCCGTACCGTCCTTGGGAACGTAACCGTAGGCCGCGACATCGTTGAAGGCCGGGCCGGCGATGTCGATGTGCGCCCACGGGATCTTATTGCCATCAACCTCTCCCACGAATTCCTGTAGGAAGACGGCCGCCGTCATCATCCCTCCGTTGCGATCCCCGGCGTTGGCCAAATCCGCAACCGTCGAGTCCAAGGAGGCGCGCAGTTCCTCGGGAAGGGGCATGGCCCAGACGCTTTCCCCGGACACCGCCGCTGCCTCGACGAGTGCATCCCTGACGGTTTCCTCACCCATGATGCCGCTGGTGCGACGCCCCAGGGCCACCATTTGCGCACCGGTCAAGGTCGCGATGTCGATCACCACGTCGGGCTTGTCCGCACTCGCGGCCACCAGGCCGTCGGCCATGACCAGACGACCCTCGGCGTCGGTGTTCAGGATCTCCACTGTCTTTCCGCCGAACATGGTGAAGACGTCGCCTGGCCGTGCAGCATTTCCACCGGGCATGTTCTCGGCCAGGCACAACCAAGCAGTGGTGCGGACCGGCAATCCGAGTTCCGCGATGGCCAGTATTGTCCCCAGAACCGTGGCGGCACCGGCCATGTCGGACTTCATGTGGTGCATGTTTGCCGGCGGCTTCAGGGAGATGCCACCGGTGTCGAACGTGATCCCCTTGCCTACGAGCGCCAGATGACGGGCTGCCTTCGCCGGGGTGTATTCGATCTTCACCAGACGTGGGGGACGGGCGGAACCCTTGCCGACGCCCATGAGACCGCCGTAGCCGTCCTTCTCGAGGCGCTTGTCATCGAGCACCGTGACCTTCAGCGGGAACGGCTTCACTGCGTTGCGGGCCTCGGAGGCAAAGGACTCCGGGTAGAGATCGTTCGGCGCGGTGTTGACCAGGTCCCTGACCCCGCGCACTGCCCGGCCGATCACTGCTGCCCGGCGGAGGGCTGCCGGCAGCTCCTTGTGGGCCGAGGCTGCCGTCGCGACGACGCCTTCGGTTAGCGGTCCCTTCTCTGGGGCCTTGGAACGGTGGTTGGAGTAGGTGTAGGCACCCAGGGCGATTCCTTCCGCCACGGCGGCGGCCAGTTCCACGGTGGGCGTCGGGAACGCGAAGACGACCTTGGACAGCCCCGCCAACTGGCGGGCAGCGGATCCAGCCGCCCGCCGGAGCGTTTCGGCATCAGGTGTGGAGCCTTCAACCCGTCCAACGCCGGAGAGGACCAATACGCCGGCCTTGAGCGAGTCGGTGGCAGGCAGTCGCAGAACCTGGTCAGTTGCCCCCGTGACTCCCAGGGAGGCCAGGGAGTCCTGCAAGGCAGCGGTTTCCGCCTTGGGAAGCGGTGAATCAAGCAACCGTGGCCCCTGTTTGTCCTGGGCGACGGCGATGACGACGGCTTGGGCCGCCACCCGACGCACATCGGGGGAGACTGCGGTCAGCTTGAGTTCGCTGGCGTTGATCACGGGGCAAATTCCTTAATGCGGCCGGTGGGCTGCTGTTGGTGAATCGGCAGGGTTGTTGCATCCACCTCCGATCGTAGCGCCGCATCGTGGGGACCGCGGTCCCGGACCGCCGCGGTGAGGGGCCCGTGGGGCCTGCCGATAGACTGGTGGAGGTGCCGGGAAGCATTCCGGCCGTGCGCGTGTTGAATCGTGAGAGTGCATGTCTGAGTCCCTGGAAGGAGACATCATGCTTGATCCCCTGTCCCTCGTCAGGCTCAATGAAGAGGTCATCGATGACGCGCGCCTGCAAGGTCTGGGGATGTTGGTTTCGTTGACCGGGCACGCCGACGCCGGGCATGTCAGCCAGCAGGTTCGCCGCGAACTGTTGGGAGGACTTGAGTCGGAACTGGTTGCCTCCTTTGATGCGGACCAGCTGGTGAACTACCGGGAGCGCCGCCCCCACGTCTCACTGGCTGGTGACCACTTCACCGAATATGTCGCTCCGGCCATCGAGTTGTACCGCCTCACCGACGGCCTCGGCACCGACTTCCTGTTCCTGACCGGTTCGGAACCCGACCTGCAGTGGGAGCGGTTTGCAGCAGCCGTCGTCCTGTTGGCGCGCGGACTGAACGTGCGCTTGACCGCCGGAATCGGCGCCGCCCCGCTTCCGGTACCCCACACGCGCCGCATCGGGGTGACCGTCCACGGTAATCGGCAGGACTTGCGCGAGGGGATTTCCACGTGGAATCCCACGGCCGAAATTCCGGCTGCCGCGGCCCACCTGGTGGAAATGCGGTTGGACGAAGACGGGCGCGACGTCGTGGGCTACGACCTTCATGTCCCGCATTACCTCGCCGATTCCGAATATCCGCAAGCGGCCGTGGCCGCCCTTGAGTTCCTCGGCGCCGCCCTGAGCCTGGGCTTGCCGACCGACAAGCTACGCGAGGCGGCGCGCAAGGTCGAGGGCCAGATCGCCGAACAGGTGGCAGAAGCCCCTGACATCCAACGGATGGTCTCCAGTTTCGAACAACGCTTCGATGCCCACGCGCCGGAGACGGAACGGCGGTCGCTGCTGCTTCCGCCCGACGAGGACCTTCCGGACGGTGAGGACCTGGCCTCGGCCGCAGAGGCGTTCCTTTCCTCACCGGCGGCCAAGGGCTTCTCCGACGAAGGCGGTCGATGAGCGACAAGGCCGTGAAGGTCGGATCCGGCCAGGCCTGGTGGGTATGGGGCATTGGGGTTTTCGCCTACCTGGTTGCCGTCACGCAGCGCACGAGCTTCGGCGTGGCCGGGTTGGAGGCCACTGAACGGTTCGATGCCAGCGCTTCGATATTGGCGACCTTCAGTGTTGTCCAACTCGTCGTGTACGCCGCACTGCAGATCCCCGTGGGGCTGATGATCGACAAGTTCGGATCACGGCGGCTGATCATCTTTGGTGCGGTGCTGATGGCCATCGGCCAAATGCTCCTTGCCTTGGCTACCTCCGTTCCGGCCGGCCTGGTGGGTCGTTTTTTTGTGGGCGCGGGTGATGCGATGACCTTCGTTTCGGTGATCCGGCTCATATCGGCATGGTTTCCGGGCTACCGGGTGCCTATGCTCACTCAGTTCACCGGCATGGTCGGACAACTCGGGCAATTACTGAGCCTGGTCCCCTTCGTCGCCTTGCTGCATTGGGCAGGATGGGCGCCGTCGTTCCTTTCGCTGGCCGCACTGTGCGTCATCGCCTTCGTGCTCTCACTGGTCGCGGTACGCGACCAGCCACGCGGCACTGCTCCGTTGCCAGCGGGCCCGCAGGCGAAGTCATTGGCCGTGCTGAGGGAAGCGTGGCATGAGCCGGGAACACGTCTGGGGTTCTGGACCCACTTCTCCCTGCAGTTTACGTCGAATGTCTTCCTGCTCGCGTGGGGATACCCCTTTTTGGTTTCGGGACAGGGCCTGGATCCGACCGTCGCATCGGGCCTCATGACAATTTTCGTGGTCGTGGCGTTGGTCTTTGGACCGTTGTTCGGTGCAGTGGTCTCCCGCCACCCCTTGCGCCGGTCGACTTTGGCGCTGACCATCATCATTCTGATCGCCGCGTCCTGGGCAACCGTGTTGTTGTGGCCGGGACGTGCCCCCATCGCGGTGCTAGTCGTCCTGATGACCCTTGTCGCCGTCGGCGGCCCGGGCTCCATGATCGGCTTTGACTTCGCCCGCACCTTCAACGCACCACGGATCATCGGGACTGCGACCGGCATCGTCAATGTCGGGGGGTTCACTGCGGCATTGGTGAGCGTCTACTTCATCGGGTTGATCCTGGATCTGCAGTTCGCGGCGGCCGGTGGATCAGGTGAGCTCTACAATCTCGGTGCCTTCCGCTGGGCCTTGGCCTTCCAGTTCATTCCGTTGGCGCTGGGTGCGCTGGGCATCGTCGTCACGCGGCGCAAGACCCGGGCCCACCTCGCTGAGACCGGAGTGGTGCTGGTTCCGCTGCTTCAGGCCATTGCCGAGCGCCGGTGGCGCAGGGGCGGCCACCGGGGGATCTGACTCACCGCTCACGTCTGGTTCGCCCACCCCCCTCACAGGCAAGGGACACCCGATCGGCCGTGCCGGTCGTCCACAGGAGGGTCTTTCGGTCCGGCGGCCTCACGGGCGGAGGTCCAGCGTGGTGGCATGGACAGCACACAGGGACAACTTTCCGTTACGGACGCCGAAGGGGTCATCTCGCTGGTGCCCCACATGCTCGGGTTCCACCCCCGCGAGAGCCTGGTGGTCCTGATCATGCAGGACAAGGCGCTCGAAGCCACCCTGCGCATAGACCTGCCGCAGTCGGATCTTGGTTTGCCTGCCACGCGCAGGCTCGCCCGGCAACTGGTGGATTATCTGCGCGCCGCCCCCGAAGCCGACGGGGCCTGTCTGGTGGTCTACTCCGAACGGGTCCGCACGCCCGACGAACTGCCGCTCCAGGAGTTCGTTGACGTGGTCACCACGCAATTCCAGCGGTGTGGATACCGCATACCCGACGCATGGCTGGTGGGCTGCCAGCGCTGGTGGTCATATTTTTGCACCGACCTCTCCTGCTGTCCCGTCGAGGGGCGCCCCCTTGAAGCTGTCTACCTGTCGGACGCCCACCTGCGGATGGTCGTGGAGGGAAGCAGCCCGTTGGCCGAGCTCTGGGACGGGACCGACAACCGCACCTGGCCCGGAGTGAATGCGGTGCGGGAAGTTGTGGGGGCCCAACGCGGGGCCGGTGACGGGTGGAAGGAAACCATCCGGGGGCTCGAGCGCTGGTGTTCCGCGCTGGACCAGGATCCCGACGAGCTCTTGGAACGGCTTCGCGCCAACCCGGCAGACGCCGGCGCGTTGTTGGCCGTTCTGGCCGAAAACCTGGTCAGGGATGCACTGCCGTTTGCGGCCGGGGCATCCAGTGCCGAGGCGCGTCGGGCGCTGGTGGGCCAGCTGCGCGAGGGCGGGTCCACCGGGCAATTGAACGAACTCGGTGAGTTCATGCTGGGCCATGCCGATCGTGCCCCGCATTGGGACGCACTGGAGCGCCTCTGGATCCTGGGGCGGGGCCTGCTGCCAGCGGCCCGTGGCATCGACCGTTGCGCCTTGCTGTGCATCCTGGGGTGGATCGAGTGGGCCAAGGGGCACAGCAGCGGCGCCCACGCCCTGATTTCCACGTGCCGCCTCGAGGATCCGCAGTATCGCCTGGCTGTCCTTCTGGATGCCTTTTTGGCCAGAGGCAGGCTTCCGCGTTGGGCGACGAACCGGGAGACGGCTTGGCGTGGGGGCCTGGGCGCGGGATAGATGTCCTGCCGGGGCGTGAAACGTGAGAGACTGGTAGCCGCAGACCCGGTTGGGTCCGTGTCCTTGGGCGGTTGATACCGCACTTCCGGTCTTCCGCTCGCGGAACCGGGAACAAAAGGTCGAATGAAGGCGTTCCAACCACTGGACCCTTCATCCTGATCCGTCGTCACGGCGGAACCCGGACTTGACAGGGTCATAGTGGTGTTACCCGTCAGGTGGCGCCGCGGTCGATCCGTGAGAAAGGTTATTCGTGCCAGCTTCCAAATCAAGCCCCCAGGCCACCACCAGCCGGGGCAAGAAGCCCGCTTCCGCAGCGGGTGCAGTGGATACAGCCGATGAGACGGACGAGTTGACGCCCCAGCAGAAGGCGGCCAAGACCAGGGCCGGAAACAAGGCGAAGAAGGCTGCGGAGGCCGAAGGGGCATCACACGACGTCGTGGCGACTTCCGAGACGGAGGCCGACGACGAAGGTGGCGCGGCAGCCAAGCCCGACGCCGAGAAGTCCGGGGCGCCGGCCGACCCGGCGGCGCCCGAAGACGAAGCACGCGGCTTCATCATCACCTCCGATGACGACGACGCCCCGCAGCAGCAGGTCCTGGTGGCCGGCGCGACCGCCGACCCGGTGAAGGACTACCTGAAGCAGATCGGCAAGGTAGCCCTGCTCAATGCCGAGCAGGAAGTCGACCTTGCTTTGCGCATCGAGGCCGGACTCTATGCAACGGAGAAGCTCAAGGCCGGCGATGACCTGCCCAAGCGGTTGCGCTGGGATCTCGAACAGGTGGTGCACGACGGCAAGATCGCCAAGAACCACCTGCTCGAGGCCAACCTGCGGCTCGTTGTCTCGCTTGCCAAGCGGTACACGGGGCGCGGGATGCTTTTCCTTGACTTGATCCAGGAAGGAAACCTGGGTCTGATCCGGGCCGTCGAGAAGTTCGACTACACCAAGGGCTTCAAGTTCTCCACCTATGCGACCTGGTGGATCCGGCAGGCCATCACCCGTGCCATGGCCGACCAGGCGCGTACCATCCGCATCCCCGTCCACATGGTCGAGGTCATCAACAAGCTCGCGCGCGTGCAGCGCCAGATGTTGCAGGATCTGGGTCGGGAACCCACTCCCGACGAGTTGGCCAAGGAACTGGACATGACCCCCGAAAAGGTCGTCGAGGTGCAGAAGTATGGCCGCGAACCGATCTCGCTCCACACCCCCTTGGGCGAGGACGGCGATTCGGAATTTGGCGACCTCATCGAGGACTCCGAAGCAGTGGTTCCGGCCGATGCCGTGAGCTTCACCTTGTTGCAGGAGCAGCTGCATTCGGTGCTCGATACGCTCTCCGAGCGCGAGGCCGGTGTCGTTGCCATGCGGTTCGGATTGACCGACGGACAGCCGAAGACGTTAGACGAAATCGGCAAGGTCTATGGCGTGACGCGCGAGCGCATCCGCCAGATCGAGTCCAAGACGATGTCCAAGTTGCGCCACCCCTCGCGTTCACAGGTCCTGCGGGACTACCTGGACTAAACCGTCGGGTACCGGGGTACCCCTGCTGCGAAAGGCCGGCTTCCACTGGAAGCCGGCCTTTCGCGTGGGCGCACCCGATGAGGACGATCCTCGGCGAGATGAAAAAAGTGCGGGAACCGTGGTCCACGGTTCCCGCACTTGTGGTCGTTACGTCCCGGACGGACGAACCAATGAGGCCCTAGTCCTCGTCGGCGAAGGCAGGCTTTTCGTGTAGCTTGCCGGTTTCGTCCTGCCACTCGGCGCTCATGGGACGGAGCTTTGCCTCGACATCGCGAGCATGGTGGCCGCAGAAGAGCAGCTCCCCGCCAGAGGTCTCTAACACCGCTCGCACATATGCCTGTGCCCCGCAGCGGTCGCAGCGATCGAGCGCGGTCAGTCCGCGTGTTGCCACTGATGTTGCCGTCATGGTGACCTCCTAAGATCTCGTGTACTCCATACAACCAGCTATCGGCCCGGAACCATGCCGCCGTCCCTTGACTTTCGCTCACCGCGTACTGATCCGGTCGCATGGGGGCTCCGGCGTGTCGAATGACGCGGCGCCGAATGCTTGGCGCGGAGTGGTGCGTGCGACAACGGCGCGGGAACCGGCAATTTCGGGCTCCTCGGACTAACGTGGTAGGGATCCCCTAGCAGTCGTCGACAAGGAGCACGCTTCCCGTGGCACCGAGTTCTGAGTACAACGCACGCCACCTCTCCGTGCTCGAGGGGCTCGAGGCCGTGCGCAAGCGCCCCGGCATGTACATCGGTTCCACCGATTCCCGCGGCCTGATGCACTGCCTCTGGGAGGTCATCGACAACTCCGTTGACGAGGCCCTGGGCGGATTCGGCCAAAGCATCACCGTCGTGTTGCACGCTGACGGCTCCGTCGAGGTGCACGATGACGGCCGCGGCGTACCCGTCGACCTCGAACCCAAGACCGGGTTGACCGGCGTGGAAGTGGTGTTCACCAAGCTGCACGCTGGTGGAAAGTTCGGCGGGGGTTCCTACACGGCTTCGGGCGGACTGCACGGTGTCGGCGCCAGCGTCGTCAACGCGCTCTCCGGCCGCTTGGACGTCCAGGTCGACCGGGGCGGCAAGACCTACCAGATGCAGTTCCGGCGCGGCGAGCCCGGCAGGTTCAAGGACACCGGCAAGCCCAAGCCGGATGCTCCCTTCGAGGCATTCGTCGAGAACTCGCAACTCGACATCGTGGGCAAGGCCAAGCGCGGGGTGACCGGCACACGCATCCGCTACTGGGCGGACCGGCAGATCTTCACGGCAGACGCCAAGTTCTCCTACGAGGAGCTAGAAGCCCGCGCACGCCAGACGGCCTTCCTCGTTCCCGGTCTGCGGATCACCCTGCGCGACGAGCGCAAACTGCCGGGGACCGCAGCCGAAAACGGTCCCATCGAAGAGGTCTTCCACCACGATGGCGGCATATCCGAATTCGTCGACTACCTGTCCAACGACCCGGCGGTAACCGACATCTGGCGCATCCAGGGCACCGGGACCTTCAAGGAATCGGTCCCGGTTCTGGATGAGAGCGGACATAGCCGCGTGATGGAGGTCGATCGCTCCTGCGAGGTCGACGTCGCCTTGCGCTGGGGGATCGGCTATGACACGTCGGTGCGCAGTTTCGTGAACATCATCGCCACGCCGAAAGGCGGTACCCATCAGACCGGTTTTGAACAGGCGCTGCTCAAGACCTTTCGCAAGGTCATCGAGGCCAATGCCCGCAAGCTCAAGGCGGGCAACGACAAAATCGAGAAGGATGATGTCACGGCCGGCATGACAGCGGTTTTGACCGTCAGGTTGGCGGAGCCGCAGTTCGAAGGACAGACCAAGGAGATCCTGGGGACCTCGGCGGTTCGCCAGATCGTCTCACGCGTGGTCGAAAAGCAGCTCGGCGCCCGGCTGACCTCGACGTCCCGGGCCGATAAGCAGCAGTCGACCTCCTTGCTGGAGAAGGTCGTCAACGAGATGAAATCGCGTATCTCGGCACGCGTCCACAAGGAGACGCAGCGCCGCAAGAGTGCGTTGGAGACCTCGTCGCTTCCGACCAAGCTGGCCGACTGCCGCAGCGATGATGTTGCGCGTTCCGAGCTTTTCATTGTCGAGGGCGACTCCGCGTTGGGGACCGCCAAACTGGCCCGTTCCTCCGATTTCCAGGCCTTGTTGCCCATCCGGGGAAAGATCCTCAACGTGCAGAAGGCCTCGGTGGGTGACATGCTCTCCAACGCCGAGTGTGCCGCGCTGATCCAGGTCGTCGGTGCCGGCTCCGGTAGGAGCTTCGACATCTCGGCCGCCCGGTACGGCAAGGTCGTGTTGATGACAGATGCCGACGTCGACGGGGCCCACATCCGCACACTGCTGCTGACCCTGTTCTTCCGCTACATGCGTCCCATGGTGGAACAGGGGCGGGTGTATGCCGCCGTGCCGCCGCTGCACCGTGTGGAGGTCATCCACTCCGGAAACAAGCCCAACGAGATGGTCTACACGTATTCCGAAAATGAGCTGCACGCCGTACTCAAGGACCTCGAGTCGCAAGGCAAGAAATACAAGGAACCCATCCAGCGCTACAAGGGCCTGGGCGAGATGGATGCCGAACAGCTCTCGGAAACCACCATGGACCCCCGGCATCGGACGTTGCGACGGGTGAACATCTCGGACGCCGAGCGTGCAGAACAGGTATTCGACCTGCTGATGGGCAGTGACGTCGCCCCGCGCAAGGAATTCATAATTGCCGGCGCCGAACGGCTGGACCTGGAGCAGATCGACGTCTGAGGCCGGCGCGTCTCAGACCAGCAGCCCGGGCGCCACGAGTGCCAGCGTCGGCACGACAATCAGCAGCACTGCTGTTGCCATGACCGTCGTTCGCCCGGCGACGGGCAACTCCGGGACCGGGCTGAGCAGTCGGCGAAGCCGGAGCGAGGACAACCGGCCGCCAGGAACGGCAGCGGCATCCCCGGGAGCCGAGGCCTCCAGCAGTGGGTTGTTCGTGGCGGGCGATCCCTGGCCCGTTGTCCCGCCTGCCGGGCCGGGCGTTGCCCGGGCGATGTCGTCGACGTCGCCCAGGCCGGCAGATACGGTGACGAGGGAGCGCAGCAGATCCTCGCGCGACACGTGCTCGAGCGCGGCGTCATCGGCGAGCATTTCAATGAGTTCCTGCACCGCCAGCCGTGCCAGCCGCGAGGTCGGCAGCCACGGGAGCGCTTGGTGCCACGATTCGAAGGCCAGGACGAGCAGGTCGTGGCGCTGGTCGAGATGGGCATGCTCGTGGGCGATCACCCCGCGAAGTCCTGCGGGGTCGAGCGAATCAAGCAGCCCACGGGAGATCACTGTCAGCGATCCACTGAAGCCGGGCAGGCAGTAGGCGACGGGTGCCTGGTGCTCGAGGACGACGGCGCCGGGAATCGTCGGGGATGGCCCGCTGAGCAGTGCCAGCAGGCCGCGATGGCGGGCACGCTGCCGGGTGACCTTGTAGGTGGCGAGCAACAAGGTGAAGACCAGGTGGCCGCCAATCAACAAGGCGGTGCTCAGGGCGAAGACGTGGATGACGGTGAGCTGCCTCGCATGGGGTTCGCCGGTGAGGACACCCCAGAAGCCGCGAAGCGCGGACAGCAGATCCCCACCCAGGGGCTCCAGTCCCCAGACCAGGAAGGCACCGATCATCGACAGGCCGCCGGCCAAGGCGATCGCCTGCCAGAGCAACAAGGCGGTGAACGGGGAGCGGGATGTCCAGCGGGCGCGCGAGAGCACTACCGGGGCCGGCCACGCCAGGACGATGGCGAGACCGAGGAGGAGGTAGGAGGCGGTCAGCATGGGACCGGCTGGCGGCTACCGGGCCGCGGCTATGCGGAGGCCCCGTCGTCGAGGATGCGACGCAAGGACGCGAGTTCCTCGGGGGAGATCCCGCCGATGAAACGGGCCAGTACCGCCTCGCGGTCCATCACGTTGCCCATGGCCTCGTTCATGAGTTCCACGGTGTGTTCCTCGCGGCTGGTCACCGCACGGTAGCGGTGGGGGCGCGTATCGCGTTCGCGGGTGACCAGCTGCTTCTTCTCCAGCCGCGCGAGGACGGTCAACACGGTGGTGACGGCAAGTTCCTTGCCGTCGCTGCCCGTGACCTGCGCGAGCTTGTCCCGCAGGTCGTTGGCGGTCTGCGCTTCGGTGCTGTCCCACAACAGGTCCATCACCGAGCGTTCAAGGTCGCCGAGAGTTGCCAATGATCTTCCTTATCTAGCCAACTAAAACATGCGCAGAACCGGTCCAGCGGGAGCCCCGCCGGCGTCCGGAACGCTGCGCTGGTACTAATCTACCCTGAAATGGCCCAAGGTTCTACATGGCGTAGAAATGAAGTATTCTACGTTGTGTAGAAGTCGCGTCGGGTATTCGTCCCGTCACTCCCGCAACGTCTGGAAGGTTTCCCCTTGGACCCCCTCGAAATTGCGCGGTGGCAATTTGGCATCACCACCGTTTACCACTTCCTCATGGTGCCGCTGACCATTGGCCTGGGGATCCTGGTTGCCGTGCTGCAAACCGTCTGGGTGCGCACCGGCCGCGAGGAATACCTGAGGATGACCAAGTTCTGGGGCAAGCTCTTCCTGATCAACTTCATCATGGGAGTTGCCACCGGGCTGGTGCAGGAATTCCAATTCGGCATGGCCTGGAGCGAGTACTCGCGATTCGTCGGCGACGTGTTCGGCGCCCCCCTGGCGATGGAATCCCTGTTGGCCTTCTTCGTCGAATCGACCTTCCTGGGCCTGTGGATCTTCGGCTGGCAACGACTTCCCCGGATGGTCCATCTGGCCTGCATCTGGGCGGCCACCCTCGCCTCGGTGGCCTCGGCCTACTTCATCCTGGTGGCGAACTCGTGGATGCAGCACCCGGTGGGCGTGGAGATGGTGGACGGCCGGCCGGTCATGAACGATGCCTGGGCCGTCTTCACGAACAACACGGCATTGGTCACGTTCCCGCACACCATCTTTGGCGCCTTCGCCGTGGCCGGCGGATTCCTGCTCGGCATCTCCTGGTTCCACCTCTACCGGCGCCGGGCCGCCGGCATCGACACCGTGGATGCCGCCGGCCGGGTCGTCGTCGGCGAGGACAGCACACGCGGGGCCGGACGTGACAAGACCGACCATGCCGTCTGGCTGAAGTCACTGCGCATCGGGGCGGTGGTCGCGATGGTGGCTTTTGCCGGCGTCGCGCTCTCCGGGCACGCTCAGGCCCAGCTGATGTTCAAGCAGCAACCCATGAAAATGGCAGCCGCCGAGGCCGCGTGCCACGACGGCACGGGATTCTCCGTGCTGACCATTGGAAACCTCAAGGGCGACGGTGCCACCACCTGTGACGATGTCGTCGCCGTGTTCGAGCTGCCCGGCCTGTTGTCCTTCCTGGCCAACGACAATTTCACCACCGAGATCCCCGGGGTGAACACCCTGTTGCCGCAATACCAGGAGAAGTACGGGACCCACCTGCCCAACGACCCGATCTACGGTGACCGGGCCGGTCAGGAAATCAACTACCTTCCGCTCATGGAGGTCACCTACTGGGGCTTCCGGCTGATGATCACGTTCGGCGGCTTGGCGGCCTTCGCCGCACTGGTGGCCCTGTGGATGACCCGCAAGGGCACGGTGCCGCAGAACAAATGGATGTCCCGGCTCGCCGTCTTCGGGATCCTGGCACCGTTCGGGGCGAACTCGGCGGGCTGGATCTTCACCGAGATGGGGCGCCAACCCTTCGTTGTCGCGCCCAACCCGACCATGGACGGATCGGTTGACCAGGTCTTCATGTACACCGCCGCCGCCGTGTCCCCGGGGGTGTCGGCAGCGGAGATGCTCTTCTCGCTCATTGCCCTGACCGCCGTCTACGGCGTGCTCGCCGTCGTCGAAGTCAGGATGCTGGTGCGCTACATCCGCGGCGGCGTCCCGTCGGCCATGCCGGAACTGGCGGCCTCGCCGCCGGGAGATGACGACGGGACACCCGACGAGGACCACCGGGACGACGGCGATGTGCTCGCCTTCGCCTACTAGCCCGGCCACGACAACGACAAAGGAATGCTGATGGATTTCCTCCCCACCCTCTGGTTCGTGATCATCGCCGTGTTCTGGGCCGGCTACCTGTTCCTCGAGGGATTCGATCTCGGCGTCGGCATGCTCATGAAGCTGCTGGCCCGCAACGAACGCCAACGCCGGGTGCTGCTGAATACTGTCGGCCCCGTCTGGGACGGCAACGAAGTCTGGTTGATCACCGCTGGGGCAGCCACCTTCGCCGCTTTCCCGATGTGGTACGCCTCGCTCTTCTCCGCCCTGTATGTGCCCCTGGTCCTGGTCCTGGTTGCCCTGATCTTCCGGGCCGTCGCCTTTGAATACCGGGGCAAGGCCCATCGGCAATCCAGCCGCAACATCTGGGATTGGGCCATCAGCCTGGGATCGTTCACCGCCGCCTTCGGGGTGGGGGCCATGCTGGCCCTCACCACGACCGGATTGCCGCTGGATGAAAACGGCGACCGGGTCGGCGGCGCCTTTGCCTGGCTGAATGGATATGCGGTCCTTGGTGGGCTGGCCGTGGTCGCCTTCGCCCTGGTCCACGCGCTGGCCTTCGTGGGGCTGAAGACCGACGGGGAGCTGCGCGCCCGGGCGCGTCGGCTGATCGGCCGCTGGCTGCCGCCGGCCTTGCTGCCGATGGCCGCCTGGGCGATCCTGGCCGTGGTGCCCGCCGGCAAAACGATCCCGGTGATCCTGCTGGTGGTGGCCGTCCTCGCAGCGGTCGCCGGCTGGTTCGCCAACCGCCACGGTGCCGAAGGATGGTCGTTCGCCGCGTCGGGTCTCTTCCTGCTGGCCGGGGTGGCCTCCATCTTCGTCGCGGTCTTCCCCGTGGTGCTGCCCTCAACCCTCGATCCCGCCTTCAGCCTGACCGTGGCCAATGCCTCCTCCAGTCCCTACACGTTGGGGCTCATGAGCGTCATCGGCGCCTTCGGCATCCCTCTGGTGCTGCTCTACCAGGGCTGGACCTATTGGGTGTTCCGCCGTCGCGTGTCCGAGACGCACATCCCGGCCGCCCACGCGGTCACCCCGGTGGTGTAGGGACATCATGGCCACGCCGACCTCCACCGGACCCACGGCAACCGCCGGCCCCCACCGGGCCCTGCGCCAGGTGCCGCGCCGCCAGCTGGCAGTGCTGGCTGCCTTGTCCGCACTCAAGGCCGTGGGACTCATCCTGGTCGGGCAGGCCCTGGCGACCGGGATCACCGCGGTGGCGGTCCCGGAGCCCGGGAACACCGCGGGCGCCCTGGCGCCTGTCCTCGCTGCGGGTTGCCTCGGCGTCGTGCTCCGTGCAGTCTCCACCTGGGCCTTGGCCTACACGTCGCAGCGGGTGGCCCTGGGCGCCAAGGAACGGTTGCGCCGCCGGCTGGTCGGCACGGTGTTGACCGGCAGGGCCCGACCATCCCGCCCGGACGAGGCCCCGGGCCAGGGCGCGGTGGCAGCACTGGCCACTCGCGGACTGGACGGGCTGGACGAGTACTACACCACGTTCCTTCCCGCCCTGGTGGGTGCCGCCGTCGTCCCCGTGTTCATTGGCGCGCGCATCCTCGCCGCCGACTGGGTCAGTGCCGTCATCCTGGTCTGCACGGTGCCGCTCGTTCCGCTGTTCATGGCGCTGATCGGGCTCCATACCCGCGACCGCATCGCCGCCGCAGCTGCCGGCTTGGACGCGCTGTCCAACCAACTGGCCGAACTGGCCCAGGGGCTTCCGGCGCTGATCGGGCTGCGCCGGGCCGGGGAACGCCGGCGCGGTCTGGCAGCGGTGTCCCGGCAGTACCGGGAATCCACCATGGGCACGCTGCGAACCGCGTTCCTCTCCGGCTTCGCGTTGGAACTGATCGCCACGATCTCCGTGGCCGTGGTGGCGGTCTTCGTGGGCGTGCGCCTGGTCTACGGGGACCTCGGATTGGAGGTCGGGCTGCTGGCCCTGATCCTGGCACCCGAGGTCTTCCTCCCCGTGCGGGCCGTCGGTGCCGCGTTCCACGCCTCCGAGGACGGGGTCGAGGCGCTGCGCCGTGCCGAGGAGCTCATCGGCCCGGACGCGGCCGGCAAGGATGGCCAGGCCGGGCCAGCGCCGGCGGGTGGGGGAAGCGCTGGGCACGGCCCGCGGCGGACCCACGCCGGGGGCGCGGACCGCCCCACGGTGGAGGTCCGCGACCTGCGGGTCCGATATGCCGGGGCGTCCGACGACGCGGTCCGGAACGGCGACCTCCGGCTGGAACCGGGCTTCGTGACGGTGCTCGACGGCCCCTCCGGCAGCGGCAAGTCCACCTGGCTGCACGCACTGGCCGGGACCCTGCCGGCCGACACGGTCGTGGCGGGAACCGTGGAGGTACCGGAGGCGGGGCGGTGTGCCTGGATGGGGCAGCACCCCCGCTTCACCGAGCCGACGGCTGCCGCCGAATTGGCCTTCCACGCCCCGGATGCCGACGGCGAGGAGCTGGCCGCCGTCCTGCGCGAGGTCAACGCCTCCCACCTGGCCCAGCTGCCGCTCGAGACACTCAGCCCCGGCGAACGCCGCAGGATCGCCGTGGCCCGGGGGCTGCTCCGGGTACGCCAGGGCGGGGCAGTGCTGGTGCTCGCCGACGAACCGACGGCGCATCTGGATGACGCCAGCGCCGCCGCGGTGCGCGCGGCCCTGGCGGCAATCAGCGGGCAGGTGGCGGTGGTGGTCGCCACCCACGACCGGACGCTGGCCGCCCTGCTGCGCGAGGACAACGCGGCGGCAGGGGCTCCGGGCACCGACCCACGCCGCGCTGCCCCCGCTGCCGACGGCGCCTCCGGCGTGGTCTGCCCGGACGGCAGGGGGGATCCCGCACCGCCGGAGCGTGCACGGTCCACCACCGACGCCCCGGCAACCAGCCGCCGGCGATGGGCGGGCCGCCGACGGGTGCTGGCCTCGGTGCGCTGGTGGCGTTCGGGGCTGGGCGGGGGAGTCCTGGTGGCGGCGGGTGCTGTCCTGTCCGGTGCCGCCTTGACCGCCGTCTCGGGGTGGTTGATCGTCAACGCGAGCACGCGGCCGCCCATGATGGTGCTCATGGTCGCCATCGTGGGCGTGCGGTTCTTCGGGCTCGGGCGCGCCGCACTGCGGTACGTCCAGCAACTGGCAGTCCACCGTGCGGTGCTCGACTGGGCCACCGTGCTGCGCGGGCAGCTGTGGGAGGCCCTGTCCGCCCGTCCCGCGGGCTGGGGGCGGATCACCCGGTCCGGTGGCGCCCTGACGCACCTGGTGGCCGACGTCGATGAAGTACGCGATGCCGCGCCCCGCGTGCTGGTTCCGTGGCCGGCCGCCGTGCTGGCCTGGGCCGGATCGGTCGTCACCGCGGCCATCCTGGTGCCCGGCACCACCTGGATCTTCTGCATCGCCGGGGCCCTGGGCTTCGTCATCGGACCCGCACTGGCCCTTGCGCTCGAGCGTGGTGCCGCGGTGCGGGCTGCACGGCACCGCAGCTGGCTCGCCGGGCGGATCTCCACGCTGCTCCGCGCCGCCGGGGACCTGCGGGCCCACGGCCGCGCCGATGCCGCCGTCGCGGGCTTCGGCCAACGGGACAGCGAGGCCTCGGAGTCATTGGTCCGTGCCGCGGCGGGTTCGGGCCTGGGGGAGGCCGTCGCCGTCCTGGCCTCGGGGTTGGCAGCGATCGCCTGCCTGGTGGTTGCCGCCGCCGACGGACTGGCCGGCGCCGACGCGGGAGCGCTGCTGGCGGTGGTCTCCCTCCTCGCGCTGAGCCTGCATGAGCCCTTCGCCAACGCCACCGACGCGGCATCGAAGCTCCCTCTGTTCCTGGACCGCCTCGATGCGGTGGCCACGATTGTGGCCCCCGACGACGAGGCGCCGGCGCCCCTTCCTGCGACCCCGGGCACCACGGCACGGCTCCAGGGGCTGGAGCTGGATCAGGTGGCCGTCGCGTGGGGTGATGGGCCGCCGGTGACCAGCCAGGTCCGGGCCCGGGTCACGCGCGGTCGATGGCTGGCCATCACCGGGCCCTCGGGCTCCGGGAAGTCCAGCCTGTTGGCCGTGCTGCTGGGTCTGGTCAGACCCGCTGCGGGGTCCCTGCGGCTGCTGGACGGCTCGGGGGCGCTGCACGATCCGTGGGTGGATCCCGCGGCGGCGGCACCGCTCATGGGACGGATCGCCTGGTGCCCCCAGGAGGCGCATCTCTTCGACTCCACGGTCAGGAACAACCTGTGCCTAGGACGTGGTGACGACGATCCCGTGGACGAGGCCACGCTGCACGCGGCGATGATGGCCGTGGGACTCGGGCCGTGGTTCGCCGCCCAGCCGCGGGGACTGGATACCAGGATCGGCAGCGGAGGCCACCGGCTATCGGGAGGACAGCGGCAGCGGCTCGCCGTCGCACGGGCACTGGTGGCCCGGGCCGACGTGGTCCTGCTGGACGAGCCCACGGCGCACTTGGGCCAGGACGAGGCAGCGGAGCTGGTCGCCGACCTGCGCCGTGCCCTGTCCGGGGTAGCCGTCGTGATGGTCACCCACGACCGGGCCATGGCTTCGACGGCCGATGCCATCCTGGACCTGTCCGCTGGGGCCGCACGCACGCCGGTTCCCGCCTGAGCGGCCGGGCCACCGGCGCACCCGTGGTGCGGTGGGCTGCCTAGGGTTGCACCGGCGTCGTCCCGCGTCCCTCGACCTCGACGACCGCTGAATCGGCGAAGGGCACGCTGTCCTCTTCGGGAGCCGCCAGGGGGGCCCGCCGGGGGGCTTCCGGTTCGAAACCGGGCAGGAAGTCGCCGGTGGGCTCCGCCGGGCCCGCCGTTCGGCGCCCCGCTGCACGGGGGGTGGCCGCGGCACGGCCGGTGGGCTCCGGAGCCGATGGTGCTGGGGCCCCCGCCTCTTCCTGCGGGGCGCGGTCGATCGGCGGGGCCGGCTCGCCGACCGATTCCGGGGCGAGGGGGGCGCCACCCAGGACGTCGACCTTGCTGGAGAGCGGGACGCCGGAACCGTCACGACGGCCGTGCTCGAGCGGCAGCGCCCGTGAGATGCCCGCGGAGGAGGCGGCCCGTGCGGGGCCGTGCCCGGCCCACGCCAGGGCCAGCGCATCCTCGCCCTTGAGGAAACGGTGCACGCGCACGCCCCCGGTGGCCCGGCCCTTCGCCGGGTATTCGGACAGGGGAGTGACCTTGGCGGTGCCGGCACCGGTTCCGGGGAGCGTCGCGCCGCCGGTGGCAATGGTGACCACGACGGCCTGGTCGTCATCGGGCCGGGCGGCACCGAAGAAGATGGCCTCGTCGTCGGCGGCCAGTTTGATGCCGGCCATTCCTGCCGCAGTGCGGCCCTGTGGCCTGACGCCGGAGGCCGGGTAGCGCAGCAGCCGTGCCTGCGCGGAGATGAACACCAGGTCATCGTCCTCCCCGGGAACGCAGACGCCGATGACCCGGTCCCCGGGCTTGAGGGTGATCGCCTCGAATTCGTCACGGTTCAACGGGTAGTCGGCGGTGACGCGCTTGACGACTCCGCGCGCCGTACCCACCGCCAACACGGCGTTCAGCGGGACCAGCCCGATGACTGTCTCGCCCTTGGCGAGCGAGATGAACTCGGTGACGGGAACGCCGTCGGCCAGGTGCGGGAACGAGGTGGTGGCCGGAAGGACGGGCATGTCCAGGACCTGCAGGCGCAACATGCGGCCGGTGGAGGTCACGGCACCGATTTCGCCGCGCGCGGTCACGGGCAACAGGGACGTGAGCACATCGTGCTTGACCCGTGGGCCATCGGCGGCCAGGGGGTCGCGGGTTGCCGTGCGGGCCAGCCGGCCGGAGCTGGAGAGCACGGCCCAGCACGGGTCGTCGGCGATCTCCAGCGTCAACGGCGCCTTGGCGCTCGCGCCGACCGGGGCCGGCATCGTGGTGCCCTTGAGCGGGGTGGCCGATTCGGACTTCAGCAGCACGGTACGCCGTGGGGTGGCGTAGCGTTCGGCGACCTCGGCCAGTTCGCTGGAGACCAGCCCGCGCAGCAGCTCGTCGGAGGCGAGGATGGCGCTGAGCCGCTCGATTTCGCGCTGCAGGTCGTCGCGTTCCTTCTCGAGTTCGATCTGCGAGTACTTCGTCAGCTGGCGCAGGCGCAGCTCCAGGATGTGGTTGGCCTGGATCTCGGAGAGGTCGTACACGGCCATCAGCCGTTGCCGGGCAGCCGCCGTCTCATCCGAGGTGCGGATGATCTGGATGACCTCGTCGATGTCGACGATGGCGATGAGCAGCCCCTCCACCAGATGCAGGCGGTCCTTCTTCTTGCCCAGCCGGTGTGCCGTGCGCCGGGTGACCACGGAGAGCCGGTGGGCGATGTAGACCTCGAGCAGCTCGCGCAGCCCCAGGGTGCGCGGCTGCCCGTCGACCAGGGCGACGTTGTTGATCCCGAAGGAGTCCTCCATCGGGGTGTACTTGTAGAGCTGCTGCAGCACGGCGTTGGGGTTGAACCCGTTCTTGAGTTCGATCACCAGGCGCATGCCGTTCTTGCGGTCCGTCAGGTCCACGACATCCGCGACTCCGGAGAGCTTCTTGGCGGTGACGGCATCCTTGATCTTCTGGATGACCTTTTCCGGGCCGACCATGTAGGGCAGTTCGGTGACGACGAGTCCGCTGCGGCGGGCGCTGATCTGTTCGAGCTCGACCTTGGCCCGGGTCTTGAAGGAGCCGCGGCCGGTGGTGTAGGCGTCCTTGATGCCGTCCAGGCCGATGACCAGGCCGCCACTGGGCAGGTCGGGACCGGGGACGAACTTCATCAGTTCCGCCAGCGTGGCCTCGGGGTTCTCCACCAGATGCCGGGCCGCTGCGACGACCTCACCGAGGTTGTGCGGGGCCATGTTGGTGGCCATGCCCACCGCGATGCCCGTGGTTCCGTTGACCAGCAGGTTGGGGAACGCCGCCGGCAGGACCTCCGGCTGGACCAGCTGGTTGTCGTAGTTCGGGACGAAGTCCACGACGTCCTCGTCGAGGTGGTCCGTCATGGCCACGGCGGGGGAGTCCAACCGTGCTTCGGTGTAGCGGGGGGCGGCGGGGCCGTCGTCGAGTGAGCCGAAGTTGCCGTGCCCGTCGATCAAGGGCAGCCGCAGGGCAAAATGCTGGGCCATGCGGACCATGGCGTCGTAGATCGCCGTATCGCCGTGGGGGTGCAGCTTGCCCATGACTTCGCCGACCACGCGGGCGCTCTTGACGTGCCCCTTCTCGGGGCGCAGGCCCATCTGGGTCATCATGTACAGGATGCGGCGCTGGACCGGTTTGAGCCCGTCGCGGGCATCGGGCAGGGCGCGGGAGTAGATCACCGAATACGCGTACTCCAGGAACGACCCCTCCATCTCGGAGGTCACGTCGATATCGACGATGTTCTCGACGAAGTCCTGCGGTGGTTCCGGTGTCTGCCTGCGGGCCATGATGTGGGATTCCTCGAATCGGTGCTGGTGCTTTCCGGCCTGGGCCGGACGGCGCCGCAGCGGGCGCATCGTCCCGGCGTGCCGGATCGCAGCGGATCCGCGCGGGAAGGCCGTAGGCTAAGCCTATGGTGCACGAGGTGGAAAACGCTGAATATCCGGCCCATTGGGAAGCCGATGTCGTCCTGCGTGACGGGACCACGGCCCACCTGCGGCCGATCGGCCCCTCCGACGCCGAGGAACTGCAGCGCTTCCACGCAGGGCAGTCCGAGACCTCCATCTACCTGCGGTTCTTCACCTTCAAGTCCAAGCTGACGGCCCGTGAGCTCGCCCGTTTCACCCAGGTGGACCACGTCAACCGGGTCGCGATGATCGTGCTGCGCGGCCAGCAGATCATCGGGATCGGCAGGTACGACCGGCTTGATGATCCCCTCGAGGCCGAAGTCGCGTTCAACATCGCCGACAACACGCAGGGCAAGGGTGCCGGGTCGATCCTGCTCGAACACCTCGCGGCAGCGGCCCGCGAAAACGGCATCGAGCGCTTCAGCGCCGAGGTCCTGCCGGAGAACCGCAAGATGCTCACCGTCTTCGCCGAGGCCGGTTATGAGGTCAAGCGCAGGTTCGACGACGGCGTTGTCATGCTGGAATTCCCGATCGACCCCACCGACAAGTCGCGGGCGGTCATGGAATCGCGCGAACACCGGGCCGAGGCCCAATCGTTGGCCGGTCTGCTGGCACCGCGTTCCGTCGCCGTCATCGGCGCCAGCCGGCAGTGGGGTTCTGTGGGGTACACCTTGCTGGAGAACATCATCGAGGGTGGTTTCACCGGGACCGTTTACGCGGTGAACCCTGATGCCCTGGAACTGGCGGGAATGATCTCCTACGGCTCCCTGGCCGACGTCCCGGAGCCGGTTGACCTGGCGGTCGTCGCGGTGCCCGAAGCGGAGCTGGAGTCCGTCGTGGCCGACTGCGGGGCCCACAGCGTGCGCGGCCTGCTGGTGGTCACCGGCACTTTCCTGGCCGACCAGGCCGAGGCGTTGCGCCGGCAGCGCGAACTGGTGCGGATGGCGCGCAGCAACGGCATGCGGTTGATCGGACCGGCGTCGCTGGGCCTGGTGAACACCGCTCCCGAGGTCAGTTTCAACGCCTCCATGGCACCCGGCATGCCGCGGCGCGGCGGACTCGGGCTGTTCAGTCAGTCGGCCGCCGTCGGGGTCCTGCTCTATTCCGCAGCGAGCCGACGGGGGATCGGGGTCTCCAGCATCGTCTCGGCGGGCAACCGGGCCGACGTGTCGGGCAACGACGCCATGCAATTCTGGGAGGACGATCCGGCCACCAGTGTGGTCGCGCTGTTCCTGGAAAGCTTCGGCAACCCGCGCAAGTTCTCCCGCATCGCCCGCCGTCTGGCCCGCAGCAAACCGGTTCTGCTGGCCAAATCCGACGTCATGGGCCTGCGGCTTCCCCCGGGGCACGCAGTGCGCACCACCCAGGCGCCGCTGGGCGCCGTCGACGCGATGCTCCGCCAATCCGGGGTCATCCGCGTTTCGTCCAATGAACTGCTGATGGATGTCGCCCAGCTCTTCGCAACCCAGCCGCTGCCCCGCGGCAATGGCCTGGCGGTCGTCGCCAACTCCTCGGCGCTGGCCCGGGTGGTGGAGGACAACGCCGAACAACATGAGCTCAACGTCGTGTTGCGCGAACGTGAACTGGTGCTCCACGATGGCGCCTCCCAGGCCCTGCCCCGGCTGCGCCGGACACTGCGCTCACTGCTGGCCCGCGACCAAGTCGACTGCCTGGTCCTGGCCGTGCTGCCCGTCCCCGGGATCACGCATCGCGAACTGGCTGCCGTGCTGCACGAGGCCGGCCGGGAGGCCGGCAAGACCGTGCTGGCGTCCTTCACGGGGATCATGGACCCCGCGGAGCCTGCCGTGGGACTGTTGCAGATGCCCCAGCCGCCCGCACCGGCGCCGGCGGCCGGCCCCGCAGACACCCCTGCGGCGACAGGGAACGACGGCGATCCCGGTGCACCACTGCAGCAGGCCGTCCCCACCTATGTCTCACCCGGTGGGGCGATCGAGGCGCTATCCGAAATGGTGCGGTACGTGGCATGGCGTGACCGGGACTTCGGCCTCCACATCGAGTCGGAGGGCATCGACCGCGCCCGGGCCGATGAACTCCTGGCCCGGCACATGCAGGAGGTGCGGGGGACGGATCTGCTCACCCTGTCCCCGCAGGCCGCTGCCGAGCTGCTGGCCTGCTATGGGATCGGGGTCCTGGAGTCCGCCCCGTTTGCCGACGAGGACGAAGCCGTGCGGGCCGCGCACCGCATGGGATGGCCGGTGGCGCTGAAGGCCAGGGACCAGTACCTGCGTCACCGCCTGGACCTGGGCGGCGTCCGGCTGAACATCACCGATGAGGACGCGTTGCGCTCGAACATCCGCCACATGCAGCAGATGCTGCGCCCTTTCGGTGCCGACGACCTGGAGGTGCAGACCATGGCCCCCTCGGGGCAGGGATGCGTGGTGCGTGCCCTGGAGGACCCGTTGTTGGGGCCTTTGGTGTCCTTTGGCCTGGCCGGCGACGCCGTGAACCTGCTCGATGACTGGGCCCATGCCATTCCGCCGCTGACGGCAACCGACCTGTCCGACTTCGTCCGATCCCCCCGGGCCTCGCAGCGGCTGTTCGGCTACCAGGGATTCCCGGCGGTCGATGTCCCCGGGCTGGAGGACTTCCTCAACCGGGTGGCCACGCTGAAGGACGACCACCCCGAAGTCGCGCTGATGGAATTCAACCCGGTCCTGGTCTCGACCGGCACCGTGACAGTGCTGGCGGCGGATGTCAGGATCGGCAACCCCGCCCAGCGCACCGACAGCGCCCGGCGCGCCATGCGCTGAGCCCCGGGACCGGGGTGGGGACGCAGCGGCCGGCGCCGCTAGACTGGGGACATGTTCTCCCGTACTTCGGCCTCGGGCCGTGACCTGCACAGCGCACTGGAACGGGCCGGGTTCTACCCGCGCCTCGTCGCCGACGTCGTCGAAGACGCCCTGGACGGGATGGAGCCATTGGCCCACCTGGTCCAATTGGAGACCCACATCGAACACACCGAGGTCCACCGCCATGTGACAGTCCTGGTGCTGACCGCCGAGGTGATGGTCATCGTGCACGTCGATGACCAGCAGATGGATGAGGCCGGCGAACAGGTCATGGCCCAGGTCTCCACCGAGACCGTCCCGATCGGCAGGATCTCCTCGGTGGTGCTCAGCTTCGTCTACCAGCAGCCGCAGGAATACCGTCCCAGTGACAAGAGCCGCGAGCTCACCCTGGCGATCTCCTGGTCCGGCGGACAACGCGTGGACCTGGCCCCGGCCGGCTGCGCCGACCCGCAATGCGATGCGGACCACGGCTACACGGGCACACTGCAGAAGGAAGACGTCGTCATGCGCGTCAGCGCGGAAGCCGACGGGCTGCGCGCCGTCGACGAGGCCCGCGACTTCGCGCGTGCCCTGCGCAAGGCCACGACCTCCACTGCACTGGACCCGCGGTCGGCCTCCGCTGCGGAGTCCCGCACGCCGCGGACCGGCGGGCGGTTCGTCCGCGGCCACCACCAGGGCTGAAACGGGTGACAGCTGCCACCGGCCCACGCTTGGAACCCGCCGAACCGCTCCCCGCCGCGCCGCGCTACGGCTCCGCCGACCTGTCGGCGCTGATGCCCAGTGCCGCCGCCGCCTTGGGCGTCCCCGGCTACGGCAACGCCCTGGGACTGCCGAAGGCCCGCAGGATCTGCGTCGTGATGGCCGACGGGCTGGGAAAATCGCTGCTCAGGGCCCGTGCCGGGCACGCCCCGTTCCTGCGCTCGGCCCTGGCGAACTCCCGCACGTTGGACGCAGCCTTCCCCACCACGACGGCGGCATCGCTGTCCAGCCTGGGGACCGGCCTGCCCCCGGGGCGCCATGGCATCGTCGGATACGACGTGGTGGACCCGGCGGTGCCGCGCGTGGTGAACATGCTCGGTGCCTGGCCCGGGGACCTGGACCCCGCGGCCTGGCAGCCGTACCGCACCGTCCTGGCCGACATCGCCGAGCACCTGTACGTGGCCACGGCCAGCCTGCCGCGCTTCAAGGACTCAGCCCTGACCCGGGCGTCGCTCAGCGGCGGCGATTTCCTGCCCGCCGGCACCCCGCAGGCCAGGGTCCGGGCCACGGTGGAAGCCCTCTCGGGCCACGACCGCGCGCTCGTCTACTGCTACTGGAACGAACTGGACAAGGCGGGCCACCGCTACGGCAGCGATTCACCGCAATGGGTCAGCGAGCTGGAGGAGCTGGACGCGAACATGCGCACACTGGCCCGCAGGGCACCGGCCGGGACCCTGGTGCTGCTGGTGGCCGACCATGGAATGGTCGATGTGCGCAGCGAGGCCCGCATCGATTATTCGCAGTACCCCGAATTGCTGGAGGGCATCGCCTTGACGGCGGGGGAGCCCCGGGCCGTCCAGCTGCACTTCGCCACCGACACCACCGACGAGGTGCGGGCCACGGTGATTCGGCGCTGGAAGGAGGCCTTTGGCTCCAAGGCCTGGGTCATCACCCGTGACGAGGCCATGGAGAGGGGATATTTCGGTCCCGTCGATGAGCGGGTCACGGCACGCATCGGCGACGTGCTGGTCCTGGCCAGCGGTGAACTGGCGCTCTATGACGGACGCAGGTCCACGCCACAGGCGATGGAGATGATCGGCCAGCACGGTTCGATGACCCGCGCCGAACGTGAAGTGCCCCTGTTGGTGCTGGCCAGCCCCAAATAGGCGCTCGTTCGGGAAACCGGAGAACCGGGGGTCAGTCCCGTTTCTTGCCGAAGACGATCTCGTCCCAACTGGGAACGGAGGATCGCTTGGCCTTCTTGCGTGACGGCCCGCCCTCGTCGTCGGCGTCGTCGTGGCGTGTCACCGACTCGTCGGCGTGGCGGAAGTCCTCGGCGCTGAGCCCGGGGATGACGGTGTATTCGGTGGTGTTGGTGCTGACGCCGTCGTGCAGCCGGGGCAGGGACTCGTCGTCGTCTGATGCGTCGTGGGCCGGGGCAAATCCCAGGCGCCGGGCCTCGCCCTCGTCGACGAATTCCTCATCGCGGGGATGTGCCGCAGGGATCGAGCCCTGCGAGAGCAGCAACGCCAGGGCATCGTCACCGTCCTCGTCCACGCCCAGCCGCTGACCGCGACGTGCACGCAGGATGTCCAGCAGTTCCTCCGACTCGTTGCCCGGAGCCGACGGCCCGGCGGAATCGCCCTCTGCCGGCTGGACATCCCCACCGGCGTCGGATTCAAAATCGAACGGGCGGTCGGCCACTGCCGTCAACCGCCGGTTGGTGAAGGCGTTCTCCGCAGGTTCCATCTCACTGAGCACCTGGGCCCAGCGGTTGGAGTTGTGCAGCGACTTCCGGGCCGGGTGGAAGACCCAAAGCGCCGGCGGCTCCTCGCCAATGCTGGATTCGGTGTTCGAGCCGGACAGGTCGAAGGAGGCGGAGACATCCCAGGACCCGTCGCTCCGGCGCCAGGCATCCCACTGCAGGGACGCGGAGTCCACACCCATAGAGCTGAGCCGGGCGGAGACCATTTCACCCAGCGACGCGGGCTCATCCCCGAACGCCGACCGGTAGGTGTCGTGCCCCTGGGGGGAGGACACCTCGATGCCTCGGGCGAGCTGGGCGATGTAGTCGCGTTCGGCGCGCACCGGGCCCTCGTAGCGCATGACGTGTTCCAGCGGCAGGCCGGATTCCTGCGCCACCTGTTCCGCCGTCGAACCGGTGCGGATCCGCGCCTGGATTTCCCGGGGGGACAGGGCGGTGGGCTCCCGCTCGGCGGTGGCCGCTGCGGGGCGGCCGATGGGACGGGCCGCAGCGGCGCGCAGCGCCTCGTCGATGCGCAGCACGAAGCTGGACCCATCGTCACTGCCCAACAGCAGGTGCTCGCCATCCTCTTGGACACCTACGAGCCGAAGTTGCTGCATACTTTCCCTCCACGGAAGCCTACGTACGGATATGACTCTGCCACCGGGCCCCGTGTTTTCCCATCATTTGCCGTGGTGTGGCGCGGTTTGATTGGGGTCGGGGACCGGAACATCCAGGGCACCGGGGGCGGCGGCGGGAGCGGGTTCCGAACGGGATTTGGTTTTTCCGGGCCGATGGTGAACAATCTGTCCGTCACGGGCACAAAATGCCCGGTCGCGACGTTGTGCTCCATGGATCGGGAACCCCGGCCGGCCCCCACGGGCGGCCTGCCGGATCCAGGGGCATCCAGGGGCCAGCGGCCCCACCCACACACCAGCAAAACCGTGCAGGCAGGGTCTTGAACGGACCGATGAACAGCAATGACCGGAGCGTGATTGACAGACCATGGCGACCGACTACGATGCGCCGCGAAAGAACGACGACGATGCCAAGGAGGACTCCCTCGAGGAGCTGAAGGGCCGCCGGTCCGACAAGCAGTCGGCGGTGGTCGACGAGGACGAAGCGGACATCGCAGACAGCTATGAGCTGCCCGGCGCCGACCTCTCCGGCGAAGAGCTGCTGGTGAGGGTCCTGCCGGCGCAGTCCGATGAGTTCACCTGCGCGTCGTGCTTCCTGGTGCGCCACCGTTCACAGGTGGCCAAGGAGAAGAACGGCCTTTTGTATTGCACGGACTGCGAAGGCTAGTTCCCTGAAAGGTCGGGGTCAGCCGGCGCGCACCAGGTCGGAGACCTGCGGGAGGCGCTGGTAGCCCGCTGCCACATACGTGGCCACGCCGGCGGCATTGGCTGTTGGCGTGGCCACCATGGCACTGCTGGCTCCCAGCTCACGCAACGTAGCAGCGGCCGCCCGGCAGATGGCCCGGCCATGGCCGCGGCCGCGGTGATCGCGATGCACGCCCATCGGCTCCAGCAGTCCCGGTCGGCCGGGTCCTGCCGACCAGACGGTCACCATGGCCACCGCTGTGCCCTGGTCGTCGTAGGCCAGCAGGCAACGGGCCGACGCATACGCGGGGCCGCGGGCCATCAGCTGCCAGCGTTCCCCTGAAAAGTGCGAGTCCTCGAAGGCGGCCCGCTGGACGGCGACCCGCTCGGCCATCCGCGACGTGCCCACCACCTCGATCCGGACCCCGGGGTCGGGCACCGAAGCGCTGAGATCGCGCCTGAGCGGCGTCCAGAGATCGCCTTCGCCCCAGCCCTCCCGGGGAACACCACCGCGCAGGCCATCGGTCCAGCCGTCCTGGTGCAGCTGCCGGCGCAGTGCCGGCCCCGCATGGTTTTCCACGGAAGCCGGGCCGGCGGGGAGGACACCGTGACGCGGATCCCCGAGATCGGCCGCCATGCGTTCGGCCAGCTCCCGGTCGGACCCGGCCCCGGGCGCGATGGCCAAGCGCAGCAGCCGCGGGCCATCGAGGAAGCCCACGGCCAGGATGGTGTTGTCCTCGGACCAGAGACGGACCCGGTCCGCCAGTGCCGCAGCACCCAGCTGCCAGGCCCAGCCGAGATCTCCGGGATGCAGCTGCGCCGGCATGCCTTCTTGTTGCCAGCGGGCGATCAGCGCTGGGCACCGCCGGCAGCGAGCCGGCATCCGGGGTCCGCAGGACGACGTTCCGCCGCCCCGCGGCCGGGCTCATCCGCGGGCCGTTTGCTGCAGCGCGTGGACCAGCTCCTCGGGGCGGCGCGTGGAGGCCAGCCAATACGGGGTGGCATCGTTGGGATCGATGACCTCCATCTTGACGACAGGATCAACCCAGCCGCGCAGACACAGGAAGGCGGTGCCATTCAGGCGCCGGCCACGCTCCAGGGATGCCTCGTCGCCGTGGAAGGACGACACGTCGCCGATGAATTTCCGTTCGATGCTGGCGCGGCCGACCTTCAGCCATTCGTCGGTGAGGCTGATCGTGGGGGTGGAAGCGAGCATGATGATCCCCACGGCCAGGAACACCACGATGCCGACGACAATGGACAGGCCCAGGTTGACGGGCAGGAACATGGCCATGCCGGCGAACCCGGTCCCGACCACGAGGATCCACAGCCACCAGGCGGGCCAGATCTTTTCGCGGTAGATCTCGGTGGACGGTGCGGAGGCATTCGAAGCAGGCATGACACCAGCTTATTCGCCCACGAGGCCTCCCCACGCATTGGGGCTGGGGGCCAACCCGGCTAGAGTGAACTCGTTCATGAACCGCAACACCCTGGAGACCCCGGCCACGATGCCCGACCAGACCACCACCACCCTCGACGTCCAGCTCAAGATGCTCGATCCCGGACTGGAACCACCGTCATATGCCCACCCCGGTGATGCCGGTGCCGATCTGCGGGCCCGCGAGGACGTCACCTTGGAGCCGGGGGAGCGCAGGCTCGTTCCCACCGGCGTCGCCATCGCCCTGCCCAACGGATATGTCGGCCTGGTCCATCCACGCTCCGGTCTGGCCACCAAACACGGCCTGACCGTCGTCAACGCACCGGGAACCGTCGACGCCGGATACCGCGGGGAGCTGTCAGTGACACTGCTCAACACCGACGCGCGGACCCCGATCGTGCTGCGCCGTGGCGACCGCATCGCCCAGCTGGTCATCCAGCGCGTGGAGCATGCGGCATTCATCCCCGTTGACGAGCTGCCCGATTCGGTGCGCGGCGCCGGGGGCTTCGGCTCGACCGGCGGATTCGCCTCGGCCACGTCGCGTTGAACGCCGCCATCCCACCGTCAACAGCCGCGGCCCCCACGGGCCGGAAGGAGCACCCATGATCTTCAAACGAAAAAACGCCAAAAACGCCAAGAACGGCAACGAAGCCGCCGAGGCACCGGAGGCCACCGCGGATGAGCCCGTGGCATCGGACGCGGAGGCACCCGCTGTCCCCGCCGCGGGCCACGAACAAGGCCCCTTCGACGTCGACGACGCCCCCGAGCACGACCACTACATCGACCTCGGCGCGCTGAAGGTCGAGCCCGTCGAGGGCATGCAATTGCGCCTGGAGGTCGAGGAAGGCAGCCAGCGCGTCATCGCGGCAGCGCTTGAACTCGACGGTTCCCGGCTGCAGCTCCAGGTGTTCGCCGCACCGAAGTCCAGCGGGCTGTGGGACGGCATTGCCGCGCAGATCGAGGAAAGCATCGCGGCGCAGGACGGCAAGATCGACCGGGTCGAGGGCCGCTTCGGCACCGAACTCATTGCCCGTGTCCCCGCCGAGGGGCCGGACGGCACCCAGGGCTACATGGTCGCGCGCTTCATCGGCGTCGATGGCGGGCGCTGGTTCCTGCGTGGCGTGATCGGCGGACCGGCGACCTTGGACCGGGCGCAGGCCGAACGCCTGGAAGACCGCTTCGCGCGCGTGGTCGTGGACCGTGGGGACCAGCCCATGCCGCCCACCGAGCTGATCCCGTTGACGATGCCCGCCGGTGCGGTGGCCCGCCAGGAACCCTCTGATGAAGCCACCGAGGCCGATTCAGGTCTGGGCGGACGCCCCGAACGCGGCCCGGAGATCACCCAGATTGGCTGAACGCGCCTCCGGAGGGCGACGCCGGGGGGCCGCTGCGGCCCCGCGCCGGGCGGACGCCACCGACGTCGAACGGTGCTCGGCGCTGAGCCAGCTGCCCCCGCGCGGACGGGTCCAGGCCCGCGGCTTCGTGGAGCAGATCCGCATCCTGCCCTCGACACAGGCACCGGTCTTCACCGCAGGAGTCGTCGACGCCCCGGCGCCCCCCGGCGGGCGCCGCACGCCGGCCGCCAGGATCCGCCTGGCCTGGAGTGGACAGCGGCGGGTCCCGGGCATCGAGGCGGGAACGCTGCTGCGCTTCGAGGGCATGATCGCCCTCGTCGACGGCGTGCCCACCATCTTCAATCCCCGGTATGAGATCCTGCCGGAGCATGAGCACCCCTGGGAGAACGCATGAGCGACGAACCTGACACCGGCCGGCCCTCGGAGCCCGAGGCGAACCCCGCCGATGACCTGGGCCGGCGCCTGGCCGAGGGCTCGGGAATCCACCGCACCGCCAGCGGACAGGTCGATGTCCTCAAGACGGTCGGCGGCATCCGCGGCCTCGTGGAGGCCCTGTTGCCGGGCATCGTGTTCCTGGGCGTCTTCATGGCCACCCGTGACCTGAACCCCGCGCTGGTCTCCTCCCTGGCGATCGCCGTCGTCTTCACGATCGTGCGGCTGCTGCGCAAATCGGGGTTGACCCAGGCACTGACCGGCCTGGCCGGCGTCGTCATCTGTGCACTGGTGGCCCGCACGACGGGCAATGCCAGGGACTTCTACGTTCCAGGGTTCTTCACCAACGGGGCCTACCTGGTGGCGTTGGCCATCTCGGTGTTCGTGCGCTGGCCGCTGATGGGCCTGGTGTTCGGGTTCATCCGCGGGGAGGGCACCGACTGGCGCCGGGACAGTGCGCGCCGTGCGGCCTACGCGGTGGCGACCTGGATCATCGTCGGGGTGTTCGCCGCCCGGCTGCTGGTCCAGTTGCCGCTGTACTTCGCGGATAACGTCGAGGCGCTGGGGGCGGCGCGGATCGTCATGGGCATCCCGTTGTACGCGATGGGATTGTGGCTCTCCTGGCTGGTTTCACGCCCGGCCGCCGAACCCGGCAGCTGACCCCGGTTCCGCCTCAGGCGCGGAAGGCGTCCGAGTCGTCGTCGTCCATCCCGGCGCGGGTGCGGGTCTCGGCGCGCAGGACCTTGCGCAACTCGTCCTCGGCGGCGATGGCGGTGATGAAGAAGAGCTCGTCGCCGCCCTCGATCACGTCGTCGGGGCTGGGGGTGATGGCCAGGTCGTCGCGGAGGATCGCCACCACCGCGGTGTCCTGGGGCCACGGGACCTCGCCGAGGGTGCTGCCGATCAGCGGGGCGTCGGGCGGGACCGTGAACTCGACCATGGATGTGACCCCGGTCTGCAGGGTCAGCAGCCGGACCACGTCGCCGACCTCCACCGCCTCCTCGACCAGGGCGGTCATCAGGCGCGGGGTGCTCACCGCGACGTCGACGCCCCAGGCATCGTCGAACATCCAGTCGTTCTTGGGGTTGTTGACCCGGCCGACGGTGCGGCCGACCCCGAATTCGCTCTTGGCCAGCAGGGAGACGACCAGGTTGACCTTGTCGTCGCCGGTCGCTGAGACCACCACGTCGACCTCGTCCAGGCGGGCGTCCTTCAGCGTGGTCAGTTCGCAGGCGTCGCCGAACAGCCAGGTGGCACCCTGGACCCCGCTGCGTCCGACGACCTCCGGCTTCTCGTCGATGAGCAGGACCTCGTGGCCGTGGGAAATCAGTTCCTTGGCGATGGAGGACCCGACGCTGCCGGCTCCCGCGATGACGATCTTCACTTCTCGTCCTCCTCGTCGTCCGGTGTGGGTGCCGGTGGTTTGGACAGGATCCTGTCGATGTCGCCCATCGAGCTGACGGCCATCATGGCGTGCAGGATGTCGCCCTGCTGCAGGCGGTCGTCCGAACGGGGGATCATGCCCTCGCCGAACCGCGTCAGGTACGCGACCCGCAGGCCCGCTGCCTCCTCGATCTCGGCCACGCCGCGCCCGTACCACGCGTCATTGACAGATACCTCGCCGAGGATCAGCCGTCCGGAGGCCTCACGGAAGTCGCCGTTGATGCCCTGTTCGGGCAGGATGCGGCGCAACACCTGGTCTGCGGACCAGCGCACCGCGGCCACCGTGGGGATGCCCAGGCGCTGGTAGATCTCCGCCCGGCCCGGGTCGTAGATCCGGGCCACCACGTGCGGGACGTGGTAGTTTTCGCGGGCGACACGGGTGGCCAGGATGTTGGAGTTGTCCCCGCTGGAGACGGCGGCGAAGGCGTAGGCGTTGGCGATGTCGGCCCGCTCGAGGGTCTCGCGGTCGAACCCGACGCCGTTGACCTTCTGGCCGGCAAACCCGCGGCGCAACCGCCGGAAGGCCGTCTCGTCCTGGTCGATGATCGCCACGGTGTGTCCTGCATCGTCCAGCGTGTGGGCCAGCGTGACGCCGACGCGTCCGCACCCCATGATGACGAAGTGGGCCATGCAACGCTCCCCTGGTGGTGGTCGTGGCGGTGGCGCCGTCGGCGTCCCGCAAGTGGTTCCCAGTCTCCCACGCCTGGCACCCGGTGGCCGGTGGGGGCGCGGCGTGTATGACAGATCCACCGTGCACGGGCTAACTTTGACTGGTGCTGACGTTCCTCGACGCGCTGAAGCGGATCCTGGTTGGCAGGCCATTCCGCACCGAACGGCTGAAGCAGGCGCCGCTGCGCCGCCGGCTCGCGCTTCCGCTGCTCTCCTCCAACGCGCTCTCCTCGGTGGCCTACGCTCCCGACGAGGTCCTGATGACCCTGGCCATCGCCGGGCTCTCGGCCATCTACTTCTCGCCCGTGGTGGGCATCGCCATCATGGCAGTCATGCTGGTGATTATCGCCTCCTACCGGCAATCGGTGAAGGCGTACCCCTCCGGGCGCGGGGACTACGAGATCGCCAGCGTCAACCTGGGCCCCCGGGCCGGGACGACGGTGGCCGCCGCCCTGCTGGTGGACTTCGTGCTCACCGTGGCCGTGTCGATGTCCTCCGCCGCACATTATGTCGTCGCCGCCTTCCCCGCCCTCAACGGCCACCAGACGCAGCTGGCCTGTGCCGGCGTCGTGCTGTTGGCCCTGCTGAACCTGCGCGGCCTGGGGCGCTCCCGGCTGGGCAAGGCCCTGCCGACGTACCTGTTCATCGCCGCCATGCTGGTGATGATCGCCACCGGGGCCATCGCCGCTGCGCGGGGGAGCCTCGGGGCGGCGCCGAGCGCGGGGTTCGAGATCCTGCCGGAGGCCGGCTACGACTCCTCGCTGACCGGGCTGCTCGGTGTGGTGCTGGTGTTGCGGGCCTTCTCCACCGGGTCCGCCGCGCTGACGGGCATCGAGGCGCCGATCTCCAATGTGCAGAACCTGGCCCGGCCCCGCGCCCGGAATGCCGCGTCCATCCTGCTGATGCTCGGGGTCATCGCCACCGTGCTGACCCTGGGCACCATGTTCCTGGCCCGCGCCGCGAAGGTGCACATGGTGGAGGACCCGCGGGCCAACCTGCTCGCCGGCGGGGGCCCGGTTCCGGCGGACTACATCCAGAACCCCGTGTTGGGCCAGCTCGCGCAGGCGGTGTTCGGTGCCGGCAGCTTCGGGTTCTTCGTCATCCTCGCCGCCACGGTCGCCGTGCTGTGGATGGCCGGACACACTGCGTTCACCTCCTTCCCGAACCTGGCCTCGCATCTGGCCACCGACGGCTACCTGCCCCGCCAGCTGCGCAAACGCGGGGACCGGTTGGGGTTCAGCAACGGCATCATCGCCCTGGGCGTCGGCGCGCTGGTACTGGTGCTGATCTTCAACGCGCACGTCGCCACGCTCATCCAGCTCTACGTCGTGGGGGTCTTCGTCTCCTTCACGCTCAGCCAGCTGGGCATGGTCCGGCACTGGAGCCGCCAGCTGGCCAGCACCGCCAAGGCCAGGGTGCGGCACCGGATCATGCGCTCACGCCTGCTGAACCTGGTCGGCTTCGTGCTCACCGCCGCCGTGCTGGTGATCGTGCTGGTCACCAAGTTCATCTTCGGTGCCTGGCTGGCGGTGCTGGCGATCGTGGTGCTCTACCTGGTCATGTATTCGATCCACGCCCACTACGCAGCGGTGGACCGAGAACTGTCGATCGACACGGCGGGCACCGCCAAGGCGCTGCCCGCGCGCGTGCACGCCCTGATCCTGGTCTCCACGTTGCGCAAGCCGGTGCTGCGGGCCGTCGCGTTCGCGCGCGCCGGACGGCCCTCCAAGCTCGATGCGATCATCGTGGACATCGACCAGGAGGCCACCGCGCGCACCGTCGCCGAATGGGACCGGCTGCAGATCCCGGTGCCGATCACCGTCCTGGCCTCGCCCTACCGCGAGACCGCCGCGCCGATCATCGACTACATCAAGGGCATCAAATCCGATTCCCCCCGCGACCTCGTGGTCGTGTACATCCCCGAGTACGTCGTGGGACGCTGGTGGGAGCAGCTGGTGCACAACCAGACGGCCCTGCGCATCAAGACACGGCTGCACTTCGAGCCCGGCGTCGTGGTGGCCAGCGTCCCGTGGCAGCTCTCGGAGGAAACCCACGGCCGCGCCCTCTTCGACAACGAACGCGGCGAGGCACACGCGGCGCAGAACACACCACAGCACGACGGCGGGAGCAACACGTGAGCACGCAGGCAGAGCAGGGCGCCGGGGACTTGATTGATGTCGAGATCGGCGCACCGGCCCACGGCGGGCACTTCGTCGCGCGCTACCAGGGCCGGGTGGTCTTCGTCCGGCACGCGCTGCCCGGCGAACGCGTCAGGGCCCGGTTGACCGATGCGGGGGAGGGGGCCAGGTTCTGGCGGGCCGACGCCGTGGAGGTCCTGGACGCCTCCGAACACCGGGTGCCCCACTTCTGGCCCGCCGCCGACGCGCTGGCCCGTCATGCCGCCGGGGAACTGCCCGTCGGTGGTGCCGAATTCGGGCACGCCGAACTGGGGTACCAGCGCGAGCTGAAGGCCTCGGTGGTGCGTGAACAACTCGAGCGCCTCGCCGGCCTGAAGGTTTCCGACGTCGGGTTTTCCGGAGTGGAAGCCGCCCCCGGTGAACGGCCCAACGGGCTGGGGTGGCGGACCCGGACGGCCTACAGCGTCGATGCCGCCGGGGCGCTGGCCATGAACGCCTACCACTCGGACCGCCTGGTTCCGATCGAGGACATGCCCCTGGCCGTCCCCGCGATCAACGAGCTGGGACTGGCGGCACTGCCGCTGCACGGACTGGCCCGCATCGAGGTGGCGGCCCCCTCGGCCGGTGGGGCACCCCTGGTGCTGCTGGTCGAGGACCCCACCGCCCGGCCGGGTGCCGCGGCCAGGGTCGCCAAGGCGCTGCCCGAGGGCAGCAACGTCGCGGCGATCACCCAGCAGGGCGGATCGGCGGCCGACGGCGCCGGAACCCTGCGCCGACTACGGGGCAGGACCTGGGTTGCCGAGCGGGCTGCCGGCCGCGAGTACCGGGTGACCGGCGAGGGGTTCTGGCAGATCCACCGTTGCGCCCCCGACGCGCTGAACGAGGCGGTGCAGCAGATCCTGGCTCCCCAGCCGGGACAGGCCTTCGCCGACCTCTACGCCGGTGCCGGGCTGTTCACCGTGCCGCTGGCGCATGCCGTCGGCCCCGAGGGGGTGGTGCTCTCCATCGAGGGGGCGCCGGGGACCAGCAAGGATGCCCGCCGCAACGTCCACGGGCTGGACCAGGCGCTCATCCGGCAGGGCAGGGTCGAGAAGGTCCTGCGCCAGGAGGTCTCACGGCTGCCCGGCGGCCTGGTCGGGGTCGTGCTGGACCCTCCCCGCACGGGAGTCGGGCGGGACGGGGTCGCCGCAGTGGCGGCGGCACGACCGGCCCGCATCGCCTATGTCTCCTGCGATCCGGCGTCGTTCGCCCGGGACATCCGTGACTTTGCGCTCAAAGGTTACGTGCTCGAATCGGTGCGGGCGCTGGACCTGTACCCGCACACGCACCATGTGGAGTGCATCGGGGCACTGGTACCGGCGCCGAAAGGATAGACTGGCCCCGAGCTCTGCCGCCATCCCATCGTGCCGCGCAGCCGGTTAGGTTCGCCTTACTGGCGGGGCGCACGGGCGTGCAACAAAGATGAAAGTCTGGCGAGAGGAGTCCCAGTGAGTAATGTGGACAGCTTTGGGGCCAAGGGCGTATTGGACGTCAATGGCAACGAGTATGAAATTTTCCGGCTGAACGCGGTCGAGGGCAGCGACAGCCTTCCGTACAGCCTCAAGATCCTTCTGGAGAACCTGCTTCGGACCGAGGACGGCGCCAACATCACGGCCGACCACGTCCGTGCGCTGGCCCAGTGGGACGAGAACGCCCAACCGAGCACCGAAATCCAGTTCACCCCAGCGCGGGTGCTGATGCAGGACTTCACCGGCGTGCCCTGCGTGGTCGACCTCGCCACGATGCGCGAGGCCATCAAGGAACTCGGCGGCGATCCCACCCGCGTGAACCCGTTGGCACCTGCCGAGATGGTCATCGACCACTCGGTCCAGATCGACGTCTTCGGCAACCAGGACGCGGTCCAGCGCAACATGGACATCGAGTACCAGCGCAATGGCGAGCGGTACCAGTTCCTGCGCTGGGGCCAGACCGCGTTCGACGACTTCAAGGTCGTCCCGCCGGGAACGGGCATCGTCCACCAGGTCAACATCGAGTACCTGGCCCGCACCGTGATGACCCGTGAGGTCGACGGGAAGCTGCGCGCCTACCCCGACTCCTGCGTCGGCACCGACTCGCACACCACCATGGTCAACGGCCTGGGCGTGCTGGGCTGGGGCGTCGGCGGCATCGAGGCCGAGGCCGCCATGCTCGGCCAGCCCGTCTCCATGCTGATCCCGCGCGTGGTGGGCTTCAAGCTCTCCGGCTCCATCCCCGCCGGCGCCACCGCCACCGACGTGGTCCTGACGATCACCGAAATGCTGCGCAAGCACGGCGTCGTGGGCAAGTTCGTTGAGTTCTACGGCGATGGCGTCGCCCAGGTGCCGCTGGCCAACCGCGCCACGATCGGCAACATGAGCCCGGAGTTCGGCTCCACGGCAGCCATGTTCCCGATCGACGACGTGACCCTGGACTACCTGCGCCTGACTGGCCGGTCCGAGGAGAACGTCGCCCTGGTCGAGTCCTACACCAAGGAACAGGGCCTGTGGCACGATCCCAGCCGAGAGATCCGCTTCTCCGAGCGCCTCGAGCTGGACCTGTCCACCGTGGTCCCCTCCATCGCCGGCCCGAAGCGTCCCCAGGACCGCATCGAGCTGACCAGCGCCAAGGAGCAGTTCCGCAAGGACATCCACAACTACGCCTCCGGTGACGCGGACAGCCTGAACATCGGCCGTCCCTCCAAGTCGGTCGACGTGAAGATGGCAGATGGCCGCGAGTTCGCCCTGGACCACGGCATCGTGTCCATCGCCTCGATCACCTCGTGCACCAACACGTCCAACCCCTCGGTGATGCTGGCCGCAGCGCTGCTGGCCCGCAACGCCGTGGACAAGGGCCTGGCGTCCAAGCCGTGGGTCAAGACCTCGGTCGCCCCCGGTTCCAAGGTCGTCACGGACTACTACGAGAAGTCCGGCCTGACCCCGTACCTGGAGAAGCTCGGCTTCTACATCGTCGGCTACGGCTGCACCACCTGCATCGGCAACTCGGGCCCGCTGGAGCCGGAGATCTCGGAGGCCATCCAGGCCAACGACCTCTCCGTCACCTCGGTCCTCTCGGGTAACCGCAACTTCGAGGGCCGGATCAACCCGGACGTGAAGATGAACTACCTGGCGTCCCCGCCACTGGTCATCGCCTACGCCCTGGCCGGTTCCATGGACTTCGACTTCGAGGTCGATCCGCTGGGCCAGGACGACGCCGGCAACGACGTCTTCCTCAAGGACATCTGGCCGAACCCGGTCGAGGTCCAGCAGGTCATGGACGCCTCCATCGACAAGGAGATGTTCGCCAAGGGCTACGAGGGCGTCTTCGACGGCGACGACCGCTGGAAGTCCCTGGACACCCCGGCCGGCGACACCTTCGAGTGGGCCGACGATTCGACCTACGTCCGCAAGCCCCCGTACTTCGAGGGCATGAAGGCGCAGCCGGAGCCGGTCTCCGACATCGACGGTGCCCGCGTGCTGCTGAAGCTGGGCGATTCGGTCACCACCGACCACATCTCCCCGGCCGGCTCGTTCAAGTCCGATTCCCCGGCCGGCCAGTACCTGCTGGCCAACGGCGTGGACCGCAAGGACTTCAACTCCTACGGCTCCCGTCGTGGCAACCACGAGGTGATGATCCGCGGCACGTTCGCGAACATCCGCATCCGCAACCAGCTCCTGGACAACGTCGAGGGTGGCTACACCCGCGACTTCACCCAGGCCGACGGCCCGCAGGCCTTCGTGTACGACGCCGCAGTGAACTACGAGGCAGCCGGCACCCCGCTGGTCGTCATCGCGGGCAAGGAATACGGTTCGGGCTCCTCGCGTGACTGGGCCGCCAAGGGCACCGCACTGCTGGGTGTGAAGGCCGTCATGGCCGAGAGCTACGAGCGCATCCACCGCTCCAACCTCATCGGCATGGGCGTGCTGCCGCTGCAGTTCCCCGAGGGCGAGTCTGCGGCCACCCTGGGCCTGGAGGGGACTGAGTCCTTCTCCATCTCCGGCGTGACCGAGCTGAACAACGGGACCACGCCGTCGACGCTGAAGGTCACCGCCACCGCCGAAGACGGCTCCACCAAGTCATTCGATGCGGTCCTGCGCATCGACACCCCCGGTGAGGCCGACTACTACCGCAACGGCGGCATCCTGCAGTACGTGCTGCGCCAGATTAGCGGTAGTTGAGCTGATCGGCTCGAATATGCGGCGATCTGGTCGCTGACGAAGTAGTCTCCGGCCGTCGCTTGAGATAGTCGCACAAGCGCCCCGTCAGGCTTCGGCCTGGCGGGGCGCTTGCTTTTCGTGCTGATCGCTTATAGCGCCGACCGGTCATAGCGCGAGGAGTCGGGCGAGGAAAGGCCCGGGGCACTGCGCTCCTTCGCGAGCACCGCGATCGTGACCGTGGGATTCAACTGGGAACAGGTCCTCGGGACCGGCGGCGTCGACCTCGCGTTCGACCACGATGACAAGCCTCCGACGCTCTCTACCAGGTCTGCCCGTGTTCCGTGCCGCCGGGAATGCCGGTCGATCCCGGCGACCACGTGATCGCCCTCCCCTTCAGCAAGAACTCAGCAGTTGAACACGGACTGCTTCGGAAGGCGCCGCGGATCCTGGCCGACGACCGCGCGCCGGACGTACCCTGAACACATGGCTTCGAAGCTGGAGGACTACATCGCGCAGGGCAAGGCCCTCGACGCCGATGAATGCGAGGTCGCCGCGCTCGCGCTCCAGCGGGTCGACGAGGCGGAGCAGGCCGAGGTCGACGCAGCCTGGGATGCGGAGATCGATCGTCGCGTCGACGAGGTCGTGAACGGTGAGGTCGCGCTCGTTGACGGCGAGGAGACCCTCGCGTCGATCCACAACATGATCGCCGCCCGCCGCGGGGCGTGATGGTGTCGTAGCGAGAGCATCCTGAAGCCGGGCGTGAGGCCTGCGACGCCGCTGTCTGGTACGCGGATCGGGAACTCGGGCTCGGCGAGAGGTTCGCTCATGAGTTGCAAAGGGACTTGATCTCCGCCATGGTATAACCGTTCAATGAACGCTAACGGGGATACTCGGGCTATGGATAATTGCCTGGCTGGATTCAACAACGCTCGCGACCTTGGAGGTTTGCCGCTGCACGGTGGTGGAACAACTGTTCGCGGGGCGATCATGCGGTCGGAGACTCCCGTTGACTATCAACCACCAGGGGCTGCTGCGACGATGCCTGCGTTCGCGCGCGTGCTCGATCTGCGTTCGGCTGAGGAAGCGAAAGCGGTGCCCCACCCGATGGTCAAAGGGCCAGGATACAAATTGAGGCCTTTGATTGACCCAAGTGCCGAGGCACTGAGGGATCCCGATTCCGAGGTCACGCTAGGTGCCGTTTACAAAGGCAGCCTTGGACGGAACACGGCTACAATCGCGGCGATCATGACCGAAATTGCCGATGCTCCGGAGGGCACAGTTTTGATTTCATGTGCTTCTGGCAAAGACCGGACCGGGATGATTAGTGCAATACTGTTGCGCTTGGCTGGCGTTCCTGACGAGATTATCGGTGAAGACTACGAACGCACTGAGCATGGGATGCGAGAGGCCTTTGCCAAAGAACTAGCGGAGGCAACGGACGAAGCCTCCGTCAAAAGCCTGTCTCACCTCCAAAACGCGCAGGCCAAAAATATCATTGAAATGCTTGAGCACATCGATGAGACATACGGGGCAGCCGACCAGTATCTGCTTAGCATTGGCTTGACCCAGGCACAGGTAGATCGGCTGTGCATCCGACTTCACAGACCCGGCGGGGCATAAAGACGCATCGATGTGGAACACGTCGAACAGATCGTGGCGATTATCTTCAGTGACAAGCCAAGTGCGTCCACATCGTTCTAGGCATGGTTCGTGAAGAACAAAACGATGAGCCGCTGGTCCAACGGGACCGGCTTTCCATGGTGTGAATTTTTTACACAAGGAGGTTCCCCTAGCGAGCGCTGGCAGATACATATTTTGTTGCGATTTACTCTCTTCGCCCGAAGTCCAGTCTCAGGAGCGCGCCTCGCGTCCTTATTGCACAAGACGGGCCTTTCGAGACTCTTGGCCAGTGTTGCGCCGGAACTGGGCTCGGCTCCCGGATCGATCGTGACGTCGGGATCCAGAGGGGGCGCAGGGACCTCAAGTACCGCGATCGAAGCATGTCCGAGGAGGTGCATCACCAACTGCAGGGTAGTGCCCGTTGGAGCCTCTCCGCGTGTCTCTGACTAGGTATTTCCCGCCACCGCTGGACGCGGAGTCGACGCCGGACCGGATAAATGGCGCTCAAAAGGGGTTATCGAATCACGTGGCAGTATGTGCTGCGCCAAATCTCCGCCATGTAGACAGAAAACCCCGCCACGGGGGCGGGCCATCCGGGACACCGGGTGGCCCGCCCGCGGGATTTAACCGGGCCGGGGCGGAGCGCACCCTAGACTCGGACCATGGACGAGATGACATCTGCGTGGCCGCTGTTCGCCCTGCGCCTGGCCACCCCCCGGTTGGTGTTGCGCCCGATCACCGACGATCACATCCCGGCCTTCATTGCCGCGGCCCAATCCGGCATCCACGACCCGGCACGCAGTCCCTTCTCCTACCCCTGGACCTCGGTACCGGCGGACGAACTCCCGGCGAACATGGCCCTGCACGTCTGGCGGACCCGGGCCCGGACCACGGCCGCACAATGGACGCTGCCCTTTGGGGTCTGGAACGAGGGGGAACTGGTGGGCATGCAGGACCTGGTGGCCGCGGACTTCGGCACGCTGCGCACCGTGTCCACCGGCTCCTGGCTCCGCCAATCGGCGCAGGGCCGGGGGATCGGCACCGAGATGCGCACCGCCGTCGTGCTCTATGCCTTCGACCACCTCGGCGCGGAGGTGGCCGAAACGGAGGCCGCGAGCTGGAACACGGCGTCGCTGGCCGTCTCCCGGGCCGTGGGCTATGCACCGAACGGGAGCACCCGGAAGTCATGGGGCGGCAACGCGCAGGACGTGCAACACCTCCGGCTGGAACCCCAGGAGCTTAACCGACCGGCCTGGACGCTGGAGGTCGGGGGGCACGACGGCGTGGCCTCCTTCCTGGGGCTGGGTGCCACGGTGCGCGCGGACTCGTGATCGGGGCAGGGGCGGCAGTACGATGGAATGATCTTCCCGGCAGCGAAAGGACCACTCCGCATGGGATTGCTTGAGAGCATCCACGAGCCACGCGACCTGCGTCGCCTGAGCATGGCGCAGCTACAGGACCTCGCGGAGGAGATCCGCACCTTCCTGGTCGCCAACGTCTCCCAGACGGGCGGGCACCTGGGCCCGAATCTCGGCGTCGTGGAACTGACGCTGGGCATCCACCGCGTCTTCGACTCCCCGCGCGACTCCGTGGTCTTCGATACCGGCCACCAGTCCTATGTGCACAAGCTCGTCACCGGGCGCCAGGACTTCTCCACGCTGCGCCAGCAGGGCGGCCTGGCCGGGTACCCCGACCGCTCCGAATCCGTGCACGACATCGTGGAGTCCTCCCACGCCTCGTCCTCGCTGTCCTGGGCCGAGGGCATCTCGCGTGCCCGCAAGCTCGCCGGGGAGGGGGACCGCTACGTCGTCGCCGTCGTCGGGGACGGCGCCCTGACCGGCGGGATGGCCTGGGAGGCCGTGAACAACATCGCCGCCGACCCCGACCGCCGGGTCGTCATCGTGGTCAACGACAACGGCCGCTCCTACGCCCCGACCATCGGCGGACTGGCCGAGCAGTTGGCCGGTCTGCGCCAGCGCACCCTGGACAAGGTCCGCACGCACCCGGTCTACGAGGACACCCTGTCCTGGTGGAAGGACCGCCTGCAGCAGGGCGGGGCGGTGAGCCGCTTCACGTACAAGTCGCTGCACGCCACCAAGAAGGGCATCAAGGACTGGTGGGCGCCGCAGGGGCTCTTCGAGGACCTGGGCATGAAGTACATCGGCCCGATCGATGGGCACAACCTCGTCGCCGTCGAGGAGGCGCTGCAGCAGGCGCGGAACTACGAGGGCCCGGTCATCGTGCACACGTTGACCGAGAAGGGCCGGGGCTATCCGCCGGCGCTGGCGGACATGGCGGACCAGATGCACTCGGTCGGCGTCATCGACCCGGAGACCGGCGAACCCGTCGAACGCCCGGGCGCCCAATCGTGGACGTCGGTCTTCGGCGAGGAGATTTCCGACATCGCCGATGAGCGCCAGGACATCGTCGCCGTCACCGGGGCCATGCTCATCCCCGTCGGGCTCTCCGCCATGGCCAAACGCCATCCAGAACGGGTCATCGACGTCGGCATCGCCGAGCAGCACGCCCTCACCAGCGCCGCCGGCATGGCCTTCGGTGGCCTGCACCCGGTGGTCGCGCTCTACGCCACGTTCCTGAACCGGGCCTACGACCAGCTGCTCATGGATGTGGCACTGCACCGCGCCGGTGTCACCATCGTGCTGGACCGCGCCGGGGTCACCGGCCCAGACGGCCCCAGCCACCACGGCATGTGGGACCTGGCGTTGCTGCAGTCGGTTCCCGGGCTGGCCCTGGCCGCCCCGCGCGACGCCACCCGGCTGCGCGAGGAACTGCGCGAGGCCGTCGCCATCAACGACGCACCGACCGTGCTGCGGTTCTCCAAGGGCAGTGTCGGGGCGGAACTCGAGGCCCTCGAACGCCTGGAGGACGGTGTCGACGTCCTGGCCCGTCACGGCGAGGACGAGCGGGACGTGCTCATCGTCGCCGTCGGCTCCATGGCCACGCTCGGACTGGATGTCGCCGGCCGGCTCGAGGCCCAGGGCGTCACCTCCACCGTCGTGGACCCGCGCTGGGTGTTGCCGGTGGCACGCTCCATCATTGGCCTGGCCGCCCGGCACCGGATCGTGGTGTGCATCGAGGACGGCGTGAAGGCCGGGGGAGTCGGCTCGCGGATCCGCCAGGAAATGCGCGCAGCCGGCGTGGACACCGCCTTGAACGAGGTGGGCCTGCCCGTCGAGTTCCTCCAACACGGTTCGCGCAACCAGGTCCTGGAACGCGTGGGCCTGACCGCCAACCAGATCGCCCAGGACACCCTGGCCCAGGTGCTGGGCACCAAGGTCCCCTTCGCCCGCCCGCTGCCCGGCCAGGACCTGCCCACCGGACAGATCCCCCGGCTGTGAGCCTGCCCCGGGACCTGGTGCCGGAGCCGGAGGGCATCACCGAGGGCGACCTCGTGATCGCCCGCGCCTGGAAGTACGACGGCGGTGCCCACTGGGTCGTCCCCGGCCGGTACCTGGGTGCCGATCGCCACGGGCACTGGGTCATCCAGCCGCAGGGTTCGCTTGTCTCGCGTCCCGGGGCCGGCTTTGCCGCGGCGTCCGACGCCGTCTGCCTCTTCCCCCACCAGGGCGACTGGGTGGCAACCTGCTATGACGACTCACACCCGGCCGGCCTCCGGCTCTACATCGACGTCTCCTGCAACCTGGGCTGGCAACCCCTGAAACTGGCAGGGTGGGAGTTCAACTCCATCGACATGGACCTGGACGTCGTCCGTTCCACCACGCGTGGCGTCTACCTCGACGACGAGGACGAGTTCGCCGACCACGCCGGATCCATGGGCTACCCCGCCGAGCTGGTCCGGCGCCTGCAGGGTGCAGCCGATGACTTGTTGGCCCGGGTCCGAACCGGAGCCGAACCCTTTGGTGCCACCGCCGACGACTGGTTCGTGCGCGGACGACGCCTCATCGCCCAGGCAGTAGGCTAGATGCTGCACCGCGCCGTCGCCGGAGACCGGGGGCAGCGCGGACCGTGAGCACACCATCGCCAGCATCCAGGAGAACGCATGCCCATCCAGCGCACCTACCGCCGCGACGACGACGGGGTCCTGCAGTTCCGCGAGGCCTGGTTCGAACAGGCCGAGGGCGAACCCACCGGGCAGTTCGTGGTCAACCACGGCACGGTGGGCCACCAATCCACCACCCAACAGGCGGTGGATGTCGATACCGCGAAGGGCGAGGCCCTCATGGAGGCCTTCGGCCAGCAGTGCGCCGAGGACGGGTACGCCGAACTCACCGACGCCGAACAGTCCTGGGTGATCGCCCAGTATGCGCTGAAGTCCACCGAAGGCACACAACGCGACGAGTACCTGCGGGACAAGGCCATCGAGGCCCTGCGCGGACATCTGGCCTGGCGGGGGCTGGGCACCGTGGAATCCAGCGACTTCGCCCCCCGCAAGCTGAACATCCGCATCCTCTCCCCGGAACCGGCGAAGGCGGTCACCGCCATCACCGTGTGCATCCGCCAGGCCAAGCTCGACTTCACCAAGCTCTCCATCGGCGTGGCCCCCTTCGAGGACCCCGACGCCGCGAAGCAGAAATACCCGATGCCTCCCAAGGGCAAGTTCTCCCTCTCCTGATCCCGTCGGCCGCCACCCGGCCTACCCCGTTCCCCGAAAGGACCCCGACGTGAGCAACGCCAGCAACTCCACCCGCCGTCCGGCCCAGCCGACGCAGTCCGACATGGAATACCGCCAGCTGGGCCGTTCCGGGCTGACGGTGTCAGTCGTCGGGCTGGGATGCAACAACCTGGGCCGTACCGGCACCGCCACGGAGTCGCAGCAGGGCACGGACGCCGTCGTCCATGCTGCCCTGGACGCCGGCATCACGTTGTTCGACACGGCGGACACCTACGGGCGCGAACCCGGGCTGTCGGAGAGCCGCCTGGGCAAGGCCCTGGGCGGACACCGTGACGAGGTCATCGTCGCCACGAAGTTCGGCATGGACACCGCAGGAGCCAACGGGCGTGACTTCGGGGTTCGCGGATCCCGGCGGTACATCATGCGTGCCGTGGAGGCCTCACTGGGACGGTTGGGCACCGACTACATCGACCTCTACCAGTTCCACACACCCGATCCGTCCACGCCGATCGATGAGACCCTCTCGGCCCTCGATGACCTGGTCGCCTCCGGCAAGGTCAGGTACATCGGCCATTCCAACCGGGCGGGGTGGCAGATCGCCGAAGCCGAATTCACTGCACGTGCCGGTGGATACACCCGCTTCATTTCGAGCCAGAACCACTACAACCTGCTCGATCGCCGCGCCGAGCTCGAGGTCCTGCCGGCCTCCAACGCCTACGGTCTGGGCGTCTTGCCGTATTTCCCGCTGGCCAACGGCCTGCTCACTGGCAAGTACTCCTCGGGCCGGGCCCCCGAAGGCAGCCGGTTGACCCATTCACGCCAGAACCTGTTGGAGAACGTGGACCTCGGCCAGCTCAAGGAACTGGGCGACTTCGCCGCCGAGCGGGACCTGACCCCGATCCAGGTGGCTTTCTCGTGGCTGGCCGCGCAGCGTCCCGTGTCCAGTGTCATTGCCGGGGCCACCCGGATTGAACAGGTCCACGAAAACGCACGTGCCGTCGCGTGGATCCCCACCGCCGAGGATCTGGCGGAGCTGGATGCGATCTTCCCGCGCGAGCCGAAAGTTGCCCTCTTCTAGGGGGCTGGCATGTCCACGCCGCGGGAGCTGCTGCAGGAGTGGCCCGACTTCGAACGCTGGGAGGTGTTCCGGGACGGGACGCAGCGGGTCGGTGCCATGCGGCGGGTCTGGAAGTACTCCGTGCTGCTCACCCGGGTCGTGATCGAAGGCGACGAGGGCCCGTACCAGGCCGAATCGCGGATCCGATTCATCCCCGGCATCGACTGGGATCTGAGTTGGTTCCACGCCACGGGGATGGAGGAGCCGGTCCTGCTGCACAACCCCGCCAGCTGGACCCACACCGGGAGCCTGCCGGTCATCGGGAGCGGGAACATTCCCACCCGTGACGGACGGGAACTGCCTCCGGGGCGTCGCCGCCCCGTCGAGGCGGGAACACTTCCCGGCTATGGCGAGTACTTGGTGCTCGCCCGGATGGTGGCGTCCGGCCGCCGTGAGGCGCAGTGGAACGCGGTGGACGACGAAACCGGCCTCGCGCAGCAGACCCGGTTGGTGGCCGTCGACGATGCCCCGCCGCCGTCGCGGCTCCCCGCGGGGGTCGAGGCCTCGGAGCCGATCCAGCGTTTCGACCGGATGGTCGCCGGGACGGTGCGGGCCAGCCACTGGGTCGCCGACGGTGTGGTCCTGGCCAGTGAATGGAGCGGCATCCATTCGGTCGCGGTGCTGGACCAGGCCGGTTCCGCCGGCTGGGAGGCGATCGCCGGGCTGGAGCCGGCCAATGCCGACTTCCTGCTCCAGGGTATGCAGCGCTGAGGGCAGGACGTCTCAGAGGTAGATCATCACGTCGGTGCCGTCGATGGCCGCCGCATAGCGGGTCAGCGGCTTCTTCGCGGGGCCCGCCACGCGGGAGCCGTCCTCATGGGAGAATTCCGAGCCGTGGCACGGGCACTTGAAATCCGTCTTGCCCAGGCCGACGGTGCATCCCTGGTGCGTGCACACCGCAGTGTAGGCGTAGACGGTGTTCTCGTCCTTGCGCCACAAAAGGTAGTTGTTGCCCTGCACTGCCACGGAGGCGCTGGCCCCGACCTTCAGGTCGGCGGTGGTCGTGGCCTTGGTGGGCGTGCCCGTGGGCTCGGGGACCGGTTGGGTCTTGTTCCCGCCGCCACAGGCCGTCAGCACCACACCGGTGCCTACGGCCAACGATCCTCCCAGGACTGCCCGGCGTCCCGTCTGGTGGGCTGTGAACTGTTCCATGGGCCCATTGTGGCACCGTGGGCCCGCTACGGCGAGGACCGGTGCCGGGGTGGCTAGGGATAGAGCAGGATCTTCCCGTTGGATACTTCAGCGGCGTACCGGGTGAGTGCGGCCCGGGCCGGACCCGCGGTCGCCGTGCCGTCCTCTGCGCTGAAGTGCGAGTCGTGGCAGGGGCAGTGGAAGTCGCCGTCGCCGGGGCCCACCCGGCAGCCGGCATGCGTGCACACCGAGGTGTAGGCCAGCACCGTCTTCTCGTCCTTGCGGTACAGCAGGTAGGCGTCCTTGGACCCCTCACGGGCCACGTTGACCGAGGTGCCCACGGGAAGGTCCGCGGCGTCGGCGACGGTCACCGGATCGCCGGACGGCTCGGGAACCGCCTTCGCGTTGTTGTCGGGGGCCGCCGAGGACCCGTCACCGCAGGCGGTCAGCGTGGCGGCCGCCCCGACGGCGAGGCTCGATCCCAGGACAAGGCGGCGGCAGGGTTGCGCAGGCGTACTCATGCAACGATTCTTTCATGGCCCCGGTGCCGGTTCGAGCGGGCCGAAGGGTGGTGCCGGCCACCACGACGACGGCGGGGCACCGGAGCGATTGCCCCGGCCATCCGCCGTCGTGTCCTGGCTGCCAGGGGTCAGGCGGTGTGGAACTTGGCCCCGCGCACGCGCTCGGAGGCTCCGACCCGGTCCAGGTACGGGGTGATGCCACCGAGGTGCATCGGCCAGCCCGCGCCGAGGATCATGCACAGGTCGATGTCCTCGGGGCCGGCGACGACTCCCTCGTCGAGCATCATGCCGATCTCCTGGGCCAGGGCATCCTGGGTGCGGACCAGCAGCTCCTCGGAGGTGCTGGGGGAGTTCCCGAACTGGAGCAACGCCAGGGTCGAGTCCGGGATCGAGCGGGTGCCGTCGTCGTTCTTGACCCAGAGCGACTTCAGCCCGTTGTCGATCAGGGCCTGCTGGTTGGCCGAGACCCGGAAGCGGTCACCGAACGCCTCGTGCAGGGACTCCATGACGTGCTGTGCCACGGGGATGCCGACCATGGCCAGCAGCGTGAACGGGCTCATGGGCAGGCCCATGGGCCGCAGCGCGTTGTCGGCGACCTCGGCGTCGGTGCCGTCATCGAAGGCGTTGGAGACCTCGCCCATCAGGCGCAACAGCACCCGGTTGACCACGAAGGCCGCCGAGTCCTTGACCAGGACTGCCGTCTTGCGCAGCTGCTTGGCCACGGCGAACGCGGTCGCCAGCACGACGTCGTCGGTCTTGGGGGCTCGCACGATCTCGATCAGCGGCATCACGGCCACCGGGTTGAAGAAGTGGAAGCCCACCACCCGTTCGGGATGCTTCAGATCCGCTGCCATCTCGGTCACCGACAGCGATGAGGTGTTGGTGGCCAGGATGCACTCGGGGGAGACCACTGCCTCCACTTCGGCGAAGACCTGCTTCTTGACCTGCAGTTCCTCGAAGACCGCCTCGATGACCAGATCGGCGTCGGCGAAGGCGTCCTTGGTGACCGACCCGGTGACCAGGCCCTTGGTCCGGTTGGCGGCATCGGCCGAGATGCGCTTCTTGGCCAGCAGCTTGTCGATCTCGCCGTGGATGTAGGCCAGGCCCTTGTCCACGCGCGCCTGGTCGATGTCGGTGATGATGACCGGAACCTTGAGCGCCTTGGCGAAGAGCAGGGCGAACTGCCCGGCCATCAGGCCGGCGCCGACGACACCGATCTTGGTGACGGGACGGGCCAGCTTCTGATCGGGGGCGCCGGCGGGACGCTTGGCGCGCTTCTGCACCAGGTCAAGGAAGGCGTAGACCGTGTCCTGGAACTGCGGAGTCTGCATCAGTTCGGTCAGGGCGGCGCATTCGAGCCGTGCGGATTCGGCCTGGCTGATGGTCTTGCCCGCCTCGAAGACGTCCAGGACCTTGCCCGGTGCCGGGGCTGCGTTGGCCGTCTTGGATTCCACGAAGGCCCGGGCCTTGGCGGCCGCGGCGTCCCAGCGCTCGGCGGCCGCGGCGTCGGTGGCGGGATCCACGGCGTTGGGCCGTTCCACGGAGGCTCCGGCGAGCACCGAATCGGCCCAGGCCAGTGACTGCTCGACGAAGTCGGCCGGTTCGAAGATGGCGTCGGCGATCCCCAGCTGGTGGGCCGTGGTGCCGTTGAGCGAGCGGTTGTTATTCAACGGGTTCTCGATCATGACGGTCATCGCGGCCTCGGGGCCGATCAGGCGCGGCAGGCGGTAGACGCCGCCCCAGCCGGGGACCAGCCCGATGAAGGCCTCCGGCAGCCCGATGCCGTTGGCTCCGGTGGAGACCGTGCGGTAGGTCGAGGCCAGGGCGATTTCCAGGCCGCCACCGAGGGCGACGCCGTTGATGAAGGCGAAGGTCGGGACGCCCAGGTCGGCCAACAGATCGTAGGCGGCATGGCCCAGTTCGGCCATGAGTGCTCCGCTGTCGGAGTTCTTCAGCGTCTTCACGGTGGTCAGGTCGGCCCCGGCCACCAGGAAGTGCGGCTTGCCGGTAACGGCGAGCGCGGCGATGTCCCCGGCGGCTGCGCGTTCCTTTTGGCGGGTCAGTTCCCGGCCCAGCTCGATGAGCGTGGCCGGGCCCAGGGTCGTGGGCTTGGAATGGTCCAGGCCGTTGTCCAGGGTCAGCAGCGCCAGCGTCTTGCCGGAGGGCAGCTGGACGTCGGAGACCAGGGTGTGGGTGACGATCTCGTCGGGGACCTGATCGGCGAGTACCCCGAAGCGGTCAAAATCCTGTGCAGCCATTTTCAGGCGTCCTTCCCATAGTCGGCGTGGTGGGGGTTTTCCCAGATGACGGTGCCGCCCATGCCGAGGCCGACACACATGGTCGTGAGGCCGTAGCGCACCGAGGGGTCGGCCTCGAATTGCCGGGTCAGCTGGTTCATCAGGCGCACGCCGGAGGAAGCCAGTGGATGTCCGACGGCGATGGCCCCACCATAGCGGTTCACGCGGGGATCGTCGTCGGCGATGCCGTAGTGGTCCAGGAAGGAGAGCACCTGGACGGCGAAGGCCTCGTTGATCTCGAACAGCCCGATGTCCTCGATGGTCAATCCGGCCTGGGCCAGCGCCTTCTCGGTGGCGGGTACCGGGCCGATGCCCATCACCTGGGGTTCGACGCCGGCGAAGGCATAGCCCACCAGGCGCATCTTCGTGGCCAGGCCCAGCTCCTCGGCAGCCTCCGAGGAGGTCAGCAGGGCTGCGGTGGCCCCGTCGTTCAATCCCGCGGCGTTGCCTGCGGTGACGTGCCCGTGTGCACGGAAGGGAGTGCGGAGGGAATCGAGGTCCTCCATGGTGGTGCCGGGACGGGGTGGCTCGTCGACGGAGTTCAGCGCCCAGCCCTCGCCGGGGCGGCGGGTGGCCACGGGGACGAGGTCGGGCTGGATGTTCCCCGCCTCGTAGGCGGCGGCCAGTTTGGCCTGGCTGGCGACGGCATAGCGGTCGGCGCGTTCCTTGGTGATGGCCGGGAACCTGTCGTGGAGGTTTTCCGCGGTGTTGCCCATGTTCAGTGCCGCCGGATCGACCAGGCGTTCGGAGATGAAGCGCGGGTTCGGATCGGCTCCGGCTCCCATGGGGTGGTTGCCCATGTGCTCGACGCCGCCGGCGATGACGACGTCGTAGGCGCCGAAGGCGATGGAGCCGGCACTGGTGGTCACGGCGGTCATGGCGCCGGCGCACATCCTGTCGATGGCGTACCCCGGTACGGACTGGGGCAGCCCGGCCAGCAGTGCCGCGGTCCGTCCGATGGTCAGGCCCTGGTCGCCGGTTTGCGTGGTGGCGGCAATGGCCACCTCGTCGATCCGCTCCGCGGGCAGCGACGGGTTGCGGCGCATCAGGTCGCGGATGCACTTGACCACCAGGTCATCGGCCCGGGTGCCGTGGTAGATGCCCTTGTCACCGGCCTTGCCGAAGGGGGTGCGGACGCCGTCGACGAAGACGACGTCGCGGACTTGCCGGTGGCGCGGCAGTGCGCGCGGGGTGGTGGGGCTCACTGGAGTGACTCCTTGCGTGGAATGAATGTGATCCACTCCATATGTTACCGGCGAGTAACTAGAGGTGCAAGAAGGGAACGGCGTGTCCGGCACGGCTTGCCGGCGAAAGGATCGCCGAAGGCGCGGTCAGGAGCGGGTGGCCGCGCGCTTGGATGGGAGCGGCTCGGGATCCAGGAACGCCACGGTGATGATGGGGGAGGTCTGTTCCACCTGCCAGGGCCGGGCTCCGAGCTCCCGGAGCGCGGCCTCGATGGTTTCGGGATCGATCCGTGACGGCGGCCGCCAGGCGATGCGCCGCAACAGATCAGGGGTCAGGAGGTTCTCGACCGGCATGTCCAACTCCTCGGCCCGCCGGGCGATGCGCGGCTTGGCCGTGTTGAGCCGACGTGCCGCCGCCTCGTCCTTGTCGGGCCAGGTGCGTGCCGGCGGCGGAGCCGACGAGGGGATGTGCATGGGCGGCAGATCCTCGGTGGTGCGGGCCTGCTGGAGGCACCGCAACCAGCGCGGTCCTTCCTTGCTGGCCGCACGCCCGTGGAAACCGGGGGTCTTCAGCAGCTGGGGGACGGTGGTGGGCATCGCCTTGGCGGCAGCGATGAGCGCGGCATCCGGGATCAGGCGCCCCGGTGCCACATCCCGGTTCTCCGCCAATGATTCACGTTCGAGCCAGAGGGACCGGACCGCTGCCAGCTGCCGGCGGTCACGCAACTGGTGCAGTCCGGAGGTCCGGCGCCAGGGATCGACCCGGGGTGCCGGCGCCGGGGCGGTCCGGATGGCCTCGAACTCCTCCAGTGCGAAGTCCAGCTTTCCGGACTCGCGCAGCAGGTCCATCAGGGCCAACCGCAATTCATCGAGGACCTCGACATCCAACGCCGCATAGCGCAGCCACGGCTCCGGCAGGGGGCGGGTGGACCAGTCGGCCGCCGAATGTTCCTTGGCCAGGCTCAGCCCCAGCAGCGATTCGACGATCGGGCCCAAACCCACGCGCGGCAGCCCGGCGATGCGGCCTGCCAGTTCGGTGTCGAAGAGGGCATCCGGATGCATGCCCAATTCGCCCAGGCACGGCAGGTCCTGGGTGGCGGCGTGGAGGATCCACTCGACACCGGACAGCGCCTCGTTGATCGGCAGCAGGTCCTGGAAGGGGACGGGGTCGATGAGCCAGGTTCCGGCGCCTTCGCGGCGGAGCTGGACGAGGAAGGCACGCTGGCCGTAGCGGAAACCCGAGGCCCGCTCGGCATCGACGGAGACCGGACCGGTGCCGGCCGCCAGGGCCCGCGCGGCGCGGCGCAGCCCTGCATCGGTGTGGACCACCGGGGGAACGCCGTCGCGTGGCTGCGTCAGTGGTGTCGGTTCGGGCACCGGTGGGTCAAGATCCCCGGCGTCGCGGGTTTCGGGAAGGCTGTCGGTGCGCGAATCGGTCATGGTGAGCCAATTCTAGTTGATTTAGTTCCTGCGCCGCAGAGGCAGCGCCGTGACGCCTTCGGGTAGTGGCGGCAATCCGGCGAACGTGCACACCATGTCGTTCCAGGCTTCGAGATGGGCGCGGACATCGGAGCCGTCGGGGGTCCATGAGGCCCGCAGCTCGATGTCAATGGTTTCCGGGCGGTTGTGGAGGCTTCCGAAACTCTGGGAAAGCATCCGGGTGGCGGTCCCACCGGCCTCCGAATATCCGGCATTGTTCTCGTGCAGGGCATCCAACAGCCAGGTCCAGGCCACGGAGCCGAGCATCTGGTCGTTGCCCATGGCGGCATCGAGCTGGGCCCGGATGTAGGTGACGATCCGGAACGTGCCCTTCCACAGGTCCGACCCCGCCGGATCATGGAGCAGGATGAAGCGTCCCGTGGCCAACTCGTCATCCTGGCTGAGCGTGCGGGCCTCGGCCAATGCTGCGGCGGCCGGACCATGGACCGAACCGCGGCCCGCGGAAGCGGGCTCGAAGACCTCTGCGGACAGGGCGACGGCGAACGGTGCCAGACGGGCCGGTGCGGGGATTTCTGCCAAACGCATTTCGGCACGGCAATCTGCCTGACGGAGCGCCGAGAGCGCCGTCATGAAGTCTGGGGGAACCTGGGCCAGGTTGCCAAGAGCGGTCACCCTCCCGAGTGTAGGGCTGCCCGTCGGGGGTGCCCGGAAGGCACGCCGCTGGGTGGCTGCGTTGGCTGCCGAAGGGATCCGCCCCGGGGTGCGCGGCGTGCGACGGCAGAGCCGGTGGGCTACGGTCATCCAGGGAGCAGGGATCCCCTTCGATGCGCATCCAGACGACGAAGCACCCGGGAAGGTGGACCATGACGGCAATCGCGGCAGCGATACCCATCGTACTGGCCGTGGTCCTGTTCTTCCTCGGGGTCAAGGGCACCCGGATTGCCGTGGCGTCGTTGGCCGTGGGCCTTCTTGTCGCCGTCGTCTTCTTCCCCACCGAACCGCAGGTGGTCCTGGCCTCCTTTGCTGCCTTCTCCCCGACGATCATCGAAATCCTGCTGATCCTCTATGCGGGGGTCCTGCTCAGCCGCATCATGTCCAACACGGGATCCATGGCGGTCATCTCCGGATGGCTGCAATCCAGTGCGCCATCGCGCAGGGCCGGAACGATACTGGTGGTGTTCGGGCTGGTGCCGTTCGCCGAATCGGTCACCGGTTTCGGGATCGGTGTGACGGTCGGCGTGCCCATCCTGCGGCTCATCGGACACAGTGTGCCCCGCTCCACCATCTTCGCCTTGCTGGGCCTGCTCGCAGTTCCCTGGGGTGCCCTGGGGCCGGGAACACTGCTGGCCTCGGAACTATCAGGCACCCCACTGCTGGAGGTGGGGATCCGCTCGGCGATGCTCTCCCTGCCGGCCATGCTCGGCGCCGCGCTGCTGGTGACCTTCCTGCTGCGCCATGAGGGGGCCTGGCCCCGGGTGCTGGGAGGGGCCGCGGGCAGCGCAGTGCTCTTGTGGCTGGGCATCCTGGGAGCCAACACGATGATGGGAACCCCCCTGGCCGGCGTCGTGGGTTCGCTGCTGCCGATCGTGGTGCACCTGCTGGTCTATCGGTGGCGCGGCACCCTGGCCCCGGCGGGCCGGGAGGTCGCCCGTGCCGCCGTACCGTACGCCGTCATGGCCGCCGGGCTCCTGGCCGCCCGGGCCGCGACATCCCCGGGGGAGCCAAGCCTGGCGGTGCGTGCGGCCACGAGCCCGGCCATCTGGCTGGTGGTGGCGTGCCTGGCGGCACAGTTCGGGCCGGGACGGCGCCGGGGACCGGTGCCGCCGGGGGAACGGTTCACCCACCGGGCGTTGCTCGCCTACCACACGTGGCTGCCCGTCGGTCTGGTGACCCTGTGCTTCACCGTCCTCGGGGCGCTGCTGTCCGTCACCGGAATGGGAGCGGCGCTCGGCACGGCCATGGCCGGGATGGGCCGCGGGTATCTGGTCCTCGCGCCCGCGCTGAACGCCTTGGCAGGATTCATCACCGGTTCCAACACGGCGGCCAATGCCATGTTGACGGCCACCCAGACACAGGTGGCCACGGAGTTGGGCTCCTCGGTGCTCCAGATCGTGGCTGCCACCAATGTCGCGGCGTCCCTGGCCACGATGGCCGCGCCCTCCCGCCTGCTGCTGGCCTACGAGCTGGCCGTGGCGACCCCCGTGCACGGGGAGGCATCGTCGACGGCCGCGGATTCCCCGGCCGCCGCGGAGGCGGGGTCCGAAGCCGAGGTCAACCGGTGGGTCCTGCCGCGCGTCTTCTCCCTGATCGCCGTCGTCTCGCTGGTTCTGGGACTGGCCACCTGGGCGATGTCCTAGGCGCCGGCACCACGCAGTGCCGGTTCGACGTCGTGCTCATCGGGTGCCCCGGGCGGGTAGGCCCAGGTGACCAGGACGACCGAAATGATCATCAGGAGCAGCCAGGAACCCAGCTTCGCCACGGAGACCAGCTGCCAGCCCTCCAACTGGTCGGGGTAGGCCCACGCGTTGGACCAGGTGGCGATGTTCTCGGCGAGCCAGATGAACACCGCCACGAGGAGGAACGCCAGGACCAACGGCATGCGCAGGCGCACCCGGAAGATCCGGAAGTGCATCCAGCACCGGCCAAACACCACCACGACGGCGGCCAGCAGGAACCAGCGCAGATCCCAGATGTAGTGGTGGGTGAAGAAGTTCAGGTAGATCGCCGCAGCCAGGACCGCGGTGATCCAGCGTCGTGGATACCGCTGGAATCGGAGGTCGAAGAGGCGGAACACCCGGACCATGTAGGAACCCACGGCCGCATACATGAAGCCGCTGTACAACGGGACGTTGTCCAGGTGCAGGATCCCCTCACCCTGGTAGATCCAGGAACCGACACTGGTCTTGAATAGTTCCATGCCGGTGCCGACGAGGTGGAACAAGATGATCACCCGCAACTCGCGCAGCGTCTCCAGCCGGAAGGCCACCATCAGGATCTGGATGGCAACCGCCGCCAGCGTGACGGCATCGTTGCGGGCCAGCGCGATGTCCCCGGGATACCAGAGCCGGGTGGCGAAGAGCACCGCGAGCATCGCCGCACCGAAGACACAGGCCCACGCCTGTTTGAGCGTGAAGACGCCGAACTCGACGAGCACCTTCGCCCCCGTGCTCTGGGGGAACCTGGCGATGATCCGATGGGCAACGGCATCGATGCGCTGCTCCAGTGGCGTGGTGGTGCGCCCGTTCACCTGGGACTCCTTCGCTGGGCCGGGATGCGGAACCCGCCGATCAGCCACTGCGATGGCGAAACCGGCGGGACGCAGTCAGCCTGCGGCGACTTCGGCGCGGATGGCCGCGGCGAACCGGTCCACATCCTCCTCGGTGGTGTCGAAACCGCACATCCAGCGCACTTCACCGGTGGCCTCGTCCCAGTCGTAGAACCTGAAGTCCTGGCGGACGCGGTCCGCCGCTGCCGATGGCAACTTCGCGAACACCGCATTGGACTCGGTGGGCTGGGTGACCTGGAGCCCCTCGATGTCCTCGACAGCTGCGCGCAGCCGTTGGGCCATGGCGTTGGCGTGGGAGGCCGAACGCAACCAGAGGTCACCCTCGTAGAGTGCGATGAGCTGGGCGGAGATGAAGCGCATCTTGGAACCGAGCTGCATGTTCATCTTGCGCAGGTACTTCAGCCCGCTGGCAGCCTCCGGATCCAGCACGACGATCGCCTCGCCGTACATCAGGCCGTTCTTCGTGCCACCCATGCTCAGGATGTCGATGCCGGCGTCGCGGGTGAAGGCGCGGAGGGGAACCCCCAGGGCGGCAGCGGCGTTGGAGAGCCGGGCACCGTCCATGTGGACCTTCATGCCGCGTTCGTGGGCGTGGGCGGTGATGGCCTTCAGCTCGGGGATCGTGTAGAGCGTACCCAGCTCGGTGGACTGCGTCAGTGAAACGGCCAGCGGCTGGGCGCGGTGCTCGTCGCCCCAGCCCCAGGCCTCGCGGTCGATCAGTTCCGGGGTCAGCTTGCCATCCGGCGTCGGGACCGTCAGCAGCTTCATCCCCCCGACGCGTTCCGGGGCGCCGTTCTCGTCGACATGGATGTGCGCCGTCTCGGCGCAGACGACGGCGCCCCAGCGGGGCAGCAGCGACTGCAGGGAGATCACGTTGGCACCGGTGCCGTTGAAGACCGGGAAGGCCTCCGCCGCGGGGCCGAAGTGGGACAGGATCACGTGCCCGAGGCGTTCGGTGTACTCGTCCTCGCCGTAGGCGATCTGGTGTCCGCCGTTGGCGGCGGTGATGGCCTCCAGGACCTCCGGGTGGACGCCGGAATAGTTGTCGGAGGCGAAGCCGCGGACCATGGTGTCGTGCAGGGAAGTGCTCACGTTTATCCTCAGGAGTTGCTGGTGGGAAGTTGGTTCAGTCTATGCCCGGGGCACCAGCGGGAGCCGGGTGCCGTTCAGGGATGCGGCGTCCGCGTCGAACAGGCCGGCGACCGCGCTGCCGAAGTCGGCGACGTCGGTGAACCCGGCAAAGTCACGCTCCGGTGCCTGTGCGCGGGCCGCGGCGTCGACGAAGGCCTTGATGACCAGGACGACTGCGGCCGAATGCTGGGCCACCGGTTCCTTCTTGTTGCCCGACTGGGCCGCGCGAAGTCCGGCGGCCGCGGCCATCGTCCACGCTTCCGCGGCCGCCTTGACCGCGACATAGTTGGCCCCCGACGCCGTGGGGCGCTGCACCGCAGTGGAGGAGACGATGGCCAGGCGTCCCAGGGGGGAGGCGGCGATATCGGGAAGGAAGACCCGCGAGGTGTTGCGCAGGGTGGTCACCACGTTGCGGTGCAGGAAGTCGTAGTCATCGTCCGACTGCCCGGCCAGCCCCTTGCCCCCGCGCCAGCCGCCGACCAGGTGGATCAGGCCGTCCAGCGGCCCGAACTGATCGTGCACCTTTCCGGCCAGGGCGTCGACGGCCGCCGGGTTGGCCAGGTCGGCGACGTACCGGCCGGAGGCGAAGGGCAGGCGCCCGGCGAGGCGTTCGGCACTGGTGCCGACGACGAGGACCCGGGCACCGGCGTCGTGCAATGCCTGGGCGGCGGCGACGCCGGAGGAGGAGGTGGCGCCGGCGATGAGGACGGTGGGGGACTGCGCGGTGGTCATGGTTGCAGTCTAGGCCGCTGCGGGTTCGTCGGCGGCGGTGATGCCCAGCGTGGACTCGATGACCGGCTTCATCTTCTTGTCCAGCGCCTCGTAGAACATGGAGAGCGGGAACTCGTCGTCCAGGACCTGGTTGGTCATCTCCTTCAGTGGCTCGGTCAGCGGCAGCGCGTCCGGGCCCTTCGCCCAGACCGATGCGGGGTTCGGGGTGAGCGTCGCGGACACCAGCTCGTAGGCGGCCAGCCAGTGGGCCAGCTTCGGGCGGTCGATGGAGCGCCAGTAGAGCTCGTCGATGGCGTCGCCCAGGGCGCTGACCACCTCGGGGACGGCATCCCAGTCGATGGTGAGCTTGGTGTCGGTCCAGTGCAGGACGTGGTGCTGGTGCATCCAGGCGAAGAGCAACTGGCCGCCGAGGCCGTCGTAGTTGCGCACCCGGTTGCCGGTGATGGCGAAGCGGAAGATCCGATCGAAGATGACGGCGTACTGCACCAGCCGGGCATGGCGGGCCGCCTCGGGGGCGGAGTCCGGGCTGGTGGCGATCTTGACGCATTCGCGGAACGCCGTCAGGTCGCAGCGCAGCTCCTCGAGCGAGTAGAGGAAGAAGGGCATGCGCTGCTTGATCATGAATGGGTCGAACGGCAGGTCACCGCGCATGTGGGTCCTGTCGTGGATCATGTCCCACATGATGAAGGTCTCCTCCGCCAGGTGCTGGTCGGCGACGAGCTCGGCGGCCTCGGCGGGCAGCTCGAGGTTGGTGATCTCCGCGGCGGCGGCGACGACGCGGCGGTAGCGGGCGGCTTCGCGATCCTGGAAGATGGCGCCCCAGGTGAACGCCGGGGTCTGGCGCATGGCGACGGATTCGGGGAAGAGCACCGCCGAGTTGGTGTCGTAGCCGGGGGTGAAGTCCAGGAAGCGCAGCGGCACGAAGAGGGCGTTGGAATAGGCCCCGGCCTCGAGTTCGGCGATGAAATCGGGCCAGATGACCTCCACCAGGATGGCCTCGACGAACCGGTTGGCCGATCCGTTCTGCGTGTACATCGGGAAGACCACGAGGTGGCGCAGCCCGTCGACGCGGTCCAGCTGCGGCTGGAAGGCCTGCAGCGAGTCCAGGAAATCGGGGACGCCGAATCCGGCATCGGCCCAGCCGCGGAAGTCCTCCACCAGGCGATCCAGGTAGGCGCCGTCGTGCTCGAAGTGGGGGCGCAGCGCGGTGATGGACGCGGTGATCGTGTCGGTGAGTTCGCCGGCGCGGGCGTGGTCGGTGGCCTCGGGGACCGATCCGTCCTTGACCTGCAGTGCCTGCAGTTGCGTTGCCGCGGACTTCAGCTCCAACCAGGCGGGGTTCGCGGCGAGGTCGCCGTCGGCTCCGTGGTGGGTCTCGTGCGTGATGGTTGCCTGGGACATCGTCCTGCACCTCGAATCGTCTCCGGGGCCGCGCCGGGTGCGGCGGCCTGCTGCCGTGATGGTCTCTCCAGCGTAGAAGAGATCAAGCAGGCCTGGTGGCCGGAGCGCCCGAGCATAAGAGAACTTCATGCAATCGGGTCACGGCGGCCACCGCAGGACCAGCGGGGGGCGTGCTGTCTACGCGTCGGTGGGGCGCAGGCTCAGCGAAACGGAGTTGATGCAGAACCGCTGGTCGGTGGGGGTGTCGTAGCCCTCGCCCTCGAAGAGGTGGCCCAGGTGGGAGTCGCACGTCGCGCAGCGGACCTCGACGCGCTCCATTCCCAGCGACGAGTCGTGCAGGTACCTGACGGTTCCGTCCGCCAGGGGGGCGTAGAAGGAGGGCCATCCGCAGTGCGAACCGAACTTCTCCCGGCTGGTGAACAGCTCCGCACCGCAGGCCCGGCAGGCATAGACGCCCTCGGTGGTGCTGTCCCAGTACTCCCCGGTGAAGGGACGTTCGGTCCCCGCCTGGCGGAGGACCTGGTATTCCTCGGGGCTCAGTTCGCTTTTCCACTGCTCGTCGGACTTCACCACTGCAGGGGAGGGGGCATTCGGATCAGAAAATGTACTCACACCTTTCCCAACGACCGGGGCCGCCCGGTCATTCCCCGGGGCGCCGGGCGCCGGGTGCCGGTGCTCACCGACGGCGGTTGCGCGGGTGGTCCCGGGCGGTCCGCTCGTTGCCGCGCTTGTAGTTCCCGGTCATCCGGGCCATGAGTTCCTGCGGGTCCTCGTCCTGGACCTCGGTTAGGAAACGGGCGGCGACATTGCCGCGGAGCGTCGCCGCGCGTTGGCCGTGGTGCTCGATCACGACGTCGGCGCCCTGCTGGCGGTACTGGAAACCCCGGGGTGGTTGTGTCATGGGTGACAGCATGCCACGGAGCCGATGCGCCGCGCCGGAACTTGGCCGTCCCGCGATGACTTGCAATGATGGTCGCATGCGCGAGCACACGACGACCGCCGCCCCTGCCCGGACCCCCCTGCTGCGCTGGGCGGTGCTCGGCGCCGGGGTCGGCGTCGCCGCCGGATCCCTGCTGGCCGCCAGCGCCTCGGCCCTGGCAGGGTACTTCGCCCGCCAGGTGGTGACCCCGGTGCGCAGGACCGAGGACCTGGCCATCCTCGCCGTCGTGCACGGCGCCGACGGGCTCGAGGTCATCCTGCCGGCCACCGCGGAGACCACTGCCCCCGGCACCTATTCGCTCTACTTCAACGGCGGACGCGGACACGCCAGGATCGGCGAAGTGCTCTCCTTCGCGGCCGCCGAGGGCACCGTCGCCCGGAAAGTCGAACACGTCATGACCGGCGACCTCGCCACCGCGGTGCGCGGTTGGTGGTCAGGAGTCGTCTACGAAAGTCCGCAGGATGCGGGCTACCCGGCCGAATCCGTCCAGATCCCCACCCCGGTCGGCGAGGCCCCGGCCTGGCTGGTGCGGGGGACCGGACGGGAACGGACCTGGGCGATCATGGTGCACGGCCGGGGTGCCTCGCGCACCGAAGGCCTGCGTGCCCTCTCGGCAGCCGACGAACTCGGCATCACCTCCTTGCTGATCTCCTACCGCAACGACGGCGTGGCCCCCTTTGCCGCGGACCAGCGGTACGGGCTGGGCGGCACCGAATGGGAGGACGTCGAGGCGGCCATCGACTTCGCGCTGCTGCACGGCGCGCGCGACATCATCTTGATGGGATGGTCCATGGGCGGGGCGATCTGCCTGCAGGTCGCCGACCATTCACGCCACAAGCGCCACATCCAGGCGCTCGTCCTGGACGGGCCCGTGGTCAACTGGATCGACGTGCTCCTGCACCAGGCCAAGCTGAACCGCATCCCCGAGGCCGTCGGGCGCCTGGGGCAGTGGATGCTCTCCAACCGGGCCGGCCGCGCGATCACCGGGCTGGCCACCCCGGTGGACCTGAAGGCGCTGAACTGGATCTCCAAGGCCGACCAGCTGCGCGTGCCCACACTGATCCTGCACAGCGAGGACGACGACTTCGTCCCCGTCGGGCCATCGGCCCAGCTGGCCGAGCTCAACCCCGACATGGTCACGTTCGAACGGTTCACGGTGGCGGCGCACACCCGCGAGTGGAATGTGGACCCGCAGCACTGGGAACGCACGGTCACCGGTTGGCTCGGCGCGATGATGCGCGCTTCCCGGCCCGGCGGTGGCGCGCCGGACGGACCGGCGGGGGACAACACGGCCCGATAGGCCAGCTCCCCGGGGGGAGGGGCGCCGGCTACGGCCCGGCCAGCGGCGCCGCGAGGGCAGCGGTCAGGCGCAGCAGATCCGCGGGGGCCAGTTCGATTTCCAGCCCGCGGCGCCCGCCGGAAACGTGGATGGTGTCCCAGCCGAGCGCCGAGGAATCGAGCAGGGTGGGGCAGCGGTGGCGTTGCCCCAGCGGGGAGATGCCCCCCAGCACGTAGCCGGTGCGGCGCTGGGCGTCGGCGGCGTCGGCCATCTTCACCTTTTTGACGCCGAGCGCGGTCGCCGCAGCCTTCAGGTCCAGCGACCCGGTGACCGGCACGATGGCGACCGCCAGGGCGTCGGCGCCACCGCGGCCGGTGTCGACCAGCAGGGTCTTGAACACCCGGGCCGGGTCGACCCCGAGCGCGGTGGCTGCCTCCGTGCCGAACGATGCGGCCGAGGGGTCGTGCTCGTAGGCATGGGTGGTGTAGGGCGCGCCGTCGGCATCCAGGACCAGCGTGGCCGGCGTCCCGGAGGCGTCGTGGCGTCGGTGTGCCTTGCCCATGCGATCGTCCCCGTCAGGCGGAGAGCGCCTCGTTGACCTGGCGCTTGATGCGTCCGAGCATCGAGGTCATGCCCCGCATGCGCAGCGGGGTGATGGCCCGGGTCAGGCCCAACCGGTCGGGCATGTCGTCGGGGACTGCCAGGATCTCGGCGGCCGGTAGGCCATCGAGCCCTTCCTTCAACACCCCGGCGAAGCCGCGCGAGGTCGGGGCCTCCGGCGGCGCGGAGAAGAACAAGCTGACCTCGTGGGTGTCGGTGGCGGCGATCTCCACCGTCAGGAACAGCGGCGACTGGCACTCCACGACCTGCTCGAGCAGTTCCGGATGTTCGGAGAAGCGCTCGGGCAGGGCCGGCAACTCATCGGAGAACTCGAGCAGCAATTCCAGCCGCTCGCGTTCGGTGACCGCATTGAACTCGTCGATGATCTCCGCCAGGGCTGCGGGGACGGCTGTCTCGCTCATGGTCGGTACTCCTTTGCTGGCGGTTCGGGGCTAGTCGCGGGTCGAAGCCGGGGCCTCGCCGCGGTCGGCGCCGACGGCGATGGGGACACGGACCGAGTTGCCCCATTCGGTCCAGGAGCCGTCGTAATTGCGCACCGTCTCGAAACCGAGCAGGTGCTTGAGGACAAACCAGGTGTGGCTGGAACGCTCGCCGATCCGGCAGTAGGCGATGACGTCATCGCCCTCGGCCAGTCCGGCCTCGCCCAGGTACAGGGCCTCGAGCTCGGCGCGGTCCTTGAAGGTCCCGTCCTCGTTGGCCGCCTTGCCCCAGGGCACGGAGGCCGCTGTGGGGATGTGGCCCCCGCGCAGGGTGCCCTCCTGCGGGTAGGCCGGCATGTGGGTGCGCTCCCCGGTGTACTCCTCCAGCGAGCGCACGTCGATCAGCGGCTTGCCGAAGTGCTCGGTGACATCCTCGCGGAAGGCGCGGATCGGATCGTCGTTGCGGGGCACCACCGGGTAGTCGGCCGGGGCCGGCGTCGGCGCCTCGCGGGTGGTCTCGCGTTCCTCGGCCAGCCACTTGTCCCGGCCGCCGTCCAGCAGGCGGACGTCCTCGTGGCCGAACAGGGTGAACACCCACAGGGCGTAGGCGGCCCACCAGTTGCTCTTGTCGCCGTAGACCAAGATCGTGGTGTCGCGGGAGATGCCCTTGGCCGACATCAGCCGGGCGAAGGCCTCCCCGTCGATGTAGTCGCGGGTGACCTCGTCGTTCAGGTCGGTGTGCCAGTCGATGTTCACGGCGCCGGGGATGTGCCCTGTGGAGTAGAGCAGGATGTCCTCGTTCGACTCCACGACAACCAGCCCCTCGTCGCCCAGGTGTTCCGCCAGCCAGTCGGTGGAGACCAGACGCCCGGGGTGGGCGTAGGAGGCGAACTTGGCTGCGGTATCGGGGGCAATGCTCATGACGGTTCCTCACTTCACATGACGGTAGGGATCTGCCTCCAGCCTAGTCCTCCACCGGAGGGGCCGGGCCCTGCGGGTCATCTGCGGCAGTGTATTGCGCGTGGGGCGTAAACTTGGCCGTGGTGCGCCCCGCGCGCCGGCCCGTCCCCGCACCTAAGGAACCGACCCCGCCCGTGGCACACATCGAACACCTGACCGAACGCACACCACAGGTCTCCCCGGATGAGCTCCTGGCCGGGTTCCACCCGTCCTACCGGTTCGGGGTGGTCTCCTTCGACACCTACCGTCCGGATCCCGCCCAGCCGACCCAGACCGAAGCGGTCGAGGCGCTCAAGGCGTTCGCCGCCGGCATCGGCACGTCGAAGAAGTCGCTGATGGGGCGCCTCTTCGGGGGCAAGTCGCCGCAGACCAAGGCCGGGATCTACCTCGATGGCGGGTTCGGCGTCGGCAAGACCCACCTGTTGGCCTCGCTGTGGCATGCCGCCCCCGGCCCCAAGGCCTTCGGGACGTTCGTGGAGTACACCAACCTGGTCGGGGCCCTGTCCTTCCGCAAGACCGTCGAGGTCCTCAGCGGCTACCAACTGGTGTGCATCGACGAATTCGAACTCGATGACCCGGGCGACACAGTGCTCATGTCACGGCTCATGCGTGAATTGTCCGACGCCGGTGTGAAGCTGGCGGCGACCTCCAACACCCTGCCCGGTTCCCTGGGCGAGGGCCGCTTTGCAGCGGTGGACTTCCAGCGGGAGATCCAGGTGCTCGCCGACCAGTTCGACGTCCTGCGCATCGACGGCGAGGACTTCCGCCACCGCGGCCTGGCGGAGGCACCCGAACCCGAGGACGACGCCGACCTGGAGGCCATCGCCACGGAGCGCTACCCGGACAAGGTGCTGGCCGTCGACGATTTCGCCGAACTGGTCAAGCACCTGTCCTCGGTGCACCCGAGCCGGTACCGCCAGCTCGTCGCCGACATCGACGTGCTGGTGCTGCACAACGTGCACACCATCACCGAACAGGCACTGTCGCTGCGCTTCGTGGTCCTCGCCGACCGGCTCTACGACAAGGATGTCCCGATCGTCGCCAGCGGCAAGCCGTTCAGCAGCCTCTTCACCGAGGAGATGATGGCCGGGGGCTACCAGAAGAAGTACTTCCGAGCCGTCTCCCGCCTGACCGCCCTGGCCCGTGAGGGGCAGCAGGTCCAGGAAGCAGCGCTGTAGGGCCGGGGCGTTCGAGCAGCATCCGCACGGCGAGCCCGCCGGCCAGCCCCCAGAAGGGTGCCCCGATGCCCGCTGCCGAGATTCCCGATGCCGTGACCAGGAACGTCGTCAGCGCGCCGAGGCGCGTCCGCGGATCGGACAGGGCCGACGACGCCGCCGCTCCAAAGGTGCCCAACAGGGCCAGCCCCGCGGCCGCCGCGAGCAGGCCCTCCGGCGCAGCGACGGCGACGGCACCCACCAGGGTCGCGCCGAGGCCGAGCACGAGGTAGAACCCGCTGGCCGCCACCGCGGCGATCCACCGCCGGGACCGGTCGGGACCCGCCTCCTCGCCGGCGGCCAGGGCCGCCGAGATGGCCGCCAGGTTGATGGCGTGGCCCCCGAAGCATGCTGCGGCAAGGCTGCCCGCGCCGCTTCCAAGCATCGACGCCGTCCAGGGCGTCCGGTAACCGAAGCCCGACAGGACGGCGACGCCCGGGACGTTCTGGGAGGCCATCGTGACGATGAACAGCGGCAGGGCGATCCCCGTGAGGCCGGCGGGCGTGAACCGCGGTGCCGTGAACTCCAGACGTGGCCACAGATCTGCCGGCAGGGCGGTCCCGGAGCCCAGGGAGTGCGCCACGACGACGACCAGGGTCACGGCCATCGCCGCGGGGACGGCCCAGCGGGGCGCCCAGCGCATGCACACCAGCCAGGCCAGCAGAATGGGTGCCGCCAGCCAGGGGACGGACGCCACGGAGTGGACCGGTGCCAGGCACAACTCGAACAGCACCCCGGCCAGCATCGCCTGGGCGAGCGGGGCGGGGATGGCCATGAGCAGTCGTCCCAGGGCCGGCACGGCTCCGGTCAGGCAAATCAACAGGGCGCAGACGACGAATCCGCCCACTGCCTCGTCCCACCCCAGGCCCAGCCCGCCCGCCGACGCCAGCAGCGCGGCACCCGGTGTGGACCACGCGAAGGTGACCGGCAGGCGCGTGGCCAGGGCAACGGCGAACATGCATGCGGCGAAGGCCAGCGTGAGGGCCAGCAGGCCGGAGGCCGCCTGGGCGGCGCTGGCACCCACTGCGTGGAGTCCCGCGAGCACCACGGTGAAGGACGAGGCGAAGCCGACGAGGGCCGTCACCAGGCCCGCGGTCAGCGGACGCGACAGCGAGCCGGGTTCCCGTGGAGTCGATGACATGGCTGGAGCCGCCCTTCGTTCTGTTTACGGAACGATCCACAGCGTAGTCTGTGGTGCATGCCCCCAGCAATCGACAGTCGCCTCCTCCATGTCGGCGGAAGGGTCCGCGCGCAACGCGAACGTGCCGGCTACTCGCTGTCGGGCCTGGCGGCCGCGGCCGGCATCGGCAAGGCCACGCTCTCGGAACTCGAACAGGGGCGCAGAAACCCGACCCTGGAGACCCTCTACTCCCTCGCGGGAGTCCTCGGGGTCCCGTTGTCCGGATTCGTGGCCGAGGACGGCAGGCAGGGGGTCCCCATCGGCGGCGGCACCGTCGACGCACGCCTGCTCGAGGCGAACCACCAGCCCAACGGTTCGCTCGTGGAGGTCTACTGGCTGGCCATCGGGCCGGGGGAGCGGCGCTCGCCCGGACATGGCGCGGGCGTGCTCGAGCGGCTCGTCCTGGTGGGCGGACGTGCCCGGGTCGGGCCGGTCGGCCGGGAGGTCGAGATCGAGGCCGGCGGGGTGGCGTCCTGGGACTCCTCCGGGCAGCACGTGTACGCTTCCGCCGCCGGAGCCGCAGGCGTGCTGACCATCATCAATCCGGCGCCAACCGACAGCGTGGGCACATAGCACGGTGCCGGTCCCGTCTCTCGACGGTACCGGCACCGTGTTTGCCGTGCTCGTGGGCAGGGCGGGCGCCTCTGGGGCGCTGGGAAATCCTAGGCGGGCGGGGCGGTGTCGTTGCCGCCGGCCTTGTCGAGCAGATCGTTGGCAGATTCTTGCAGGTGATTCACCTGGCTGGAGTACTTGCCATCGGTCTTTTCGTCGACGAAGTTGCCGACGCCATCTACCGCGCCGCGGAGCTTTTCGGCTCCACCCTCGGCCAAATCGGCGGCCTTGTCCTTGAATTCCCCGACCTTGCCCTTGAGCTCGTCAAAAAGAGCCAAGTGACACCTCCTTTCGTCCGGGAGGCCAAAGCTGCCTCCATCTGGTCACCATCCTAGGGACGTGGTGCCCGGAAATTCGAGGGGTGGGAGGGAAAAACTTCTGCGCCATCGGCGAAACCCGGGGCGGATGCCGCCCCCGTTCAGGCTGCATGCAAAAAACCGCCGGGGCCCAAGGGCCACCGGCGGTTGCGGAGCGGACAACGAGATTCGAACTCGCGACCTCCACCTTGGCAAGGTGGCGCTCTAGCCAGCTGAGCTATGTCCGCATAAAAAAACTCCGCCGTGGCGGAGCCTTTTCAGTGGGCGATACTGGGTTCGAACCAGTGACCTCTTCCGTGTCAGGGAAGCGCGCTACCGCTGCGCCAATCGCCCTCTTCAGGGTGCAACATTACCGTATGCGAGGTGGGGACGGGATTCGAACCCGCGTATACGGCTTTGCAGGCCGCTGCCTAGCCACTCGGCCACCCCACCGTGACCCGAATTGGTTTCCCGATTCCGGCTTGGACGACTAATCGACCATTACAGTGACTTGCGAGCGGACAACGAGATTCGAACTCGCGACCTCCACCTTGGCAAGGTGGCGCTCTAGCCAGCTGAGCTATGTCCGCATGTTGATTTCCTGCACCGTCCCGGCCCTTTTCGAGCTGCCGTTCCGCTGCGTTCCAACGAGTAAAAACTCTATACGACGTTTCCCCGAAGTTCCAAATCGGTGTCTCCGTCCCCGCGTGTCCGACCTGTCCCCGGCCAAACCACGGCCCCACAGGCCACGACGGCGGGAAGCAACCCGTCGGGACGACATGCCAGAATCGGGGGCATGACTTCACCTGCCCTGGCCCACCAGACGTCCTATGGCCGCATGTACTCCCGCAAGATCGGCGGCCTGCCCGAGGTTCCCTCCATCACCACCGTCATCGGCCAGGCTTCCATGTCCCTGGACGGCTGGATCGGGCACATGGCCGCCACCGCGGTCACCCAGGACGACCGCCTGCCCGCTGCCGTGGGCAGTTCGGCGAAGCTGCGCACCATTGCCCGGGACGCCTCATCGGCCGCGGAAACCTACAGGAACGCGGCCGCCGAGCGCGGGGACCGCGTCCACACCTACTGCGAGCAAGTGGCACTGCGGGCCCTGGGACGTCCCCACGCCGCGGCCGAAGCACGCGAGGCCCTCCTGGAGAAGGACGAAGGGGGATTCGCCTCACGATTCGATGACTGGTGGGACCAGTACCGTGTCGAACCCGTGGCGGCCGAAGTGACCATCTGGAACCACACCGTCGGCTACGCCGGCACCCTGGACCTGGTCGCCCGGATCGGGGGCCGGCTCTGCCTGATCGACTACAAGACCAAGGGCACCGATCGCGATGGCCGGGTGAAGGCACTGGACCCCAAGGTCGTCATGCAGTTGGCCGCTGGCTGCAAGGCCGAGGAAATCGTCGTGGATGCCACCGCCGGAACCTGGGAAGAGTGGCCGCACGGAAAGGACCCGATGTTGCTCGGCGTGGCCGTCGGGGAGACCGAAGTACGCACGATGATGGCAGCCCCTGAAGTCCTCCCGGCGTACTGGAGCAGGTTCTTTGCCCTGCGACGGGTGTGGGAGTCGGGGATGAAGGTGGCCGAGGCCGGGGTGCCCCTGCGCCCGGTGGGTCCGCCTCCGGCACCGGCCCCGTAGACTGGTCAGGCGCATCGGACCGGCCCCGCGGGGCGTCCGGGCGACTTTCCACAGCACATTGCCGGGCACTCGGCGTCAGGAGCATGAAGTCATGACGATTCTGGAAATCCGCATCGTGGGCGACCCGGTGTTGCGCACTCCCGCAACGGAGGTCACCACCTTCGGGCCCGAATTGGCCCGCCTCGTGGCGGACATGACCGAGACCATGGACGCGGTGGACGGCGCTGGCCTGGCCGCGCCCCAGATCGGCGTGGGACTGCGCGTCTTCACCTACCGGGTCGATGGCCATGACGGACACGTCGTGAACCCCGTCCTGGAAGTGGGCGGCCCGGAGGACCTGTCGGCCTCCGAAGGCTGCCTGTCGGTCCCCGGCTTGGGCTACCGCCTGCCGCGGCACGGCTGGGCCCGGGTCACCGGAGCCGACGTGAACGGGGAGCCCCTCGTGGTCGAGGGGGAGGGGATGCTCGCCCGCTGCCTGCAACATGAGACCGACCACCTGGACGGCAGGCTCTACATCGACCGGCTCCGGGGCGCGGACAAGAAGGATGCCCTGGGCAAGATCCGCACCTCCCGCTACAACGACGTGGCCGCGAAGACCCGCAGCAAGCGGGCCCCTGCCGTGGACTCCAGCTTCGGTGGCGGCACGTTCGGGGTCGGCCGATGAGGGTTCTGTTCGCCGGCACCCCCCAGGTGGCGGTGCCCTCGCTCGACCGGCTCGTGGCCGACGGGCTCGACGTCGTGGCCGTGTTGACCCGCGAGGACGCACCCCAGGGCCGCAAGCGCGTCTTGACCCCGTCACCGGTGGCTGCCCGCGCCGCCGAGCTCGGCCTGCCGGTCATCAAGGCCAACACGATCGATGCCGGGGCCATCGCGGAGATCTCAGCGGTGGACGCAGACGTCGCCGCCATCGTCGCCTATGGGGGACTGGTCCCCGGCCCGGCGCTCGAGATCCCCCGGCATGGCTGGGTCAACCTGCACTTCTCGTTGCTTCCGGCCTGGCGCGGCGCAGCCCCGATCCAGCACGCGATCATCCACGGCGACGATGTCACCGGCGCGGTGACCTTCCGGCTCGAGAAGGGCCTGGACACCGGGCCCGTGTACGGCACGCTGACGGAGGACATCGGCGCCGACGACACCGCCGGGGCCCTGCTGGACCGGCTCTCCCACAGCGGTGCCGTCCTGCTGTCCCAAACACTGCACGGCATCGACGCCGGCGCCCTGGTCCCGGTTGCGCAAACCGGGCAGGTGAGCCTGGCCCCCAAGCTGCTGCTGGAAGACGGCCACCTCGACTGGGGCCAACCCGCCCTGGCGATCCGCCGGCGCATCAACGGCACCACCCCCGAACCCGGACCCTGGACGGAACTGGACGGGCAACGATTCAAGCTCGGCCCCGTCACCCCCTGCCCGGACGTGACCGATCTGGCCCCCGGCGCCGTGCGGGTGTTGCACGGCCGGCGACCGCGGGTCCTGGTGGGCACCGGATCCCACGCCGTGGAACTGGTGACCGTGCAGCCACCGGGCAAGAAGATGATGCCAGCCGCCGACTGGGCCCGCGGGCTGGGCGCAGGAACCACCGACATCGAAAAGCAGGTCACCTTCGCATGAGCAACGAACCACGCCGCGACCGCCGCAACGACGCCGGGCGGCAGCGCAACCGCGGTGGCAGCGGAAACCGCCACTTCAGTACCTCCGCGCCGTCCCAGCGCCGTCGCATTGCCGACCCGGCCCGGTTGGCCGCCTATGAGGTGCTGCGTGCCGTCGTGGACCAGGACGCCTACGCCAACCTCGTCCTTCCCTCGCGCGTCCGCGACCACGGGCTGAGTGGCCGCGATGCCGGATTCGCCACGGAACTGGCCTACGGTGCGCTGCGCGGACGGGGCCTCTACGACGCCATCCTGGCCCGTTGCGTGGACCGGCCGCTGGAGAAGTTGGATCCGGCGATCCTCGATGCGCTGCGCCTGGGCGCCCACCAGCTGCTGGCCATGCGCGTGCCGCACCACGCGGCCCTGGACGAGACCGTCGGGCTCGCCCGTGCCGTCATCGGGGCCGGGCCCTCGGGACTCGTCAATGCCGTGCTGCGCAAGGTGACCCGGCACGATGCCGCTGCCTGGATCGGACAGCTCCTCGACGGCGTCGAGGACCCGGCGGCCCGGCTCGCCCTCGAGCACAGCCACCCCGAGTGGATCGTGAGGGCCATGCGCCAGGCGCTGGTGGCCCACGGCCGCGACGCGGAGGAGATCGGCGAACTCCTGGAGGCCGACAACCTGGCCCCGGTGGTCAACCTCGTCGCCCTGCCAGGCCTCGGATCCCTGGACGAGGCGCTGGACAACGGGGCCACTCCCGGCACCCTGGTGCCGGACTCCGCCTACTACGCCGGCGGGGACCTCTCCCGGCTTTCCTCCATCCACCGCGGTACCACCCGCGTCCAGGACGCCGGATCCCAGCTGCTGGCCCGGGCCCTGGCCGCGGTGCCCCTTGAAGGGCGCGACACCGACTGGCTGGACCTGTGTGCCGGACCCGGCGGCAAGGCGGCACTGCTGGCCGCCCTCGCCGCCGAGCGCGGCGCCGAGGTCACCGCGAACGAGCCAGCCGAGCATCGTGCCGAGCTGGTGCGCAAGGCCCTGCGACCCGTGGACCATGTCGCCTGGAACGTCGTCGTCGGCGACGGGCGCCGCTACCTGCAGATCCCCGCCGACCAGCGCTTCGACCGGATCATCGTGGATGCGCCCTGCAGCGGACTCGGGGCACTGCGTCGACGCCCCGAATCCCGCTGGCGCAAGACCCCCGGCGACATCGCCGAGCTCACGACACTGCAAGGTGAACTGCTCGATGCCGCCCTCGCCGCGCTGCGGCCCGGTGGGGTGCTGGCCTACGCCACCTGCTCACCCCATCCTGCCGAGACGCTGGCCGTCCTCGACGACGCGCTGCGCCGCACCCCCGGAGCGCGCCTGCTCGACACCGCGGCGACGGTCAACACGGTGGCCCTGGGCGGCGGAGTCGCCGGCACCACCCATGCCTCCGGCGGCACCACCGTCCAGCTGTGGCCCCACGTGCACTCCACCGACGCCATGTTCCTGGCCCTGATCACCCTCGACGACGGGGCCACCGCGCCCACGAAAGGCTGACCCATGACCGCCTGCAGCATCCACCCCAGCATCCTCTCCGCCGATTTCACCAACCTCGAGGCGGAACTGCACCGCATCCACACGGCCGACGCCGTCCATGTCGACGTCATGGACAACCACTTCGTCCCGAACCTGACGTTGGGGCTGCCCGTCGTCCAGCGCCTCGAACAGGTGAGCCGGTTGCCGCTGGATGTGCACCTGATGATCGAGGACGCGGACCGGTGGGCACCGGACTACGCCGACCTCGGGGTCCAGTCCGTCACCTTCCATGCCGAGGCGTCGGCAGCGCCCGTGCGGCTGGCCCGCGAACTGCGCTCCCGTGGCACGAAGGCGGCCATGGCCCTGCGCCCGGCCACCGCCGTCGAACCGTATCTGGACATGCTCCCGGAACTGGACATGCTGTTGCTGATGACGGTGGAACCGGGCTTCGGCGGCCAGTCGTTCCTGGACATCATCCTGCCCAAGATCCGCAGGGCACGGGCCGCCATCGACGGGGCGGGACTGCCGTTGGCGTTGCAGGTGGATGGCGGCATCACCCGCGAGACCATCCTGCGGGCCGCCGAGGCAGGAGCGGACGTCTTCGTCGCCGGATCCAGCGTGTACGGGACGGAAGACCCGGCGGCGGCCATCGACTCACTGCGACATGTAGTGGCGTCGGGCGAAACGGGACTATAGTTTTATTCCACAAGTAAACACACGTGCTCCGGGGTCGGTGTAAGTCCGAACCGGCGGTCATAGTCCGCGACCCGAGGTGCCTCACGGCACCACGGTTGAACCGGTGGAATTCCGGTACCGACAGTTAAAGTCTGGATGGGAGAAGCACGTACAGGGCTGGTCCGTTGACCGGTGCGCCACCGGCGCACCCCCAACGATTCCCTCGCTGTCGTACCCCCGGAGCCGCCGCGGCTCACGAGGAGGAACGATGGAATCCCTGCGGTGGCTCATTGATGTCTTCAATGCCAACATCCCGGTCGGCAACAGCTCGCTGCTGGTGCGCGAGGTCGTCGGGAACATCTTCGGGTTGGCCAGCGCCGTCGGCGGCATGCGCCGCAAGGTGTGGGCCTGGCCGGTGGGCATCATCGGCAACCTGCTGTTGCTGACAGTTTTCCTCGGCAGCATCTTCGACACCGGCCACGCGGCGAACCTGCTGGGCCAGGCCGGCCGCCAGATCATGTTCATCGCCGTGTCCTTCTACGGCTACCACCGGTGGCGGCAATCGCGCGGAACAGGAACCGCCATCTCGCCGCGCTGGGCCACGGCCCGTGAACGCTGGACACTGCTCCTCGTCCTGGTGATCGGGACCATCGCCCTGACCCCGCTGTTCCGGATCCTGGGCTCCTACGAACCCGTCTGGGCCGACGCCTGGACCTTCGTCGGTTCCCTGCTGGCCACCTGGGGCATGGCCAAGGGGTGGGTGGAATTCTGGCTGCTGTGGGTCGCCGTCGACATCGTCGGCGTCCCCCTGCTCTTCAGCGCCGGGTACTACGCCAGTGCCTTCATGTACCTGTTCTACGGCGGTTTCACCCTGGCCGGGTTCTTCGTCTGGTGGCGGGTGCGCAACCGTGAGCAGGCGATCATCCAAACGGCCATGCCCGACCCGATCACCCGGAGTGCCCCATGACCGGGCACCCGGCCGACGCCGGGTTCGACGCCGCCGAACACTCCGCCATGGCACACGCCCTGGAACTGGCAGGGCAGGGCGTCCGCGGGGCCAACCCGCTGGTCGGCGCCGTCATCCTCGACGAGGACGGCGCCATCGTGGCCACCGGATGGCACGCCGGCGCCGGCACCGCCCATGCGGAAGCCGCGGCCCTTCAGGCCCTCGGCCCGGTACCCGCCGCCCGGGCGGCGCGGCTGAGCATGCTCGTCACCCTGGAACCGTGCAGCCACACCGGGAGGACCGGGCCCTGCGCCGAAGCCATCATCCGTGCAGGCATCGGGCGGGTGGTGTACGCCGTCGCCGACGGGACCAGCCGTGCCGGTGGGGGAGCCGGGATGCTCCGCCGGGCAGGGGTGGTCGTCGCCACGGGCCTGCTCGCGCCGCGGGCCCGGGAGCTGAACCACCGCTGGTTCGCCGCCCGACGCGCCGGGCGGCCCTTCACCACCCTCCACCTGGCCCAGAGCCTGGACGGGCGCATCGCCGCCGCCGACGGAACCAGCCAATGGATCACCGGGGCCGGTGCCCGGGAGCACTCGCATGCCGTGCGCGCCCGGGCCGAGGCGATCATTGCCGGCACCGGCACCATCCTGGCCGACAACCCACGCCTCACCGCCCGGACCCCCGACGGGAGCCCGGCCGCACGGCAACCGCTGCGCGTGGTGATGGGCCACCGCGAGGTGCCGGCCTGGGCAGCCATCACCGACGGGCCGGGCTTCGTGCACTTGCGCGAACACGACCCGGCAGCCGTGTTGGCCGACCTGGCAGGTCGGGGGATCGACCACGCCATGATCGAAGGTGGGGCGTCCATCGCCACGGCCTTCCTCGCCGCCGACCTGGTCGATGAGATCTGGCTCTACCAGGCCCCGCTGTTCCTGGGCAGCGGACGCCACGCCATCGCCGACCTGGGCATCACCACGCTCGCTGAGGCCACCCGCTTCCGCTATGACGACCGGGGCGGCCCGTCCCACCAGCTACTGGGCTCCGACGCCGTCCTGCACCTCGAACCCACCCCGACCTCCCGACCCGAAACGGTCACCGAGCACGAAAGGACCCGCTAATGTTCACGGGCATCATCACCGGACAGGGCCGCGTCGACGACGTCGCGGATGTCCCCGGCCAGGACGCAGCCATCCTGCGCATCAGCGCCCCCGGCCACACCCATGACCTGGGCCTCGGCGGCTCCATCGCCGTCAACGGGGTCTGCCTGACGGCCACGGCCATCGACGGCGACCTGGTGGACCTGGACGTCATGGGGGAGTCCCTGCGCCTGACCACCACCGGGGCCCTGCGCCCCGGGGACCCGGTCAACCTCGAACGCTGCCTGCCCGCCGGCGGCCGGCTGGACGGCCACGTCGTCCAGGGCCACGTGGACGGAACGGGCACCGTGCTCGAACGCGAGGACGAGGGGAACTGGGTGCGCCTGCGCTTCGGGCTGCCCCACGAGTTGGCCCGCTACGTCGCCCGCAAGGGCTCCATCGCCGTTGACGGCGTCTCGTTGACGGTCACCACCGTCTCCGACGCCGCGGAGCCGGAGCAGTACTTCGAGGTCGGCGTCATCCCCACGACCCTGCGCGATACAGTCATCGGCGCACGCACCCCGGGGGACGCCGTCAACCTGGAGGTCGACGTCATGGCCAAATACGCCGAACGACTGGCAGCCTTCACCACCGGGGACCGGTCATGAGCGCCCCGCAGGGTGGAGGCACCGCGGGCACCCCCGGCGAGGGCAGCCTGCTGGATCCGGTGGACGCCGCGATCGCCGCGATGGCCGCCGGACGCCCCGTCGTCGTCGTCGACGACGAGGACCGCGAGAACGAGGGCGACATCATCTTCGCCGCCGAATTCGCCACCCCGGAACTGATGGGCTGGACCATCAGGTACTCCTCGGGAGTGCTGTGCGTGCCGATGCCCGGGGACCGGGCCGACCGCCTGGGCCTGCCGCCGATGGTCGAACACAACCAGGACGCCAAGGGCACCGCCTACACGGTCTCCTGCGACGCGGCGGCCGGGATCACCACCGGCATCAGCGGCGCCGACCGCGCCCTGACCGCCCGCATCCTCTCGGACCCGGCCAGCAACCAGGGATCCATCAACCGTCCCGGGCACATGTTCCCGCTGCGCGCCGTCGACGGCGGCGTGCTGTCACGCCGCGGCCACACCGAGGCCAGCGTCGACCTGTGCCGGCTGGCCGGGGTGCAGCCGGTGGGGGTCATCGCCGAACTGGTGCACGACGACGGCACCATGATGCGGGTGCCCGCGCTGCGGGCCTTCGCCGACGAGTTCTCCATCCCGTTGATCAGCATCGAGGACCTGGCCGAACACCTGGCCCGCGAGGGCAACCGGGCACCGGAACCCGCCAGTTCGGCGGCCGTCCTCGGCGGACCCGTGGTCGCGGTGCCCACCGCCCACGGCACCTTCGCCGTGCAGGCCTGGACCGAACGCGACAGCGGCCAGGAACACCTGGTGCTCACCGCCCCCACCCCGCAGCACGCCGGAGGGGAGGTCCCGCTGGTGCGGCTGCACTCGGAATGCCTGACCGGTGACGTCTTCGGCTCCTACCGCTGCGACTGCGGCGAACAGCTCGACGCCGCGTTGGCTGCCATCGCCGCATCCGGGGGCACGGTCGTCTACCTGCGCGGGCACGAGGGCCGTGGCATCGGCCTGGCGAACAAGATCCGCGCCTACTCCCTGCAGGACGGCGGGGCGGACACGGTCCAGGCCAACGAACAGCTGGGCCTGCCCGTGGACGCCCGGCGCTACGACGCCGCGGCGGCCATCCTCCACGGACTGGGGCTGGAACGGATCCGGTTGATCACCAACAACCCGCTGAAGGCCAGTTGGCTCCGCGAGGCGGGCATCGACGTCGTCTCCCTCGTCCCCAGTACGATTGCCGCCCGACCGGAAAACACCAGGTACCTGCAGACCAAGCGCGAACGCATGTCCCACCAGATCCTGGCCGAGGCCTTCACCGCGGCCACCCCCGAGACCACCGAACCCACCACCACGAAGGAGAAGCACTGATGAGCGGACACGGAGCACCCACCACCGGGACGGAGCAGCTGGCGGCGGCCGGCCGGGCAGGATTGCGCGCGGTTATCGTCGCGGCCAGCTGGCACCAGGAGGTCATGGACGGACTCGTCGACGGCGCCCAACGGGCCGCAGCCGAGGCCGGCATCGCGGCACCGGAGGTCATCCGCGTGCCGGGCACCTTCGAGCTGCCCGTCGCTGCGGCCCGCTTCGCCCACAACGTCGACGCCGTGGTGGCACTGGGCGTCGTCATCCGCGGGGGCACCCCCCACTTCGACTTCGTCTGCCAGGGGGCGACGGCGGGACTCACCGACGTCTCGGTGCGCACCGGCACCCCGGTCGGCTTCGGGGTGCTGACCTGTGATGACGAACAGCAGGCCCTGGACCGTGCCGGGCTGCCCGGTTCGGTGGAGGACAAGGGCCACGAGGCCATGTCGGCTGCGCTGCTGACCGCCCTGGCGCTGTCCGGCAAGTAGCCCGCCGGGGGCCCGCCGCCCCTGCCGTCGCTTTCGTCACATTGAAACCGGCGAGTCGGGCAGGCGGGCCGCCAACGGCTACCCTTGAGGGGTGAAAACCTTTGACACCCTCTTTGCCGAACTGGCCCACAAGGCACGGGAACGCCCCACCGGCTCCCGGACCATTGCGGAGCTGGATTCGGGTGTCCACGGCATCGGCAAGAAGATCGTGGAGGAAGCCGCCGAAGTCTGGATGGCCGCCGAATACGAGACCGACGCCGAAGCCGCGGAGGAAATCTCCCAGTTGCTGTACCACCTGCAGGTGATGATGCTGGCCAAGGGCCTGTCGCTGGAGGACGTCTACAAGCATCTCTAGCCGCCACGCCCCGCCATCGACGGGGCAGGCGGCACGCGATGCCAGATGACCGACCACCAGTCCAGCCAGCACAGAAAAGAGCACCGCCATGTTGCGAGTAGCCGTACCGAACAAGGGCGCCCTCTCCGAGGCCGCCACCGCCATGCTCAACGAATCCGGATACCGCCAGCGCCGCGACAACCGCGAACTGGTCATGGTCGACCCGGACAACGACGTCGAATTCTTCTACCTGCGCCCGCGTGACATCGCCGTCTACGTCGGACGCGGCATCCTCGACGTCGGGATCACCGGACGTGACCTCTTCCTGGACGCCGGGGTGAATGGGGACGCCGAGGAACTGCTGCCCCTGGGGCTGGGTGCCTCGACCTTCCGCTTCGCGGGACCGGTCGGCGATTTCTCCTCGGTCGAGCAGCTCCACGGCAAGCGCATCGCCACCAGCTACGACGGATTGCTGCGCAGCTTCCTGGACCGTGAAGGCATCGATGCCTCGGTGGTCCGTCTGGACGGGGCCGTCGAGTCCTCGGTCCGACTCGGGGTGGCGGACGCCATCGCCGACGTGGTGGAGACCGGAAGCACGTTGCGTGCCGCCGGCATGGAGACCTTCGGGGAACCGATCCTGGAATCCGAGGCAGTGCTCATCGGCCGCACCGGCGAAAACCCGCACGGCCTGGAGATCCTCACCCGCCGTTTGCAGGGCGTGCTGGTGGCCCGGCGGTACGCGATGCTGGACTACGACATCCGCAAGGACCTGGTCCAGCAGGCCTGCGCCCTGACCCCGGGACTAGAGTCACCCACCGTCTCCCCGCTGCAGGACGGGGACTGGGTCGCCGTGCGCTCCATGGTGAAGCAGGCCCAGGCCAACAACATCATGGACGAGTTGTACAACCTGGGGGCCCGCGCCATCCTGGTGACCAACATCCACGCCATCCGCATCTAGGAGGTCGACCCCGTGAGCGTTGCCATCCGTGTCATTCCGTGCCTCGACGTCGATGCAGGGCGAGTCGTCAAGGGCGTGAACTTCGAGGGCCTGCGTGACGCGGGCGATCCGGTCGAGCTGGCCAAACGCTACAACGCGGCAGGCGCCGACGAATTGACGTTCCTGGACGTGACGGCCAGCTCCGGGAACCGGGAGACCACCTTCGACGTCGTGCGCACCACCGCCGAAGAGGTCTTCATCCCGCTCACCGTCGGTGGCGGCGTCCGGACCGCCGACGACGTCGACCGGCTGTTGCGCGCCGGGGCCGACAAGGCATCCATCAACACCGCAGCCGTGGAGCGCCCCGACGTCATCCGGGAGATCACCCACCGCTTTGGTTCGCAGGTCCTGGTGCTCTCCGTGGACGCCCGCCGGACCACCGACCCCACCTTGGCCTCGGGTTTCGAGGTCACCACCCACGGTGGCCGCAACGGGTCGGGGCGGGACGCCGTGGCCTGGGCGCGTGAGGCCGCCGAGAGCGGAGTCGGGGAGATCCTGTTAAACTCGATCGACGCCGACGGAACCAAGGAAGGTTTCGACGTCGAGATGATTGCCGCCATCCGGGCGGCCGTCAACGTGCCGATCATCGCCTCCGGCGGTGCCGGTGCGCCCGAACATTTTCCCGCGGCCATCGCCGCCGGTGCCGACGCGGTCCTCGCAGCCTCGATCTTCCACTTCGGCCCGGTCGACATGATCGCCCGGGTCAAGCAGGCCATCAAGGAGGCAGGTTACCCTGTTCGCTGAACCAGCAGAGCTCGACCAGTTGATGGACGCCGCGTGGCCGGCCCTGGAAAAGAGCGCCCTGGGCGGGTGGACCCTCAGGTTCTCCGCGGGCATCACCCAGCGGGCCAATTCCGTGTTGCCCGCCGCGACGCCCAATGACGTTGCTGCAGCCGTGGCCGAGGTCGAAACACGCAGTGCCGCCCGCTGGCTGAACTCCACCTTTCAGATCAGCCCTGCAGCACAGCCGGCAGATCTCGATGACTACCTGGCGGCCCGCGGCTACACGGTGGGCACCCCCACGCTGGTGCAGGTCATGGACGGCTCCGAACTCGGGCGCTTTGCCGACGTGCGGGTGGATCCACGCATCGAATTCTCCGATGAGCCCTCGCAGGAGTGGCTGGAGGTCTTCTGGTACCAGGATGGACCGGCGGCGCCGGATGACCGCGAGGTCTCCCGCCGCATCCTGAAGGGCTCACCGGCCACCTACGTCGGGCTCCGGGTGGACGGCCGGATCGAGTCGATTGCCCGGCTGGCCCCGGTGGGGGAGTACGCCGGGATCTACTGCGTGACCACGCGCCCCGAGGCCAGGCGTCGCGGCTACTCGCGGCTGGTGATGGAGGCCGTCCTGCACGAGGCCTACCGGCGTGTCCTCGGCGGGGTCTGGCTGCAGGTGCGCGAAAGCAACGTCGGGGCGATCGTGCTCTACAACGCCCTGGGCTTCAGCACCGCCTCGAGCTACCACTACCGCACCCGGAGCCTCTAGGCGGGAACGGCGGCCCCACCGGGAGCCCGCCCCGGCGGGGTCAGGCCAGTGAACTGGTGAACAGGGCCAAGGCGTCGTCCGATCCCTCGAACGTGACCAGCGCGTGGTCCCGACGGCCGTTGGCGTGCATCATCAACTCTCCCGGGACCCCGGTGATCGCCACCGACGTGGCCGCCTTGCGGACCACATGGCGTTGGCCATCCGGGCGGCGCAGGATCACCCCGACGTCGACCCCGCGGTAATAGAGGGCGGCCCGGCGGATCAGGGCCTCCCAGAGCACCTCGGAGTATTCGGCGTCGAGCACCCGCGGTGCCCAGCGGTCAACACCGCGCCTGACGTCCTCGGTGTGCACGAAGAACTCGATGAGGTTCGCCGCATGTTCGAGCGCGGGCAGGGCCATCGGGGAGAAGGCGGCGGGACCACGCCGGAAGCGGTCGACGAGTTCGGCATAGTGTCCCGGGTCCTCGGCGCGGCGGGCCAGGCGGTCCATCCGGCGCTCCATCGGGGCCTGAAGTGGTGCAATGGCCAGTCCGGCGGCCCAGGGGCTGTGCTCACGCAACACCAGGTGGGCGGCCAGATGACGGGTCTTCCAGCCGGCACACAGCGTCTGCTCGTCCGGGCCGGCTGCCTGCAGGACCTCGGCGAGAACTTCACGGGACGGGGGTACGTATCGCATCACCTTGAAACTAGCACGATCACGGGCCTGCGGAGGGGTAACAGCCGATACCGGACTGCGTGGCGCACCGCCGCGGCCAGTAGACTGGACACGATGCCGCAGAACCCAGCCCCCCAGCCCCCGGAACCTACCCTCGACCCCGGGATCGCCGCCGGACTCAAACGCGACTCCCACGGCCTGGTGGCAGCCATCATCCAGCAGCACGACACCGCCGAGGTGCTCATGCTCGGATGGATGGACGACGAGGCCCTGCGCCGCACGCTCACCACCGGCAGGGTCACCTTCTGGTCCCGTTCCCGCAACGAGTACTGGCGCAAGGGCGACACCTCCGGGCACCAGCAGCTCGTGCGCTCCGTCGCCCTGGACTGCGACGGCGATGCCCTGCTCATCCGCGTCCACCAGGTCGGCGCCGCCTGCCACACCGGCACCCGCACCTGCTTCGACGGCCGTGAACTGCCCGCCGTCCAGGGCCCCCTCCCGGACCGCGCCCAGACCACCGACCACGCAAGGAAACCCACCACAGCATGAATGAATTCGGGGTCATTTCCCCCAGCCTGGAGCAGTTCCGCGAACTCGCCCACAGCCGCAGTGTCATTCCCGTGAACCTGCGCGTCCTGGCCGACACGCTCACTCCCATCGCCGTCTACGAACGCCTGGCCGGTGGCCGCCCGGGAACGTTCCTGCTCGAAAGCGCTGCGGCCGGCGGGGTCTGGAGCAGGTACTCGTTCATCGGATGCGGCTCCCGGGCCACCCTGACCACCCGGAACGGCAAGGCGCACTGGATCGGTTCCCCGCCGGCCGGCGTGCCCACCGAGGGAAGCCCGGTCGAGGTCCTGCGGGACACCGTAGCGATGCTGCGCACCGAGCCGTTGGCGGACCTGCCGCCGTTCACCTCGGGCATGGTCGGATTCGTCGGGTGGGAAAGCGTGCGCCACTGGGAACGGCTTCCGGACCCGCCACCGGATGACCTCGGCGTGCCCGAACTGGCCATGAACCTGGTCGGTGACATGGCAGTGCTGGACAACCGTGACTCCACGCTTACCCTCATAGCCAATGCCATCAACCAGGATGGCGCCGACACCGGCGTCGATGAGGCCTACGCCGATGCCGTCGCACGCCTGCACTCCATGCTCGACGGGCTCACCGCCGACGCCCCCGGATCCGTCTCCGTCTTTTCGGGAACGCAGGTCCCCTCCGCGGAACTCATGGAAGCGGTGACCCACAGCTGGGACGAGGACGGATACCGGCAGGCCATCCTGCGCGGCAAGGAGGCCATCGTGGACGGCGAGGTCTTCCAGGTGGTGGTCTCGCGGCGATTCGAGCTCGAATGCACCGCCGACCCGCTGGATGTGTACCGCATCCTGCGCACCACGAACCCCAGCCCCTACATGTACCTGTACAACCTCCAGGATTCCGACGGCGGTGCCTACGCCATCGTCGGGTCCTCGCCCGAGGCGCTGGTCACCGTGAACGACCGCGACGTCGTGACCCACCCGATCGCCGGCTCCCGCCCGCGCGGGGCGACCTATGAAGAGGACCACCTGCACGAGAAGGACCTGCTCTCGGACGAGAAGGAACGTGCCGAGCACCTCATGCTCGTGGACCTGAGCCGCAACGACCTCTCCAAGGTCTGCGAACCCGGCACCGTGGAGGTCACCCAGTTCATGGAGGTCGAACGCTTCAGTCACATCATGCACCTGGTCTCCAACGTCGTCGGACGACTCGATGCGCGCTCCACCGCCTACGACGTCCTGGCCGCGACCTTCCCCGCGGGTACGCTCTCCGGCGCCCCCAAGCCACGCGCCCTGCGCCTGCTCGACGAGATGGAGCCGCACCGCCGCGGCGTCTACGGAGGCGTCGTGGGCTACCTGGATTTCGCCGGGGACATGGACATGGCGATCGCCATCCGCTCGGCGTTGCTCAAGGACGGGCGGGCCTACATCCAGGCCGGCGGCGGGATCGTCGCCGATTCGGACCTGGACGCCGAGTCACAGGAAAGCATCAACAAGGCGGCCGCGCCACTGCGCGCCGTCTGGGCGGCACGAACGCTCCAACCGGCCACCCCCGAGGAGAAGTCATGAGCAGCACCCCCATGCCCGTCGCACCCCAACGACCGACCGGGAACCGGTGGCTGTCCAAGCGCTTTGTCGTGTTCGCCGGTGTCATCGGCGGCATCGCCGGACTCGCGATGAGCACCCGCACCTGGATCCACGTCGTGCCGGCCTCCGGCGCCATCAACGTCCAGGCCTTCGACGTGTCGGGGAAGGACGCGGCGACCGCCGTCGCCGCCCTGGCGGTGGTCGCCCTGGCCGGTTCCGTCGCCGCGGCCATTGCGGGGCGCCTGGCCCGGTGGGTCATCGCGGTGCTCGTCTTGTTGTCGGGACTGGGCATTGCCGCCTCCGCACTGACCGCACTCGCGGACCCGGTGGCCGCCTCCGTCTCCAAGGTCGGCGCCTCCGCCGGAACCATGCGCATCCAGGGCGATTACACGGTGACCTTCTGGCCTTGGCTCACGGTCGTCATCGGTGTCTGGATCATGGCCTCGGCCATCTGGCTGGCCATCGCCGGACGCACTTGGCGGGCCAGCCGCAAATACACCCCGGCGACCGTCGCCCCGGTCGATGGCGCAACGTCGGCACCCGGCTCCACGACGGACGCGGCCGACGGGGCCGATGCGTCCACGGCAGCCGGCGAAACCGGGTCCCTGGATGAGATCGACGGCTGGGACAGCCTCTCGCGGGGCGAGGACCCCACGCGGTGACGCGCCTCGGTTCCTTCCGGCGCAACATGGCGGCATCGAGCCGAAAAGAATGGCAGAATGGTAAGCAGTTTGGCCCGGCACGCTACCGGGATACCTGAGGCATCGAGGAGTAGATCAGAACATGTCAAGCAACGTGACCGCCCAGAACCCTGAGGGCCTTGACCCGGTTCTGTCCGAACCCGTCGGACACGGCAACAGCGTTGCCGCCTGGACGGCCGTCGGCATCATGCTGGTCGGAATGCTCGTGGGTTGCATCGCGTTTGCCCTGCACGCCGCCGTCGTGGTCTACATCGGCATTGCCATCATCGTCATCGGCCTCATCGCCGGCGGCGTCATGCGCCAGGCCGGCTTCGGCGTCGGCGGCCACCGTTCGAACGGCAACGGCCACTAGGAGTGACGGTACTCGAGGACATCATCACCGGCGTTCGCGAGGACCTGCACGAACGCCGCCTCCGCGTCGGCGACACGGCCATCCGGGCCCGCGCCCAAGCGGCGGCACCCGCCCGTGACGCGTACACGGCGCTGGGTGGGCACCACGATTCGAGCCAACGCGACCAGCGGCTGCGGGTCATCTCCGAGGTCAAGCGCCGCAGCCCCTCGAAGGGGGCGTTGGCCGATATTCCCGAACCCGCGGAGCTGGCCCGCCAGTACCGCGACGGGGGCGCTTCCGCGATTTCGGTGCTGACCGAACAACGCCGCTTCGGTGGCTCGCTGGCCGATTTCGATGCGGTGCGCGCCGCAGTGGACACACCGTTGCTGCGCAAGGACTTCACCGTGGACCCGTACCAGATCCACGAAGCCCGGGCCCACGGTGCCGACCTCGTGCTGCTGATCGTCGCGGCATTGGAGGACCATGAGCTTTCGGCCTTCCTGGATTTGACCCACGATCTGGGCATGAACGCCCTGGTGGAAACCCACACCTCCGGCGAGGTCGAACGTGCCCTGCGCGTCGGGGCCCGCATCATCGGGGTCAACGTCCGCAACCTCAAGACGCTCGACGTGGACCGCGGGAACTTCGCCCGGCTGGTCGGTGACATCCCGGATTCGGCGGTCATCGTCGCCGAATCCGGCATCCGCACCAGCGAGGACGTCGCACTCTATGGATCCCATGGAGCCGACGCCGTGCTCGTCGGCGAGGCCCTGGTCAAGGACCATGACCCCATCTCCGCGCTGCGCTCGTTCATCGACGCCGGCAGTGCGGCCAAGCCACCGCGTGGACGCTAGCCGATCCCGCGGACCAGCCATCCACCCTGCCAGACCTAAGGACGGCCACGCATGAGCCAGAGACCAGAAGAACCCGCGGAAGCGAACGCACAGCCTGCCGACGCCTTCCTGGCCGGAGGCCACAGCCTGCGCCACGCGCCGGGCCCGTACTTCGGTGACTTCGGTGGCCGCTGGATGCCCGAATCGCTCATTGCCGCGTTGGATGAACTCAACGACACCTTCGAGAAGGCCAAGGCCGATCCGGAGTTCATCGACGAGGTCAACGAGCTGAACCGCAACTACTCGGGCCGGCCCTCCTTGCTGACCGAGGCCAGGCGCTTCTCCGAACACGCCGGTGGGGTGAGGGTCTTCCTCAAGCGCGAGGACCTCAACCACACCGGAAGCCACAAGATCAACAACGTGCTCGGCCAGGCCCTGCTGGCCAAGCGCATGGGCAAGACCCGCATCATCGCCGAAACCGGCGCCGGCCAGCACGGCGTCGCCAGCGCGACGGCAGCGGCCCTGATGGGGTTGGAATGCGTCGTCTACATGGGCGCCGAGGACACCCGCCGCCAGGCATTGAATGTGGCGCGGATGCGCCTGCTCGGCGCCGAGGTCGTTCCCGTCACCGTCGGTTCCCAAACGCTCAAGGACGCCATCAACGAGGCCCTGCGCGACTGGGTGGCCAACGTGGAGAACACCCACTACCTGCTGGGCACCGCCGCCGGTGCCCACCCGTTCCCGGCCATGGTCAGGTACTTCCACGAGGTCATCGGCGACGAGGCCCGGGAGCAGATCCTGGCCCAGACCGGGCGGCTGCCCGACGCGGTGTGCGCCTGCATCGGCGGCGGGTCCAACGCCATCGGCATCTTCCACGGTTTCCTGGATGACCCCTCGGTTGCCATCTACGGCTTTGAGGCCGGCGGCGACGGCGTGGACACCGACCGTCACGCTGCCACCATCACCCTGGGGCGTCCCGGCGTCCTGCATGGTGCCCGCAGCTACCTGATGCAGGACGAGGACGGGCAGACCATCGAATCGCATTCCATCTCCGCCGGACTGGACTACCCGGGCGTCGGCCCGGAGCATTCCTACCTGCACGACATCGGACGCGTCACCTACGAACCGGTGACCGACACCGAGGCGATGGAGGCCTTCAGCCTGCTCTGCCGCACCGAGGGCATCATCCCCGCCATCGAATCCGCCCACGCGCTGGCCGGCGCCCTGCGCGTGGGCCGCCAGCTCGCCGAGGCAGGTGGCGACCCCCGGGAGAAGATCATGATCGTGAACCTCTCGGGCCGCGGCGACAAGGACGTGGGAACCGCCGCCGAATGGTTCGACCTCATCGACACCGAAACAGGTGAAGCCAAGTGATCCGCATGACCTCCGAGGCAGCCATCGAGCGTGCCCGCAGCCAGGGCCGCCCGGCCCTGATCGCCTATCTGCCGGCCGGCTTCCCCGACGTGCAGACCACCATCGACGCCGCGGTTGCTGTCGCCGAAAACGGGGCCGACGTCATCGAGATCGGCATTCCCTACTCGGACCCCGTGATGGACGGTGCCGTCATCCAGGCGGCCACCGTGCAGTCGCTGGCGCAGGGCTTCCGTGTCGCCCAGATCTTCGACATCGTCAGGGCCATCACCGAACGCTGCAACGCAGCGGTCCTGGTGATGACGTACTGGAACCCCGTCATGCGCATGGGAGTCGACGAGTTCTCCCGCCGCCTGGCCGACGCCGGTGGGGCCGGGCTGATCACCCCCGACCTCGTTCCCGACGAGGCAGCCGAATGGTTCACCGCCTCCGACAAGCACGGGCTGGAACGCATCTTCCTGGTCGCACCGAGCTCCACCCCCGAGCGCATGGACACCACGGTGAAGGCCAGCAGCGGCTTCGTCTACTGCGTGTCCATCATGGGCGTCACCGGCGCCCGCACGTCGGTGTCCTCCGCGGCCCGCGCCGTCGTCGACGCCGCCCACCACGCGGGTGCCCCGCGTGCCTGCGTCGGCCTCGGCGTCTCCAAGGCCGAGCATGTGCGCGAAATCGGCGCCTACGCCGACGGCGTCATCGTCGGCACCGCACTGGTCGCGGCACTGCGCGATGGCGGCGTGGAAGCGGTTGGCGCACTCGCCGCGGAACTCAGCGACCGCAGCGCCTGACCTGCCCGGGGCGCCCCGGAGAGCCCCACACCCAGGTTTCCGGTGCGCGACACAATTGCTGCCCCAATGTAAACGTTATGTTTCCGGCGGGGGTCGTCGGCCCGTGAGGTGCTAATCTCCTTTTACGTTTCCCGTGGGGTTGCTTCACAGCTGCCCGCGGTGAACCGCGGATGCAGCCCCACCGGCCACCACCCCTTGGACGCGGCTGCCTTTCACGATGACGTGGACCCGCCGGCACGGTCCCTGTGCGCCATTGCCCAGGTGTCAACCCTGCCGGCCGAAGGCCACGATGCTCCCCACCCCGGCTCACCGTCCTTCGGACTCCCTGACCCCTGGTCCGTACCCCGTCCTGTTCGACGGGGCCCGGACGTCCCGATTGAGAGGAACCACCATGAACCTGACTGGAGACCAGCAGAATGCCTCGCGAGTTCCAGGCGAGGTCGTGACCTCGCCCTTCACCCGCTTTGCAGCACTACCCGAGGCCCAGGGCCTCTACCGTCCCGACCAGGAAAAAGACGCCTGCGGGCTGGCCATGGTCGCCACCCTGCACGGCAGGCCCACGCACCAGATCGTGGACAACGCCCTGCGCGCGCTGCGCAACCTCGAACACCGCGGGGCCGTGGGCGCCGACGAGGGATCTGGCGACGGCGCCGGGATCCTGACGCAGATGCCCGACGAATTCTTCCGGGCGGTCGTCGACTTCAACCTCCCCGCCCCCGGCCGCTACGCCGCCGGAACCGCCTTCCTGCCCGATGACCCGGCGGCCGAGGCCACCACCCGCTCCGGGCTCGAGGAACTGGCCGCCCAGCAGGACCTCCGCGTCCTGGGCTGGCGCGAGGTCCCCATCGACGGCGACCTGATTGGTGCCATGGCCCGCTCCTGCATGCCGCGCCTGGTCCAGTTCTTCGTCGGCCTCGACGCCTCCGAGGACACCTCCGAGCTCGACGCCCGGGCCTTCCGGCTGCGCAAGCGGGCCCAGAACAAGCTCGGGGTCTACTTCCCCTCCTTCTCCTCCCGGACCATGGTCTACAAGGGGATGCTCACCACCGCCCAGCTCGAGCCGTTCTACCCGGACCTCTCGGACCCGCGGTTCGCCAGCTCGCTGGCCATCGTGCACTCGCGTTTTTCCACCAACACGTTCCCCTCCTGGCCCCTGGCCCAGCCGTTCCGCACCATCGCCCACAACGGGGAGATCAACACCGTGCGCGGCAACCGCAACTGGATGCGCGCCCGGCAATCCCAGCTGGCCGCCCCGCTGCTGGGGGAGGACCCGGAGGAGCTGTTCCCGATCTGCACCCCCGGCGCCTCGGATTCGGCGTCGTTCGACGAGGTTGCCGAACTGCTCATGCTCTCCGGCCGCCCCATCACCCAGGCGATCATGATGATGATCCCCGAGGCGTGGGAAAACCACACCACGATGGACGAGGACCGCCGTGCGTTCTACCGCTACCACTCCATGCTCATGGAACCCTGGGACGGCCCCGCCGCCGTCTCCTTCACCGACGGCCGGGTCGCCGGCGCGGTGCTGGACCGCAACGGCCTGCGCCCGGCCCGCTACTGGGTGACCGACGAGGGCCTGGTGGTCCTGGCCTCCGAGGTGGGCGTCCTGGACATCCCCGAGGAACGCATTGTGCGCAAGGGGCGGGTATCCCCGGGCAAGATGTTCCTCATCGACACCGATGCCGGACGCATCGTGGAGGACGAAGAGATCAAGGCCCAGGTTGCCGCAGCGAACCCGTGGCGTGAATGGGTCCGGGAAAACCTCATCTCCCTGGCCGAGCTGCCCGAACGCGAACACGTCTCGCACAACCCGGCCTCAGTGCAGCTGCGGCAACGCACCTTCGGCTACACGGAGGAGGAGAAGCGCATCCTGCTGGCCCCCACGGCACGCACCGGCGCCGAACCGCTCGGCGCCATGGGCACCGACACCCCCATCGCTGTGTTGTCCCAGCGTCCCCGGCTGCTCTTCGACTACTTCGTGCAGTCCTTCGCCCAGGTCACCAACCCGCCGCTGGATTCCATCCGCGAGGAACTGGTCACCAGCATGTCCACCTCGATCGGCCCCGATGGCAACCTGCTGGACCTCACCCAGGTCGGCACCCGGCACGTCTCGCTCGATTTCCCGGTCATCACCAATGACGAACTGGCCAAGATCGCCAACATCCGCGGGGCGGACGGTTCCAAGGCCTCGCTGAAGGTCAGGGGACTGTACCGGCCCGAGGGCGGAGCGACGGAGCTGAAGAACCGCCTGCAGGAGATCTGCGAACAGGTTTCCGCCGCGATCAACCGCGGGGTGAAGTTCATCGTCCTGTCCGACCGTGACTCCAACGCGCAGTGGGCACCGATCCCGTCGCTGCTGCTGACCTCCGCGGTGCACCACCACCTGCTGCGCAGCGCCAACCGCACGAAGACCTCCCTGGTCATCGAAACCGGCGACGTCCGCGAGGTCCACCATGTGGCGGTGCTCATCGGCTACGGCGCCTCCGCCATCAACCCGTACCTGGCCCTGGAAACCGTGGAGGAGATGGCCGACGCCGGGATCCTCGACGGGGTCGACGTCGACACGGCCCACCGCAACCTGATCAAGGCACTGGGCAAGGGCGTGCTGAAGATCATGTCCAAGATGGGCATCTCGACGGTGGCCTCCTACTGCGGTGCCCAGACCTTCGACGCCCTGGGACTCTCCGCTGCGGTCATCGACCAGTACTTCACCGGCACCCACTCCCCGCTGGGCGGGGTCGGACTGGACGTCATCGCCGCAGAGACAGCCGCCCGGCACCGCTTCGCCTACCCCTCCGACGGGGTCGAGGAACCGCACAAGCGCCTCGAAACCGGTGGCGAGTACCAGTGGCGGCGCGACGGACCGTCGCACCTGTTCAACCCGGAGACGGTGTTCCGCCTCCAGCACGCGACCCGCGAACGCCGCTACGACATCTTCCAGGCCTACACCCGCGGGATCGATGACCAGTCGCGGGAGCTGATGACCCTGCGCGGGCTGCTGCGCTTCAAGACCGGGGTCCGCGAGCCGGTCCCGATTGAGGAGGTCGAGCCGGTCTCCGAGATCGTCAAGCGCTTCGCGACCGGTGCCATGAGCTACGGCTCCATCTCCCAGGAGGCGCACGAGACGCTGGCGATCGCCATGAACCGGCTCGGCGGCAAGTCCAACACCGGCGAGGGCGGCGAGGACGTCGAGCGGCTGATGGACCCGGAGCGCCGTTCGGCGGTCAAGCAGATCGCCTCGGGCCGCTTCGGGGTGACCAGCCTGTACCTGACCCAGGCCGAGGACATCCAGATCAAGATGGCCCAGGGCGCCAAGCCCGGCGAGGGCGGCCAGCTGATGAGCCAGAAGGTCTACCCCTGGGTGGCCAGGACCCGGCATTCCACCCCCGGTGTGGGCCTGATCTCCCCGCCGCCGCACCACGACATCTACTCGATCGAGGACCTCGCCCAGCTGATCTACGATGCCAAACGCGCCAACCCGCGTGCCCGCATCCACGTCAAGCTGGTCTCCGGCATCGGGATCGGCACCGTGGCCGCCGGCGTGACCAAGGCACGCGCCGACGTCGTCCTCGTTTCCGGGCACGACGGCGGAACCGGCGCCTCGCCGCTGAACTCGCTCAAGCATGCAGGTGCCCCCTGGGAGCTCGGCCTGGCCGAGGCGCAGCAGACGCTGCGCCTGAACGGGTTGCGCGACCGCGTGGTCGTGCAGGTCGACGGGCAGCTGAAGACCGGGCGCGACGTCGTCATCGCGGCCCTGCTCGGTGCCGAGGAATTCGGCTTCGCGACGGCCCCGCTGGTCGTCTCGGGTTGCATCATGATGCGCGTCTGCCATCTGGACACCTGTCCGGTGGGCGTCGCGACGCAGAACCCGCTGTTGCGTTCGCGTTTCACGGGCAAACCGGAGTTCGTGGTCAACTTCTTCGAGTTCCTGGCCCAGGAGGTCCGCGAACTGCTGGCATCGCTGGGACTGCGCAGCATCGAGGAGGCCATCGGCCAGGCGCAGCTGCTGGACAGCACCGAGGCGATCCGGCACTGGAAGACCGAGGGCCTGGACCTGACACCGGTCCTGGACGATTCGGTGGGCGGTGACGCCCCGGTGCGCAACCTCATCCAGCAGGACCACCAGCTGGAGAAGCACTTCGACAACCGGCTGATCGAGCTCAGTTCCGAGGCCTTCGACACCCGCCAACCGGTGCGGATTGCGTTGGACGTGGTGAACACCGACCGTTCGGTGGGCACCATGCTCGGCCACGAGGTCACCCGGCACTTCGGCACCGAGGAGCTGGCCACCGACACCATCGACGTGACCCTGACCGGCAACGCCGGACAGTCGTTGGGCGCCTTCCTCCCGGCGGGCATCACCCTGCGGCTGAACGGCGACGCCAACGACTACGTCGGCAAGGGGCTCTCCGGCGGACGCGTCATCGTGCGCCCGGGCCGTGGGGGCCGGCTGGTCGCCGAGAAGAACGTCATCGCAGGAAACGTCGTCGGCTACGGCGCCACCAGCGGTGAGATGTTCCTGCGTGGACTGGTCGGCGAACGCTTCCTGGTCCGCAACTCGGGGGCCACAGCGGTCACCGAGGGCATCGGGGACCACGGGTGCGAATACATGACCGGCGGCACCGCACTGATCCTGGGGCCGACCGGCCGCAATTTCGGGGCCGGCATGTCCGGCGGCACCGCCTACCTGCTCGACGCAGACCGCGGCGCCTTCAACCGGCAGGCACTGGACGCCGGGGAACTGGAGCTGCGGGCCCTGGACGCGGCGGACCGCGAACTGGTCAAGACGCTGTTGACCCGCCATGCCGAAGAGACCGGCTCGACGCTGGCCGCGTCGCTGCTGATCGACTTCCCCGACACAGCGGCCCGCATGACAGCAGTGGTTCCCGTCAACTACGCGGCGGTGATGGCCACCCTGCAGGACGCCGAACGCGAAGGACTCGACCCGGACGGCGAGACCGTCTGGACCCGTATTTTGGAGGCACACCATGGCTGATCCCCGCGGATTCCTGACCATCACCGAACGCGTCACGCAGCCGCGCCGCCCGGTGCCCGTGCGCATCATGGACTACCGGGAGGTCTACGAACGCCAACAGGACGGCGTGCTGAAGCAACAGGCCTCGCGCTGCATGGATTGCGGCATCCCGTTCTGCCATCAGGGCTGCCCGCTGGGCAACCTCATCCCCGAATGGAACGACCTGACCCGGCAGGGACGGCGTGCCGAGGCCAGCGACCGGCTCCACGAGACCAACAACTTCCCGGAATTCACCGGGCGGCTGTGCCCGGCCCCGTGTGAGAGTTCCTGCGTGCTGGGCATCAACCAGCCGGCCGTGACCATCAAGCAGGTGGAGGTCTCCATCGCCGAGCAGGCGTTCGAGGACGGTTCCGTCGTCCCGGTTCCCGCCGAACGGCACACCGACCAGACGGTCGCCATCGTCGGTTCCGGGCCGGCAGGGCTCGCAGCGGCCCAGCAGCTGACCCGTGCCGGACACACCGTTGCGGTCTACGAACGCGATGACGCCATCGGCGGGTTGCTGCGCTACGGCATCCCCGACTTCAAGATGGAAAAGAACGTGCTCGAACGCCGGCTGGACCAGATGCGAGCCGAGGGAACCCGGTTCCGGACCAACGTGGAACTGGGCCGGGACATCTCCTGGGACCAGCTGCGCCGACGCTACGACGCCGTCGTGGTGGCCACCGGTGCCACGGTGCCGCGCGACCTGCCGATCCCCGGGCGGGAACTGCAGGGCGTGGAATTCGCCATGGACTACCTGGTCCCCTCCAACCGGGCGGTCGCCGGGCAAGATGATCCGGGGCTGATCGATGCCGCGGGCAAGCACGTGGTCATCCTGGGCGGTGGCGATACCGGCGCCGACTGCATCGGCACGGCACACCGCCAGCAGGCGGCCTCGGTCACCACGCTGGCCATTGGCAAGCAGCCCCCGGGGGAGCGGCCGGGGCATCAGCCGTGGCCCATGTTCCCGACGTTGTTCGAGGTTGCCTCCGCCCATGAGGAAGGCGGTGAACGCACGTACCTCGCATCTACGGTAGAGTTCCTTGGAGAGGACGGTCGTGTGACCGGCGTCATGGTTTCGGAAACGGAATTCATCGACGGTGCCCGTCGGCCCAAGGCCGGGACGGAGCGCGTGATTCCCGCCGACCTCGTGCTTCTGGCCCTGGGCTTCACCGGGCCGGAACCCGCCGGCCTGGATGAACAGGCCGGGATCGATTTTGATGACCGGGGCAACGTCGCCCGTGACGGTTACTACATGACCAACACGCCAGGCGTGTTTGCTGCCGGCGATGCCGGACGCGGACAGTCGCTGATCGTGTGGGCCATTGCGGAGGGGCGCTCCTGTGCCGCCGCGGTGGACAAGTACCTGATGGGCGAAACCCGGCTGCCCGCCCCCGTGGCGCCAACCGACCAGCCCATCGGCATGATCTAACGGGATGCGGATCCGTCCGCACCCCTCTTCGGGACGAGTAAAGGCGGATAGGCTTTCGGTATGAGACGCGCAAAGATTGTGGCCACTTTCGGGCCGGCCATTGGGACCTTCGAGAAGACGCTGCAGGCGATCCAGGCCGGAGTGGACGTCGCCCGGCTGAACATGAGCCACGGCGAGTATTCGACCCACGCGGAGAACCTGGCGAACGTCCGCCAGGCCTCCGAAAAGCTGGGACGTCCGGTCGGCGTGTTTGCCGACCTGCAGGGACCCAAAATCCGGTTGGGGCGGTTCTCCAACGGGCCGCACCTGCTGGCCGTCGGGGACCGGTTCACCATCACCATCGACGACGTCGAGGGCACCAAGGACATCTGCTCGACCACGTTCAAGGGCCTGCCCCAGGACGTCGCGGTGGGCGACCGGCTGCTCGTCAACGACGGGCGAGTGGCCCTACGCGCCGTGGAAGTCGATGACCGCCAGGTCGTGACCGAGGTCGTCACCGGGGGAGAGGTGTCCAACAACAAGGGCATCAACCTTCCCGGGGTGGCCGTCAACGTCCCCGCGCTGAGCGAGAAGGACGAGGACGACCTGCGCTGGGCGCTGCGCGCCGGGGTCGACATGATCGCGTTGTCGTTCGTGCGCAATGCCTCGGACATCGAGCGCGTGCACCAGATCATGGACGAGGAGGGCCGCCGCCTGCCCGTCATCGCCAAGATCGAGAAGCCGCAGGCCGTCGACAACCTCGAGGAGATCATCGACGCCTTCGATTCCATCATGGTCGCCCGTGGCGACCTCGGCGTGGAACTGCCGCTGGAGCAGGTCCCGCTGGTGCAGAAGCGTGCCGTGGAGTTGGCCCGTCGGTGGGCGAAGCCGGTCATCGTGGCCACGCAGGTCCTGGAATCGATGATCGAATCCCCGACGCCGACCCGCGCCGAGGCCTCCGACTGCGCGAACGCCGTCATCGACGGTGCCGACGCCGTCATGCTCTCCGGGGAAACCTCGGTGGGTGCCTACCCGATCGAGACCATCGAGACGATGGCCCGCATCATCACCGCCACCGAGGACCACGGCCTGGAGCGCATCCCGCCGCTGGGGACCCGTCCGCGGACCCGCGGTGGCGCGATCACCCGTGCCGCCGTCGAAATCGCGGACCAGCTCGAGGCGAAGTTCATCGTGGCCTTCACCCAGTCCGGCGACTCGGCCCGCCGGCTGTCCCGCCTGCGCCCGTCGAAGCCGGTGCTCGGATTCACCCCGTTGAAGCAGACCTACAACACCTTGACGCTGGTCTGGGGCGTCCAGCCCCGGCTGGTCGCCTTTGCCGACCACACGGACAAGATGACGGCCCAGGTCGATGAGGCGCTGCAGAAGGAGGGCCTGGCAGAGGTCAACGACCTGGTCGTCATTGCAGCCGGTTCCCCTCCCGGACAAGCAGGCTCCACCAACTCCCTGCGCATCCACCGCGTGGGCGACATTGCCGACGCCGGACAGCTGCTCGATGGCAGCCGGAACCAGGTACCGGCCAAGGAGAAGGTCGGCCCCTGGCGCACCCAGGACCAGGTGGACGAAGACCACGCCGCCAGCCGCCGCGAGGTGAAGGGCAACTAGGGCCAGCAGCTCGGGCAGAAGAAAGTCCGGCGGCGGTCGACCCACGTGAGTGGGCCGACCGCCGCCGGACTTTCCTTGTGGGTGGAGCCAGGCCGGTCCGCCCCTACTTCACCTGGGCGATGATCGTCTCGGCGACCTCGCGCATGCTCAGGCGCCGATCCATCGAGGTCTTCTGGATCCAGCGGAAGGCCTCCGGCTCGGTCAGGCCCATCTTGGTGGTGAGGACCGACTTGGCGCGTTCGACCAGCTTGCGCGTGGCAAACTGCTCCTGCAGGTCCCCGACCTCCTGTTCGAGGGCGATGATCTCCTCGTGGCGCGACATGGCGATCTCGATGGCGGGAATGAGGTCGTTCGGGCTGAACGGCTTGACTACGTACGCCATGGCGCCGGCCTCGCGGGCACGTTCCACCAGTTCCTTCTGGCTGAAGGCCGTCAACAGGACGACCGGGGCGATGCGTTCCTTCACGATGGCCTCGGCGGCCGAGATGCCGTCCATGACGGGCATCTTCACGTCCATGAGCACCAGATCGGGGCGGTGCTCGCGCACCAGTTCCACGGCCTTCTCGCCGTTGTCGGCTTCGGCAACGACGTCGAAACCCTCTCCGGTGAGGATCTCGACGATATCCAGCCGGATGAGCGTTTCATCCTCGGCGACAACGACCCGGCGGGCGGGCGTCGAGGTGGCCTCGGGGGTGGCTTCTGTCATGGCGTTACTCCTGGCTGCCCGGGGGAACGGGGCGATGGGTTCTCGGATTCCTCATCAAGCCTATCGGCATGTAGAGTTGTTTAGCGCAACGCATCCCTGTGATGTTTTCCCGGTCCACGTGGCCGGGTCGAACCCGGGGGAGTGGAGCAGGCCCGAGTGGCGGAATGGCAGACGCGTTGCACTCAAAATGCAATATCGAAAGGTGTGTGGGTTCGAGTCCCACCTCGGGCACCAACGGCCCCGATCCCTTGTTTGACAAGGGTTCGGGGCCTTCTTCTTTGCTGGGATGGCCGCCCATGAGTGGTGTTCCTGCCAGCTGGCGGGGTGGGCGATCCCGGCCCGCCGCGTCGATGACGAGGTTGTCCGGAGGGGCGCTGCCGGAGAACCTGCTGCGGGACCGGACCCTGCCCCATACCGTGGGGCCGGCCGGCGCGATCCGGGGCCCCTCCGATGCGTCCCGGATGCCCTCACTCAAGACCCGAGTGAACCCGCCAACCACCTGATGCATTTATCAATGTATTTATGCGTTAGGATGGAGGCATGGCAACGAACCAACAAGTCAGCCGCTTCTGGTCGTGGCGTCCGGACGCCGCCCCGGCGCGGACAGCGGTTGAACGCGTCTACCTCGACGTCAGCTCCGACATTGTCGGCGGCACCCTGGCCGGAGGCACCTGGGTCACCGAGGGGGAGGTGGCCGAGCGACTGGATGTGAGCCGGACCCCCGTCCGTGAGGCCTTCCTGGTGCTTGAAGCCCAGGGTCTGCTCCGCCTCTATCCGAAAAAGGGCGCCATCGTCACCACTCCCGATGCCGCGGGGAACCAGCATCTCCGCCAGGTCCGCATCATGCTCGAATCCCGTGCCGTGGAAATGCAGGCGGGGAGTGCAGGACGTGAACCCGGACTCGTCGGGGAACTGCTGGCGTTGATCGGGGCCCAGCGCGACGCCCTGTCGAGCGGCGACGACTTGGCGTTCGCCCGCGCCGACCACCAGTTCCATGCCCGCGTCGTGGCCGCCTCGGGCAACCCCATCATCGATGACTTCTATGCGCAGCTGGGCCCCCGGCTGGCGCGGCTGACGTGCCTGACCGTGCAGAAGGCCGGCGAACTCCAGCGCTTCGTGGACGAACACACCCGGTTGGCCGAGCTGTTCCGCACCCCGGACCACCGCGCGTATGAGCAACTGCTGCGGGCCCATGTGACCGGGAACTAGGCAGCCCCACCACCTGATGGCCGGTCCCGCTCCCGGCCCACCCGAACCACCCACCGCCCGCGCCGCCGCGCGCCGGCACCTGAGGAAAGTGATCCCCCATGCGTGCGCTCCCCGCCGCCCCCTGGCTCCGTGTTGCCCCTGCCGTGCTGGTCATGGCGTGGGGAGGCAACCACTTCACGCCGCTGCTGGGCCTCTACCGGGACCTCGGCCCGTACTCGGTGCTCAGCGTTGACCTGTTCCTGGGCACGTACGTCCTGGGCCTGGTTCCCGGGCTGCTCATCGGCGGCCCGCTCTCGGATCGCCACGGCCGCAAACCGGTGGCGGTGACCGGTGTCCTGCTGGGGATCCTGGCCAGCATCGTGCTGGGGCTGTTCTACCACCAGGAGGTGCTGATGTGCGCCGGACGCCTGTTGGCCGGGTTCGGTGTCGGCATCGGAATGGCCGTGGGAACCAGCTGGATCAAGGAATTGTCCGGTGTGGCCTACGATCCGGCAGCCGATGCCACCGCCGGGGCCAGGCGGCCGTCCCTGGCACTGACCCTTGGCTTTGGGCTGGGTGCAGGGGCCTCCGGATCCCTGGCGCAGTGGGGCCCCGCGCCGGCGCTCACCCCGTACATCCTGCACATCGCCTTGAGCCTGCTCGCGCTCATTCCACTGGTGAGGGCCCCCGAAACCGTGGCGCGCGGCCGCCAGGGGACCACCCTGCGGCAGGACCTGAGGGTTCCGCTGGCGGGGCACCGCCGTTTTCGCCGGGTCGTGGTCCCCGCAGCCCCGTGGGTCTTCGCGACGGCGGGGGTGGCCTACGCAGTCATCCCCATGCTGGAGAGCGGGAAACTCGGCGACCTCCAGCTGGGCTACGCCACCCTGCTGACCGTGCTCACCCTCGGCGCCGGGGCACTCATCCAGCCGTTCGTGGCGCGCATCGACCGGGCCACCGGTGGACGGGCACTGCTGGTGGGCATGGGGGCCATGCTGCTCGGCCTGGGCATTGCCGCCGTCAACGCCCACTACCTCTCGCTGGTGGCGGGGGCGGCAGGTGCCCTGATGCTCGGTGTTTCCTACGGCATCGCCCTGGTGTCCGGGCTGGTGGAGATCCAGCGCATCGCCACCGGCCGGGACCTGGCCGGGCTCACCGGCGTCTACTACAGCCTCAGCTACAGCGGATTCCTGCTGCCGGTGCTGCTCGCCGGCTTGGCCGGCATGGCGTCCTACACGGTATTGCTCGGCGGCGTCCTGCTGCTGTGCCTGGCCTGCCTGGGGCTTGTGGCCGGGGGGCTCCGGCGCACCGCGCTGCCCTGAGCGCTATTCGAAGGGGGTGGGATCGCCCATGCCCACGCGCAGGATCTCCGGGACCCCGCTGGAGAAGTCGACCACCGTGGTCGGTTCGGTGCCGCATTCCCCGGAGTCGACCACCGCGTCGACCTGGTGGTCTAGCCGTTCCTTGATCTCCCACCCCTGCGTCAGCGGCTCCTCCTGGTCGGGCAGCAGCAGCGTCGTGGACAACAACGGCTCACCCAGGGCGGAGAGGAGGGACTGCACGACGGCGTTGTCGGGGATGCGCACGCCGACCGTCTTCTTCTTCGGGTGCAGCAACCGCCGCGGGACCTCCGGGGTGGCCTTGAGGATGAAGGTGTAGCTGCCGGGGGTGGCGGCCTTCAGGCTGCGGAAGACCGCGTTGCCCATCTCCACGAACTGGCCCAGCTGGGCGAAGCTGCTGCACATCAACGTGAAGTGGTGCTTGTCGTTGAGGTGGCGGATGGTCCGGATCCGGTCCAGGGCCTCCCGGTTGCCGAGCTGGGCGCCGAGCGCGTAGCAGGAATCGGTCGGGTAGGCGATGAGCGCCCCCTGCTGGAGCATCTCGACGATCTGGCCCACCGCACGCGGTTGGGGGTCCTGCGGATGGACATCGAAGAATCTGGCCATGACAGGAGACTACGACCCGCCGGCCCAACTTGCACGCCCCCAGCCGGTGCCGTGTCGTGGAACACGTGGCGTGCTCTCCGCGGGGGTGAAATAGCGCCGCCAGCGAGATGTATGTGAACATAGAGTGAATTCTGGGTCGGACCCGTTCCTTCGTTCGGCCGTGCACCTCAGCCATCCCCAGATTGGTCCTAGATGGAAATCTCCCTCATCGTTGTCCTGGTCATCGCCTTGGCACTGTTCTTCGACTTCACGAACGGTTTCCATGACACGGCCAACGCCATGGCGACCCCGATCGCCACCGGGGCGATCAAACCGAAAACCGCTGTCACCCTGGCGGCGATCCTCAACCTGATCGGGGCGTTCCTGTCCACCGAGGTGGCGACCACGATCTCCGGTGGACTGATCAACGAGGGGGACAACGGCTTTTCGATCGGACCGGAGATCATCTTCGCCGGGCTGATGGGGGCGGTGGTCTGGAACATGCTCACCTGGCTGCTGGGCCTGCCCTCCAGCTCCTCGCACGCCTTGTTCGGCGGCCTCATCGGTGCGGCCATCGCCGGCGCGGGTTTCGGCGTGGTCAACTACGGCACAGTGGTCTCCAAGGTCCTGCTGCCCGCCCTGGTGGCCCCGGTCATCGCCGGCCTGGCCGCCTACCTGTGCACCAAGCTGGCCTACTGGATCACCAAGCGCCCCTCGGGGGTCTCCTCGCCCAAACGCGGCGGTTTCCGGGTCGGACAGATCTTCTCCTCCTCGCTCGTGGCCCTGGCCCACGGCACCAACGACGCGCAGAAGACCATGGGCGTCATCACCCTGGCCCTGGTCGCGTCCAACCTGCAGGAATCCGGCAGCCACGTGCACATCTGGGTCATCACCGCCTGCGCCCTGGCCATCGCCCTGGGCACGTACGTCGGCGGTTGGCGCATCATCGCCACCATGGGCACCGGCCTCACCGAGGTCAAGCCCGCCCAGGGGTTCTCCGCAGAGTCCTCCACCGCGGCGGCCATCCTGGCTTCCTCGCACCTGGGTTTTGCCCTGTCGACCACCCAGGTGGCCTCCGGCTCCGTCATCGGTTCGGGTCTGGGCCGCAAGGGAGCCAGCGTCCAGTGGCGGACGGCCGGCAAGATCGCCACCGGTTGGCTGTTCACGCTGCCGTGCGCGGCGGTAGTCGGCGCGCTGGCCGCCGCCCTGACCTACCTGGGCACCCTCGGGCTGGTCCTGGTGGCAGTCATCGGCTTCGGCGTCGTGCTGCTGATCTGGTGGCTGTCGCGCAAGAACGTCATCGGGCCGAACCACGCGGTCTCCGATGTCGACGAGGCCGGCGCTGCCGTGAACATCCCGACCAAGAAGCAACGCCGGAAGATGCGCAAGGCCCAGCGCCGTGCCGAGCGGGAGGAAACCGAACGCATGGCCCACGAGGCCCGGAAGAAGGCCGATCGAAAGCAGGCGCCCGCCGGCACCACGGCTGACGGCACGTCCACCTCTGCAGAGGAGACCCGATGAACATCGAATGGCTCTCGTTCCTGACCGTTACGGTCGTCACGCTCATCGCGTCGTTGGCGTTGGTGACGCTCTACTCCTCGGCCGTGCGCCTCAAGGCCATCGCCGAGGATGGCGGCCGCGGTGCCGCCCTGGCCAAGAGCGGGGCCGTGGCCTGCTTCGTGCTCTGCGGCTGCCTGGTCCTGCTGGGCATCTACCTGATCGTCCCGCAGCTCGGCGGCGGCGGAGGCCACTGATCCGACCCGGGGGTCGTGTGGCCCGATGTGGCACCATGGGCTCATGACACGCTTCCGGTACCTCGTGGCAGCCAGCGCCGACGGCTACATCGCCGACGAGCACGACTCGCTGGAATGGCTGTTCGCGTTCAACGACTACCACGCGGGATTCGGGGACCCCGTGGAGGCCTTCATGGCCGGGATCGGTTCCCTGGTGATGGGCGCCGACACCTACCGTTGGCTGACGGCACACATGCGCTCATCGGGCGAACCGTGGCCCTACCCCGACCTCCCCTGCTGGGTCTTCACCCACCGCGAACTCGCCGCAGAACCCGGTGCCGACCTGACGTTCATCCGCGGCGACGTGGACGAATGGGTGGGTGACATCGAAGCCGACGCCGGCGAGAAGGACGTGTGGGTCCTCGGCGGCGGGGGACTGGCCGGACAACTCGCCGAAGCCGGGCACCTGGATGAGCTGATCCTCTACACCATGCCCGTCCTGCTGGGCGGCGGCCGGCCCCTGGCCAGCCTGCGGGCGCCCCTGCCGCTGACCCCCACCTCGAGCCGCGAATACGGCCTGGGCGTGCGGGAAACACGGTACGACGTCGGAAAACCCCCTGCCGTGACCCGCAGCGGCTACTGAGCAGGTCCGACTGGCGCATGGGCGTCGGCCGCTCTAGGCTCGGAGGCGACCCGTGTACGCATCGAAAGGACCTGTCCCATGAAACTCAGCCACCTGCCCTTGCGCCTGACCACCGGTGCCTTCATCCTCAATTCCGGCGTGGGCAAGCTCCAGCTCGACGGGGAAACGGCCGCCGGACTGCAGCAGATGGGTTCCTCCGCGTTCCCGCAGCTGGCCGACCTGGACCCCGAACAGTTCGGAAAGGTCCTCAGTGCCGCGGAGATCGCCCTGGGTGCCGCCCTGCTGCTGCCCTTCGTGCCCAGCAAGCTCGCGGGCCTTGGCCTCACTGCCTTTTCCGCGTCGATGGTCACCATGTACCTCAAGACGCCCGGCCTGACCCGCGAAGACGGCATCCGCCCGACGCAGAACGGCACCGCCGTGGCGAAGGACTTCTGGATGCTGGGCATCGGCCTGGCCCTGATCCTGGACTCCGCGAAGAAGAAGCGCAAGGCCAACTAGCACCCGGCGCCGTCTCCGGCCGCATCCCCTTCCGTCTACGGCCAGGGGATGCGGCCTGATGCGTTAACGCCCTCCAGCCACAGCTGCGCCCGGCGGGCCGAGCGGAAACGCAGCACCTTCCGCGGGCCGTAGGCATCGGCCAGGGCCCGGATGCGTTCCCGCTTCCCCGCGAAGGAGGTGGCGTGCCAGCGCAGAATCGAATCCGCCGAGAACAACGTGCCCCAGGTTTCGACGTTGCCGTTGCACACCGCTTCGCGGGAGAGGACCCGGCGCACGCTGCGGCGGACCAGGCGGGCCAGTGACACCCACCGCCGGTAGTCCAGGCACACGATCAGATCCGCACGCCCGGCAACCTCGCTGCGGTAGTGGGAGTAGGCGGAATCGAAGATCCACGAGGGTTCTGCCACCCGTTCCAGCGCCAGCCGGCGCTGTTCCCCGGGGTCGCGTTGGACCCAGCCCGGCAGTCAACCGAATTCCTCGTCGACCAGATGCACCGGCAGGGCCGTGGCCCGGCCCAGCCGCACGGCCAACGTCGACTTCCCGGATCCGGTGACGCCGACGATCAGGTCCTGCGGGGGCCGTTCAGGACGGATCCAGCAGCATGTTGGTGATCCGGGCAGTGCACACGCGTCGTCCTGCCTCATCGGAGACGACGATCTCGTGGCTGGTGGTGCTCCGCCCCAGATGCAGGGGCGTGCAGACGCCGGTCACCAGGCCGCTGGTGCCCGCCCGGTGGTGGGTGACATTGAGGTCCAGGCCCACCGGCCGCCCGCCCGGGCCGGCATGCAGCGCCGCGGCGAACGAACCCAGGGTCTCGGCCAGGGCGGCACTCGCCCCGCCGTGGAGGATGCCCGCCACCTGCTGGTTGCCCTCAACGGGCATGGTCGCCACCACCCGGTCCACCGACATCGCGGTGAAGACGATGGCGAGTTTCTCCACCAGGGTCCCGACACCGTGGGCGCTGAGCATCGGCCACATCGCCGCCGGTACCCCGTGCCGGGTGAGCTGCCCGCGGAACGGGTTCACCCCGTCGTCGTTCCCGCTGCCCGGGGCGGCGGTGCCCGGCGTGTATTTGTCTGTCATGGCAACTAGGCTGGCACCTGTGAGTCCAGCAACCAAAAACGACGCCCCCGACACCCCGCGCCTGCTCGTCCTCGACGGGCATTCCATGGCCTTCCGCGCCTTCTATGCGCTGCCGGCGGAGAACTTCGCCACCGACACCGGACAGCACACCAACGCGGTCTACGGTTTCGTCTCGATGCTCATCAAGATGATCGAACAGCGCAAGCCCACCCACGTCGCCGTCGCGTTCGACCTGGACACCCCCACCTTCCGCTCCCAGGAGTATGCCGAGTACAAGGGCGGGCGCAACAAGACGCCCGAGGAGTTCTACGGGCAGATCGACCTCATCCAAAAGGTCATGGAGGCCATGAACATCCCCTCCATCACCCTGGACGGCTTCGAGGCCGACGACATCATCGCCACGCTCGCCCACGTCGGCGAGGGGGCCGGCTGGGACGTGCTGGTGGTCTCGGGGGACCGCGACGCCTTCCAGCTGATCACCGAGAAGACCACGGTGCTCTACCCGAAAAAGGGGATCTCCGACATCCCCCCGATGGACATTGCAGCCGTCGAGGAGAAGTACTTCGTGCGCCCGGAACGCTACCCCGACCTGGCGGCACTGGTGGGGGAGACCGCCGACAACCTGCCCGGCGTCCCCGGGGTGGGCCCCAAGACGGCCGCAAAGTGGATCAACCTCTACGGCGGGCTCGACGGCGTGCTGGAGAACATGGAATCCATCAAGGGCAAGGTCGGCGAATCGCTGCGCGAACACGTCGACGCCGTCCGCCGCAACCGGCACCTGAACCACCTGCTGACCGACCTGGACTTGCCCGTGGGGCTGGATGCCCTGGAACTGGAGGCACCCAACCGCGACGCCATCGAGGAACTCTTCGATGCGCTGCAGTTCAACACCCTGCGCAAGCGCCTGTTCGACCTCTTCGGCGAGGACGAATCCGAGCCGGAACCCGAGATGGAGATCCCCGAACCGTCACTGCTCGACTCCGCCGACGCACTGCAGGCCTGGTTCCACGAACACGGTGCCCACACCATCGGCCTGCATCTGGAAACCGTCGCTTCGAGTGCCGGCGGCGATGACGCGGTGGGCCTCGGCCTGGCCGCCGAAGCGGCGACCGCCTACGTCGACCTCGAGGGCCTGGACGCCGAGGCCGAGGCGGAGCTGGGACGGCTGCTGGGATCCTCCGACTACAAGCTGGCCATCCACGACTACAAGGCGGGCTACAAGCTGCTGGCCGCCCGTGGCATCGAGCTCGGGCCCGTCGTCGACGACACGATGATCTCCGCCTACCTGATCCAGCCGGACCGCCGCAGCCACGAGCTCGCCGACATCGCCCAACACCACCTGCGGATCCAGCTGGCGGCGGACGCACCGGCGGAGTCCGGGCAGCAGGTGTTGGACCTGGGTGGGGCACGGTCATCAGCACCCGTGGTCCGTGCCGCCTACGTGGTCCGCGAACTGGGCATCTACCTCACCGGCCAGGTCCTCGAACGCGGGGCCAGCACCCTGCTGGCCGACATGGAGCTGCCGCTGTCGGTGGTGCTGGCCCGGATGGAACGCGTCGGCATCGCAGTGGACGCCGGCCGCCTTCAGGACCTGATGTCCGACTTCGGCACCACCATCGAAACCGCCACCGCCGAGGCCTATGCCGCCATTGGCCACGAGGTGAACCTCGGATCCCCGAAACAGCTGCAGGTCGTGCTCTTCGAGGAACTCGGACTGCCCAAGACCAAGAAGATCAAGACCGGCTTCACCACGGACGCCGACTCGCTGGGGGACCTGCTCGCCAAGACCCGGCACCCGTTCCTGGCGGCCCTGATGGCGCACCGCGACGCGTCCAAGCTGCGCCAGACGGTCGAGGGGCTCCAGAAGGCCATCGCCGACGACGGCCGGATCCACACCACCTACGCCCAGACGATCGCCGCCACCGGACGGCTGTCCTCGCTGAACCCGAACCTGCAGAACATCCCGGTCCGCAGCGAGGCGGGCCGGCGGATCCGCGAGGCCTTCATCGTCGGAGAGGGGTATGAGACCCTGCTGACCGCCGACTACTCGCAGATCGAAATGCGCATCATGGCCCACCTCTCGGGAGATGAGGCCCTCATCCAGGCGTTCAAGGACGGAGAGGACCTGCACCGGTTCGTCGGCTCCCACGTCTTCGGCGTCGAGCCCGCCGACGTCACCTCCGAGATGCGTGCAAAGGTCAAGGCCATGTCCTACGGCCTGGCCTACGGGTTGAGCTCCTTCGGCCTGTCCAAGCAGCTCGGCGTCCCCGTCGACGAGGCCCGCGGACTGATGAAGGACTACTTCTCCCGCTTCGGTGCGGTGCGCGACTACCTGCGTTCGGTCGTGGACCAGGCCCGCAAGGACGGCTACACCTCCACCATCGAGGGACGTCGCCGGTACCTGCCCGATCTGGCCAGCGACAACCGGCAACTGCGTGACATGGCCGAACGCGCCGCGCTGAACGCCCCCATCCAGGGCTCCGCCGCCGACATCATCAAACGCGCCATGCTCGGCGTCGACTCCGCCTTGCGGGAGCAGGAGCTGTCCTCGCGGATGATGTTGCAGGTCCACGACGAACTCGTCCTCGAGGTGGCGCCCGGGGAACTCGAAGCCGTCACCGCGCTGGTGCGCGACCACATGGGATCCGCAGCGGATCTCTCAGTCCCACTTGATGTCCAGGTCGGTACCGGCCACAGCTGGCAGGAGGCCGCACACTGATGACCACCACGAACACCAACCCCACCACCGAAGCCACGGCGCTGCGCCACGAGATCTTCTCCGCCGGGTTCCTCCCGGCAGCAGGCGACGCCGAACCCCAGGTGGACCAGCGCACCGCCGACTGGTTCCGTGCCGTGCGCACCGGCTTCCACGAACAGCCCTACACCGCACCGGAGGTCGCCCGCCTGGCCGGCACCTACCAGGTGGACGGGCGGGTCCTCGTCGGGGTGTACGACGACGAGGCCCCGGCACCGTCGTTGGATGCAGGCATCCCCGTGGCCACCTTTGCCGAGTTCCGCAAGACCCTCAACACCGGTGCCGGGAACCTGGTGGAGAGCCACCTCATCACCGTGGTCACGGTCCGCCCCAGCCACCGGCGCCGGGGCATCCTGCGCCGGATGATGACCGACTCGCTCGACCGTGCCCGCGATGCCGGCCTGCCGATCGCCGCGCTGACGGCTTCCGAGGCGACGATCTACGGGCGGTTCGGCTTCGGACCCGCCACGACGTTGGACTCGGTCCGCGTCGACGTCAAGGGTGGGCTGCCCCTCGTGGCGCCCCCCGAAGGCCAGGTCGTCGCCGTCGACCCCGCGTCCCTGCAGGAACTGGCCCCTGCCTTGTTCGAACGCTTCCACGCCAGCCACCGCGGATCCATCGGGCGCCAAGAGGCGTACACCCTGCGGGCCACCGGCCGGCTGGCGGAGGACGCAGCCAAGGACGATCCCACGCTGCGGGCAGCGGTCCACCTGGACGACGAGGGCACCCCGCAGGGTTTCCTGACGTACTCCTTCGCCGGATGGAACACCTCCCCGGTGACCATGAAGGTTCGTGACCTGGTCGCCGCCACGGCTGCCGCCCGCCGTGAACTGTGGCGCTACCTGGGCGCCCACGACCTGGTGGAACGCGTCGAATATGGTGCTGCGGCTCCCGATGACGCGCTGCCCTGGATGATCGATGACCCACGGCGGGTCACCGTCACGGAGACCGAGGACCTGTTGTGGCTGCGCATCCTCGATGTGCCCGCGGCACTGCGTGCCCGCCAGTACGGCGCCGACGGGTCGCTTCGCCTCCGGGTCACCGATGCGCTCGGCTACGCCGACGGCACCTGGGAGGTGTCCGTCGCGGGCGGGACCGCCCGGGTGGACGCCGCCGCAGACGCCGGTCCGGCGGATCTCGAACTCGACGTCGCACTGCTCGGTTCCCTCTACCTGGGTGGAACCAGCGTCCGGGCCCTGGCCGAGGCCGGGCGGTTGCGGGCCTCCTCCGACGAAGCGCTGGCACGGGCCTGCACCCTGCTGGACCTCCCCGGGGCGCCCTACGCGATCAACGGGTTCTAGCCGCTGGCCCTGGTTCGACGACGACGCGCCAGGCGTTTTGACCGGCCGCCAACCGGGGGACTAAACTCATGTGGTGACTGCTGGGGTGTTCCATGCCCTGAGTCGCAACAATTTCAGTTCCATCTTCGGAGCATGCCGGGACTTCCGGCCCTTCGACTGACGCAATCTATCCACATCGGAGCCCCTACTACATGACCATCACCTCCAACGAGAAGACCGGTACCCCGCAGGTCGCCATCAACGACATCGGGACCGCTGAAGACTTCCTCGCAGCCGTCGACGCCACCATCAAGTACTTCAACGATGGCGACCTCGTCGAAGGCACCGTCGTCAAGGTCGACCGCGACGAAGTCCTGCTCGACATCGGTTACAAGACCGAGGGTGTCATTCCTTCCCGCGAGCTTTCCATCAAGCACGACGTCGACCCCGGTGACGTCGTTGCCGTCGGCGACAACGTCGAAGCCCTCGTCCTGACCAAGGAGGACAAGGAAGGCCGCTTGATCCTGTCCAAGAAGCGCGCTCAGTACGAGCGTGCCTGGGGCGACATCGAAAAGATCAAGGAAGAGGACGGCGTCGTCACCGGCACCGTCATCGAGGTGGTCAAGGGCGGCCTCATCCTCGACATCGGCCTGCGCGGCTTCCTGCCCGCATCGCTCGTCGAGATGCGCCGTGTGCGCGATCTGGCTCCGTACATCGGCCAGGAGATCGAAGCCAAGATCATCGAGCTGGACAAGAACCGCAACAACGTGGTCCTGTCCCGCCGTGCCTGGCTCGAGCAGACCCAGTCCGAGGTCCGCTCCACGTTCCTCAACAAGCTGGAAAAGGGCCAGGTCCGTCCCGGCGTCGTTTCCTCCATCGTCAACTTCGGTGCCTTCGTGGACCTGGGTGGCGTGGACGGCCTCGTGCACGTCTCCGAGCTGTCCTGGAAGCACATCGACCACCCGAACGAGGTTGTCGAGGTCGGCCAGGAAGTCACCGTCGAGGTTCTCGAGGTCGACCTGGACCGCGAGCGCGTCTCCCTGTCGCTGAAGGCGACCCAGGAAGATCCGTGGCAGACCTTCGCCCGCACCCACGCCCTGGGCCAGGTCGTCCCGGGCAAGGTCACCAAGCTGGTTCCGTTCGGTGCGTTCGTTCGCGTCGAAGACGGCATCGAAGGCCTCGTGCACATCTCGGAGCTGGCCGTGCGCCACGTCGAGCTGGCCGAGCAGGTTGTCTCCGTGGGCGACGAGCTCTTCGTCAAGGTCATCGACATCGACCTGGAACGCCGCCGCATCAGCCTGTCGCTGAAGCAGGCCAACGAGGGCGTCGATCCCGAGGGCACCGAATTCGATCCGGCTCTGTACGGCATGGCCGCGGAGTACGACGAAGAGGGCAACTACAAGTACCCGGAGGGCTTCGATCCGGAGACCAACGAGTGGCTTGAGGGCTTCGACACCCAGCGCACCGCCTGGGAGCAGCAGTACGCCGACGCCCAGGCCCGCTGGGAAGCACACAAGAAGCAGGTCGCCGAGCACTTGGCTCAGGACACCGCCGTCTCCGAGGGCACCACGTCCGAGTCGGCTTCGACCAGCTACTCATCCGAGGCTCCGGCCCCCGAGGCCGGCACGCTGGCTTCCGATGAGGCCCTCGCCGCTCTGCGCGAGAAGCTCACCGGCAACTAGTCTCCAGCGTCCGCGCTGAGGCTTGCCTCGCCGGGGCCCCTGCACCTACGGGTACGGGGGCCCCGGCTTCTTTAACCACCAGGAACCGTCGACGAGCACCGGGCGGGCAGACCAAAGGACACCATGGACACCACCGGCTGGTTGGCCACGCAGCGCGACGACGGGGAAACCGTGGGCTACCTGGAGCCACTGTCCGGCGACTACTCCCTGGTCCAGGCCCGCAACCTGCTGGGACATCCAGTGGGCGGGCCCACGGAATTCCTGGAAGCGGAGGAACTGCTCATCGACCGGGGGATTTCCGAACTGGCCGAGCGGTGGTCGCTGCGCGACGCCCCGGAGGAGTTGGATGGCGGAGTCGTCATCCTCGAGGCCTCACCCGACGGCATCGTCGTCGCCCACGCCGATCTGGCCAAGGCCGGGGTGTACGGGCGACGAGTCCACGTCCCCTGGCCCGACGTGGACCTGCTGTTGTCCCGGGAAACCCCGGCGGCGCGCGAAACATAGGCGAGGGGAGGACCCGGGCGTAGTCTGTGGCCATGCCGGAGCAGCGGTCCATCGCCGTCGTCGTGGCCCATCCCGATGACGACGCCTATGGTTGTGCCGGGTCGATCGCCCTCCATGCCGGCGACCCCGGCTTCCGTTTCGTGCTCGTCATTGCCACCGACGGTGCTGCCGGCGACATCGCCGACGGTTTCCCCGCCACCCGGGCGACGCTCGGAGCCCTCCGCCGCGTCGAAAGCAGGAACGCCTGGGCAGCTCACGGGGTGGTGCCCGACCGGCACGAATGGCTCGACTACGACGACGGCGGACTGGCAGGGGTGGACCCGGCCGAACTGGCGGCCCGCGTCGAGGAAGTCCTCTTGCGCGAACGGCCGAGCATCGTCTGCACGTTCGGCCCCGACGGGATCACCGGGCACCGCGACCACATCGCCATCGGCCGGGCCACCGACACGGCCTTCCATGCCGCCCGCCGCAGAGGCGGCCCCGGGCTGGTGCGGTTGGTCCACGGCGCCCTGCGCCGATCGACGTTCGACCGCTGGAACGAACACCGCCGACGCACCGGTGCACCACCCTGGGATCCCGACCGCGAATACGACCTGCACCCCGTCCCGGATGGGCAGATCGACATCGAGGTCGACACCAGCTCCGTGGCACCACGCATCGTCGCAGGCCTGCTGGAACACCGCAGCCAGCAACACGTGCTGCATCCACCCGGCATGGACGAGGTGACCTGGGCGCACCAGGTCAGCCGCGAGCACTTCGTGCTCGCCTGGCCGCGACAACCCCGGAACGGCCGTCTGCTGACCGACCTGTTCGAGGGGCTCTGACGCGTCGCGGAACCGGTGCGGTGCCCGCGCTCAGGGGCGGTCGGCGCGGGAACCGCGGGTGGACACCGTGACCGTGAACTTCGGATTCCTGGCCACCTGGCGGGTGGGCCCCACCCGGCGTTCCAGCTGTCCGCGATACGCCAGGTGCGAGTTCCACACACACCACAGTTCACCGCCCGGGGCCAGGACTCGCCCGGCGTCGGTGATGAGCTTCAGTGCAATGCCCGCGTGCACGGCATTGCCGACGTGGAACGGCGGATTGAGCACCACCAGCTCCTGGGACGCATCCTCCAACCAGCCCAGGGCGTCCTCGCGCACCACCTCGACGCGGTCCTGCACCCCGTTGGCCTCCGCGGTGGCCCGGGTGGAGGCCACTGCCGACGCCGACTGGTCGCAGGCCAGCACCCGCAGGCCAGGCCGCAGGCGGGCCAGGTAGGAGGCGATGGTGCCGTTGCCGCACCCCAGGTCGACGGCGGTGGACGCCGACCGGGCCCCGGTGAGGTGGGGGAGCAGGAAACGGGTTCCCGGGTCGAGCTTCGCGCCGCCGAAGGTGGCACCGAAGGCGCGCAGCTGCAGCGGCCGATCCCCTCCCACGTCGTGGGCGGCGGCGAGCGGGAAGCGCCGCGGGGGGAGCTGGGCGGCTGCGCGGGGGACGCCGGTGGTGAGCACCCGCGATTTCCGGGCCGCCCGGCTGGCCGACACGTTCTCGAAGTAGCGGGCCAACAGGTCGTTCATGGCCAGGTTCATGTGCTTGATGCGTCCCGCGGCCAACAGCACCACCCCGGGATCCGCATGGCGGGCCACGAGATCGGCGATCTCCTCGAGGGCGTCCAGCGAGCGCGGCAACTGCACCAGCACCAGCCGTGCGCCGGCCACCAGTTCAGGGGCGAGGGCGTCATGGGAAAACCCGGTGGTGCCGGCTCCCGTCCGCCCGGCGTTGGCCTCCAGGGCCCGCTCGCCCGAGAGGGCATCCTGGTGGACGCGTAGCCCGGTGGCCCCCGCGTGCAGGGCACCGAGCGTCAGCGCGCCGTAGTGGTCGTTCACCACCGCCACGGACCCGGCGGCTCCGGGCAGCAGCCCGGTGGCCAGTGCGGTGTCCAGGAGCAGGAGGTCGGCGCCGTCGTGCGCCTGCAGTTCGGGGGACTCGATATCCGGCCACCGGCGCAGCTGCGTGGGGTCGAACCCGGTCATGGGCGGACCCCGAACCCCGTATCGACCCACTGCGTGCCGTCCGGTTCGGCGGAACACACCCCGCCGGTCAACGTGGCCAGCCGGGCGCCGAAGTCCGCGGCGGTGTCCGGTCCGTCGGGCAGGGCCACCCGCAGCGTGGCCCGGTCGGGTCCATAGAACGTTTCCAGCAGGGTCGTCCCGTCGGAGCGGAGGTCGTTTTCCAGGCGTCCGGCCGCTGCATGGTCCACTTCGATGCCGAACAACGCCATGCGCCGGCGTTGGACCAGCCGGGCGCTGTCCAGCGCGGTGGAGACCGCCTGGGAATAGGCGCGGACCAGTCCGCCGGCCCCAAGCAGGACGCCTCCGAAATAGCGGACCACCACCGCGGTGATGTCCGAGAGGTCCGCGGCCCCCGACGGGGTCTGCCGTTTGGCCAGCGCCTCGAGCATGGGTGCCCCCGCAGTGCCGGAGGGTTCGCCGTCGTCGTTGCTGCGCTGGACGGCCCGGTCCGGCCCCAGCACGAAGGCCGAGCAGTGGTGGCGGGCGTCGTGGTGCTGCTTGCGCAGTCCGGCGACCACGCCGCGGGCCGCCTCCTCGGTGTCGGTGCGGACCAGATAGGCGATGAAGCGGGAACGTTTGACCTCGAGTTCATGGCTGGCCGCGCGGGCCAGTGTCGTATAGGCGACTGGAGGCGTGGCGGTCCCGGGCATCCCACCAGTCTAGACGCGCGGGGCCGGGCCGCGTGGCCGACGGGGCGGCACCGCCCACTATGCTGGGGAGATGCTTGATGTGGGACTGACCGGCGGAATCGCCGCCGGCAAATCGGCGGTGGCGGCACGGCTCGTGGAGCTCGGTGCCGTGCTCGTCGACGCCGATGCCATCGCCCGCCGGGTCGTCGAGCCCGGCACCGTGGGGCTGGATCAGATCGTGGAGGCCTTCGGGCCCGCACTGCTCGACGCGGAGGGACGCCTGGACCGTCCGCGGCTCGGCCAGCTCGTGTTCGCCGACGCGGAAGTCCGGGAGCGGCTCAACGGCATCGTCCACCCGCTCGTCCGGGCCGAAGCCGCCCGGATCCGCGAGGAAGCGGCGGCCGGGGAAACCGCCGGCCATCCGGTCATCGTCGTCCAGGACATCCCCCTGCTGGTGGAGACCGGCCAGTCCGGCTCCTTCGACCTCGTGGTCACCGTCCAGGCCCCCCGGCCGGAACGGATCCGGCGCATGGTCGCCGACCGGGGCATGACCGAACAGGAGGCCGCGGCGCGGATGGCCGCCCAGGCCACCGATGCCGAGCGTGCCGCGGTCAGCGACGTCGTGCTGGAGAATTCGGGGACGCCGGAGGAGCTGTTGTCCTCGGTCGACGAACTCTGGAACCACCGGCTGCAGCCGGAAGCCACCCGGAAGGCTGCGTCCAGCGCGGGGGAGGAAGCATGAGCGCGGCCAAGCCGGTCGGCTACACCTTCGGCGGCGGCATGAAGTGGGTGACCTGGCTGTTCATCGCCACCGGCGTGCTCTGGGTCCTGGCGATCGTGGTGTGGCTCGCAGCCGGTGGCCGCGCCGAATTCACCACCGGCCACGCGCCGTGGAGCTGGCAGGTCCTCGTCCCGGCATGGATGACACTGGCCGGGATCGTCGCTGCCCTGGCAGGATGCGTGGTCTTCGCCCAGCAGATGTTCGTGGCCATCCTCGGTCGCTTCGAGAACAACGGCCTGCTCGGGAACCCCGGCCGGGGCGCCCGGGCACCGCGGGACCCACGCGCCTGAACCTCCTGCCGGACCGGGCCGCCCCGGGTCGTTAAGCCGAGGGCGGGAACAGTGCAACGCGTCGGACGCGGGGCGTAGCCTAGATCCATGAGTCTTGCGCAGGAGATCAACCGCGTCGTCGCCCCCTTCGAGGTCATCAGCGACTACGAACCGGCAGGCGATCAGCCCCAGGCGATCACGGAACTTGCCGAACGCGTCAACGGCGGGGAGAAGGACGTGGTCCTGCTCGGCGCCACGGGTACCGGCAAGAGCGCCACGACGGCCTGGCTGATCGAGAAGATCCAACGGCCCACGCTCGTGCTGGTCCAGAACAAGACACTGGCCGCCCAGCTGGCCAACGAGTTCCGTGAACTGCTGCCGAACAACGCCGTCGAATATTTCGTCTCCTATTACGACTACTACCAGCCCGAGGCCTACGTCCCGCAGACCGATACGTTCATCGAGAAGGATTCCTCGGTCAACGAGGAGGTCGAACGGCTACGGCACTCCGCCACCAACACCCTGCTGACCCGCCGCGATGTCATCGTCGTCGCCACCGTCTCCTGCATCTACGGTCTGGGGACCCCCGAGGAGTACGTCGCCGGGATGGTCACCTTGCGCAAGGGGATGGAGATGAACCGCGACGAGCTGCTGCGCAAATTCGTCTCCATGCAGTACGCCCGCAACGACATGGACTTCCACCGCGGCACCTTCCGTGTCCGCGGGGACACGGTGGAGATCATCCCGATGTACGAGGAACAGGCGTTGCGCATCGAGTTCTTCGGCGACGAGATCGAACAGATCCACACCCTGCACCCGCTGACCGGCGACGTGATCCGCGAGGAAGAGGAGATGTACGTCTTCCCCGCCAGCCACTACGTGGCGGGACCCGAACGCATGAACCGGGCCATCACCGACATCGAGGACGAACTGCGCGTGCGGTTGAACGAACTCGAGGGGCAGAACAAGCTGGTGGAGGCCCAACGCCTGCGCATGCGCACCACCTACGACCTGGAAATGATGCAGCAGATGGGCTTCTGCAACGGCATCGAGAACTATTCACGGCACATCGACGGCCGCGGGCCGGGAACCGCCCCGCATTGCCTGCTGGATTACTTCCCGGATGACTTCCTGCTGGTGGTCGACGAGTCCCATGTGACCATCCCGCAGATCGGCGCCATGTACGAGGGGGACATGTCGCGCAAGCGGACCCTGGTGGAACACGGCTTCCGGCTGCCCTCGGCCATGGACAACCGTCCACTGAAGTGGGACGAGTTCCTCGAACGCATCGGACAGACCGTCTACCTCTCGGCCACCCCGGGCAAATACGAACTGGGCAAGGCCGACGGGGTCGTCCAGCAGATCATCCGCCCGACCGGTCTGCTGGACCCGGAGATCGTGGTCAAGCCGACGAAGGGCCAGATCGACGACCTCCTCGAGGAGATCCGTGCCAGGACCAGCCGGGACGAGCGGATCCTGGTCACCACATTGACCAAGCGGATGGCCGAGGACCTGACCGACTACCTCACCGAACACGGGGTCAAGGTCCAATACCTGCATTCCGACGTCGACACCCTGCGCCGGGTCGAGTTGCTCCGCGAGCTGCGCCTGGGCGTCTTCGACGTGCTGGTGGGCATCAACCTGCTGCGCGAGGGGCTCGACCTGCCGGAGGTTTCCCTGGTGGCCATCCTCGACGCCGACAAGGAGGGCTTCCTGCGCTCGGGCACCTCGCTGATCCAGACCATCGGCCGTGCAGCCCGCAACGTGTCGGGCCAGGTGCACATGTATGCCGACCGGATCACCGATTCCATGGCGCACGCCATCTCCGAAACGAACCGCCGCCGCGAGATCCAGGAGGCGTACAACAAGGAACGCGGAGTGGACCCGGTGCCGCTGCGCAAGAAGATCGCCGACATCACCGACCAGCTGGCCCGCGAGGACGCCGACACCCAGGAACTGCTGAACAACCAACGCCTCGCCAAGGGCAACCGCAAGACCACCGCCAAGACCCACCAAGCCGAAGCCGCGGTGCGCCGCGACGGACTGGCGGCGGTGCCGGCGGAGGACCTGGTGGACCTGATCACCCAGCTGACCGACCAGATGCACGGTGCCGCCGCGGAATTGCAGTTCGAACTGGCCGCACGGCTGCGCGATGAGGTCGGGGACCTGAAGAAGGAGCTGCGCCAGATGCAGCAGGCGGGCCACGCCTGAGCACATGCTGTAGAATTTCGGGAGCGTAGGGGAGTATCCCGAACACTGTGGACGTCAACACGCGGGTCATCGCTGCCCCGCCGGGCACAGCGGCCGCCCCGGGGACCGGGCCGGCGGAGAGACTTGCGGCCATGCCCCATACCCCCAGCCGGCGCCCAGCGCGCCCGGAAAGGTCAATGTGTCGGAACACCTGACAACCCAATTCGAAGTGATCTCGTTCGTGGTCCTCGGACTGATCCTGCTCTTCGACCTCTTGTACGTGGTCAAGCGCCCCCACGAACCCTCCATGAAGGAAGCCGGACTATGGGTCGGCTTCTACGTGGCGCTGGCCATTGTCTTCGCCGGCGTCCTGTGGTGGCAGGCGGGACCGGATTACGGCCAGGAATTCGTGGCCGGCTGGATCACCGAATACAGCCTGAGCGTGGACAACCTGTTCGTGTTCATCATCATCATGGCCAGGTTCTCGGTACCGAGGAAGTACCAGCAGGAAGTGTTGATGTTCGGCATCATCATCGCGCTCATCCTGCGCGGCATCTTCATCCTGCTGGGTGCGGCGCTCATTGAGAACCTCACCTGGATCTTCTACATCTTCGGCATCTTCCTGTTGTGGACCGCCTGGAAGCAGGCCACCGGCAGCGACGACGACGAGGACGAGGGCGAAAGCGGTCTCGTCTCCAAGCTGACGGCCAAGCTGCCGGTCAGCAAGAACTACGACGGCAACCGCCTGCGCACCACCATCGACGGCAAGCGCATGTTCACCCCGATGGTCATGGTCTTCATCACCATCGGCATGACCGACCTGTTGTTCGCCGTCGACTCGATCCCCGCCATCTTCGGGCTCACCCAAAGCGCGTTCATCGTCTTCACCGCGAACATCTTCGCGCTGATGGGGCTGCGCCAGCTGTACTTCCTGCTGGGTGGACTGATGGAACGGCTGATCTTCCTCAAGCATGCCCTGTCGATCATCCTGGCGTTCATCGGCGTCAAGCTGATCTTCCACGCCATGCACGAGAACGAGTTGCCGTTCATCAACGGTGGCGAGGGCATCCACTGGGTGCCCGACATCAGCACCGGCTTCTCGCTGATCGTGATCGTCGGGACGCTGGTCATCGCGACAGTGGCCAGCCTGATGAGCCCGGCCGGCAAGCGTGCCGCCGCCGAGGCCAAGGAGCAGGCGGCCGCCGAGCGGGGCAACGGGGAAGACCCGGAGCCGAACTCCTAGCCTGCCTGCCACGAGGGCCCGGGGAACCGTCCAGACGACGGTTCCCCGGGCCTTCCTGCGTCCGCGTACTGTCTCGGGCGGCGGGGACGGCGCTTGGTAGGCTGCTCGGGTGACCGAGATCCGCGCAGCCGATGATCCGACGCCCGGCGGCCTGCGGCGTCAACAGCGCCGGATCGTCACCACCCTGTCCGTGGCCCAACTGCTCAGTGGCATCGGCAACGGCTCCGGACTGGCGCTCGGCTCGCTGATGGCAGTGGAATTGACCGGCAGCAATGCGTTCGCCGGTGCCCCCACCATGGCGATCTCCGTGGCCGGGGCGCTCACTGCCCTGCCGCTGGCCGGCCTGGCCATCCGCCGGGGACGCCGCCTCGCGCTCTCCACCGGCCTGCTGATCGCCGCCCTCGGCGCGGTCGGCATGGCCCTGACACCGATGGTCGGTGGCCTCGGACTGCTCCTGGTCTCGGCCGCCCTGCTGGGCGTGGGCAACGCCGCCAACCTGCAGGCCCGCTTTGCCGCGACCGATCTGGCCGCCCCGGCCAGCCGGGCACGTGATCTGGGCCTGGTGGTCTGGGCCATCACGATCGGGGCGGTGGCGGGCCCCAACCTGATCGGCCCCGGTGCCGCCCTCGGCGCACGGTGGGGGCTGCCGGAGATGAGTGGCCCGTTCCTGTTTTCGTTGACGGGGATGCTGCTCTCCGTCGTCGTGCTCAACATCGGGTTGCGCCCCGACCCGTTGTCACTGGTCAGGCAGGAACCGGCGGCCGGCCCGGCGGAAGCAGCTGCCCCGTCGGCCATCCGCGGCGGCCTCGCGATCCTGCGCGCCAACCCGGCAGCCCGGCTGGGCGTGCTGACCATCACGGGATCACATCTGGTCATGGTCGCCGTGATGTCGATGACCCCGGTGCACCTGAAGGACCTGGACGCCCTGGCCTCCGGCGGCGCGGGGACCGGCATGGCAGGACACCATCCCGGCCTGGACGTGCTGGTGCTCATTGGCTTTACCATCTCGTTGCATATTGCCGGCATGTACGCGCTCTCGCCGCTGGTGGGCCTGCTGGCCGACCGGCGCGGACGGGTCACCACCATGCTCCTCGGCGACGCCGTCCTGGTCGCTGCCCTGCTGACAGCTGGACTCGGGGCCTCCCACACGGTGGCCGTGACCACGGGGCTGGTGCTGCTGGGGGTCGGCTGGTCGTTGGCGACCATCGCGGGGTCCGCCTTCGTCGCCGAATCCGTGGCGGCGGGCCACCGGGTCCCCATCCAGGGGCTCTCCGATGCCCTGATGGGCGTGGCCGGGGCGGTGGGTGCCGCCGGTTCAGGAGTGGTCCTGGCCCTCATCGGGTTCCGCGGCCTGGGCCTGGCCTGCCTGGTGGTGGTGCTTCTCGTGGCCGTCGCGGCGGTGCGGCAGGCACGCCGGGCGTCCGCCGGCACGCTCGCGGCCGGCACGGGTGAAACCGTGCACCGTGCAGAGGTTCCGGATTAGGCGGTGGACTCTTCGGTGGGCGTGGTCATGCCCAGCAGCCGGGCGAAGATGGCTGCACCGTCGTCGGCGATCCCGTCATGGTGGAAGTCAGCGGTTTCCCAGACCTGCAGGCCCCTGACCTTCCCGGCGGTGGCCCGGCTGATGTCGCGGTCCACGTAGACGTCGTCGGTGTACACGGCGGCGGCCACCGGCACCGTGTTGGAGGCGAGCTGTCCGGCGTCGTACAGTTCCGGCCAGTGCTCATGCTCGGCCAGGATGCGGGCCACGTCCTCCAACGGACGCAGTGCAGGATCCTCGCGGAAGTACCAGCTGTAGACCATTTCCCCGGTCAGCAATGGTTCGGCGGATCCGGGGTCGAAGGCCGGGAACTCGGCGGCGATGCGTTCGGCGGCCCAACCGGTGGCGCCGCCCTGGGCGTAGATCGATTCGTGCATGAGCGCGTAGAGCGGGTTCGCGGCCCGGCTGGCCTGGTGGAGGAGGACCTCCGAGAAGGCATCGGAGAGCCGCGGGCCGGCCGGGGTGGCAATGAAGGCGCCCTCGAAGACGAAGTGCAGCTGGTCCATGCGCGTGTTGCCGCCCAGGAACTGGCCGAGCATCTGGACCAGGCCGCCGGTGATCCGGCGGCCGTCGGGGAGGTGCTCGTGCTCCTGCTCGACATGGCGCATGATCCGGTTCAACACGATCCGGTCCTCGGGGTAGCGCGCAAAATACTCGGCGTTGCGGGCGGCCATGCGGGCGTAGGTGGCGCGGTAGACGTCGTCCGGCGTGCCGTGCAGCGGGCCGAGCCCTCCGGTGACCAGGCAGCGGTCCAACGCAGCGGGCGCGAAAGACAGGTAGGTGAGCGTGCAGAAGCCGCCGTAGCTCTGCCCGTAGGTGCTCCACGAGGTGATGCCCAGTTCGGTGCGGATGGCCTCGGCGTCGGCCACGATCGAGTCGGCCCGGAAGTGGGTGAGGTAGGCGGCCTGGGCGGCCGCGTCGCCACGCAGCGGCAACGACTGCCGGTTGGCCGGGGTGCTCAGGCCGGTGCCGCGCTGGTCCAGCAGCAGGATGCGGAACGTCTTGGCGGCCTCGGCCATCCACCCGGTCAGGCTGGACACGCGGGGGCCCTGTCCGCCGGGACCGCCTTGCAGGTAGAGCAGCCAGGGCAGTGCGTCGGGTGCCTCGTGCTCGAGCGAGCTGATCTCCCGGGCGAAGACGGTGATGGATTCCCCGCCCGGCCGGCCATGGTCCAGCGGGACGGTGAAATGGTGTTCGGTGGCGCGCAGGCCGCGGAATTCGTGGGTGGCTGCCACGCGGTGCATCAGGGCGGTCATGTGATCAACACTACCGGGCACGACGGTGCGCGGCGGCTCCCAGGTGTCGGTGGCCGTGCCTAGGGTGGTTACTCGCGGTGGCCCGGGGGAGCCGGCCGCCACCCCGGCACCAGAGACACCTTCCAGCGAAAGAGAGCCAGAACCCATGATGGGAGGACACCACGCAGCCAGCGGCGCGGCCGTCTGGATTGCAGCCACCACCGAACCGGTGATCGCGTTGGGGCCGCTGGCGGATCGCCTGGCGTTCCTGCCAGCCGAGGTCCCCTTGGGTTTCGGGCTCCTGGACGTCACCCCGGCGGGAGTCCTGGCCGGGGCCATGGCGTGCGCGGGCGCCGCCCTGCTGCCCGACGCCGACCACCGGCACGCGACGATCGCCCACTCGCTGCCGCCGGTCTCCAACGTTGTCTGTGCAGGAATCGGAGAGGTTGCCGACGGGCACCGCAACGGAACCCATTCGCTGTTCGGGATCGCCGTCTTCACCCTGGCCGCCTACCTGTTGGGGCTGTGGCAACTCGAGCTGCCGCGCTACGGCACCGTTTTCCCGGGGGCCGGCCTGTCGGCTGTCCTGCTGATCGCCTTTGCCCTGAAGGCGCTGAAGTTCATCCCCGACACGATGCGGCGCCTGCCGTGGCTGGTATCGATCCCGGCCGGGGCGTTCGTGGCGCTTTTCGCCCCCGAGCAGCAGTACTGGTTCGTGCTAGCGATGCTGCTGGGCACGGCCACGCATATTGTCGGGGACCTGCTGACCGTGGGCGGCTGCAATCTCATCTGGCCGCTGAAGATCCGGGCACCCCGTTTCGTCAGAAGGCTCCCCGTCCTGAAACACGTATGGCGCAGGAGCGGCCGCCTGTCCATCCCCGTGTTGGGCAAAGCCGGATCGTGGCGTGAATGGCTGCTGTGCGTCCCGGTGTCCGTCTACGCCTTCCTGGGGATCATGGTCCCGGCCATCGAGATCGCCAGGACCCGGGCGCAGCCGTTGCTGGCACTGCTGCCTTGATTCCTTCCGGCGTCGACGAAGCCGCTGTTAGGCTCCACAAGCATGGACGATGAACTCAAGCGGTTCTTGGCGGATTTCAGCACACTGACGGACCTGGCTGCGTCGATGCAGCTCGGCGAGCACCACGGCGAGCAGGTCTGGGACGCCGTTGAAGCGCATTTCGGTTCCACGACCGCCGGAATTCCTGCGGTGACCGAGGAATTCGGTGGGCATCGGCTGGCCGACGCCTCGATCCTGCTCTCCGGGATGGATGGAATCAAGCGATTGGTGGGCGTCGGATCGGAGGAACGGCACCACCTGTCCCTGGGTGACCTCCTGCAGAACCGGCGCCACCACAGGGCGCCGATCGCCGAGCCGGACTACAGAACCGTCGACGTCGGACCCGATCAGAGCCGTCGCATCGTCGACTACGGCCTGTTCCTGGTCGATGGCTCCCACGGGCGCTTGGCAGTGCTGCTGCGGGGCCCCCATCCACAATTCGGCAGGGCGGCCGCCAGTCTGGAGATCCTCGGTGGCCGGGCGGAGCACGTCGACGCCTTCACCTCCTGGTTCCGTGCGGAAATGCGCGCCCAAAGCATCTACCGCCGACACGTCGTCTCCTTCTCCGCCAACGAATTCGAGCCCACCACCGGCGGTGTGACGTTTCATCGGCGGCCGCAGATGACCCCCGGTGACATCATCCTCCCGTCGGGGGTGCTCTCGTCCGTGGAACGACAGGTGATCGAGCTGGGCCGGCACAGGGCCGCATTGCTGCGGGCCGGTCAACACCTCAAACGCGGGGTCTTGCTGTACGGACCGCCGGGGACCGGCAAGACGCATCTGGTGCGGTACCTGTTGTCGCGTTCGGCGGGGACCACGGCGATCCTGCTCTCTGCCGGGTCGCTCTCCCTGGTTGCCGAGGCCGCGCGGATGGCGAGGGCGCTGCAGCCGGCCATCGTCGTGCTGGAGGACTGCGATCTGGTGGCGGAGGATCGCGGCTTTGGCATGGGCGCCCAGCCGCTCCTGTTCGAGTTGCTGGAGGCCATGGATGGGCTCGACGCCGATGCCGACGTGGCCTTCGTGCTCACCACCAACCGGGTGGAGACCCTGGAACGCGCCCTGGCCCAACGCCCCGGACGGGTGGACCTGGCCGTCGAAATCCCGAAGCCCGGTGAAGCGGAGCGCCGGGCCCTGCTCGGGCTCTACGCGGGCTCGCTCGGATTCTCCGAGGAGACCCTGGACCGGGCCGCGGAACAGACCGGGGGGACCACTGCCTCGTTCGCCAAGGAACTCGTCAGGCGCTCCGTCTTGCGGGCGGCACTCCAGGACCGGGACGTCACCGACGATGACCTGGCGGCCACCGTGGAGGAGTTGATGGCTGCCCAGTCCGCGCTCACGCGGAGTCTGCTGGGCGCCGGCAGCCCGCCGAACCCGGAGGACGACGACGAGGTCCCCGATGTCGACGGCACGGCAGAAGGTCTGGCCTACGGATCGTCGTTCGGCTGGGCTCCGTCACCCGGAACGGAATCCCGGGTGGCGGGCTTCATCGACGATCCCGAAGGCTAGGGCGGGAACGCCGGCAGACGGCCTTAGCCCAGCCGGCCCACACCGGTCACGGTGACGATGGCGGTGCCCGCCTCGTCGGAGTCCGCCAGGTTGACCACCGCGTCGATGCCCCAGTCGTTGTTCCCCGCGGGGTCCTTGAAGATCTGGCGGACCTTCCATTCGGTCCGCGTGGGGGTGATGATCAACAGCTGGGGGCCACGCGCCGCCGGTCCGTCGTCGATGTCATCGTGCTCGTCGAAGTAGGCGTCCATGGCGTCGGCCCACGCGTCCGCATCGAATCCGCTGTGCCCATCGAGGTCCCCGAGTGTCCCATCCTGTTCGTCGGCGAACAGCTGGACGCGGCGGAACATCTCGTTGCGGACCATGACCCGGAAGGCCCGTTCGTTGGAGGTCAGGCGCTCCGGGGCAGGCGGGGTGATCTCCCCGTCCAGGTCCTCGGGCACCTCGCCCTGGGAGAGCTTCTCCCATTCGTCGAGCAGTGAGGAGTCTGTCTGCCGTACCAGTTCGCCGAGCCATTCGATGAGGTCCTCCAGGTCCTCACGCAACGCATCGCGTGGCACGGTCTGGCGCAGGGCCTTGAACGCGTCGGTGAGGTAGCGCAGCAGGATGCCCTCGGAGCGGGCGAGCGAGTAGAACTGGATGTATTCGCCGAAGGACATGGCCCGCTCGTACATGTCGCGCACCACCGACTTGGGGGACAATTCGAAGTCACCCAACCAGGGGGCACCCTGGCGGTAGGTTTCGAACGCCTCGCCGAGCATCTCGGCCAGCGGCTGGGCGTAGGTGACCTCATCCAGCGCGTTCATGCGCGCCTCGTACTCCATCCCCTCGGCCTTCATCGCCGCCACAGCCTCGCCGCGGGCCTTCTTCTCCTGGGCGTTGAGCACCTGGCGGGGCTTTTCCAGGGTGGCCTCGATGATGGAGACCACGTCGAGGGCATAGGTGGGGGACTCGCGGTCCAGCAGCTCCAGGCTCGCCATGGCGAACGGGGAGAGCGGCTGGTTCAAGGCGAAGTTCTGCTGCAGGTCCACTGTCAGGCGCAGCAGGTTGCCGTGCTCGTCCGGCTCGGCGAGCCGTTCCACGACACCGGTGGCCAGCAGCTCGCGCAGGATGCCCAGTGCACGCCGCAGCAGGACACGCTGGCGGGCCGGGGGCTCATGGTTTTCCGTGAGCAGTCTCCGGGCCGCGGCGAAGGAGTTGCCGGGCCGCTCCAGGAGGTTCAGCAGCATGGAGTGCGTGACGGTGAACGATGAGGTCAGCGGCTCGGGGGTGGAGGCCACCATCTTGTCGAAGGTCTTCTCCGACCAGGAGACGAAACCCTGCGGTGGCTTCTTCTTCACGACCTGGCGCAGTTTCTTCTGGTCGTCGCCGAACTTGGCGACCGCCTTGGTCATCGCCTTCTTGTTCTCGATGGCGAACTCCGGGGCCTGGACCACCACGGTTCCCGCGGTGTCGTAGCCGGCGCGTCCGGCCCGGCCGGCAATCTGGTGGAATTCTCGGGCATTCAGCGGGCGGGTACGGATGCCGTCGTACTTCGACAGCGCGGTGAGCATGACGGTGCGGATGGGGACGTTGATGCCCACGCCCAGCGTGTCCGTCCCGCAGATCACCTTGAGCAACCCGGCCTGGGCCAGCTGCTCCACCAGACGGCGGTACTTGGGCAGCATGCCGGCATGGTGCACGCCGATCCCGTGCCGGACCAGCCGGTTCAACGTCTTGCCGAAGCCGGTGGCAAAACGGAATCCCGCGATGAGCTCGGAGATCCGGTCCTTCTCCTCACGGGTGCACACGTTGATGCTCATCAGCGACTGGGCACGCTCGATGGCCTCGAGCTGGCTGAAGTGGACCACGTAGACGGGCGACTGGTTGGTGGCCAGCAGCTCCTCCATCGCCTCCTGGACCGGCTCTTCCGAGTAGTAGTTGTGCAGCGGGATCGGTCGCTCGGCGTTGGCCACCGTGGTGGTCTGCCGTCCGGTGCGCAGCGTGAGCTCGTCCTCGAAGCGGGTGACGTCACCCAGGGTGGCGGACATGAGCAGGAACTGGGCCTGCGGCAGTTCCAACAGGGGCACCTGCCAGGCCCAGCCGCGCTGCGGATCGGAGTAGAAGTGGAATTCGTCCATGACGACGGGGCCCAGATCGGCTTCCCGGCCCTCGCGCAGTGCAACATTGGCCAGGATCTCGGCGGTGCAGCAGATGATCGGGGCATCCTGGTTGACGGATGAGTCCCCGGTGACCATGCCGACGTTCTCCGCGCCGAAGATCTCGCACAGGGCGAAGAACTTCTCGGAAACCAACGCCTTGATCGGTGCCGTGTAGTAGCTGCGTTCGCCGCGGGCCAGCGCATGGAAATGCGCCGCAACGGCCACCAACGACTTCCCCGAACCCGTCGGGGTGGCCAGGATGACGTTGTTCCCCTCGACGATTTCCATCACCGCCTCGTCCTGCGCCGGATACAGCGAGATCCCGCGGTCCTCGGTCCAGGTCAGGAATGAGGCGTAGGTGGATTCGGCAGTGGCCCCGCGCGGTGGCGCATCGGGCAGGAGCTCAGTGAGTTTCATGGTGCATCCAGCCTATCTCCCACCAGGCACGACGGCGGTGCCGGTGCCGGGCGCGGTGCCGGTGGCTGCCTGCGGGGCAGTGGAGCCGGTTGGATCCCCGGTTGGATACCCGGGCGGGCAACCGCCGATAGGCTGGAGGCTTGTCTACTCTACTTCTCGCCGGCATCGGTTTGATCGCCGGGATCGGCATCACGGCGCTGGGACCAGGAGGCGTGCTGGTCACGATTGGCCTCTTCCTCTTCACGGGGTTGGAACCGGCAGTCGTCGCCGGCACTGCCATGGTGACCCATGTGGCCACCGGCACCGTCGGGTCCCTCGCCTACCTGCGTTCCGGTCATCTGCGCGAACGGCAGACAGTGCGTATCGCCGTCGTGCTGCTGGTGACCGCAGTCGTGGGAACGCCGGCCGGGGTGCTGCTCAATTCGGTTCTACCCGCCCGGGAATTCGGAATCCTGATGGCCGGATTCGTCGTGGTTGTCGCGGTGCTGGTGTGGTATCGGCAGGGCCATGCAGCCGACGATGGCCTCCACCCGCGGCATCCGACGCCGGCGCTGATCGTGATCGGACTCCTGGTGGCGGTGGCCAGCGGCACTTTTGGTGTCGGCGGACCGCTGCTGACCGTGCCGCTGCTCGTTGCCATCGGCACGCCGATCTTGCCCGCCTTGGCTGCGGCACAGGCACAATCGATCGTCATTTCGCTGGTGGGCAGCGTGGGCTACTTCAGCATCGGCGCGATCGACTGGCGTCTTGCACTCATCGTGGGCGTACCGGAAATGTGCGGCGTCCTCATCGGGTGGAAGGTCGCGCGTTCGGTGCCCGCCCGGTACCTCACCTGGACGATGATCATCATCCTGATCGCCGTCGCGCCTGTTCTGGCGCTCAGGCACTGACTGGCTGCTGCCGCACCCGGGGTGCGCCAGCCCCGGTGGGCACCTGTGTGCTGCCACGCCGCGTTAGAGTTCGGTGCATGATCGTTTGGCTGAACGGAACCCACGGGGTGGGAAAGACCACGACGAGTGGGATCGTGCAGCAAATGCTTCCCGATGCCCGCATCCTCGATGCCGAAAAGGTCGGCGAGGTGCTCATGGACATCAGTCCGGGTCTTCCACCCACGGGAAATTTCCAGGACTGGCAGCCCTGGAGGCCGCTGGTGGTCGAGACCGCGCGACGGGTGCTCGAGTTCACCGGAGGCGTGCTCGTGATGCCGATGACCGTCCTGGTCGAGGACTACTGGCGTGAGATCAGCGATGGCCTGGCCGGGCACGGCATACCGGTCCGGCACTTCGTGCTCCATGCCGACCAGGCGACCTTGCGCGACCGCATTCAGAACGACGATGTACTCGGTCCATCGGCCTTCCGCTTCGCCTATGTGGAGCCATACGCGCAGGCGGCGCGGACCTGGCTACACCACGAAGCCGAAGTCATCGACACCACTGACATCACGCCGGACCAAGCCGCACGGCACATCGCGGATATGGTGCTCGGCTCCTGACGGTGCTCGCAACGGAGTACCCGAGGGATCGCTGAACTGCCGGCGACACGTCGGTGGATCGGGTTTCGTCGTTCGCGTCAGGCCAACGTCGACCAGGCCCTCGCGGTGGTCGACATCGAAGCAGGACCGCCAGGAATCGGTCGAGCCGGGGCCGGGTGTCATCACCGAACGTGTGCGTGACGGTGCCGACTACCGACGGGGAGCCGGGAGGGAGCAGGACACCGTAGGGGATACCCGGAGCACGATGTGCCCGCGGGGCCAGCGCCAGCGTGGATGTTATCGACAACTCGTCGGCCGCCGCATCCAGAGATCGTCCCCCTGCTCCGGGTAGGCAAAGGGCTCAACGACGATTTGCACGTCGTCCTCGTGGCTGAGGATTCCGGGGTGGTTTGATCGAAGTTCGACCCAGGGAACTTCGTACGTGTCGAGGAGGGCCAGGTACTCGGCCGACAGGGTCCCCGCGGCGATTCGGAACGGCACTTTGAAAGCGAACGTAGTCCATGGTTCAGATCGTATGCGGTGATGGCATGACGTCGACCCACTGGCCCGGTCGCCGGCCCGGAGGGGCTGTGCTGTGGTGGTGCAACCGGGGGCCGACCCGGCTGGATAGTCTGTCCCCATGAAATGGAACCCCGCCAAGTACGTCCAGTTCGCCTCCCACCGCGACCGGCCCTTCTTCGAACTCACACAGCGCATCAACACCGATGCCCCGCGGAAGGTCGTCGATCTGGGCTGCGGTCCCGGCCCGCTCACCGCTGCGCTCGCCGACCGGTGGCCCCGGGCCGCCGTGACGGGATTGGACGCCTCGGCCGAGATGATCGCGAAGGCCTCGGCAGACCACCAGCGCGCGAACCTCGCCTTTGCCGCGACCGACGCGACGGAGTGGATGCCCGAGCCGGGAACCGACGTGCTGGTCAGCAATGCGATGCTGCAGTGGATCCCGGGGCATCGGGAACTGATGGCCGGATGGCTTGATGCCCTGGAACCGGGGGCCTGGTTCGCCGCCCAGGTGCCGGGGAACTTCGGGGCCCCCTCGCATGCGCTCATGCGGGACCTGGCGGCTCGCCCGCATTGGGAATCACGGCTCGCGGGCCTTGCCCTGCGCAAGGACGCGACCGCCGAGCCGGATACCTACCTGCGGTTGCTGCTGGAGAACGGGTTCGAAGCCGATGTCTGGGAGACGACCTATTCCCAGATCCTGCGCGGTGAGGACCCGGTGTTGGAGTGGGTCAGGGGTACTGCCCTGCGTCCGATCCTCTCGGTGTTGGGGGAGCAGGACGCGCGGGAGTTCGAGGCCGAGTACGCCGACCTGGTCCGGGGGGCCTACCCGCCGTTCACCGGACCCGAGGGGGACCAGCTGACGGTCTTCCCGTTCCGCCGGATCTTCATGGTCGGCCAGAAGACGGCCACCCGCTGATTCCGGGAGGGCGTGCGGTTCCCGGACCCGGGCGGGCCGCCCTTCACTTCGACCCGCTCCGGTGGTAAAGCAGGAGGTACCCGCCGACCAGGAGCACCAGGAGCACGTCGTGGAACACATCCTTCCCGCCGCCTACCAGAAGTATCTCGACGCCGCCCCCGAGCGGCAGATCGGCACCCTGCGACCGGTTCTGCTGGAATCGGTGGCCGAGGGCAACACCGGGGTGGTGGTGCGCTTCATGGGGACCGAGGTCCACGCCATGACCTCCGAGAAGGTGCCCTTCGGGGAAATACGCGAAGAACACCTGGAGTAGCAGCGGGCCCTGCGGTCTCCGTCCTACCAGCCGCGGTCCCGCCATTCCTGCAGGTGCGGACGCTCGGCGCCCAGGGTGGTGCCGTCCCCATGGCCGGGATGGACCAGCGTGTCATCCGGGTAGCAATCGAAGAGCCGGTTCACGACGTCGTCGTACAGGGAGGCGAAGCGCTCCGGATCCTTCTCCGTGTTGCCGAGGCCCCCGGGGAAGAGGCTGTCCCCGCTGAAGATGTGGGTGGGGCCCGCCGGGTCCCGGTAGACGTAGGCGATCGAGCCCGGGGTGTGGCCGCGCAGGTGGATGGCGGTGAGGTCGAACCCCTCGAAGTTCCCCACATCCCCGTGGTCCAGCCTCACGTCGATCGCCACGCCCACCTGCTCGCGGATCCCCTCGGCGTCGTCGGTGCCGGCGGCGGTGCGCACGCCGGTCTCCTCCGCGAGTTCGCGCAGCGCCCTGATGTGGTCCCAGTGCTGGTGCGTGGTGGCGATCAACGCCAGCTTCGGCGGGACGGGGGCATCGTGCGCTGCATCGGCCAGCAGGCGGCGCAACGCCGGCGCGTCATCGGCGGCGTCGATGAGGACCTGCGCCCCGGTCTGCCGGTGGGTGATCAGATACGCGTTGTTGGCCATGGCCGACACCGAGACGCTGCGGATCGTGACCTCGGCCAGGTCATGCAACAGGGTGTTGTGGGTGCTCATGATGCCCAGCCTAGGACGCGGGGCACCTTTCCTGCCAGGGGTCCGGGTACGGTGAAGGCAGCCCCACCATCCCCGGGTACCGGGCGGAAACACCAGGAGCAACAGTGAACGACGACGATGTGCTGGCCTTTGTCCGGATCCACCAGGACGCCACCACCCACCCCTATGAGCAGATCCGCCAACAGGTCCTGGACGCGATCGCCGCGGGACGACTGGTCCCCGGAACCCGGCTCACCCCGGTCCGGGCGCTCGCCGGACGGCTCGGCGTGGCAGTGAACACCGTGGCGAGGTCCTATCGCGAACTGGAACAGGCGGGCGCCGTCGAGACGAGGGGACGCCACGGCACGGTGGTGTTGGCCACGGGGTCCGAGGCGGACCGGAGGCTGGCGGCGGCCGCTCACGAACTGGTGCAGCAGGCGGTGCAATGGGGTGTTGACGAGGGGCGGACGCTGGAATTCGTCAGGGCCGCCTTCCGCGGGCAGTGAACACCGGCTGGCCACCGGCCCGGAATGGCGGGCCACGACACGGGATTAGAACGTGTGTTCGAACTGGTTTTCGACTACCATCGACACGTGGCTATTACCCCCAGCGCTCTTGAAGCAGATACCGACCCGTCGGCCGTGCGCGCCCACGACCAGTCCCGCCTTCTGGTGAAGGGCGCCCGCGAGCACAACCTGCGCAACGTCGACCTGGACCTGCCCCGCGATGCGATGATCGTCTTCACCGGCCTGTCCGGGTCGGGGAAGTCCTCGTTGGCGTTCGACACCATCTTCGCCGAGGGCCAGCGCCGCTACGTCGAATCCCTCTCCGCCTACGCCCGGCAATTCCTGGGCCAGGTCGACAAGCCGGATGTCGATTTCATCGAGGGCCTCTCGCCCGCGGTGTCGATCGACCAGAAGTCGACGTCGAAGAACCCGCGCTCCACCGTCGGCACGATCACCGAGATCTACGACTACATGCGTTTGCTGTGGGCCCGTGTGGGCCGTCCCTATTGCCCGGTCTGCGGCGAGGCGGTGACCCGCCAGACGCCCCAGGCGATCGTCGACCAGCTGCTGGAGCTCGAGGAGGGCACCCGCTTCCAGGTCCTCGCCCCGGTCGTCCGCGGCCGCAAGGGCGAATTCGTCGACCTGTTCAAGGAACTGGCCGTCAAGGGCTACGCCCGCGCCCGGGTCGATGGGGAAACCATCCAACTCAGCGATCCGCCCAAGCTCGGCAAGCAGTACAAGCACACCATCGAGGTGGTCATCGACCGCCTGGTCGCCAAGGACGGCATCCGCCAACGCCTCACCGACTCCATCGAAACAGCCCTCGGGCTGGCCGACGGCCGGGTACTCGCCGACTTCGTGGACCTGCCGGCAGACGACGACGGACGGACCCGTGCCTTCTCCGAGCACCTCGCCTGCCCGAACGAGCACCCGTTGGCCATCGACGAGATCGAACCACGCTCGTTCTCCTTCAACAACCCGTTCGGTGCCTGCCCCGCGTGCACCGGCATCGGCACGCGGCTGGAGGTCGATGAGGAACTCGTGGTCCCGGACCCCTCCAAGTCGCTGTTCGAAGGGGCCATTGCCCCCTGGTCGCTGGGCACCGCCACGACCGAGTACTGGAACCGGCTGCTGGCCGGACTCGCCAAGGACCTGAAGTTCGACCTCGAGACCCCGTGGCGCAAGCTCACCGACAAGCAGCGCGAGGCGATCCTCAACGGCAAGGACCACAAGGTCGTGGTCCAGTACCGCAACCGCTTCGGGCGTGAACGCAAGTACAGCACCGGCTTCGAGGGTGTCATCCAGTACATCCACCGCAAGCACCAGGAGACCGAGTCCGACCATGCGCGGGACAGGTACGAGGAGTACATGCGGCAGATCCCGTGCCCCGAGTGCAACGGTGCCCGCCTGAACCCCGCCTCCCTCTCGGTCCTGATCAACGGCAAGTCCATTGCCGAGGTCTCCGCCCTGCCGATGCGCGAGTGCTCCGAGTTCCTCAACGGACTGGTCCTGACGGGCCGCGAGAAGCAGATCGCCCACCAGGTCCTCATCGAGATCCAGGCGCGGCTGCGCTTCCTGCTCGACGTCGGTCTCGAGTACCTGAACCTGGAACGCGCCGCGGGAACCCTTTCCGGCGGCGAAGCACAGCGGATCCGCCTGGCCACCCAGATCGGGTCGGGACTCGTCGGCGTCCTGTACGTCCTGGACGAGCCGTCCATTGGGCTGCACCAGCGCGACAACCGGCGGCTCATCGAGACCCTGAACCGGCTGCGCGACCTGGGCAACACCCTGATCGTCGTCGAACACGACGAGGACACCATCCACCAGGCGGACTGGATCGTGGACATCGGCCCCGGTGCCGGCGAACACGGCGGCTCGGTCGTGCACTCCGGCTCCCTGGAGGGACTGCTGGCCAATACCGCGTCGCTGACCGGTGACTACCTCTCGGGCCGGAAGAAGATCGACCTGCCGGCCAAGCGCCGCAAGGTCGACCGCAAGCGCCAGGTCACCGTGGTCGGGGCCCGCGAGAACAACCTGCAGGACCTGACGGTGAAGTTCCCGCTGGGCGTCTTCACGGCAGTCACCGGGGTCAGCGGCTCGGGCAAGTCCACCCTGGTCAACGACATCCTCTACAAGGTGATGGCCAACAAGCTCAACGGGGCCAAGCAGGTGGCCGGCCGCCACACCCGGGTCGAGGGCCTTGAACTCCTCGACAAGGTGGTCCATGTCGACCAGAGCCCCATCGGCCGCACCCCGCGTTCCAACCCGGCGACCTACACCGGCGTCTTCGACCATGTGCGCAAGCTCTTTGCCGAGACGAACGAGGCCAAGGTCCGCGGCTACCTCCAGGGCCGGTTCTCCTTCAACGTCAAGGGCGGCCGCTGCGAGGCCTGCTCCGGTGACGGCACGCTGAAGATCGAGATGAACTTCCTGCCGGACGTCTACGTGCCCTGCGAGGTCTGCCACGGGGCGCGGTACAACCGCGAGACGCTCGAGGTCCACTACAAGGGCAAGAGCATCTCCGACGTGCTGAACATGCCGATCGAGGAGGCCGCCGAGTTCTTCGCAGCGTTCACCCCCATCGCCCGGCACCTGAACACGCTGGTCGACGTCGGGCTGGGCTACGTCCGGCTCGGGCAGCCGGCCACGACGCTCTCCGGTGGCGAGGCTCAGCGCGTGAAGCTGGCCTCCGAGCTGCAGAAGCGCTCCAACGGACGCAGCATCTACGTCCTCGACGAGCCCACCACGGGCCTGCACTTCGAGGACATCCGCAAGCTGCTGCTCGTCCTGCAGGGACTCGTGGACAAGGGCAACACCGTCATCACGATCGAGCACAACCTGGACGTCATCAAAAGCGCCGACTGGCTGATCGACCTGGGCCCCGAAGGCGGCTCCGGCGGCGGGCAGGTCATCGCCTCCGGCACCCCGGAACAGGTCGCCAAGATCGAGGCCAGCCACACCGGCGGCTTCCTCGCCGAGGTCCTGGACTGAGCCGTCCGCGCCCACCCGGGCGGTGGCCACGCCGCCGCGGAGTATTCCGCGGCGGGCATGGCTGCCGTCCCGGCGCGGTGGTTCGTGCAACAATATTGCGGTGATGATTCCCGCCCGCGCCGTGCTCCTGGACCTCGACGGCACCCTGGTCGACCCGGCAGGCGGCATCACCGGGGGCATCCTCCACGCCCTGCTGGCCAACGGCATCGCCCACCCCGGCGACGACCACCTGGCCTCGCTCGTCGGCCCCCCGCTGGCCAGTGGGCTGATGACGATTCCCGGCATGACCGAGGCCCTGCTGCCGCACGTCATCGCCGACTACCGCCAGGAGTATGCCGCCCACGGCATGGCCGCCAGCCGGGTGTACCCCGGCATCGCGGAACTCCTCGCCGGCCTGCGCGCCGACGGCCGGATCCTGGCCGTTGCCACCTCCAAACCCGAACCGCTGGCCCGCCAGCTCCTGGCAGCCAAGGGACTCGACGGCTACTTCGACTCCATCCACGGCTCATCGCCCGACGAGGTGTCGGCACCGAACCGGACCACCGGCAAGCCGCACATCGTCGCCGCGGCCCTGGAGGCCACGGGCCAGGGACCCGAAGCGACAGTCATGGTCGGGGACCGGATGCATGACATCGAAGGTGCCCGCGCCAACGCGCTGCAGTCCATCGGCGTCGCCTGGGGCTTCGCCGCGGACGGCGAGCTGGAGGCGGCAGGCGCTGCCGCCGTCGTGCATTCCCCCGCGGAGCTGGGCGGGCTGCTGGGCATCGGGCGTGGACACTCCGCGTCGGTCCACGGCGCCGTGCGGGATGGAATCGCGTAGATGGGCCTGTTCGAAGGAGTCCGCGCCGGTTTCCGCGGAACGATCCACACGCTGTGCCGCCCGACGGTGACCGGTTTGGAGAACGTCCCCACCGGGGGGCCGTTCATCATCGCCTCCAACCACCTGTCCTTCCTGGACAGCATCATCATCCAGGCCATCTGCCCGCGCCCCGTCGCGTTCTTCGCCAAGGCCGAATACTTCACCACGCCCGGTCTCAAGGGCCGCGCCATGAAGGCGTTCTTCGAATCCGTCGGATCCATCCCCGTCGAACGCGGGGAGCAGGCTGCCAGCGTGGCGGCGCTGGATGCGCTGGTGGACCTGCTCGAGGACGGCCAGGGCGTCGGGATCTACCCGGAGGGCACCCGCTCCCGCGACGGACGGCTGTACCGCGGCCGCACCGGGGTGGGCTGGCTCGCCCTGTCCACCGGTGCCCCGGTGGTCCCCGTCGGACTCGTTGGCACGGAGAAACTCCAGCCGGCCGGCAGCAACCGGATCACCCCGCGCAAGTTCACGCTCACCGTGGGGGAGCCCCTGCGCTTCGACCACGTGGGGCGCAAGCACCCGTTGCCGCAGCGCCGCCAGGCCACCGACGCCATCGTGGACGCGATCGCAGCGATCACCGGGCAGGAACGCTCGGGCAACTACAACCAGTCGCCGTCCGCGGAGTAGCGTTAACGCATGGCCGATCCCACCAGCTACCGCCCACGGACCGGTGAAATACCCACTTCTCCCGGCGTCTACCGCTTCCGTGACCCGCAGGCCCGCGTCATCTACGTCGGCAAGGCCAAGAACCTCAGGTCGCGGCTGAACTCGTATTTCGCCAACCCGGCCACCCTGGCCGCCAAGACGCACACCATGGTGCACACCGCCGCCAGCGTCGAATGGACGGTCGTCGGCAGCGAGCTCGAGGCCCTGCAGCTCGAGTACACGTGGATCAAGGAATACGCGCCGCGGTTCAACATCATGTTCCGCGACGACAAGTCCTACCCCTACCTGGCCGTCACGCTGGGGGAGAAGTACCCCCGGGCCCAGGTCATGCGCGGGGACCGGCGCAAGGACGTGAAGTACTTCGGGCCGTTCTACCCGGCCAAGGCGATCCGCGAAACCCTGGACACCCTGCTGCGCGTCTTCCCCGTGCGCACCTGCAGCTCAGGCATCTTCCGCCGCGCCCAGCAGTCGGGGCGGCCCTGCCTGCTCGGGTACATCGACAAATGCTCCGCCCCGTGCGTGGGACGCATCAGCCCCGAGGACCACCGCAAGCTCGCCGACGAGCTGTGCCAGTTCATGGGCGGTGAAGGCACCCGTTTCATCCGCGACCTCGAGGGGCAGATGAAGGCCGCCGTCGCCGAACTCGACTACGAGCAGGCCGCCCGGTTGCGCGACGACATCGCCGCCCTGCGCCGGGTGTTCGAGCGCAACGCGGTGGTGCTCTCGGAGGACACCGAGGCGGACATCTTCGCCGTCGCCGAGGACGACCTCGAGGCAGCGGTGCAGGTCTTCCACGTCCGCCAGGGGCGCATCCGCGGCCAACGCGGCTGGGTCGTGGAAAAGGTCGAGGAGACCAACGGCCCCGAGTTCATCGAGCACCTGCTCCAGCAGGTCTACGGGGAGAACACCGGAGGGGACCGGATCCCGCGTGAGGTCCTGGTCCCCGTGGAACCCGAAAACCCGCAGGAACTGGCCACCTGGCTGCGCGGGCTGCGCGGTGCGGCGGTGAACCTGAGGGTGCCCCAACGCGGCGAAAAGGCCGCCCTCATGGGCACCGTGAAGGACAACGCGGAACAATCGCTGCGCCTGCACAAGTCACGCCGGGCCGCCGACATCACCACCCGCAGCGCCGCCCTGCAGGAACTCCAGGAGGCGTTGGGCCTGCCCGTGCCGCTGATGCGCATCGAGTGCTACGACATCTCCCACGTGCAGGGCACCAACGTGGTCGCCTCCATGGTGGTCGTCGAGGACGGGCTGCCCAAGAAGTCCGACTATCGCAAGTTCTCCATCACCGGGGACGCCGCCCGGGACGACACCGCGTCGATGTATGACGTGATCACCCGCCGTTTCCGCCACTACCTGGACGACCAGGCGGCCATGGCCCCGGTCATCAGCGGTGAGATCAGCATCGAGGACAGCGGGGAGAAGGCCCCGCCGCGCAAGTTCGCCTACCCGCCCTCGCTCGTGGTCGTCGACGGCGGCCCACCCCAGGTCGCCGCGGCGGTCCAGGCGCTGACCGACCTGGGCATCGACGACGTCTACGTCGCGGGACTGGCCAAACGGCTCGAGGAGCTCTGGCTGCCCGACGACCCGTTCCCGGTGGTCCTTCCACGGGCCTCCCACGGGCTGTACCTGCTCCAGCGCATCCGCGACGAGGCCCACCGCTTCGCCATCACCTTCCACCGGCAGAAGCGCAGCGCCGCCATGACGACCTCGTTGCTGGACGACGTCCCCGGGCTCGGCCCGGCCAAGCGCCAGGCCATCGTCAAGCACTTCGGATCGCTCAAGCGCATGCGGGCGGCAGGCGTCGAGGACTTCCAGCAGGTCAAGGGCGTCGGACCACGACTGGCGGCCCACCTGGTCGAGGCCCTCTCGGCTCCCGCCACCGCGGGCGGGGAGGGGCACGACGACGGGGCTGGACCTGCAGTGAACACCGCCACCGGGGAGCTGTTGGATTGAGGATCGCCGGGACCCGGATCCCGACTAGACTTCAACCATGAGTACCGAGCTGAGCACCGTCAAGCCCGAAGAGTCAGAAATGCTGGTGGTCACCGGCATGTCGGGGGCCGGCCGGACCACCGCCGCCCACGCCCTGGAGGACCAGGGCTGGTACGTCGTGGAGAACCTGCCTCCCCAGCTGTTGGGCACCCTGACCGATCTGGTGGCCCGCAATCCGGGATCGATCCCGAAGCTGGCCGTCGTGATGGACGTGCGCAGCCGGGCACTGTTCACCGAGCTGCGGGCGAACCTGGGCCAGTTGCGGGCCGCGGGGATCAAATACCGGGTCCTGTTCCTGGACGCCAGCGACGACCTGCTCATCCGCCGCTTCGAACAGGGCCGCCGCCCCCACCCGTTGCAGGGTGACGGGCGGATCTCCGACGGGATCGCCGCCGAACGCGAGGTCCTGCGCGAGATCAAGGACAGCGCCGAGATCGTCATCGACACCACCCCGCTGAACGTGCACGCACTGGGCCGTTCCATCATCGAGCTCTTCTCCGATTCGGGTCCCGTGGTGCTGCGCCTGAACGTCATGAGCTTCGGGTTCAAGTACGGGCTCCCGACCGACGCCAACTTCCTGGCCGACGTCCGCTTCATCCCCAACCCGCACTGGGTCCCCGCCCTGCGCCCCCACACCGGCCAGGAGGCCGTCGTCAGCGACTACGTGATGGAGGCGGAGGGAACCCAGGAATTCATCACCCACTACCTGGCGGCACTGGAACCGGTGTTGGACGGCTACCGGCGGGAAAACAAGCACTACGCCACCATCGCGATCGGCTGCACCGGCGGCAAGCACCGCTCCGTCGCGGTCGCCGAGGAAATGGCCCGGCGGCTCAGCCAGGTCCCCAACGTGACCGTCCTGGTCAACCACCGCGACCTGGGCCGGGAGTAGCCACCGTGACGTTCCTGACGGGCCAGATGCCCATGCTGCCACCGCGATCCACTGCCGACTCCTCCACGGCCACGCGGGTCGCCGCACTGGGCGGGGGGCACGGGCTGTCGGCCTCCCTGTCGGCCCTGCGCCGGTTGACGAACGACATCACCGCGATCGTGACCGTGGCCGACGACGGCGGGTCCTCCGGGCGTTTGCGCCGTGAGCTCGGCGTCCTGCCACCGGGTGACCTGCGCATGGCCCTGGCTGCGCTCTGTGATGAATCCGATTGGGGACGCACCTGGCGTGATGTCATGCAGCACCGGTTCAAGGCGAATCCCGGCACCGAGAGCTCACTGGACAACCACGCCCTGGGAAACCTGCTCATCGTGACCCTGTGGGAACTGCTGGGGGATCCGGTCGCCGGGCTGCGGTGGGCCGGCGCCCTCCTGGGCGCCCGGGGGGCCGTCCTGCCGATGAGCGCCGTCCCGTTGAACATCTCGGGTGAAGTGCTCACCACCGCCGACAACGGCAGCCTGGTCCGACGCCGGATCGAGGGCCAGGCTGCCCTGGCGGCGGCCGGCCATGACACCCTGGTCAACAACGTCACGCTCTCTCCCACCGACGCTGCCGCTTGCCCCGAGGCGCTGGAGGCCATCGAACTCGCGGATTGGGTCATCCTGGGGCCGGGTTCCTGGTACACCTCGGTGCTGCCGCATCTGCTGCTGCCCGAGGTGCGCGAGGCCCTGCAGAACACCCCCGCCCGCCGGTTGCTGACCATGAACCTGGCCATGGACACGGGGGAGACCGCGGGCCTGACCGCCGCCGGCCACCTCGATGTGATCGCCCGTTACGCTCCTGACCTGCGCATCGACGCGGTTTTGGCTGATCCGTCGTGCATCGACGATGAGACGGCTTTCACAGCGGCCGCCCGGCGGCTCGGTGCCGAGTGCTTTTTCGGTAAGGTGGCTAGTGGGCATGACCGCGCCGTCCACGAGCCCTTGCGGCTGGCGGCGGAGTACCAGGACGTCTTCGAGGCGTTCGCCCGCCAACAAATGCGAAGTGAGGAAGAGTAGCCATGGCACTGACAGCCTCGGTCAAGGACGAGCTGTCCCGGCTGGACGTCAAGAAGTCCTCGGTCCGCAAAGCCGAAGTGTCGGCGACCCTGCGTTTCGCCGGCGGCCTGCACATCATCTCGGGACGCATCGTCATCGAGGCGGAGGTCGATCTCGCCGCAACGGCCCGCCGCCTGCGCCAGGCCATCGCCGAGGTCTACGGCCACTCGGCGGAAATCATCGTCGTCTCCGGCGGCGGACTCCGACGCGGCAGCCGCTACGTGGTCAGGGTCGTCCGGGAAGGCGAGTCCCTGGCCCGCCAGACCGGCCTGCTCGACGGCCGGGGGCGTCCCGTGCGCGGTTTGCCGTCGGTCATCGTCAACGGCTCGGCAGGTGACGCCGAAGCCGTCTGGCGCGGCGCCTTCCTGGCCCACGGCTCATTGACCGAGCCCGGCCGTTCCTCGGCGCTGGAGGTCACCTGCCCGGGCCCCGAGGCAGCACTGGCACTGGTGGGTGCCGCCCGCCGGTTGGACATCGTGGCCAAGGCCCGCGAAGTGCGCGGAGTCGACCGCGTCGTCATCCGCGACGGGGACTCCATCGCGGCCCTGCTCACCCGCATGGGTGCCCATGACACGTTGCTGGTGTGGGAAGAACGCAGGATGCGCAAGGAAGTCAGGGCCACCGCCAACCGCCTGGCGAACTTCGACGACGCGAACCTGCGCCGCTCCGCGCAGGCAGCCGTCGCGGCCGGGGCACGCGTGGAACGCGCGCTGGAAATCCTCGGCGACGACGTCCCCGACCACCTGCAGTACGCCGGACAACTCAGGGTGGCCCACAAACAGGCCAGCCTGGACGAGCTCGGACACCTGGCCGAGCCGCCGATGACCAAGGACGCCATCGCCGGTCGCATCCGCCGCCTGCTGGCCATGGCGGACCGCCGCGCCGTCGAGCTGGGAATACCCGGCACCGAGGCCAGCGTTACAGCAGATATGCTCGACGGCTGATTCAGCCGCTTGGTTTCCGCGCCCGCGGGCCGGAATGCATTACCCACCAGCAGGACCGGACCACCGGAACTGCATGACGAATGGAGGAGAACATGGTCAAGTACGAACTTCCCGAACTGCAGTACGACTACGCAGCACTGGAGCCGCACATTTCCGCGCGCATCATGGAGCTGCACCACAGCAAGCACCACAACGCCTACGTGACCGGCGCCAACACGGCGCTGGAGAAGATGGCCGAGGCCCGTGACAAGGGCGATGCCGCTGGTGCCGCCAAGCTGTCCAAGGACCTGCAGTTCAACCTGGGTGGACACGTCAACCACTCCATTTTCTGGAACAACCTCTCCCCGGAGGGTGGCGACAAGCCCGAGGGCGAACTGGCTGCAGCCATTGACGACGCCTTCGGCTCCTTCGATGCGTTCCGCGACCACTTCGCCGCGGCCGCCACCACCATCCAGGGATCCGGTTGGGCCATCCTGGCCTACGAGCCCATCGGCGGGAACATCGTCATCGAGCAGATGTACGACCAGCAGAACGGCGCCCCCGTGGCGACCACCCCGCTGCTGATGCTGGACATGTGGGAGCACGCCTTCTACCTGGACTACCAGAACGTGAAGGCCGACTACGTCAAGGCATTCTGGAACATCGTGAACTGGGCCGACGTCGCCGCACGTTTCGCGGCTGCGCGTTCCGGCGCCAAGTCCCTGGTTGTTCCGGGCAAGTAGTACCTGAGCCTCCGGGTCCTGGCGACACGGAGCACCGGGCAAGTAACCTTGCTCACACTTCCCGCGCCACATGGCGTAGGATGTGGTCAACGGTTCCTGCGGGCCCCGTATCCGGTTTTCCCCGGATCGGGAGCCCGCGGAATCGGCCGGTCCGCCGGCCAACGACACAACGGGGTGTCCCATCACCAACAATGCCACCCCGCTTCAACAACTCCTCATCCGGAGCACGGTGGTGGCTTCCATCCGGCAAGGAGAATATTCACGTGACTACCCGTGTTGGCATCAATGGTTTCGGACGCATCGGCCGTAACTACCTGCGTGCAGCGCTCATGAACCAGGCAGACCTCGAGATCGTCGCCATCAATGACCTGGCAGACATCGAGAGCCTGGCCATGCTGCTGAAGTACGACTCGGTCCTGGGCCGCCTGGCCGAAGAGGTCACCGTCGACGGCGATTCGCTGGTCGTCGGCAAGCAGCGCATCCGCGTCCTGTCCGAAAAGGATCCCGCACAACTGGGCTGGGGCGACCTCGGAGTGGACATCGCCATCGAGTCCACCGGCATCTTCACGAAGGCCGAGGGCGCCAGGAAGCACCTCGAAGCCGGTGCCAAGAAGGTCATCATCTCAGCACCCGCCAAGGGCGAGGACATCACCATCGTCATGGGCGTCAACGACGGCCAGTACGATCCGGAGAACCACCACATCATCTCCAACGCCTCCTGCACCACCAACTGCCTCGGCCCCGTGGCAAAGGTCCTCAACGACCAGTTCGGCATCGTCGACGGCCTGATGACCACCATCCACGCCTACACGGCCGACCAGAACCTGCAGGACGGACCGCACCGCGACCCCCGCCGTGCCCGTGCGGCAGCCCTGAACATGGTCCCCACCTCCACCGGTGCCGCCGCGGCCATCGGATCGGTGCTCCCCGAACTCAAGGGCAAGCTCGACGGCTACGCCATGCGCGTCCCGGTTCCGACCGGCTCCGCCACCGACCTCACCGTCACCCTGGCCCGCGAGGCGTCCGTCGAGGACGTCAACGCCGCCTTCCGCGCTGCCTCGGAGGAGGGCCCGCTGGCCCCCTACCTGAGCTACAACGAGGACCCGATCGTCTCCAGCGACATCGTGACCGATCCGCACTCGGCGATCTTCGACGCGCCCATGACGAAGGTCATCGGCACCACGGTCAAGGTAGTGGCCTGGTACGACAACGAATTCGGCTACTCCAGCCGACTGGTCGACCTGACGGAATACGTCGGCTCGAAGCTGGCGTAGCCGCGGCGATCCGATAGCCTGAAGCCATGACTTCCCACACTCTCGACGATCTGCTCGCCGATGGTGTCCGCGGGCGGCACGTTCTGGTCCGAAGCGACCTGAACGTGCCGCTCGACGGGTCCACCGTCGCCGACGACGGCCGCGTCCGCGCGTCCCTGCCCGTCCTGTCCAAATTGTCCGACGCCGGTGCCCGGGTCATCGTCATGGCCCACCTCGGCCGGCCGAAGGGCAGCCCGGAACCCAAGTACTCCATCCGCCCCGCCGCCGACCGGCTCGCCGAATTGGCGGACTTCGACGTTGCGGTGGCGCAGGACGTGGTGGGTCAGAGCGCCCGCCAGCTGGCCTCCGGGCTGGCCGACGGACAGATCCTGGTCCTGGAGAACGTGCGCTTCGACGCCCGCGAGACCAGCAAGGACGATTCCGAGCGAGTGGCCTTCGCCGCCGAACTGGCGGCCCTGACCGGGGAGAACGGAGCGTACGTGGATGATGCCTTCGGTGCAGTGCACCGCAGGCACGCCTCGGTGGTCGACATCACCGACGTCCTGCCCGCCTACCAGGGCGACCTGGTCCGCACCGAGGTCGAGGTCCTCCACCAGCTCACCGAGGCACCCAAGCGTCCCTACGTCGTCGTCCTCGGCGGCTCCAAGGTCTCCGACAAGTTGGCGGTCATCGACAACCTGCTCGGTCGGGCCGACCACCTGCTCATCGGCGGCGGCATGGCCTTCACCTTCCTCAAGGCCATGGGCCACGAGGTGGGCAAGTCGCTACTGGAGGCCGACCAGCTCGAGACGGTCCGCGGCTACCTGTCGCGGGCCAAGGAGATCGGCTGCGACATCATCGTCCCCACCGACGTCGTGGTCGCCTCGAAGTTCGGGGCCGACGCCGAGCACGAGGTGTTGCCGGCCGACGGCATCGAGTCCGGGCGCTTCGGCGACACGGGCCTCGGACTGGACATCGGGCCCGCCTCGGGGGAGGCCTTCGCCAGCTACATCCGTTCGGCCAACACGGTCTTCTGGAACGGGCCCATGGGAGTGTTCGAGATCGAGGCCTTCGCCGGCGGAACCCGCGCCGTGGCCCAGGCCCTCGCCGACTCGGAGGCCTTCAGCGTCGTCGGCGGTGGCGACTCGGCCGCCGCGGTGCGCACGCTGGGCTTCGACGAGGACGACTTCGGCCACATCTCCACCGGGGGCGGAGCCAGCCTCGAATACCTGGAGGGCAAGGAATTGCCCGGCCTCACAGCGCTCGAAGGGAAGTAGGCCCAGATGACCACCTCAACGAACGGGCAATTCGTCCGCAAGCCGTTCATCGCCGGCAACTGGAAGATGAACATGGACCACGTCCAGGGCATCACGCTGCTGCAGAAGCTGGCGTGGACGCTCGAGGACGCCAAGCACGATTTCAACAGGGTCGAAGTGGCGGTGTTCCCGCCGTTCACCGACCTGCGCGGCGTCCAGACGCTGGTGGCCGGTGACGACCTGCCTGTCGTCTACGGAGGACAGGACCTCTCACCCGAGGACTCCGGCGCCTACACCGGCGACATCTCCGGTGCGTTCCTGGCCAAGCTGGGGGCCCGCTATGTGCTGGTCGGCCACAGCGAACGCCGCAGCATCCACGCGGAATCCGACGAACTGCTCTCCCGCAAGGTCGCGGCAGCCTACCGCCACGGCCTGGTGCCGGTGCTGTGCGTCGGCGAGGGCCTGGAAGTCCGGCAGGCGGGCACCCACGTCCAGCACACGCTCGAGCAGCTGCGTGGCTCCCTGGCCGGTCTGGAAGCTGGGCAGGCGGCCAGCCTGGTCGTTGCCTACGAGCCAGTCTGGGCCATCGGCACCGGGGAGGTTGCCGGCCCGGAGGACGCCCAGGAAATGGCAGCAGCCCTGCGTGCCGAACTGGAAAAGCTGTACGACGCCGACACGGCTGCCGGCATCCGGCTGCTCTATGGCGGGTCGGTGAAGGCCGCCAATGCCGCTGCGATCCTGCGCGGATCCGACGTTGACGGCCTGCTCGTCGGCGGTGCCAGCCTGGACGCCGCGGAATTTGCTAACATTGTCAGGTTCGAGCATCATCTGGTGACGGACTAGCCGGCCTCCGGCCGTAGCCGACCGAAAGGTAGTAGTGGAAGCACTCAAGATTGTCCTGCAGGTGGTGTTGGGACTCGTCAGCCTCCTGCTGACCCTGCTCATCCTGCTGCACAAGGGGCGCGGCGGCGGCATGTCTGACATGTTCGGCGGTGGCATGACCACCAGCCTGGGTTCCTCCGGTGTCGCCGAACGCAACCTGAACCGCATCACCGTCGTCCTCGGCCTGATCTGGGGCGCCATCATCATCGCCCTCGGCGTCATCATGCGCTTCAGCGCCGAGATGTAGACCTGCCAGACCGTGCACCCGGCCCGCGTGGCCGAGGCGGCACCTGCACCACCAACAGGAGGCGCTTCCCCCGCGGGGGAAGCGCCTCCTGTTCCGTGTCCCGGGCCGTGCCGCTGAACGGCACGGTGCCAGGTGTTCAGCGTTCGCTGGCGGTCACACTGCGCAGGTTCGTCTGGGCCAGGCCCTGCTGGAGCACCTCGCCGAGCACCTCGTCGGGATCGAGCCGACGCAATTCCTCGGCCAGGCACGATGAGGTGTTCCGCCGTGGAAGCGAGACCCGCTGCACTGGCTGTCCGGGCTGGTAGAGCTCGGCCACATCGTCGTGCGGGCGGGTGAGCACCACGTCGCCGTCGGCACGGGAGAACCGCACGCTGCGCACACCGGTGCCGCGGACCGACGCAGCGATCGTCACCGGGATGTCCAGCCGCAAGGTCAGCCAGGCGGCCAACAGGACCACGCTGGGGTTCGACGCGGCGCCCTTGACCGTGGCAGCGGTCAGCTGCGACGGGTCGAGCTGGTCCAACACGGCGGCCAGCTGGGCCCGCCAGAGGGTCAGCCGGGTCCAGGCCAGATCCGTATCACCTGCAGCGTAGCTCTCAGCCAGGGCGAAGAGCGCCTTCTGCGGTTCCTCCGCTGTGCTGCTGTCGGTGATGCGCCGGTGCGCGATCTTCCCGATGGCCGTCTCCGAGGCGCTGTGGGGCATGCCATGGGGCCACCACGCAACGATGGGGGCGTCGGGCAGCAGCAGGGCATTGACCAGCGACTCATTGGCGGTGGCCAATTCGCCGGCGGCATGCAGCACGATCACCTCGGAGGCCCCGGCGTCACCGCCCACCCGGATCTGGGCGCCCAGCTCGGTCGGGGAGCCGGGGTTTCCCTCGACGACGACGACGATGCGGCAGGGGTGTTCGCGGCTGGCCAGGTTCGCCGCGGCGATGGCCTCCTCCTCGAAGCCGGCACGGGTGACCACCACCAGGGTCAGCACCCGGCTCAGTGCCACCACGCCACCGGCTTCCCGGAGGTTCATGACCTTCTTCGCCACCTTGGAGGTGGTTGTGTTCGGCAGGTCGACGATCATGGCCTGCGCCACGTCCTTCCGTCTCGGGCCAGCAGCTCGTCCGCGGAGGCCGGCCCCCAGCTTCCCGGTGCATAGGGTTCAGGTTGTTCATCAAGGCCCGCCCAATAGTCCTCGAACGGGTCCAGGATCTGCCAGGACAGCTCGACCTCCTGGTGCCGGGGGAAGAGCGGCGGTTCCCCCAGGAGCACGTCCAGGATGAGCCGCTCGTAGGCCTCGGGGCTGGACTCGGTGAACGAGTGGCCGTAGCCGAAGTCCATGGTGACGTCGCGGACCTCCATCTGGGTGCCGGGGACCTTGGACCCGAAGCGGATGGTCGCGCCCTCATCGGGCTGCACCCGGATGACGACGGCGTTCTGGCCGAACTCCTCGGAGGAGTTGTCACGGAAGAGCAGGTTGGGGGCCCGCTTGAAGACGACGGCGATCTCGGTGACGCGGCGGCCCAGGCGCTTGCCGGCGCGCAGGTAGAAGGGGACCCCCGACCAGCGTCGGGTGTTGATGTCCACCCGGATCGCCGCGTAGGTCTCGGTGCGCGACTCGGGGTTGAATCCCTCCTCATCGAGGAACCCGGTGACCTCCTCGCCGCCCTGCCAGCCCCCGGTGTACTGGCCGCGGGCGGAGTGGCGGGAGAGGTCCTCGGGCAGCTTGACGGCGGCGAGCACCTTTTCCTTCTCGGCCCGCAGGTGGTCGGCGTTGAAGGAGATGGGTTCCTCCATGGCCGTCAGGGCCAGCAGCTGGAGCAGATGGTTCTGGATCACGTCACGAGCCGCGCCGACGCCGTCGTAGTAGCCGGCACGGCCGCCGATGCCGATGTCCTCGGCCATGGTGATCTGGACATGGTCGACATAGTTGGCGTTCCACAAGGGCTCGAAGAGCTGGTTGGCAAAACGCAGCGCCAACAGGTTCTGGACCGTCTCCTTGCCCAGGTAGTGGTCGATCCGGAAGACGGCGTCGGGGGGGAAGACGGATTCGACGATCGTGTTGAGCTCCCGCGCCGACGCCAGGTCGTGGCCGAACGGCTTCTCGATCACAACCCGGCGCCACGGATTCGCTTCGGTGGCGTCGTCGTCGTGCCCGTCAGGTGCGGTGCGGACCTGGTCGCTTTGGGCCAGCCCGTGACGGGAGAGCTGCTCGCAGACCTGCTCGAAGGAGTTCGGGGGGATGGAGAGGTAGAAGACGTGGTTTCCACGCGTGCCACGGGAGCCCTCCAACTCGTCAAGGGCCTCCGCGAGCCGGTCATAGGCGGCCTCATCGTCAAAGCCGCCGGTGACGAACCTGAAGCCGCCCGAGAGCTGCGCCCACACCGTTTCGTTGAACGGTGTGCGCGCATTGGCGACCACCCAGTCGCGCGCCTGGGCGACGAAATCGTCGGCCGACCAGTCACGGCGGCCGAATCCGACCACTGCGAAACTGGGCGGGAGCAGGCCGCGGTTGGCCAGGTCGTAGACGGCGGGGATGAGCTTCTTGCGGGCCAAGTCGCCGGTGACGCCGAAGAACACCAGGGCTGAGGGCCCGGCGATACGGTTCAGGCGGCGGTCGCGGCGGTCGCGCAGGGGGTTGTGCGCGGCTGTTTCTGCCATGGGGTACTTTCTCTGTCGGAGCAGGCTGAACGTGAAGGGCGGGCGGCCGGAGGGGCCGCCCGCCGTGGCGTTGCTACCGGTGGCTGCCGGGCAACGCGGCGATGGCTGCACGCAGCTGGCGGATGCCCTCGTCCCGGGAGGTGAGGTGCAGGCGCAGCACGGGCCGGCCGTGATCCGCCAGGACCTGGGCATCCCCGGTGGCCTGTGCGGAGATCAACTCACCAAAGGTGAACGGTCGGTCCGGGATGCTGATGTCGGTGTCCGAGTCCGCGGTGATCTGCAGGTAGACCCCGATCCGTGGACCACCCTTGTGGAACTGTCCCGTGGAGTGCAGGAACCGCGGGCCCCACCCAAAGGTGGTGGGCCGATCCGAAGCGATGGCCAGGTCCTCGCGCAGGGTGGCCAGGTCGGCGTGGCCGACCCGGTCCAGGTAGGCCTGGATGCTCACATAGCCGTCGGCCGGCAGGGCACCCAGCAGGTTGGCCACGGCGTCGGTGACACCGGAGGCGCCCTCGAGCAGCCCCTCGGTGGCGCGCAATTCGATGTCCCCGTCCACGAGCTGCGCCGCCTCCGGTTCCGGTGTGGCATCGAGCAGACCGCGGGCCGCTACCTTGGCGGCCTCGACGTCGGGCTGGTCGAACGGATTGATGCCCAGCAGCTTGCCCGCTACCACCGTGGCGTACTCCCACCAGAGCATCTGGCTTCCCAGTGAGCCGGAAACGTAGAGGTGGTGGCCGTGGCTGGCGACGACCGGGTCCTCGTCGTCGGACACCAGGTGAACCAGCAACACGTCGTCGGCCTGGTTGACCGTCTCCTCGGCACCCGGTTCGACGACCACGGGCAACAGGCCGGTGCCGTGCTTCCCGGTGGACTCCGCGATGAGTTGCTCGGCCCAGTCGGCGAAGCCGACGATTCCGGACCCCTCGTCGACGAACACGATCTTGTTGCGCAGCGGAGACGTGCCGGCCAGGGCCGCGCCCAGGGCGAGGCCGAGGTTGTCCTCGTCGTCGTCGGCCAGGAATTCGGCGGCTTCCTCGGCGTCGTCGAGCAGCGCGGCGATGTCGACGCCGGCCAGACCGGAGGGCACCAGCCCGAAGGCCGTCAATGCCGAATACCGTCCGCCGACATTCGGATCCGCGTTGAACACGGCACGGTAGCCGGCCTTCCGCGATGCCTCGTCCATCGGGGACCCGGGATCGGTGACGACGACGATGCGGGATGCCGCGTCGATGCCGGCATCCTCGAACGCCTGCGAGAACACCCGGCGCTGCGAATCGGTCTCGACCGTGGAGCCGGACTTCGAGGAGACCACCAGCACGGTGCTGGACAACCGGTCGGTCAGGGCGTTGCCGACCATCTCCGGATCGGTGCTGTCCAGAACGACCAGTTCGACGTCCGCGGTGGCCGTGATGACCTCCGGCGCCAGCGAGGAACCTCCCATTCCCGCCAGCACGACGCGGTTGATTCCCTCGGCCCGCAGCTCATCGCGCAGTTCGAGGATGGAGGAGACCAGGGGGCGGGATGTCTCGGCCAGATCGACCCAACCCAGGCGTTTCGCCGCCTCCGATTCGGCATCGGGACCCCAGAGGGTTGCGTCCTTGGCGGCAATGCGCGATGCGGTGTTCTCGGCAACCAGGCCGGGGACGTGCGCCCTGATGGCCTCCTGTGCGGCACCCGTCGCGGTGAACCCGAGGGCGCTCATGCCGACGCCTTTCCGGCGGCCTCGAGGGCACCGCGGACATCGACGAGCAGTTCCTTCCAAGCCGCGTCGAACTTGTCGACGCCCTCGGTCTCCAACAGGGCCACGACGTCGTTGTAGTCGATGCCCTGGGCGGCCAGGTCGTCGAGGACCTGGTTGGCCTCGTCGTAGGTCCCGGTGACGGTGTCTCCGGTGATCTCCGCGTGGTCGGCGGTCGCATCCAGCGTCTTCTCGGGCATGGTGTTCACCACCTGCGGGGCGACCAGGCCGGTGACGTAGAGGGTGTCGGGAAGGGAGGGGTCCTTGACGCCGGTGGAGGCCCACAGCGGACGCTGGGGCCGGGCCCCGGCCGCAGCCAGGACGCCCCAACGCTCGGAGGAGAAGTCCTCTTCGAAGACCTGGTAGGCCAGGCGCGCGTTGGCGAGTCCCGCCTTGCCCTTGAGGGCCTTGGCCTCGTCGGTGCCGAGGGCGTCGAGCCGCTTGTCGATTTCGGTGTCGACGCGGGAGACGAAGAACGAGGCGACTGAATGGAGCTTGGACAGATCGTGGCCGTTCTCCTTGGCCTGCTCCAAACCGGTCATGAATGCGTTGATGACCGCGCGGTAGCGCTCGAGGGAGAAAATCAGCGTGACGTTGACGCTGATGCCCTCCGCCAGGGTGGCCGTGATGGCCTCGAGGCCCTCGACGGTGGCCGGGATCTTGATCAGCACGTTCTCGCGGTTGACCTTGGCGAACAACTTCTTGGCCTCCGCCACAGTGCCCGCTGCGTCGTGGGCCAGCCGTGGGTCGACTTCGATGGAAACACGGCCGTCGATGCCCTGGCTGGCCGTGGCGACCGGGGAGAACAAGTCGCAGGCCGTCGTGACGTCCTGGGTGGTGATCTGGAAGACGGCGTCCTCGACGTCGGCTCCGGAGGCCGCGAGCTCGGCGACCTGGTCCGCATAGTCTGCGTCGCCCTTGGACAAGGCAGCGGCGAAGATCGAGGGATTGGTGGTCACGCCGACCACATTGAGGTTGCCGATGAGTTCCTTCAGGGAGCCCGAGGTCAGGCGCGAGCGTGAGAGGTCGTCAAGCCAGATGGAGACGCCGGCATCGGAGAGGGCCTGGGTGTTGGGGTTGCTCATGGTGTGGATCCTTCCGGGGATGGGATGGGGTTCGAGCCGCTCCGTGGCCTGGGCCGGGGAACGGGACCGGCCAGCCCGAAGGCTGGCCGGCGGATGGCTATTTGGTGGCGGCGATGGAATCCCGGGCCGCCTGGGCGACGGCCTCGGCGGTGATGCCGAACTCCTGGTAGAGCCGCTGGTAGTCCGCCGAGGCACCGAAGTGGTCCAGGGAGACGATCCGGCCGTTATCACCCACGAGTTCGCGCCAGCCCTGGGCAACGCCGGCTTCGACGCTCACGCGTGCCGTGACGGAGGCGGGCAGCACCGACTCGCGGTAGGCCTGGTCCTGGCGGTTGAACCACTCGATCGACGGCAGCGAAACCACGCGTGCGGCAATGCCCTCGGCGGCCAGTGCCTCGCGGGCGTCCACTGCCAGCTGGACCTCGGAGCCGGTGCCCATCAGCACGACATCGGGATCCACGGCCTGGCCATCGCGGAGCGAGTCAACCAGCACGTAGCCGCCCCGGGCGACGCCGGAAGCGGCACCAAAGCCGGGCTGCGAGCGGTCGTACACCGGGAGGTTCTGGCGCGAGAGCACCAGGCCTGCGGGGTTGGACGTGTTTTCCAGGATCGTCTTCCACGCCCAGGCGACCTCATTGGCGTCCGCCGGGCGGACGACGTCCAGGTTCGGGATGGCACGCAAGGAGGCGAGCTGTTCCACCGGCTGGTGGGTCGGGCCGTCCTCGCCGAGGCCGATGGAGTCATGCGTCCACACGTAGATGGAGGGCACACCCATCAGCGCCGACAGCCGGATGGCCGGTCGCTGGTAGTCCGAGAAGATCAGGAACGTCCCCGAGTACGGGCGGGTGGGCGATGCCAGGGCGATGCCGTTGACGATCGAGGCAGCGGCGTGCTCGCGGATGCCGAAGTGCAGGACGCGCCCGTAGGGGTTTCCCTTCCAGGAGTTGGTCTGCTTCGTGGCGGGGATGAACGACGGGGCGTTCTCGATCGTGGTGTTGTTCGAGCCGGCCAGGTCGGCGGATCCACCCCATAGTTCGGGCAGCACATCGGCGATGGCGTTGATGACCTTGCCGGAGGCCGCACGCGTGGCCAGATCCTTGCCTGCCTCGAATTCGGGCAGGTTTGCCTCCCAGCCGTCGGGGAGCTTGCCCTCGGTGATCCGCTGCAGGAGGGCGGCATTTTCGGGGTTGGACGACTGCCAGGCGTCGAAGCCCTTCTGCCAGTCGGCGTGCAGGGCCGCTCCACGGTCGGCGACCTCGCGAACGTGGGCCAGGACCTTCTCATCCAGGGCGAAGTGTGCCTGCGGGTCGAAGCCCAGTTCCTTCTTCAGGGCCTCCAGCTCATCGGTACCGAGCTTGGACCCATGGATGCCGCCGGTGTTCTTCTTGGTCGGGGACGGCCAGCCGATGATCGTGCGCAGGGAGATGATGGAGGGTCGGCTGGTCTCGGCCTTGGCCTCGTTGATGGCCGCATGCAGGGCCTCGATGTCCTCGACGTATTCGCCGGTGCGGGTCCAGTCGACCCGCTGGGTGTGCCAGCCGTAGGCGGCGTAGCGGCCCAGGACGTCTTCGGTGAAGGCCACGTCGGTGTCGTCTTCGATCGAGATGTGGTTCTCGTCGTAGATCACCACCAGGTTGCCCAGTTCCTGGTGTCCGGCCAGCGATGAGGCCTCAGAGGTGACACCCTCCTGCAGGTCGCCGTCGGAGGCAATGACGAAGACGGAATGGTCAAACGGGCTCGTGCCGGGAGCTGCCTCCGGGTCAAGCATGCCGCGCATGCGGCGTTCGGCGTAGGCAAAGCCAACGGCCGAGGCCAGCCCCTGGCCCAACGGACCGGTGGTGATCTCGACCCCATCGGTGTGTCCGACTTCGGGGTGGCCGGGAGTCAGCGATCCCCAGGTGCGCAGCGACTCGAGGTCCTTCATCTCAAGGCCGTAACCGGAGAAGAAGAGCTGCAGGTACAGGGTCAGCGATGTGTGGCCGGGGGAGAGGACGAAGCGGTCGCGGCCGATCCACTGGGGATCACTGGGGTCGTGGCGCAGATGCTGCTGGAAGAGAAGGTATGCCGCGGGAGCCAGGCTCATGGCCGTTCCGGGGTGGCCGCTGCCCACCTTCTCCACGGCGTCGGCTGCGAGGACACGGATCGTGTCCACCGCCTTCTGGTCCAATTCCGTCCACGACAATTCCCGAACATCTGACTGTGGCGCCACGTGGCGGCCCCTCTCTCTGGTCCTGATAGGCGGTCGGTGCCGGACGAGTGAAGGCGATGGAAGCGCAGATGCTGCACGCCCATGTATTAATACTGAGCTCCAGCGCTCCGGCACATCGCCTCAACCATAACGCTTTGGGGGTGCACCCGCCCTGTTTGCCCGGATAATTTCGACATGCGTTCGCGCAGGGGAGAACCGTGGCCAATTTCTACGTTGTGTAAAAGGGTATGATGGACGTTGTCTGTGTATTCCCCGCGAAGAACTGAGTGGCATGTCCGTGAAGACCGTACCGACCGACGCCGAGCTCGCACCTCGTGCGTCACGTCAACCCGACGAACGCCTGGGTGGCTTCGTCGGTCGCAAGGCCAGGGCCTATGTCGCCCTGACCAAGCCGCGGGTCATTGAACTGCTGCTGGTCACCACCCTGCCGACGATGATCTTCGCCCAGCGCGGGTTCCCCGACCTGCTCACCATTCTGGCCACCCTGGTCGGCGGTGCCTTCGCCGCCGGCAGCGCCGGGGCCTTCAACTGCTATTTCGACCGCGACATGGACAAGCTCATGCACCGCACGTCGAAGCGCCCGCTGGTCACCGGCGAGGTGACTCCACGCGAGGCATTTGTCTTCTCCTGGTTGATCGGCATTGCCTCGATCGCCATCCTCTGGGCCGGAACGAACCTGTTCACCGCCGTCCTGGGGTTGGTGGCGATCCTGCTCTACGTGGTCTTCTACACGTTGATCCTCAAGCGACGCACCTCGCAGAACATCGTCTGGGGCGGCATCGCCGGGTGCATGCCCGTGCTCATCGGCTGGGCTGCAGTCACCGGCACCCTTGACTGGCCGGCAGTGATCCTGTTCCTGATCATCTTCCTGTGGACCCCGCCGCACTACTGGCCCCTGTCGATGAAGTACGCGGATGACTACAACAACGCCCACGTTCCGATGCTCGGCGCGATTGCCGGAGCCCGCACCGTTTCCGTGCAAGTGGTCCTCTACGCCTGGGCCACCGTGGTGTGCTCGCTGCTGCTGGTCCCCATGGGCAACGCCGGCATCGTCTATACGGTCTTGGCCGCCGTCTCCGGCGGATGGTTCATCTTCGAGTCCCACGTGCTCTACCGGGAGGCCCGGCGCGAGCACCTGCCGCAGGACATGAACCGCAAGGCGATGAAGGTCTTCCACATCTCCATCACGTACCTGACGATTGTGTTCGTGGCCCTGGCCATCGACCCGTTCGTCGGCCAGCCCATCTTCGGCTAGGCCCCGCCACGCCAACCACAGGCCGGGTATCCGCAACAGCGGGTGCCCGGCCTTTTGGGTGGCTGGGACGTCCGGCGGCATGGCCGGCGCACCGTCCACGACGATGTCCACGGCCCGGCTCCGGCGCAGGGCAGGCGCCCACCGTCCGCCCGGCAGGCCTGGTCGGGCGTCAGCCGGCACGGGTGGCCAAGGGATCGCGGCGTGTGGGCGTGGGGGAGGGCGAGACGGCGGGGGAACGTGCACGGCCCCGCCCCCCTGCCGTGAAGACGGTGGGGGCGGGGCCGGACGCCGGGGTGGGCCGAGGGAACCCGACGCGGCGGCGGACTACAACGGAACGATGCCGGTGGAGCGGTCCCAGACGTTGGTTGCGGCTGCCGTCAGCAGGGCGGTGCCCACCATGTGCAGCATGACCACGCCGATGGGCAGGCCAAGGAAGAACTGCGTATAGCCGATGGCGGCTTGCGCCAGGACGGCCACCACCAGCATGATGTATCCGCGTTTGAGCTGCGCCGAGGCCCGGGTGCGGATGGCCAGATACAGTCCCAGCACCGTGGCGATGACCAGCAGGTAGACGGGGACGACATGGATCCGCGTCACCAGGTAGAGGTTGAAGTCATGCCGTGGCGACGAGGGGTCGCCAGCGTGCGGGCCGGACCCGGTGACCACGGTTCCCAGCACGAGCGCCAGGGCGGAGGTGATGGCGACGGTCCAGCCCAAGGTGCGCAGGGTTCCGGTCAGCGGGCCGGGTGCGACGAGTTCCTCCCCGCGTGCCTCCCGCCCGGTGCGGTTGACCAGCAGTGTGGCCGCCGCGACGAGGACGATGGACGCCAGGAAGTGCAGGCTCACGACCCACGGGTTCAAGTCGCTGAGCACCGTGATGCCGCCGATGACCGCCTGGATCGGGATGAAGCACAGCAGGGAGATCGACAGCCAGAAGACCGTGCGGTGCGTCCGCCGGATCCTCCAGACGGAAATGATCATGGCCAGGGCGATGGCTGCCAGGACAAATGTCAGGAGCCGGTTGCCGAATTCGATCAGGCCGTGGATCCCCATCTCGGGGGTGGGCGTCATCGTTCCGGGCATGCAGTTGGGCCACTGTGAGCACCCCAGGCCGGACGCCGTGAGGCGAACGGCTCCTCCTGAGACGATGAGGGCTGCCTGGGCCACCAGCGAGGCGATGGCCAAGCGGTGGATGCCGGTGCCGATGGACAGCGGGAGCCGGCCGAACCAGCGCGTGGCAACGGGCGTTGTCATGATGTCATTCTCCATTCGGAACACGGTGCTGCGGTGAGCGCGCGCGTCAGTTCCATTTAAACCAGCGGGTGGCGGCCAGTCCTGCGGCAATCGTCCAGGCCAGCAGGATCAGGCAGGCGCCAAGGTTCATTGTCCCACCGATGAGCGCGTCGCGAAGGGCATCGCCCAGGGCGGAGGAGGGCAGGACTGCGACGACGTCGGCGAGCACGCCGGGCAGCCGGCTGCCGGGGATCAGGATCCCGCCGCCGGCGGCCAGCAGGATCCAGGCCAGATTGGTGATGGCCAAGGTGGCCTCGGGGCGGACGGTGCCGGCAATCAACAGACCCAGCGAGGTGAACGCCGCGGCCCCGAGCACGAGCAGGACCACTGCAATGGGGATCCCGGCCACTGCGGGGCGCCAGCCGAGGAGGAGGGCGGTTCCGCCGACGAGGATCATCTGGATGACCAGCACAGCGAGAACTGCCAGCGCCTTGCCGAAGATCAAACCCGCGCGGCCCAGGGGAGTGGTGGCCAGGAAGCGCAGGACGCCGTAGCGCCGATCGAACCCGGTGGAGATGCCCTGGCCGGTAAAGGCCGTGGACATGACGCACAGCGCCAGCACGCCGGGAGCGGCCGCGTCGACGCGGTGGGGGGCGACTCCCTCGAGGATGTCGGTGAAGGTCAAGCCGAACAGCGCCAGCAGCGGAAGAACCACCGCGAGCACCAGCTGCTCGCCGTTGCCCAGCATGGCCAGGGTCTCGTAGCGTCCATGCCGCAGGATGCGGCGGGCCAAAGGAGAGGCGTTTCCACCGGCGGACCCCGCGGCAGCGGTGGGAAGTCCTGTTGTCTGGGTCCTAGCCATGGGTGCCTCCTGCGGCGATGTCCAGGAAAACGTCTTCCAGGTTCTTCGGTTCCATGCTGATCGACGTCGGCAGGATCGACTGTGCGGTCCACCAGGACGTGATCTCGGCCAGGGCCTCGGGCGAGCGGATCCCCTCCACCCGGTAGTGGCCCGCGGATTCCTCCGTGAGCGACGCCGCGTGATGCAGTGCCGGGGGCACCAGTCCCGGTGCCGCGGTGAAGGCGAGGGTCCGGCTGTCGCTGGCGGTCGTGGCCTGCGCGGTCAATTCCGCGACGGTTCCCTGGGCGACGTTGCGTCCATTGTCGATGATGTAGACGTAGTCCGAGAGCCGCTGTGCGTCTTCCATCAGATGCGTGGTCAACACGATGCACAGACCGCGTTCGCGCAGTTCGGTGATCAGGTCGAAGACCGTCTGGCGCGATTGGGGGTCCAGCCCGGCGCTGGGCTCGTCCAGGAACACGACCTCGGGATTCCCCACCAGGGCGGCAGCCAAGCCGACGCGTTGACGTTGGCCGCCGGAGAGCCGGCGGATCGTGGTGTGGGCAAAGGAATCGATCCCCAGGCGCTCGGCCAGCGCATCGACGTTGACCGGCCGGGCATACATGCCCGCGACATGGCGCAACAGGGCCATCGGCTTCACGGAAGGTGGCAGGCCGCCGTCCTGGAGCATCACCCCCACCCTCGAGCGCAGGAGGCTTCCGCCGTCGTACGGGTCCCGGCCCAACAGGCGGACTGAGCCTCCATCGGGCTTCAGGAGTCCCTGGGCGCATCCCAGGGTGGTGGATTTGCCGGCACCGTTGGATCCGAGGAGCGTTGTGACCGATCCCGCGTGCGCGGTCAGCGAGATACCATTGAGGACCCGGACCATGCGTCCGTCCAAGGCCGGAACGGGGCCGAAATCCTTGCGCAGGGAGTCGACGACGAGGCGCGGTTCTAGTGTGGGCACGCAGGCCATTCTACGGTATGTAGAGAACGACGGCGGCGGGTCTGCGGGCACGTGCCGTTTGGCTATGGGGGAACTAAGCCACGCCTTACTGGCGGAGATCATCCCATTAGGTCATGATTGTGTTGTGTATTCATCGCAATTGACTCCTCCCGACGCGGACGCCCCGGCGACCGTGCCCCGGGTGGCGCCCGACGCCGAGGAACGCACCCGCGATCGGGTTCTGCATGCGGTCCTCCACCAGGGGCCGGTCAGTGCCGCCGAACTGGGCGAAGACCTCGGGTTCACTCCGGCCGCCGTCAGGCGCCATCTTGACGCCCTGAGCCGAGACGGCCTCGTGGAGGTCAAGCTCGTGGCCAACCAGCCAGCTGGCGCCGGCCGACCGGCCCGCCGCTACGTGCTGAGCCACCGCGGCCAGACCAAGCTCGGCAACGACTACCTGGACATCGCCACGTCGGCCCTGGCCGATCTCGCCGCCACGGCCGGTGACGAGGCGGTTCAGGCGTTCGCCGCCCGCCGCTTCGAGAAGATGGAACGCCGGTACCGTCCGGTCGTTGAAGCCGCCGGCGAATCGCTGGCGGATCGGGCCGAGGCCCTGTCACAGGCGTTGAGCGGCGACGGGTTCGTCGCCTCGACCCGCAACGTCGGATTCAACCAACCGGCGGCAACGATGCAGAGCATGCAGCTGTGCCAGGGGCACTGCCCCATCCAGGACCTGGCCCGGGAATTTCCGGTGTTCTGCGATGAAGAAACCAAAGTCTTTGCCCGCCTGCTCGGTGTCGACGTCCGTCGACTCTCGACCCTGGCCTCCGGCGGGCATGTTTGTACGACCCATATACCCATGGGCCGCAACCAGACTCCTCAGCAAGCTGAGAAGAGAACACGAGTCAAGCTGACAAAGCAGGAAAGGCCGCGATGACGGATCAGATGGCACAGGAGACCGCCGACCCCGGCGTGATCTCCGAGATTCTGGAAAAGAATCCGGAGCTCCAGGGGATTGGCAACTACGAGTATGGCTGGTCGGACAAGAACGACGCCGGCGCGAATGCGCGCCGTGGCCTCAACGAGGAAGTCGTCCGCGACATCTCCGGCAAGAAGAGCGAGCCCCAATGGATGCTCGACTTGCGGCTGAAGGGGTTGAAGTACTTCGACCGCAAGCCGATGCCGACCTGGGGCGCCGACCTCTCGGGCATCGACTTCGACAACATCAAGTACTTCGTCCGCTCCACCGAGAAGCAGGCCACGTCCTGGGAAGAGCTGCCGGAGGACATCCGCAACACGTACGACAAGCTGGGCATCCCCGAGGCCGAGAAGCAGCGCCTCGTATCGGGCGTCGCAGCACAGTACGAGTCCGAGGTCGTGTACCACCAGCTCCGTGAGGACCTGGAGAAGCAGGGAGTCATCTTCCTGGACACCGACACGGGCCTGAAGGAACACGAAGACATCTTCAAGGAGTACTTCGGCTCCGTCATCCCGGTGGGCGACAACAAGTTCGGCTCGCTGAACACGGCTGTCTGGTCCGGCGGCTCCTTCGTGTATGTGCCCAAGGGCGTGCACGTGGAGATCCCGCTCCAGGCATACTTCCGCATCAACACGGAAAACATGGGCCAGTTCGAGCGCACGCTGATCATCGCCGACGAGGACTCCTACGTCCACTACATCGAAGGCTGCACGGCCCCGATCTACCAGTCGGACTCGCTGCACTCGGCCGTCGTGGAAATCATCGTGAAGAAGGGCGCCCGCGTCCGCTACACGACGATCCAGAACTGGTCGAACAACGTGTACAACCTGGTCACCAAGCGCGCCATCTGCGAAGAGGGCGCCACCATGGAGTGGATCGATGGCAACATCGGCTCCAAGGTGACCATGAAGTACCCGGCCGTCTACCTCACCGGCGAGCACGCCAAGGGAGAGACGCTCTCCATCGCCTTTGCCGGCGAGGGACAGCACCAGGACACCGGATCGAAGATGGTGCACATTGCACCGAACACGTCCTCGTCCATCGTCGCGAAGTCGGTGGCCCGCAACGGCGGCCGCTCGGCCTACCGTGGACTGGTCCAGGTCCGCGAGGGCGCCAAGGGCTCCCGGAACTCCGTGGTGTGTGACGCGTTGCTCGTCGACCAGATCTCGCGCTCGGACACCTACCCCTACATCGACGTCCGCGAGGACGACGTGACCATGGGCCACGAGGCCACCGTGTCGCGTGTCTCGGAAGAGCAGCTGTTCTACCTCATGTCCCGCGGCATGGCCGAGGACGAGGCCATGGCCATGATCGTGCGCGGCTTCGTCGAGCCGATCGCCCGTGAGCTGCCGATGGAATATGCGCTCGAACTGAACCGCCTCATTGAACTGCAGATGGAAGGATCCGTCGGTTAATCATGACTGATACCGCAACAGCATTCTCCGGAGAAAAGGCGCGCATTGGCGCGCCCGCCATCGCCGGCTTCACAGAAGAGGGCGAAAACCTCTCCCCGCTTAATGAGGACAGCTCACCACTCGGTGGCGACGCCAGCCAGGCCCACAGCCATGGCGGCGGCGCCGGCGTGCCCGACTCCTCGCGAGCTGGCCGTCTGACCAGCTACCGGTTGGAGGACTTCAAGCCCTTGACCGGCCGCGAGGAGGACTGGCGCTTCACCCCGCTGAAGCGTCTGGGAGGGCTGCACAAGAACGTCCCCACCGGCACCGCCCCGACCGTCACTACGGACCTCGGCGACGGTGCGACCGTGGAGACCGTCTCCATGGACGACCCCCGGATTGGCTCCGCCGGCATCCCCGAGGACCGGGTCTCCGCCAACGGATGGAACGCCGCCACGGAAGCCACGGTGCTGACCCTCGGTGCCAACGCCGAGAACGTCCGGGCGACCCTCACCCTGACCGGTGCCGGCCTGGAAGCAGCCGCCCAGCACCTGGTGGTCATCGCCGAACCGAACTCCCGCGGACTGGTCGTCATCGACCACGTGGGCAGCGCGGTCGTCACGGAGAACATCGAGATCGACGTCCGGGAAGGCGCCGACCTGACGGTCGTCAGCGTCCAGGCGTGGGAGGACGACTCCATCCACGCCAGCTCGCAGCAGGCCAAGGTCGCCAAGGACGCGCAGTTCAAACACATCGTCGTCACCTTTGGCGGCGACCTGGTGCGCCTGACCCCGTCGGCCCGTTTCGCCGGAACCGGAGCGAAGGCCGAGATGTTCGGCCTGTACTTTGCCGACGCCGGCCAGCACCTCGAACACCGTCTGTTCGTGGACCACGCCCAACCCCGCTGCACCTCCAACGTGCTGTACAAGGGGGCGTTGCAGGGCAAGGACGCGCACACCGTCTGGGTCGGCGATGTGCTGATCCGCAAGGAAGCAGAAGGCACCGATTCCTACGAGGCCAACCGCAACCTGGTCCTCACCGACGGGGCACGGGCCGACTCGGTTCCGAACCTGGAAATCGAGACGGGCCTCATCGAGGGGGCCGGCCACGCCAGCACCACCGGCCGTTTCGACGACGAGCACCTCTTCTACCTCATGTCCCGTGGCATCGACGAGAAGACGGCCCGCCGCCTGGTCGTACGCGGCTTCCTCAACGAGATCATCCAGAAGATCGGCGTCGAGGAACTGCAGACCCGCCTGAATGACACCGTCGAAGCCGAACTCGCGGCCACCGAAAACTAGGCCATCGGCCACCCCACCCAGTGAACCTCGCCGGCGCGTCCGGCACGTCAGAGAACGGACACCAATGTCTACCCTGGAAATCAAGGACCTGCACGTCTCCATCGATACGGAGCAAGGCAGCAAGGAAATCCTCAAGGGCGTCACCCTCACCATCAAGACCGGTGAAACCCACGCCATCATGGGCCCCAACGGTTCCGGCAAGTCGACCCTTGCCTCCACCATTGCCGGCCACCCCCGCTACAACGTCACCTCCGGCACGATCACCCTTGACGGTGAGGACGTGCTGGCCATGAGCGTCGATGCCCGCGCCCGGGCCGGCCTGTTCCTGGCCATGCAATACCCGGTCGAGGTCCCCGGAGTGACCATGACCAACTTCCTGCGCACGGCCAAGACGGCCATCGACGGCGAGGCCCCGAGCCTGCGTCACTGGACCAAGGACGTCAAGGCCGCCATGGCCGAGCTGAAGATCGACGCCGACTTCGCCGGACGCAACGTCAACGAAGGCTTCTCCGGCGGCGAGAAGAAGCGCGTGGAGATCCTGCAGCTCGAGCTCTTCAAGCCCAAGTTCGCCATCCTCGACGAGACCGACTCCGGTCTTGACGTCGATGCCCTGAAGGTCGTCTCCGAGGGCGTGAACCGCGCCGCCGCCGGCCACGAGATGGGCACCCTGCTCATCACCCACTACACGCGGATCCTGCGCTACATCAAGCCGGACTTCGTCCACGTCTTCGTCGACGGCCGCGTCGCCGAACAGGGCGGCCCGGACCTGGCAGACCGTCTCGAGGAAGAGGGCTACGACCGCTTCCTCCCCGTCGGGGCCTGATCATGAGCGCCACCGAAGCAGCAGCGGGTTCGCAGCAGACCCCGCTCGAGGACGTTGAGGAAGCACTCAAGGACGTGATCGACCCCGAACTCGGTGTCAACATCGTGGACCTGGGCCTGCTGTACGGGTTGAAGTACGCCGATGACGGCGTGCTGCTCATCGACATGACATTGACCACCGCAGCGTGCCCGCTGACCGACATCCTCGAGGAACAGGTCGCCGGAGCCATGGACAATGTCGTTGATGACCACCGTCTGAACTGGGTCTGGATGCCGCCATGGGGTCCGGAACGGATCACCGATGACGGACGCGACCAGATGCGGGCGCTCGGCTTCAACATCTAGCAGGACACCCCGGTCCCTGGCCGCCACGGCGGCTTGGGGCCCTGGTTCATGGTGGCGTCCCCTTCGCAACGAAGGGGGCGCCACCCTTTGCGTTCCGGAGCGGCTGGCAGTCCACGGCCCGGGTTTGGCCGGCTCAATGGGTCCAGAAGGCGATCACGGCGGCCGCTCCCTCATCGGGGTCGCCCCCACACTGCAGCAGCCCCCGGGAAATATCCGCTTGGCGAATGGGCATCGTGGACGAGGGCGTACCGCCCACGCACCGGAGTTCGTGGCTAGGTCGCGTTGGCGGAGGTTGCTTCCACGACGCGGCGCATCACGGTGTTCCTGAGACCCTTGGCGCGGACGAGGCCAAAGCCAGCACGTTCGTAGACGGTGCTCGTCCCGTTGTAGAGGAAGGACGATGACGTCTTCTTCTCCGGCGGCAGATGGGGGTATCCCTCCACCACGCCACCGCCGGCTTGCGCGATGAGGTTGAGCGCTCCCTGCAGGGCGACCTCCACGAGTCCCTGCCGACAGAAGCGCCGGTCGACGAAGATGCACGTGACGCGGTAGTCGGGCTCCGACTCCGCGGCGAGGGCCAGATCCGCCAGGTACTGCTTGCGGTGATGGAGGTTGGGCAGCTCCGACGGCGTGCCGTATTCCGCCCAGGCGATCGCCTCTTCGCCGTCGTCCCCGTCCCGGACAACCAGGGCGGCGTGCGCGACCCCGCTGGAAACCATGCGCCGTTTCAGCGTGCGGCCGCCCGGGGAGGCCCCGTCCTGGTGCGCGCAGGAGGGATGGAAATGCATGCACCAGCATCCGCCGAATATGCCGTTGTGCCGGTCGACGAGCGCGGCAAACAGATCCCAGGTGTCCAGGGTCAGGGGCTTGATCGTGGTCGCACCGGGGTCCATCGTAGCCATGCACCGGACTTTAGCGGCCGCGCTGCGGTTGCGGAACCCTTGCCCGCGTCGGGTCTGCTACCCCAGCGTCGGCGGGCGGTTGTCACCGTCGCGGTCCGCAGGGCCTGCGGCCGGTGGGTGGTCGAGGATTCCGCGGGCTGCCAGCGCGTCACCGGTCTGCTGGGCAAAGGCCACCGCTGAGACGACGACGGGAGCCGCCAGGGCGAGGGGATGGCGTCCCAGCCCGCGGGCACGGGCGGCGTCGGCAATGTCGGCGATGCAGCCGAGGATGGACGGGATGCTGCGCAGCATCAAGCCCACGGCCAGCGAAACCACGTCAGGGTTCACGCCCAGTGGCCGCAGCGGCGCGCAGGCCCGGGCCAGGCCGTCGACGAGGTCCGACTGATCGGTGGTCAGGAGCAGCAGGCGTGCCAATTGCAGGGAGGCCACCATGGTGCCCACGACCATGAACGCAATCCAGGGGCCGTTGATCCACCATTGGTAGGCCCCGAGGATCACCAGGATCCACCATAGGTAGCGCAGTGGTGCCGCCCATGCGGCCAGGACGCGACGCCCCGCCAGGGCAAAGAGTGCGACGCCGACCGCCAGCAGGACGGCGGCCACCAGGGGGCTACGCCAGAGGACCAATGCGGTCCCGCAGGCCACGAGCACGAGGTACTTCAGCCACAGTGGGGCGCGGTGGACGGGGGAGTGGCCCGCGATGCGCAGGCCGATGACGAGGGCATGTCCCCGCATCAGTGGCCACCCGGATGTGTGGTGGCCAGGCGGCGGTAGTGGTCGATCGCCCCGCGGGGTTCCCCGTCGTGGACGATGCGGCCCGCGTCGATGACCAGCACCCGGTCCGCCCGGGCGGCGAAGTCGAGGTCATGGGTGGAGTAGACCACCTGCTGGTCGAGCCCGAAGAGGGTGTCCTGGAGCAGGATGTTGTTGCGCAGGTCCAGCAGAGTCGTCGGTTCGTCGGCGACGAGGATCCCCTGTCCCGTGGCCAGGACGCTGGTCAGGGCGACCAGTTGGCGTTCCCCGCCGGACAGATCGTGGACGCTGCGCTCGGCCAGGTGGGACAGGCCCATGGTGGCCAGATGGGACAGGGCTGCCTGCCGCCGTCGTGCCTTGTCCTTGATGGTGGCCTTCAGCGAGAGCTCGACATCCTCATGCACCAGTGGCATGACCAGTTGCGAGAGCGGGTCGCTGAACAGGAAGCCCACGCGGCGGCGGACCGCCGAGACCTCACGCACGGTGTCCTTGCCCTCGACGGTGACAAGTCCGGTGGTGGGCCGGGCCAGGCCGTTGATGAGGCGCAGGAAGGTCGACTTGCCCGAGCCGTTGGCGCCGATGACCGCGATGCGGCGCTCGGTCAATTCCGTGGTGGCCGCTTCGAGCAGGACCCGGTCCTGGCCGTCGCCGCGTGGATCGGGGACGCTGACGCCGGCGGCCTGGAAGATGATCACGCCAGCAGCCTAGGCGGCGAATTCGCGGCGTGCCATCCGCGGAAACGCCTTGAACACGCTCGCCGCGACCAGGGCCGCGACGAGGTTCTTCAGCAGGTCACCGGGCCAATAGGCGAGGTCAACCAGTGCCGCCTGGCCGAGGGGGAGGTGCCCGTTGATGCTCATGCCCAGGATGCCCAGCGGGTGCGTGACCAGGATCGATCCGGCCATGGCAGCGGCAAACAGCCACAGCGTCCTGGCCCGGCGCACCCTGCGCAGCACGAGCGTCGCCAGGGCGCCGGCCACCAGCGCGGCCAGCGGAAAGGCGAGCAGGTAGCCGGCAGTCGGCCCCGCCAGGACCCCGAGCCCACCGGAGAATCGCGCGAAGACGGGGACGCCGGCCAGGCCGACGATCACATAGAGCAGGACGCTGGCCGTGCCGCGCAGGGATCCCAGGCACAAGGCCACCAGGGAGACGGCGAAGGTCTGCAGGGTGATGGGGACCCCCAGCGGTCCCACGGGGATCGCCGGGACGAGGGTCAGGGCGGCAAGCAAGGCGGCGAACACGGAGATCAATCCGAGGTCGCGGGCACCCCAGGCGCTGCGTCGGGCCGGGCGGGGTGGTGTGTGTACTGAGGGATGCGTCATGGTCAACAGCATACTTGATCAGTGTTCAAGGCGTGTTCCGGGGCCAGAACGCCGGTGTGCCGGTCATCACCCCACGCGCGGCCGGCCCGGCACGCGTACACTGGAAAGGTTGCGTGTGAGCGCATCGCATTCCATTCGAGAGGTTTCTTGTGATTTCCGTAGCCGACCTTGAGCTCCGTGCCGGTGCTCGACTCCTGATGGAGGGTGTCTCCTTCCGCATCGACCAGGGGGACAAGATCGGCCTGGTCGGGCGCAACGGCGCCGGCAAGACGACCATGACCCGCGTCCTGGCGGGGGAGTCCGAGCCGACCGGCGGCACCGTGATCCGCCAGGGATCCGTCGGCTACCTCCCGCAGGACCCACGCACCCCCAACATGGGCCAGCTGGCCCGCGACCGCATCCTCTCCGCCCGTGGCCTGGACGAGATCGTCACCAAGCTCAAGAAGTGCCAGGACGAGATGGGCAGCGAGGACGAGTCCATCCGCACCAAGGCGATGAACCGCTACGACCGCTTGGACGCAGAGTTCATGTCCCGTGGCGGCTATGCCGCGGAGGCCGAGGCTGCGGCCATCTGCAACAACCTGGCGTTGCCCGAACGCCTGCTCAACCAGACCCTGGACACGCTCTCCGGCGGCCAGCGTCGACGCGTGGAGCTGGCACGGATCCTCTACGCCAACGCCGAGACGCTGCTGCTCGATGAGCCCACCAACCACCTCGACGCCGACTCCATCGCCTGGCTGCGCGAGTTCCTGAAGAACCACCAGGGCGGTCTCATGGTGATCTCCCACGACAACGAACTGCTCGAGGCCACGGTGAACAAGGTGATCCACCTAGACGCCAACCGGGCGACGATGGACCTGTACAACCTCGGCTGGAAGCGCTACCTCGAACAGCGCGAAACCGACGAGCGCTCCCGCCGACGCGAACGGGCGAACACCGAGAAGAAGGCCACCACCCTGCTGGCCCAGGCCAACAAGATGAAGGCCCGCGCCTCCGGCGCCTCCGCCGCGCAGAGCATGCTCAAGCGCGTGGACCGCCTCATGGGCGGGCTGGAGGGCGTGCGCGTGCAGGATCGCGTGGCGGCACTGCGCTTCCCGGATCCGGCACCCTGCGGCAAGACCCCGATGATGGCCAAGAACCTCAGCAAGTCCTACGGATCCCTGGAGATCTTCATGGACGTCGACCTGGCGATCGACCGCGGTTCCAAGGTCGTCATCCTCGGGTTGAACGGTGCCGGCAAGACGACGCTGCTGCGCATGCTCGCCGGTGTCGGGGAACCGGATACCGGGGAAGTCATCGCCGGCCACGGGCTCAAGATCGGCTACTACGCCCAGGAGCACGACACCCTGGACACCGAACGCAGCGTCTTGGAGAACATGCGATCCGCGGCCCCCGACAGCCTCGGGGACGCCGAGGTGCGTGGCATCCTCGGGTCCTTCATGTTCAGCGGGGACGACGTGAACAAACCGGCCGGGGTGCTCTCCGGTGGCGAGAAGACCCGCCTGGCCCTGGCCACGATCGTGGCCTCCAGCGCCAACGTGCTGCTGCTCGATGAGCCGACGAACAACCTGGACCCCGCCAGCCGCTCCGAGATCCTCAACGCGCTGGGCAACTATCCTGGCGCCGTCGTCATGGTCAGCCACGATGAGGGTGCCGTGGCCGCGTTGAATCCCGAGCGCGTGGTCCTGCTGCCCGACGGCGACGAGGACCTCTGGAACGACAGCTACCTGGATCTGGTGACGCTGGCCTGAGAACCAGCTGCACCCCGTGCGGGCCTCCGGCGTTGGCCGGGGGCCCGCCGTCGTCCCTGCCGCAGTGAAGGCAACGGGGCACACCCGCGTCCACGCGCGGCCCTGCAGTTAGCGGTTCGCCCGATCCTCGAACGCATCGAGGTAGGCGTCCTCGAGTTCCTCATCGGTGGGGGCCCCATCGCGGCGGCGGGTCTTCCGGGTCCGCGGCGGGCGGTAGGCGGAGTGGACGACCTCGACGCCCGCCGCCTTGGCCTCGGCGGCCTGTTGTGCGTCTTCCCGGTTGATGCGGGCCTGCTGCCGGGCGGCATAGCCCAGGCCGACGAAGGAGAGCACGCCGAAGGCGAACCATTGCAGCGAGTAGGACAGGTGGTTGCCCGTATCCACCGATGGCCGTTCCAGGGCCACCGGCATGGGGTCGACCGCCGGCTTTTCCTGGTCCACGATCCCGTAGGCTCCCGGCGCGACCGGGTATCCGAGGGTTTCGGCCACCCGGGGGAGCTCGATGGAGGCGATCTGGCCCGCGGGCGCCGACCGGGAGACCGCCGGCTCCCCGACCTTCAGGCGGGCGATGACCTGCACGTCGCCGGTCGGGGGAGCGGGAACGGTGTCAGGACGACCCGAGGACTTGTCCCCGATGGGCAGCCAGCCGCGGTCGATCATGACCACGGTTCCCTCCCGGGTGCGGAACGGCACCAGGACCTCGTACCCGGGGGAGCCAGCATTGGTCCGGTTGCGCACGATCAGCGTGTCGTCGGGGAGGTAGCGTCCCGACATCCTCACGGGAGTCCAGGCCTTGTCCTCGGGGAGCGACTGGAAGTAGGGCCGGGCCTGCTCGAAGGACAGCGGGGCGGCGTCGTAGTTGGCGTCGACCCGTGAATTATCGGTCCGGGCCTCGTCGAGCCGGTTCATCTGCCAGCGGCCCAGTCCCACACAGGCTGCCGCGAAGATGCAGACCAGCAGCAGCCAGCCGAGCCAGCGCGTGCTGGCCAGGAATCGATACACGGGTTCAGCCCTCCTGGGCGTCGTCGGTGAGCGGGCGAGATTCCCTGAACAGGCCGCGTTCGCTCAAATACGTGGTCAACCAGTCCCGGTGGTCCCCACAGGCCAACCAGATCTTGCGGCGTTCCGGTGTGTGGATGCGCGGGTTGTTCCACAGCAGCTGCCAGGAGGCCGGCTGGCGGCAGCCCTTGCGGGAACAGGTCGGAGTGGCCGGGCCGTCGGACCCGGAGAGCTGGTCGAAAATGCTCATTCGCTGCCGTTTTCCGTCCCCTGGCGTCCGGCTGCGGTGTCCGGGCCCTCGGAGGTGTACCACTGCCCGGGCAGGACCTCGGATTCCGCGCCCTGCGCTGCGCCGCCGCCGGTCCGGTCCGTCTGGTCGGTCGCAGCCGCGGGGTCTGCCGGCGCCGGGTGGGGCTCGTCGTCGTCCTGGGTGGCGTCCTGCGCGGAGGCTCCCAGCTCGGCCACCGGCTCATGGTCGTAGTAGTTGCTCTCACTGCGCTTGTCCAGGTTCGTTCCGCTGGCGTTGGCGACGATCACCGCGAAATACGGCAGGATCACTGCCAGCACGAGCATCACGACCTGCAGCCAGCCGTGGACGAAGAAGGCGGCGATGAAGCAGGCCAGGCGCACCGACATGGACACCGTGTACTTCACCGTGCGCGAATGCATGTCGGCGGAACGCGACTCATCGGCGGAGGTGATCCGCTGCGGGCGGCCGGCCGCGGGCCGCGCGTGGAGGTGGTGGGGATTCTGGCTCATGGTTCTTCCGTGGGGTACCCCTCCATTGTCTCACCGTCGACTCGATCCGCCGAACCCGCACGCCGTTAGACTGGTGCCGAAACCACTGAGCACCCGACCTGGAGGACCCATGACCGAAAACGCCCAGCACACCCCGCGCAGCGTCCTGATCACCGGAGGCAACCGGGGGATCGGTCTGGCCATCGCCCGGGCCTTCGAGGCCAACGGCGACAAGGTGGCCATCACCTACCGCAGCGGCGAGGTCCCCGCGGGCCTGCTCGGAGTGCGGGCCGACGTGACTGACACGGCCTCGATCGACGCGGCGTTCACCGAGGTCGAAGCCGCCCACGGTCCGGTCGAGGTGCTCGTGGCCAATGCCGGCATGACCCGCGACATGCTGCTGCTGCGCATGAACGAGGACGACTTCTCCTCGGTGTTGGACACCAACCTCACCGGTGCCTTCCGCGTCATCAAGCGGGCCTCCAAGGGCATGATCCGCGCGCGCAAGGGCCGGATCGTGCTGATCTCCTCCGTGGTGGGCCTGCTCGGATCCGCCGGACAGGTCAACTATGCGGCCTCCAAGGCGGGCCTGGTGGGCATGGCCCGCTCGATCACCCGCGAACTCGGCTCCCGCGGCATCACCGCCAACGTCGTCGCCCCGGGCTTCGTGAACACCGACATGACAGCCGAGCTGCCCGAGGCCACCCAGAAGGAATACCTCTCCAGCATCCCGGCGGCACGTTTTGCCGAGCCGACGGAGATCGCGGCAGTGGTGCGCTGGCTCGCCGGCGACGAGGCAGCCTACATCTCCGGTGCCGTCATCCCGGTCGACGGCGGACTGGGCATGGGCCACTAGGGCCGCACCCCACCCAATTTTGGAGCTTCCCTACAACTGCACGACGCCGGTCGGGCTGGCAAGATGGAGGGGAGCGCCCGCGACGCGGGCACCTTTTTGCAGCATTCCCACAACTCCGGGGCCCACCCGGACTAGGAGCATTCATGAGCGATCTCTCCGGCAAGACAGCCATCGTCACCGGTTCCTCGCGCGGCATCGGCGCCGAGGTGGCCAAGAACCTCGCGGCCGACGGTGCCGCCGTCGTCGTCAACTACCGGCAGAAGGCCCCCCGGGCCAACAAGATCGTCGCCGGCATCACCGAGGCCGGCGGCCAGGCGGTGGCCGTGGGCGCCGACCTGACCGAGGAGGCAGGGGCCCAGGCACTGGTCGATGCGGCCCTGGAGAACTTCGGATCCCTCGACGTGCTGGTGCTCAACGCATCCGGCGGCATGGAATCGGGCCTCGGCGAGGACTATGCGCTGCGGCTGAACCGGGACGCGCAGGTGAACATGCTGCGTACCGCGGCAGCCGTTATGCCCGCCGGATCCCGGGTCGTGTTCGTGACCAGCCACCAGGCCCACTTCATCGACAAGGTCCAGACCCTGGACGCGTACGAACCGGTGGCCCGGTCCAAGCGTGCCGGCGAGCTGGCCCTGCGCGAGGAGATCCCGGCCCTGGAGGCCAAGGGCATTTCACTGGTCGTCATCTCCGGGGACATGATCGAGGGAACCGTGACGGCCACCCTGCTGGATCGGGCACAGCCAGGGGCCATCGAGGAACGCCGCAAGGCCGCGGGGAAGCTGCTCAGCGTCGAGGAATTCGGCGTCCACGTGGCGGCGATGGTCAGTGCAGATGTCCCCACCGGACACACCGAATACGCCGGCGGCGCCGGGCATTTCCTGGACTGACCCCACCCGGTCCTGCCACGGCATCGCAGGGCCGATGCAGGAAGGGCGTTCGCCCGGCACCCGGTGCCAGGCGAACGCCCTTCATGCGTTCCGCTGGTCCCGGAACCCCTACTTCTTCTTCGGGTCCTTGCCGCAGACGATCTTGTTCCACGGCTGGTAGGTCCAGTGCAGGCTGTCGCGCAGCACCTCGGAGCCCGCGGTGCGCGTGCGGTGCACGTCCACGGTGAAGCCCTTTTGACCGCCCGATTCGGAGACGCACTTCTCGGCGTCGTTGTACCGGGTGATGGGGCTGGTCTGGTTGTAGTGGTCCGACGTGGTCGAGGTGACCTTGTACTTCTTGGTTCCCCACAGCCGGGTATGGACACGGTCGCTGCCCACCCACGCCTGGATCATGACGGCATGGCCGGTGTTGTTCTTCCAGGCCATGTCGATCTGTCCCTCCCAGAGGGTGGACTCGCGGCCGGCAGGGTAGCGGTCGAACCAGCGGCTATGCGGACGGTGGGTGATGTCATCCATCCCGCCGAGCCAGCCGACGTTGAAGAGCTGGGTGGAGATCTGCGAGAGGCCGCCACCGACCGCAGTGGTGGAGAACCCATCCTCGACGACGCCCGACTCGTAGTAGCCGTTGGCCACGGTGATCGGGGCCAGCGCCTTGGTCAGGGAGAAGGTTTCCCCGGGCATCACGATCAGCCCATTGAGTTTCGCCGAGCCGGCCTTCAGGTTCTTGGTGCGGACCGTGTCGCTGGTCGGATAGGGGCTGGAGAACTCGACGATCTGCTCCTTGACGCCCAGGGCCTTGGCCTTTTTCGTCGTCAAGTCAGGTTGGGTGACCTTCAGGTCCACCGTGGCGGTCCGGTCCTTGGTGGTGGCCGCAGCCAGGATCTTGTCGGAGAGCTTGGCGGTATCGACGCCGTGGCCCTCAACGGCCGGCACGATGGCCGGCCTGCCGCCGCGCAGGACGATCTTCGCGTCCCGGGCCGTCGAGGCCATTTTCGGGTTGGCCTTCAGGAGCTGCTCCGCGAGCTGGTCGTTGTCCAGTTTCATCGTCACGGCGCCGTCGGCGACGCTGAAGGAGGCGGCCTTCGCCAAGACGGCGGGGGACAACGTGGCGGACAGCTTCCCGGCGGACACGGTGACGTCGTCCTTCACCAGCGGCTTGGCCTGGTCGTCGCGGGCCTTCTCAAAGGCGGCCACCGGGGTCTTCGGTTCCACGCTGGTCGCCGGAACGTCGATGGGCTGGGTGGCACCGAACCAGGAATCCCGGATCGTGTCGGCCGCTGCCTCGGCATCGATGCCCTGGCCCGCCTTCGGCGCCGTGTAGTCGAGGGCAGCGTCCTTGAACGCGATCTTGCCCTCGGTGGCTTTGGCGTCCAGCTTCGGCCGCAGCCCCTCGACGGCGTCGGTGAGCATGCCCTGGTCCTCGGTCAGGACCGGCTCCACCGATTCCCCTCCCGTGATGCGTTGCCACAGGACGACGGGGTTCAGCGAATATCCGGTCTGCCCGGCCAGCGTGGCGTCCACGTCAAGCCCGAACCCGGCGTTGGCCGGAATGAGCTCGGCGCTCTTCTTGCCGGCGGAGATCGTGATCGGCTCGGTGACCAGCGGGTCGAGCTTCTCGTGCAACCGCGCTGCGGCGTCTGCGGAGTTCAGGCCACCGATCGTCACGCCGTGCACGCTGGCACCCTGGGGGATCTGGTCTCCAACGAGGGCGGCCCCACCGGCGTAGGCTCCCGCGAGGACGACGACAGCGCCTCCTCCGATCAGCCAGCCCTTGAGGTTCTTGCCGCTGCGTTGCTTATCCCGCATTTTCACCCGTGCATGCTCCATGTCAGTGGTCAGGATGGGCGCACCCAACCGTGCACACCTGTTGCATCCTAGCGCCGGTGCCCGTGCGCACCGTGCAGGCGGGGACGCGAAGCCGCCGGTAGTTATGCAATCGTCATGATCAAACGCCCGACAAATGCCGCACGATGTCCAACCGCGGCACGTCGATCGCCGCGTCGGCCGCCGCCCGCAGGGCCGGTTTCGCCCGGTAGGCGATGCCCAGGCCGGCAGCCCGGACCATCAACAGGTCATTTGCCCCGTCGCCCGCGGCGATGGTGTGCTCCACCGGGATCCCGGCGTCGGCGGCCCAGCGGCGCAGGCAGGCTTCCTTGGTGGCCGCGTCGACCACCTCGCCCGAAACGGTTCCGGTCAGGACGCCGTCGGCGATTCCCAGATCGTTGGCCCGGGCGAAATCCAAGCCCAGCCCATCGGCCAAGGGCGTGAGGATCTGCTGGAATCCCCCGGAAACCACTCCCACCAGGTGCCCGGCGGCATGGAAGGCCTCCACCAGTTCCCTGGCACCCTCCGAGAGCACGACGGCGGCACGCACCGTCTCGATGACGCCGGCATCGAGCCCGGCCAACGTCTGCACGCGGGCATGCAGGCTCCCGGCGAAATCCAGTTCCCCGCGCATCGCCGCCTCCGTGACGGCCGCAACCTCGGCTTCACGTCCCGCATGGGCAGCCAACAGCTCGATGACCTCCTGCTGGATCAGCGTGGAGTCGACATCCATCACCAACAACTTGCGCGGCGCCTCGATGAGGGCTGCCGGAACCAGCGCGTGGAGCTGGCCATCCCGGGCATCGGAGTCGAGGTCTGCGGCCAGCGCGGTGCGCACCCGCTCCAGCTGCGGCGGGCCATCCGCCGTCGCTTCCTGCGCCAGCGCGCGACGGGTGCCCGCATAGCCAGGTCCCGCAAAGGAAGTGGTGGACACCACGGTGAGGCCATGGGCTGCCAGCACCGCATCCAGCCGTTGTGCTGCGGCCGATTCGTCGGCGGCGGGGGAGCTTGCCGGTTCGCTGTGGTGGGACACGAGGTAGGCGCAGATCTGCATGGTGGAATTCTCCCGTGTCCACACCCGGGGACGCCAATTCGCGTCGTTCCCTGGACCGATCACGACGCGGAGGAGCCCGGACGGGGCGGCGTTTGGCCGATCACGGCACTGTTGCCTTAGTGTTTTGCCTATGAATGATGTGCTTTCCTTCGCCGGAATCGACGTGGTCCGCGGCCAGAAGAACCTGCTGACGGGCATCGACTGGCAGGTGGAGGACGACGAGCGGTGGGTGGTCCTGGGCCCCAACGGCGCTGGGAAGACGACGTTGCTGCAGATCGCTGCGGCGCGCATGCACCCCACCCACGGCACCGCCTCCATCCTCGGTGAAACGCTGGGCCGTGTGGACGTGTTCGAGCTGCGCCCGCGCATCGGGCTGTCCTCCGGGGCACTCGCTTCCCACATCCCCGACCACGAGACGGTGCTGAACACCGTGGTCACCGCGGCGTACGGCACCACCGGACGGTGGCGTGAGAAGTACGACCAGATGGACGAGCGCCGGGCCTTTGGCCTATTGCACGACTGGGGCATGTCCACCCTGATGAACCGCAGATTCGGGTCGCTGAGCGACGGCGAACGCAAACGCGTCCAGATCGCCCGCGCCCTGATGACCGACCCCGAACTGCTGCTGCTCGACGAGCCGGGCGCCGGCCTGGACCTCGCCGGCCGGGAGGACCTGGTGGCACGTCTGTCAGAACTCGCCGCCGACGAGGACGCCCCGGCCATGGTCCTGGTGACCCACCACCTGGAAGAGATCCCGCCGGGCTTCACCCACGCGCTGCTGCTGAACGAGGGGGCCGTTGTGGCGTCCGGCCCCATCGGCACCACGCTTACCGAGGCCAACCTCGCCTCCACGTTCGGGATGGACCTGGCCCTGCGTGAGGATGCCGGCCGGTACACCGCCGTCGCCCGCCACGGCGCCTAGGACCGGCGCCGCGCATGGAATTGTGGAGGGAACTGGTCGTCGGCTTCGCCGGCCTGTGGGCCGGGACGATCAACACCATCGTGGGCTCTGGCTCGCTGGTGACCTTCCCGGTGCTCGTCGCCCTGGGGTATGCACCGGTCAACTCGATCATCTCCAACGCCATGGGCCTGGTCGCCGGGGGGTTCTCCGGCGCGTGGGGCTACCGCCGGGAGGCGCGCAGCGTTCCGAAGACCATGCTGAAACTGCTGCCGGCCTCGCTGCTGGGCGGCATCCTCGGGGCCTTCCTGTTGCTGCACCTGCCCGAGAGCGTCTTCGGATACGTGGCACCGGTGCTGATCGCCATCGCCGTGCTGCTGGTCATCTTCCAGCCGCGGCTGGCCCGCTGGGTCCGCGAACGCCAGGCCGGTGAGCCGCTGCGCCCCGAACATGCCGACGAGCAGAAGCTCCCGCTGCTGGTGTACGTGCTGGTGTTCCTCATCGGCGTCTACGGCGGGTATTTCACCGCAGCCCAGGGCATCCTGCTCATGGCCGTGCTCGGGATCTTCTTCCACGGCTCGTTGCAGCAGTCCAATGCCATCAAGGTCATCCTCTCGCTGGTGGTCAACCTGGTCGCCGCCGCCTCGTACCTGCTCTTCGCCTTCGACAGGATCAACTGGCCCGTCGTCGCGCTGATCGCCGTCGGTTCGTTGATCGGCGGGTTCATCGGGGCGAAGGTCGGCCGGAAGCTCTCGCCACTGCTGCTGCGCGGCTTCATCGTCGTGCTGGGCATCGTGGCACTGGTGAACATGATCGCCAAGCTGGTCAACTGATGCCGGTCATCGACCTCGTGTCGGCGGACGACCCGCGGGTCGCGGACTACGTGGCCCTGTCCGACGCCGCCCTGCGCCAACGCACCGACCCGGGGCGTGGGCTCTACATCGCCGAGAGCTCCAAGGTGCTGCGGCGTGCGCTGGCCGCCGGGCATGTGCCGCGGTCCTTCTTCCTGGCCCCGAAATGGCTGGACGGGCTCTCCGACGTGCTCGACGCCCACCCCGACGTTCCTGTCTTTGTCGGCGCCCCGGGGGTGCTGGAGGAGATCACCGGATTCCACCTGCACCGCGGTGCCCTCGCGGCCATGAACCGCCCGGCCCCGGTTCCGTTGGCCGAGGCCCTCGCCGGGGCGCGACGTGTCATCGTGCTCGAGGACATCGTGGACCACACCAACCTGGGAGCCATCTTCCGGTCCGCCGCCGCATTGGGGATCGACGCCGTACTGGTCTCACCGCGGTGCGCGGACCCGTTGTACCGCCGGTCCATCAGGGTCAGCATGGGCGGGGTGTTCCAGGTGCCCTGGGTCCGGCTCGGGCAGTGGGATGCGGGACTCAGGCAGCTGCGGTCCGCGGGCTTCACCCTGGCAGCGATGGAACTGACGGACGACGCCCAGGACATCGACCAGGTCGCCGCCGAATCGATCGAACGGCTGGCCCTGGTGCTCGGCACCGAAGGTGCCGGTGTCTCCGCGGCCACGCTGGCCGCCGTGGACCGCGCCGTCATGATCCCGATGCGTGCCGGTGTCGACTCGCTGAACGTTGCTGCCGCGTCGGCCGTGGCCATGTGGGAACTACGCGCCAGGTAGGCGCGCCGATTTCCATCGGTGTCCGGCGGTGGGATATAGTGAACAGTCGGTTCCGTGTCGAATGGAACGACGTACCCGTATGGCTTCTGGCAAAATCCAGGGGCTCGAGCAAAGGTTTATAATCATGAAGTCCAACACGCACCCGAAGTACGGGCCGGTCGTTTTCAATGACCTGGCCTCCGGTGAAAAGGTCCTGACCCGCAGCACCGCCTCCTCGAACAAGACCATCGAGTGGGAAGACGGCAACACCTACCCGGTCATCGACGTCGAAATCTCCGCCGCCTCGCACCCGTTCTACACGGGCAAGCAGCGCATCATGGACTCGGCAGGACGCGTCGAGCGCTTCAACGCCCGGTTCAAGAACTTCGGCAAGAAGTAAGCACGCACTTCATGCGCAAGGGGACCCCTCGGGGTCCCCTTCGTCGTTAACGGCAGGTCGTTGACGCGCAGTTCAGTCGAAGAGTGCCGTGTGTGCGCTGGACACCGGGTCGATGTGTTCGGCGAAGTCGTCGTGCGTCGTCGTCCACTTCACGACGTAGGGGCACATCGGCACGACACGGAACCCGGCGTCCACCGACTGCCGGATGGCCTCGCGGGTCAGCACCGACGCCAGGCCCCGGCCACCGAAGGCGTCGTCGATGAGCGTGTGGTAGAGGATGCGTTGCGGTGTCCCGGCATCCTCGGTGTCGCGGTAGGACGAGGATCCCGCGGCCTGCCCGTCCACGGTGATGTCGTACCGGTGCTGGGCGGTGTTGGGTGTGACGTCGATGGCCTCTGCCATGATCGCTCCTTCGGATGGCTGCTAATGATGGTCTGGCGGCCTGCCCTGCGGCTCCGCATCAAGCCCGACGGGGATTGATGCGGAGAGCCCGAGGGGATCGGGGTGCGTGGGTGCACGCCAGGGTGTGCAACGCCTTCCACCCGTGGGGAGGGAATCGGTCCCTGAGGGGCAGACGGTCGCGGGCGCTCATGTTCGCCAGTGTAGCCCGGGGCAGTGCCGGCAGTTACTAGGATGGGGGCATGCCAGTTGACGATGCAGCACCCCGCGAAAACCCCCCCTACACCCACCATGGCGAATACAAGGTCCCGGGCGGCAAGCTCGTCGTCGCCGACCTCGAGGTCGCCGGCCAGGGGCCCGACGAGCGGATCGTCCGGGCCAATGTCAACGGTGACTTCTTCCTTGAGCCGGACGAGGCCCTGGATGACATCAACGCCGCGCTGGTCGGGTTGGATGCCGCCTCGCCGCACTCGAGCATCCGCGACGCCGTCGATGCCGCGGTGGACGATGACGCAGTGATGTTCGGCTTCGACCCGGCCGCCGTGGCCACCGCCGTCCGCCGGGCCCTGGGCCTGGCCACCGGCTGGGAGGACCACGACTGGGAGGTCATCGGCCCGGTCACCCTGCCCATCGCCGTGAACGTGGCATTGGATGAGGTGATGACCCGCGAGGTCATGGAAGGCACGCGCAAGCCCACCCTGCGGTTTTGGGACTGGAACGAGCCGGCCGTGGCCATTGGCAGCTTCCAGTCCGTCCGCAACGAGATCGACCCCGAGGGGGCTGCCCGACATGGGGTGACCGTCGTGCGCCGCATCAGCGGCGGCGGGGCCATGTTCATGGAGGCCGGCAACTGCATCACCTATTCGCTGTATCTGCCGGCGTCACTGGTCGACGGGATGAGCTTTGCCGATTCGTATCCCTTCCTGGACGCCTGGGTCATGGAATCGCTGCAGCGCCTGGGCGTCGAGGCGTTCTACAAGCCGCTCAACGACATTGCCACACCCCAGGGGAAGATCGGGGGCGCAGCCCAGAAGCGCTTTGCCGGCGGCGCCATCCTGCACCATGTTACGATGAGCTACGACATCGATGCCGACAAGATGACCGAGGTGCTGCGCATCGGCAAGGAGAAGATCTCCGACAAGGGGATCGCCAGCGCCAAGAAACGGGTCGACCCGCTCAAGCGCCAGGCCGGCGTGCCGCGGGCCGAGATCATCGAGACGATGGTCTCCACCTTCGCGGCACGCTACGGGGCCGATCGGACCGAGATCGGTGCCGCCACCCTCCAGCGGGCCGATCGGTTGGCCGATGAGAAGTTCCGTACCGAGGAGTGGCTGAACCGCGTCCCCTAAACGGCCGCCTGTCCGCGCAGCGTCCGGGCCAACTGGTCGCGCTGTTCGATGATGATCCGGCGCAGGGCGCGCGGCGCGTCGGGATGTTCGGCGAGCCAGCCGTCGGCCGTGCGCAGCACCGGGTGTGAATCCGCTCCCTCCGGGCCCAGGTCCTGCGCACCGGGGAAGAGCCCCTGGACGGTCCGGGTGGCCAGGCCAATGCTGCGTTCGGCCCAGATGCCCTCCAGCGCCGGCCAGTACCTGTCGTAATAGGGGTCGATGAGTTCGTGGGATCCCACGAGGAACCCGTCAACGCTCGCGCTGAGCACGTCGTTCGACAGTGCCGTCCCGTTGGCGGCGGTTCCGGTCAGTGCCGCGTCAAAGGCTGCCCGCTTGACCGCGGGTTCGGGCCGTGCGGCCATCGCCAGGGCGTGCCCCACCGAGGCGACCGCCGACGGATGGGCCTCCCGCTCGGCATCCAGCGCTGTCGCGTCGAGGTGGCCGCGGGCCGCGCCCGCCTGCAGCAGCGCCCAGCGCAGCTGTTCGTCCACGACCAAGCCGGGTACCGCCGAGGAACCGTCGAGCAAGCCGTCGACGACGTCATCGAGACCGCCGTGGCGGGCGAGCCCTGCCAGGCGGCGGGCAAAGGCCACCTGTGCATCGGAACCCGGCTCGGCCTCCAGCAGGAAGCCGTGGACGGCGCCCGCCAGTGCCCCCTGCTCGCCGTCCCTGACGGCCGGCGGGCAGTAGAGCCGGACGGCGGACGCTGCCTGGTCCAGGATCATGGTCAGCACGCCGACGTCGGTGATGGTGTCCACGTGGCGGCGCACCGCCTGCAGGAACACCGGGGCCGGCAGGTCGGCGTCGCGGACCATCGACCAGAGGGCGGCCCAGGCGGTGGCGCGTGCCAGCGGTTCGTCCAGGGTGCCCAGGTGTTCCAGCAGCACCGACAGGCTGCCGTCGTCGAACCCGACCTTGGCGTAGGTCAGGTCACCGTCGTTGGGGAGGATGACCGCTGGCCGTGGCCGGCCGATGAGGTCGGGGATGTTGGTGCTGGCGCCGGTGACGTCCATCCGGAAGCCGCCGGAGCGCTGGAGCCGGCCCTCGCGCAGGTCGAAGGTGCCCAGCCCCAGGGTGTGGGGGCGGAGTGCGGGGGATCCCGTGACCGGGTCCACGCCCTGCTGGATGATCACCGCAGTGGTGATGATTCCGCCGTCGTCCTCCTCGAGTTCCACCCGCAGCGATCCGACACCGGCGCTGCGCAGCCAGGCGTCGGCCCAGGCTCCCATGTCCCGTCCGGAGGCCTCCTCCAGGACGGCCAGGAAGTCGGCGAGGGACGTGTTGCCGTAGGCGTGGCGGCGGAAATAGGTGCGCGCGGCGGAGGTGAACGCCTCCCGGCCCACGAAGGCGTCGAGCTGCTTGAGCACCGAGGCACCCTTGGCGTAGGTGATGCCGTCGAAGTTCTGCCGGGCGGCCTCCAGATCGGGGATGTCCGCGACGATCGGATGGGTGGTTGGCAGCTGGTCCTGCACGTACGCCCAGGCCTTGCGCCGGTTAGCGAAGGTGACCCAGGCGGTCTCGAAGGCGGTGGCCTCGGCGACGGCCAGGGTGCCGATGAAGTCGGCGAACGACTCCTTCAGCCACAGGTCGTCCCACCAGCGCATGGTGACCAGGTCGCCGAACCACATGTGGGCCATCTCGTGCAGGAGCGTGTTCGCGCGGGCCTCGTACTGGGCCTCGGTGGCGTGGGAGGTGAAGACGTAGTGCTCGGTGAAGGTCACCAGCCCGGGGTTCTCCATGGCGCCGAGGTTGTATTCGGGGACGAAGGCCTGCTCGTACTTGCCCCAGGGGTAGGGGTAGTCGAAGAGTTCGTGGAAGAAGTCCAGCCCCTGCTTGGTCGTGGCGAACAACGTTTCGTGGTCGAAATGAGGTGCCAGCGACGCCCTGCAGGTCAGGCCCAGGGGCACGTCCAGGACGGTGCCGTCGGCGAGGGTGCGCTGCCAGCTGTCGGTGACGTAGTGGTAGGGGCCCGCCAGGATCGTGGTGATGTACGTCGACATCGGCAGGGTGGGGGCGAACACGGTGGTCGCTGTGCCGTCCTCGTGGTCGGTGCGTTCGGCCACCGACTGGTTGGAGGCCACGTGCCAGGCGGTGGGCGCGGTGACGGTGAAAGTGAACGGCGCCTTCAGATCTGGCTGTTCGAAGGTGGCGAACACGCGGCGCGCATCTGCAGGCTCGTACTGCGTGTAGAGGTAGGTCTCGCCGTCCACCGGGTCCACGAAACGGTGCATGCCCTCACCGGAGGTCGAATACAGGGCGGTGCCGTCGACCTCGACGACGTTCTCTCCGGGCTCGGTGGTGAAGTGGATCCGCGAGCCGTCCACCGTGGTCGCCACGTCGAGCCGGCGCCCGTTGTGCACGACGGCGGTGACCCCGCCATGGATGAAATCCAGGAAGGTCCCGACGCCCGCGGATGCCGCGGTGAACGCCACCCGGGTCCGGGAGCGGTAGCCGGCGGTGTCGGGGTCCGGTGCACCGCTCAGGTCGAGGGCGACCTCATACGAATCGACGGTGAGGATCCCGGCGCGCTCGGCGGCCTCGTCGCGGGTCAGGTTCTGGTTCTGGGGCTGCTGGATATCCACCCCACCATTGAACCATGAAGCAGGTGTTGCATATCACTACCAGGGTGAAGGCCGGTAGTCCTTGATGAAGCAGCCCCGCAGGTCCTCGCCTGCTTCCCCGGCGACGATGGGGTGGTAGACCCGCGCCGCCCCGTCGATCAGGTCCAACGGTGCGTGCCAGCCCTCTGCGGCGTGGCGGATCTTCGATTCGTGGGGACGCTCGTCCGTGATCCACCCGGTGTCCACGGCCGTCATGAGGATGCCGTCGGTCTCCAGCAGTTCCTCGGCCGCCGTGCGGGTGAGCATGTTGAGAGCTGCCTTGGCCATGTTCGTGTGGGGATGCCCGGCACCCTTGTAGACCCGGGAGAACTGGCCCTCCATCGCCGAGACGTTCACGACGTACTTGCGCCGTGCCGCAGCGGCGGCCATGGCCGGGCGCAGCAGGCTGGCCAGCAGGAACGGGGCGGTGACGTTGCACAGCTGGACCTCCAGCAGCTCCAGCGCCTCGACCTGGCCCAGGTTCTGTGTCCAGCTGTTCACCGACACCAGATCGGGGACGAGCCCGCCGGCGTCGATGGCGGTCCCGGCGGCGATGCGCTCGAGCGACGCCGAACCGGCGGTCATCGCCAATTCGGCGAGCCGCTCCGGGGCGACGCCCATCGTGGATTCCAGGGCAGCGGTATCGAGGTCGAAGGCAGCCGCCAGAGCCTGCGGGTGGGCCTGCGGGGCGACACCTGCACCCCAGACCTCGGGTCCGCCGTTGGCCATTGACAGCGCGGGGGCCAACGGACGTGCCTCGGCCTCGATGAGGTGGCGGTAGGCATTGCCGGAACGGCGGACCGTCTGTGCCGCGTTGTTGATGAGGATGTCCAGCGGACCGGCCGCGGCGAGGCGTTCTGCGAGGGAGACCACCTGCGAGGGGTCGCGCAGGTCGATGCCCACGATGCGCAGCCGGTGCAGCCAGTCGCCGCTGTCCTCCAGTGCCGCGAAACGCCGTGCTGCGTCCGCCGGGAATCGGGTGGTGATGGTGGTGTGGGCGCCGTCGCGCAGCAGCCGCAGGGCGATGTGCATGCCGATCTTGGCGCGGCCCCCGGTCAGCAGGGCGCGGCGGCCGGTCAGATCCACCCGGGCCTCGCGCCAGTGGCGGCCGCTCGCCGCGCAGTCGGGGCAGAGCAGGTGGTGGAACGCGTCGACCTTCGTGAACGGCTGCTTGCAGATGTAGCACTTGCGCGGCTGCCGGTATTCGCCCGCGCTGCCATCGGCAGTGGCCGAGGACAGATCGAGCCCCTCGGTCTCGTCGTCGAGCCGGTTGGCGGCACCGGTGGCGGTGCGTTCCATGACCTTGCGGTCGGCATCCAGGACGGCCTGGCGGGCCTCGGTCCGTCGGGCGCGCTTGACCTCCTTGAACATCTTGGCCGTGGCCCGGCGGACGGCGATGAATTGCTCGTCGTCATCGGGCAGCTGGTGGATGCGTTCGAGAACGCCCAGGCAGGCGGCCAGGTCGTCGGGGGAGATGGGGGAGGAATGCTCAGTCATGACGGGAGAACTCTACCGCCTGCCGTCCACCACGGACGACCCGGTCTAGGCCGTGACGAGGTCCTCCTCCGCCGTCACCTCTTGCCCCTTGGCCAGGATGGTGAGCCCCGAGTCGGTGACGGTGAATCCGCGGGCCCGGTCCTTCTGCGGGTCCACCCCGATCTGCGCTCCGGGCGGGACCACGACGTTCTTGTCGATGATCGCGTGCTTGACCACGGCACCGGCTCCGATGACGACGTTGTCCAGCAGCACCGACTCCTCGACCTGGGCCCCGGCATCGACGCGCACGTCCACCGACAGGACCGATTTGCACACGGTGCCGCCGGAGATCACGACGCCGGCTGCGAGCAGGGAATCATGGGCCTCGCCGGGGGTGCCGTCCTTGGCCCGGATGAGCTTGGAGGGTGGGGAGCTGTGGTGCCGGGTGTGGATCGGCCACTCCTGGTTGTAGAGGTTGAACTCGGGGATCGGTGCCACCAGGTCCATGTGGGCTTCGTAATAGGACTCCAACGTGCCGACATCGCGCCAGTAGCGCACCCGCTGCAGGTCCTCTCCGGGAACCGGGTTGGCCGAGAAGTCGTAGACCGCGCAATCACCACGTGCGACGAATCCCGGGATGATGTCCCCGCCCATGTCGTGCTGGGTGTCCTCGCGTTCGTTGTCCGAGCGCAAGGCCTCCAGCAGGGGGCCCGTGGTGAAGATGTAGTTGCCCATCGAGGCCAGGAAGTTCTCCGGGTCATCGGCCAGGCCCGGCGTGGTGGCGGGCTTCTCGACGAAGGCCGAAATCCGGTCGGGGGACGAAGGGTCGGTTTCGATGACGCCGAACTGGTCGGCCAGGGACCGCGGCTGGCGCACGGCCGAGACCGAGGCGGAGGCACCCGAGGCGATATGTGCATCCAGCATGGCGGAGAAGTCCATCCGGTACACGTGGTCGGCGCCCACGACCAGGACGTAGTCGGGCTTGGAGTCGTGGATGAGGTTCAGCGACTGGAAGATGGCGTTGGCCGAGCCGAGGAACCAGTCCTTGCCCAGACGCTGCTGGGCCGGGACGGAAGCGACGTAGTTGCCCAGCTGGGTGGACATCCTCCAGGTCTCCGAGACGTGCCGGTCCAGGCTGTGTGACTTGTACTGGGTCAACACGACGACCTGGAGATAGCCGGAGTTCACGACGTTGGACAGGGCGAAGTCGATCAGCCGGTACCCTCCGGCAAACGGGACGGCAGGTTTGGCCCGATCCGCCGTCAAGGGCATCAACCGCTTGCCTTCTCCGCCGGCCAAGACCACTGCGAGGACCTTTTTCTGGGGCATGGCGACTCCCTGCAACTCGTTCCATCCCGGCGGGGTGGCCCGCCGGCTTCACCTTGTGGGATCACACTATGGCAGAACTCACGAAGCGACTACGTTGGGGGTGTGAGAGTCGACATTGTTACCAAAGAATTCCCTCCGGCCATCTACGGGGGAGCCGGCGTCCACGTCGCCGAACTGGCCCGCGTGCTGGCCCCGCTGACCAAGCTGCACGTCCACGCCTTCGGTGGGGAGCGCCCCACCGACTACCACGGCGCCACAGTGGCCAGCTACGCCGAACCCGATGACCTGGCGGACGGCAACCCGGCGCTGGCGACCCTGGGGACGGATCTGCGCATCGTCCCGGCCCTGGCCGGCGCCGACGTCATCCATTCGCACACCTGGTATGCGAACATGGCCGGCCACTGGGGCGCACTGATGAACGACGTTCCCCACGTGCTCAGCGCCCACTCCCTCGAACCCCTGCGCCCGTGGAAGGCCGAGCAGCTCGGCGGCGGCTACGCCGTCAGCTCGTGGGCCGAATCCACCGCCTACCATGCCGCCGATGCCATCATCGCCGTCTCCGACGGCATGCGCCGGGACATCCTCTCCGCCTATCCGGGGGTGGACCCGGAACGCGTGCACGTGGTGCACAACGGCGTCGACGTCCAGTCCTGGCAGCCGGCGCCCCATCTGGACGACCTGCCCTCACTGGGCATCGATCCGGGAAAGCGCACGGTCGCCTTCGTCGGGCGCATCACCCGGCAGAAGGGTGTTCCCTACCTGCTGCGGGCAGCTGCCCTGCTTCCGCCCGACGTGCAGCTGGTGCTGTGCGCCGGGGCTGCCGACACCCCCGAGCTCGCCGCCGAGGTGGCCGGGCTGATCGCGGAATTGCGCGCGAGCCGCGAGTCGGTGGTCGTCATCGAGCGGATGCTGCCCCGCCATGAACTCATCCAGGTGCTCACGCAGGCCACGGTCTTCGCGTGCCCCTCGATCTATGAGCCCCTGGGCATCGTGAACCTGGAGGCCATGGCCTGCTCGACGGCAGTGGTGGCCAGCGCCGTCGGCGGGATCCCGGAGGTGGTCGCCGACGGGGAAACCGGCTACCTGGTGCCGCTGGAACAGCTACCCGACGCCTCGGGGACGCCGCGTGATGTCGAGGTCTTCGTCGCCGATTTCGCCGCCGCGCTGAACCGGGCGCTGGAGGATGGCGACCGGGCTGCCGCCATGGGAGCTGCCGGTCGCCGCCGCGCCGCCGAGCACTTCAGCTGGGAAGCCATCGCGCAGCGGACCCTCGAGGTCTACCGGGCAGCCATCGGCTCCCGGTCCCGCTGACCGCCAACGACGACGCCGCCGGGCTCCCCTGGAGGGGAACCCGGCGGCGTCGTGTCGGGGATGCGGGTCAGGCGCCGACCTTGCGGCCCTTCTTGGCGGCCGCCTTTGCAGCGTGCCGCTGGGCCTTCTCCTCCGCCTTGCGCCGTGCGACCAGGACCTTTTCGTCCATCGGGGCATCGGGCAGGGCACGCTGGCGCCGCAGGTATTCCGCCGCCTCGTCCTGGCGTTCGGCCTCGATGCCGGTCGCGATGTCGGCGCGCAGGTGCTCGGGGCCGTAGCCGAAGGCATCCACCAGATCCTGGGCGTGGGGGCGCAAACGGGCCAGCAGGCGGTTGCTGTAGGGGCCCAGGGTCCGGGCGCGCTGGCTCGAGAGCCGGCCGTGCATCTGGTACCAGGCCAGGTCCTTCTCGATCAGCTGCAGGCCGAACAAGTCACGGACCCAAGTCATGATCTGGCGGGTGTCCGCGTCCTTGATGTTCTCCAGCGCCGCGGTGAACGACTCCCAGAGCAGCAGCTCGCCGTGGGCGCGGGCCGCCTCGATGATCTCGTGCTGGTTTTCGTTGAAGATCCGGGCGCCCTCGGCCTGCGGCAGCTTGGCGGCCCCGCGCATGGCATCGGCGACCTCGCCCACTGCCGTCTGGACGCGGTCGGTGAGCAGGTTGCGCTGTGTCTCGGCGTCCTTGAGGAAGTTCGCCGAGCGCTTTTCCGACCCGGTGTCGGCCCAGGTCTGCGCGAACTGGCGCAGCCCCGAGCGGTTGATGGCGACATTGCCAGCCTGGCGGACCACATAGCGGGCCAGGACGCCGGCATCGAGGTGCCGGAATTCCTGGGCGTAGTCGGTCAGCAGGCGCTTGGCGACCAGTTGGAGCAGCACGTTGTTGTCGCCCTCGAACGTCACGTAGACGTCGAGGTCGGCGCGCAGGGAGGTGAACCGGTTCTTCGTGATGAACCCGGCACCGCCGCAGGCCTCGCGGCATTCCTGGAGGATGTCCAAGGCATTCCACGTCGAGGTCGGCTTCAGCGCGGCAGCGAGGGTCTCCAGGTCCTGGCGGTCCTCGTCGGTGTCCGAGGCGCCGGAGAAGACGCCGTCGAACTTCTCGAGCAGCGATTCGTGGGCGAAGGACATGGCGTAGGTGGTGGCGATCCGGGAAATCAACCGGCGCTGGTGGCGCTGGTAGTCCATGATCACCTCTTCCTGGATGTTGGAAGTTGCATTGAACTGACGGCGCTGGTGGGCGTAGGTGACCGCGATCTGCAGTGCCACCTTCGAGGCGGCGACCGCTGCGCCGTCCAGGGAGACGCGGCCCTGGACCAGGGTGCCGAGCATCGTGAAGAACCGGCGGCCCGGGCTGGCGATGGGGGAGGTGTACTTCCCGGAGGCGTCGACGTCGCCATAGCGGTTGAGCAGGTTGGTGCGGGGGATCCGGACGTGGTCGAAGTGCAGCCGTCCGTTGTCGATCCCGTTCAGGCCGCCCTTGAGCCCGTCATCTTCTCCGCCGATGCCGGGCAGGAAGCCGTTCCCATCGCGGATGGGGACATAGAGCGCATGGACGCCGTGGTTGACACCCTGGGTGATGAGCTGGGCGAAGACGACTGCCGCATGGCCGTGCTGGCCGGCGTTGCCCAGGTACTCCTTCCAGGCGGCGCGGAACGGGGTGTGGATCTCGAACTCGTCGGTTTCCGGGATGTAGGTGGCGGTGGTCGCCACGCTGGCCACGTCGGAGCCATGGCCGATCTCGGTCATGGCGAAGGCGCCCGGGATCTCCATGTTCAGGATGCCAGGGAGCCACTTCTCGTGGTGCTCCTGGGTGCCCAGGTGCAGGACGGCGGAGCCGAAGAGACCCCACTGCACGCCGGCCTTGATCTGGAGCGAGGGGTCCGCGGTGACCAGTTCCTCGAACGCGGCGATGTTGCCGCCATGGTTGTTGCTCCCGCCCATGGACTCGGGGAACGCGCGCTGGATGGCGCCCTCCTCGACCAGCAGGGAGAGCTGGCCCAGGACACGTTCACGGTGTTCGGCCATGGACTGGCCCTCGATCCGCTGGAATTCGGCACGGCCGGCGATGGCGCGTGAAACGCGGCGATCCTCGGCCCATTTGCCCAGGAGCTGCTCGCCGAGCGCTGCGACGTCGAGGTGGGGTTCGGTGCGGCTCGTTGCCGCCGTGTTCTGCTGGGTCACGAGGAGTGCCTTTCCAATTGTTGAGCGGTCGTGGTGGTTGCTGGTGGGGTGTTGCCCCCGGCAATGCCGGAGATCAGCCATCCCGTGATGGTGCGGGTGAGCTCTTCCTCCGTGGGCTTGGCGGGGGAGTCCGGGGTGCGCAGCCAGGTTTCGCCGGTGGCCCTGACCATTCCGATCGCTGCGCGCGGCCACAGGTCCAGGGCGGACGTTCCCGGGTGGTCCCGCGCCCGGAGGTAGGCGCGCATCCGGTCGGTCATCATCGAGGTGAGCTCGGCGAAGAAGTCATCCAGTGGTTCCCCCGGAGCGGAGGTGCTCGTGGCCGCCTGCGGATCGCGGGAGACGTCGGTGACGTAGAAGTAGACGTTCGGCGAGGTCTGGGCCATGTGGAGGTAGGCGCGGACCATAGCCAGCAGTCCTGCTTGTTCGGTGGTTGCGGTGCGGGCGGCATCGACGACCTTGGAGCGCATCTGGCCGATGACGATCTCTCCCATGGCGCGGCGCAGTCCGTCCTTGTCGCCGAAGTAGCGGTAGAAGACGGACTTGGAGGTTCCCGCTGCGGCCGCGCACTCATCCATGGAGGCGGTCGGGCCGAGCCGGTGGATGACCGATCGGGCCGCCTTGACCAGCTCGGTCCGCCGCGAGAGGCGGTGTGCATCCCACCGGGCCGAGCGGCCGTCGCCGGAGGTGCCGGGTGCAGCCTCGGTGGATGTGTCTGAGGAGTTCACGATACCCAGCGTATCAGGTACGCTAGGTATCGGTAATCCACTTCACACCGTCAGGAGTCATTCCATGGCCGAACAGGCTTCCCCCGCCCAGTCATCGACGTCCGGCGCCGCCGGTCTCCGGCCCGCCGTCGTGATCGGTGGCAACCGCATTCCCTTTGCCCGTTCCAACGGCAAGTACTCGACAGCCTCCAACCAGGAGATGCTCACGGCAGCCCTCGACGGGCTCGTGGCCCGCTTCGGGCTGCAGGGACAGCGCATCGGTGCCGTCGCCGGCGGCGCAGTGCTCAAGCACTCCAAGGACTTCAACCTGGTGCGCGAGTCGGTCCTGGGCACCGCACTGTCCCCGACCACACCCGCCTACGACATCCAGATGGCCTGCGCCACCGGCATGGAGGCCATCGGATCGCTGGCCAACAAGATCCGACTCGGACAGCTCGAGTCGGGAATCGGCGGCGGCGTGGACACCACCTCCGACGCCCCGATCGCCGTCAGCGAAGGACTGCGTTCGGTTCTCCTGGAACTATCCCGTGCCCGGACCCTGCAGCAGCGTCTCGGCGCGATCTCGAAGTTCCGCCCCAAGGACCTGACGCCCAACGCGCCCGGAACCGGGGAACCGCGTACCGGGCTGTCGATGGGCGACCACCAGGCCATCACCACCGCAGCCTGGGGCATCACCCGCCAGGCCCAAGACGAACTGGCACTGGCCAGCCACAAGAACCTCGCCGCGGCCTACGATCGCCACTTCTTCGACGACCTGGTCACCCCGTTCCGTGGCGTTTCGCGGGACACCAACCTGCGCGCCGACAGCACGCTGGAGAAGCTGGGCAGCCTGAAGCCGGCCTTCGGCAAGAACCTCGGGGACAAGGCGACCATGACGGCCGGGAACTCCACGCCGCTGACCGATGGCGCCTCGGCCGTCCTGCTCGGCTCCGAGGACTACGCCCGCGAACACGACCTGCCGATGTTGGCGAACTTCGTGGACTTCGAAGCCGGCGCCGTCGACTTCGTGAACGGCGAAGAGGGCCTGCTCATGGCACCGGCCTATGCGGTGCCGCGCCTGCTGGCCCGCAACGGGCTGACCCTGCAGGACTTCGACTTCTACGAGATCCACGAGGCCTTTGCCGGCACCGTGCTCAGCACCCTGGCCGCCTGGGAAGACGAGGACTTCTGCCGCAACCGGCTGGGCCTGGACGCCCCGCTGGGCGCCATCGACAGGTCCAGGCTCAACGTCAACGGCTCCTCCCTGGCCGCCGGGCACCCGTTCGCCGCCACCGGCGGTCGCATCGTGGCCACCCTGGCCAAGATGCTCCACGAAAAGGGATCCGGCCGCGGCCTGGTCTCGGTCTGCGCCGCCGGTGGGCAGGGCGTCGTCGCGATCCTGGAGGCACGCTGAACATGGCTGACAACTACCTGAAGCTCGTCAACAGCGGGTTCACGAAGGAACTCGCCAAGTCGCTGGGCCTGCCACGGCCCTCCATCCTGCGCCGCTACCGGCGTGGCCAGCCCCTGGTGCCGGGCCCCGTCGTCGTCCTCGGTGCCGGCTCGGCAGCCCACGAACTGACCGAGACCCTGCTGGGTTGGGGACTGGATGTGCGCCGCCACGCCGGAGGATCCGAAAAGCTCGGTGCGCTCATCCTCGCACTGGACGCCGTCGAGGCACCGGGCGACATCTCATCCATCGCCCTGGAGACCGGCGCCGCCTTGCGCAGCCTGGCCCCGGGTGGGCGTGTGGTGACGATCTCGCGGCCGGCGGACGCCACCGATGCCCCGGCCCGCTCCGCGGCACGCCAAGGCGTCACCGGGCTCCTGCGTTCCCTGGGACGTGAACTGCGTGGCGGGGCGACAGCCAACGGCATCCTCCTCGCCGAGGGCATCCGCGCCGATGCGCCATCCGCGACCGCGGCCCTGCACTTCCTGCTCTCGGGCCGCAGCGCATACGTTGACGGCCAGTTCCTGACCATCGAATCCGCACGCGGCGAGCTGCCGGCCGACTGGGACCAGCCGCTGTCCGGCAAGGTCGCAGTGGTCACCGGTGCCGCCCGGGGCATCGGCGCGGCCATCGCCCGGACCCTGCATCGCGACGGCGCCACCATTGTGGCCGTCGACGTCCCGCAGGCCGGCGACGCGTTGGCCAAGGTCGCCAACGAAGTCGAGGGAACCGCCCTGCAACTGGACGTGACCCGCCACGACGCCGGCCAGATCATCCTGGACCACGCCCGGCAGCGACACGGCCACCTGGACATCGTGATCCACAATGCCGGGATCACCCGGGACAAGCTGCTGGCCAACATGGATGCGGCCCGCTGGGACTCGGTCATGGCAGTGAACCTGGAATCGCAGCTGCGCATGAACGAGGCCTTCCTGGCAGCGGAGCTGCCCGGGCTGCGGATCGTTTCGCTGGCCTCCACCAGCGGCATCGCCGGCAATCGCGGGCAGACCAACTACGCGGCCTCCAAGGCCGGGGTCATGGGCATGGTCGTTGCCACCGCGTCGGCGATGGCCGAGCGCGACGGCGGGATCAACGCTGTGGCACCGGGGTTCATCGAAACCGAGATGACCGCGAAGATCCCGGTCGCCACCCGCACGGTGGGCCGGATGCTCATGCCCTCCCTGATGCAGGGCGGACAGCCGCTGGACGTCGCCGAGGCCATCGGCTTCCTCGCCTCCGACGCAGCCGGTGGCATCAACGGCCAGACGCTGCGCGTCTGCGGGCAGTCGCTGGTGGGCGCATGAGCCGCCGCGAGGTCCGTCTCGACGCCGTTCCCTCCCTGCCGCGGCTCTATGCGGAGGCACTGGGCAACCAGGTCCGCACGAAGCTGACCGGGTCTTCCGGTTCGCTGGTGCTGCCCGAGGTCGAGCACTCCGTGACAGGGGTCCGGGCCGAACTGCCACGGCTGGAGGCCTACCAGCAGCTGGTGGGCGACACGGTGCGCGGGACGCTGCCCAGCGTCTTCGTCCACGGAACGGTCTTCCCCGTGGCCATGTCGGTGCTGGCCGCCCGGGAATTCCCCCTGCCTCTGCTGGGCATGGTGCACCTGTCCAACCAGGTCGAGCACCTGCGTCCGATCCGCCTGGAGGAGACCCTGGACGTCCGCGCCTGGGCGGAGAAGCTGCGCGACCACCATGCAGGCACCGCAGTCGACGTGGTGTGCGAGGCCAGCGTCGGCGGCGAGGTGGTCTGGGTGGGCACCTCGACGTACCTGGCGAAGGGCGTGTGGGCCGGCGCCCGGCCCGAACGCAGGAGCGAACGCCCCGAATTCGTGGCACCGCGCCAGACCGGCGCCTGGCGTCTGGGTGCCGGTGCGGGGCGTGACTACGCCGCAGTGCTGGGCGACTACAACCCGATCCACCTGGGCGCACTGCCGGCCAAGGCGCTGGGCATGAAGCGCCAGATTGCCCACGGCATGTTCCTGGCCGGCAAGGCCCTGGCCCAGACGGCGCCGCTGGACGGCGGGTACCACTGGGACATCGTGTTCGAGGCGCCGGTGCTGTTGCCCTCCACCGTCAGCTTCGGGGTGGAAACCTCCCCGAAACTGCTCTCCTTCCAAGGGTGGAATGCCCGATCGGGCAGGCGCCACTTCCACGGCGCGGTGCGTGCGCTCTAGGAACCACTTCGCACGTGATCGGCGGCGGCCCTGGCATAGCAGTCCAGGGCCGCCGTTGCCGTGTGGGACCAGCTGAAGGCCCGTGAACGCACGACGGCGGCACTGCCCATCACCCTCAGCTGATCCCGGCGCGTGGCCACCTGGGCGATGGCATCAGCCCAGCTGCCGGCATCCAGGTCCGGGACCAGGATCCCGGTGGAGCCTGCGGCGACACTGTGCCGCAACCCGCCGACGTCGTGTGCCAAGACAGGCGTTCCGCAGGCCTGTGCCTCCATGGCGACCAATCCGAAGGACTCGCTGTAGGACGGCACGGCGACGACGTCCGCCGCCCGGAACCAGGCGGCCAACTGGTCTGCCGGGGCCGGGGGGAGTCGATGGGCGGTATGCTCCAGGTGCTCGTCGGCGATCAGGCGCGCCAGATCGAGTTCCTTGGAACCACTGCGCGACCCGATGATGGCCAACTCGACGTCGATGTCTGGCCGGAGCCGGGCGAGCAAACCGAGTGCGCGCAGCAGGATATGGGGGCCCTTGAGCTTCTGGATGCGTCCGGCGAACGCAATGCGCAGCGGGTTGGCCGCCGGACCGGGGGTGTGCCCGGCATCCCCGATCCAGATCCGCGTGCCCTCGGGACGGAAGACCTCCAGGTCCACCCCGGGGGCAACCACGTCGATCCGTGCGGCCGGTGCTCCATAATCGGCGACGAGTTCATCTGCCTCCGCCGCCGTGTTGGCGGTGAGGCGGGTGGCGCGGGTAGCCAGCACGGTCTCGGCTTCCACGCGGGAGTCCGGTTCGTCGGCATCATGCTGCAGACGTCGTTTGACCTTGGCCATGGTGTGCATCGTATGGACCAGTGGTATGTCCCAGCGGGCGGCGAGCTCCAGTCCGACGACGCCCGATATCCAGTAGTGGCTGTGCACCACGTCGTAGGGGCCGAAGCCCCCCTGGAGGATCCCGGCGGTGATGTCAGGCAGGTGGCGGGGCAGGTCCTCCTTGGACACCGGGCCGTCGGGACCTGCGGGAATATGGTGGACCACGACGCCGTCGGCCAGCACGTCGGGATCCCGGGGTCGTGCGCTGCGGGTGAAGACGTCGACCAGGGCGCCGGCGGCCGCGAGGGCCAGAGCGGTTTCCCTGACGTAGACGTTCATGCCGCCGGCGTCCCCGGAACCGGGCTGGTCCAACGGGGAGGTGTGCAGGCACAGCATGGCCACGCGGGGTGTCCGCCCGGAGGCGCGACCCGACGGGTCGGGGGAGTCAATGGCGTGGTGCATGGAGGTCCTGTGCGGGGGTGGCCGGCGCAAACCGGTGGTCCCTTGAAGACTAGTCCCCGGTCCGCTGCCGAACCTACTTCGGCGAGTTCTCCGCCTCACGGGTGCTGGCAGCCTCGCCCGCCTGCACTGCTGCGAGATCAGCGGGAGCAGTGTCAGTGTCGATGCCGTCGGGGAACCAGGCAGGGCAGAGCATGACCACCTGGTGCACCGTTGGGTCTTCTTGCAGGGGCGGGGCTTTCGGCACCTGTGCCGCGAGCGTCCTCGCGAGAAGGGTCGTTTCATGCTCGGAGAGCACGCGTAGGGCCGGACCTGATGGGTCCTTCGCCAGCTCTGCGTCCTCGAGCTGGTAGGCCACGCAGAGCGAAGCCAAGCTGGGCGGTGTGGCGGGGGGATCCGTGGGCGTCGTGCCGGGTGCCTCGGCTGGTGGTGTGGGATCGGGGGACTCGGCCGGTGGGGCAGTGGGGGATGCGCTGGGTGGTGGTGTGGGTTCTTCGCTGGGTGGAGCCGGTGATTCGGCCGGAGGAGTCGGATCCGCGGATTCCACCGGTTCGCTGGTGGGTGTCTGGCTCGGTGGTGCGGGCGTTTCGGCCGGTGGTGACGCCGGGTGCGTGGGTTTGGCTGACGGGGTCGGCGGTGCCGTGGGCTGTGTGCTGGGCGGCGCCGGAGTCGATGTCGGGGCCGCGGCGGTGGGTGGGACCTTGGGGGAGGCCTGAACGGCCGGGTCCGATGGGCGGGTGGACGGGGTCTCCCGGGCCGCCGGCGGGGTGGTGCTCGATGCCGGGGCCGGGGACGGACTCGTTGCTCCGGGACTGGGGGTTGAACTGGATGCAGCCGCGGCGTGCTCGACCGGCTTCAATCGGGAGTCGGCGATCTGCTGGCGTTCATCCCCGGTGACCGGACGGTTCTGGCCGGGGAGCAGGGGCAGGTACAGCGCAGGGTCAACCCATTTGCCATTCAGGTAGACCTCGAAGTGCACGTGGCATCCTGTGGAGTTTCCGGTGGTTCCCGACAGGGCCAGCAGATCACCGCGCCGGACGGTGTCGCCGACGTGGGCGATGAGCAGTGAATTGTGGCTGTAGGCGGTCTCGACTCCACTGCCGTGGTCCACCCTGACCCGCTGGCCGGAGTGGCCGGCCCAGGCCGACTGGACCACTGTCCCGTCCTCGGCGGCGCGGACGGCGGTTCCGCAAGGGACTCCGTAGTCCTGCCCGATGTGGATGTATGAGCCGGGCCCGGTGGGGTTCAGCCGCCAGCCGAACCCACTGGTGATCCGCGTGCTGGATACCGGTGCGGACAGCACCAACCCGCCCGGAAGCAGCCCGGCTGGGCCCGTGGCGATGTGCGCTGTGCCTCCGGTACCGGAGACCCCCTCTCCGTTCAGGGCGCTGCCGTCCGGTCCGACCTCTGAGGTGATGAGTGGCTGGTACCCCGGTGTCCATGTTGCAGCCCAGCTGGATGCCGCCGTCGGGTCCAGCAGTGGGGAAGCTTCGGGAATCGCGTAGACGGGGCTGACCTTCGGCGTTGACTGGTGTGCCGTTGCGGAGGGGGAGCCGCCGTCGGTGCCACCGGTCTGCACTCCGGCTGCGGGGGCGGTGCCGATGAGCAGCGTGCCCGCCGCTACCAGGACGACCCATTTGAACAGGGGCCGCGGTGTAGCCAGGAGATGCGCCGGATGCTGCGGCACCTGCTGGCCCATGATTCCCCCGGGAGACAGAACGGGGCCCCACCGGGGGACTGGCCGTCCCGACGGGGCGTGGTCCAGATCACGTTACCCGTCACGGCGGTACTAGGCCAGTGCGGGGGATGCGAAAATCCTGCCCGTAAACTTGGATGGACCCAATCTGTCGGGCATGAAAAAGCCCCGGTAGACCTGGGCTCATTTCGTGCGCGGAGGGGGACTCGAACTCCCTGGGGCTGGGCGACCGAATTGGGGCGATTGACGAGCTCCAGATTGTCTCTGACGATGGTGCGTAGCGGGCCCGGGGCTAGCTTCCGCAGGTGCACCACGGTGGTGAGTCCCGGCCCCTGCTCGGCGGGGCGTGGCGGTGCCGGGAGGTAGACCTGTTCGAATACGGCAAGCCCGGCCCACAGCATGGTTTCCACGAGCTGGGCGAGGTGGTCGGTGAGAACGACGCCTTCCCCGTAACGGCGTCGCAGCGGCTGGCCGGGCGCGGGCATTCCCAGCTCTGTGCGGACCAACACGGCGACTTCTGGGTCCACGCCTTCGGCGTCTAACTCCCATCGGGCCCCGGTGATGGCCATGCTGACGGCTTGCATGACCGAGTCGACCTTGCCGTCCTGGGCGCGCATGGCATCGAAGATGGCCATCTATTGAGGGGAACTGCAGTTCGGCGTCTCGTTCCAGCGGCTCAATGATGAAGGAGTTGCCTTTGCCGCTGCGCGTGAGCCCGCTGGGCCGCCCGCGCTCATTGGTGTTCGGTGTCGATGCCAGACCGGTGGTCTTGTAAGGGCGCGGCCGCCCCGTGAGGGACGGTGCCGCGAGAGTGGTGCTACTACTGCTCTACATTGAGCCACCACGTCTCGCCATCGCGTTCTCCTTTTCCCTCGGGTCGGCCAGTCTAGTATTCCTCGTGAATGCGGAACAGAACCCCGTATGTGCACCAGTCGTACAGCGAAGGGTTGTCAGCCTCGGTGTATGAATTCCAGACATCGTCCCCCCCACGTGCTGGGGGAGTTCGATTCTGGCTCCGAAAGGCCCGTCATAGTTGCTGGCTTGCCCCCGAAACCGGATGACCAGGTATCCGTTTTCGATGTGGTTCTCCAGGAGGTGAAGTTCGCGACCGTCTTGGAACTTGCCGAATATGTCGGTGACGGTCGTCAACACGTCCGTGGGGTCGATCTTTTCATTCACCGGCTCATCTCCTACATCGAATCAGTTGGCCGAGGCCACGACCCAACTCTGACAGATGGTCCTCCCGACACAATAGATGGTGATGACGCCCTTGAATGCCTGGCACGAGGACAACAAGGCCTTCCTGGCCGAACAGGCCTACCGTGGAACGGGACCAACTCCGCGCCATGTCAGGATCGGGCAGATCTGGTGGTGCACGCACTATCGGCTGCGAAGTGACTAGGGCCTGCTGGCGCGCTATTCCAAACAGGGCGTGCTGTTCACCTATTTCGAACCGGGGTTCGAGGGGGTAGGGATTTCTGCGACGACGAACCGGATCGAGGGCGGAATTAATTCCGGGTTGCGTCTGATGCTCAAGCTCCATCGTAGGTTGCCGCTCGAACACCGTCGACGTGCCGTGGAATGGTTCCTGCATCACGGTAGCAAGAATCCCTTACGGCCCCAGGAACTGATCCGGCCAACGCACTACGACCAGTCCGAGATGACCACAGTCGACATCGACTGCGAACTCGTAGGGCTCGACTTCCTCGGGGGCTCGGCCACGGCAGGGGAAGGACTCTGGGTCCGCTCGGGATGGGCCGGAAGGCAATGACACACCGGGCCATACACACATTCTTGCCTATAACCCCCTATAACCCCCGACTCCCGGGCATGAAAAAAGCCCCGGTAGACCGGGGCTCATTTCGTGCGCGGAGGGGGACTTGAACCCCCACCCACTATACGTGGACTAGCACCTCAAGCTAGCGCGTCTGCCTATTCCGCCACCCGCGCAGGTGGTGCGATTCAACCAGTTTCGAAGTCCCATGGGACTTCCGGCCCGGTGAAAGCAGCGAGTAAGACTCTAACATGAGGTGAGAGTACTTCCCAATTCCGCACTCTTTGCCGTGATGACTAGGCTGGAGCCACCCGAACAACCCGGAAGGTCAGGTCATGACGGAGCGAGGAAACCCCGGTGCCGCAGGTATCACGGCAGCCGACGAGGTCGAGGAGATCTGCCGCACGCTGATCCGCTTCGACACCAGCAACTTCGGTGGAAACGACGCCCGCCCCGAGCGGCCCGCCGCGGAGTACGTGGCGGGGCTGATGAGCGAGGGGGGACTCGACCCCCAGATCCACGAATCGTCCCCGGGCCGGGCCAACGTCGTCGCCAGGATGGCAGGCAGCGATCCGTCGCTCCCGGCGCTGGTGGTCCACGGGCACCTCGACGTCGTGCCCGCCCAAGCGGAGGACTGGAGCGTGGACCCCTTCGCCGCCGAGGTCAAGGACGGGATGATCTGGGGCCGCGGCGCCGTGGACATGAAGGACATGGATGCGATGATCCTGGCCGTGCAGCGCCAAATGCACCGCGACGGCGTCCAGCCACGGCGTGACATCATCTTCGGCTACTTTGCCGACGAGGAGGCCGGCGGAACCTATGGGGCCCGGTGGATGGTCGACCACCACCCCGAGGTCTTCGAGGGTGCAGGGGAGGCCATCAGCGAAGTCGGCGGCTTCTCCTCCACCGTCGGCGGGCGCCGCGCCTACTTCCTGCAGACCGCCGAGAAGGGCCTTCACTGGTTGACGCTGAACGCCACCGGGCGGGCGGGACACGGGTCCCAGATCAACGACGAGAACGCCATCACCCGGCTGGCCGGTGCCGTTTCGAGGATCGGGGAGTACGAGTGGCCACTCGAGTACACCAAGACCACGCGCGCGCTGATGGAAGGTGTCTCCGAGCTGACCGGCATCGAATTCGATGAGGAGGACCCCAGCGCGCTGCTCGATGCCCTGGGCAACGTCTCGCGGTTCGTGGGCGCCACCTTGCAGAACACGTCGAACCCGACGTCGCTGAAGTCCGGGTACAAGCACAACGTGATCCCCGGGGCCGCCGAGGCCTTCCTGGATTGCCGGACCCTGCCCGGGCGCGACGAGCTGCTGAAGGAAACCCTGCGCGAACTCGCCGGGGCCGGCGTCGACTTCTCCACCGTCCACGCGGACACCTCGCTGGAGGTCCCCTTCTCCGGTGGGCTGGTGGACACCATGGTCTCCTCCATCGAGGCCGAGGACCCGGGATCGGTGGTGCTGCCCTACATGCTCTCGGGCGGAACGGACAACAAGTCGCTCTCCCGGCTCGGCATCACGGGGTACGGCTTCGCACCCCTGCGTCTTCCCGACGAACTGGACTTCACCGGCATGTTCCACGGCGTCGACGAACGCGTCCCGGTCGACGCCCTGCAGTTCGGCACCCGGGTGCTGACGCGCCTGTTGACCACTTACTGAACCGGGGGACTACTGGGAATGGAACCGATCCGCGCGATCCTCACCGACGAGCTGCTCGAACGCATCCGCTCCCGGGCGGCCGGGTACGACGCCGACAACACCTTTTGCGCCGAGGACCTCCTCGAGCTGCGCGAAGCCGGCTACCTCACCGCGATGCTTCCGCCGGAGCGCGGTGGGCGTGGCTGGGGCCTGGAAACCACGACGGCGGCCCAACGCCTGCTGGCGGCGCATGCGCCGGCCACCGCGCTGGCCGTGAACATGCACCTGGTCTGGTCGGCCGTCGCCCAGCTGTTGGCCGCCCGCGGGGACCACCGGCTGGATTTCGTCCAGGACTGGATCGCCTCCGGGGAGATCCTGGCGTTCGGCATCTCCGAGGCCGGCAACGACTCGGTGCTCTTCGACTCCGTCACCCGGGCCGAGCCCAGCCCGACGGGCGGCTACGACTTCACCGGCCTGAAGATCTTCACCTCGCTGGCTCCGGCCTGGACGAAGCTCGGGGTCTTCGGCAAGGAGGGGGACGGGGACGACGCACGGCTGGTCCACGGGTTCATCGACCGGGCCGACCCCGGGGTGGAGACCATCGAGAACTGGGACACCCTGGGCATGCGGGCGTCCCAATCGCATTCGACCAGGCTTGACGGTGCCCACGCCGATGCCAACACGATCCACAGCATCCTGCCGACCGGGCCGAACGCCGACCCCCTGGTGTTCGGCATTTTCGCTGCGTTCCTGACGCTGACCGCGTCCGTCTACGTCGGGTTGGCCGAACGCGGCGCCGAGCTGGCGGCCGAGCGGCCGGCGCAGCGGACGTCCCTGGGCCACGGCGGACGGGCGCTCTCCCAGGACCCCGACATCCGCTGGCAGGTCGCCGACGCCGGACTCGAGATCCTGCGCCTGGACGCCCAACTGCGGATGACCACCCGGGACCTGGACGACGTGGTGGACCACGGATCCTCCTGGTTCCCCCGGCTGGTCACCCTGCGCACCCACGCGGGGGACACCGCCCGGCGGACCATCCAACTGGCCATGCAGGTCTCCGGGGGAGGCCAGTACTTCCGCGGCAGCGAACTCGAGCGGTTGTACCGGGACGCCCTGGCCAGCTTGTACCACCCCTCGGACGCTGAGTCGGCCCATTCGACGGTGGCTACGTGGCTGTTGGGGCCACCCACCGACTGAACTGGCTCAGGAGGGGAACACATCCAGGGTGCTGGCCACCCGCATGATCCGCCGGCGCATCCAATAGCGGCGCATTCCGCCCATGTAGAGGCGCGTGGTGCGCAGTTCCCATTTGCCGTACTCGGCGTGCTCACCGAGCTCGCGCCGGGCATCGGCCACCGACTGGCCGGGACGAACCGTCAGGACCAGGTACTCGAAGCCCCGCGCGGGGTCGATGGACTTCTGGGCAGGAGCTGGTGAATTCTTCATGATCTGGTATCCATTCTGCTCGTTCTGCGGGTAACGTCTAGACCATGAGCACAGATCCGCGTGTTGCCCTGCAGGCCCTGATGGCCTCGCTCGAAGAACACCTCTCAGCGGTGGCCTCCCGCCGGGGCGAGGACGACCCTGCCGTGGAAGGCGCCGTCTTCCGGATGATCGACGCGTTCGAGGAATACGAGGACGCACTGTACGACACCTATGGCGAGGTCACTCCGCTCGACGTCTACGACGATGACGAGGAGGACGACGACGACGGGGAGCCTGACGACGTCGACTCCAGCGACGCCGACGTCCGGGGCTGAGCGAACGCCGCGCCATGCGGCACACGCCACAAATGTGGGTCAGGGGTGGGGCGCGTGAAGTAGTGTCTCACTCGTGAATTGGTTTGAAGCGGCCTTTTTGGGCCTGATCCAGGGTTTGACCGAGTTCCTCCCCATCTCCTCGAGCGCGCATCTGCGCATCGTCGGGGAATTCCTTCCCAATGCCGCCGACCCCGGCGCGGCCTTCACGGCCATCACGCAGCTGGGGACCGAGACCGCCGTCGTGCTGTTCTTCTGGCGTGACATCGTGCGGATCATCGCTGCCTGGTTCCGCTCGCTCACCGGCAAGGTGCCGCACAGCGACCCCGATGCACGGATGGGCTGGCTGATCATCATCGGTTCACTGCCCATCGCCATCCTGGGGCTGCTCTTCCAGGACCAGATCGAAACCACCTTCCGGTCACTGTGGATCGTGGCCACCATGCTGGTGGTCTTCGGTGTGATCCTGGCCATCGCCGACCACTTCGGCAAACAGGACCGCGAACTCAAGGAACTGACCTACAAGCACGGCATCTACTTCGGCCTGGCCCAGGCGCTGGCCCTGATCCCCGGGGTGTCGCGCTCCGGCGGCACGATCACCGGCGGACTGCTCATGGGGTACACCCGCGAGGCGGCCGCCCGGTATTCCTTCCTGCTGGCCATTCCCGCCGTCTTCGCCTCGGGCCTCTACCAGGCGTTCAAGAGCTTCGGTGAACCCGCCGTGTATTCCGGCGGGCAAACGCTGCTGGCCACCGTCGTCGCCTTCGCCGTCGGCTTCGTCATCGTCGGCTGGTTCCTGAAGTTCGTCTCCAGCCACAGCTACAGTGTGTTCGTGTGGTACCGGATCGCCTTGGGGCTGGTCCTGTTTGTGCTGTTGGGCTTCAACGTCATCAACGCCTAGCCGCACGCCGCCACATTCCCCGAACCCGCTCTCCCCGAAAGGTCGATTCCCAGTGCATGCTTGGTCCGCGCCCACCATCCCCTCCGTTCCCGGAACGCCGCCGCCGCTGAGGATCTTCGACTCCTCGACGCGTGCGCTGGCCACCCCGGTCACGGAGGGACAGGCCAGCATGTACGTGTGCGGGATCACCCCCTACGACGCCACGCACATGGGGCACGCCGCCACCTACGTGGCCTTCGACCTGCTCAACCGGTACTGGCGCGATGCAGGGCTGCAGGTCGACTACGTCCAGAACGTCACCGACGTCGATGACCCGCTGCTGGAGCGGGCGACAGCCACCGGCGTGGACTGGCGGGACCTGGCGGCCGGGCAGACCGATCTGTTCCGCGGTGACATGGAGGCGTTGAACACCATCCCGCCGCGTCACTACATCGGGGCCGTGGAATCCGTTCCGTGGATCGTTCCCGTGGTCGAGCAGCTGCTCGGGGCCGGACTGGCCTACCGGGTGCCCGGCACCGACGGCGGCCCCGACGGGGACGTGTACTTCGACGCCCGGGCGGCGGCATCGCCGACCTGGTCGCTGGGAACCGTGAGCGGGTACGACGCCGAGACCATGGCCGGCTTCTTCGCCGAGCGCGGCGGAGACCCCGAACGCCCCGGCAAGAAGGACGCCCTGGACCCGCTGCTGTGGCGCGTGGAGCGTGAGGGGGAACCATCGTGGGACGGCGGCCTCCTGGGTCAGGGCCGCCCCGGATGGCACATCGAATGCTCGGTCATTGCCCGCCGCTTCCTGCCCGCCCCCTTCACCGTCCAGGGCGGGGGATCGGACCTGGTCTTCCCCCACCACGAATTCTCGGCAGGCCATGCGACCGCCAGCGACGGCAAGGCCCTGGCCGAACACTATGTGCACACCGGCATGGTGGGCCTGGACGGCGAGAAGATGAGCAAGTCGTTGGGCAACCTGGTGCTCGTCTCGAAACTACGTGCCGCCGGGGAGGACCCGATGGCCGTGCGCACCGTGCTCGTGGGCCAGCACTACCGTTCCGATTGGGAGTGGACCCCGGCCCTGCTCGAGCAGGCCAAGAACCGGTTGGCCGCCTGGCGGCAGCGGTCCACGACGACCTCGGTGCAACGCGCCGGCGACCTGGCGACTGCGGTGCGGGCCCGGCTGGCCGAGGACCTCGACGCCCCGGCCGCCTTGGAAGTACTCGATGCCTGGGCAGCCGAGGCGGCCCAGGATCCCGCCGATGGCACCGTGGGGAGCGGATCCGCGGGCGAGCAGGCGGCCCATGACCTCATCGACGCCCTCCTGGGCATCCGCTTGGCCCCGCGCGGGTGATCAGCCCTCGGTGCCGCGTTCACGCCGTTTGAGGTAGCGCTCGAACTCACGGGCAATGGATTCCCCGCTGGCTTCGGGTAGTTCGGTGGCATCCTGCGCCTGCTCGAGTTGCTGCACATAGGCGGCGACCTCTGGATCCTCGGCGGCCAGTTCGTTGACCCCCCGCTGCCAGGCCTCGGCCTCCTCGGTCAGCGAGGTGAGCTCGAAGGGCGTGCGCAGCACCTCCTCGATGTGGCGCAACAACGCCAGGGTGGCCTTGGGCGAGGGTGACTGCCCCACGTAGTGCGGGACGGCAGCCCAGATCGACACCGTGGCGAGTCCGGCGGAGTCCGCGGTTTCGGCCAGCACCCCCAGGATGCCGGTCGGCCCCTCATAGGTGGTGCGTTCGGCGCCGAGCTCCGCCCGGAGGGTCTCGTCTTCGCTGGAGAGGCTGGCCGGCAGGGGGCGGGTATGGGGGACATCGGCCAGCAGCGCGCCGACCAGGACCACGGCCTTCACGTTTTGCAGCTCCGCCTGGGTCAGCAGCTCCGCGGTGAACGCCTGCCACCGGTAGGTCGGCTCGGTACCGCGGACCAGGAGCAGGTCGACACCGGTCCCTGGCAGCGGCGCCCGGTACATGCGGGTGCCCGGCCAGCGGATCGTGCGCTTGCCCGCCGCATTGCGGCGGACCGAGGGCCGGGAGAACTGGTAGTCGTAGTAGTCGTCCTCGGAGAGCTGGCCGACCTGCTTGGCTTCAAACGTCTTGGCCAGGAACCGCAGGGCATCACTGGCCGCCTCACCGGCGTCGTTCCAGCCCTCGAAGGCGACCACCATGATGGTGGGCCGCCTGCCGGAACCGGGATGAGCCTCGGCCGCGATCAACTCGGGCAGCGAGCCGCGCGTTTCGTTTTCCTCTGCCACGATCTCACCCTAACGCGAACGCTGGCCGTGGCAACGGCCTCGCCCACGTAGAATTGGGGGATGAGCGCCTTTTCCCCCCACGCCCTGCGCGGCACGAATGCCTTTGACGCCCATGCCGGACTCCAGGCCGTGCTGTGGGACATGGACGGGACCATCGTCGATACCGAGCCGTACTGGATCGCCGCGGAAAAGGACCTGGTGCGCCGCCACGGCGGCCAATGGAACGACGAGGACGCCTTCGAACTCGTCGGGCAGGCCCTGCCGACCAGTGCCGCCATGCTCCGCGACGCCGGGGTGGACCTGGGGATCCGCGAGATCATCGACGAACTGACCGCCAGTGTGATGGGCGGCCTCCGCGCGGACACCGTCTTCCGCCCCGGTGCACGGGAACTGCTGGAGGACCTGCGCGAGCACGGCGTGCCGTGCGCCCTGGTCACCATGTCCGAGGAACCTCTCGCCCGCCTGGTGGCCGAGGCACTGCCGGAGGGGACCTTCAGGTTCCTGGTCACCGGCGACATGGTCACCGCGGGCAAACCGGACCCGGAGCCGTACCACCTGGCCTTTGACACGATGGCCACCCAGGTCCGGGACCTGCAGCGCCATCGCGTCGTCGCGCTCGAGGACTCGGTCCCCGGCGTCTGCTCCGCCGTTGCCAGCGGAACCCCGACCATCGCAGTGCCCCATGTGGCCTCCCTGCCGGCGGACGGCGGGTGGACCGTCTGGCCCACCCTCGAGGGCATGGGCGCCGCCGACCTGGACGCGTTCGTGGCTACCTCCGGGGCGACTGCGTGAGCGGCCCGATCCAGCACGCCAACGCCGGGGAGCAGCCGGCCCCGCCGTCCGGGCAGGACCGGGAGAAGCGCCCGGGCATCCCGCTGGGCCGCATCGGCGGGGTCCCCGTCTACCTGGCCTGGTCCTGGTTCCTCATCGCCGCCTTCATCCTGCTGGTCTTCACCCCCAACGTCATGCGCGCGCTGCCGGGCATCGGCCTGGGTGCCTACGCCGTCTCGTTCACCTATGCCATCCTGCTGGCCCTGTCGATCCTGGTCCATGAGCTGGCCCACGCACTGTGCGCCAAGGCCTTTGGCTGGCCGAACGCCCACATCGTGCTCACCCTGTGGGGCGGGCACACGCAGTTCGGCAGCTTCCACGCCACCCCGGGCAAGTCGCTGCTGGTGGCCCTGGCCGGCCCGGCGGCGAACTTCGTCCTGGCCGGACTGGGCTACGGGATCGAACTGGCGCTGGAGCCCAGTGGCGTCACCGGGCTGTTGTTGAACATCCTCATCTGGGCCAACTTCCTGGTGGCCCTGTTCAACGTCCTGCCCGGGCTGCCGCTGGACGGCGGCCGGCTGGTCGAATCGGCGGTCTGGGCCGGCACCGGCTCCCAGGAGAAGGGCACCGTCGCCGCCGGGTGGGCCGGTCGCCTCATCGTCATCGGCATCGCCGCCTACATGATCCTGCTGCCGCTAATCAGGCACCAACCGGTGAACCTGCAGCTCACGGTGGTCGCCGTGCTGCTGTGCGGCTTCCTGTGGATGGGTGCCAGCAGCTCCATCACGGATGCACGGATGCGCCTGCGGCTTCCGCGCGTCGCCGCCGCCGCGCTGATGGAACCGGCCAGCGCGCTGCCGGCAGCCTCGGTGGTCGCCGACATCGACCGCCGCCTGATGCAACTGCCCGGACACATTGTCTTGTGCGCACCCTCCGGGTTGCCCGAAGCCGTCGTGGACCGGGCCTCGACGGAGTCGGTCCCCGCCGCGCTGCGGCGCACCACGCCCTCCAGCACCGTGGCCCGGGCCCTGGCCCCCGGCGCAGTCGTGCGGGCCAGCCGGTCGGGGCGGGACCTGATCACCTACCTGGCCAGCCTGGACGGCAGCGAATACGCGGTCGTCGATGACACCGGCCGGATCGTGGGCCTGCTCAAGCAGGGCACGGTCGTCGCGGCCATCACCGGCAAGAAGTCCGGTCAATGAACCACCCAGCCAACGGAACGAGCCACAGCATGACAGATACCCCCGCACAGCCCGCAGCACCCCACGGAGCCGGGCATCGGCGCGGCCCCTTCGCCCCCGGCGACCGGGTCCAGCTCACCGACGAGAAGCGCAGGATGAACACCGTCACGCTCACCCCGGGCGGCCAGTTCCACACCCACCGCGGGGTGCTGGACCACGACGCGCTGATCGGCGAGCCAGAGGGCGTCGTCGTGGAGAACTCCGAGGGCCGCCGCTACCAGGCGCTGCGCCCGCTGCTGAAGGATTTCGTGCTCTCCATGCCCCGCGGCGCGGCGGTGGTCTACCCCAAGGACGCAGCCCAGATCGTGACCATGGGCGACATCTACCCCGGGGCCCGCGTGCTGGAGGCCGGCGTGGGTTCCGGCGCCCTGTCCATCTCGTTGCTGCGCGCCGTCGGGGACGCCGGCTACCTGCACAGCATCGAACGCCGCGAGGAGTTCGCCGACATCGCCCGCGGCAACGTCGAGACGATTTTCGGCGGCCCCCACCCGGCCTGGAACATCAGCATCGGCGACTTCCAGGACCAGGCCACCGCCCTCGAGGAGCCCGGCTCCATCGACCGGGTGGTGCTGGACATGCTCGCCCCCTGGGAATGCGTGGACTCCGTGGCCACCGTCCTGGCCCCGGGCGGCGTCTGGGTCAACTACGTCGCCACCGTCACCCAGCTCTCGCGCACCGCCGAGGCCATACGCGCCGACGGCCGGTTCACCGAACCCGAATCGTGGGAATCCATGGTCCGCGGCTGGCACCTCGACGGCCTGGCCGTCCGGCCCGACCACCGCATGGTCGCCCACACCGGATTCCTGCTCACCACCCGCCGCCTGGCCGACGGGGCCGCCGGGATCCCCGGGCAAAAACGGGTGAAGAACACCGAGTTCGCCGCCGAGGACCTCAACGCCTGGACCCGGGAGCACGACGACGAGGCCTGGTCGGCGTCGAACCTGGGCGAACGCGGGGTCTCCAGCAAGAAGCTGCGCCGGGCGGCGAAGGACGCCAAGTCGATCAAGCAGCGCGGCGCCTTCCGCGACGCCGACGGCAACGGGCTGGATCCCGACGACTTCCCGGAGCCCGACGCCGATCGCTGAGCCTTCTCGCCGGCCCTTTCGCCGGGACTGGTCGCTGACACAGTGGGCGGCCGGGGGCCCGGGATGGCTACGATGAGAAGTACGGCCCCCGAGGGGGCAAGCGGCAACGAAGGGTGCTCACATGCCGGATGACACGACACCGACTCCCGGGCCCGGGGACACGCGGAACGACGCGCGGCTGCAGGGCCAGCTCGACATTGCCGAGCGCCAGCTCAATGTCCTGCGTGACAAGGCACGGAACCTGGATCGCCAACTCGGCACCGCCACGGCGAACAATGGCCGCCTGACAGCCATGCTGGAGCGCACCCGCGACCAGATCGTCACCCTGAAGGCGGCACTGGACCAGGACGGGGACACCCCGTTCACCTTCGGGACCATCGTGTCGCTGAACGCCAGGACGCACCCGGCGGCCGGGACAGCCATCGCCTCCACCGCGGTGCAGAGCGCCGACATCATCCAGGGCGGACGCAAGCTGCGCGTGGCCATCAGCCCGCTGCTGAACTTCGAGGCCCTGCAGCTGGGCCAGGAGGTGCTGCTGAACGAATCGCTGACCATCGTCGCCGGCCTCGGGTTCGAGGCCTCCGGCGAACTCGTCTCCGTCAAGGAGGTCATGGACGACGGGCGGGTCCTGGCCGTGGGACGAGCCGATGACCAGAAGGTCATCCGCCTGGCCGGGCCGCTGCTGCGCGAAAAGGTCAGGGTCGGGGACTCGTTGGCCATCGACCCGCGCACCGGGTTGGCCACCGAACGCGTGCACCTGTCCGAGATGCAGTCGCTCATCCTCGAGGAGGTCCCGAACATCTCCTACGCCGACATCGGCGGGCTGGGGCCACAGATCGAGCAGCTGCGCGACGCCGTCGAACTCCCGTTCCTGCACCAGGACCTCTACCGCGAACACGGCCTGAAGGCCCCCAAGGGCATCCTGCTCTACGGCCCTCCCGGCTGCGGCAAGACGCTCATCGCCAAGGCGGTCGCGCACTCGCTGGCCGAACGCACCGCGGAACTGCGCGGCGGGGAGAGCGCCCGCAGCTACTTCCTGAACATCAAGGGCCCCGAACTGCTGGACAAGTACGTCGGGGAGACCGAACGCCACATCCGGCTGATCTTCTCCCGGGCCCGCGAAAAGGCCGCCGGCGGGAACCCCGTCGTCGTCTTCTTCGACGAGATGGACTCGCTGTTCCGCACCCGCGGCACCGGGGTCTCCTCCGATGTGGAGACCACGATCGTCCCGCAGCTGCTCAGCGAGATCGACGGCGTGGAGAAGCTGGACAACGTCATCATCATCGGTGCCTCCAACCGCGAGGACATGATCGACCCGGCCATCCTGCGCCCGGGCCGGCTCGACGTGAAGATCAAGGTGCTGCGCCCCGACGCCCAGGGCGCCGCCGAGATCTTCGGCAAGTACCTCACCACCGACCTGCCGCTGCACGCCGACGACCTGGCCGAACACGGGGGCAACGCCGAGGCAGCGGTGCAGGCGATGATCCGCCAGACGGTGGAGGCGATGTACCAGACAGAGAAGGAGAACGAGTTCCTGGAGGTCACCTACGCCAACGGCGAGACCGAGACGCTGTACTTCAAGGACTTCAACTCCGGGGCCGTGATCCGCAACGTGGTGGACCGGGCCAAGAAATCGGCCATCAAGGACCTGCTGACCTCCGGCGAGCGCGGACTGCGGATCGAACACCTGCTGCGCGCTGTCGTCGACGAGTTCCACGAGCACGAGGACATGCCCAACACCACCAACCCGGACGACTGGGCGCGGATCTCCGGCAAGAAGGGCGAACGGATCACCTACATCCGCACGATCGTCCAGGACAAGTCCAGCGCCGCCACCGGCCGCAGCCTCGAGGCCAAACCGGGACAGGGGTACTCCAACACGGGACAGTACCTGTGAGCGTGCACCGGGTGATCGGGCTCGAGACCGAGTTCGGGGTGCTGGCCCCCAGCCAGCCGGGGGCGAACTCCACGATCCTCTCCGCCCAGGTCATCAACGCCTACGCTGCCACCGTGCGTGCCGGGTACGGGCACCTGGCCGGCACCCGCTGGGACTATGCGGACGAGGCGCCGCTGGCCGATACCCGCGGCTGGAACATGTCACGGGCCGTGGCCGACGCCTCGCAGCTGACCGACACCCCGCGCGAACTCACTGCCGAGGAGATCGCCCTGGCCGGCGGGGATTCCCGGGCCGGTTCGACCCTCTACAGCGAGGAGGACGGCGACGGGCACGTGCTGATGAACATGGTGCTGGGCAACGGAGCCCGGCTCTACGTCGACCACGCCCACCCCGAATACTCCTCGCCCGAGACCACCGGCCCGCACGCAGCGGTGCTCTACGACCAGGCGGGGGACCAGGTGGCGCTGGCGGCCCAGCGACGCATCGCCGAATCCCCGGGGTTCGCCGAGGTGCTGCTCTACAAGAACAACACCGACAACAAGGGCGTCAGCTACGGGGCGCACGAGAACTACCTCATGCCCCGCACCACGCCCTTCGACGACATCGCCGCCGGGCTGCTGCCCTTCTTCGCCACCCGGCAGATCCTGTGCGGGGCGGGCCGCGTCGGGGTGGGGATGACCGGGAAGGACCCCGGCTACCAGATCAGCCAGCGGGCCGACTTCTTCGAGGCGGAGGTGGGGTTGGAGACCACCATCCGCCGCCCGTTGGTGAACACCCGCGACGAACCCCACGCCACCTGGGAGAAGTACCGGCGCCTGCACGTGATCGCCGGGGACGCGAACCTGGGCCAGGTCTCCACGCTGCTGCGCGTGGGCACCACGGCCCTGGTGCTCGCCCTCATCGAGGCAGGTGCCGCCCCGGTGCTTGAATTGCGTGATGCGGTCACCGCCGTCCAGCAGATCAGCCACGACCCGACCCTGCGCACCGTCGTCGAACTCGCCGACGGACGGCGGATGCGGGCACTGGACATCCAGCAGGCCTACCTCGACGCAGCGCGCCGACACTGCGCGCGCACCGGTGCCGACGACGCCCAGACCACCGACGTGCTCACCCGCTGGCAGGACACCCTGGACGCCCTCGCAGCGGACGTCTCCTCGGCGAAGGCCACCGTGGACTGGGTCGCCAAAATGGACTTGATGAACCGCTACCGCGACCGCGACGCTCTCGCCTGGGATGATGACCGGCTGGCGATGATGGACCTGCAATGGGCCGACCTCCGCCCGGAGAAGGGGCTGTACCACCGGCTGGCCGCCCGCGGGCTGATGGAGACCCTGTTCACCGCGGAGCAGGTCCATTCCGCCGTCGTGCATCCTCCCGAGGACACCCGCGCGTACTTCCGCGGCCGCTGCCTCGGCGCCTACCCCGACGACGTGCTGGGAGCCAGCTGGGATGCCGTGACCTTTTCCATCCCCGGACGCCCCGGCACCCAACGCATCGCCACCCCCGAACCGCTGCGGGGAACCCGCGAGATGGTCGGCGCCCTCTTCGACGCCGGACTGGACGTCGCCGCGTTCGTCGACGAGCTGCGCCGCGGCAGCTGACGCGCCGGGCCCCGTGACAGGGGCTGCAACAGTGACAAGATGGAAGCATCGGCGGTACGCCGCCCCGAGACAAGGAGCACCCCATGGCACAGGAACAGCAACGGCCGCAGCACTCCACCCAGGAGCAGGAAGTGGACGACGCCGGTACGCCGGCACCCGCACCGGCCTCACCCGCCGCGCAGGCGCAGACGCAGGATGTGGACGACCTGCTCAACGACATCGACGGGGTCCTGGAGACGAATGCCGAGGAGTTCGTGCGCGGTTTCGTGCAAAAGGGCGGACAGTAGCCGTGCAGACCCCCGACGGACCCTCCTTCGTCGACTACCTGGTGCGTGAACGCCCCGACCTGCTGCCGGCCCGCGAGGCGGCCCCGGCCCCCGATGGGCTGCGCCACGCCACCACCATCGCCGCCCTGGCCTACGACGGCGGGGTGGTCATGGCCGGTGACCGGCGGGCCACGATCGGCAACGTCATCGCCAGCCGGCACATGGAAAAGGTCTTCGCCACCGACCACTATTCGGTGGTGGGGATCGCCGGGTCCGCCGGCATCGGGCTGGACCTGGTGCGCCTGTTCCAGGTCGAACTCGAGCACTACGAGAAGATCGAGGGGGCGCTGCTCAGCCTCGACGGCAAGGCCAACCGGCTGGCGGCGATGATCCGCTCCAACCTGGGGATGGCCATGCAGGGGCTCTCCGTCGTCCCCCTCTTCGCCGGGTACGACCCGCGCCAGCAGGCCGGACGGATCTTCTCCTTCGACATCACCGGCGGACGGTTCGAGGAGATCGAACACCACACCATCGGCTCCGGCTCCGTCTACGCCCGCGGCGCGCTGAAGAAGCTCTGGCGCCCCGGCCTGGACGCCACGGCGGCGATCCGGGTGGCGATGGAGGCGCTCTACGATGCCGCCGACGACGACTCGGCCACCGGGGGACCGGACCTGGTCCGCCACCTGTGGCCCGTCCTCTACCGGGTCGACGCCGACGGGTCCTTCCGCATCCCGGACGAGGACCTGTCGAGGATCGCCCACCAGATCGTCGCCGAACGCTCGGCCACCGCCCGGGAGGCCTGATGAGCGCCCAGTTCTACGTTTCGCCCGAACAACTGATGAAGGACCGGGCGGATTTCGCCCGCAAGGGCATCGCCCGGGGACGTTCGGTCATCGTGGCCAGCTGCCGCGACGGGATCGCCCTGATCGCCGAGAACCCCTCCCGGACCCTGCGCAAGATCGGTGAGATCTACGACAGGATCGCGTTCGCCGCCGTGGGGAAGTACAACGAATTCGAGTCGCTGCGCCAGGCAGGAGTCAGGTATGCCGATACCCGCGGCTACTCCTACGACCGGGAGGACGTCACCGGCCGGGGCCTGGCCAGTGTGTACGCCCAGAGCCTCGGTTCCGTCTTCACCGCCGACACCAAGCCGTTCGAGGTCGAACTCGCCGTGGCCGAGGTGGGGGAGGACCCGGCCACCGACCAGGTGTATCGGGTGAATTTCGATGGATCCATCTCCGACGAGCCGGGAATCCTGGTCATGGGCGGCGACGCCACGGCGCTGGCCACCGCCCTCGACACGGCCTGGACGGGCCGGAACCTGTCGGCCGCGGGGTTCGGCGACGTGATCCGCAGCGCCGCCCACGCGCTGCCGCACCTGGCCGGGACCCCGACCGCCGACCTGTTGGAGGTGGCCGTGCTGGACCGGACGCCCCGCACCGCCAGCGGCACCCGCCGCACCTTCAGACGCTATGGAAAGGACGAGGTAGTGCAGACCCTCGCCGGAGAGGACGGTGCCTGAGCATGGACCGCCGCATCATGGGGATCGAAACCGAATTCGGGATCGCCTACTCCTCGCCCACCTCACGCCCGCTCACCCCCGAGGAGGTGGCCCGATACCTGTTCAAACCGGTGGTGGCCTGGGGCCGCAGCTCCAACGTCTTCCTCACCAACGGGTCCCGCCTGTACCTCGACGTCGGATCGCACCCCGAGTACGCCACCGCCGAATGCGACGACGTGGCCCAGCTGATCAGCCACGACCGGGCCGGGGAATCGATCCTCAACGGGCTGGTCACCAGCGCCGAGGAGCTCATGCGCGCCGACGGGCTGGACGGGTCCATCTACCTGTTCAAGAACAACACCGACTCGGCCGGCAACTCCTACGGCTGCCACGAGAACTACCTGATCCCGCGCAAGCTCGAGTTCGCCCGGCTGGCCGAGATCCTCATCCCGTTCCTGGTCACCCGGCAGCTGTTCGCCGGCGCCGGCAAGGTCCTGCCGGTGGACGGGGAACACCGGTACGCGTTCTCCCAGCGCGCCGACCACGTGTGGGAGGGCGTCTCCTCGGCGACCACCCGTTCCCGGCCCATCATCAACACCCGCGACGAGCCCCACGCCGACGCGGAATACCACCGGCGGCTGCACGTGATCGTCGGGGACTCGAACATGTCGGAGACCACCCAGCTGGTCAAGATCGGCTCCACCGACCTGATCCTGCGCATGATCGAGGCCGGCACCATCATGGAGGACCTGCGCCTGGAAAACCCCATCCGCAGCATCCGCGAGATCTCCCACGACCTCACCGGACGCCGCACGGTCCGCCTGGCCAGCGGGCGGGAACTCAGCGCCCTACAGCTGCAGGAGATCTTCTACGCCAAGGCCAGCGCGTTCGTCGAACGCCACGGCGCGCACACCCCGCACCTGCCCCGCGTCATGGACCTGTGGCGCCGCGCCCTGGATGCCGTGACCAGCGGGGACGCCTCCGGCATCGACACCGAGATCGACTGGGCCATCAAACGCCGGCTCATCCGCCAGTACCAGGACAAGCACTCCCTGGAGCTCTCCTCCCCAAGGATCGCCCAACTCGACCTGACCTACCACGACATCAACCCGCAACGCGGTGTGTTCGGGCTGCTGCGCTCCCGTGGCCGCGCCGCCACCGTCGTCCCCGAAGCTGACATCGCCGAGGCCGCCGAGAACCCACCGCAGAGCACCCGGGCCAAATTGCGCGGTGACTTCGTCCGCGCGGCCAAGGACGCCGGCCGGGACTTCACGGTGGACTGGGTCCACCTCAAGCTCAACGACCACGCGGGCCAGACCGTGTTGTGCAAGGACCCCTTCGCCAACACCGATCCGCGGGTCGATGAGCTCATGGGATTGATCGGCCCCCGCTGATCCGGCGCGCCGCCTCAGCGCATTCACAGGCTGCCGCCCTAAGCTTGACGTGGCCTGAACGCCCGGAGACCGGGTGCTGCGGGCCCAAGAAGACCGATGTACGACGACGAAAGTGGATTTTGTGCGCAAGCTGCTTGCACTGGTTCTCGGGGTGGCGCTGCTGGCGCTGACCGCCTGTGGATCCGGAACCCCGAAGAGCGTGGGCGCGGTCGAGCCGCTGTCCTCCATCAAGGTGACTCCCGGAGCGGACGACAACACCGCCCCGAAGGTCGAGTTCGACACGCCAATGAAGGCCACCGCCCCCGGGGCCAAGGTCATCGAGGAAGGTGACGGCGCCACGATCAAGGCCGGTCAGGACGTCAGCTACAAGATGTCCGGATACAACACCCAGGACGGCAAGGAAATCGGGAACACCTTCACCGATGCCCCGATGACGCTGTCAGTGGAGGACGCGCTCAAGGAGCAGGACGCTGAGATCTACAACGTCCTGGTTGGCACCAAGGTCGGGTCCTGGGTCGCCTATGTCCGTCCGGACGACACCGCTGAAGCCACCGAAGGTGAGTCGAAGTCGGCCGAACCGGCGGAAGCCAAGCAGGTCCTGATCCTCAAGGTCCTCGACGCAAAGGACAAGAAGATCACCTTCAAGAAGGAAGAGGGCGACGCCAAGAAGGGCACCGAAGCTTCTGCCACATTGGGTGACGACGGCAAGGCCACCATCAATATCCCCGCGGGCAACGAGCCCCCGGCGGACCTGAAGGTCACCACGCTGAAGGAAGGCGACGGGGCCAAGGTCAAGAAGTCCGACACCGTCACCGTGAACTACGCCGGTGCCACCTGGTCGGACGGCAGGCAGTTCGATTCGAGCTATGACCGCGGCGAGCCGGCCACGTTCGGGCTCAACCAGGTCATCAAGGGGTGGACGCAGGGCCTTGAAGGCGTCAAGGTCGGATCCACTGTCTTGTTGACCATCCCCGGCAAGCTCGCCTACGACGGATCCGCGGGCAAACCGCAGGGTACCCTCGTATTCATTGTCGAGGTCACCAAGGCCGACGCGGCAGCAAAGTAGAAACAGGAAGGACACCCATTGTCTTTTGGCAAGCGCGAATACGATCGCACCAAGCCGGAAATCGATTTCCCCGGCGAGAACCCGCCCACCGAACTGGGCATCGAGGACCTGATCGCCGGTGACGGCGCCGAGGTGGTTCCGGGCACCACGGTCTCCGCCCACTACGTGGGCGTCGCCTGGTCGACGGGCGAGGAATTCGACGCCTCGTGGAACCGCGGGGAGCCGTTGCACTTCCGCGTCGGTGTCGGCCAGGTCATCCAGGGTTGGGACCAGGGCCTGATCGGGATGAAGGTCGGCGGACGCCGCCGCCTGGAGATCCCCTCGCACCTGGCCTACGGCGACCGCGGTGCGGGAGCTGCCATTGCCGGCGGCGAATCGCTGATCTTCGTGGTCGACCTGGTGGACGCCCGCTGACCCGGACACCACCTTCGACGGCGTCGCCCCGTGTCTGGGGCGGCGCCGTCGTCCTGTCTAGTAACGTAAGCGTGTGTCTGCCAAACGAAACCCGGGTGCGCCCTCGCGCACGGAGAAGCTCGTCAGCCTCACCTATGCGCTGATGTCCCGCCGCCGCGGCTACACCCGCGCCGAGCTGCGCGGGATCGTGGACGACTACCAGGGCCTCACCGACGACGCGTTCGAGCGCAAGTTCGAACGCGACAAGGAGGACCTCCGCGGTCTCGGTGTCCCCTTGGAAACGCTCACCGGCGATGCCTACTACGGCAACGACCGGCAGGACGCCCACTACCGGATCCGCCCCGAGGCCTACCGCCTGCCGGCCGTCTCCCTCGCACCGGACGAGGCCCTGGCCCTGGGCCTGGCAGCCCGGGTCTGGAAGGATCCCACCATTGCCAGCGCCGCCGACCGCGCCTTCGGCCGGCTCCTGCCGGCAGCGGCCGACGCACCCGAGGATGCCGGCGCCTCCTTTGAGACGTTCGAGCCGCGCCTGCACGCCGCCGATGCCGTCTTCCGCGACCTGCTCGGCGCCGTCTGGGACCACTCGCCCATCCGCTTCACCTACCGTCCACCATCCGGTCAGGCCGCGGTGCGCACCATAGAACCCTGGGGTCTGGGCAACCGCTTCGGCCACTGGTACCTGGTGGGCTGGGACCGCGACCGGGACGGACAACGGATCTTCAGGCTCTCCCGGATCACCTCCGAGATTGCCCGACGCCCCGGCACCGTCGAGCGACCCGAGGGCTTCCGCATCGCCGATGTGCTTGATGCACTGGACCCGGAATCGGCACGGCAGCGTGCCACCGTGCGGCTCGCCCCCGGACGCGGTCTGGCCCTGCGCAGTCGTGCCGTCGAGGATCCGGGGACATCGCAGGACCCCGACACCATCAGCTTCGACTTCCAGGACGACGAGGCCACCAGCGCCGAATTGGCCGAACTCGGCCCGGCCATCGCGGTGTTGGCACCGGATGACCTGCGCGCCGCCGTGGTCCGACGCCTCGAAGGCGCGCGGTACGCCATGGCGGCGCCCGCCCCCGGCTTTGCGTTCGGACCGGCCCGGGCCGGTGGGCGGCCGTCCTCCTCCGACGTGGTGGCCAGGGCCCTGGACATCATCGCCTACGTGGTGCGCGAGGGTGCCCCCCTGATCGATGACACGGCAGCACATTTCGGCCTCAGCCGCCGCCGCCTCATCGACGACCTGGCGATGATCCAGATGTGCGGGGTCCCCAATGGGCTGCCGGACGAGCTGATCGACGTGGACTTCGAGGGCGACCGGGTCACCATCGCCAACGCGGAGGGGCTCTCCGCGCCGATCCGTTTGAATCTCATCGAGGCCTTTTCCTTGCTGGTCGGACTGCAGACGATCCTGGACCTGCCCGGCGGCGCGGAGCGTGGCGCTGCCCGGGGCGCCCTGGCGAAACTGCGCGAGGCTGCCGGGGAATTCGGTGACATCGACCAGGTCGTCTCGGCCCGGTTGGCCGCCACCGAGGCCTCCGGGACACGGGAGGCCGTCACGGCGGCGACCGCCAGCCAGCAGGTCCTGCATCTGGCCTACCACCATCCCGGCCGCGACGACATCAGTGAACGCGACGTCGAACCGATCCGGCTCGTGGAGGACGGCGGGCGCACCTACCTGCAGGCCTGGTGCCGCCGGGCCGGGGACCGGCGCAATTTCCGGCTCGACAGGATCCTCACCGCGTCGACCACGGGCGAGCGGTTCACCCGCGACCCCGCGCGCCACGCGGTCCAGGACGGCACCCTCTACACCCCAGCACCCGAGGACACGAGGGTTGTGCTGGGATTCGCCCCGCGCCTGCAGCGGCTGGCGGACGAGTTCGCGCCGCGGCAAAGCGCCAAGGCCAAGGACGGGACGATCGTGGCCGAGGTCGGGATCGCCGAGACCGGACAGCTGCCCGGTCTGGTGGCCCGCCACGGGGGAGAGCTGCGGGTCATCGAGCCCCCGGAGGCCGTGGAGGCGGTCCGCCGCTGGCTGCACGCCGCCCTCGACGCCGATCGAGAGCGCCAACCCCACCCGTTGACCGAGGAGAACGCATGATGCCCTGGTGGTTCTGGATCCTGCTGTGGACCGTGCTGGTCCTGGCAACGCTCGTCTTCCTGGCGCTTTGTGGGCTATACCTGTACCGCCGCTTCATGGCGATGTTCACCGAGCTGACCGAGGCCGGCGACGCGCTGGCCCTGCCGCCGGGCGAGCCGCTCACGGAGGAGGTGGCTGGAGGGAGTCGTCCCGCGGCCGGTGCCGCCGGGCTCTTCCGTTCCCGCGAGGATGCCCGGGCCGAATACGACGGCGGAAAACTCGCCCGCCGTCGTGCGCGGAGACAACGCCGTGTCGCCGGAAAACGTGCCCGCGGTCAGGCCCAACGGGTGCGCGACCTGTACCCACGTGACGTAGACTTGTAGGCAGACGAAAGGAAGTTCCCCCATGGGTGGTCTGCAGGGATGGCACATTGTCATCATCGTTGTCCTGGCGCTGATTCTCTTTGGCGCCCCGAAGCTGCCTGGCCTGGCCCGTTCGCTCGGTCAGTCCATGCGCATCTTCAAGTCAGAGGTCCGTCAGATGAAGGACGATGACCCCAAGGCCCCGAAGGACCCCAAGGATCCGTACGCCGCCGACGAACCCGTCGAGGGCAAGGTCGTCGATCCCGACCACCGCGGGCCCCAGCTCTAGTTCTCTGTGACAGAACGAACAGGGCGCAAATCCAACCCCGAGGGGAGGATGGCGCTCAAAGCTCACCTGATTGAACTGCGCAATCGGCTGTTCATCTCCCTCGGGGCCCTCTTCCTGGCGGCCATCGGCGGGTTCTTCCTTTACCGCCCCGTCCTCGGGCTGCTGCTGCAGCCGTTGAAGGACGCCGGAGGCATGGCGAACTTCAGCACCGCCGTCTCGCCCTTCGACATCATGATCAAGGTGTCCCTTTTCCTGGCACTGATCATGGCCTCCCCGGTCTGGCTCTACGAACTGTGGGCCTTCATCGTCCCCGGGCTGAAGAAGAAGGAGAAGCGCACAGCGCTGGCCTTCATCGGTGCCTCCGTTCCGCTCCTGCTGCTGGGTGTCTACCTGGGCTACTGGGTGTTGCCGCATGCGCTGATCTTCTTCCTGGGACTGACACCCGACATCGCGGTCAACCTGATCACCGTCCCTGAGTACCTCAGCTTCGTGCTCCGCCTGCTGCTGGCGTTCGGTCTCTCGATGATCATCCCCGTGCTGCTGGTCGGACTGAACATGATCGGCATCCTGCCGGGGCGGATCATCGTGAAGAACTGGCGCATCACCGTTTTCCTGATCTGCCTGGTCGCCGCCATGGCCGCCCCGGGTGGCGACGCCTTGACCATGTTCGTGTTGGCGGGCCCGCTGCTGGTGCTCTTTGCCGCCGCCACCGTTTTCTGCCTGGTCAACGACAAACGACGGGCCAAACGCCGGCTCGAGCAGGAACAGGAGAACGAACGGCTGATCGCCAACGGCGAATCGGTCGACTGACCCTCGACAGCACGCGGGGAGGGCAACACCGTCCCCACAGACTTCAGACCCAGGAAGGGATGGTCGGGCATGGGCTCTCCGGCAGAGCAGTACGCAGCGTGGCGGGAACGCGCAGCTGAAGCAAAAACCGAGCTCGGCGCCTTCCGCCGCGGACTTGGATTCGACCTTGACCCGTTCCAGATCGAGGCGTGCGCCGCCGTCGAGCAGGGCCGCGGGGTCCTGGTCGCGGCGCCGACAGGTGCCGGGAAGACTGTCGTGGGTGAATTCGCCATCCACTGCGCCCTGCAGCGTGGCATGAAGGCCTTCTACACCACGCCGATCAAGGCCCTGAGCAACCAGAAGTTCAACGAGCTCAGTGCCTACTACGGTGCCGACAAGGTCGGCCTGCTGACCGGGGACACCACCATCAACGGGGAAGCGGACGTGGTGGTCATGACCACCGAGGTCCTGCGCAACATGCTCTACGCGGACTCCGACACCCTCACGGGCCTGGCCTACGTCGTCATGGACGAGGTCCATTACCTGGCCGACAAGTTCCGCGGAGCGGTGTGGGAGGAGGTGATCATCCACCTGCCGCAGAGCGTCCAGGTCATTTCCCTCAGCGCGACGGTTTCCAATGCGGAGGAGTTCGGCGGATGGCTGGATACGGTGCGTGGGGACACGGCCATCGTCGTCTCCGAACACCGTCCCATCCCGCTGTGGCAGCATGTCATGGCCGGTTCACGGCTGCTTGACCTCTTCGCCGGAGACGTGGCCTTCGACGAGGTGGCGGCCCTCGAGGGCGGAACGCCCGAGCGCGACATCGCCGTCAACCCGGAACTCACCCGGCTGGCCCAACGCGACGAACGCCGGAACTTCCGTGGAGGAGGGGGCCGGGCGAACCGGCGGGGCAGGGGCCATGCCGGTCCTCCCAGACCAGCAAGCCCACCGGAAAAGCACAGGGTGTCCCGCCCGGAACTGGTGCTCGCATTGGACCAGGCCGGTCTGTTGCCGGCCATCGTCTTCATCTTTTCCCGCAAGGGGTGCGATGCCGCCGTCGCCCAGTGCGTACGCACGGGATTCTTCCTGACCACCGACGCCGAATCGCGGCGGATCGAACATGAAATCGACGCGGTGGCCCAGGAGATTCCACCCGATGACCTGGACGTCATCGGGTTCTGGGCGTGGCGCGAGGGGCTGCTGCGTGGATTCGCGGCGCACCATGCCGGCTTGTTGCCGATCTTCAAGGAAGTCGTCGAGAAGCTCTTTGCCCAGGGGCTGGTGAAGGCGGTCTTCGCCACCGAGACCCTGGCACTGGGTGTGAACATGCCGGCCCGTTCGGTCGTGCTGGAGAAGCTGGAGAAGTTCAACGGGGAATCGCATGTCTCCATTTCCGCCGGTGAATACACGCAGTTGACCGGGCGGGCCGGCCGCCGGGGGATCGACGTGGAGGGCCACGCCGTCGTGCTCTGGCAGCCGGGCACCGACCCGGCAGCGGTGGCAGGGCTGGCCTCCAAGCGCACCTATCCGTTGAATTCGAGCTTTCGCCCGACCTACAACATGTCGCTGAACCTCTCATCGCAATTCGGGATGGGCCGGGCACGCAGCATCCTGGAGTCCTCGTTCGCGCAGTTCCAGGCCGACCGTTCCGTGGTGGGACTGGCCCGCCAGGTCCGGAGCCGCCAGGAGTCCATGGCCGGTTACGCCGCGTCGATGACCTGCCATCTGGGGGACTTCGAGGAGTATGCCCGCCTGCGGCACGAGCTGGGCCAGGCTGAGAAGGACGCCTCGCGGACCGCGCATCGGATGCGCCGCTCCGCGGCGGAACAGTCACTGGAGCTCCTGCAGCCCGGGGACGTCATCGACGTGCCGGGGCCGCGCCGCCTGGGCCGCAGCGTGGTCATCGCATTGGCGGACTCCTTGCGGGACCCGCGGCCGACGGTGCTCACCGAGGACCGGCAGGTCCGCCGGGTGGGTGTCCAGGACCTCGAGGGGCCAGTCGAGGTCATCTCGAGGATCCGGATCCCGAAATCCTTCACCGGCCGCACCCCCAAGGAGCGCAAGGACCTGGCCGCCTCCCTGCGCAACGCCCTGCACGATAACCGGCCCCCACGCCGGGGGGCCGGGGGCTTCGACTTCCCCGGTTCCGATCGGCAGGAGGCACGTATCACCGAGCTGCGGCGCCAGCTCAAACGCCATCCCTGCCATGGTTGCAGCGAACGTGAGGACCACGCGCGGTGGGCAGAGCGCTGGTGGAAGCTCAAGATGGAAACCGACAAGCTCTCGAGCCAGATCGCCGGCCGGACGAACACCATCGCCAAGACCTTCGACCGGGTGTGCTCGATCCTGCAGCATTACGGCTACCTGGCACTGCACGACGGGGGCGGGGACGGGGGCGTCCTGGTGACCACACCGGCGGGAAACCGGCTGCGCCGGATCTACGGGGAACGCGACCTGCTGACCTCCCTGGTTCTCGAGTCCGGTTGCATGGATCGCCTGGGTGCCGCCGAGCTGGCCGGTTTCGTCACGACCCTGGTCTACCAGGCCAAACGCGAAACATCGGGGGTGCACCCGAAGATGCCGAGCCGTGACGTCCAGGCGGCCTGGGACGTCGCAGTGCGGAACTGGTCCGAACTCACCGACCTGGAGGTCGCGAACCGGTTGCCGGAAACCGGGGAACCCGACTCGGGTCTGGTGTGGCCGATGTACCACTGGGCCCGGGGCAAGGACCTCAAGGAATGCCTGCGCGGTACCGACCTCGCCGCCGGGGACTTCGTCAGGTGGGCCAAGCAGGTCATCGACACCCTGGACCAGCTGGCCAAGGTCCCCGATCTGTCCCCGGTACTGGCCGGACGCTGCCGTGCGTCAGTCGACGCCGTCCGCCGCGGCGTCGTCGCCTACTCCAGCGTGGCCGACTAGGCCACCGCTTCACGGCAGGCATCACCGCCTGCGGTGCCCACGAATTTGAGGCGATCCACCGGTCGCCCCCTGCAGGAAAGGAAGTACACATGTCCGCACTGGTCATGTACCGCAACGGAGCCATCTACAGCGCAGCAGATCCATTCGCCACCGCCATGCTGACCGACGGGGGCGAGGTCGCCTGGGTCGGCCAGGAGGCGGCTGCGGACGCGCTCGTGGACGCGAAAATGGAGGTCATCGACCTCGAGGGTGCGCTCATGGCCCCGGCCTTCGTCGACTCACACGTCCACCTGACCGAGACCGGTGTTGCCCTGGCTTCACTGGACCTGTCCGGCTGCGCGTCGCTGGAGGAATTGCTGGAAGCCGTCGCCGAGCGCGCGGCGACCCAGGAGGGTCCGGTGATCGGCGCCGGTTGGGACGAGAGCCTCTGGCAGGAGGTGCGTTTGCCCTCCGTGGACGAGCTCGAGGCCGCGGCACCCGGACGGCAGGTGTACCTGACACGGGTCGATGTCCACTCGGGATTGGTGAACCGTACGCTGGCGCAGGCCGCCGGCCTGGAGGGAATGGACGGGTGGAGCGGTGGACCCCTGGCGGTCCGCGAGGCGCACACCCGGGTCCGCGCCCAGGTCCTTGATTTCACCGCAGCATCGCGGATGCGGTACCAGCGTCTGGCCCTGGACCATTTCGCCGCGAACGGCTATGCGGCCGTCGCGGAAATGGGTGCACCGCAGATCGGCACCCGTGACGACGTCACCGCCTTGAACACACTGCTGGACGCCGACGGGCAGGACCTGCCAGCAGTGCGCATCTACTGGGCCCAACCGGTCGGTTCCGCGGATGAGGCGAGGGAGGTCCTTGCCGGGTTCGGAACCGAACGCATGGCAGGGCTCGGAGGCGACCTCAACATCGACGGATCGCTCGGATCCTGGACGGCGCATCTGCGGGCGCCCTACACGGACGAACCGTCCCACCGCGGAACCCTCTACCTGGATGCCGCAGCGATCGCCGAACACGTGGTGGCCTGCACGGAGGCGGGTATCCAGGCGGGGTTCCATGTCATTGGCGACGCCGGAATGGATGAAGCGGTCGCGGGTTTCCGCCTGGCGGAGCAACGTGTCGGTGCCGCTGCCATCCAGCGCGGCCGTCACCGGCTCGAGCACGCCGAAATGATCGATGACCAGGCGATCGCCGCCATGCTTGAGCTGGGGGTGACGGTCTCCATGCAGCCCCTGTTCGACGCCATGTGGGGTGGCCCGGGTGCCGAGTACGAGCAGCGACTGGGGGCAGAGCGCTCCGCGGCCATGAACGAGGTGGGTCGGCTGTTGGCCGCCGGCGTGCCCGTTTGCCTCGGATCCGATAGCCCGGTGACGGCGAACAGCCCGTGGGCGACCGTGAAGGCGTGCCTTGAGCACCACACCGAATCCGCACGGGTGTCGGCACGCGCGGCCTTCGTAGCCCATACACGGGCCGGCTACCGTGCCTTCGGCGACCCGGATCCGTTGGCCGGTCAGCTAGTGCCCGGATCGGAGGCGACCTTCGCCATCTGGGCCGCTTCCGAGCTGGCCGTCCAGACCCCCGACGCCCGGGTGTCCTCGTGGAGCACGGATGCCCGGGCCGGCACTCCGATGCTCCCGGTGCTGGATGAGGAATTGCCCACCTGCCTGCGGACTGTACGCCGTGGCCGGACGATCTTCGAGAAGTCCGGGACGGGGAAGTAGCCGGTCTGCGACGCGCCGGGCCTGACTAGGCGATAGTGCAGAAACGTCTAGTCAGAACACAGTTGACAGGTCGCCGTAAGAAGATAGGCTGGATTCTCAACGGCGATGGTAGTTAGGCCTACGACGTCGCGCCGGCACTTCGGCAAACAACAACAGGCAAGGCCCCGGGAACAGTAGAAAACAAATCGATTTCGCCTGCGTGCGTGCTTTTTGGTCCGAAGTTCCCGGGGTCTTTCCGTGCCCTCGGCCCCGTGACCCGTATAGTGGGACATTGGCTTTCCCCACCGGAGCATGGGTGGGACGCGGACCACGGGTCCGCAGCCGCGTCCAACGCAGAAACAGTCCAGAAGGGTAACCGCGTGCGGGTAATCACCATCATTCCGACCTACAACGAGATCGAGTCGCTCCCCATCACCATCAAGCGGCTGCGGGAGTCCGTCCCGGAGTCGGATGTCCTGGTGGTCGACGACAACAGCCCCGACGGGACCGGGGAATTCGCCCGCAACCTGGGGGAGTCGGATCCGCAGATCCATGTCCTGCACCGGGAAGGCAAGGCCGGCCTGGGCGCCGCCTACCTGGCCGGATTCACCTGGGGGCTGGAACGCGGATATGACGTCCTGGTCGAACTCGACGCCGACGGCTCCCACCAGCCCGAACAGCTGCCGCGCCTGTTGGAAGCGCTCACTGCGCAGAACGCCGACCTCGTCATCGGATCGCGGTGGGTCCGCGGTGGAAGCGTCGTGAACTGGCCCTCGTACCGCAAGCTCATCTCGGTCGCCGGCAGCACCTATTCCCGGCTCATGCTGGGCCTGGGCACCCGCGACATCACCGCAGGTTTCCGTGCCTTCCGGCGTGAAACCCTGGAGGCCCTCGATTTCAATGACGTGGAGTCGGTCGGCTACGGGTTCCAGGTGGACATGACGTTCCGTGTGGCCCTGCTGGGCAAGAAGATCGTGGAAGTCCCCATCACGTTCGTCGAGCGCGAGCTCGGAGTATCGAAGATGAGCGGGAACATCGTGGTCGAGGCGATGCTCAACGTCACCCGCTGGGGCCTGGCGGCACGCTGGAAGAAGCTCACCGGCAAGGCCTGATCCCCTCGGGAATCCGCCAACGTCAAAGGGCCGGGTTGCACTCCATGAGGAGTGCAACCCGGCCCTTGTGGCAGGCGGAGGGTGCCCGATGCCTAGGCGTCGACCTTTTCGCCGCGTGCGGCACGGAGCTTGTCGAGCCGGTCCTTGAGGATCTGCTCGAGTTCGTCGACCGACCGGCGTTCCAGGAGCATGTCCCAGTGGGTACGCACCGGCTTGTCGTTCGAGGTATCGGGCGCCTCGCCGTTGACGAGCAGGGCTTCCTTGCCGGTCTTGGAGACCCAGGTGGGCGGGATTTCCGCCTCGGTGGAGAACATCACGAAGACCTGTTCCCCATCGGCGCACCGGTATTCCACGCGCTGGCGCGGGGCCGGCTCGACACCGGCCTCGGTCTCCATGCTCTGTGCGCCCAGGCGCATCCCGCGAAGACTGCGATCGCTCATGTTTTCTCCCTACTACGTGCTGCTGTCGTCTACCTTGTCAACGTCGCCGACCGGACGAACATTCCCCGCCGGTCGGCGGAAGCCTCAAAGCCACCAGTATACGCGCTAGCGCGGTTTGACCTGCCGACACACGAACGGGGCGTGGAGGGTCATCCTCCACGCCCCGTCCGTGGGCCGCGTTGCCTGCCTGCGGCTACTGGGGCGGCTCCGGCGGCTGGTGGCCAGCCGGATTCTTGCCGGTGGCCGGCGGCGTCGGCTGCTTGCCGTCGTCGGTGAAGTTGCCCAGTGCACCGCCGATGCCCTTGAGCGCCTCGCCGACCTCGCTGGGGATGATCCACAGCTTGTTCGAGCTGCCCTCGGCGAGCTTCGGGAGCGTTTGCAGGTACTGGTAGGCCAGCAGCTTCTGATCCGGGTTGCCGGCGTGGATCGCGTCGAAGACCTTCTCGATGGCCTGCGCCTCGCCGTCGGCGCGAAGGATCGCCGCCTTGGCGTCGCCCTCGGCAGCGAGGATGGCGGCCTGGCGCTGCCCTTCCGCCGTGAGGATCTGCGATTGCTTGGTGCCCTCGGCCGTCAGGATCGCCGCCCGGCGGTCACGTTCGGCGCGCATCTGCTTCTCCATGGAGTCCTGGATGGACAGGGGCGGATCGATGGCCTTGAGCTCGACGCGCGAGACACGGATGCCCCACTTGCCGGTCGCCTCGTCCAGGACACCGCGCAACTGGCCGTTGATCTGGTCCCGGCTGGTCAAGGCCTCCTCGAGGTTCAGCCCACCAACGACGTTGCGCAAGGTGGTGGTCGTGAGCTGCTCGACCGCCTGGATGTAGTTGGCGATCTCGTACGTGGCGGCACGGGGCTCGGTGATCTGGAAATAGACGACCGTGTCGATGGAGACGACGAGGTTGTCCTCGGTGATCACCGGCTGCGGCGGGAAGCTGACAACGTTTTCACGCAGGTCCAGCAGCGGCAGCAACCGGTCCACGAAGGGGATCAGCAGGGTCAGGCCGGGGCCGAGGGTGCGCTGGTACTTTCCCAGCCGTTCGACGATGCCGGCTCTCGCCTGCGGGACGATGCGTACCGACCTCAACAGCACGATGATCACGAAGACCGCGAGTACTGCCAGGACGATGCCTAGGCCTGTCATATGTGGTTCCCCTATTCTGTGTGGCCCCGAAGGGTCTGGTGGCGGGACCGCCGTCGTGAAGCCACGGCGCCGGCCCCGTCGAAGTCCTAGTGGCCGTGTGCCTGGGCACCGCGGCTGGTGATGAAGGCGGTGGCACCGTCGATGCGCACCACGGTGCCGTACATGCCAGGAGCCAACGCGGCATCATCCTCGCTGCGTACGCTCCAGGTTTCGCCGCCGATCTTCGCGCGTCCGCCCATTTTGGTGGTGGGCTCCAGGACGAGGGCATCCTGTCCCACGAGGCGGTCGACATTGGTCAGCCGGTCTGCCGGGCCCTTGTGTAGTTGCCGCAGGGCGATGGGTCGGACGAAGAAGATCATCGCGAGTGCCACGAGGCAGAAGACCAGCGCCTGGACCCAGAAATCGCCACCGGCCAAGGCGACGACGACTCCGCCCAGTGCCCCGACACTGAGCATGATGAAGTACAGATCCAGTGACATCATCTCGATGATGGCCAGGATCAGGAACAACGCCAGCCAGAACACCCAGGCGTTTGCGATGACCCATTCGAACATTTCGGCACCTGCATCAACGTCGGGAGGGCACGTTCCGCCCTCGGTCCTTCCATCTTGCCTGATGGGGGCGCTGGGGATCATCACCCTTGGGAGGTATGTTCCATGGCTGGTTCCCCAGCGGGTGTCAACGACGGCGGAACACCTGGAGCCGGAAGGCGGCGGTCACCGAGGCCGGCACCGGGCTCTGCGCCAGGCGTTCCCGGATCCCCGCCTCATCGTGATGGTGGCCGGCGGGACCCATGAGTGCAAGCCGGACGGCATCATCGTCCGCAAGATGAAGCGTGGTCCGGATCTGGCGGGTACGCAGCACGTCGAAGTCCCCGCCGAGCGCCTCGGTGACGGAGTCCTCCTTGTTCCCGCCGACGGACAACAACGACAGCGGGCCGATGGCCTCGCCCAGATGCTCGGGCAGGGGAGTGGCCACCAATGCGAGGCCGCCGGGCGCCAGCACCCGGGCGAATTCCGGCCCGTTGCGGGGGGCGAAGACATCCAGTAGCAGGTCCACCCCCGCGTCGGCCACCGGCAACCGGCGCCACAGGTCCCACACCAGGGCCCGCGTCCGCGGGAGCTTGGCCGCCCGGCGCATGGCCTGTCGGGAGATGTCCAGTGCGACGGCGTCGGGGCGATGCCCCCGGTCCCGCTCCAGCTCGTGGGCTACGGCATCCAGGTAGTACCCCGTCCCCGCGCCCGCGTCCAGGATCCGCGGCAGGTCAACGCCTGAGCCGACGGCTTCCTCGGCCAGGGCCCGGGCCAAGGGGGCATAGTATCCGGCACCCAGGAAGCGGGCCCGGGCGTCGACCATGGCCGAGGTGTCTTCGCGGAAGGCGGTGCCCTTGCCGGTGAGCAGGTTGAAGTAGCCCTGTTTCGCCGCATCGTAGCGATGGCCGGAGGGACAAGCCAGGCTGCGGCCATGAGGTCCGGCCGCCGTCAGGGGGCCGGTGCAGACCGGGCAGCTGAGCTCGATGGAATCGAGGGTCACGACTATTTCCTTCAATAAGTCTTTCAGATACGCTCGCTGTGTGAAACCAGACCAGCTTGAGCTCCTGACCACTGTATCCGCCCCGGCGCTGAGCCCCGACGGGAGTCGCGCCGTCTTCGCGGCCAGCCATCCCAGCTTTGACGCCGACTCTGGGGTGGGCCAGTTGTGGATCCTCGAACCCGGCGCCGATGGCAGTGGCTCCGCCCCGCGGCGGCTGACGCGGGGGAGCTCCGACGCCGCCCCGCGCTTCTCGCCCGACGGCCGGATCATCGCCTTCCTGCGCCCGGACGAGAAGGGCAGGATGCAGCTGGCCATCGTCGACGCCCGGGGTGGCGAGCCCCGGCTGGTCACGAATCGCCACCTCGGCGTCAGTGGCTTCACGTTCTCCCCGGACTCGCGCCGGGTGGCCTTCACCAGCAGGACCCCGGCCGAGGGCCGCTACGGCACCGTCGAGGGCATCGCCGCGGGAGCCGAGGACCCCCGCCGCATCACCGGCTTCAAGTACCGCTTCAACGGGCTCGGATTCGGCAACGACAAGCGCGCCGGCATCCATCTGCTCGAGCTGCCTGACCTGGACGCGGAGCCGTTCATCCAGCCGGTTGGCCGGGCGGCGAAGGCCGCCGCGGATGCCGCCGGCGGCCAGGCGGAGACACCCACCGGGGAGTTCCCGCCGACACGGCTCATCACGCCAGCTGACAGGGACTGCACCAACCCCGAATTCGGCCCGGATGGGGCCCACGTCTACTTCACGGCCGCCCTGCACGAGGGGGCCGACCGCGACCTGCGCTCGATGATCCACCGTGTCCGCGTTGCCGGGTTGGACACCTCCGGGACCGGTGGGCCGGAGGTTGAACCCGTCGCCGGTACCGCGACCGGATCGACGGCCTACGACGACGTGCGCTTCAGTCGCGACGGCTCCTCGCTGTTCCTGCTGGGCAGCGAACTGGGGGAGACGGGCATCGACTTCGTCGCCCGCAGCGGTGCCATCCACGTGCTGGCGGCAGATGCCATCGGATCCGAACAGCCGCGACGGCTGACCGACCCGGAAACCGTCGACTACACCGAGAACGATGCCCTGGTGCCCTTCGGAACCGACGGCATCGCAGCCCTGGCCCGGGTGCGCGGGGCTTCCGAGGTGCACGTCATCTCCGCGACGGGCGGCGCCGAGACCCTGGTCTCCGGGCACCTCGAGGTGGGAGGCGTCGCCGAGGAGGCAGGCGTCGTCGTCCTCTCCTACAGTGATCCCACGACGCCCGGGGAGATCGGGATCCCGGCCAACGGCGGGGTCAAGGCCCTGACCGACTTCGCCGCCGGGTTGCGTGAGCAGACCCGGATCGCCGTCCCCCGCGAGTTGGAGGTCGAATCCGCCGATGGGTACCCGGTGCACGGCTGGATGTTCCTGCCCGAAGGCCCGGGGCCGCACCCTGTCCTGCTGAACATCCACGGCGGCCCGTATGCCCAGTACGGGTGGGGCTATTTCGACGAGGCCCAGGTCTACGCCCGCGCCGGCTACGCCGTATTGCAGTGCAACCCGCGGGGCAGTGCCAGCTACGGCCGCGCGCACGGGCTGGCCATCAAGGAGGCCATGGGGACCGTGGACCTGCAGGACGTGTTGGCCTTCCTGGACGGCGCCATCGCCTCCGAGCCGATGCTGGACGGTGCACGGACCGGGGTGCTGGGGGGATCCTACGGTGGCTACCTGACCGCGTGGACGATCGCCCACGAGCACCGGTTCGCCGCGGCGATCGTCGAGCGCGGCTACTTGGATCCGCTCTCGTTCACCGGCACCAGCGACATCGGCTGGTTCTTCAGCGAGGAGTACACCGGCCGCGACGTTGCCGCGACGCTGGCGCAGAGCCCGATGGCGAAGGTCTCGCAGGTGCGCACCCCCACCCTGGTGCTGCATTCGGAGGAGGACTACCGCTGCCCGCTGGAACAGGCCCAGCGCTACTACGTGGAGTTGCTGCGTCACGGCGTCGAGGCCGAATTCCTGCTCTTCCCGGGGGAGAACCACGAGCTCTCACGCGGTGGCACGCCGTGGCACCGGCGCCAGCGCTTCGAGGCGATCCTGGAGTGGTGGGGCCGGTACCTTCCCGTCGATGCGCAGGCGGGGAACGACGACGGTGCTCCGGTGGCTGCCTCGGCCTAGGTGCGTGGGTCGGTAGTCGTTTGATGCCGGCCAGCGTTTCATCAGAATATCCATTGGGTATCGAAGCGGACTGATCCTGTGCGTGGAGCCCTGGCCGGCCAGTGCCTTGGCAATCCCCAAGATGCGGC